>NZ_JBVKBE010000016.1:0-199414 GCF_055657325.1 Streptomyces sp. NPDC107562 | reverse complement strand
CCGCTGCGCGGCCACTCCTTCGAGTTCCGCATCAACGGCGAGGACCCCGGCCGGGGCTTCCTGCCCGCCCCGGGCACGGTCACCACGTTCGCCGCACCCTCCGGACCCGGTGTCCGCCTGGACGCCGGCGTCGAGTCCGGCAGCGTCATCGGCCCCGCCTGGGACTCCCTCCTCGCGAAGCTGATCGTCACCGGCCGCACCCGCGCCGAGGCCCTCCAGCGCGCCGCACGCGCCCTGGAGGAGTTCACCGTCGAGGGCATGGCCACCGCCATCCCCTTCCACCGCGCGGTCGTCAAGGACCCGGCGTTCGCCCCCGAACTGTCCGGCTCCACCGCCCCCTTCACGGTCCACACCCGCTGGATCGAAACCGAGTTCGCCAACGACATCAAACCCTTCACCGCACCCGCCGACGACACGGAGAACGAGGGCGGGGGCCGCGAGACGGTCGTCGTCGAGGTCGCCGGGCAGCGCCTGGAGGTGACGCTGCCCGCGTCGCTCGGGCGGGTGCCGGAGCGTCAGCCGAGCCTCGTCGGGGCCGCCGCCAGGCCGCGGCGGCGCACCTCCGGCGGTGGCGCGGGCGCCGGGGCCTCCGGCGACACGCTCACCTCGCCGATGCAGGGGACCGTCGTCAAGGTCGCCGTCGCGGAGGGGCAACGGGTCGAGCAGGGCGACCTGGTCGTCGTACTCGAGGCGATGAAGATGGAGCAGCCGCTCACCGCGCACAAGTCCGGCACCGTCTCAGGGCTGGCCGCCACGGCGGGTCAGGCCCTGACCTCCGGTGCCGCCGTCTGTGACATCAAGGACTGATCCACGTGGCAGCACTCACCTACACCGACGCCATGGGCGAGGCACTCCAGCGGCTGCACGGAGTGGGCTTCGAGCACGGCGGGTCCTTCGTCAACCACGCGCCGATGGCCGCGGAGGCGCTGGCGCACATGGGGTACGCCGACGAGGTGCCCGCCTGGGTCGACCACAACCTGCGCCACCGCGAGTACCACGACGTCCCCGAACGCCGCTGGGCCATCGACCCGGCCGACCCGGCGGACTGGCGCGGTGCGCTCGGCGACTTCGCGCGGGTCGCCGACTGGACCGGCCTGTTCGAGCGGGAGCTGGCCCGGGAGCCGTGGACCGAGGTGCTGGCCCGCTGGTGGCCCCGGCTGCTGCCGGGCATGTCCGGGATGCTGACGCACGGAGTGATCCGCACCGCGCACGCGGTGCGGGCGGTCGCCGCCGCCGGCAAGGACGACCGGCTCCAACTGGCCGAGCTGGCCCAGGGGCTGGGCTACTGGGCCGCACGGCACTCCACCGGCGGTGTCACCGTGGCCGGGGAGCCGCCGCCGGACCTGCCGGACGGGGACGACGGGCGGGAGCCGGTCGTCCGGGCGCTGGACGAGCTGGTCGCCGAGTATGCCGGGATCTACGCCACGGTCGCCCAGCGGCACCCCATCCCGCTGATCCACGCGGTCACCGGACCGGCCGCCGTACGGCTGGTCGTCGGGCATCTGCCCGAGGCGCAGCGGCTGCCGTCGTACCAGGTCGCACGGGCCGTCAGCGGCCGGATGCTCGACTGGTTCCACGCCACGCCCCGGCCGGCGGCGCCGCTGCCCCAGGCGCCGGACGTGGCCGAGGTGTTCGCGCGGGCCGTCGAGATCGGCGACGAACACACCATCAAGCTCGCCGAGGTCGCGGTGCGGCACGAGGCGATCGCCCCCGACCCGCGGCACGCGGCCGCCGCCCAGGTGGCGAACGAGGGCATCGGCCGCTTCTACCGCTGAACCACCCCTGCCGGTTTCAGATCGTTTCCGGACTCTTTCCGACCCGTTCCTTCCCCGCCCGGAGGGCGGGTTGTCCCGAGGAGTGTCATGGACGCACAAGTCATCGTCGTGGGCGCAGGACCGGCCGGGATGATGCTGGCCGGCGAGCTGCGGCTCGCCGGCGTCGACGTCATCGTCCTGGAGAAGCTGCCCGCGCGGACCGGGGAGTCGCGCGGCCTCGGCTTCACCGCCCGCACCATGGAGGTCTTCGACCAGCGCGGACTGCTGCCCCGGTTCGGCGACATCGAGGTCAGCAACGTGGGCCACTTCGGGGGCCTGCCGGTCGACTTCGGTGTCCTCGACGGGGCCCACCAGGCCGCCAAGACCATCCCCCAGTCGGTCACCGAGACCGTCCTGGAGGAGTGGGCCACCCAGCTCGGCGCGGACATCCGGCGCCGGCACGACGTCGTCTCCGTCAAGGAGAAGGAGGACAGCGTCGAGGTCGAGGTGCGCGGCCCCGAGGGCGTGCACCGGCTGCGCGCCGAGTACCTCGTCGGCTGCGACGGAGGCCGGTCCACCATCCGCAAGGCCGCCGGCTTCGACTTCCCCGGCACCGCGTCGACCCTGGAGATGTTCCTCGCCGACGTCAAGGGCATCGAGCTGGAGCCCCGGATGATCGGCGAGACCCTGCCCGGCGGCATGGTCATGGTCGGCCCGCTGCCCGGCGGGATCACCCGGCTGATCGTCTGCGAGCGGGGCACCCCGCCGCAGCGCCGGGAGCAGCCGCCGACCTGGGACGAGGTGGCCGCGGCCTGGCAGCGGCTGACCGGCGACGACATCTCGCACGCCGAGCCGGTGTGGGTCTCGTCCTTCGGCGACGCCACCCGCCAGGTCACCGAGTACCGGCGCGGCCGGGTCCTGCTCGCGGGCGACTCCGCGCACATCCACCTGCCGGCCGGCGGCCAGGGCATGAACACCAGCATCCAGGACTCGGTCAACCTCGGCTGGAAGCTCGGCGCGGTGGCCCGGGGCCGGGCGCCCGAGGCACTGCTGGACACCTACCACGCCGAGCGGCACCCGGTCGGCAAGCGGCTGCTGATGAACACCCGGGCGCAGGGTCTGCTCTTCCTGTCCGGGCCCGAGGTGCAGCCGCTGCGCGACGTGCTGGGCGAGCTGATCCGCTACCCCGAGGTCAGCCGGCACTTCGCGGCGATGGTGTCCGGCCTGGAGATCCGCTACGACCTCGACGGCGGCCCCCACCCGCTGCTCGGCCGCCGGCTGCCCGACGTGAGGCTGACCGGTCACCGGCTGGTCTCCTCCAGCACCGAGGCCCTGCACGCGGGCCGCGGCGTGCTGCTCGACCTCGCGGACAACGAGCGGCTGCGCGACCGCGCCTGGGACTGGCAGGACCGCATCGACATCGTCACGGCCGAGCCCGTCCTGCCGGAGAACAGCCCGCTCGCCGGCACCACCGCGGTCCTCGTCCGCCCCGACGGCTACGTGGCCTGGGCCGCCCCGGGCAGCCACGCGGACCTCCCGATGGCCCTGGAGCACTGGTTCGGCCCGGCGCGCTGACCCTGGGCGACACCCGCACGCCGTCGACCGACCCCCGCGACCCCGCGACGCACCGCTGAATGGAGAGATCATGCACAGCACGTTGATCGTCGCCCGGATGGACCCGGGTCACAGCACCGAGGTGGCCCGGCTGTTCCAGGAGTTCGACCAGAGCGAGATGCCGCATCTGATGGGCACCCGGCGCCGCCAGCTCTTCGCCTACCGCGGCCTGTACTTCCACCTCCAGGACTTCGACTCCGACAACGGCGGCGAGCTGATCGAGGCGGCCAAGACGGACCCCCGCTTCGTGCAGATCAGCGAGGACCTCAAGCCGTTCATCGAGGCCTACGACCCGGCAACCTGGCGGTCCCCCGCGGACGCGGTCGCCACGCGCTTCTACGACTGGGAGGGCCGGGCGTGAGCGCCAGGCGAGTGGTCATCACCGGGGTCGGCGTCACGGCCCCCGGTGGTGTCGGCACCAAGAACTTCTGGAACCTGCTCAGCGAGGGACGCACCGCCACCCGGGGCATCACCTTCTTCGACCCCTCCTCCTTCCGCTCCCGCGTCGCCGCCGAGATCGACTTCGATCCGGAGGAGCACGGGCTCGGCCCGCAGGAGATCCGCCGGATGGACCGCGCGGCCCAGCTGGCCGTGGTCACCGCCCGCGAGGCCCTCGCCGACAGCGGCCTGGACCTGAGCGGCGCGGACCCGCACCGGGTCGGCGTCACCATCGGCAGCGCGGTCGGCGCCACCATGGGACTCGACCAGGAGTACCGCGTCGTCAGCGACGGCGGTCGCCTGGACCTGGTGGACCACGCCTACGCCGTACCGCACCTCTACAACTACCTGGTGCCCAGCTCCTTCGCCGCCGAGGTGGCGTGGGCGGTGGGCGCCGAGGGCCCCGCGACGGTGGTCTCGACCGGTTGCACCTCAGGACTGGACTCGGTCGGCCACGCCGCCGAGCTGATCCGGGAGGGCTCGGCCTGCGCGGTGGTGGCGGGCGCGACGGACGCCCCGATCTCCCCGATCACCCTGGCCTGCTTCGACGCGATCAAGGCCACCACCCCGCGCAACGACGACCCCGAGCACGCCTCGCGGCCCTTCGACGGGACCCGTAACGGCTTCGTGCTCGGCGAGGGTTCGGCGGTGTTCGTCCTGGAGGAGCTCGAAGGAGCGCTTCGGCGGGGCGCGCACATCTACGCCGAGATCGCCGGCTACGCCTCGCGCTGCAACGCCTTCCACATGACCGGACTGCGCCCGGACGGCGTGGAGATGGCCGAGGCCATCACGGTCGCGCTGGACGAGGCCCGGATGAACCCCGAGGACATCGACTACGTCAACGCGCACGGCTCGGGCACCAAGCAGAACGACCGGCACGAGACGGCGGCGTTCAAGAAGAGCCTCGGCGAGCACGCCTACCGGACCCCGGTGTCCTCCATCAAGTCGATGGTCGGGCACTCGCTCGGCGCGATCGGCTCGATCGAGATCGCCGCGTCGGTCCTCGCCATGGAGCACGGCGTCGTGCCCCCGACGGCGAACCTGCACACCCCCGACCCGGAGTGCGACCTGGACTACGTGCCGCTGACGGCCCGTGAGCACCGCACCGACGCGGTGCTGACCGTCGGCAGCGGATTCGGTGGCTTCCAGAGCGCCATGGTGCTCGCCCGACCGGAGAGGAGTGCGGCATGAGCACGGCCGCGACGCGCACCGTCGTCACGGGGCTCGGCATAGCCGCCCCCAACGGCCTCGGTAGCACCGACTACTGGGCTGCCACCCGCTCGGGCAAGAGCGGCATCGGCCGCATCACCCGCTTCGACCCCACCGGGTACCCGGCCAAGCTGGCCGGCCAGGTGCCCGGCTTCCACGCCGGCGACCACCTGCCCAGCAGGCTGCTCGCGCAGACCGACCACATGACCCGCCTCGCCCTGGTCGCCACCGACTGGGCGCTGGCCGACGCGGGCGTCACGCCCGCCGAGCTGCCCGCGTACGACATGGGCGTGGTCACCGCCAGCTCCTCCGGCGGCTTCGAGTTCGGCCAGGGCGAGCTGCAGAAGCTGTGGAGCCAGGGCAGCCAGTACGTCTCGGCGTACCAGTCCTTCGCCTGGTTCTACGCCGTCAACAGCGGTCAGATCTCCATCCGCAACGGCATGAAGGGCCCGAGCGGGGTGCTGGTCTCCGACCAGGCCGGCGGGCTCGACGCGATCGCCCACGCCCGGCGGCAGATCCGCAAGGGCACCCAGCTGATCGTCTCCGGGTCGATCGACGCCTCGATCTGCCCGTGGGGCTGGGTCGCCCAGCTGGCGAGCGGGCGGCTGTCCGAGGGGGAGGAGCCCGACCGGGCTTACCTGCCCTTCGACGCGGCCGCCGCCGGGCACGTGCCCGGTGAGGGCGGGGCCATCCTGATCCTGGAGTCCGCCGAGGGCGCCGCCCGGCGCGGCGTGCGGGTGTACGGCGAGATCGCCGGCTACGCCGCCACCTTCGACCCCGCCCCCGGCAGCGAGCGCCCGCCCGGCCTGCGCAAGGCGATCGAACTCGCCCTGGCCGACGCGGGCGTGGACGCCGGTGACGTCGACGTCGTCTTCGCCGACGGGGCGGCCGTGCCCGAGCTGGACCGGATCGAGGCGGACGCGCTGAACGAGGTGTTCGGTCCGCACGGCGTCATGGTCACCGCCCCCAAGACGATGACCGGGCGCCTCTACTCGGGCGCCGCCCCCCTCGACGTGGCGACCGCCCTGCTCGCCATCCGGGACGGTGTCGTGCCGGCCACCACCCACGTCCACCCCGACGCCTCCTACGACCTCGACCTGGTCACCGGCGAGGCCCGGGCCACCGAGGTCCGCACCGCGCTGATCCTGGCCCGCGGCCACGCCGGCTTCAACGCGGCAACGGTGGTCACCGCCGCGTAGGCCGTCCGGCGGTTCGGCGGATGGCGCCGGGCGCGGGCGCCGGGGGTTTGTCCGGCGGGGCCCGGCCCACGCCCGCCATCACGTCGCCCGCGAGGCGGCGAGGGTGGTCACGGCCGCGCAGGCCGTCCGGCGGTGCGGCAATGGGCGTAGGGCGTTCGTGCGTACGCGCCCTGCGGCGCACCGCCGCGCGCATCACCTCGCCGGCCCACGCCGCCTGCGAGGCGAGTGCCCCCGTTGCCGTGCCGCCCCGTCCTCGCCCCTGAACGCGCCCGCGTGCCCGGTCCTGCCGTCTCTCCCACGGCGGTCCGGGCCGCGGGCGTCCGCACGTTTTCCGCAAGACCCAGACGAGAGGAACCTCCGTGTCCACCCAGTCCTTCACCCTCGACGACCTCAAGCGCATCCTCCTGGAGTCGGCCGGGGCCGACGAGAACGTCGACCTGGACGGCGACATCCTCGACACCGACTTCGAGGAGCTCAGCTACGAGTCGCTGGCCATCCTGGAGACCTGCGGCCGCATCGAGCGCGACTACGCCATCTCGCTGGACGACAGCGTGGTCACCGAGGCCAGGACGCCGCGCGCCCTGCTGGAGATCGTCAACAACCAGCTCGCCCAGTCCGCGCAGGCCGCCTGAGCCGCCGGCCCGCCCCGAGGCCGTACCCCTCACCCCCCACCCCGGTGCGCCGGTGCCCGCCCCCGAGCGGGGCACCGGCGCGCCCCCCGACATGCCCAGACATGCCCACACACCGTGACAAGGGAGCAGCAGTCATGTCCGACAAGCACGAGCGGGTCGCCCTCGTCTCCGGGGCCACCAGCGGAATCGGCCTCGCGGTGGCGCGGCTGCTGGCCCAGCAGGGTCACCGCGTCTTCCTCGGCTCCCGTGACGCCGACAACGTCGCCCGGACCGTCAAGGAGCTGACCGCCGAGGGACTCGACGTCGACGGCGGCACCCTCGACGTGCGCTCGGCGCTGTCCATCGAGAGCTTCGTCCAGGCCGCCGTGGACCGCTTCGGCCCCGTCGACGTCCTGGTCAACAACGCGGGCCGGTCCGGCGGCGGCGTCACCGCCGACATCGACGACGAGCTCTGGTACGACGTCGTCGAGACCAACCTCAACAGCGTCTTCCGGCTCACCCGCGCCGTCCTCACCACCGGCGGCATGCGGCACAAGAACCGCGGCCGGATCATCAACATCGCCTCCACGGCCGGCAAGCAGGGCGTGGTCCTCGGCGCCCCCTACTCCGCCTCCAAGCACGGCGTCGTCGGCTTCACCAAGGCCCTCGGCAACGAGCTCGCCCCCACCGGCATCACCGTGAACGCGGTCTGCCCCGGCTACGTCGAGACGCCCATGGCGCAGCGGGTGCGCGCCGGTTACGCCGCGGCCTACGCCACCACCGAGGACGCGATCATGGAGAAGTTCACGGCGAAGATCCCGCTCGGCCGCTACTCCACCCCCGAGGAGGTCGCCGGGCTGGTCGGCTACCTCGCGTCCGACACCGCCGCCTCCATCACCGCGCAGGCCCTCAACGTCTGCGGCGGCCTCGGCAACTTCTGACCGGCCCGCCCGCCCCCGTACCTTTTCCGAGGAGTTCACGCATGTCCGCATCCGAGCTGCGGGAAGTCGAGCACGAGATCACGATCGGGGCCCCGGCCGCCGACGTCTACCGGCTGATCGCCGACGTGGCGAACTGGCCGCGGATCTTCCCTCCGACCATCTACGTCGACCACCTGGAGCGCTCCGGCGACGAGGAGCTGATCCGGATCTGGGCGACCGCGGGCGGCGAGCCCAAGAACTGGACCTCGCGCCGCGTCCTGGACGCCGAGGCCCTGCGGATCACCTTCCGCCAGCAGGTCTCCACCCCGCCGGTCGCCACCATGGGCGGCACCTGGATCATCGAGCCGCAGGGCGACGGTGCCACGCGCGTGCGGCTGCTGCACGACTACACGGCCGTCGACGACGACCCGGCGAGCCTGCAGTGGATCGACGAGGCCGTGGACCGCAACTCGCGCGCGGAACTCGCCTCCCTGAAGACCAACGTCGAACTCGCCGCCGCCGCCGCGGAGCTGACGTTCTCCTTCGAGGACACCGTCGAGGTCGACGGCTCCGCCAAGGACGTCTACGACTTCGTCAACGAGGCGGGGCTGTGGTCCGAGCGGCTGCCGCACGTGGCGACCGTCCGGCTCACCGAGGACTCCCCGGGCCTGCAGACCCTGGAGATGGACACCCGCGCCAAGGACGGCTCCACGCACACCACGCGCTCGTACCGGGTGTGCCTGCAGGGCCGGAAGATCGCCTACAAGCAGACCACGCTGCCGGCGCTGATGAACCTGCACACCGGCTACTGGACGTTCACCGACACGGACACCGGAAGCACCGCCTCCTCGCAGCACACCGTCGTGCTGCGCCCCGAGAACATCGAGAAGATCCTCGGGCCCGGGGCGGGCGTCGCCGAGGCCCGGGAGTACGTGCGCTCGGCGCTGAGCACCAACAGCCGGGCCACCCTCGGCCACGCGAAGGCGTACGCCGAAGCGAGGCGCTGACCATGGCCGGCGCCGACGCTGCCGTGACGGACGTCGTCGTGGTCGGCGCCGGACCCGTCGGGCTGATGCTCGCCGGGGAACTGCGGCTCGGCGGCGCCGACGTGACCGTACTGGAGCGGCTGGACACCCCGACCACGGAGTCCCGGGCGTCCACGCTGCACGCGCGGACCATGGAACTGCTGAAGCAGCGCGGACTGCTCGACGGCCCGGACGGCTTCGGCGATCCGCTGCCGCCGCACGAGCCGCGCGGCCACTTCGGCGGGCTGCCCATGGACCTCACGCTGCCCAGCCCCTATCCGGGCCAGTGGAAGGTGCCGCAGGTGCGCACCGAGGAACTCCTCGGCGCCCGCGCGGCCCGCCTCGGCGTCCGTGTGCTGCGCGGCCACGAGGTCACCCGACTGACCCAGGACGAGGGGCAGGTGACGGTGACCGCCCGGCACGCCGGGCGGCCGGTCCGGTTCACCGCGCGCTACGTCGTCGGCTGCGACGGCGAGCGCTCGGCCGTACGCCGGCTCGCGGGCATCGGCTTCCCCGGTGACGACGCCGAGCGGGAGCTGATCCGCGCCGACGTCGACGGCATCGAGATCCCGAACCGGCGGTTCCAGCGGCTGCCTGAAGGGCTCGCCATCGCCGCCCGGCGCGGCGACGGCGTGACCCGGGTGATGGTCCACCGCTTCGGCACCCCGCCACGGGACGGCGAGGCACGCTTCGCCGACATCGTCGAGGCCTGGCGGGAGGTCACCGGCGAGGACATCGCCCACGGCACCCCGCTGTGGGTCAACTCCTTCGGCGACGCCTCCCGGCAGGCCGCGCGCTACCGCGTCGGCCGGGTGCTGCTCGCCGGTGACGCCGCCCACCAGCAGATGCCGATCGGCGGCCAGGCCCTCAACCTCGGCCTCCAGGACGCCGTCAACCTCGGCTGGAAACTCGCCGCGACCGTGCGCGGGCGCGCCCCCGAGGGACTGCTCGACACCTACCACGACGAACGGCACGCCGTCGGCCGCCGGGTCCTGTCCAACATCCGGGCCCAGGCACGCCTGCTGCTGGGCGGGCCGGAGGTCGAGGCGCTGCGCTCGGTGATCGGCGAACTGACGTCGTACGAGCGGGTGCGCGCGCACCTGGCGGGCATGATCAGCGGTTTGGACGTCCGTTACGGCACCGGCGAGGGACCCACGCTCGCCGGGACCCGGTTGCCGGACGCCGCCCTCCTGGGCACCACCGGACCCCGCTCCACCCTGGACCTGCTCCGCGAGGCCCGCGGCCTGCTGCTCGTGCTGACCGACGCGCCGGAGCCGTTCGCCCAGGTCGCCCGGCCGTGGTCCGGTGCCGTCGACACGGTCGCGGCCCGCCCGGCCGAGGCCGGCGCGCTGCCCGAGGCGGCCGCCCTGCTCGTACGCCCCGACGGATACCTCGCCTGGGCCGGCGACACCCCGGACGGACTCGACGCGGCGCTCGCCCGCTGGTTCACGCCCGGTCCGCGCACCGCACCGCACCGTACGCATCCCCACCGACAACACCACGTCAGGAGAACGAAGATGGGCAACCTGACCGGCAGGACGGCGCTCGTCACGGGCGCCAGCCGAGGCATGGGCCGGGCCACCGCGCAGCGGCTGGCCCGCGACGGCGCGCTGGTCGCCGTCCACTACGGCACCAACGAGGACGCGGCCGCCGAGGTCGTCGCCGGGATCGAGCGGGACGGCGGCCGGGCGTTCGCCGTACGCGCCGAACTCGGCGCCCCCGGCGACGTGCACGAACTGTTCCTCGCCCTGGAGCAGGGCCTGAAGGAGCGCACCGGCTCCACCGAGCTGAACATCCTGGTCAACAACGCCGGCGTGATGGGCGGGGTCAAGCCCGAGGACACCACGCCGGACATGTTCGACCGGATCTTCGCCGTCAACGCCCGGGCGCCGTTCTTCCTCGTCCAGCGCGCACTGACGAACATGCCCGACGGCGGGCGGATCGTGAACATCTCCTCGGGCCTGACCCGGTTCGCCAACCCCGACGAGATCGCCTACGCCATGAGCAAGGGCGCCGTCGAACAGCTCGCGCTGCACTACGCCAAGGCCCTCGGTCCGCGCGGCATCACCGTCAACAGCGTCGCCCCCGGTATCACCCGCAACGGCAACGCGCTGTTCGACATCCCCGAGGCCGTCGAGGCGATGGCGGCCCTGTCCACCTTCAACCGGGTCGGCGAACCGCAGGACGTCGCCGACGTGGTCGCCTTCCTCGTCTCCGACGACGCCCGCTGGGTCACCGGCTCCTTCGTCGACGCGAGCGGCGGCACCCTCCTCGGGTGACGCCGTGACCAGGACGCATCCCGCGCCCGCCGTCGGCGCCGCGGACGGGCGGTGGAGCCCCCGGCTGTGGGGGCTCCTGCTCGTGCTCGCCGGCAACATGCTCATCGACGCCCTCGAGGTGTCCGTGGCGGTCGTGGCGCTGCCCTCGATCGGCTCGGACCTCGGGCTGCCGCTGACGGACGTGCACTGGGCGATGACCGGCTTCGCCGTCGGCTTCGGCGGTCTGCTGCTGTTCGGCGCCCGGGTGGTGAGCCTGCTGGGGCGCCGCCGGGTCTACCTGGCGGCGCTGCTCGCCTTCGCCGCCGCCTCCGCCCTGAGCGCGCTCGCCCAGGAACCGGCGCTGCTCGTCGCCACCCGGCTGGTCAAGGGCTTCTGCGCGGCGCTGACCGCCCCCACCGGCCTCGCCATCATCGCCACCGCCTTCCCGCAGGGCCCGGCCCGCGACCGGGCGATGTCCGTCTACGCCCTGTTCGGTGCCGGCGGCTTCACGGCCGGCCTGCTGCTGTCGGGCTGGCTCACCGAGGTCAGCTGGCGGCTGGCCTTCGCGTTCCCGGCCCCCGTCGTGCTGGTCCTGTTCGCCTTGGGCCTCCGGCTGATCCCGGACGAGGACCCGGCCCCGGCGAGGACCTCCCCACGCCGCTACGACCTCACCGGCGCCGCCACCTTCACGGCGGCGCTCCTGGCCCTGGTGTACGGCATCGGCGCCGTGCCCGCGCACGGCTGGACGTCGCCCCGGGCCGCCGGGCCGCTCACCGCGGCCGTGGTGCTCCTCGCGGTCTTCGCGGTCGTCGAACGCATCACGCCCGCACCTCTGGTGCAGCCGCTGCGCGACGCCGCCCTGATCCGCTCGGCGCTCGGCGCGGCCTGCCTGAACGGCTCCTATCTGGGGCTGCTGTTCGTGCTGACCTACCAGATGCAGACCGTCGCCGGCTGGCCGCCGTCGACGGCCGCGCTCGCGCTGGTCCCGGCCGCCGCCCCAGCGGCGCTCACCGCGCTCGCCTCCGGCCGCCTGGTCGCCCGCTTCGGGGCACCCCGGCTGATCGCGGCCGGCGCCGCCTGCGCGTTCGCCGGGTACCTGCTCCAGCTCTCTCCCACCTGGCCGCTCCACTACCCCGCCCGGCTGCTGCCGACGCTGCTGCTGGTCGGGGCCGCCTTCGTGCTGTCCTTCGCCGCGCTGAACATGCAGGCGACCTCGGGGCTGAGCCCCGAGTGGCGCGGCGCGGCCGGCGGCCAGTACCAGACGGCCGTGCAACTGGCCGCCGCGGTGGTGGTCGCGGCCGTCGCCGCGCTGCTCGCCGCCGCCGCGGAACCCGGCGCCACCGCGGCCGAGGCCGTCGAGGCCTGCCGGCCGGCGCTGATCCTGGTGGCCGTGCTCGGCGGACTCGGAACCCTCACCGCCCTCACCGGCCTCAGGCGCCGCTGAGTCTCCCGACCGGGCCGGCCGCTCTCCGTCCACCCACCCACACCCAACGGGGCACGCAATGGACCAGACAACGAAGACCTGGGTCTTCGACGACCTCGACGATTTCGACGACCTGGACTACGAGTTCGAGCAGGACACCGTCGTCGACGTGGACCCGCCGGACCCCGCCCACCTGTCCGCCTGCGGCGAGAGCGAGCGGCTCCGGCTGATCGACGCGTACGTACGGGCCGAACTCGCCCGGGTGCTGCGGGTGCCGCCGCACACCATCGACACCGAGGGCCGCCCGATGAACAGCCTCGGCATCGGCTCCATCAACGGACTCGAACTCCAGCGCCGGATGGAGGCGGCCCTGCGCCTCGACGTCAACCTCAACATGCTGCTGCGCGCCAACAGCGCCGCGGAGCTCATCGAGTGCCTGTCCGGGCAGCTCGGCCCCGGGGACAGCCCGCACAAGCGCGGCGGGCAGGGCGCCCACCTGGTCTCGCACGACGGGCCGGGCACGACGTGATCCCGGAGCTGGTGGTCCGCGAGGGACCCGAGACCGCGAGGACGCGGCTGCCGGCCCCGGGGCAGCTCGACGTGTGGCTGGTGCGCCGGCCCCGGCTGGAGACGGCGGCGGAGCTGCTGGACCTGTCCGAGCTGGACGACGCGGAACGCCGGCGCACCGCCTCCTTCGTCCGCCCGACCGACGGCATCACGTACGCGTCCGCGCATGTCGCGCTGCGCCGGCTGCTCGGCGGGTACCTGGGCCTGGCGCCGCGTGCGGTGCCGTTCGTGCGGGAGCCCTGTCCCGGCTGCGGCAAGCCGCACGGACGGCCCGCCGTCGCGCACCCCGATCCGCCGCTGCACTTCTCCCTGGCGCACAGCCACGGCGTGGCCGTCGTCGCCGTCGCCGCCACCGTGCTCGGCGCCGACGTGGAGCGGCTGCCGAGGGACGAGACCGTCGAGGTGTGCGCCCCGGCACTGCACCCGGGGGAGCAGGAGGAGCTGGCGGGCCTGCCCGTCGAGGAGCGGCGTGCGCTCTTCGGACGGATGTGGACCCGCAAGGAGGCCTACCTCAAGGCGCTGGGCACCGGCCTGTCCCGGGACCCGGGCCATGACTACCTGGGGGCCGACCGGCGCCGCCGCCCACCGGGCTGGACCCTGCTGGACCTGCCGTCCGGGCCTCGCCACAACGCCGCCGTCGCGGTGCTGGGCGGGCCGCCCGAGCGGGTCACCGTGCGCTGGGTGCCGCCGACCGCGCTGTACGCCGGCGGGACGGTGGACCTGGACGCCGACGGCTCGCACACGCACGAACCTGACTGGGGAGCGTGAGAGGCACCACATGACGACCGACCAGAAACCCGACCGGAAAGCCGATCAGAAAGCCCATCAGAAAGCCGACCAGAGCGCCCCCGCCGCCGACCGGCCGAGCCTGCACGACCGCGAGCACCGCGGTCAGTGGAGCGCCGCGGAACGGCTGGAGGAACTCAGCCTGATCAAGCAGGCCGCCCGGCACGGCGATCCGCTGGCCACCGAGCGGCAGCATGCCAAGGGCAAGCTCACCGCCCATGAGCGCATCGAACTCCTGCTCGACGAGGGGTCGTTCACCGAGGTCGAGATGTTGCGTCGGCACCGGGCCAGCGGCTTCGGGCTGGAGAAGAAACGTCCTTACACCGACGGGGTGATCACCGGCTGGGGCACCGTCCACGGCCGTACCGTCTTCGTCTACGCCCACGACTTCCGCATCTTCGGCGGCGCCCTCGGCGAGGCCCACGCCCAGAAGATCCACAAGATCATGGACATGGCCATGGCGGCCGGAGCGCCGCTGGTGTCGCTCAACGACGGGGCGGGCGCCCGCATCCAGGAGGGCGTCAGCGCGCTCGCCGGCTACGGCGGCATCTTCCAGCGCAACACCCGCGCCTCGGGCGTCATCCCGCAGATCAGCGTGATGCTCGGCCCGTGCGCCGGCGGCGCCGCCTACAGCCCCGCCCTGACCGACTTCGTCTTCATGGTCCGCGACATCGCCCAGATGTTCATCACCGGACCCGACGTGGTCAAGGCGGTCACCGGCGAGGAGATCACCCAGAACGACCTCGGCGGCGCCGACGTCCACGCCACCACCTCCGGCGTCGCCCACTTCGCCTACGACGACGTCCGTACCTGCATGGAGGACGTGCGCCACCTGCTCTCCCTGCTGCCGGCGAACAACCGCGACCTGCCGCCCCGGATGCCGAGCGCGGACACCGCCGACCGGCGCACCGACCGGCTGCTGGACCTGGTGCCCGAGGACCCGAGCCGGGTGTACGACATCCGGTCCGTGATCGAGGAGATCGTCGACGACGGCGACCACTTCGAGGTCCACCCGGACTGGGCGACCAACGTGGTGTGCGCGCTGGCCCGGCTGGACGGAGAGGTCGTCGGCATCGTCGCCAACCAGCCCGCCTCCTACGCCGGGGTGCTCGACATCGACGCCAGCGAGAAGGCGGCGCGCTTCGTGCAGTTCTGCGACGCCTTCAACATCCCGATCGTCACCCTGATCGACGTGCCGGGTTTCCTGCCGGGCGTCGACCAGGAGCACAACGGGATCATCCGGCGCGGCGCCAAGCTGCTGTACGCCTACTGCAACGCCACCGTGCCGCGCATCTCGCTGGTGCTGCGCAAGGCGTACGGCGGCGCGTACATCGTCATGGACTCCCGGTCCATCGGCACGGACCTGGCACTGGCCTGGCCCTCCAACGAGATCGCGGTGATGGGCGCGGAGGGCGCGGCGAACGTCATCTTCCGCCGGGAGATCGCCGGCTCGGACGACCCGGACACCACCCGCGCGCAGAAGATCAAGGAGTACCAGGCGGAGCTGATGCATCCCTACTACGCCGCCGAACGCGGACTGATCGACGACGTGATCGACCCCCGGGACACCCGGGGGGCCCTCGTCCGCGCCCTGTCGATGCTGCGCAGCAAGCAGGCCGACCTGCCGTGCCGCAAGCACGGCAACCCGCCGCAGTGAGCACGCGGGACGCGCTGGTCATCAAGGTCGTCAAGGGCACGGCGACCCCGGCCGAACTCGCGGTCCTGACCAGCGTGCTGCTCGCCCGTGCCGCCGCCCTCGCGGCCGTCGGCCCCGGCCTGCAGGACCAGGCCCCCCACCCCACGGCGGGCTGGCGCCGCCCGGAACGCGTCCCGGCGCACCGCGACCCGCGGGGGTGGCGGGTGTCGGGCAGCCGGGCGGCGTAGGCGCGCCACCCCAGGTGCCGTCGAACGCCCCCTCAGCGAGGGGCGCTGCCGAAACGGAGCTTCTTCCCCATGACCTTGCCGCACCACGAACAGAGCGACACCATCACGCTCCCGCGCGCCGAACTCGGCGCGCTGCGGGAGCGGTTGCGCGCACTGGGCGACCGGGCAGAGATCACCGAGCTGATCGACCGGTACGTCACCCTGCTCGACGCCCAGGACGCCGGCGGGTACGACGAGAGCTGGCCCCGCACGGTCTTCACGGACGACTGCCGGCTGGAGTTCCCGGTCGGCACCGTGCGGGGTCTTCAGACCGCGGCCGCCTTCCACTTCGACCGCAAGTCACGCTTCGCCCGCACCCACCACCTGGCCTCGAACTACGGCATCACGCTGGACGGCGACCGGGCCCGCGTCCGGGTGCACATCCTCGCCTCCCACGTCCACCACGACGACGGCCCCGACCCCGGGGGCCGCTTCGACATCGGCGGCTGGAGCGAGGGCGAGACCGTGCGCACCCCGCGGGGCTGGCGGATCAGCCGCTGGCGGTTCCACCTGGTGTGGTCCGACGGAGCGGGGCCGCGCCCGGGTCCCGCACCGGCCACGCTGCGCAGCTCCCAGCCACGCCCGCGCACCGCCCCCACTCCCAGAAAGGACGACACCGTGTCACGGACTTCGGCCGCCGGCCTCGACCTCGGCGCCCTGCGCGCCGCCTCCGGCGAGGACCGGCTGCGGGCCATCGAGGCGTTCGTCTCCCGCACCCTGGAGACCTACCTCGACGTCCCGCCCGCCCACCGCGTCCACCGCGACCGCCCGCTCTACGCCCAGGGCATCGACTCCCTGACCGCTCTGGCCTTCCAGCGCAAGCTGGAGAACGCGCTGCGGATCCCGGTGCCCACCCACCACCTGCTGCGCGAGCAATCGGTCAGCGAGCTCGCCGCCACCCTCGACGACCTGCTCACCCACGCGGAGCGCCGGGAGGCCGCCACGGCGTCCGTGTAGGCGCTCCGGCACGCGGGTGTGCCGCCACCGAACGGGGGCGGCATCCGCGCCGCCGACTTCCCTCACCCATCGGGCCGTCGGCGGGGTGGCCGGTGTAGGAGGATGACGCGACGGGACCGACGCAGGCAGACCCGTGCGCCGGGGACCCCCGTGACGGCCCGTCCCGAGCACCCCTCACCGACCCCCCGGCGGAAGGCCGCACTTGAGCACCGAACGCATCCTGGTGACCGGCTGCACCGGTTTCATCGGCTCGCACGTCCTGCCCGTGCTGCGGGCGGCCTCCGCCGCCCCGCACGGCCCCGCCCTGAGGCTCCTCACCCGTCGCCGCCCCGGTCCCGACGGCCAGGGCGCGGGCCCGCAGAGCGTGCACGGCGACCTCGCGGACCCGGCCTCGCTGCACGGCGTCTGTGAGGGCGTCACGACCGTCCTGCACCTCGCGGCCCGGATCGGCGGCACCCCGCAGGAGTGCCGGACCGTCAACGAGGAGGGCACCCGCGCCCTGCTCGCCGAGGCGGAACGGGCGGGCGTACGCCGGATCGTGCAGCTCGGCACCGCCGCCGTCTACGGCGACGGACCGCACCGCGGCGCACGCGAGGGCCGGGTCGCCGAGGCGCCGGTCTCCCCGACCAGCGAGACCCGCCTCGCCGGGGAACGCATGGTCCTGGCCGCCGGCGGCACCGTCGTGCGCCCGTTCCTCGTCTACGGCGAGGGCGACACCTGGGTCGTGCCCGGCCTCGTCCAGCTGCTGCGCCGCCTGCCGCACTGGGTGGGCGGCGCCGACTCCCGGCTCTCCCTGATCTCGGCGCCCGTCCTCGCCCGGGCCCTGGCCGAACTGGCCCTCGCGCCCGAGGCGCCGGCCGGCGGTGTCCTGCACGCCGCGCACCCCGAGACCGTGACCCTGCGGGAACTGCTCACGACCGTCTGCGGCGCCCTGGACCTGCCCCTGCCCGACGGGGAGATCACCCTCGACGAGGCGCTGGCCCGGCTCGACGCCCACGGCCCCGCCGCCCGGCGCCCCTTGGCCCTGGTCACGGTCGACCGCTGGTACGACACCGACGCCCTGTGGTCCCGGCTGACCACCACCCCCGGAGCCCCTTTCGCCGAGGCGTTCGAGGAGTGCGCCCCCTGGTACCGCCGGGCTGTGGCCGACGCGGGGCGGCACGCGGCGCCGGACCTCAGCCGGTGATGACGCCCCGCAGCGCCCGCACCAGCGCCTGGGCGCGCGGGTCGGCCGTCACGCTCTTGCGGAAGCCGTTGGTGACATAGCCGAAGGCGATGCCCGCGTCGGGGTCCGCGAAGCCCAGCGAGCCACCGCGGCCGGGATGGCCGAAGGAGGCGTCCGACAGCAGCGGGGACGCGCCGCCGTGCAGCATGTAGCCGAGCCCGAAGCGGGTTCCGACCACGAGCACCCGGTCCGGCCCCGCCGACTGCTCGCCGCGCGCCAGCTCCACCGTCTCCGGCGTGAACAGCCGTACCCCGCCGTCCACCTCACCGATCAGCGAGGCGTAGAAGCGCGCGAGGCCGTCCGCCGTCGCGATGCCGTTGGAGGCGGGCAGGACGGCCGAGCGGTAGACGGGGTCGTTCTCGTCCGGCGGGGGCGCTATCGCGCCGAAGGCCCGGCGGGTGACGGAGGCCGGGTCGGCGTAGGCGTCGGACACCGCCCGCTTGGGCCGGGTCCTGAGCGCGTTCGCCGCGTCCGGGGCCTCGACCTTGCCGACCCGGCCCACGCGCCCGGCCTCCCGCTCCGGCAGCCCGAGCCACAGCCGGGCCCCGAGCGGCCCGGCGATCTCGTCGGCGATCCACTCCCCGGCCGACCGCCCACTGACCCGTCGGACCACCTCGCCCACCAGCCAGCTGTAGGTGTGCGCGTGGTAGCCGTGCGCGCTCCCCGGCGTCCACACCGGTGCCTGCGCGGCCACCGCCGCAGCGCCGAGGTCGGGGTCGGTGGCCTCGGCGACGGTCAGCGGCCGGTCCAGGACGGGCACCCCGGCCCGGTGCGAGAGCAGATGCCGTACGAGGGTGCGCTCCTTGCCCGCCGCCTTGTACTGCGGCCACACCTCGCCGACCGGCGCGTCCAGGTCCAGCTCGCCCCGCTGCCGCAGCAGCAGCAGGACGGCGGCGGCGACGCCCTTGGTCACCGAGCGCACGATCTGGGCGGTGTCGTGCTCCCACGGAGCCGTACCGTCGACATCCTTGGTGCCGCCCCACAGGTCGACCACCTTGTGGCCGTCCCGGTAGACGGTCACGGCCGCACCCCGGTCGCCGAGCGCCTCGAAGTTGCGCGCGAACGCCGTCCTGACCGGCTCGAAGCCCTCGGCCACTGTGCCGTTCACGTCCACGTCCGCACTCCGTCCACTCCACTCGCCCGCGACATCCGGTGCAACGCCGACGGCCGGCCCGGGATTCCTGCGTCCGGCCGGGTCCGCCTCATCCCAGCAGGACCGTGACGTCGATGTTGCCGCGGGTGGCGTTGGAGTAGGGGCACACCTCGTGGGCCTCGTCCACCAGCTTGGCCGCGATCTCCGCGTCGAGGACCGGCAGCGAGACGCTCAGGGCGACGGCGAGGCCGTAGCCGCGCCGCTCGTTGGGGCCGATGCCGACCTTGGCGGCCACCGTGGACCCGGTGAGGTCGTAGCCCGACCGGTTGCCGACCAGGATCAGGGCGTTGTGGAAGCAGGTGCTGTAGCCGGCCGCGAACAACTGCTCCGGGTTGGTGCCGTTGCCGTCGCCACCCAGCTCCGGCGGCATCGCCACCTTCAGCTCGATCTGCCCGTCCTGGCTGGTGACATAGCCCTCCCGGCCGCCGTGCGAGGTGGCCTCGGCGACGTAGGTGATCTTCCGCGGGCGGGTGTCGGTGGTGGCGCCGTCGGTCAAGGGTGGCCTCTCCCCAGCAAAGAAGGTGAACCCGGCAACTACTTCGTGCCCAAGGTACTGGCCGGGAATCCGCTTTATTACCGGGGGGTAGCCACGGGGGCGATGCGGGCCACCGCACCGCCCCTGCCGCTCAGGCGCCCGTCGCCACCGAACGCGGGTCGAAGCCGAAGGGCAGTTCCAGACGGTGGGCGCGCATCAGGACGTCGTCGGTGAGCAGTTCACCGGTCGGCCCGTCCGCCGCGATCACCCCCTCGCTGAGGATCAGCGCGCGCGGGCAGAGCTCCAGGGCGTACGGCAGATCGTGCGTGACCATCAGCACGGTCACGTCCAGGGCGCGCAGGATGTCCGCCAGTTCGCGCCGCGAGGCGGGGTCGAGGTTGGACGAGGGCTCGTCCAGCACCAGGATCTCCGGCTCCATCGCGAGCACCGTCGCCACGGCCACCCTGCGCCGCTGCCCGAACGAGAGATGGTGCGGCGGTCGGTCCTGGAGCCCGGCCATCCCGACCTGCTCCAGCGCCCGCTCCACCCGGGCCGTGAGCTCCGCCCCCTTCAGCCCGGCCGCCGCCGGCCCGAAGGCCACGTCCTCCCGGACGGTCGGCATGAAGAGCTGGTCGTCCGGGTCCTGGAAGACGATCCCGACCTTGCGCCGGATCTCCGCCATGTGCGCCCGGTCGACGGGCAGCCCGGCGACCCGCACCGAGCCCGTGCCCCCGCCGAGGATGCCGTTGAGGTGCAGCACCAGCGTGGTCTTGCCGGCGCCGTTCGGCCCGAGCAGCGCGACCCGCTCGCCGCGCCCGATGCGGAAGTCCACGCCGAACAGGGCCTGATGGCCGTCGGGGTAGGCGAAGGCGAGGCCGGAGACCTCCAGGGAATGTTCCGTCACAGCACGAGTCACAGCACCCATCCCAGCAGACAGACGACCAGGGCCGCACACGGCAGGGCGAGGGCGTACGACCACTGCGCCCGGGACGCGGTCACCTCGTCGATCACCGGCATGACGCCGGAGTACCCCCGGCTGACCATCGCCAGATGGACCCG
Organism: Streptomyces sp. NPDC107562; assembly: GCF_055657325.1. NCBI lineage: Bacteria > Bacillati > Actinomycetota > Actinomycetes > Kitasatosporales > Streptomycetaceae > Streptomyces > Streptomyces sp. NPDC107562. The sequence continues at coordinate 178,818 of NZ_JBVKBE010000016.1, read as the reverse complement.
CTCGCCGCGTTCGTAGGACCGGATGAACAGCGCGCCGGCCGACTTGGCCAGCACCCCCCAGTGGCGTAGGCCCCGGGCCTCGAAGCCGCGCGACTCCCGCGCGATCCGCATCCGCCGCATCTCGCCGGTGATGACGTCGCCGTAGCGGATCATGAAGGACGCGATCTGCACCAGCAGCGGGGGCAGCTTCAGCCGCTCCAGGCCGAGCAGCAGTTCCCGCAGTTCGGTGGTGGCGGCCAGCAGGACGGACGCGGCGACGCCCAGGGTGCCCTTGGCGAGCACGTTCCAGGCGCCCCACAGGCCGCTGACGCTCAGCGACATGCCCAGCACCTCGACCCGCTCGCCCTCCGCCACGAACGGCAGCAGCACGGCGAACGCGACGAACGGCACCTCGATCAGCAGCCGCTTCGCCAGGAAGAGCGCCGGTACGCGCGCGAGCACGGCCACCGTCGCCAGCAGCACGGCGTACGCGGCGAAGGCCCACATCGCCTCGCGCGGGGTCGACACCACGACCACCACGAAGGCGAAGGTCGCGGCGAGCTTGGTGTGCGGCGGCAGGGCGTGCACCGGTGACGGTGTCCGCCGGTAGAGCTTGTGGGCGTGCCCCGCACCCATGTCAGACGCTCGTGCTCGTGGGCGACGCCGCGTCCGTCTCGTCCGTACGACGCCGGCGCACCGCCCAGAAGATCGCGCCGCCCGCGACCACGGTCACGCCGACGCCGATCACACCGGCGAGCCCGCCGGAGACCCGGGCGTTGTCGACGTCCCTGACGCCGTAGTCGGCGAGCGGGGAGTCGGCGTTGTGGTGTTCCTCGGCGGACGCGGCGAAGCCCTTGTCCTCGGCGACCTTCTCCAGGCCGTCGGGGCTGGCGGAGGCGTAGAAGCTGACGACCCCGGCGAGCACGAGGGAGGTGGCCAGACCGCTCAGCAGCAGCGTGCGGTGGGAGGTCCGGTGCGCGGGGACCGGGGCCTCGGCGGCCGGGACGTCGACGAGTTCGCCGCCGACCCGCAGCTTCAGTGGCCGGCGCAGGTCCCGCGCGCCGTGGACGAGGTCAGGCCGTACGGCGACGACGGCGCCGACGGTCAGCGCGGTGATCACCGCCTCGCCGATGCCGATCAGGACGTGCACGCCCACCATGGCGGTGGCGACCTTGCCGATCGGGACGTCGGTGGTCCCGCCGATCGCGTAGAACGCCGTGAAGGCGAGCGCGGCGGCCGGCACCGACACCAGCGCGGCCACGAAGGAGGCGGTGGTGAGGGACCGCCGGGTGCGCGGCAGCAGCTTCACCAGGCCGCGGAAGACGACGTAGGCGACACCGACGCCGACCACCGACATGTCGGTGATGTTCACGCCGAGCGCGGTCAGGCCGCCGTCGGCGAACAGGACGCCCTGCATGAGCAGGACGACGGATATGCACAACGCCCCGGTCCAGGGGCCGACCAGGATCGCGGCGAGGGCGCCGCCGAGCAGATGGCCGCTGGTTCCGGCGGCGACCGGGAAGTTCAGCATCTGCACCGCGAAGATGAACGCCGCCACCAGACCGGCGAGGGGCGCGGTCCGCTCGTCGAGTTCACGGCGCGCGCCGCGCAGGCTCACGGCGACGGCGCCGGCGGCGACGACCCCGGCCACGGCGGACGTGGGCGCGTTGATGAATCCGTCAGGTACATGCACGCTTCGATGATGTGGCTTAATGCGAACCTATTGCAAGAGCGAGGTTCTCCCCGTTGTGAACATGAGATAAGCCGTTCCGTCAGGCGTAATCCAGGAAATATGGGACATTGGATGGGTAGCGGATGCATAGTTTCCGCTCCGGTGACGCACGGTGAAAGGGCCGTCCGATGTCCGTGGTCGAGCAGTACGCACGCGCCCATATCGTCACGGACACGGATGTCCAGCTGCTGGACGAACGGGGAGCGATTCCGGTCGTCCTGCGCTACGACCCCGACCGCGATCCCCGCGCCGTGCGCATAGGCCTGCCCGGTCCGCACGAGTGGACCTTCGCCCGTGAACTCCTCGAACGCGGCCTGCGCGCCCCGGCCGGCTCCGGCGAGGTCCGGGTGTGGCCGTGCGGGCGGGTGCAGGCCGTCGTCGAGTTCCACTCCCCGCAGGGCACGGCGGTCGTCCAGTTCGACACCAAGGCGCTGATCCGCTTCCTGCGGCGCACCTACATGGCCGCCGCCACCCCCGTCGGCTGACGCGGACGCCGCCCCGCCGGTCAGCCCTGCTTCAGCAGCGCCGCCACGATGGGCCCCGCCGTCTCGCCGCCGTGCCCGCCCGACTGGACGACACCGGCCGCGGCGAGATCGCCCCGGTAGGCGGTGAACCAGCCGTTGGGCTTCTTCTGCCCGTCGACCTCGGCGGAACCCGTCTTGGCGCCGACGTCACCGGTGACCCCCGCCATCGCCTCCGCCGCCGTGCCGTACGCCGCCGTGTAGGCCATCAGCCCGCGCAGCTTCGCCAGCGTGTCCGCGGACATCGTGCGGGAGGCCGTTGCCAGCGTGCGGTCGTCCACGGACGGGGCCACCAGATACGGCTGGTGGAAGACGCCCGCCTTCACCGTCGCCGAGACCGAGGCCATGTTCAGCGGGTTCATCCGCACCCCGCCCTGGCCGATGAGCGACGCCGCCATCGACGCGGCCGACTGCACCGGCACGGCACCGTCGAAGGTGGGCACACCGATCGCCCAGTTGTTCAGCGACAGGCCGAAGACCTGCTGCGCCTGCCGGGTGAGGTCGTCGTCGTCCAGCTTCGGCGCCTGGCTGATGAACGCCGTGTTGCAGGAACGGGCGAAACTCGCCGTGAACGTGCCGCCCTTGATCTCGAACTTGTCGTCGTTCTGGAACTTCCAGCCGCCGTACGTGAAGTACTTGGGACACGGATGCGTCTTGTCCGGCGAGGCCAGCCCCTTCTCCAGCAGCAGCGACGAGGTGATGACCTTCATCGTCGAACCGGGCGCCAGCGAGCCCTGGAAGGCGGTGTTGAAGCCGGGGTTGGAGTTCGCCACCGCCAGGATCTCGCCGGTCGAGGGCCGCAGGACGACCACCGAGGCACGGGAGCGCGAGCCGACCTGCTGCTCCGCGGCCTGCTGCAGGCTCGCGCTGAGCGTCGTGCGCACCTCGCCCGGCGTGCCCTCGCTCAGCTCCAGGACCGTCTTGTCGGACAGCTTCTGCTTCTCGGAGGCCTTGCCGCGGACCACCCGGAGCTCGACCCCGGCCTTGCCGCCCGCCGTCTTGCCGTACTTCTCGCGCAGTCCGTCCAGGACCGGCCCCAGCGACGCGTACTTCTCCGTGGACAACTCGTCGCCGTCGCGGTCCAGCGCGGTCACCGGCGGCGTGCCCGCCTCGCCGGTGACCAGCCGGTCACCCTCGCGCAGATCGGGGTGCAGGACCGACGGCTTCCAGCCCACCAGCGGCTCGCCGTCCGCGGCCCGGCGCACCACCGTCAGCGAACTCCGGTACGTCAGCGGCTTGCTGACGCCCCGGTACGACACCGTGCCCTTCACCGTGAACGGCACGCTGTCGCCGGCACGCGCACCCGGGGTGAGCGTGAAGTCCTTGATGCGGGCGTCCTTGGCGTACGCGGCCAGCAGCGCCTTCGCCGCCGTGGCGTCGTCGGTGGCGTCCGCCGCGCCGGCCACCTCGCCCCGCTGCCAGGCCGTGAGGAACGCCTGGGCCGTGCTGCCGACCTCCTTCGCCGACAACGGGCCCGTCTTGACGGACCGCTCCCGCCCGGCGGCCGTCGTGGACGCGCCGTCCTCGCCCGAGGAGCCCGTGCCGAACACCGCGTACGCACCGAACCCGGCGCCGGCCACGACCACGGCGATCACACCGCCGATGACGGCGGGACTCGTCTTCCGTCGCTCGGCGACGCGCCTTCTCTTGCCCACTGCTTCCCGATCCTCCGCGCAATCCCCGGGCCCCGCCCTCGCGAGGCACGGCCCTTACGGCCGTACCGGCCGCGTGGTCGTCACAGTCCCCAACGACGGCACCACCCTAGAGTCCCCGCCTGAGCGGGTGACGTCAGCCACCCGCGCGCAGCACGGCCGCCACGATCGGACCCGCCGCCTCGCCGCCCCGCCCGCCCTGCTGGGCCATGGCCGCCGCCGCGACGTCGTCGCGGTAGCCAGTGAACCAGCTGTCCGCCTTGGCGTTTCCGTCCACCTCCGCCGAACCGGTCTTCGCGCCGATCTCGCCGGACAGCCCCGACATCACGGAGGCGGCGGTGCCGCTGGTGGCGGTGCGGTTCATCATGGCGCGCAGCTGGGCGGCGGTGTCACCGGACAGGCCCTGCGCCTTGGCCAGTTCCCGTCCGTCCAGGCTCTGCGGCACGATCACCGGCTGCCGGAAGGCGCCCGTCCTGGCGGTCGCCGTGATCGAGGCCATGTTCAGCGGGCTCATCTGCACCTGGCCCTGGCCGATCAGGTTGGCGGCGGTGTCCGGGCCGCCCGCGGCGGGCACCGAGCCGTCGAAGGAGGGGACGCCGACCTTCCAGTCGTCGCGCCCGATCCCGAACCGGTCCTGGGCCTCCCGGGTCAGCGAGTCCACCTTCACCTCGTCCGCGAACTTGATGAAGGCGGTGTTGCAGGAGCGCGCGAAGCTCTCGGAGAGCGTGGCGCCCTCGTTCGGGGTCATGCCCTCGAGGTTGTGGAACGTCTGGCTCTCCGAGACGGCGTTCGGCGGACAGGGCGCCGGACCGTTCATGCTGGTGATGCCGTTGTCGATGAGGGTCGCCGCACTGACGATCTTCATCGTGGAGCCGGGCGCCACCTGGCCGAGGAAGGCCGCGTTGAAGCCGTCCGCGCGGTTGTTGGCGACCGCCAGGATCTCGCCGGTGCTCGGCTTGACGGCGACGACCGAGGACTCGTCGTACCGTCCCACCGCCCGCTCGGCGGCGGCCTGCACGGTGGCGCTCAGCGTCGTCGGCAGCTTGCCGGGCCTGCCCTTGGAGAGGGTCAGCAAGGGGGTGTCGGCCGCCTCGGTGGCGGTGTGCCGGACGGCGAGCTCGACGCCGGGCGTGCCGCCGGTCCGGTCGCCGTAGCGGGCGCGCAACTCGTCCAGGAGCGGACCGAGGGAGGGGTACTTCTCCTTCGACAGCACCGTGCCGTCGCGGTCCACCGCCTCGACCTCCGGGGCAGCGGACTCCCCGGTGACAAGGATGTCACCGTCCTTCAGACCGGGGTGCACCACGGACGGCTCCCAGTCGACCAGCGCCCGCCCGGTGCTCTCCCCGCGCACCACGGTGAGCGTGCTCCGGTACGCCAGCGGCTTGGACTTCCCGCCGTACGACACCGTCGCCCGGACGGAGAACGGCACCGTCCGCCCCCGCGTCGCGCCGGGTGTGATCTTCACGTCGGTGAGATGGGCGTCCTGCCCGAACGACGTCAGGACCGGCTCGGCCGCCTCCTCGAAGTTCGTGAGGGACGCCGCCCGCGTGCCCTGCCCGCTCTCCCAGGCCGCGAAGAACGCCCGGCTCGCCTCCTTGACCTCCGCGCCGCTCGGCGGCCCGCTCCGCAGCGGCTCGCCCTGGGCCGCGGGTGCGGTCCCCCCGTCGTCGCTCAGCGCGGAGACGAAGTTGTACGCGCCGTACCCGGCCCCCGCGACCATCACCGTGAACACACCGCCGACGACGGTGGCCTTGACCCCCTTGCGCATGAAGCGCCCCCTCCCCGTGGACAGACCTCCGCACTGTAAGCGCGCGCTGTGACAGGTGTGAGGGGAGTTCTCAGATCGTTAGGACGATCATTCGTCCCCGCTGCTCTGCCGCGAGCGCGAGTTCCGGCTCGCGCTGCGGGCCAGTTCGCCGGCGAGCAGCGTCACCTTGGCGACACCCCGTGCCCAGCGCGGAGCGTCGCCCCGAGCCGCCCAGAAGACACAGACGCAGCCCCCGACGAGCAGCAGGAGGAGGACCGAGAGGATGACGAGCATGCTTACCCCGTTTCGTGTGACGGCGGTGGTGTGGACTTCCCCCTGCTACACCCAGGTGTCCAGCCACATCCGCGACCGCCAGTCGTCCAGAGGGATGGACTCGCCTGTGTAGATGGGCCAGAAGTAGATGAAGTTCCAGGCGATCAGCAGGACCAGGACGCCGGCTCCCGTGGCGCCCGCCACCCGGCGGGTGTCCGTGGAGCCCGGGGGGCCGACCAGGGCGCCGATCAGCATCGCGACGGCCAGGCAGAGGAAGGGCACGAAGACCACGGCGTAGAAGAAGAAGATCGTGCGCTCCTGGTACAGGAACCAGGGCAGGTAGCCGGCGACGATCGCGCAGGCGATGGCGCCCGCGCGCCAGTCGCGGCGGAAGAACCAGCGCCACAGCACGTACAGCAGCGCGAAGCAGCCCACCCACCACAGCATCGGGGTGCCGAGCGCCAGCACCTCGCGCGCGCACTTGTCACCCGCGTCGACCGGGCAGCCGTCCGCGCCGGGGGCGGGGGACTCGTAGAAGTACGACACCGGGCGGCCGGTGACGATCCAGCTCCACGGGTTGGACTGGTAGGTGTGCGGCGAGGACAGGCCGACGTGGAACTCGTACACCTGGCTCTCGTAGTGCCACAGGCTGCGCCACCAGTCCGGGAACAGCCACGACCAGGCGCTGTCCTTGCCGTCGGTGGTGGCCCAGTTGCGGTAGTAGCCGCCCGAGCCGTCGCCGGAGGACAGGATCCAGCCGGTCCAGGAGGCGAGGTAGGTGACGATCGCGACCGGGACCGTCGACAGGAACGCCCAGCCGAGATCGTGCTTGACGACCGCCTTGTACGGGTGCCGGGCACCCGCCACCTTGCGGGCGCCGACGTCCCACAGCACCGCCATGACGCAGAACGCGGCCAGGATGTACAGGCCGTTCCACTTGGTGCCGATGGCCAGGCCCAGCATCAGGCCCGCCGCGATCCGCCACGGCCGCCACCCGATGCGGGTGTCCTCCGCCGTCCGCGCGTCCGGCCGGGCCAGGCCCCCGGGGTCCACGGGCAGCGCGGCGGCCAGTTTCGCCCGTGCCCGGTCCCGGTCGACGAGCAGACAGCCGAACGCCGCCACCACGAAGAACATCAGCACGCCGTCCAGCAGCGCGGTGCGGCTCATCACGAAGTGCAGCCCGTCCACCGCCACCAGCGCGCCCGCGAGGCAGCCGAGGAACGTGGAGCGCAGCAGCCGGCGCCCGATGCGGCACAGCAGCAGGACCGACAGCGTGCCGAGCAGCGCCGTCATGAACCGCCAGCCGAACGGGTTGAACCCGAACATCAGCTCGCCGAGCCCGATCACGTACTTGCCGACCGGCGGATGCACGACGTACGCCGCGTCCGTCGGGATGGGCACGTCGCCGTTCTGGGACAGGATGAGGTCGTTGACGTTCTTGTCCCAGTTGACCTCGAAGCCGCGGTGGACCAGCGCCCACGCGTCCTTGGCGTAGTACGTCTCGTCGAATATCACCGCCTTCGGGCTGCCCAGGTTCCAGAACCGCAGCACACCCGCGAACAGCGTCACCAGCAGCGGCCCGCCCCAGCCCGACCAGCGGCCGATCCGCGTGGCCAGCGGGTACCGGATGCCGAGCGCCGCCCACAGCCGCGGGCTCGGCTCGGCGTACGGCGGCACGAGGCGGTCCCGGACGTCGACGCGGGGCCCGGCGGGCGCGTATCCGAAACGGCGCAGCCGCTGCTGCCACGACGGTTGCCGCTCGTGGGAGGCCTGGTCCTGCCGGATGTCCGTGGAGGACGCGGTACTGGTCACCGCGCCATCGTAGGGAACCCGTCTGTGGGAGTCCCGTGGACGGCCCCTGCGAGGATGGAAACGTGACAGGAACCCTTGTTTTGGCAGGCACCCCCATCGGCGACATCACGGACGCGCCGCCGAGGCTCTCCGAGGAACTGGAGCGGGCCGACGTCGTCGCCGCCGAGGACACCCGGCGGCTGCGCCGGCTGACCCAGGCGCTGGGCGTGACGCCCAAGGGCAGGGTGGTGTCGTACTTCGAGGGCAACGAGGCGGCGCGTACGCCGGAGCTGGTCGAGGAGCTGATCGGCGGGGCACGGGTGCTGCTCGTCACGGACGCCGGGATGCCCTCCGTGTCGGACCCCGGGTACCGGCTGGTGGCGGCCGCGGTGGAGCGGGACGTCCGGGTCACCGCGGTGCCGGGGCCGTCCGCCGTGCTGACCGCTCTGGCGCTGTCCGGGCTGCCGGTGGACCGCTTCTGCTTCGAGGGGTTCCTGCCGCGCAAGGCGGGGGAGCGGCTGTCGCGGCTGCGGGAGGTCGCGGGCGAGAGGCGGACGCTGGTCTACTTCGAGGCCCCGCACCGCCTCGACGACACGCTGGCGGCGATGGCCGAGGCGTTCGGCGCGGATCGGCGGGCGGCCGTCTGCCGGGAGCTGACGAAGACGTACGAGGAGGTACGGCGGGGCCCGCTCGGGGCGTTGGCCGAGTGGGCGGCCGAGGGGGTGCGCGGAGAGATCACCGTGGTGGTCGAGGGCGCCGCCGACAAGGGGCCCGAGGACGTCGGCCCCGAGGAGCTGGTGCGGCGGGTGCGGATCCGGGAGGAGGCCGGCGAGCGGCGCAAGGAGGCCATCGCGGCGGTGGCCGTGGAGGCGGGGGTGCCCAAGCGGGTGGTGTTCGACGCCGTGGTCGCGGCGAAGCGTGAGCCCTGAGTCGCGTATCCGTGCCAACCGCCGGTAAAGGGTGACGGGGCCAACGGCAAGACACCTCCAAGTCCCGCCCAATACTGGACAGAAGGCGTGCTTCCGGGCCTCCTCGGGAGTCCACTGGGTGAGGGAACGGAACCCGTTCCCCCAGCGGACGACAGGAGCTGGCATGAGCGAGATCGCAGGGCACACCGGCCTTCGCAACGGGGCGACCGCCGTGGTCAACGAGTCGTATTCGTTCGCCTGCATGCGATGCGGGCACGGGTGGGAACAGTCGTACGAGATAGAGCACCACGTCGACGGCGAGGGTCGTCAGTTCGTCCTGTACGTGGCCGACGGGCGGATCGTGCCGTCGCCGCTGAGCCGGCCGGGCTGCCAGAACTGCGACGGGCACGTGGTGCGGATCATGCGGGCCGGTCAGGTGTCGTCGGCGCGCGAGGCGGGGCTGCGGCAGCCGTCCGCGGGGGCGGCGGCCGGTCCGGTCGCGGTGCCGCGGCCGGCCGGCGAACCCGGGGCGCACGGCGAATCCCGGGCGCACGGCGAGCAGCATCACTGGCACCTGTCCGACCTGCTGCACGTCTTCCAGCGCAAGGCGGGCTGACCTGATCCGGGGCATGCCTCTCTCGTACGATCGGGGCATGCCCACCTCCGACAAGAACGCCGCACCGCCGCTCCCGCCGCCCCTGGCGGTACCGGTCGCCGACTCGCACACGCACCTCGACATGCAGTCCGGCACCGTGGAGGAGGGCCTCGCCAAGGCCGCGTCGGTCGGTGTCACGACGGTCGTGCAGGTCGGCTGCGACGTGAACGGTTCGCGGTGGGCGGCCGAGACGGCGGCGGCGTACGAGAACGTGCACGCGGCCGTCGCGCTGCACCCCAACGAGGCCCCGCGCATCGTGCACGGCGACCCCGACGGCTGGTCCCGTCAGGGGGCGCGCGAGCCCGGCGGGGACGCGGGGCTCGACGAGGCGCTCGCCGAGATCGACCGGCTCGCCGCGCTGCCCCACGTGAAGGCGGTCGGCGAGACGGGGCTGGACCACTTCCGTACCGGGCCCGAGGGCATGGCCGCGCAGGAGCGGTCCTTCCGCGCGCACATCGAGATCGCCAAGCGGCACGGCAAGGCGCTGGTCATCCACGACCGCGACGCCCACGCGGACGTGCTGCGCGTCCTGAAGGAGGAGGGCGCGCCGGAGCGGACGGTGTTCCACTGCTACTCCGGTGACGCCGAGATGGCCGAGGTGTGCGCCCGCGCCGGGTACTACCTGTCCTTCGCCGGCAACGTCACCTTCAAGAACGCCCAGAACCTGCGGGACGCGCTGGCCGTGGCGCCGCTGGAGCTGGTCCTGGTGGAGACGGACGCGCCGTTCCTGACGCCCGCGCCCTACCGCGGACGGCCCAACGCTCCGTATCTCGTTCCGGTCACGGTGCGCGCGATGGCCGCCGTGCGGGGCATCGACGAGGACGCCCTGGCCACGGCGATCGGCGCGAACACCGCACACGCCTTCGGTTACCGACCCCCGACGGGCCACGCTGAGTAGTCGCGTCGCTTTGGAGAGCGACGAACGCTCCGCTAGGTTCTGGGGGCCCGATCCGGACCCCTCTGGACCCCTCCGGCTGCTGGAGCGTGTCGGCGTGAGCAACTCGCAGTACTCGCAGTACTCGCAGGACGAGACATACGGGACCCACCCGCCGTACGAGCCCTTCGACGCCCTCGGCCCCTTCGAGGCGTACGACCCGTCGCCCGAACACGACGGGTTCGACGGGTTCGACGGGCTCGACGGGTGGGACGTGCACAGCGCGCCGACGCTGCCCTACGGCACCACCCACGCCGCCTACGCCCCGTACGACCCGTACGGGGCCGTGGCCGACGACACCTACCGGCCCGCGTACGAGACGACCGAGTCGCTGCTGCCCCGGCAGGGCACGCCGGAGACGACCGGCCCCGTCGGCCGCCCCGGGGCCGGCGGCCGGGCCGCGCGACGGCGCAGGGGGCGGTCCGGCGACCGACCGGACACCTCCGTGCGCCGCCTGCTGCCACGGGCGCTGGTCGTCGCCTTCCTCGCCGGCGGCACCACCGCCTTCGTCGCCGAGGACAAGGCCGTCGAGCTGACCGTCGACGGCGAGCCCCGCGAGCTGCACACCTTCGCCGACGACGTCGGTGAGCTGCTCGCCGAGGAGGGCGTCGAGATCGGCGCGCACGACGTGATCACGCCCGCGCCGGGCGCCGAGATCGGCCACGGCGACGAGATCGCCGTGCACTACGGCCGCCCCGTCCGGCTCACCCTCGACGGTCACCGGCAGGAGGTGTGGACGACGGCACGGACCGTCGAGGGAGCGCTCCGGCAGCTCGGCGTACGGGCCGAGGGCGCGTATCTCTCCGCCGCGCGCTCGCAGGCCATCGGACGGGCCGGTCTCGCCCTGGACGTGCGCACCGAGCGGTCCGTCACGGTCATGGCCGACGGCCGGGCCCGCACCGTCCGCACCAACGCCGCCACCGTCGGCGAGGCCGTCCGGGCGGCCGGGGTCACGCTGCGCGGCCAGGACACCACCTCCGTCCCGCCGGACAGCTTCCCGCGCGACGGGCAGACGGTGACCGTGCTGCGGATCACGGGCGGCAAGGAGACCCGCGAGGAGGAGATCCCCTTCGAGGTGCGGCGGATCGACGACCCCACGGTGTTCCAGGGCACGGAGGTGGTCGAGCAGGCGGGCGAGCCGGGACTGCGCCGGGTCACCTACTCCCTGCGCACGGTCAACGGGGTCCGGCAAAAGCCGCACCGGATCAGGACCGAGCTGGTGCGCGAGCCGACCGCGCGGCTCGTGAAGGTCGGCACGAAGCCGATGCCCACCTCGGTCCAGGGCGCCGACCACCTCGACTGGCACGGCCTCGCCGTCTGCGAGTCCGGCGGCGACCCGGGCGCCGTGGACCCCTCCGGGACGTACGGGGGCCTCTACCAGTTCGACACCGGCACCTGGCACAGCCTCGGCGGCAGCGGCCGCCCCGAGGACGCCCCGGCCGCGGAGCAGACGTACCGCGCGAAGAAGCTGTACACCCGGCGCGGCGCGGGACCCTGGCCGCACTGCGGGGCGCGGCTGCACGGATAGCCGCGGCGGCGGCCACGGATAGGCTGTCGCCGTGAGCAGCCCCACCCCCGACGCCCTCCTGGGTCCCGCCGACATCCGTGAGCTGGCGGAAGTCCTCGGCGTACGACCCACCAAGCAGCGCGGCCAGAACTTCGTCATCGACGCGAACACCGTCCGCCGTATCGTCCGCACCGCCCAGGTCCGGCCCGACGACGTGGTGGTGGAGGTCGGGCCCGGGCTCGGCTCGCTCACCCTGGCGCTGCTGGAGGTGGCCGACCGGGTCACCGCGGTCGAGATCGACGACGTGCTGGCCGCCGCGCTGCCCGCCACCGTCGCGGCCCGCATGCCGGAGCGGGCCGACCGGTTCGCGCTGGTGCACTCCGACGCGATGCGCGTCACCGACCTGCCCGGTCCCGCGCCGACCGCGCTGGTGGCGAACCTGCCGTACAACGTGGCCGTCCCGGTCCTGCTGCACATGCTCGACACCTTCCCGACCATCGAGCGCACCCTCGTGATGGTGCAGGCGGAGGTCGCCGACCGGCTGGCCGCGCCGCCCGGCTCGAAGGTGTACGGCGTGCCGTCGGTGAAGGCCAACTGGTTCGCCGAGGTCAAGCGGGCCGGCGCCATCGGCCGCAACGTCTTCTGGCCCGCGCCCAACGTGGACAGCGGGCTCGTCTCCCTCACCCGGCGCGCGGAGCCGCTCGCGACCACCGCCTCGCAGCGCGAGGTCTTCGCCGTCGTCGACGCGGCCTTCGCCCAGCGCCGCAAGACCCTGCGCGCCGCGCTCGCGGGGTGGGCAGGTTCCGCGGCGGCCGCCGAGGCGGCGCTCGTCGCGGCGGGCGTCTCGCCGCAGGCGCGCGGCGAGTCCCTCACGGTCGAGGAGTTCGCCCGCATCGCGGAGGCCGCGCCGTCGCGCGAGGCGGTTCCCGCGCCCCCGAAGGAGAGCATGTGAGCGTCACGGTACGGGTCCCCGCCAAGGTCAACGTCCAGCTCGCGGTGGGGGCCGCCCGCCCCGACGGCTACCACGACCTGGCCAACGTCTTCCTCGCCGTCGGGCTGTACGACGAGGTCACGGTCACCCCGGCCGACGAGCTGCGCGTCACCTGCGAGGGACCCGACGCGGCCCAGGTCCCCCTGGACCGGACGAACCTCGCGGCCCGCGCCGCCGAGGCTCTCGCCGCGCGCCACGGCCGCCGCCCCGACGTCCATGTCCACATCGTCAAGGACATCCCCGTCGCCGGCGGCATGGCGGGCGGCAGCGCGGACGGCGCGGCCGCGCTGCTCGCCTGCGACGCGCTGTGGGGCACCGGCGCCGGTCGCGACGAGCTCCTCGACATCTGCGCCGAGCTGGGCAGCGACGTGCCGTTCAGCCTGGTCGGCGGGGCCGCGCTCGGCACCGGCCGGGGCGAGCGGCTGACGCCGCTCGACGTCGGCGGCACCTTCCACTGGGTCTTCGCGATGGCCGACCGCGGGCTGTCCACCCCGGCCGTCTTCCGGGAGTTCGACCGGCTGGCGGAAGGCACCGAGGTCCCTGAGCCCGTCGCCTCCCGGGAGCTCCTCGACGCCCTCGCCAAGGGCGACCCCGACGCGCTCGCCGCCGCCGTCTCCAACGACCTCCAGCCCGCCGCGCTCTCCCTCTTCCCCGCGCTGGCCGACACCCTGGCGGCAGGCCGCGCCGCGGGCGCCCTCACCGCGCTCGTCTCGGGCTCCGGCCCGACCACCGCCTTCCTCGCCCGCGACCCCGAGTCCGCGGCGAAGGTGGCGCGGGCACTGAGCGCGTCGGGCACCTGCCGGACGGTGCGCACGGCGTCGGGCCCGGCACCGGGCGCGACGGTGCTCGGCGGCTGACCGGCACCGACCCGCGGTCGCGGCCGGTTTGACGACAGGGCCTAGGCTGGGAGGCTGACCGATCCCCGCGAGCAGGAGTGAAATGGCCGTCAACCTGGTCAATGTCGAGAACGTCAGCAAGGTGTACGGCACCCGGGCGCTCCTCGACGGCATCTCCCTCGGCGTCTCCGAAGGGGACCGCATCGGCGTCGTCGGCCGCAACGGCGACGGCAAGACCACGCTCATCAGGATGCTGGCCCGCCTGGAGGAGGCCGACACCGGCCGCGTCACCCACTCGGGCGGGCTGCGCCTGGGCGTCCTCACCCAGCACGACTCCCTCGACCCCGCGGCCACCGTCCGCCACGAGGTCATCCGCGACATGGCCGACCACGAGTGGGCGGGCAACGCCAAGGTCCGCGACGTGCTCACCGGCCTGTTCGGCGGGCTCGACCTGCCCGGCTTCCCGCAGGGCCTCGACACCGTCATCGGCCCGCTCTCCGGTGGTGAACGGCGCCGCATCGCACTCGCCAAGCTGCTGATCGACGAGCAGGACCTGATCGTCCTGGACGAGCCCACCAACCACCTCGACGTCGAGGGCATCGCCTGGCTCGCCCGGCACCTGCGCGAGCGCCGCTCGGCGCTGGTCTGCGTCACCCACGACCGCTGGTTCCTGGACCAGGTCTGCACCCGGATGTGGGACGTGCAGCGCGGTGTCGTCCACGAGTACGAGGGCGGCTACTCCGACTACGTCTTCGCCCGCGCCGAGCGCGAGCGGATCGCCGCCACCGAGGAGGTCAAGCGGCAGAACCTCGTCCGCAAGGAACTGGCCTGGCTGCGCCGCGGCGCCCCCGCCCGGACCTCCAAGCCGCGCTTCCGTGTCGAGGCGGCCAATGAGTTGATCAAGGACGTGCCGCCGCCCCGGGACAGCTCCGAGCTGATGAAGTTCGCGTCCTCGCGGCTCGGCAAGACCGTCTTCGACCTGGAGGACATCACCGTCCAGGCCGGTCCCAAGGTGCTCCTCAAGCACGTCACCTGGCAGCTCGGCCCGGGCGACCGCATCGGCCTCGTCGGCGTCAACGGCGCCGGGAAGACCTCGCTGCTGCGGGCCATGGCCGAGGCGGCCCGCACGGAGGGCGAGGCGCAGCCCGCGGCCGGCCGTATCGCCGTCGGCAAGACGGTCAAGCTCGCCTATCTCTCCCAGGAGGTCGCCGAGCTGAACCCCGGCCTGCGGGTCCTGGAGGCCGTCCAGCAGGTGCGCGAGCGCGTCGACCTCGGCAAGGGGCGCGAGATGACCGCGGGGCAGCTCTGCGAGACGTTCGGCTTCAACAAGGAGAAGCAGTGGACGCCCGTCGGGGACCTCTCCGGCGGTGAGCGGCGCCGGCTTCAGCTCCTGAGGCTGCTGATGGACGAGCCGAACGTGCTCTTCCTCGACGAGCCCACCAACGACCTCGACATCGAGACGCTGACCCAGCTGGAGGACGTCCTCGACGGCTGGCCGGGCTCGATGATCGTGATCTCCCACGACCGGTTCTTCGTGGAGCGCACCACGGACCGGGTGTTCGCCCTGCTCGGCGACGGCACGCTGCGGATGCTGCCGCGCGGGATCGACGAGTACCTGGAGCGGCGCCGCACGATGGAGGAGGCCGTCGCGGCCGCCACCCCGGCGGCGCCGGCGAAGCAGGCCACCGAGAAGAGCGCCGCCGACCAGCGCGCGGCCAAGAAGGAACTCCAGAAGATCGAGCGGCAGTTGGACAAGGTCTCCGAACGGGAGGCCAAGCTGCACGCGCGGATCGCGGACAACGCCACGGACTTCGCGAAGGTGGCCGAACTGGACGCCGAGCTGCGCGGGTTGGCCGGGGAGCGGGAAGAGCTGGAGATGCGGTGGCTGGAGCTGGCCGAGGACGCCTGAGTCCGGGCGCCCCGGCGCGTTCCCGTGACCGCGCAGGGCGCGCGCGTCGCGTGAAGGGGGCGTGAAGGCGCGTAACAAGGGCATCACGGGCCGGTGCTCCCTTGGGAACAGGGGCTGTTCCGGCCCGGTTCGTTGGGGGCCCCGGGTGATAGAAATGGGCGGTCTGAGAACCGTCTGAGAATCGTGGGTGTGGCGGAAACGCAGCGCCAGGGGCGCGGCGCCACATCAGTCACAAGGGGGAACCGCTGATGACCCAGCCGCCCAACCAGCCGCCGGGTGGCGGCTTCGGCGCGCCACAGGACCAGCCGCCCGGCGGCGGCTTCGGCGCACCGCAGGATCCGCGGCAGTCCGGTGGTTTCGGCCCGCCGCAGGATCCGTCGCAGGGCACGCCCCCGCCGCCCGCGCAGCCGCCCCAGCCCCCGCAGGGTCCGCCCACGCCCCCGCAGGGTCCGCCGCAGCCGGGTTACGGCTATCCGCAGCAGCCCGGTCCCTACGGGCAGCCGCAGCAGCCGGGCCCGTACGGCACCCCGGGCCCCTACGCCCAGCAACAGCCGGGCCCCTACGGACAGCAGCCCGGCTACGGCTATCCGCAGCCCCAGTACCCGGGAGCCCCCGGCACGCCCCCCGGTTCCGGTTCGCGCAACCCCTTCCGTGGCAAGCCCGCGCTGGCCGTCGGTGCCGCGGTGGCGGCGCTGCTGCTGATCGGCGGCACGGTCTACGCCGTGACGAGCGGTGGCGGCGACGACGACAAGAAGCCGGTCGCCCAACAGAGCGACGACCCCAAGCCCTCCGCCTCCGACGCCCCGGTCAACCCCGGCGACGGCAGCGGCGACGGCGGCGCCGACCCGGACGACCTCAACGCGGGCCGCAAGGCGGGCGAGGCGAAGGTGCTCTGGTACAAGGAGGCGCCCGACGCCCCCGGTTCGGGCGCCGACGCCCCCGGCATGTGGGTCACCGACAAGACGGCGGTGAAGGCGGCGTACAAGGAACTCGTCGCCTACGACGTCGGCGACGGCAACCCCACGTGGGACACGATCACCTTCCCGCAGGAGATCTGCTCGGTCACCTCGGGGAAGACGGCCGACGACAAGATCGTCGTGGCGTACATGAACGGCGCCAGCGACCGCGCCAAGTGCAACCAGATCCAGCTGATCGACCTCAACACGGGCGAGAAGGGCTGGAGCGGCGAGGTCGCGGACGGCGCGCTCTTCGACAGCGCGCTCAGTGTCGAACTCAGCCTGGCCGGCAACACGTTGATGGTGGGCCGCTCGCAGTCCGGCACGGCCTACGACGTCCGGACCGGCAAGAAGCTCTTCGACAAGAAGAAGTACGGCGACTCCTGCTTCCCGACCGCCTTCGCGGGCGGGGAGCGGCTGATCTCGGTCGCCTCCTGCGGCGCGGCGACCGACAACGAGCACGACGAGATCCAGGAGCTGGACCCGAGGACCGGCAAGGTCAAGTGGACCCGGGCCTTCGACAAGGGCTGGCGGGTCATGCGCACCTACTCCGTCGACCCGCTGGTGGTCTACAGCACCAACGAGGACAAGGACGCCTGGAACATCTCGACGCTCGACGCCAAGGGCGGCTTCCGCTCCCAGGTGAAGATCGACGAGAGCTTCGCGCCCGAGTGCGGCTGGTCCGTCCTCCAGCGCGACCTGACCGGCTGCGAGGGCGTCGCGGCCGACGCCGACACGCTCTACCTGCCCACCGAGGCCAGCGGCGGCGCGAACGAGGTCGTCGCCGTCAACCTGGCCACCGGCAAGGAGAAGTGGCGGGTGAAGTCCCCCGCGGAGGAGTCGATGCTGCCGCTCCAGGTCGAGGGCGGAAAGCTCATCGCCTACGTCCAGCCGTCGTACGACGCGGGCGGCCGGATCGTCTCCGTGCCGACGACCGGCAGCAGCCATGTGCCGACCGACCTGCTGAAGAACCCCACCGGCGCGGCGGAGGTCGAGGGCAGCTTCTTCTCCCGGGACGTCGCCTGGGTGGACGGCCGCTTCTACATCTCCACGACCAGGCTGTCCGGCGCGGACGAGGCCAAGGAGAAGCTGATGCTCGCCTACGGCAAGTGACGCGCCCCCACGACTTGTTCCGTCCCCGTCTCCCCGAGGTACCCACGTCATGACCCAGCCGCCGCCTCCGCCGCCCCACCAGCCCCCGCAGGGGGGTGGGTCCGGCTCGTCCCCGTCCCAGCCTCAGCCTCCGGCCCAGCCTCAGCCTCAGCCTCCGGCCCAGCCTCAGCCTCAGCCTCCGGCCCAGCCTCAGCCTCAGCCTCCGGCCCAGCCTCAGGGGCAGCCGCCTCAGCAGCCGCCCGCCTTCGGGGCCCCGCAGCCTCCGGCCGGGCAGCCCACGCCGCCGCAGCAACCGCCCGGTTACGGATACCCGCAGCCGCCGCAGCCGCAGCCCGGGTACGGCTATCCGCAGGGTCCGCCGACCCCTCCGCAGCCGCCGCAGGGCGCGCCCGGATACGGCAATCCCGGGGCGCCGCAGCAGAACCCGTACGGGCAGCCCGGCCCCGCCTACGCGCAGCCGACCGTGCCGATGCACCCGCAGCCGGGCCGGCCGGCCGGTGGCGGAGGACGCAACGCGCAGGTGGCCATCATCGTGGCCGCCGTCGTGGCGATCGCGCTGATCATCGGCGGTGGCGTCTGGTACTCGAAGTCGTCCGCCGACGGCGGCAAGGACGACACCGCCAGCTCCAGCGGGGGCAAGGGTGACGGGAAGGGCGGCGCGGACGAGGGCTCGTCCAAGGGCTCCGAGAAGGTGCCGGCCGACCCCAACTCCAAGGTGCTGTTCCAGGTTCCGGCGCCCAAGGTGGACAAGGACGACTCCGTGGTCGTCTCCGGTTCCTGGCTCACCGACACGGTGTACGCCAAGGCCGGTGTCGCCGAGATCGTCGGCTACGACCGGGACAAGGGCACCGAGCTGTGGACGATCCCGCTGCCCGGGCCGGTCTGCGAGGCCACCGAGCACGCCACCGCGGACGGGCGGACGGCCGTCGTCTTCCAGCCCCGGATGCCTGCGAAGAACTCCTCCGAGGGGTGCAGTCAGGTCGCCGCGATCGACCTGAACGCGGGCAAGAAGCTCTGGACGAAGACCGCCAACTCCGGTGACCAGCCGATCAACTTCGACAACGTCACCGTGAGCGCGAGCACGGTCGCCGTGGGCAGCACGAGCGGCGGCGCCGCGTTCGACATCGCCACCGGCAAGTCGCTGTGGTCGCCGAAGCCCGGGGACACCTGCTACGACGCCGGGTACGGCGGCGGGGCCAAGCTGGTCGCGGTGCGCAAGTGCGGTCAGTACGAGGCACGGGAGCTGCACATCCAGACCATCGACCCGAAGTCCGGGAAGGTGATCTCCGAGTACAAGATGGCCAAGGGCATCGAGTACGCCAGCATCGTGTCGACCGAGCCGCTGGTCGTGGCGGCGGACGTGGGTGACTCCGCCGGGGACGGCAGCGGCATCTCGGACTTCTTCTCCGTCGACAACAAGACGGGCAAGCTGCGGGCGCGGATCTCGGCGCCGGGGGACTCCTACGCGGCCGACTGCGACGGGATCTCGCGGGTCGAGGACTGCACGGGGCTCGCGGTCGGCAACGACCGGCTGTACGTGCCCACGGAGGAGCAGGACAGTACCGGCGACTACGGGCGGATGAACTCGGTCGTCGTGTTCGACCTGGCCTCGGGCAAGCAGACCGGGCAGCGGGCGGACGCCGGGGACGGGTACACGATGACGCCGCTGCGGATGGACGGCGGGAACGTGATCGCGTACAAGAGCGGGCCCTACGACAAGGGCGGGCAGATCGTCAGCATCGACGGCGGCAGCTTCAAGCAGGTCAAGCTGATGGAGAACCCGGGTACCGACGCGGTGCGGGACGTGGAGTCCGGCAAGGCGCCGCAGTACGGCGAAGTCCTGTACGCGCAGGGGCGGCTGTACATGTCCGAGGTGTACGTCAGCGGGTCGACCGCGAGCGGGGAGGAGTATCTCGCGATCGCGTTCGGCGTGAACGGCTGAGGTTCCGGTCTGCTGTGGTGGTGTGCGGCCCCGTCCCTGCTCAGGGGCGGGGCCGCACGCGCGCCGCGCGTGCGCCCGGGGCTCAACACCCCTCGAATGAGGGGATTTTCGGCGATCCGGGGCACTTCTCGCGGGTAGCGGCAGCGCGACGTCGAACAAGCGTGTAGCTTCCGGGGGCATGACGGGCGTCGATGCCGGGGGGCTGTCGTCCGGGGGGCGGGACTTCGTGGGTTCCGTGTGTGTTCCGGGTCTGTCCGTGGGGACCATTGGGCATCCATAGTGGGCGTCCATTGGGGGGACTGGGGGGTTGCTCGATGGGAGTGCGGCTGATGGTGGTCGACGACCACCGGTTGCTGGCCGAGGCGCTGGCCTCGGCGTTGAAGTTGCGGGGGCACCGGGTGCTGGCCGCGGCGGCGCCGGCCGTGGGGGCGGCGGATCTGGTGATCGCGCGGGCGCCGGAGGTGTGTCTGTGGGGGACGGCCACGCCGGCTGAGGCGGGGGCGTTCGATCCCTTGGTGCGGATCAAGCGGGAGCGGGGGCAGGTGGCGGTGCTGGTGCTGGGGCCGGTGCCGAGTCCGCGCGGGATCGCGGCGGCGTTCGCCGCGGGGGCGTCCGGGTATGTGCGGCACGACGAGCGCATCGAGGGGGTGGAGCGGGCGATCATGAAGGCGCGGGCGGGGGAGGCGGCGGTGGCGCCGCAGTTGTTGCAGGGGGCGTTCAGTGAGCTGCTGAATCCCGTGGCGCAGCCGGACGACGAGGGGCAGCGGCTGTTGCAGATGCTGACGCCGAGGGAGGTGGAGGTGCTGGTGCGGGTGGCGGACGGGGAGGACACGCGACTCATCGCGGCGGGGATGGGCATCGCGCCGTCCACCGCGCGCACGCATGTGCAGCGCGTCCTGATGAAGCTCGGCGTGGGGTCGCGGCTGGAGGCGGCGGCCCTGGCGGCCCGCACCGGCCTGCTGGACCGGGCGGGGCCGCTGCCGGAGCGTGGCGAAGGCTGAGGGGCGGGGTTGCTGTCGCGCGGTCGGTGCTTGTCTCGTCGGGGGCGGGTCGGGGGGTGTCCGTCCTCGGAACGGCGCGGAATCGGTCTCTTACCGACGTACCCGTGTTGACGCGCCAACCGCTGCGGGCGGACACCCCCCGACCCGTCCCCTCCCCGCCGCGGGCGGGTGCGGCGCCGTGTGACGGACGGCAGTCTCCATCTCCCGCAGGCGGGCAGGTCCGACGCCCTGCGCCCCCCTTCCGTCCACGGGTACGTGCGGCGCCGTGCGCCCGACGCCGGAGCAGGCCACTTCCTTCGCGCCGCGCGCGGCTGCGGCCTCGTGCGTCCGAGGCGCGGCGCCGCCGTGGGTGGAGGGCGCCGTGTGGCCCCCGCCCCTGGGGGCGGGGGCTGGGGTGGTCAAGGGGTGTTGGGGGGTTCGGGTGGGGGTGGGGGAGACGTGGGGCGGAGTTTTAGCCAGGTCAGGAAGAAGAGGCCCAGCAGGAGCATGCCGAGGCCGGTCCAGAGGTTGATGTTGATGCCCTCGGCCTTGTCGATCGCGGCCTTGTCGTCGGTGAGGCCGGTGATCGTGACGATGACGCCGTAGAGGACGAACAGGCCGCCGATGATGCGGCGGATGTCGAAGAGGCGGGCCGCCGTCGCGGACTTGCCCTCCAGTTCGGTGACCTCCCGCTGGACGTCTTGTTCGGGGCGGTCGGGTTGCTCCGACATGGTTTCTCAGATCCTTCGGTCAGAACGAGAACGGGATGTAGCAGGCGGCAGCCAGGATCACCGCGCCCCAGCCGAGCAGCGCCGGCCTGCGGTACCAGGCGTCGTCACCCTCCGCGGGCGGCTCCGCCATGCCGGGCGAGCGGGTGCCGTAGACGAGGCCCTGGAGTTCGCGCTCGGGCTTGGGGGCGGTGAAGAGGGAGACCGCCACCATGACCACCGCGCCGGCCACGAAGCCCGCGATCGCGGAGACGAAGTTGGCGCCCTGGTCGGAGGGGATGTCGATGATGCCCTGCTTGTAGATGACGAAGTAGTTGACCATCGCCGCCGTGGTGCCCGCCAGAAGGCCCCAGAAGCCCGACTTCATCGACGCGCGCTTCCAGAACATGCCGATGATGAAGACGACGAACATCGGGACGTTGAAGAAGGAGAACAGCGTCTGGAGGTACGCCATGATGTTCGAGAAGGACGACGCCAGGAACGCCGTGCCCACGGAGGCGAGGACGCCGATCGCCGTGATGAGGCGGCCGAAGCGCACGTAGTAGGTGTCCTCCTCGCCCCGCTTCACGTACTTGGCCCAGATGTCGTTCGTGAACACCGTGTTGAACGAGGACACGTTGGCCGCCATACCGGCCATGAAGGCCGCCAGCAGGCCGGTCACCGCGATGCCGAGGACGCCGTTGGGGAGCAGGTCCTGCATCAGGTAGGGGATCGCGTCGTTGTACTGGTAGCCCGACTCGGGGGTGCCGAACTGCGGGATCAGCGCGGCGGCGACCAGACCCGGGATCATCACCAGGAAGACGATGAAGATCTTCGGGAACGCGGCGATCAGCGGCGTGCGCTGGGCCGCGGAGAGGTTCTTGGCCGACAGCGCGCGCTGCACCTCGGCGAAGTTCGTCGTCCAGTAGCCGAAGGAGAGGACGAAGCCGAGGCCCAGCACGATGGTGAGCCAGTTCGCGCCGAGCGGGTTGGGGTCGCCGATGCCCGTGCCGCCCCACGAGGTCACGAAGTCGTCGCCGTAGCGGGAGGTGAGGGTGTCCGACAGGCCGTCCCAGCCGCCGGCCTTCTTCAGGCCCAGGATCGTGATCGGGATCAGCGCGGCGAGGATCACGAAGAACTGCAGGACCTCGTTGTAGATCGCCGAGGAGAGACCGCCGAGGGTGATGTAGGCGAGCACGAAGAAGCCCGCGACGACGATCGCCACCCACTCCGGCCAGCCGAGCAGCGCCTCCACGACGATGGCGAGCGCGTAGAGGTTGACGCCCGCGATCAGGATCGCCGCGAAGGCGAACAGGATCGAACTGAGCAGGTGGGCCCCCTTGTCGAAGCGGAGCAGGAGGAACTCCGGGACCGAGCGGACCTTGGAGCCGTAGTAGAACGGCATCATCACCAGGCCCAGGAAGACCATGGCCGGGATGGCGCCGATCCAGTACCAGTGGGTCGTGTAGACGCCGTACTGGGCGCTGTTGGCGGCCATGCCGAGGATCTCGGTGGCACCCAGGTTGGCCGCGATGAACGCGAGACCGGTGACCCAGGCGGGCAGGGAGCGTCCGGACAGGAAGAAGTCGAGGCTGGTCCTGACCGACCGGCGGGCGGCGAAGCCGATGCCGAGGACGACCACGAAGTAGATGCCGAGGATCGTGTAGTCGAGCCAGTTGGTGGGGAGCCGTAGCTCGGCTGAGAGATATGTGGGGGTTTCCATACGCACTCGCTTCGTTGCGTGAACTGATCCGGTGCGAACCTACGCCGGGGCGTTCGCTTATTGAACACGCCCGATGTCGAGCTTTGTTTGATTGTGATGTTGACTGTCTGTGATGAGTTGTGTTCTAGTGTGTTTGGTTATGTTGATTGGTTGGGTGGCGTGACTGAGGAGTCCGCGGTGAAGAAGACCTCGACCCGGCTGGCGGACGGCCGCGAGCTCATCTACTACGACCTGCGGGACGACGCCGTCCGGGACGCGGTCGACCGCCGCCCGCTGGAGCGGACCGTGACGACCTCCGAGATCCGCCGCGACGACCTGCTCGGCGACTCGGTCGCGATCGCCTCGCACCGCCAGGGCCGCACCTACCACCCGCCCGCCGACCAGTGCCCGCTGTGCCCTTCGCGGGGCGAGCGGCTGAGCGAGATCCCGGACTCGTCGTACGACGTGGTGGTCTTCGAGAACCGCTTCCCCTCGCTGGCCGGCGACTCCGGCCGCTGCGAGGTGGTCTGCTTCACCTCCGACCACGACGCGTCTTTCGCCGGCCTGGGCGAGGAGCAGGCGCGGCTCGTCCTGGACGCGTGGACCGACCGTACGTCGGAGCTGTCCCATCTGCCCTCCGTCGAGCAGGTCTTCTGTTTCGAGAACCGGGGTGCGGAGATCGGTGTGACACTGGGTCACCCGCACGGGCAGATCTACGCCTACCCCTTCACCACCCCCCGCACCGCTCTGATGCTCCGGTCCCTCGCGGCACACCAGGAGGCCACGGGCGGCGAGAACCTCTTCGACGCCGTCGTGGAGCGCGAGCTCGCCGGTGAGCGCGTCGTCCTTGAGGGTGAACACTGGGTGGCCTTCGTGCCGTACGCCGCGCACTGGCCCTACGAGGTCCACCTGTACCCGCGGCGCCGGGTGCCCGATCTGCTCGCGCTGGACGAGGCGGCGCGCTCGGAATTCCCCCGGGTCTATCTGGAACTCTTGAGGCGCTTCGACCGGATCTTCGGCGAGGGTGAGCCTCCGACGCCGTACATCGCCGCCTGGCACCAGGCGCCGTTCGGCCAGCTGGTGGAGTTCGAGGGCGTCAGCCGTGACGACTTCGCACTTCACCTGGAGCTTTTCACCATTCGCCGAACTTCCGGCAAGCTGAAGTTTCTCGCGGGTTCCGAATCCGGCATGAGCGTGTTCATCAACGACGTGCCGCCGGAGCACGCGGCCGAGCGACTGCGAGAGGTAGCTAGTTCATGAGCGGGAAGTACCTGGTCACCGGGGGAGCGGGATACGTGGGCAGCGTGGTCGCCCAGCATCTGCTGGAGGCGGGCCACGAGGTCGTCGTCCTCGACAACCTGTCCACCGGATTCCGCGAGGGCGTGCCCGCCGGTGCCTCCTTCGTCGAGGGCGACATCCGCGACGCCGCGAAGTGGCTCGACTCCTCGTTCGACGCGGTGCTCCACTTCGCCGCCTTCTCCCAGGTCGGCGAGTCCGTCGTGAAGCCCGAGAAGTACTGGGACAACAACGTCGGCGGCACCATGGCCCTGCTCGCGGCCATGCGGGCGGCCGGGGTGCGCAAGCTGGTCTTCTCCTCCACGGCCGCCACCTACGGCGAGCCGCGGGACATCCCGATCGTCGAGTCCGCGCCGGCCGCGCCGACCAACCCCTACGGCGCCTCCAAGCTCGCCGTCGACCACATGATCACCGGTGAGGCGACGGCGCACGGGCTCGGCGCGGTGTCGCTGCGCTACTTCAACGTCGCGGGCGCCTACGGCGAGTTCGGCGAACGCCACGACCCCGAGTCGCACCTCATCCCGCTGGTCCTCCAGGTGGCTCTGGGCCGGCGCGACGCCATCTCCGTCTACGGCGACGACTACCCGACGCCGGACGGCACCTGCGTCCGTGACTACATCCACGTCGCGGACCTCGCCGAGGCGCACCTGCTGGCCGTCGGCGCCGCCGTCCCCGGCGAACACCTGATCTGCAACCTCGGCAACGGCAACGGCTTCTCCGTCCGTGAGGTCGTCGAGACGGTCCGCAAGGTCACCGGCCACCCGATCCCCGAGGTCGTGGCCCCGCGCCGGGGCGGCGACCCGGCGGTGCTGGTGGCGTCCGCGCGCACCGCCCGTGAGCGGCTCGGCTGGAACCCCACCCGCGCGGACCTCGCCGCGATCGTCGCGGACGCCTGGGAGTTCGCGCAGCGGCGCGGCAAGTAGCAACGTAGGGAAGGTCAGGGGTCAGGGCATGAGCGAGGCTGGAGAGACGGTCGCCGAGGCGGTCGCCGAGCGGTTCCGTGAGCTGTACGGGGCCGATCCGCAGGGCGTGTGGGCGGCGCCGGGGCGGGTCAACCTCATCGGTGAGCACACCGACTACAACGACGGTTTCGTCATGCCGTTCGCGCTGCCGCACACCGCGGTCGCCGCGGTCTCCCGGCGCACCGACGGCGTACTGCGGCTGCACTCGGCGGACGTCGAGGGCGGTGTGGCCGAACTGCGCGTGGACGCCCTGGAGCCGGAGTCGGACCGGAACTGGACGGCGTACCCGGCCGGCGTCGTCTGGGCGCTGCGCGCCGGGGGCCACGAGGTGACCGGCGCGGACATCCACCTGGCCTCCACGGTCCCGGCGGGCGCGGGGCTGTCGTCGTCGGCGGCGCTGGAGGTGGTGGTCGCCCTCGCCCTGAACGACCTGTACGAACTCGGCCTGAAGGGCTGGCAGCTGGCCCGCCTGTGCCAGCGCGCCGAGAACGTCTACGTCGGCGCCCCCGTCGGGATCATGGACCAGACGGCGTCCGCCTGCTGCACCGCCGGCCACGCCCTGTTCCTCGACACCCGCGACCTCTCCCAGCGCCAGATCCCCTTCGACCTCGCCGCCGAGGGCATGCGCCTGCTGGTGGTCGACACCCGGGTCAAGCACGAGCACAGCACCGGTGAGTACGGCAAGCGCCGCGCCGGCTGCGAGAAGGGCGCCGCCCTGCTGGGCGTCGACGCTCTGCGCGACATCCCCTACGACGGACTGGGCGCGGCGCTGGAACGCCTCGGCGACGACGAGGAGGTGCGCCGGCTGGTGCGGCACGTGGTCACCGAGGACGAGCGCGTCGAACGCGTCGTCTCCCTGCTGGAGTCGGGCGGGACCCGGGCGATCGGTCCGGTCCTCACCGAGGGCCACGCCTCTCTGCGCGACGACTTCCGCATCTCCTGCCCGGAGCTGGACCTGGTCGTCGACACCGCCCTGTCGGCCGGCGCGCTCGGTGCCCGGATGACGGGCGGCGGCTTCGGAGGCTCGGCGATCGTGCTCGCGGAGGTGGCCGACGTCGAAGGCGTCACCAAGGCGGTGCGGGAGGCGTTCGCGGCGGCGGGATTCACGGCGCCCCGGGTGTTCGAGGCGGTGCCCTCGCCGGGGGCGCGGCGGCTGCGGTAGGGCGGTCGCGTCAGCCGGTCCGAAGGCCCTTGGTCAGCGTGAACTCCGTGATGCCGGGCGGGTAGTCGGGGACCGTGCCGACCACCTCGTACCCGTGTCTGCGGTAGAAGTCCGGGGCCTGGAAGTCCCAGGTCTCCACGCGGGCGGCGGTGCAGCGGCGCTCCGCGCGCGCGGTGTGCTCCGCCTGCGTCAGCAGGCGCGAGCCCAGGCCGCTGCCCCGGTGGCGGCCGTCGACCCAGAGGTACGTCACGTGCAGCCAGCTCGCCCAGGTGTGCCCGACCAGTCCGCCGGCCAGCTCGCCTGCCGTGTCCAACGCCCAGACGTGCAGAGGGGCTTCGCGTGCGGCGGGAGTTCCGCGCAGGGCGCGCAGGACGGGTGAGGCTGCCGTATTGGTGTCGCGGAGCCGCGAACGGAGAAGATCGCGCCGGGCCCTGTCGACTTCTGTCTCAATACGAAACATGCGGCTCACCATAAACGCGCCGGACGGGCAGTTCTGCAAATTGCCTTCCGCTCCTGCGCCCTGTCCGTACTCTGATGAAAGCACCGGTGGGGGCCGGTGCTGTTCAGGGGGCGAGACAAGTCGGGTACGACGCCCGAAGTGGGGGTAGCAGTTTCTGCACGGCGGCGGCCGTGCGGCTGCGGCGACCCCGTCCTGGGGGAACGGCTCGGACACCAACCCAGGACTGCTTCGGGCGTCGTGCCCGCACCGGTCACCGGCTCCCGTCGATGGGCGTTCCCCTGCTCTTCCAGAGCGCGGGGAAGGGGGTTTCGTGGTACGCATCCGAGTCTTGGTCGTCGACGACCACCGCATCTTCGCCGAGTCCCTGGCGGCGGCACTCGCCGCCGAACCGGACGTCGAGGTCTCCGCGGCCGGCAGCGGTCCCGCCGCGGTGCGCAGCCTGGAGCGCGCGGCCGCCGAAGGGCGCCGCTTCGACGTGCTGCTCGTCGACGCCGATCTGGGCGGCACCGCGCCCGGGATACGGTCCGCCGTGCCCGTACAAGACGGCGGCGACGGGGTCGTGGACGGGATCTCCCTGGTCGCGGGGGTCCGGGTCGCGCAGCCCGGGGTGCGGGTGGTCGTGCTCGCCGAGAAGGACGATCCCCGGCGGGCGGCGCTCGCCCTGCAGGCCGGCGCGAGCGGCTGGGTCGCCAAGGACTGCTCGCTGTCGCGGCTGCTCACCGTCATCCGAGGCGTGCTGCGCGACGAGACGCATCTGCCGCCCGCCCTGCTCACCGGGGTGCTGCGCGAGCTGACCGCGGCCCGTCGGCACCGCACCGAGAGCGAACGGCTGGTGGAGTCCCTGACCCCGCGCGAGCGGGAGGTGCTGCGCTGCATGGTCGCGGGCCTCGGCCGCAAGGCCGTCGCCGAGCGCCTCTACCTCTCCCCGCACACCGTGCGCACCCATATGCAGAACGTCCTCGGCAAACTCGGCGTCCACTCCACCCTCGCCGCCGTCGCCCTGGCCCGCCGAGCAGGCGTGGGCCCGGCCGACCTGGGCCCGACACCCAGAATCCCCACAGAGGAAAGCAACAGCGCCTGAACCCCAACGCCGACGGCCGCACGATGGTTCGCGGCTGAGCATCCGACTTCAGGGGCGCGTGACGGTTGGCGGCTGAGCATCCGACCTCAGGGCGCCTGATAGTTCGCGGCCGGGCATCCGACCTCAGGGGCGCGGGGAACTGCGCGACCAGCCACCCCCGGCCCGCGGACAACCGACGACGGCCGACGGCCGACGGCCGACGCACGACCTAACCGGGAATGTTGTCGAACGGCGCCGTCAGCTGACGCAACAGCGCCGCCAGTTCCGCCCGCTGCGCCCGCGACAACTCCGCCAGAATCGCCCGCTCCTGATCAAGCAGCCCCGCCAGCGCCTGATCCGCCCGATCCCGCCCCTCCTCGGTGAGCCGCACCAGCACACCCCGCCGGTCACTGGGATCAGGCAACCGCTCCACCAGCCCCTTCTTGGCGAGCCGGTCGATACGGTTCGTCATCGTGCCCGAGGTGACCAGGGTCTGGGTCAGCAGCTGTCCCGGCGACAACTGATACGGCGTCCCCGCCCGGCGCAACGCCGTCAGGACGTCGAACTCCCACGGCTCCAGACTGTGCTCGGAGAAGGCCAGCCGACGCGCGCGGTCCAGGTGCCGGGCCAGCCGGCTCACCCGGCTGAGCACCTCGAGCGGATCCACGTCGAGGTCCGGGCGCTCCCGGCGCCACGCTGCGACCAGCCGATCGACCTCGTCCTCCATGGCGATCAGTGTAGTGGTTGTGTCGACGTGAAGTCTCTTGACGTCGAGATACCCGTCTTGCCAAGCTGAGGGCATGGCCGACCCCACCTGGGACCCTGCCCAGTACCTGCGGCACGCGGGACACCGCGCCCGCCCCTTCCTGGACCTCCTGGCCCAGCTCCCCGACCCGCCGACCGACCCGCCCCGCGTCGCCGACCTCGGCTGCGGCCCCGGACACCTCACCGCGCTCCTCGCCACCCGCCGGCCCACCGCCCGCGTCACCGGCTACGACAACTCCCCGGAGATGCTCCGCCGCGCCCGCGCCGAACACACCGGCACCGACCGCCTGGACTTCGCCCACGCCGACGTCCGCACCTGGACGCCCGACGAGCCGTACGACCTGATCCTCAGCAACGCCACGCTCCAGTGGATCCCGGGACACGCGGACCGCTTCGCCGACTGGATCGCCGGCCTCGTCCCGGGCGGCACGTTTGCCTTCCAGGTCCCCGGCAACTTCACCGCCCCGAGCCACCGCCTGATGCACGAGCTGGCCGCCTCCCCCCGCTGGGCGGACCGCCTGGCCGGCGTCCTGCGGCACGACGACGCCGTCCTCACCCCCGAGGCCTACCTCGAACGCCTCACCGACCTCGGCTGCGCCGCCGATGTCTGGGAGACCACGTACATCCATCTCCTGACCGGCGAGGACCCGGTCCTGGACTGGGTGAAGGGCACCGGCCTGCGCCCCGTCCTCACCGCCCTCGCCGACGACCCGCCGGCGGCGCGCGCCTTCGAGGACGAGTACCGCACGGCGCTGCGCGAGGCCTACCCGTCAGGCGGCCACGGCACCCCGTTCCCGTTCCGCCGCATCTTCGCCGTCGCCCACAAGGAGGCGTAGAAGATCAGCGCCGGTCCGCCGGTGGCGGTCTCAGCTCTTGCGGTGCCCGATCAACCGCGGCTTCTGCTCCAGGCCGTCCAGGCCGTGCCATGCCAGGTTCACCAGGTGCGCCGCGACTTCCGCCTTCTTGGGCTTGCGTACCTCCAGCCACCACTGGCCGGTCAGCGCGACCATCCCGACCAGGGCCTGGGCGTACAGGGGCGCCAGTTTGGAGTCGAAGCCGCGGTTCTTGAACTCGCGGCCCAGGATGTCCTCCACCTGGGTGGCGATGTCCGAGATCAGGGAGGCGAAGGAGCCCGTGGACTGGGGGATGGGGGAGTCCCGCACCAGGATGCGGAAGCCGTCCGTGTACTCCTCGATGTAGTCCAGCAACGCGAACGCCGCCTGCTCGCACAGTTCCCGCGGGTGGCCCGCGGTCAGCGAACCGGTCACCATGTCCAGCAGGCGGCGCATCTCACGGTCCACGACGACCGCGTACAGCCCCTCCTTGCCGCCGAAGTGCTCGTAGACCACCGGTTTGGACACCCCGGCCTTCGCCGCGATCTCCTCCACCGACGTGCCCTCGAAGCCCTTCGCGGCGAAGAGGGTGCGACCGATCTCCAGCAACTGCTGGCGCCGCTCCGCACCGGTCATCCGGGTACGGCGCGTCCGCCGCGGCTTGTCGTTGCTGGGGGTGCTGGAGTCGGTCGCCACGCCGTCAATCATGCCGCCTCGGCGGTCTCCGCCCCGCGCCGGGAACCGCCTTCACGGTCCTGACGGCGGGAATCGATACGCGAGCGTGACGGCCAGCGCACGTCGTACGCCCACCCGGCGAGCTCGAACCAGCGGATCAGCCGGGCGGAGGAGTCGATCTGGCCGCGCTCCACACCGTGCCGCGCCGAGGTCGGGTCGGCGTGGTGCAGGTTGTGCCAGGACTCACCGCAGGACAGGATCGCCAGCCACCACACGTTGCCCGAGCGGTCCCGCGACTTGAACGGCCGCTTGCCCACCGCGTGGCAGATCGAGTTGATCGACCAGGTCACGTGGTGCAGCAGCGCCACCCGGACGAGCGAGCCCCAGAAGAACCCGGTGAACGCCCCCCACCACGACATCGTCACCAGGCCGCCGATCAGCGCGGGCAGCGCCAGGGACAGCAGCGTCCACAGGAGGAACTGCCGGGAGATCGCCCGCAGCGTGCGGTCCTTGATCAGGTCCGGGGCGTACTTCTCCTGCGGCGTGCGCTCTTCGTCGAACATCCATCCGATGTGCGCCCACCACAGGCCCTTCATCAGCGCGGGGAGCGTCTCGCCGTACCGCCACGGCGAGTGCGGGTCACCCTCCGCGTCGGAGAACTGGTGGTGCTTGCGATGGTCGGCCACCCAGCGCACCAGGGGACCCTCGACCGCCAGCGACCCGGCGATCGCCAGCGCGATCTTCAGGGGCCGCTTGGCCTTGAACGAACTGTGGGTGAAGTGCCGGTGGAAACCGATCGTGATGCCGTGGCAGCCGAGAAAGTAGAAGAAGACCAGCAGACCCAGGTCCAGCCAGCTCACTCCCCAGCCCCACGCCAGCGGCACGGCCGCGAGGAGCGCGAGGAAGGGGACGACGATGAAGAGCAGGAGCGCGCCCTGCTCGACGGAGCCCTTGCGGTCGCCGCCGAGCGTGGCGGGCGACAGGGAATCGGCGGTGTCCTGTGAGGTCGACTTCGGGGCGTCGTCGATCACATCGGAACTCGAGGTCATGGGGCGTCCCCTGTGGGGTCGTGGATTGAGGCAGGTGCCGGGCTGTGGGTACCGCGTACGACTCGGAACAAGCCATTCCTACGGTTCCGTAACCTACGGCGTCGTAAGTATGGCAGCGCGTCCCGCGGCGGCAAGAGCCCGTGATCCTGCGCGTCCCG
This sequence comes from Streptomyces sp. NPDC107562, assembly GCF_055657325.1. NCBI lineage: Bacteria > Bacillati > Actinomycetota > Actinomycetes > Kitasatosporales > Streptomycetaceae > Streptomyces > Streptomyces sp. NPDC107562. The sequence continues at coordinate 147,563 of NZ_JBVKBE010000016.1, read as the reverse complement.
GCCGACACCTATCCTGGGTGTCGGTCGGACAGCGCGGTCCGCTCTGATTCCTTCCCCGGAAGTCCGGCCCGTAATACGGCTCCCGCCGTGCGACGGTCACCGGGTTCCCGCCCACACGAGCTTCAGACGAGCTTCAACACTGCAAGGAGCCGCACCTGTGAGCAGTGCCGACGACCAGACCACGACGAACAGCAGTGAGCTGCGCGCGGACATCCGCCGGCTCGGCGACCTCCTCGGGGAGACCCTCGTCCGCCAGGAGGGCCCTGAGCTGCTGGAACTCGTCGAACGGGTACGCCGCCTCACCCGGGAGGACGGCGAGGCCGCCGCCGAGCTGCTGCGCGGCACCGAACTGGAGACCGCGGCCAAACTGGTCCGCGCCTTCTCCACCTATTTCCACCTGGCGAACGTCACCGAGCAGGTGCACCGGGGCCGCGAGCTGCGGGCCCGCCGCGCCGCCGAGGGCGGGCTCCTGTCCCGCACCGCCGACCGGCTGAAGGACGCCGATCCCGAGCACCTGCGGGAGACCGTCCGCCATCTCAATGTTCGTCCGGTGTTCACGGCTCACCCCACGGAAGCCGCCCGCCGTTCGGTCCTCAACAAGCTGCGGCGCATCGCCAAGCTTCTGGAGACCCCGGTCATCGAGTCCGACCGCCGCCGCCAGGACATCCGGCTGGCCGAGAACATCGACCTCGTCTGGCAGACCGACGAGCTGCGCGTCGTGCGCCCCGAACCGGCCGACGAGGCCCGCAACGCGATCTACTACCTCGACGAGCTGCACGCCGGCGCCGTCGGGGACGTCCTGGAGGACCTGACGGCGGAGCTGGAGCGCGTCGGCGTCAAGCTGCCCGACGACACCCGCCCCGTCACCTTCGGCACCTGGATCGGCGGCGACCGCGACGGCAACCCCAACGTGACCCCCGAGGTCACCTGGGAGGTGCTGATCCTCCAGCACGAGCACGGCATCAACGACGCCCTGGAGATGATCGACGAGCTCCGCGGCTTCCTGTCGAACTCCATCCGCTACACGGGCGCCACCGAGGAACTCCTGGAATCCCTCCGGGCCGACCTGGAGCAGCTGCCCGAGATCAGCCCCCGCTACAAGCGCCTCAACGCCGAGGAGCCCTACCGCCTCAAGGCCACCTGCATCCGGCAGAAGCTGGAGAACACCAAGCAGCGCCTCGCCAAGGGCACCCCGCACCAGACCGGCCGCGACTACCTCGGCACCGGCGAGCTCCTCCACGACCTCAAGCTGATCCAGGCCTCCCTGCGCGCCCACCGCGGCGGCCTGTTCGCCGACGGCCGCCTGGACCGCACCATCCGCACGCTGTCCGCCTTCGGCCTGCAGCTCGCCACCATGGACGTGCGCGAGCACGCGGACGCCCACCACCACGCGCTCGGCCAGCTCTTCGACCGGCTCGGCGAGGAGTCGTGGCGGTACGCCGACATGCCGCGCGACTACCGCACGAAGCTGCTCGCCAAGGAACTCCGCTCACGCCGCCCGCTGGCCCCGACCCCGGCCCCCGTCGACGCGGCCGGCGCCAAGACCCTCGGCGTCTTCCGGACCGTCAAGCGGGCCCTGCAGGTCTTCGGACCCGAGGTCATCGAGTCGTACATCATCTCGATGTGCCAGGGCGCCGACGACGTCTTCGCCGCCGCCGTCCTCGCCCGCGAGGCCGGCCTGGTCGACCTGCACGCCGGCTGGGCCAAGATCGGCATCGTGCCGCTGCTGGAGACCACCGACGAGCTGAAGGCAGCCGACACGATCCTGGAGGACATGCTCGCCGACCCCTCCTACCGGCGCCTGGTCGCCCTGCGCGGTGACGTCCAGGAGGTCATGCTCGGATACTCGGACTCCTCCAAGTTCGGCGGCATCACGACCTCCCAGTGGGAGATCCACCGGGCGCAGCGGCGCCTGCGCGACGTCGCCCACCGGTACGGCGTACGACTGCGGCTCTTCCACGGCCGTGGCGGCACCGTCGGCCGTGGCGGTGGCCCCACGCACGACGCGATCCTCGCCCAGCCCTGGGGCACCCTGGAGGGCGAGATCAAGGTGACCGAGCAGGGCGAGGTCATCTCCGACAAGTACCTGATCCCGTCCCTGGCCAGGGAGAACCTGGAACTGACGGTCGCCGCGACCCTCCAGGCCTCCGCCCTGCACACCGCGCCCCGCCAGTCCGTGGAGGCCCTCGCCCGCTGGGACGCCGCGATGGACGTGGTCAGCGACGCGGCGCACGCGGCGTACCGCAGGCTGGTGGAGGACCCGGACCTGCCCTCGTACTTCTTCGCCTCCACCCCCGTCGACCAGCTCGCCGACCTGCACCTCGGCTCGCGGCCGTCGCGCCGCCCGGACTCGGGCGCGGGCCTGGACGGGCTGCGGGCCATCCCGTGGGTGTTCGGCTGGACCCAGTCCCGGCAGATCGTCCCCGGCTGGTTCGGTGTCGGCTCCGGCCTCAAGGCGCTGCGCGAGTCGGGCCTGCGGCAGGAAGGGGACACGGTGCTCGACGAGATGTACGGGCAGTGGCACTTCTTCCGCAACTTCGTCTCCAACGTCGAGATGACGCTGGCCAAGACCGACCTGCGGATCGCCGGCCACTACGTCGACACCCTCGTCCCGGACGAGCTGAAGCACGTCTTCGACACCATCCGCGCCGAGCACGCCCTCACCGTCGCCGAGATCCTGCGGATCACCGGCGGGGACGAACTCCTCGACGCCCAGCCGGTGCTGAAGCAGACCTTCACCATCCGCGACGCCTACCTCGACCCGATCTCCTACCTCCAGGTCGCCCTCCTCAAGCGGCAGCGTGACGCCGCCGCCACGGGCGCCGAGCCGGACCCGCTGCTCGCGCGGGCCCTGCTCCTGACCGTGAACGGCGTGGCGGCCGGCCTGCGCAACACGGGCTGAGAACCGCCGCGAGCCCTGCCCCGACATGGGTGTGCCCCCGTGCTCCTCGTGAGCACGGGGGCACACCCGCGTCCGGTCCCGGTCCCTACACGACGACGTACGTCGCGGTGATCAGGGCCAGCCCGGAGCCGGCCATCACCCAGGCCGTCCGTATTCGTCCCAGTCCGCCCGCGACCACGACGGAGCCGAGCAACAGCGCGCCGCCCAGCGGCACCCAGGAGTACAGCACCCCCGCGGGCCCGGACCGCACGACCTCGCCGCCGCCCGGTTTCATCACCACGGTGTAGGTCTGCCCGTCCCGCACGGCGGCGGTCTTCTCGATGACGACCCGGTCACGGGCCTGCGAGCCCGCGGAGATCGGGGTGTACGGGCCGGAGCATGTGGCGCCGGCGCAGCCGGTCACCTTGATCGTCCCGCTCTCCCGGCCCTTGGTGAGCATCACGTACTGGGCGGTGCTCCAGGACGCCCACACCCCCGCGATCAGGATCAGCGCCGCGACGAGACCCATCGCCGCGAGCCGCCCGAACCGCAGCGCGACGGACACGCCCTGACTGGAGACGACGGCAGAAGGCATGGCCGCGATCCTTGGCCATGCCTGTACGGTCAGTCAACCGAGGTGGGGGACAAGTCAGGAGTTGTACAGACTCTGCGCCCGCTCCAGCCCCTCGCTCAGCAGACACTCCACGCCGTCCGCCGCCCGGTCCACGAAGTAGTCCAGCTCCTTGCGCTCGGCGGACGAGAAGTCCTTGAGCACGAAGTCGGCCACCTGCATCCGCCCCGGAGGCCGCCCGATCCCGAACCGCACCCGGTGGTAGTCCGGCCCCATCGCCTTCGTCATCGACTTGAGCCCGTTGTGCCCGTTGTCGCCGCCCCCGAGCTTCAGGCGCAGCGTCCCGTAGTCGATGTCCAGCTCGTCGTGGACCGCGACCACCTGGCCGAGCGGCACCTTGTAGAAGTCACGCAGCGCGTTCACCGGGCCGCCCGACAGGTTCATGAACGACATCGGCTTCGCCAGAACCACCCGGCGGCTCGCCGGCCCCGGCGGACCGATCCGGCCCTCGACGACCTGCGCCTGCGCCTTCCCCGCCCGCTTGAACCTGCCCCCGATCCGCTCCGCGAGCAGATCCGCCACCATGAAGCCCACGTTGTGCCGGTTCATCGCGTACTCGGGTCCGGGATTGCCCAGCCCCACGATCAGCCAGGGGGCCGCCGCGTCGGTCGTCACGTCCACATCTCCTTAGATACGCCACCAGCCGCCGCCTCCGCGAGGGAAGCAGCGGCTGGCAAACTACCGGCGATCAGGCCTCGGCAGCGGCCTCTTCGCCCTCGCCGCCCGCAGCGGCCTCCTCGCCCTCCGGGGCCTCCTCGGCCTGCGCGGCCAGGACCTGCAGGACGACGGCGTCCTCCTCGACGGCCAGCGTGACGCCGTTCGGGAGCTTGACGTCCTTGGCGTGGATCGAGGCACCGGCCTCCAGACCCTCCACGGAGACGGTGAAGTTCTCCGGGATGTGCGTGGCCTCGGCGTCGACCGGAAGCGCGTTCAGCACGTGCTCCAGCAGGTTGCCACCGGCCGCCAGCTCGCCCTCGGCGATGACCGGGACCTCGACGGTGACCTTCTCGCCGCGCTTGACCAGCAGCAGGTCGACGTGCTCCAGGAAGCCCTTCAGCGGGTCACGCTGCACGGACTTCGGGATCGCCAGCTCGTTGGACTTGCCGTCGATGTCCAGGGAGATCAGGACGTTCGGCGTACGCAGCGCCATCAGCAGCTCGTGGCCCGGGAACGTCAGGTGCAGCGGGTCGGAACCGTGGCCGTACAGCACACCGGGAACCTTGTTGTCGCGGCGGATACGACGGGCGGCACCCTTGCCGAACTCCGTGCGGGACTCGGCGGCGAGCTTCACCTCGGACATGACGATCACTCCTCGTAGAAATCAGGTACGGACGTGGTCACCCGGCCACGAACGGCCTGCTACGAAGAGCGCGTCGATAACGGACAGCCGAGTCCCGTCCGGAACGGACTACGGACCACGGCCTCCCTCGCCGAGCAACCTGAACAGACTACTCGGTGGGGAGGCCGCAGAAAAATCGATCAACCTGGAGGAGCAGCCGCCTACTGCTCGTCGAACAGGCTCGTCACCGAACCGTCCTCGAACACCTCACGCACGGCGCGCGCGATGGTCGGGGCGATCGACAGCACCGAGATCTTGTCCATGTCCCGGGCCAGCTCACCCGGCGTCGGCAGCGTGTTGGTGAACACGAACTCACTCACCCGAGAGTTCTTCAGCCGGTCCGCAGCCGGACCCGACAGCACACCGTGCGTCGCCGTCACGATCACGTCCTCCGCACCGTGCGCGAACAGCGCGTCGGCAGCGGCACAGATCGTCCCACCCGTGTCGATCATGTCGTCGACCAGGACACACACCCGGCCCTTGACCTCACCCACGACCTCGTGGACCGTCACCTGGTTCGCGACGTCCTTGTCCCGCCGCTTGTGCACGATCGCCAGCGGCGCGCCCAGCCGGTCGCACCAGCGGTCCGCGACCCGGACCCGGCCGGCGTCCGGCGAGACCACCGTCAGCTTCTCCCGGTCCACCTTCTTGCCCACGTAGTCCGCGAGCAGCGGCAGCGCGAACAGGTGGTCCACCGGACCGTCGAAGAAGCCCTGGATCTGGTCCGTGTGCAGGTCCACGGTCAGGATCCGGTCCGCCCCGGCCGTCTTCATCATGTCCGCGATCAGACGCGCCGAGATCGGTTCACGACCACGGTGCTTCTTGTCCTGCCGCGCGTAACCGTAGAACGGCACAATGACCGTGATGGAGCGCGCCGACGCCCGCTTCAGGGCGTCGATCATGATCAACTGCTCCATGATCCATTTGTTGATCGGAGCCGTGTGGCTCTGGATCAGGAAGCAATCGGCACCACGCGCCGACTCCTGATAACGCACATAGATCTCACCGTTGGCGAAGTCGAAGGCCTTGGTGGGGACAACCCCGACACCCAGCTGGTGGGCGACCTCCTCGGCAAGCTCGGGGTGGGCGCGGCCGGAGAAGAACATCATCTTCTTCTCGCCGGTCGTCTTGATCCCGGTCACAGCACTGTCTCCTCAGAGGTGTCTCAGCTGGATGTCGACACGACGTCTCAACTGGACGAAAAGCGTCGTCTCAGCTGGTGGGGTGCGGGTGTGCACTTATCACGGTACGCCGTCCCAGACGCACCTGTTTCCGGTCAGCCTTCGCCTTCCGGCTTCCTGGAAGCCGCCTCGGCCGCCTTCGCCGCCGCGCTGCCCGGACGCTTACGAGCCACCCAACCCTCGATATTCCGCTGCTGACCACGGGCCACGGCCAGCGAACCGGGCGGCACGTCCTTCGTGATCACGGACCCGGCGGCGGTGTAAGCACCGTCCCCGATCGTGACAGGCGCCACAAACATGTTGTCCGAACCCGTCTTGCAGTGCGACCCGACGGTGGTGTGATGCTTCTCCTCGCCGTCGTAGTTCACGAACACACTCGCGGCGCCGATGTTCGAGTTGTCGCCGATCGTCGCGTCCCCGACGTACGACAGATGCGGCACCTTCGTACCCTCACCGATCGAGGCGTTCTTCGTCTCGACGTACGTCCCGATCTTGCCCTTGCGCCCCAGCCGCGTCCCCGGACGCAGATAGGCGTACGGCCCCACCGTCGCCTCCGGACCGACCACCGCACTGTCCGACACCGTGTTGTCGACCCGCGCCCCGGCCCCGACCCGGGTGTCCTTCAGCCGGCTGTTCGGACCGACCTCGCAGCCCGCGCCCAGATGCGTCGACCCCTGCAGCAGCGTGTTCGGCAGCACCACGACGTCCTGCTCGAACGTCACCCCCACCTCGACCCACGTCGAACCCGGATCCACGACGGTCACACCGTCCAGCATGGCGGCCGTCAACAACCGCTCGTTCAGGATCCGCCGCGCCTCCGCCAGCTGCACACGGTTGTTGATCCCCGCGATCTCCCGGTGATCACCGGCCACCGAGGCACCCACGCGGTGCCCGGCCTCCCGCAGGATGCCGAGCACGTCCGTCAGGTACTCCTCGCCCTGGCTGTTGTCCGTACGGACCTGCCCCAGCGCCTCGGCCAGCAGCCGGCCGTCGAAGGCGAACACCCCCGAGTTGATCTCCCGGATCGCCCGCAGCTCCTCGGACGCGTCCTTGTGCTCGACGATCGCCGTCACCGCACCCGAGGCCGCGTCCCGCACGATCCGCCCGTACCCCGTGGCGTCCGGCACCTCGGCGGTCAGCACCGTGACCGCGTTGCCGTCCTCGGAGTGGGTGCGGGCGAGGTTCTTGAGGGTCTCGCCGGTCAGCAGCGGGGTGTCACCGCAGACGACCACGACGGTCCCGGCGAGACCGCCGCCGAGCTCCTCCAGACCCATCCGGACGGCGTGACCCGTGCCGTTCTGCTGCGCCTGGACGGCGGTGCGCACGTCGGGGGCGACGTCGCCGAGGTGAGCGGTGACCTGCTCCCGGGCGTGCCCGACGACCACGACGAGGTTCTCGGGCTTCAACTCACCGGCGGCGGCGAGGACATGGCCGACCAGGGAACGTCCGCAGATCTCGTGCAGGACCTTCGGTGTGGCCGACTTCATACGGGTGCCCTCACCCGCTGCGAGTACGACGACGGCTGCCGGGCGAATGGCGCTCACGGGATGCCCTTCGGCTGTGGAGGGGGTGTGGACAACCGCAGGATACCGGGGTGGGGTCGGGGGCAGATGAGAGCGGGCCCTGACAGAGCTGTCAGGGCCCGAACTCAAGTGTGGCGCACTGTGGCTCCCCCGCAAGGATTCGAACCTTGACCTGCCAAGACCAAAACTTGGTGTGCTGCCTGGTTACACCACGGGGGACAGTGCCTCAGACCTTACCGGAGTCGCGTCGCTGCGCCAGCAGCTGTCCCGTTCCACCAACCATCAATACGGCAGTACAGTTGCGCCCCTTGCCGGACTCGCACGACAAGGCAGCCGCGACAGTCGGCCGCGTCGGCGCTCTCGTGGATCATGACTCGAAACCTGACGCGCTCGCGGTCCACGCCCAGCAGGTCGAGCCAGGCGAGGAAGACCTGGATCACCGCCGGGTCACTGTTGACGAAGTCCACGACCTCGCGACGTTGATACGGCCTGCTCTTCTGCCCCTCGGCCCAATAAGGTCGTCCTTCGCGTTCGGCCGCTTCGTCCACGCCGGCGGCGGCTCGCCCCTCACCAACTGGTGGAGGACGTCGTTGTTGTAGATCTTCAGCTGGTCGCGGATCTGCCGGAGGCTGTGGCCCTGGCGTACTTGCCGTGTGAATGTGCCATGCGCATACCGTCCGGGTGGAATGATCCGTTCCGGGGGTGGACGTTCGGGGTTCAGTAGTTCGGGGGATTCCAGGGGGTTTCGTTGTTGTTCGGCTACGGAGTGTGGTGTGGCCAAGTCGTCGAAACTCGCCGGAAAAGCGATGGCCCCCGCCCGTAGGCTGGAGGGCATGACCACGACGGGGGAAGAGCGCGCCCAGGGCCTGTCGGGCCCGTGGTGGTGGGCGAGATGGCGTAGTGCCGCACTGGACGGGACGCTCGCGCTGCTGTCCGCGATCGAGTGCGGTGTCGAGGGAGTGCCGTTCGCGCGGGACGCGGGAATCCCGGTCGCCGCCGGTGTCGTCTTCGGCCTGCTGGCCGGCTCGACGCTGCTGCTGCGCCGGATGTGGCCGATCCCCGTCGTGCTGGTGTCGATCGCGATCTCACCGGCGCAGATGGGCTTCCTGCTGACCGTGGTCGGCCTGTACACCCTCGCCGCCTCGGAGCTGCCGCGCCGGATCATCACGGCGCTCGCGGGCATGTCGCTGGTGGGCACGCTGGTGGTGACGTTCGTCCGGGCGCAGCAGGACATGGCGCGGGGCGACGTGGGCATCGGCGAGTGGGTCGTCCCCTTCGTCTCCATCACGGCCTCGCTCGGCGTGACCGCGCCGCCTCTGCTGCTGGGCCTGTACGTGGGTGCCCGGCGCCGGCTGATGGAGAGCCTGCGGGAGCGCGCCGACAGCCTGGAGCGGGAGCTTCAGTTGCTCGCGGAGCGGGCGGAGGAGCGGGCCGAGTGGGCGCGCAACGAGGAGCGGACGCGGATCGCGCGGGAGATGCACGACGTGGTCGCGCATCGGGTGAGTCTGATGGTGGTGCACGCCGCCGCGTTGCAGGCCGTCGCGCGGAAGGATCCGGAGAAGGCCGTGAAGAACGCGGCGCTGGTGGGCGACATGGGGCGGCAGGCGCTGACCGAGCTGCGCGAGATGCTCGGGGTGCTGCGCAGCGGTGACGGTGGTGCGGGGCGGCGGGAGCGGGCGGCGGTGCCGCTGGCGGCGGTGGGGGCGGCCGCGGCCGCCGCGGCGGCGGCCTCGCGGGCGGTCGCGGTCGACGAGGGTCCGGTGGGGGACGGTCCCTGTCTGTCGGAGCTGGACGAGTTGGTCGGGCAGTCTGCGGCGGCGGGGATGGTGGTCGACCTGTCGGTCGAGGGGGAGGTGCGGGTGTACGCGCCCGCGGTGGAGCAGACGGCGTTCCGTGTGGTGCAGGAGGCGCTGACGAACGTCCACAAGCACGCGGCAGGGGCGAAGACCTATGTGCGGTTGGCGCACCGGGTGTCGGAGATCGCGATGCAGGTGGAGAACGAGCCGCCGCCGGAGGCCGCGTCGGCGTCCTCGGCCCGGTTGCCCTCGGGGGGCAACGGGCTGGTGGGGATGAAGGAGCGGGTCGTCGGCCTGGGCGGGGTGTTCGTGTCCGGGCCGACGGACGCGGGGGGTTTCCGGGTGTCGGCGGTGATTCCGGCGTCGTAGCCGGGGTGGGACCGCCGGGAGGTTCAGCCCGCTGTGAGGCGTACCGGTTCCATGCCGGAGACGAGGCCGGTGAGGGCGCGGTCGATGTCGGCGCCGAGGTACCAGTCGCCGGTGTGGTCGAGGGCGTAGACGCGGCCTTCGGTGTCGATGGCGAGCAGGGCCTGGGTGTCGGATTCGGCGCCGAGGGGGCTGACCTCGGTGTCGAGGGCGCGGCCGAGGTCGCCGAGGGTGCGGGCCATGTGCAGGCCGTGCAGCGGGTCCAGGTGGAGGTGTGCGGGGGCGATCTGGCGTCCGGGGCCGGTCGGGGCGATCCGCAGGCCGCCGAATTCGGCCCAGGCTTCCACGGCGGCGGGGAAGACGGCGTGCCGGTGGCCGGCGGGTGAGGTGTGCTCGCGCAGGGTGTCGGCCCAGATCTCGGCCTGCTTGATGTCCCAGCGTCCCGGTTGCCAGCCGGCGTCGCGCAGGGCGGCGTCGACGGGTACGGCGAAGCGGGTGGTCGAGGTGCGGTCGGTGTGCATCTGCCCTTCGTTCGTCGTACGGCTCGTGCGGTGCGGCGACCCGGGTGTCGAGGGACTCCGGCGGGCCGTTCCAGTCGTCAGTCGTCAGTCGTCAGTCGTCAGTCGTCAGTCGTCGGCCGTCGCCGGGTCGACGACGCGGACGCCGAAGTGGGCGGTGAGGGCGGCGCAGGCGCGGCACGGGGCGGCGAAGCCGCCGTGCAGGGGGTCGCCGTCCTCGCGGATGCGGCGGGCGGTGAGCTTGGCCTGCTTGAGGGCCTTGCGGGCCTCGCCGTTGGTCATGGGTTTTCGGGCCGCGCGTCTGCTGCGGGCGGCGTCGGCGGCGGCGAGGTGCCGGGAGATGAGGATGGCCTCGGCGCAGCGGCCGGTGAAGCGGTCGCGTTGGGCGCTTGTGAGGGTGTCGAGGAAGTCCTGCACGAGGGGGTGGAGGGCGGGGGGCTGGTCGCCGCGGGCGGCGGTGCCGGTGAGGGTGGCGCCGCGGACGGAGAGGGCGGCGGCGACGGTCGGGAGTATGCCGTCGCGGCGGTGGTGGAGGGTGGGCGCGGGGCGGCTGTCGGTGGCGCTCCAGCCGATCCGAGGGTCGCCGGAGGGGCCGGCGTGCGGCCCCGTTTGCGTGGCGTTCATGATCGTATTTCCCCTCCCGTGCATCCCCCCGGCGGACACAGAGTGCCAAATGCCGTGGCCTGTGTGGAAGCTGGGGCGCCGCGACACGCCCGGGGCGGGGCAGGCTGTCACGGTGGGGTGACGGCTGGTCACCGTGGGCGGAGGAAGGGTTTCCGGTGCTGTGACGTGCGCCGGTGACCGGTTTCGTCGTACCGCATAGGCTGTTGGCACCACGAGGCGCGGTCAACGCGTTGGAGACAGTCGATACGGGGCGTAGCGGGCCGAAGGGTTCAAGAAGGTCCGCCACGGGTCGTACCAGAGTGCCGCAGGGGGCAACCGCCATGACGACAGGTCGGCTCGGGCTGGGGGCACCTCCCGGCCGCCAGGCCGGGGGAGAAGCCGCGCCGCCGAACGCGGCCTACGCCGGGCAGGTCGTGCACTTCCCGGATCCGGTCCGGGCGGCCCGTCACCCGGGAGGGGTGCGGGTGGACGAGAACGGCTACCCCGACTTCTCGGCCTACGCGCGTGCGGCCGCGGAGATCGCGGAACCGCCGGCGGGTTTCGGTGTGGACGAGTTGCGGCTGACGGACTACGTGTCGGCGAACGCGGCGTTGTCGGCGTCCGGTCACGACCTGTGGGACACGGTGGCGCCGGTGGCGACCCCGCACGGGTGGACGTGGCATCACGTGGTGGGGACGCGGCGGCTGGAGTTGGTGCCGGTCGAGGTGAAGGCGCTGTTGCGTCATCACGGCGGGATCGCCACGGCCGCGGTGGACCAGACGAAGCGGGGCACGCGGCCCCTCCAGGAGACGCGGCCGGCGCACTTCGGTTTGCCGAAGTCGGGTCTTGCGGTGACGGAGGCGCAGGTGCTGGGCGTCGAGGAGGACCTCGGGTACCGGCTGCCGGGCGCGTACCGCTCGTTCCTGAAGGCGGCCGGTGGCTGTGCGCCGGTCGGGACCGCGCTGGACGCGGAGTTGGGGCTGCTGATCGACCAGCCGTTCTTCACGGTGCGCGACGAGGCGGCGGTCAACGACCTGGTGTACGTGAACAAGTGCCTGCGTGACCATCTCACCAAGGACTACCTGGGTGTCGGGTTCGTGCAGGGCGGTCTGCTCGCCGTGAAGGTGAAGGGCGAGCGCGCCGGTTCGGTGTGGTTCTGCGCGTACGACGACACGCGGGACGTCGATCCCGCGTGGGCTCCGGCCGAGCGGGTGGAGCGGTTGCTGCTGCCGGCCGGGGAGGACTTCGACGTCTTCCTGTCGCGGCTGGCGGGGTCGCCGCCGGAGTTGGACACGGTGGCGAATCTGATGGTGGACGGCGGTTTCGCGCGGGCGGTCGACGTCTCGTCCTCGGTGTCTGTGGGGGAGTGAGCTGACGATGGTGACCTTCGCGCAGGCGCAGGAGCGTGCCGAGGAGTGGATCAACGGGGACGTGCCGTCGTACCAGCATCGTGAGGTGCGGGTGCGGGAGTTCGAGCTCGGGTTCGTGGTGTGGGCCGAGGACCGCGCGGACGGGCCGCGGTCGGACGGCGGCACACAGCGGCTGGTGATCGCGCGGGACAGCGGGGAGGCCACGCTCTGGCCGTCGCTGCCGGTGGGCGAGGTCGTCCGGCGCTACGAGGAGGAGTACGGGCGTCCGGAGGCGACGCCCGCGCCGGTGGCCGCGCCCGCGGAGCGGGTGGACCTCAACCAGACGTCGTTCCTGCTGAGTCCGCCGGAGTGGTTGCAGGAGGCGGCCGACAGGATGGGGATCCCGGATCGCCGGGGTGCGGCCGCGGCGTCCGGGGGCGGCACCGGGGCGGCCCAGCCGGGCGGCGCCGCCGGCAGTGGGGCGGCCTGGCCCGCGGCCGCGGGCGGCACCGAGGACGTGCCGCCGGCCGGGTCCGCGCCGGCGGGTGCGCCGGGTGCGCCTGCGGCACCGGCGGGAGCGACCCCGTGGGCCGGTACGGACACCAACGCGGACGCCGGTGAGGACCGTTCCGTGCCGCTGCCGGTGACGGTGTTCGCGCCGCCGTTGAGCGGGGCCGACGAGGAGGAGTCCCGGGTGGCTCCGCCGGAGGCGCGGACGGCGCTGATCGCGGGGGGAAGCCAGCTTCCGCCGACGACGGTCGCGCCGGTGCTGGACGAGGGGTCCTCGCAGGGGGCGGGTGCCCCGGCGCAGCCGCCGCTCGCGCAGACGTACGGCTATCCGCAGGGGGTGGCGGGCGCGGCGACGCCGGGTTCCGCCACGCCGCCGCCGGTTCCGGGTACGCCGGCTCCGGGGGTGCCCGTGCCGGGGGCGCCGACGCCGCCGCCCGTTCCGGGTGCGCCCGTTCCGGGTTCGGCCACGCCTCCTCCGGGTGTTCCGGGCGGCCCGTCGTACGGGGCCGGGCAGACGCCGGGCGCGCCGCAGCCCCCCGCCGCGGACGCCGGGGACATCGCCGACGCCGCCACCTCCAAGGCGGCGCCGCCGCCCCGTCGTGGGCGGAGCGGCGGCGCGACGCCGCCTCCGCCGCCGGGTGTTCCGGGCACGCCCGGCGCGCGGCCGGGAAGCACGCCTGCGCCGGGTACGCCCGGCGCGCAGGGCGCGTACGTGCCCACGCAGCTCGTCTCCTCCCTCGGGCCCGAGGGACCTGAGGGTCCCGCGGCCGGTCCGGGCGCGCCGCAGGCGCCGGGTGCGCCGACCCCGCCCGGGCCGCCGGCTCCCCCGGGAACGCCGGGAACTCCGGGCGGGACACCGCCCGGTGGGGCGCACCACGCGGCCACGATGCTGGCCGAACCCGGGCCCACCGGGCCCGGGCGGGGGGCACCGCAGCCTCCGGGCGCGCCCCAGGCTCCGGGCGCTCCGGGAGCCCCTGGCATGCCGGGCGCGCATCAGCCCCCCGGTGCCCCCGGCGTCCCGGGTGCGCAGGGTTCGGCCGGGGGTGCGCACGGCGCCGTGCACCACGCGGAGACGATGCTCGCCGGTCCCGCCGTGGGCGGTCCCGGTGCGCCCCCGCCGCCGCAGGCACCGGGTGTTCCCGGCGTGCCTCCCGGCGTCCCGCACCCGATGCCCCCGGCGCAGGGGGCGGTGCCACCGCCTCCGGCTCCCGAGATGCCGATGCCGGGACAGCCGGTTCCCGGGCAGCGTCCGGCGTACGGATATCCGCAGCAGGGTCAGCCGACCGTCGGACCGGGCTATCAGGCCGTGCTGCGCTACCGCGCGCAGGACGGCTCGGAGCAGCAGCTGATCCGGCGTTCGGCGCCGGGTACGCCGCACCCGGAGTGGCAGATCTTCCACGAGCTGCGGGCCATGAACGTGCCGCCGGACCAGGTCCTGGAGCTGCACACCGAGTTGGAGTCGTGCGAGCTGCCGGGCGCGTACTGTGCGCGGATGATCCGCGAGCAGTGGCCGCAGGCGCGGATCGCGAGCATCGCGCCGTACGGCACGGATCACGCGAGCCGGCAGCAGGGCATGCAGCAGCTGCTGGCGCATCAGGGCGAGTTGCATCAGGTGGCGGACGGTCCCGCGCGCCCGGCGCCGGTGCGGGCGCCGCTGCCGCCGGTGCAGCCGGCGCCGCCGCTGCCGCCGGAGGGCGTGGCGCAGGAGCTGGCGGGGGCGTTCGGGCCGGGCGTGTTCCGGTTCGAGCAGGCCGCGGTGTCCCGGCAGGGCGTGCCCCCGGTCGTGGCCCACACGCTGGTGGCGGCCGGACTGCCGCTGGACATGGGGCCGTTCTTCTGGGCGCAGGCCCAGCCGGGCCGGCCGGTGCCGACACTGGCCGAGCTGGCGCAGGAGCGTGGGGTGCAGCCCGCGGCGGGCGCGGGCTCGTACCTCGTCATGGGCAGCGACTTCGGCAAGGCCCTGTGCGTGCAGTACGGCACGGCGCACATCGTGGCCGTGCCGGTGGAGGCCGGGCCGGGCGGTGCGCCGGTGCCGCCGCAGTTCGTGAACACCGGGCTGCCGGAGTTCGTGCGCTGCCTGGCGCTGCTGGGCCGGATGTGGCGGCTGCGGTTCGGGCTGAACCAGGAGCAGGCGGGCCGCTGGACGGTCGACTTCCAGGCCCAGTTGGCGGCGCTCGACCCGGCGGCGCTGGGTTCGCCGGAGAGCTGGTGGTCGGTGCTGCTGGAGCAGATGTGGGACGGGCTGCTGTGATGCCTGCGGTGCGCTGACATCCCTTGCGGGGAGGGCCGGGCCCGGTCGTGAGACCGGGCCCGGCCCCTCTGTTTTCCGGAACGTGCACCAGGAGCGCCCGGCGCGGAGTGTCGGATTATGACCATTTCTGTCCGATACATCAAGATATGCGCTAAATCGACATCGCTCGAGGAGTTCCGCAATGAGCAGCGCATCCGTGTCGTCGCATGGCTTCGCGCCAGTACGGGGGCGCGGTTACCGCCCCGAAGAGGTCGATGCCTACATCGAGGCCCTGTCCGAGGATCGTGACGCCGCCTGGGAGCGGGCCGCCCGTCTCACCGTCCTGGCCCGGGAGATGGAGGAGGAGCTGGAGGATCTGCGCGAGACGCTCGCCGAGCTTCCCCCGCAGACGTACGAGTCGCTGGGGGAGGGCGCCCGGCTGCTCTTCCAGGCGGCGCGGGACGAGGCCGCGGCGGTGCGGGAGTGTGCGCGGCGTGAGACGCAGGAGCAGGTCACCGAGGCCGAGGCGTACGCCGACCGGGTGCGCCGGACGGCGCGGGAAGAGGCGGACGCGCTCGTGACGGAGGTCGAGGAACGGGCCCGGCAGCGGGTGCTCGCGGCGCGCACGGAGGCGGACGAGATCCGGATCGAGGCCCGGCGGGAGGTCAAGGAGGGCCGCGCGGAGGCGCTGTCCGCGCTGCGCGAGGTCCGGCACCGCACCGCCGCGATCCTGGCCGAGCAGGAGAAGGTGCAGGCCGAGCGCTGGTCCGCGGTGGAGAACCAGGCCGTGGAGGGCGACGCCGTCGTGGACGCGGGCCTCGCCGACCGGGTCGCGCGCGCGGAGGCCGAGCTGGCCGAGGCGGAGCGGGACTTCGCCGACGCCGAACAGGCTCTGGGGCGTGAGCAGGAGAAGGCGCAGGCGCTGGCCGCCGAGGTGCTCGCGCAGGCCCGGGCGCGTGAGGAGCACATCGCCCGCGAGACCGAAGGGGTCCTGCGGGAACACGGGGAGCGCTGGGACGACGTACAGGCGCACATGGACTACGTCCGCAACAGCCTCGCAGCACTGACCGGCGGCCGAGCCCCGGCGGAATGACCGACCGGGCCCCCGCCCGCCCACCGACATACGCCGACGAATCCCCCCGCCGACGCCCGACGGCACACCGTTGCGGCCTTTGCTCCCGCCAGCGGTGCACCGTTTCGTCCCGGTGCAGGGCGACTGCGGGGCGGTTCCCGGCGCCCCCCGGGTTCGTAGCTCACCCCTTTCGGCGTACCGCTCCGGCCAGGATCCACGCCTCCACGGCCTCGTACTGGCGACGTTGCTCCTCCGCCTTGCGCCGGCCGGAGGCCATCGTGCCGAGCCAGCCGAAGGCGAAGCCGAGGGGGACGGAGACCAGGCCCGTGGTGGTGAAGGGGAAGTACGTGAAGTCGGCCTCGGGGAAGGCGGCGACGGGTGAGCCGGAGACCAGCTTGGTGCCCGGCGTCAGGATCAGCACCGCGAGCGAGCCGCCGATGAGGGTGCTCAGCAGGCCGGTGCGGGTGTAGCGGCGCCAGAAGAGGGAGTAGACCAGGGCGGGCGCGAGGGCCGAGGCGCCCAGGGAGAACGACAGGGTCACCAGGGGTTGCAGGCTGCGGTGCTGGACCATCGTGGCCAGCAGGATGGTCGGGATGCCGATCGCGACGGCGGAGAGGCGGGCCAGGGTCATCTCACGGCGGGCGGACAGCTCCTGGACGCGTCCGGCGAAGACGTCGTGCGCCAGGGAGTTGGCGCAGGCGAGGATCATCCCGGCGACCGAGGCGAGCACCGTCAGGAAGACGGCGGTCGCGACCGCTGTGAACAGGAACGTCTCCCCGGTCGTCACCTCCGGCCCGAACGCGGCCTGGGAGCCCAGCAGATAGGCGGAGTTGCCCTGCGGGTCGGCGGCCGCGACGGTCTCGCGGCCCAGCAGCGCGGTCGCGCCCATGGCGACGACCGTGATGATCAGCACGAAGACCGCGACGCCGGACACCGCCCAGGACATCGACCGGCGCACCTGGCGGGCGCTGGACGCGGTGTACATGCGCATGGTGACGTGCGGCAGGCAGCCGCCGCCGAGCACCACGCACAGCTCGGCGGTGATCATGTCGAGCCGGGGGAACGGCCCGCCCTCGAACTGCAGCCCGGAGCTGAGGAACGCGGCGCCCACCCCGCTCCGGTCCGCCGCCGTGTCGAACAGGGCGGCCGGGTCCCAGTCGAACTTGGCCAGCACCAGCGCGGCGACCACCGCCCCCGACCCGAGCAGCATCACCATCTTCAGGATCTGGATGAGCGCGGTCCCCTTCATCCCGCCGATCGCGGCGTAGCTGATCATCAGCGCGCCGAGGCCCACGATGCAGCCCGTCTCCACCGTCGTGCCGGACAGCCCCAGCAGAAAGGCCATCAGCTGTCCGGTGCCCGCGAGCTGGACCAGCATCAGCGGCAGCAGCGCGGCCAGCGTCACCACGCAGGCGGTCACCCGCACGGCCCGCCCCGGCATACGGCGTGCGAAGGCGTCCCCCATCGTGAAGCGGCCCGCGTTGCGCAGCGGTTCCGCCAGCAGGAACATCAGCAGCAGCAGCGAGAGCGTGGTGCTGAGCGCCAGCACGATCCCGTCGTGGCCGTACAGGGCGATCACTCCGGCGGTGCCCAGCACGGTCGCCGCGGAGATGTAGTCGCCGGCGATCGCGAGGCCGTTGCGCATCGGGGACAGGGAGCTGTAGCCGGTGTAGAACTCGTCGAGGTCGTCGCGGTCGGGGCCGGTCATCACGCACAGCAGCAGCGTGATGGTGGCGACGACGGTGAACGCGACCAGCGTCATCGTCTCCGCGGACTCACTGAATCCGGTCATCGGCCGGCCCCCCGCTTGGCGTCGAGCGCGGCCTGCCGGCGGATGCGGTCCGCCAGCGGATCGACCCGCACGCGCGCCGTGCGCTCGTACAGCGCGATCGCCAGCCAGGTGACCGGCAGTTGGGCCAGCGCGAGCAGCAGTCCGGTCGGCAGTCCGCCGGCGGCCCCGGCCGTCATGAAGCCCGGCGCGACCGCGGACAGCACCAGGAACAGGGTGAAGTACCCGAGAGCGGTCAGCGTCGCCACCCGCCGCTGCCAGCGGTAGGCGCTGCGCAGGATGCGCAGGTCGCTGTGGTGTCCGAGCGGCGCGTGCACGGGCGTCGGCCGCCGGTCGGGTTCGGGACGGGCTTCCGGCTGCCAGGGGTAGGTGGGGTGGGTCCGCGAGGCGAGGGGCGGCGCGGACGCGGTGGGCGGGAGGCCGGGGAAGCGGGGCGGGAAGGGGTCGTCGCCGGAGGGCGGGTACGACCGGTCGCGGGGAGGCGGCGGGTAGGAGGGGTGGCGGGGAGGCGGCGGGTACGACGGGCGTCGGGGAGGTGGCGGGTACGGGTCGTGGGACATCCCGTGCTCCTTGCGTGGCTCGGGTCCGTGGCGGCGGACCGCAGGGAGGTGGGGGGCGGGCCACGCACGCTACTCGCGAGTTAAGGAACGCGCGGCGTTTTCTCCAAACTGAGCGGTCGGTATGCGCTTACTTCACCGACCTGTCGATGACCTGCGGTGTTACCCGCGTTAACTCAGACTTTTGGATGCGCCCGGCGTGGGTCAGGACTCGTCGATGACCGGGAAGCGGCGCGGAGCCAGCACCAGCAGCGCCAGGAAGGCGAGCGCGGCCGCGCACGCCGCCCCCAGGTACACCGCGTGGACCGCGTCGGCGACGGCCCGCCGGGTCGTCTCGGACACCGCGCCCGTGCCGAGGCCGTGCGCCACGGCGTCGAGGTCCGCGCTGCCCATGTGTCCGGCCAGCACGCCGTTGGCCACGGCGCCGAAGACCGCCGCGCCCACGGTCTGTCCGGTCTGGCGGCAGAAGAGGATCGAGGCGGTGGCCGTGCCGCGCTCCGACCAGCCCACCGTGGACTGGACGCCGACGATGAGGGGCAGCTGGAACAGGCCGAGCGCCGCGCCGAGGAGGAGCATCACCAGCGTCGGCTGCCAGGCCTGGCCCGGGTACGGCAGCAGCGGGAAGGCCAGCAGGATCAGGGTCGCCGCGCCGATGCCCAGCATCGCCGTGTGGCGAAAGCCGATCCTGCGGTAGACGTGCTGGCTGCAGGCCGCCGAGACCGGCCAGCTCAACGTCCATACGGAGAGCACGAATCCGGCGGCGACCGGTCCGAGTCCGAGGACCGACTGGGCGTACGTCGGCAGGAAGACGGTCGGTGCGACCATCAGCAGCCCGAGCGCGCCCAACGCCAGGTTGACCGCGACGATCGTCCGGCGGCGCCACACCCACCCGGGGATGATCGGCTCGGCCGCCCGGCGTTCGATCACCACCAGGAGCGCGACCAGCGCGAGTCCCGTGCCGAACAGGGCGAGCGAGGGCGCCGACAGCCACGGCCAGGCCACCCCGCCCTGCACCAGTGCCGTCAGCAGCACCCCGCCGCAGGCGAAGACGGTGAGCGCGCCCCACCAGTCCACCCGCGCGCGTGCGGCCCGCTCACGCAGCGGCTCGTGCAGGTGACGCACGATCAGCCAGAGCGCGAGGCCGCCGACCGGCAGGTTGACCAGGAAGATCCAGCGCCAGTCGGCGTACGCGGCGAGGACCCCGCCGACCGCCGGGCCGGCGACCGCCGACACCGCCCACACCGTGGAGAGCCTGGCCTGGATCTTCGGGCGCTCCTGGAGCGGATACAGGTCGGCGGCGAGCGTCTGGACCGTGCCCTGGAGGGCGCCGCCTCCCAGACCCTGGACGACACGGAAGACGATCAGCGCCCACATGTTCCAGGCGAACGCGCACAGCAGGGAGCCGAGCAGGAAGACGGACGCTCCCACGACGAGGACCGGTTTGCGGCCGAAGGTGTCGGAGAGCTTGCCGTAGACGGGCAGGGTCACGGTGACCGCGAGCAGATAGCCCGAGAAGAGCCACGAGAAGACCGAGAAGCCGCCCAGGTCACCGACGATCTGCGGGACGGCCGTGGAGACGACGGTGGAGTCGAGCGCCGCCAGCGCCATGGCGAGCATCAGCGCCGCCACGACCGCTCCCCGCCTGCCGGTCGCGGCGCGCTCGGCGGCGCCCCGCACCACGGGTCTGGTGCTGCCCACGCGGATTCCTTCCCCTTGCACCTATCTGCCGTCCGACAGCTTCCCACTTGACCCTCACGCGACGGGAGGGTGCACCCTGAGGAGGCCGGAGGGGGGACCCGACCCTGAGACGGACTCCGCCCAGAGGGTGACGGCCCCTAGGGGGTTCTCCGTACTACGGCCCGGGGAGGGTTCGTCCCGGCGGAGGACGAACGCCCTCCCTGCCGTCCTTAACCTGGCTTTACGTCGTTGAGCGCCGCCGGGGAGGGCGGCCGGGGGCGGTGCACCGCACCTTCGGGGGTGGGGTTTTCCTCAGTGCAAGAGGGGGCCGTGCACCATCGAACGGCAGGCCTCCTGCCGCCAGACTCATCGGCGTAGCACTTCGCGGCGCACCTCGCACCACCCGGTACGACCCGGCACGGGCCGGTGGGCGCACTTCCGCGTCAACTCATGACCGACATAGGAGACATACGGTGACATCGGCTGTAACCATTCCCAGGCACGGGGGCACTGGAGAGCGTACGGCCGTAGCCGCGCGAGCGCGGCAGGTCGTCAAGGCATACGGGGCCGGGGAGACCCGCGTCGTCGCCCTCGACCATGTCGACGTGGACATCGCCCGCGGCCAGTTCACCGCGATCATGGGTCCGTCGGGCTCCGGCAAGTCCACCCTGATGCACTGTCTGGCCGGGCTCGACACCGTGACCAGCGGTCAGATCTACCTGGACGAGACGGAGATCACCGGCCTGAAGGACAAGAAGCTGACACGGCTGCGCCGCGACCGGATCGGCTTCATCTTCCAGGCCTTCAACCTGCTGCCGACGCTCAACGCCATAGAGAACATCACGCTCCCGATGGACATCGCCGGCCGCAAGCCCGACAAGGCGTGGCTGGACCGGGTGGTGGAGACCGTCGGGCTCGCCGACCGGCTCAAGCACCGGCCGACGCAGCTCTCCGGCGGCCAGCAGCAGCGCGTCGCCGTGGCCCGGGCCCTCGCCGCCCGCCCGGAGATCATCTTCGGTGACGAGCCGACCGGAAACCTGGACTCACGCGCGGGCGCCGAGGTGCTGGGCTTCCTGCGCCGCTCCGTGGACGAGCTCGGACAGACCATCGTGATGGTCACCCACGACCCGGTGGCCGCGTCCTACGCCGACCGGGTGCTGTATCTCGCCGACGGCCGGATCGTCGACGAGATGTTCCGGCCGACGGCCGAGACCGTCCTGGACCGCATGAAGGACTTCGACGCCCGGGGGCGCACGTCATGACCGTGCTGAAGACCTCGATGCGCAACTTCTTCGCGCACAAGGGGCGCATGGCCCTCTCGGCCGTCGCCGTGCTGCTCTCGGTCGCCTTCGTGTGCGGCACGCTCGTGTTCACCGACACCATGAACACCACCTTCGACAAGCTGTTCGCGGCCACCGCCTCCGACGTCACGGTCAGCCCCAAGGGCTCCTCGGACACCGGCGAGACCACCGCCGACAACGGCAAGCCGCCGGTCATGCCGGCCTCCGTCGTCGCCGAGGTCGGCCGGGCGGACGGCGTGAAGTCGGCGCAGGGGACGGTCTTCTCGACCTCGGTGACCGTCGTCGACGCCGACAAGGACAGCCTCTCCCCGACCAGCGGCGGGCCGACCATCGTCGGCAACTGGAACGCCAACGACGCCCGCACCATGAAGATCGCCTCCGGTTCCGCGCCGCAGGGCGCCGACCAGGTGATGGTCGACGCGGACACCGCCGACAAGCACGGCCTCGCACTGGGTGACGGGATCGGCATCATCACCGCCGTCGGCACCCACCGGGCGAAGATCACCGGCATCGCCGACTTCACCATCACCAACCCCGGTGCCGCGATCTTCTACCTCGACACGAAGACCGCCCAGCAGGCCCTGATCGGTGAGACCGGGGTGTACACCAACGTCAACGTCACCGCCGCGGCCGGTGTCAGCGACGCCCAGCTGAAGAAGAACGTCGCCACGGCGCTCGACGGCGGCTACAAGGTGCAGACGGCCAAGGAGGTCGCCGACGCCAACGCCGCGGACGTCCAGGAGTTCATGGGCGTGATCAAGTACGCGATGCTCGGCTTCGCCGGGATCGCCTTCCTCGTCGGCGTCTTCCTGATCATCAACACGTTCTCGATGCTGGTGGCCCAGCGCACCCGCGAGATCGGCCTGATGCGGGCCATCGGATCGAGCCGCAAGCAGGTCAACCGCTCGGTGCTGATCGAGGCGCTGCTGCTCGGCGTCGTCGGCTCCGTGCTCGGCGTCGGCGCGGGCGTGGGGCTCGCGGTGGGGCTCATGAAGCTCATGGGCGCCATGGGCATGAACCTCTCCACCGACGACCTGACCGTCGTGTGGACCACCCCGGTGGTCGGCCTCGTCCTCGGTGTCGTGGTCACCGTCCTGGCCGCCTACCTCCCGGCCCGCCGCGCCGGCAAGGTCTCGCCGATGGCCGCCCTGCGCGACGCCGGCGCCCCCGCCGACGCCAGGGCCGGAGTCGTCCGGGCCGTGATCGGCCTGCTGCTGACCGGCGGCGGCGGGTCCGCGCTCTACCTGGCCTCGGCAGCCGACACCGCCGGTGAGGGTGCGCTGTGGCTGGGCGCCGGTGTGGTGCTCTCGCTGATCGGCTTCGTCGTCATCGGCCCGCTGCTCGCGGGCGGCGTGGTCCGGGTGCTCGGGGCGATCGTGCTGCGGATGTTCGGCCCCGTCGGACGGATGGCCGAGCGCAACGCGCTGCGCAACCCGCGCCGCACCGGCGCCACGGGGGCCGCGCTGATGATCGGGCTGGCGCTGGTGGCCTGCCTGTCGGTGGTCGGCTCCTCGATGGTCGCCTCGGCGACCGAGGAGCTCGACAAGAGCGTCGGCACGGACTTCATCGTGCAGTCCGACAGCGGGCAGCTGATCACCCCGCAGGCGGTCCAGGCCGTCAAGGACGCCGACGGCGTGGCACGCGTCACCGAGTACAAGTGGACGCAGGCCGACTTCAGGACCCCGGACGGCAAGACGTCCAAGGACACCGCCATCACGGCCGCCGACCCGACGTACGCGCAGGACCTGCGGGTCGAGACCGTCGCCGGCAACCTCGCCGACGCCTACCGGCCCGACTCGATGTCCGTGCACGAGGAGTACGCCGAGGACCACGGCATCCGCCTCGGCTCCGCGATCACGGTCGCGTTCAAGGACGGCTCCGAGGCCCGGCTGACGGTCCGGGCGATCACCAGCAGCGACGCGGTGATCGACCAGGGCGCGATGTACACGTCGATCGACACCCTCGCCACCTATGTCCCGGCCGAGAAGATGCCGCTCGACACCCTGGTGTTCGCCTCGGCCGAGGAGGGCCAGGAGGCCGCCGCCTACACCGCGCTGAAGGCCGGTCTGGACGACTACCCGCAGTACAGCGTGCGGGACCAGACCGACTACAAGGAGGCCCTGAAGGACCAGATCGGGCAGCTGCTGAACATGATCTACGGCCTGCTGGCCCTCGCGATCATCGTCGCGGTCCTCGGCGTCGTGAACACGCTCGCCCTGTCGGTGGTCGAGCGGACCCGGGAGATCGGCCTGATGCGGGCGATCGGCCTCTCGCGCCGGCAGCTGCGCCGGATGATCCGCCTGGAGTCGGTCGTGATCGCCCTCTTCGGCGCCCTGCTGGGGCTCGGGCTGGGCATGGGCTGGGGCGCCACGGCGCAGCAGCTGCTGGCCCTGGAGGGGCTGGACGTGCTGGAGATCCCGTGGCCGACCATCGGCGCGGTCTTCGTCGGCTCGGCCTTCGTGGGACTGTTCGCCGCCCTGATCCCGGCGTTCCGGGCGGGCCGCATGAACGTCCTCAACGCCATCGCCACCGAGTAGCCACCGCACACGGGGGTTGCGGCGGACGGGCCCGGTGCCGAAAGTCCTGGGGGGACTTCCGGCACCGGGCCCCGCGCCGTCCCGGGCCCCGCGCCGTCCCGGGCCCCGCGCCGTCCCGGGCCTTGCGTCGTTCCGGGCCTTGCGTCGTTCTGGGTCCTGCGTCGTTCTGGGTCCTGTGTCGTTCTGGGTCCTGTGTCGTTCCGGGTCCTGTGTCGTTCCGGGCCTTGCGTCGTTCCGGGTCCTGTGTCGTTCCGGGTCCTGTGTCGTTCCGGGTCCTGTGTCGTCCCGGGCCTTGCGCCGTTCCGGGTCCTGTGTCGTCCCGGGTCCTGTGTCGTTCCGGGCCTTGCGTCGTTCCGGGCTTTGCGCTGTCCCGGGCCTTGCGCCGTTCCGGGTCCTGTGTCGTTCCGGGTCCTGCGTCGTCCCGGGCCTTGCGCTGTCCCGGGCCTTGCGTCGTCCCGGGTCCTGTGTCGTTCCGGGTCCTGCGTCGTCCCGGGTCCTGCGCTGTCCCGGGCCTTGCGTCGTCCCGGGTCCTGCGCCGTTCCGGGTCCTTCACTCCCGCGGGTGACATGTGCGGCGGCGACGTACCCTGGAGACCCCCGGCCCGCACCGCGTGTCGGGTGGTTCGCGTTGCCCACCCCCGGCTCGTCGCGAGCCCGGTCAGTCATCAGCCCCTGTCATCCCGGACGGAAAGCCCCCCATGAGCCTGCACGGTCTGCTCGACGCCGTCGTCAAGGACGCCGCACTCGCGGAAGCGATCAAAGCGGCCACGGACGGCAACCGGACGCACGTCGACCTGGTCGGCCCCCCGGCGGCCCGCCCCTTCGCGGTCGCCGCGCTGGCCCGCGAGAGCGGCCGCCCGGTGCTGGCGGTGACGGCGACCGGCCGCGAGGCCGAAGACCTCACGGCGGCCCTGCGGACGCTGCTGCCCCCGGACGGCGTCGTGGACTACCCGGCGTGGGAGACGCTCCCGCACGAGCGGCTGAGCCCGCGCAGCGACACCGTGGGCCGTCGCCTCGCCGTGCTGCGCAGGCTGGCCCACCCCCGGCCCGACGACCCCGAGACCGGCCCGGTCTCCGTCGTCGTGGCACCCGTGCGCTCGGTGCTCCAGCCGCAGGTCAAGGGCCTCGGCGACCTGGAGCCCGTGGCACTGCGGGGCGGGCAGACGGCCGACCTGAACGAGATCGTCGACGCCCTCGCCGCCGCCGCGTACGCACGCGTGGAGCTGGTCGAGAAGCGCGGCGAGTTCGCCGTACGCGGGGGGATCCTCGACGTCTTCCCGCCCACCGAGGAACACCCCCTGCGCATCGAGTTCTGGGGCGACGACGTCGAGGAGATCCGCTACTTCAAGGTCGCCGACCAGCGCTCCCTGGAGGTCGCCGAGCACGGTCTGTGGGCCCCGCCCTGCCGTGAGCTGCTGCTCACCGACGACGTGCGCGCCCGCGCGCGCCGGCTCGCCGAGGAGCACCCCGAGCTCGGCGAGCTGCTCGGCAAGATCGCCGAGGGCATCGCGGTCGAGGGCATGGAGTCGCTCGCGCCGGTCCTCGTCGACGACATGGAGCTGCTGCTCGACGTGCTGCCGAAGGGCTCCATGGCCGTCGTGTGCGACCCGGAGCGCGTACGCACGCGCGCCGCGGACCTCGTGGCGACCTCGCAGGAGTTCCTCCAGGCGTCCTGGGCGGCCAGCGCCGGCGGCGGCGAGGCGCCCATCGACCTCGGCGCGGCCTCCCTGTGGTCGATCGCGGACGTCCGCGACCGGGCGCGCGAGCTGGACATGATGTGGTGGTCGGTGTCGCCGTTCGCCGCCGACGAGGAGCTGGACGCGGCCACCCTCAAGCTCGGCATGCACGCTCCGGAGACCTACCGCGGCGACACCGCCAAGGCGCTCGCCGACACCAAGGGCTGGCTCGCCGACGGCTGGCGCACGGTCTACGTCACGGAGGGCCACGGCCCGGCCGCCCGCACCGTCGAGGTGCTCGGCGGCGAGGGCATCGCGGCCCGGCTGGACGCGGACCTGGGCGACATCTCCCCGTCCGTGGTGCACGTGGCGTGCGGCTCGATCGACCACGGCTTCGTGGACCCGGCGCTCCGGCTCGCCGTGCTCACCGAGACCGACCTGTCCGGCCAGAAGGCCGCCGGCCGCGACGGCCAGCGCATGCCCGCCCGCCGCCGCAAGACCATCGACCCGCTCACCCTGGAGGCGGGCGACCACATCGTCCACGAGCAGCACGGGGTGGGCCGCTACATCGAGATGGTGCAGCGCACCGTGCAGGGCGCGACCCGCGAGTACCTGGTCGTGGAGTACGCCCCCGCCAAGCGGGGCCAGCCCGGCGACCGCCTCTACATCCCCACCGACCAGCTGGAGCAGATCACCAAGTACGTCGGCGGTGAGGCGCCCACGCTGCACCGCCTCGGCGGCGCGGACTGGACGAAGACCAAGGCGCGGGCCAAGAAGGCCGTCAAGGAGATCGCGGCCGACCTGATCAAGCTCTACAGCGCGCGGATGGCGGCGCCCGGGCACGCGTTCGGCACGGACAGCCCCTGGCAGCGCGAGCTGGAGGACGCGTTCCCCTACGCGGAGACGCCGGACCAGCTGACGACCATCGCCGAGGTCAAGGAGGACATGGAGAAGTCCATCCCCATGGACCGCCTGATCTGCGGCGACGTCGGCTACGGCAAGACCGAGATCGCGGTACGGGCCGCCTTCAAGGCCGTGCAGGACGGCAAGCAGGTGGCGGTCCTCGTGCCGACCACGCTGCTGGTGCAGCAGCACTTCGGGACGTTCAGCGAGCGCTACGCGCAGTTCCCGGTGAGCGTGAAGGCGCTGTCCAGGTTCCAGACGGACACCGAGGCCAAGTCGGTCCTGGAGGGTCTGCGGGAGGGCTCGGTGGACGTCGTCATCGGCACCCACCGCCTGTTCTCCTCGGAGACCAAGTTCAAGGACCTCGGGCTCGTCATCGTCGACGAGGAGCAGCGGTTCGGCGTCGAGCACAAGGAGCAGCTGAAGAAGCTGCGCGCCAACGTCGACGTGCTGACGATGTCCGCCACCCCGATCCCGCGCACCCTGGAGATGGCGGTCACCGGCATCCGCGAGATGTCGACGATCACCACCCCGCCGGAGGAGCGGCACCCGGTGCTGACCTTCGTCGGCCCCTACGAGGAGCGGCAGATCGGCGCGGCCATCCGCCGTGAACTGCTGCGTGAGGGCCAGGTCTTCTACATCCACAACCGGGTCGAGTCCATCGACCGCGCGGCGGCCCGGCTGCGCGAGTTCGTCCCCGAGGCGCGGATCGCCACCGCGCACGGGCAGATGTCGGAGACGGCGCTGGAGCAGGTCGTCGTCGACTTCTGGGAGAAGAGGTTCGACGTGCTGGTGTCGACGACGATCGTCGAGTCCGGCATCGACATCTCCAACGCCAACACCCTGATCGTGGAACGCGGTGACACCTTCGGCCTGTCGCAGCTGCACCAGCTGCGCGGGCGCGTCGGCCGCGGCCGCGAGCGCGGCTACGCCTACTTCCTGTACCCGCCGGAGAAGCCGCTGACCGAGACCGCCCACGAGCGGCTCGCCACCATCGCCCAGCACACCGAGATGGGCGCGGGCATGTACGTCGCCATGAAGGACCTGGAGATCCGCGGCGCCGGAAACCTCCTCGGCGGGGAGCAGTCGGGCCACATCGCGGGCGTCGGCTTCGACCTGTACGTCCGGATGGTCGGCGAGGCCGTCGCGGACTACCGACGGCAGCTGGAGACCGGCGAGATCGAGGAGGAGCCGCCGCTCGAGGTCAAGGTCGAACTGCCCGTCGACGCCCACGTCCCGCACGCCTACGCGCCGGGCGAGCGGCTGCGCCTCCAGGCCTACCGTGCGATCGCCTCCGCCAACTCCGAGGAGGACGTGAAGGCCGTACGGGAGGAACTCGTCGACCGGTACGGCAAGTTGCCCGAGCCGGTGGAGAACCTGCTCCTGGTTGCCGGTCTGCGCATGCTGGCGCGCGCGTGCGGCGTGGGCGAGATCGTGCTCCAGGGGAACAACATCCGTTTCGCGCCGGTGGAGTTGCGCGAGTCCCAGGAGCTGCGCCTCAAGCGGCTCTACCCGGGGACGGTCGTCAAGCCGGCGGTGCACCAGGTGCTGGTGCCGCGTCCGAAGACGGCGAAGGTGGGCGGGAAGCCGTTGGTCGGGCGAGAACTGCTGGGCTGGGTCGGCGAGTTCCTCGCGTCGGTCCTGGGGTCGTAGCCGCCGGGGCCGGGCATGTGTCGCCGCCCGCGGGTGCCGCGCACCGCGGGCGGCTGCGCACGCCGACTACGGCTGCTGGGGCTTGTCGCGGTCCATGCCGATCCTGCCCTCGATGTTCTGCTGGGCGCTGTCGACCTGACCCTCGTACTTGTTGCCCGTCCTGTCGTTGGCCTTCTTCTCCGCGGCGTCGGACATCTGCCGGGCCTTGTCGTGTGCTGCCTTGTGGCTCTTGAACCTGTCGAGGATGCCCATCCAGAGCTCCTTCCAGAGGTGTCCCAGAACCGACGATACGCCGGGAAGAGGACGTATGCCGGAAAAGGGGCCCTATGGTCTGGACCTCTCGACGGCTACCGTGTCCTCACGGAGTGAGGCCGCGACGAGCACGACAAGGGGTGGGGACGCATCGTGAGGCGTCTGAGGGGTGGGGCGACGGCCGCAGGGGTCGCCGCGGCACTGTGCTTGACGGCGGGGTGCACGGAACAGGGCGCCGCCACCGATGGCCCGCGGGATGCGGCCGCCGGTGGCGCGGCTCTCACGGCGGCGGAGTCGCTGCCGGTGAAGGGGCGCGCGCCTCGCACGGGGTACGACCGGGACCGGTTCGGCTCGCCCTGGGCGGACACCGACTCCAACGACTGCGGCACCCGCGTTATCTCTATGGTTCGCGCCCTGATGGAACTTTTCTCGCAGCGTACGTGGGGTGTGGTCGGCTGTGCGTAGTGAGAGGCACGTGAGTCACGGGCTCCTGCGGACTCGCGGGAAGAAGGCCGTGCTCTCGGTCGTGGTCGTCGCCGCGTTCGGCGCGGGTTGTGATGGCCTGGAGCCGGGCGGGAGTTCCGCGGGATCCGGGCCGGAAGCAGCTGCCGGCCAGGCGGTGAGCCCTTTGGCGAATCCCGACGGGACGAAGCCGGGGCTCGTCGCGCTCACGTCGGAAGCGGACAAGGCCCACGCGCGCAAGCTCATCCAGGAAATCACTACAAAGGGGCGTGGCCCGAAGACGGGCTACGAACGGGATGAGTTCGGCTACGCGTGGATGGATACGGCGGACGGGGTGCCGCTGGCCAGGAATGGTTGTGACACGCGGAACGACTTGTTGAAACTCCATGGGAGGCACGTGCAGTTCCGTTCAGGTTCCGACTGCGTGGTTGTTGCGATGGACCTGTACGACCCGTACACCGGCAAGGACATCGCTTGGAAGAAGGCGAAGGCCACCGAGGTGCAGATAGACCACGTGGTCCCGCTCTCCTACAGCTGGCAGATGGGCGCCGCCCGATGGCCGGAGAGCAAGCGCGAGCAGCTGGCGAACGACGTGCTCAATCTGCTTCCTGTCGAAGGGCGCGCGAATTCGGCGAAGCGGGACTCGGGGCCCGCGTCCTGGTTGCCGCCGAACAAGGAGATCCGGTGCTCGTACGTGGTGCGCTTCGCCCAGGTCGCCGAGAAGTACGAGCTCCCGGTGACGGCGGCGGACAAGACGATGATGCTGAAGCAGTGCCAGGGCTGACAGCATTTTCATGTCTGTCCCGCACCCGGGGTTGCGGGGTCCCTCTCGGACG
The DNA here is from genome assembly GCF_055657325.1 of Streptomyces sp. NPDC107562. NCBI lineage: Bacteria > Bacillati > Actinomycetota > Actinomycetes > Kitasatosporales > Streptomycetaceae > Streptomyces > Streptomyces sp. NPDC107562. The sequence continues at coordinate 117,922 of NZ_JBVKBE010000016.1, read as the reverse complement.
TGGTGGCTGAGGTGCGCAGTCATGGACGCTGCCGATCTCGACCGTCAGGCCCGGACGTTGTCCGGCTGCATTCCTCCACTCCTGGTCTCCCGGCTTCTTGAGCTCGGCCACAGTGACGAGGTGGAGGCCCAAGCCCGTCGCGGAGAATGGTTCTGCGCGCGGGCCTGGGCGCAGCTACTCAGTGACCAGGGTCGGCAAGCCGAGGCGCTGGAGGTGCTTTCGCCGTACGTTGCCACTGGCTGGTGGTCGGCGGCCCGGACCCAGCGGAGCTGCTGGAGAGCTGGGGGCGGGCAGAGGAAGCGATTGCGCTGGCCCTGCCGTATGCGAGCACGGGAGGGCCCCCGTTGGAGTATTTCGCGCGCCTGCTGGCGCGGCACGGGCGTACGGACGAGGCGGTCACTCGACTGAGCGCCGGAATCGATGACCGGCTTCTTGCTGTCGCTCTGGTCGACATCGCCGAGGGAGCAGGCCGGGATGAAGACATCGCCGCGTTGCTGGCTGCCCGCATCCCGGACCAGCACCGGTGTGACAGTCCATGGTGCTGCCGCGGTCTCGACCCCGACGACGCAATCGGGCTGCTCGCCACGATCCGTGAACGCCAGGGCCGGGTCGACGAAGCGATCGCCCTGCTGCGGAGCAGGCACATGACGTCGGTCAACAACCGGGATCAGCTGGCCGACCTACTGGCGAGACACGATCGGATCGAGGAACTGCGCGCCTATGCGGCGACCGATCACCTCGGTCACGCCGCGCAGCGTCTGGCTGATGCACTGGAGGAGCGCGGTGACGTGGAAGGCGCGATTGCCGTGTGCCGGCAGCCGGGCGACTCGCAGGACTTGCGGTGCCACGGCACGGTGCGACTGGCGGAGCTCCTGGCACGGCATGGTCGAGGGGGCGAAGCCCTCGATGTGATGCGGGTCCTGGCCGAGGCCTGGAACGGGGACGACTGGATCCTGCATACGTGGTCCAGCCTGTGCCTCGAACAGGGCCGCCCCGAGGACGGCCTGGCGCATCTCGACGCCCTCGCCGCCTCCCGCGGGGGTGAGGAGGAGTGGGACCTGTACTGGATACGGTTGCCGCTGATCGCCGCCCGCGACGGCATCGACGTAGCGGTCGCCCAGGCCCGCTCCCACCCCGAGGGCGCCACCTCGTACGCGGCCCCGCACATCGCCGAACTGCTCGCCGGCGCCGGACGCACCGAGGAGGCTGTTGCCGTTCTCGAACCGCACGAACCCGCGAACAGCAACGAACTTGCCGGCTACCTCATCGATCTGGGGCGCGTCAACGACGCCGTCGTGATCCTTCAGCAGCGTGATCCCGGGCCGGTACGGCTGTCCGGCTGACGGCACTCAAGCCGGACAGCCGCGGGTGGCGGTGGAACGCGAGCTACGGGGACGGAACAGCCCGCATGGCGCGGCGGAGGCCGGCTCGTGCGGCGGTGAGGTCGTCCTCCGCATCGCGCAGTTGGCTCTCCAGGGCGGCAATCTGGCCCCTGGCCTCTGACAACGCCTGCTCCAGCGCGGTATTCCGCTGCTCGATCTGCTGTACCCGATCGATCAGCTCGTGCTGGTTCACGCCCTCCAACTCGGCGCCGAGAGAGAGCCTGACCCGGTTACGGAGCCGATCGCGCTCCTTCTTGAGGTCCTTGATCTCTTCGCGGGCCAGGGCGAGGTCTGTCTGCAACCCCGCCGGAGACACCTGCGATGCCTCCGGAGCGAGGAAGTTCTGACGCCCCCGCGTCCGCTGGGCGGTGATGCCGTCCTGAACGGCCTGGTGGACCTGGGGTTGGTTGTAGACGAACCACGTGGACACCGAGGCTTCTCTGGCTACTTGGGCGACGGTGATCCGTCGTCCCGAGCGGAGAAGGCTGTCCACGGCGTCGAGTGCACGCCTGGTCTTGTCTTCGCTGTCCTTGGCACGGCTGACGCGCAGCCGCTCGATCCGGGCGTTCCGGTCGTTGCCGCCAGAAGCAGCAGGGAAATTCATGCGGGGTTCCGTGTCGTGAGTGCCTGCAGGGGGATGAAGGGCGCTGCCGAACGTGCCTTGCGCAGCTCGCGTGAGGCGGATTCGACGGCGGCCCGCTCCTCGGCGGGCAGGGCGTCGAGCTTCCGCCGCATCTCGTCGGCCGACTTCGAGTAGGCGCGGACCTGGTCGTCGAGATTGCGCACGACCCAGTCGGCGGCATCCATCGCGAATGCGGCCTCTTTGTCGGCCCGCAGGTCCGCGATCTGCTGTTCCAGGGCAGGCAGGTAGGAGGGATCAGGCCGGTAGAAGTCGCATCCGGCGCACTGGAAGCGGATGCGACAGTGCCCGCCGCCGGCCTTGACGTTGCTCGGCTCGGTGCAGCCCCCGTAGGGGACCCCGACGCTTTCCACCTCGTAGGCGAGGGGATCGCTGAATCCGCGGGCTGCTCCGTTCCGGTCGACGGCAAGTGCCGCGACGGTGCGCACGGCCTCCTGCTTTCGGCTGAGGGAGACCTTGTAATAGCCCATGGTCACATCCAGCGAACGGTGGTCCATGAGTTCCCGCAGTACGTCGGGGCGGGTGCCCGCGTCCGCATGACGCTGGGCGTACGCGTGACGGAAGCCGTACGGGACGACCTGGGTGCGGTCGTAGGCGAGCGGGGCGCCGTCCTCGTCGAGCCGGTCGTCCACGAGGTCAGGGATCAGTTCGTCGACCCAGTTCCGGAAGATCCGGTTGCAGAACTGCGAAGCGTTCAGATGTCCGCGGCGTGGGCGGTTGCGTTGTCCCGGTGAGGGGAAAAGCCACTGGGCGCAGGCTGGTACGGCCGGTAGTGCATCGAGCTCTTTCTGCCAGGCTTCGATCAGCTGGGCGGTGCTCTCCGAGATCGGCAGCCGACGGCCGTGGCGGCGCCGTTTGTGGTTGTCGTAGATCAGCGTCGGTTTGCCGTCGACCCGCTCCAGGCAGTCGCGGCGCAGGCTGGTGATCTCGCCCGGGCGCCGGCCGGTGTCCCGGAGGACCGCGTAGACCACCTGGTACATCCGCGCGAAGTCGACGGCCGCCCAGCCGCCGCTCGCGTACCCCGTCGAGGTGCCCAGCAGATCGAGGTGCGCGTCGAGCTGAGCGATGACGTGCTCGGGGACCGCACGGCCGAGATCGTCCTCGGTCACTTCCACGGCGGCGATGCTGTGGAAGCGGGGGTTGAGCGCGAACCCGCCGGGCACGTGGTCCATCATCCCGGCCTGCCGTGCGTACGCCAGGAACGTGCGCCAATGGCGTAGCAGGGCTCTGCGGTGGCTGGTCGAGTAGTCGTGACCGTCCTCGGGACGCTTGGTAATGCGGAACATGTCCACTACGGCGTTCATGTCAGCCATGGCGAGGAGCCCAGGCTCATCCCCATGGGGGCGGCCCGCCAGCGCGGAGGACGCGATGGTCGCCGCGTAGACGGTCTGCCGTAGGTCCATGACGTTGGGGCGTGCCGTGCGGCCGTACTCCTTGGCCAGCTCCCGTAGCCAACGCTGCCGCACCGGACGGAAGTCGATGTCGCCGTGGACAGCGGCGTACCTGCGCCCGCGCCCTGCGGTCAGCCCGATGAGGGCGCACTCCCACACGTCGCCCGAGGTCGGATCGGTGCCCTCGAACTCGACGCGTGCGCGTCGGACGTGCAGGAGAACACCGTTCAGGACACCGGCGGCCGCCGCCGGAAGCCCGGAGGAGAAGGTGGCGTCCAGGTCGAGGAGCGAGCCGAGTCCGGCGGGAAGGCCGGACACAATGCGGCGTACCCGCTGGGGGACCAGGCTGATCCCCGCGTCGTCGCGCTGCTGGAGCCCGTACAGGAGCTCTTGGCGGACCGCCGGGCTCACATCGGCGAGTGAGAACTGGGAGACGCCTGGCATCGCCCCGTTCGCGGAGGTGTTGGGCCTGCGCCGGGACGGATCCGGGATGTGCGTGGTGTCGAAGTCCGCAGGGTTCCCCAGGAGATAACGGGCTTTCCTGCAGGCATCACAGCGGGAAGCGTTGCTCGCCACATGGGTGGCGCAGCAGGCCACGGAGCAGACGAACACGCTGGTCGTCGGGTTACCGGGATCGGCGGTGAACAATGCCTGCACGGGGTCCCACTCACCTGCCCGCCAGTCCGACGGCAGGCGCGCCGCGAGCCATGGCGGCCACTCCGGCTCACCGGAGACGGTGGCAACGACAGCCGAGCGGAGAGGCGCAACGGTCATCGGAGCAGCTCCGAGGCGAGACTGTCGACGGCTGCGACGGCTGCGACGGCTGCACGGAGATCCTCGTCCTGGGCGTGCACGTACACGGCTGTGCTCGCCGAGGAGGCATGGCCCAGGAGTGTCTGCACGACGTCCGGAGCGACCCCGTTGCGGATCCAGCGGGTGGCGGCAGTGTGCCGCATCATGTGCGGCCGGGCGGTCAGACCGCAGCGCCTCCCGATCCGTTCGAGCACTTGCTTGGCGTTGGAGTAAGACAGGGGTCGTCCCGCGTGGACGCCGACGAGGTTGACGAAGACGTAGCCACAGACGTCGGCGTCGGCCACCTGTTCACGCTCGGCGAGATGATCGCGGTACCGATGGACCACCTCTGGCGTCAGTGGAACCGTGCGAGGGCGCCCGGACTTGGCCCGTGCCCCGTTGACGTTGTCCTGCCGGGGCCTGACGTGCAGGTGTGCGCCACCGGTCCGGCAGCCGAGGTGTGTGGAGTCGGGGAGCAGATGCATGTCCTCGCGCCGCAGCCCGAGGACTTCGCCGATGCGGAGGCCTCCTTCCAGGAGGACGGTCAGCAGCAGCCGGTCACGCGCGGTGCGAGCGGCGTCGAGGATCCGATCCGTCTGGGTGCGGGTGAGCGTCTGTGGTGCCCGCTCGATCTCCGGCGCCTTCAGGACGCGGGCTTTGACCATCAGGTGCTGGCCGCCCTCACCGGGGTCGAAACCGGCTGGGGCGTGGGTGAGGAAGCGCGGTTCGCTGAGACGCGCCGCGACCTCGTGATCCACATGGCCCTGGACTGCGCAGAAGCGGAGGAACTCACACACCGCGGTAAGGGTGGCGTTGACCGTCTTGCCGACCGGAAGCCGTCCGTACCGGGTCGGTGTCCGCTCGATGTGGAACTTGAACAAGCTCACGTCCCCGAGTCGGACGGCCTTCCAGTCGGCGCCCCGCTCTGTGCACCAGTTGAGGAAGCGGCCGATCCGGGGGATGTATGCCCGCTGTGTCTGCGGTGACCGCCCGGCTCCGCGCAGGTACAGGGAGAACTCCCGAGCCTCAGGGTGAGGGGCGTAAGTCTCCTCGTCGACCAGGAGCCAGGTGATCTCGCCGGTAGCAGGCGACACGGCCTTCTCTGCACGTAACGTCACGGGATCTGCTTCCTGTCTCCTATGTCACTCATGTGCCTCATGGCATGACTGATAACTGCAAGGGACAAGAAGGGGTCACGGCTGTGCCTCATGTGCATCGAGGTCAGGAGGGAGATAGAGATAACCCGCGACGACATACTCAAACGCGACCTCGACGACGTGGAGTTCGGTGACGGCGGTTGCGAGGTGTCCTCCGGGACGCTGGACCCCGACCCCTACACCGGCGAGGACGTCGCCTTCGTACGCGGCCGCAGCCAGGTGGACATCGACCATGTGGTCGCCCTCTCGGACGCCTGGCAGAAGGGCGCCCAGCAGTGGGAGCCCGGCAAGCGCATCGCCTTCGCCAACGACCCGCTGAACCTGGTCGCGGTCGACGCCGGCACCAACCGCGCCAAGGGCGACGGTGACACGGCGACCTGGCTGCCGCCCAACCGGTCCTACCGCTGCGCCTACGTCGCCGCGCAGGTCGCGGTGAAGAGGAAGTACGGGCTGTGGGTGACGACCGCCGAGAAGGCGGCGATGACCGGCGTCCTCGACGACTGCCCCGGGCAGCGGCTGCCCACCGGGGGCAATCCCACCGAGGCGCCGGCCCGCTTCCACGCCGACTGAGGGAGGGGAGCGAGGTCCCGGAAAACCCGTACCGCCCGGCGGGGCCCGCCGCCTAGCGTGACCCCATGGAGCTGAAGACATGGAGCCTCGCCGACCGGCCCGACAGGGCAAAAGGGGTGCTCGCCATGGCCGACAGCTGGCCCGAGTTCGTCGTCAACGACCTCGTCGGCAACGCCCACTACCCGCGGATCGCCGCCGAACTGCCGCAGTTCGTGCAGTTCGCCGAGGACGAGCACGGTGAGATCCTCGCGCACGCCCACAGCGTGCCGTTCGCGCTGCACACCGAAGGCCGGGGCGAACTGCCGGCCCGCGGCTGGGACGAGATGCTCGGGTGGGCCTTCTCCGACCTGCGCCACGGAGTCGACCCCGACACGGTCGGCGCCGTCTCCGTGGTGGTCGCCCCGCACGCCCAGGGCCACGGTCTGTCCGGCCTGATGCTCGCGGCGATGCGCGCGAACGCCGGCCGCCTTGGCTTCCGTGAGGTCGTCGCCCCCGTCCGCCCCAGCGCCAAGCACCTCGAACCCCGTACGCCCATGGCGCAGTACGCCCGTCGGCTCCGCCCCGACGGGCTGCCGCACGACCCCTGGTTGCGCGTGCACGCGCGCGCGGGAGCCACGTTCCACTCCGTGGCCCCGGCCTCGATGACGGTGGTGGCCCCGCCGGCGGACTGGCGCCGCTGGACCGGACTGCCCTTCGACACGGCGGGCGAGATCGAGGTTCCCGGAGCACTGGTACCGGTGCGGTGCGAGCCGGAGCGCGGCTACGCGGTGTACGTCGAGCCCAACGTGTGGATGCGGCACTCCCTTTGAGCCACGCGCGCCCGCGGAGGCGTGCGTGGCCCGCGAAGTGATCAGTGTGACAACGGTTCGGTACAACCCGTGACGGGTTGTCGGTCTCGGGCTATACGCTCGAAGCGACCCTCGAACGACCGGTGTCGCCCGACGCCGGCCGACTCCGTCACCGCACTTCAGGCACCAGGAGCAGCCATGCATGGCCACGGCTACACGCAGCCGGTGAAGCAACCGCCCCCGACGGCGTGGCTCGTGCTCGTGCGTGTGCTGTTCGTCGCGATCTCCGTCCTCAGTCTCGGCTTCCTGACCTGGACGATGCTGCTGCGCCTGGCCATCGTCACCCGCAGGTCGCTGGACTGGGGTCTGTTCGTGGCCGTGCTGGCCGTCGACATCCTCGCGGTGGTCCTCCTCGGTACCGAACCCGGCGACGAGATCCACACGCCGGGCGGCTGGACCGGCCTCTTCCTGCTCCTGGGCACGCTGGTGGCGGTGCTGGCGTACTACCTCGCCGCCGAGGCACGCCACTTCCAGCAGCTCCGCCTCGGCGGCGGGCACACACCCCCGCCCGGCTACGGCTACCCGCAGCCGCCGTACACCCATGCGACGACGGTGCCGCAGACGCAGGGCCGGACCACGCCGCCCCGCCCCTCGCACGGCCCGAACCCCTCGCACACCCCGCCCACCCCGCCTCCGATACCCACCACGCCCCCGCAGCGCCCGGCGCCCGCGCGCATCGACCAGGTCCGGGCCGAGCTGGACGAGCTCAGCGACTACCTCCGCAAGCAGGACGGCCGGCGCGACGGTGAGCACGAGGGCGGCAGGTGACCGTGACGACAGGACGTGTCGTCGCCGACCGCTACGAACTGGCCACGCTCATCGGTCAGGGCGGCATGGGCCAGGTCTGGACGGCGTACGACCGGCGGCTGGACCGGCGCGTGGCGGTGAAGCTGCTGCGCCCCGACAAGGTGGCCGGACAGGAGGCCGACGAGCTGCGCCGGCGGTTCGTGCGGGAGTGCCGGGTGACCGCGCAGGTCGACCACCCCGGCCTGGTCACGGTGCACGACGCGGGCAGCGAGGCCGAGGAGCTGTTCCTCGTCATGCAGTACGTCGACGGCGTCGACCTCTCCGGCCACCTCGCCGGACGCGACCCGTACCCCTGGCAGTGGGCGGTGGCGGTCGCCGCGCAACTGTGCGCGGTGCTGAGCGCCGTGCACGCGGTGCCGATCGTGCACCGCGACCTCAAGCCGCGCAACGTGATGGTGAAGCAGGACGGCACCGTCACGGTCCTCGACCTGGGCGTCGCCTCGGTCATGGACACCGACACCACCCGCCTGACGCACACCGGCTCGCCGATCGGCTCGCCCGCCTACATGGCGCCCGAACAGGCGATGAGCGGCGCGGTCGGGCCGTACACGGACCTGTACGCGCTCGGCGTGGTGCTGCACGAACTCCTCAGCGGCGAGGTCCCCTTCGCGGGCTCCACGGCGCTCGGGGTGCTCCACCGCCACCTGTACGAGCCCCCGGTGCCCGTGCGCCGGCTCCGCCCCGAGGTCCCCGAGGCCCTCGAAGCCCTGGTGCTGCGCCTGCTCGCCAAGGACCCGCAGCACCGGCCGGACTCCGCGCAGGAGGTGTACGAGGACCTGTCCCCGCTGCTGCCCGCGCGCGGCACCCCCAGCGGGGCGGCCCTCGACCCGACGCGCCCCTTCGTCCGCCCGCACGCCCCGTGGCCGGACCGCGCCCGCACGCCCGCCCCGCAGCCCGCCCCCGTGCCGCCGGCCACCGGGAGAACGGACGTCGCGCGCGCCGTCGACGAGGTCAAGCAGCTGCTCGGCGAGGGCCGCATCACCCAGGCCGTCGACATCCTCGGGGCGATCCTGCCGACCGCGGCCGAGCAGCACGGCGAGCACTCGCCGGTGGTGCGCACCCTGCGCAAGCAGTACGCGGCGACGCTCATGGACGACGGCCAGTACCGGCGCGCCCTGCCCGAGCTGCGCCGCCTCGCCGACGAACGCGCCGCCGAGGCCGGCCAGGCCGACCCGCAGTCCCTGCGGTTCCGCTACGAGGCCGCCCAGTGCCTCGAACAGCTCGGTGACCCGGCGGCGGCGCTCGCCGCGTACCGGGCCCTGCTGCCGTACTACGAGAACCAGTACGTCTCCGGCGACCCCCAGCTCGCGCACGACGTCCGCCGCCGCATCGGCCACCTGCTGCTGGCCCTCGGCGACCGCGCGGCCGCGCACGACACCCTGGCGCGGCTGCTGCACGACGTCGAACGGACGAGCGGAGTCGGACACCCGTTGGCGGCGGAGGTGCGCCGGACGCTGCAGTGGCTGGGACAGGTGCGCGGATAGTCCCCCGGGAGCCGGATGGCGCGGCGGTGCCCGAAGTCCTGGTGAATCGTTGGTCGAATGGGTTGGCCAAAGCCGGACTGCTGCCTACCATCGATCACCGCAAGACTTTGTGCACCGCCGCACAATCTCCTCGGGAGGTTTCCTTGCACCGCCGTCGTCGCCGCACCGCGCTTCTCCTCTCCGTCGCGATCGCCTCGGCGCCCGCCCTCACCGCCTGCGGGAACGACGCGCATCCCGGCGCGGCCGCCGTCGTCGGCGGTCAGCGGATCACCGTGTCCCAGCTGGAGACCCGGGTCCACGAGGTGCGCGAGGCGCAGCGGGCGGCGGTGAGCGACGAGGCGCAGTACGCGCAGGTGATCGCCAAGACCGGCACCCTGACCCGCGACACCCTGCACGGGATGGTCCTCGACCGGGTGCTGCACCGCGCCGCCCAGGACGCCGGCATCTCCGTCAGCCGCAAGGAGGTCCAGGAGATGCGGGGCGGCCTGCAGGAGCAGGTCGGCGGCGCGAAGGCGCTGGAGACGACCTGGCTGCAGCAGTACGGGGTGGCGCCGGAGCGCCTGGAGGAGAACCTCCGCCTCCAGCTGGAGGCCCAGAAACTCGCCGCGAAGCTCGGCACCGACACCAGCCAGCCCGCCTTCTGGAAGGCCCTCTCGGACGCCTCCGAGAAGCTGAACGTCGACCTCAACCCGCGCTACGGCGACTGGGACGTCCAGAAGAGCAGCCGGGTGGACGCGAAGACGCCGTGGGTACGGGAGATCACCACCGGGCAGCAGCCCGCCTAGGGCCTGTCGCCGGGGGGGGCGGCGGACGGCCGCCCTCGGGCGGCCCACGGGCCTGTCGGTGAGGTGGGTTACGTTCGGATCGTGAACGCAACCAGCTCCGGCCGCATCGTCCTGCTCACCACCAGCCACCGCGTGGCCCCGGGTCTGCTCTCCTGGCCCGCGTGGCAGGCGCTGCACGCCGCGGACCGCGTGCTGTGCGCCGACGGGGCGCATCCGCAGCTGCCGTATCTGCGGGAGGCGGGCATACCGGTGGAGGAGGCGGCCCCGACCGCCGAGGAACTGGTCGACGCGTGCGCCGGCGGGCGGACCGTGGTCGTCGTCGCCACCGGCGAGGGCGAGCCGGCCCTCACGGACGGTCTGGCGCGGCTCGCCGGCAGCGGACGCTTCCACATGCCCGAGCTGGAACTGCTCCCCGCCTCCTACGACCTGCCGGGCGCCCGCCTGCTCGACCTCGTCCAGGTCATGGACCGGATCCGCGGCGAGTGCCCCTGGTCGTCGCGGCAGACCCACAAGGGCCTGGTGAAGTACGGCATCGAGGAGGCGTACGAACTCGTCGAGGCGATCGAGGAGGGCGACCGCGACGAGCTGCGGGAGGAGCTCGGCGACGTGCTTCTGCAGGTGGTCTTCCACGCCCGGATCGCGGAGGAGGACCCCGAGGCCCCGTTCTCCGTCGACGACGTCGCGGGCACCCTCGTGGACAAGCTGGTCCACCGCCACCCGCACGTCTTCGGCGAGGAGAGCGCGGCCACTCCCGAGGAGGTCAAGGCGCACTGGCTGCGCACCAAGGCCGAGGAGAAGCGGCGGACCTCGGTGACCGAGGGCATCCCGCTGCACCAGCCCGGCCTGGCCCTCGCGGCGAAGCTGGCGTCCCGGGTGCGCACGGCAAGGCTGGACGTGCCCCCGCCGGCGGGCGAGGGCGTCGGGTACGAGCTGCTGGCGCTTGCGATCCGCGCCGAGGCCGAGGGCACGGACCCGGAGACGGCCCTGCGCGCGGCGGCCCGCGCCTACCGCGACGCGGTACGCGCCACCGAAGGCGCCGACGCGTAGAGCCTGTCCGGGACCCCTGCCCGTGGCGCGACGCCGTGTCCGCCGTGCGACGCCGTGTCCGCCGTGTCCGCCGCGCGACGCCGTGTCCGCCGCGCGACGCCGTGTCCGCCGCGCGACGCCGTGCTCGCCGTGCCCCCCGCGTGACGCCGTGCTCGCCGCGCGACGCCGTGCCCGCGGTGCGACGCCGTGTCCGCCGCGCGTCGCCGTGTCCGCCGTGCGACGCCGTGTCCGCCGCGCGACGCCGTGTCCGCCGTGCGACGCCGTGTCCGCCGCGCGACGCCGTGCTCGCCGTGCCCCCCCCCCCGCGCGACGCCGCTCGCCGTGCCCCCCGCGCGACGCCGTGCCCCCCGTGCGACGCCGTGCCCGTGGCGCGACGCCGTGCCCGCCGCGCGACGCCGTGCGACGTGCTCGCCGGGGCTGCTGGGGGCGGGCGCGGCGGACGCCTGTGCGGTGTGTGGTCCGGTGGGGCGGATACCGTCGGGGAGTGACCGACCAGCACCACCCCGACGCGCCCGCGCCCGCCCCGGCGCCCGAACTCTTCACCTGGGAGTTCGCGACCGACCCCTACCCCGCGTACGCCTGGCTGCGGGAGCACGCCCCCGTGCACCGCACGACGTTGCCCAGCGGGGTGGAGGCGTGGCTGGTCACCCGGTACGCGGACGCCAAGCAGGCCCTCGCCGACCAGCGGCTGTCCAAGAACCCGGCGCACCACGACGAGCCCGCGCACGCCAAGGGGAAGACCGGTATCCCCGGTGAGCGCAAGGCCGAGCTGATGACACATCTGCTCAACATCGACCCGCCGGACCACACCCGGCTGCGGCGGCTCGTCGCGAAGGCGTTCACCCCGCGCCGCGTCGCCGAGTTCGCCCCGCGCGTGCAGCGGCTCACCGACGACCTCATCGACCGGTTCGCCGGCAACGGCTCCGCCGACCTCATCCACGAGTTCGCCTTCCCGCTCCCCATCTACGCCATCTGCGACCTGCTCGGCGTCCCGCCCGAGGACCAGGACGACTTCCGGGACTGGGCGGGCATGATGATCCGGCACGGCAAGGGCCCCCGCGGCGGGGTGGCGCGGTCGGTGAAGAGGATGCGCGGCTACCTCGCCGAGCTGATCCACCGCAAGCGCGAGTCCCTCCCCGCCGAGCCCGCCCCCGGCGAGGACCTCATCTCGGGCCTCATCCGCGCCTCCGACCACGGCGAGCACCTCACCGAGAACGAGGCCGCGGCGATGGCCTTCATCCTCCTGTTCGCCGGCTTCGAGACCACCGTGAACCTCATCGGCAACGGCACCTTCGCCCTCCTCACCCACCCCGCCCAACGCGCCCTGCTCCAGGAGTCGTTGGCCCGTGGTGAACAGGCCCTGCTGGAGACCGGTGTCGAGGAACTCCTGCGCTACGACGGCCCCGTCGAACTCGCCACCTGGCGGTTCGCCACCCAGCCGCTCACCCTCGGCGGCCAGGACATCGCACCCGGCGACCCGGTGCTCGTCGTCCTCGCCGCCGCCGACCGGGATCCGGAGCGGTTCGCGAACCCGGACACGCTCGATCTCTCCCGCCGTGACAACCAGCACCTCGGTTACGGCCACGGCCTCCACTACTGCCTCGGGGCGCCGCTGGCCCGTCTGGAGGGCCGGACCGCGCTGGCCACCCTCCTGACCCGCCTCCCTGACCTGCGGCTCGCCGCGGATCCCGCCGAACTGCGCTGGCGGGGCGGGCTCATCATGCGAGGTCTGCGGACGCTGCCGGTGGAGTTCACGCCTGTGCGGGAAAAGTGACGGGCTTTCAACTATGTGATCTTCACGTGATCTGCGCGGCATGAACTTGTGACAAGTGATCGTCTGCCTATACCTTCACCCCTCAGCACGGCCTTTCGGTTTCACCGGCCGCGCAGGTCCCCGCTGTCACGCGAAAGGTCCCCGCATGCTCTCCGGGAACGGTCGTCACCGTCGCCCCCGTCAGGCGCCCGCACTCGTCGTCGCGGCCGGCGTGACCGGCTCCGCCATCGCCCTCCCCCTCCTCGCCGCCACCGGCGCGAGCGCGGCCAGTGGGACGACCTGGGACCGGGTCGCCGAGTGCGAGACCGGCGGCTCCTGGAGCGCCGACACGGGCAACGGCTCCTACGGCGGACTCCAACTCTCCCAGCGGGACTGGGAGAAGCACGGCGGCCTCACCTATGCCGCGAGCGCGGACCTGGCCAGCCGTTCGCAGCAGATCGCCGTCGCCGAGAAGGTCCTCGCGGACCAGGGCGTCGGCGCCTGGGCGACCTGCGGCCCGCTGGTGGGGCTGGAAGCGGACTCCGAGTCGGCCACGGTCGACACGGGTGTGGTCGGTGACGCGTCCAGTACGCCGCTCTACACGAGAAGCGGCGATACGGGCGGTCTGTCCAACTCGCTCGGATTGTCCCACTCGTCCGGTCGCGCCTCCTCCGGCGCCTCCGACCGGGACGGCGATGCCAAGGGGTCCGGCAGCTCCCGCGGTGCCGGGGAGTCCCGCACACCCGCGAACTCCGCGAACCCTTCGGAATCCGGCGAATCCACCCCGTCCGGCGGCTCCAGCTCCCCGGGTGCCGAGGGCTCGACCTCGCCCGGCTCCGGCGAGTCCACCGGTTCCAGCGAATCCCCCGAATCGGGCGAATCTCCCTCAAGTTCCTCGCCCTCGGGCGTGCCTTCGAGCACCCCGAGCGCCTCGAACCTCACCGGCACGGGCCTCCTCGGCTCCGGCAAGCACCGGGGAGGCAGTGCGGACGAGGACGGCGAGCGCGCCGGCGGCTCCTCGGGGCGGCACGCCTCGCGGGACGGTGCCGCCGGGCGTCCGGGCCTCGACGACGCGTACACGGTCCAGGACGGCGACACCCTCTGGGGCATCGCCGACTCCCTTGGCGTGCAGGGTGGATGGGCCTCGCTGTACGTCGTCAACCAGGACGCCCTCGGTGGCGACCCGGACCACATCGTCCCCGGTCAGTCGCTGGATGTCGGCGCGGAGTCGGTCGGCAGGTAGGGCGGGAAACGGCCCGGGAACAGCGGGAGTTCACGTCACACTTCGAGCCGAATGTCCGATTTGGTGAAAGTGTGGGATGAGTCTCAGAAGCCCTGATCGTCTTTGAAATTCCGTCGATCGCCTGTCTACGGTCGTGACCGCTCGTCACCACGAGCCCCGGGTGCCGCAACGCCGAATCCTGCCAGCGGCCCTCCGGGAACAGTCGTCGCGTCAAGCGCCGTAGGCAGGAGCGGGGGACCCAAGGTAGGTGCCGGACCCGGCAGTTGAGGAGACTCAGCGCCGGAACCGGCTTGGGGTGAAGCCACGCCTCCCAGGGAGGTGTGGCCGGGCAACTCAACCGGCCCGAACCCGACAGCTCACCTCGCAGGCGTCGGTGAGGGGATCAACCATGCTGTTTTCCAGCAAGGGCAAGCACCGTCGTGCGTCCAAGACCGTTCGCGCCATCGCCGCCGTCGGCGTCACCGGCGCCGCCGCCGTCGCCGCCCCGCTGATGGCGGCCGGCAGCGCCTCCGCCGCCACGGCCTCCGAGTGGGACGCCGTCGCCCAGTGCGAGTCCGGTGGCAACTGGTCCATCAACACCGGCAACGGTTACTACGGCGGTCTGCAGTTCTCCGCCTCCACCTGGGCCGCGTACGGCGGCACGCAGTTCGCCGGCACGGCCGACCAGGCCTCCAAGGAGCAGCAGATCCAGATCGCCGAGAAGGTGCTCGCGGGTCAGGGCAAGGGCGCCTGGCCGGTCTGCGGCACCGGCCTGTCGAACGCCACCTACACCGGCGGCGGAGCCGCCGCCGACGAGTCGCAGAGCACCGGCACCGAGACGCGCGCGACCGAGGAGCAGCCGGCTTCGCGTTCCGCGGAGCGTCCGGCCGCGAAGGAGACCGTCACCACGCCGACCGGCGACAAGGTGAAGAAGGGCGACGGCGAGTACAAGGTCGTCGAGGGTGACACCCTCAGCACCATCGCCGCCGACCACGACGTCAAGGGTGGCTGGGAGAAGCTGTTCCAGCTGAACAAGGACATCGTCGAGGACGCCGACCTCATCTTCCCGGGTCAGCAGCTGCACCTGAAGTAGAACGGTCCGCCGCCGACCCGCCGGAGGCCCCCCGGGCTCCCGTGAGGGTCACCCCCCGTCCCCACGGGCTCCCCGCCCCGGTGCGTCTTCCCCCGTACGCACCGGGGCGGGGCTTTTTCGTGCGCCGCTCGCCGTGCGGTGCACCCCCGTCTTTGTTTCGTTCGGAAACAATTTACTCTCGGTTCGGTCCTCTAGAGGGGCGACCGGCTGGCCGATCGCACGGAGCCGGTTAGGCTCGTCTCGCAGAGCCGCCGCGGTCCTGCCCATCGCGTCACATCCACGAAGGAGATGCTCGTGCCGTCCATCGACGTCGTCGTAGCCCGGGAAATCCTGGACTCCCGAGGCAACCCCACGGTCGAGGTCGAGGTCGGCCTCGACGACGGCAGCACGGGTCGTGCCGCCGTTCCGTCCGGCGCTTCCACCGGCGCCTTCGAGGCCATCGAACTCCGCGACGGCGACCCCAACCGCTACCTCGGCAAGGGCGTCGAGAAGGCCGTCCTGGCCGTCATCGAGCAGATCGGCCCGGAGCTCGTCGGCTACGACGCCACCGAGCAGCGCCTGATCGACCAGGCGATGTTCGACCTGGACGCCACCGACAACAAGGGCTCCCTCGGCGCCAACGCCATCCTCGGCGTCTCGCTCGCCGTCGCGCACGCCGCCTCCGAGGCCAGCGACCTGCCGCTCTTCCGCTACCTGGGCGGCCCCAACGCGCACCTGCTGCCGGTGCCGATGATGAACATCCTGAACGGCGGCTCGCACGCCGACTCCAACGTGGACATCCAGGAGTTCATGATCGCCCCGATCGGCGCGGAGTCCTTCTCCGAGGCCCTGCGCTGGGGCACCGAGGTCTACCACACCCTCAAGAAGGTGCTGAAGGGCAAGGGCCTGGCCACCGGCCTCGGCGACGAGGGCGGCTTCGCCCCGAACCTCGGCTCCAACCGTGAGGCCCTCGACCTCATCCTCGAGGCCATCAAGGAGGCCGGCTACACCCCCGGCGAGCAGATCGCCCTCGCCCTCGACGTCGCCGCCTCCGAGTTCTACAAGGACGGCGTCTACACCTTCGAGGGCAAGGACCGCTCGGCCGCCGAGATGACCGAGTACTACGCGGAGCTCGTCGACGCGTACCCGCTGGTCTCCATCGAGGACCCGCTGTTCGAGGACGACTGGGAGGGCTGGAAGACCATCACCGAGAAGCTCGGTGACAAGGTCCAGCTCGTCGGCGACGACCTGTTCGTCACCAACCCGGAGCGCCTGGCCCGCGGCATCGAGGACGGGGCCGCCAACGCCCTGCTCGTCAAGGTCAACCAGATCGGCTCCCTGACCGAGACCCTGGACGCCGTCGAGCTGGCCCAGCGCAGCGGCTTCAAGTGCATGATGTCCCACCGCTCCGGCGAGACCGAGGACGTCACCATCGCCGACCTCGCCGTCGCCACCAACTGCGGCCAGATCAAGACCGGCGCCCCGGCCCGCTCCGAGCGCGTGGCCAAGTACAACCAGCTGCTGCGCATCGAGGAGATCCTCGACGACGCCGCGGTGTACGCCGGCCGCAGCGCCTTCCCCCGCTTCAAGGGCTGAGCGACGCCCTCGTAGGAAGCGTCGTCCGTACGTCCCCGCACCCGGTCCCGTACCGTGTGCGGGGACGTACGCGCGTGTGCACCACGCAGGCATGGGGAGGCGAGAGCCAGATGGCCGTGAAGGAACGGGACCGTTTCTCCACCGCGACCAGGCTCAGGTTGCTGGGCGAGCAGACCGCGGCCCGTGTCTACCGGTCGCAGACCCGCCGCCAGGCCCGCCGCTCCCGGCTCACCGGCCGCGCCGCCCTGCTCGCCCTCGTCGTCTGCTCCCTCGTCGTCGCGCTCGCCTACCCGATAAGGCAGTACGTCGCCCAGCGGGCCGAGATCGCCGACCTGCGGGAGCAGCGGCAGCAGGCCGAGGCGCGGGTCGAGGAACTGCGCGACCTCAAGGCACGCTGGCAGGACGACGCGTACGCGGAGCAGCAGATCCGGCAGCGGCTGCACTACGTGATGCCGGGCGAGACCGGCTACGTCGTGATCGACCCGGACGCCGCCCGGCAGTCGCGCACCGACCAGGGCACGACCGACCGCCCCTGGTACGCGAACGTCTGGGACGGGGTCGACAAGGCCGACGCCGCCCACCACCGGCCGGACGCCTCCGGCCGGTGAACGCACAGAGAGACAGGTATGGAAACGCCCCCGCCGCCCACCCCGCGCACCGAGCCCACCGACGCCGACGTCGAGGCCTTCAAGCAGCAGCTCGGGCGGCCGCCGCGCGGACTGCGCGCGATCGCGCACCGGTGCCCGTGCGGGCAGCCGGACGTCGTGGAGACGGCCCCCCGGCTGCCCGACGGCACGCCCTTCCCGACGCTGTACTACCTGACGTGCCCGCGGGCCTCGTCGGCCATCGGCACGCTGGAGGCCGAGGGCGTGATGAAGAAGATGACGGCCCGGCTGGAGACCGACCCGGAGCTGGCCGCCGCGTACCGTGCCGCGCACGAGGACTACGTCCGGCGCCGGGACGAGATCGAGGAGCTGAGGAACTTCCCGAGCGCGGGCGGCATGCCTGACCGGGTGAAGTGCCTGCACGTGCTCGTCGCGCACAGCCTGGCCGCCGGGCCGGGCGTCAACCCGCTCGGTGACGAGGCCCTGGCGCTGCTGCCGCAGTGGTGGCGCAAGGGCGCGTGCGTGACCCCGGCGCACGAGGAGGACGTCAAGTGACGCGCGTGGCCGCCGTGGACTGCGGTACGAACTCGATCCGGCTCCTCGTGGCCGACGTGGACGCGGCGAGCGGTGAACTGGCCGAGCTGGACCGGCGGATGACCATCGTGCGGCTCGGCCAGGGCGTCGACCGCACCGGACGGCTGGCCCCCGAGGCGCTGGAGCGCACCTTCGCGGCCTGCCGTGACTACGCCCGGATCATCAAGGAGCACGGCGCCGAGCGGGTCCGTTTCGTCGCCACCTCCGCCACCCGGGACGCCGAGAACCGGGACGACTTCGTGCGCGGGGTGGTGGACATCCTCGGCGTCGAGCCCGAGGTCGTCACCGGCGACGAGGAGGCCGAGTTCTCCTTCGTCGGGGCGACGAGGGAACTGGCGGGGCGCACGGATGTGCGCCGGCCCTACCTCGTGGTGGACATCGGCGGCGGCTCGACCGAGTTCGTGGTCGGCGAGGACCACGTCCGCGCGGCCCGCTCGGTCGACGTCGGCTGCGTCCGGATGACGGAGCGGCACCTGGTCGTCGACGGGGTCGTCTCCGACCCGCCGGCCGAGGAGCAGATCGCGGCGATGCGGGCGGACATCGAGGCCGCCCTCGACCTGGCCGAGGAGACGGTGCCGCTGCGCGAGGCCAGGACGCTGGTGGGGCTGGCGGGGTCGGTCACCACGGTGGCGGCGATCGCCCTCGACCTGCCCGAGTACGACTCGGCGCGCATCCACCACGCCAGGATCGCCCGGGACCGGGTCCGCGAGATCACCGCGTGGCTGCTGCGCTCCACCCACGCCGAGCGCGCGGCCGTCGCGTCCATGCACCCCGGGCGTGTCGACGTGATCGCCGCGGGCGCCCTCGTACTGTTGTCGATCATGGAGCGGTCCGGCGCCGAGGAGGTCGTGGTCAGCGAGCACGACATCCTCGACGGCATCGCCTTCCACACGGCGGGCGAGAAGTTCTAGGCGGCGGCAGCGACGTGGAACGGCCCCGGTTCCTCTTGGCCAGGAACCGGGGCCGTTCGTGTGCGGCCCGCGGGGGCCGGGTGTTCAGTTGCAGAGCAGGACGATGACTCCGCTGCACTCCTCGTCGCCGCCCCCGCCGTAGCGGTGGTGGGCCGAGGCCGGCTGGACGGCCGAGGCCTCGGTGGCGACGTGGTGGGCGGGCGTGGCGGCCGCGGCGGAGCCGGCCGTCACCGCCCCCAGGGCGATACCCAGGGCAGCGCCGACCGGGATTATGCGCGAGGCGGCCCGCATGAGGGCCCTCTGTGAAGTGATCATGCTTGCACGCTATGTGCAGTTCCAGGCGATTTCTCTTGGAGTGTGGCCGACCGGGTGACGGGCTTCCGGGCACCCGCGCACTACCGTCCGGTAGTCGCCGCTTGAGCAGGTCGACCGGCGTTTGAGCGGGGTGTGAGGGGTCCCTCGCCCCCGTGCCGACGCCTGCGGGGCACCCGCCCGGGAAAGTTCGTGAAGTTCTTCACAAGGAATTCGGCCCGGTGGGGGTGCGGACGGGGGCCGACTGAGCCTTCCGAGGGGTGGACAGGGTCTTGAACACGTTCAGACGGGCCGTGTAAGGAGGGGCGTGAAGGCTCTCCGCACAGGGGTTCCGGGTCGCCTCGTGAAGGGCTCCAGCGGGAAGAGAGGCAGCTCACGCGGCATTGACAACGGGAGGTAAGGCCGACCGGTTCCCGATCGTGACCATGATCTGGCTCACGTGGGCCGGGGAGTGTAGCACGGGCCCTGTTAGTGCTTGTGAAGGGGCGCACGAGCTCCCCCTCCGGACTGGGTGGATACTCGATGGCATGAGCACCACGGAGCGTCCCAGGATCCTCGTAGTAGGCGGTGGGTACGTAGGCCTGTACGCGGCTCGGCGCATCCTCAAGAAGATGCGCTACGGCGAGGCGACCGTCACGGTCGTCGACCCCCGGTCGTACATGACCTACCAGCCCTTCCTCCCCGAAACCGCCGCCGGCAACATCTCCCCGCGCCATGTCGTCGTCCCGCTGCGACGCGTGCTGCCCAAGGCGGAGGTCCTCACCGGCCGGGTCACCACCATCGACCAGGACCGCAAGGTCGCCACGATCGCGCCGCTGGTCGGCGAGGCGTACGAGCTGCCGTTCGACTACCTGGTCGTCGCGCTCGGCGCGGTCTCCCGCACCTTCCCGATCCCCGGCCTCGCCGAGCAGGGCATCGGCATGAAGGGCGTCGAGGAGGCCATCGGCCTGCGCAACCACGTCCTGGAGCAGCTCGACAAGGCCGACTCCACCACCGACGAGGAGATCCGCCGCAAGGCGCTCACCTTCGTCTTCGTCGGCGGCGGCTTCGCCGGCGCCGAGACCATCGGTGAGGTCGAGGACATGGCCCGGGACGCGGCCAAGTACTACAACAACGTGTCCCGTGAGGACATGCGCTTCATCCTCGTCGACGCCGCCGACAAGATCCTTCCCGAGGTCGGGCCGAAGCTCGGCACGTACGGCAAGGAGCACCTGGAGAGCCGTGGCGTGGAGGTCTACCTCTCGACGTCCATGGACTCCTGCGTCGACGGTCACGTGGTGCTGAAGAACGGCCTCGAGGTCGACGCCAACACCATCGTCTGGACGGCCGGCGTCAAGCCCAACCCGGCCCTGGCCCGCTACGGCCTCCCGCTCGGCCCGCGCGGTCACATCGACTGCGAGCCCTCCCTCCAGGTCAAGGGCACCGACTACATCTGGGCCGCGGGCGACAACGCCCAGGTGCCCGACCTCGCCGCCCGCAAGGCCGGCGTGGAGAACGCCTGGTGCCCGCCGAACGCCCAGCACGCGCTGCGCCAGGCCAAGGTCCTCGGCGACAACGTGGTCTCCGGCATGCGGGGCTTCCCGCAGCAGGACTACAGCCACGCCAACAAGGGCGCGGTGGCGGGTCTCGGCCTGCACAAGGGCGTGGCCATGATCGTCATGGGCAAGATGAAGATCAAGGTCAAGGGCCGCCTCGCCTGGTACATGCACCGTGGCTACCACGGCATGGCGATGCCGACCTGGAACCGCAAGATCCGCGTCTTCGCCGACTGGACGCTCGGCATGTTCCTCAAGCGTGAGGTCGTCGCCCTCGGCGCGCTGGAGTCCCCGCGCGAGGAGTTCTACGAGGCCGCGAAGCCCGCGCCGGTCGCCGCGGCCCCCAAGACCGAGGAAAAGGCCAAGGCTTCCTGACGCCTGAGCCCGGCCGAATCCGCTGAGGACCCCCTGCCATCCGTGGTGCAGGGGGTCCTTCGCCGTTCCCGCACGACGGGACCGGGCGAGGGTTTTGCCCAGACATAACGCGAACAGGGGACTGCGTTCCAGGCCCTCAGGTGTTTACGTGGTGTTGGATCACCGTCACGGAGGTGTGCGCCATGGCTGACGCCGCGTCGCGGCTGAAGGGGCTGCTCGAGCAGGTGGTGGGGAGTCCGCTCCCGGTGCGAATTCGCGCCTGGGACGGTTCGCAGGCGGGTCCGCCGGACACGCCGATCGTCGTCGTACGCAATCGGCGTGCCCTGCGCCGGCTGCTGTGGAAGCCCGGCGAACTGGGCCTCGCCCGCGCCTGGGTGGCCGGGGACCTGGAGATCGAGGGCGATCTGTACGCGGTCCTCGGTCTGCTCGCCGGCCTGATCTGGGAGCGCGGCGAGGACGCCCGCGGCCTCACCGAGGCACTGCGCGACCCCGAGGTACGCGCCGGCGTCCGCGGTCTGGTGAGGCTCGCCGGTCTCGCGCCGCCGCCCGCCCCGCCCCGCGAGGAGGTGCGCAGGCCCCGCCGGAACCTGCACACCAGGCGCAGCGACAAGCGCGCCATCAGCCACCACTACGACGTCGGCAACGACTTCTACGCGCTCGTCCTCGGGCCGTCCATGGTGTACTCCTGCGCCTACTGGCCCAGCCCGGACAGCACCCTGGAGACCGCCCAGCACGACAAGCTCGAACTCATCTGCCGCAAGCTCGCCCTGACTCCCGGTCAGCGGCTCCTGGACGTGGGCTGCGGCTGGGGGTCCATGGCGATCCACGCCGCCCGGGAGCACGGCGTGAGCGTCGTGGGGATCACGCTCTCCCAGGAACAGGCCGCCCATGCCCGTAAGCGCGTCGCGGACGAGGGTCTGACCGACCGGGTCGAGATCAGGGTGCAGGACTACCGCGACGTCACCGACGGGCCGTACGACGCGATCTCGTCGATCGGGATGGCCGAGCACGTGGGCGCCGAGCGCTACCGCGAGTACGCCGAGGACCTGCACGCCCTGCTGCGACCGGGCGGGCGGCTGCTCAACCACCAGATCGCCCGGCGACCGCAGCGGGACGAGTCCGCCTACCAGGTGGACGGCTTCATCGACGCCTACGTCTTCCCCGACGGCGAGCTCGCCCCCCTCGGCACCACCGTCACCCAGCTGGAGCGGGCCGGCTTCGAGGTGCGGGACGTGGAGTCGATCCGTGAGCACTACGCCCTCACCCTGCGCCGCTGGGTCGCCAACCTGGAGGCCGACTGGACCGAGGCGGTCAAGCTGACCGGTCCCGGCAGGGCCCGTGTCTGGCGGCTGTACATGGCCGCCTCGGCGCTGGCCTTCGAGCGCAACCGCATCGGCGTCAACCAGGTACTGGCGGTGCGGACCCCCGACTCCGGCGCCTCCGGTGTGCCGCTGCGCGCCCGTACCTGGGGCTGAGAGGCCGAGCCGCCGCAGCACGACGGGCCCCGCTCCCTCCCGGGAACGGGGCCCGCCTGCTCGTTACGGCTACTCCGCCTTGATCGCGTTCAGCATGTTCAGCCTCGCGGCGTTGCGGGCCGGCCACAGCGCGGCCAGCACGCCCACCAGTCCGGCCAGGACCAGGAAGATGCCGATCCGGTCCCAGGGGATGACCAGCACGTAGCCCGGGATCTGCTCCGCGACGGTCTCGCCGATCGCCCAGCCGAGGAACGAGCCGAGGCCGATGCCGACCACCGCGCCGAACACCGAGATGACCACGGCCTCCAGCCGGACCATCCGCTTCACCCGGCGCCGGTCGAGACCGATCGCCCGCAGCATGCCGATCTCCTGCTGCCGCTCGAAGACCGACATCGCGAGGGTGTTGACGACGCCCAGCACCGCGATGATCAGGGCCATCGCCAGCAGGCCGTACATGATGTTCAGCAGGGTGTTGATGGCGCCGCCGAACTCGTCGCGGATGTCCTGCCGGTCCATGACGGTGATGGCGGGGTTGTCGCCCAGCGCGTCGATGAGGACCTTCTCGTTCGCCGCGGACTGGCCGCCGTCCACCTTCACGAAGATCTGCCGGATGGACGGATTCACCTCGTGCGCGTCCACGATCTTCTTGTCGACGAGGACGGGCGAGAGGAACTCGCTGTCCTTGTAGACCGCGCCGACCGTCAGCGTGGCCTTCTTCTCGTCGGCGAAGGTGACCGGGACGGTGTCGCCGGGCTTCCAGCCCTTGCTCCTGGCCGTCTTGTCGGCGACCGCGATCCGGCCCTGGGCGAGCGAGCCGATGTCGCCGCTGACGACGTCGACGTCGAGGACCTTCTCGATGGCGCCCGGGGTGACCGCCGAGGCCGACACGTAGTCGTCCTTGCCGGTCATGAAGTAGGCGTCCTGCTGCGGGGAGACGGCCGACACACCCTTGGCCTTCTCCAGCGCGGTGAGCGCCGACTGGTCGAGATCCCCGCCGTTCGCCATCGAGACCATGTAGTCGGCCTTGATGTTGTCCGTGGTCATCTTGTCGATCGCCGTGCCGACCGTGATGCCGAGCACCGACAGGCCGGTCACCAGCGTCAGTCCGATGGCCAGTGCCGAGGCGGTGGCTCCGGTACGGCGCGGGTTGCGGACCGCGTTCTGGCCGGCCAGCTTGCCGGCCACCCCGAACGGGCCGACGAGCAGCGGACGGACGAGCGCGATCACCGGCCGGGACAGCAGCGGGATCAGGATGATCACGCCGATCAGCGCGAAGAACGCGCCCGCCCCGATGTACATCCGGCCGTCGTCGCCGCCGGTCGAGGCGCCGGCGACGATGCCGGCCGCGCCGATGGCGGTGATGGCCGCGCCGATGGAGTTGCGTACCACCAGCGACTTGGTGGTCGCCGCCGCGTGGACGCTGTTCATGGCGGCCACCGGCGGGATCTTCGCGGCCCGGCGGCCGGGCAGCCAGGCGGCGAACATCGTGATCAGCACACCGACGCCGACCGCGGCGAGTACCGGGGTGGCGGACAGCACCAGCGGGCCGTCCGGGATCTTCATCTCGAACGCGGCCATGCCGGAGCGCAGTCCGACCGCGAGACCGATGCCGAGGACGAAGCCGATCACCGAGGCGACCAGGCCCACCACCGCGGCTTCGGCGAGCACCGAGCGGGTGATCTGCTTGCGCGACGCACCGACGGCCCGCATCAGGGCGATCTCCTTGGTGCGCTGGGCGACCAGCATGGTGAAGGTGTTGGAGATCAGGAAGATGCCGACGAACAGCGCGATGCCCGCGAAGCCGAGCAGGACCTGCTTGAGGTTGCCCATGCCCTGCTCGATCTGCTTGGCCTGCTCGTCCGCGAGCGCCTTGCCCGTCTGGGCCTCCGCGGACTTCGGCAGCAGCGGCTTGACCGCGTCCAGGATCTTCGCGTCGTCCGCGCCGGAGGCGGCGGTGACGGTGGCGCTTTCGAAGTAGCCCGGCTTGAGGTACTGCTTCTGGGCGACCGCGGTGTCGAAGAGGACGAGGCTGCCGCCGGCGTTGACGGCGCCGTCCTCGGTGGTGAAGACGCCGCTGAGGGTGAACTCCTTCACCGGTCCGTTCGTCGCGACCCGGACCCGGTCGCCGACCCGGTACTCGCCCTTGGCCGCGGACTCCTCGTCCAGGGCGATCTGATCGCCCTTCAGCGGGCCGGCGCCGTCGGTGAACGTGTAGGCGGGGTCCTTGCCGTCCTCGCCGGGGGCGAAGTTGGAGCCCTTGTTGGACCAGCCGACGCCGATCAGCTTCCCGTCGGGGTCGGCGACCCCGGCGAAGCCGTTGACGCGGCCGTGGACGGCGGCGACGCCGTCCACCGCGGAGATCTTGTCGAGGGTCTTCCCGGTGAGACCGGGCTCCTCCTTCGGGTCGTCCGGGTCGGCGTAGGAGGTGACCGAGACGGCGACGTCGTCGTAGCTCTTCGCCGACTGGTTGCGGAAGGCGTTGGAGAGGGTGTCGGCGAAGACCAGGGTGCCGGAGACGAACGCGACGCCGAGCATCACGGCGAGCACGGTCATCAGCAGCCGGGCCTTGTGCGCGAGTACGTTGCGCAGGGCGGTGCGGAACATCAGCTGGTGCGGCCCTTCGCGTCGAACTGCTTCATGAAGTCGAGCACGTTGTCCGCGGTCGGGCCGTACATCTCGTCGACGATCCGGCCGTCCGCCAGGAACACCACGCGGTCCGCGTAGGCCGCGGCCACCGGGTCGTGGGTCACCATCACCACGGTCTGCCCCAACTCCCGTACGGAGTTGCGCAGGAAGCCCAGCACCTCGGCGCCGGAGCGCGAGTCGAGGTTTCCGGTCGGCTCGTCGCCGAAGATGATCTCGGGCTTGGAGGCCAGCGCGCGGGCCACGGCGACGCGCTGCTGCTGGCCGCCGGAGAGCTGGGCGGGGCGGTGGCCGAGCCGGTCGGCGAGGCCGACCATCCCAATGACCGAATCCACCCACTGCTTGTCGGCCTTGCGGCCCGCGATGTCCATCGGGAGCGTGATGTTCTCCAGGGCGGTCAGGGTCGGCAGCAGGTTGAACGCCTGGAAGATGAAGCCGATCTTGTCGCGGCGCAACTTGGTGAGCTGCTTGTCCTTCAGGGAGCCCAGCTCGGTCTCGCCGATGCGCACCGAGCCGGAGGAGAAGGTGTCCAGGCCGGCGACGCAGTGCATCAGTGTGGACTTGCCGGAGCCGGAGGGACCCATGATCGCGGTGAACTCGGCCTGCCGGAACTCGACGGAGACCCGGTCCAGGGCGACCACCTGGGTCTCGCCCTGTCCGTAGATCTTCGACAGATCCGTGGCGCGCGCGGCCACGGCGGTGGTCCGGCCGGCGACGGGTGTGGTGGTCACGGGGTGGCGCTCCTGTGGGACGACGGGGGTGGTTCTCGGGACGTGCTCCATCGTCCCGGCCGAACGGCGCCGTGTAGTCAGCCGCTGTTCCGGTTCCTGGGGCAGTCTCCAGTCGCACTACGGGTGCCCGTCTCATACCTGGGGATGACGGCCGGGCCCTACGGGATCCGTCGGGGGGACCATCTGTCAGGAACAGGTGGGGCGCCCTCGTCCGGGCGGTGAAATTCCGTCATTCCGCATACGCGGCCGAGACTCGCACGCAAGGCTGTTGGCAAGTGCGGACGGCCTGTTCCGAGTGCTGATGCACCCTCAGACATCAATAAAATAAGACAACATGGGGCCGACCTGCCGCTGTCCGGGGGACGCGTCCCGATAGGCTCGGGCCTCGACGCGGAGCCCACGGCCTGCCCGGATGGTGGAATGCAGACACGGCGAGCTTAAACCTCGCTGCCCCTCGCGGGCGTACCGGTTCAAGTCCGGTTCCGGGCACCACCCCGCCCGCCCGACCCCCGTCCCCTCCGCTGGGGAGCCGGGGGTCCGTTCATTTACCTCTGCTGCGCGGCGCTGTCAAGCCCCGAATTCCCGGAACGTGACCCCACGGGGCGATTCCGGCGTACTTGAAGTGCGGGCCTCACCGGGACCACCCGGAATTACGGCCGACATTCCCCACCGATATCTCCCACCGATATCCCGATCGCGCAGGAGCAGAGAAATGACTCGGAACACCAGCAGCCACGAGAAGGCGACCCGCAAGCGCCGGATGATCATCGGCACGACGGTCGTGTCGGCCGCGGCGGTCGCCGGGGGCGTCTTCCTGCCCGCCGCGGCGGCGTCGGCCGCGCCCCTGCACGAGACCGCGGCGGTGTCCCTGGTGGACGGCGACCACAGGGACAAGCACAAGGGCAAGCACAAGAAGAAGGGCAAGAACAAGGTCAAGGTGTACTGCTGGAAGAAGAAGAGCAAGCGCGCCTGGGACAAGAAGCACAAGCAGTGGTACTGCTGGGGCAAGTACAAGGTCAAGTTCTATTGGGACGAGCGTTTCGAGGTCTATTACGTCTGGAAGGAGCACAAGCGGTACTTCTGCTGGGAGACGCGTAACGACTACTACTTCTGGGAGCGCCACCGCGTGTCGGACAAGGTCTGGCACCCCGACAACCACGACCACTGGAAGCCGGGCAAGCACGAGTGGCCGGAGCACCCGGACGACCCGAAGCACCCGGACGAGGACAAGCACGAGGGCAAGCACCCGGAGGAGGGCAAGCCCGAGGAGGGCAAGACCGAGGAGGGCAAGACCGAGGAGGGCAAGACCGAGGAGGGCAAGCAGGAGGAAGGCAAGGCCGAGGAGGGCAAGCAGGAGGAAGGCAAGGCCGAGGAGGGCAAGCAGGAGGAAGGCAAGGCTGAGGAAGGCAAGCAGGAGGAAGGCAAGGCCGAGGAGGGCAAGCAGGAGGAAGGCAAGGCTGAGGAAGGCAAGCAGGAGGAAGGCAAGCAGGAGGAAGGCCAGCAGGAGGAAGGCAAGGCTGAGGAGGGCAAGCAGGAGGAAGGCAAGGCCGAGGATGAGCCGGCGGGCGGAGGCAAGCTCGCTGAGGAGGAGCCCGCTGACGAGGCCCCGGACAAGGAGGCCCGGCCGCAGGAGGAGCCCGCGCAGGAGGCGCCGGCCGAGGAGGCCCCCGCCGAAGAGGCTCCGGCCGAGGAGACCGAGCCGCAAGGTGTCCAGCCTGAGGAGGGCCCGGCGCAGGAGGCTCCCGCCGAGGAAGCCCCCGCCGAGGAGACCCAGCCTGAGGAAGCCCCGGCCGAAGAGGCGCAGCCGGAGGAGGCTCCCGCTGAGGAGGCCCAGCCTGAAGAGGTCCAGCCCGAGGAGGTCCAGCCGCAGGAGGCCCCCGCCGACGAGGCGGCGTCGGACGAGGCCATGGTCGAATGAGGGACCTGCGAGGCCCCGCCACCGAGAGGTGGCGGGGCCTCGTGCCGGGCGTGCACGGCCGTTGACACCGCCGACTCCGCGGAAGCAGACTGACGGTCGGTCGATATGTGAAAGAATCTTCACCTGGCGAACGACCTCGTGCCGCCCACCCGAAGGGACCGCCCGATGCGTACCACCGTCGGCATCATCGGAGCCGGCCCTGCCGGCCTGCTCCTCGCGCGACTGCTGCACCGGGCCGGCATCGAATCGGTCGTCCTGGAGAGCCGCGACCGGGCCTACGTCGAACGCCGGCAGCGGGCCGGGATCCTGGAGCAGGGGACGGTGGACGTGCTGCGCGCGGCCGGGGCCGGCGAGCGGATGGACCGGGAGGGGCTGCGGCACGACGGCGTCGAGCTGCGCTTCGACCGGCGCCGTCACCGGGTCGACTTCCCCGCCCTGACCGGTGGCCGCTCCGTGATGGTGTACGCGCAGACCGAGGTGTGCAAGGACCTCATCGCACTCCAGTTGAAGGACGGCGGCCCCCTGCTGTTCGAGGCCGAGGCGCTCGCGGTCGAGGACCCCGCGGGCGCGCGTCCCCGGGTGCGCTTCCGGCACGAGGGGGACGAGGCCGTGCTGGAGTGCGACTACGTCGTCGGCTGCGACGGCTACTGGGGCGTGGCCCGCACGGCGGTGCCGGCGTCCCTCTCCCGCACGTTCGAGCGGACGTACCCGTTCGGGTGGCTCGGCATCCTCGCCGACGTGCCGCCCTCGCACGACGAGCTGGTCTACGCCCGGCACGACCGCGGCTTCGCCCTGCTGTCCATGCGGTCGCGGTCGGTCTCGCGCCTCTACCTCCAGGTGCCGGACGGCACGGACGCCGACGCGTGGGACGACGAGGAGATCTGGGCGGAGCTGGAACGCCGCACGGAGACCGCCGACGGCCGGCGGCTGCGCCGCGGGCCCGTCACCCAGAAGTCGGTGACGCCGATGCGTTCCTTCGTGCACGAGCCGATGCGCCACGGGCGGCTCTTCCTGGCCGGTGACGCCGCGCACATCGTGCCGCCGACCGGCGCCAAGGGCCTCAACCTCGCCGTCGGCGACGTCGTGACCTTCGCGCGGGCCCTGGTGCACCAGCGGGAGTCGGGCTCCGCACACCTGCTCGACACCTACTCGCAGACCTGCCTGCGCCGCGTCTGGCAGGCCGAGCGGTTCTCGTACGACATGACGACGCTGCTGCACCGGGCCCCCGGCGCCACGCCCTTCGAGGACCGGCTCCAGCTGGCCCGGCTGGAACGCATCGCCTCCTCGCGGTCCGCGGAGACCGACCTCGCCGAGGCGTACACGGGCCTCCCCTTCGCGTGACCGTGCGCACCACCCGGCCGGGCGTATCACCGGCCGGTCCCGGCGAGGTACCGAGTTCGTCAGGAACACCGCCCCGCGCGGACGGGAATCACGCACCCGGATAGCGTGTTGCGCAGCACGTGGGGGGAAAGATCCTCCCCAAGCACTAGGGTCATTCCTTTGCCTGTCTATTACCCTTGAGCCAAGGCTGCGCAGGGTGGCCATGGAGGAGTGAAATGAGGAGCAGCAACCCGGTCTTCTCGCGACGGGGGTTCAGCCGCGACAACGGCTACGCGGGCTTCAACACCGCGCCGCAGGCCGGGGGCGCACCTGTGGGCACCCAGGGCAACCCGTACGCCCAGCCCGGCGCCGGTAACCCGTACGCCCAGAACCCGTACGCGCAGCAGGACCTTCAGTACGGCGCGCCGCCGCAGGCCCCCGCCGGCACCGGCCGGATGACGATGGACGACGTCGTCATGCGCTCGGCGATGACGCTCGGCACGGTCGTCGTCGGCGCCGTCCTCGCCTGGGCGCTGCTGCCGGTGTCGTCCAGCAGCTACGGCCTGGCCATCGGCGCGGCGCTCATCGCCTTCGTCCTGGCGATGGTCCAGTCGTTCAAGCGCAAGGCCTCGCCCGCACTGATCCTTTCGTACGCGGCGTTCGAGGGTGTCTTCCTCGGCGTGTTCAGCGAGATGTTCAACGCCCGGTGGTCCGGCGCGCCCTTCCAGGCGGTGCTCGGCACGATGGCGGTCGCGGGCGCGACGCTGCTCATCTACAAGGCCGGCTGGATCCGTGTCACGGCCCGCTACGCCCGGATCGGCATGGCGATCGCCATCGCCTTCGTCCTGGTCATGGCGGTCAACCTGCTGCTGGTCGCCTTCGGTGTCGCCGAGGACGGCGGTCTGCGCAGCATGGGTCCGCTCGGTGCGATCGTCGGCATCTTCGCGATCGTGCTCGGCGCGTTCTTCCTGACCCTCGACTTCAAGCAGATCCAGGACGGCATCGCCTACGGCGCGCCGCGCGAGGAGTCGTGGCTGGCCGCGTTCGGCCTGACCATGACGCTGGTGTGGATCTACGTCGAGATGCTGCGTCTGGTCGCCATCTTCAGCGGCGACGACTAGTCGCCGCGCGGCACCGCGCGGCTGACGCCGACGGGTGACGACGCATGAAGGGGCCCCGGGTTCTCCCGGGGCCCCTTTCGCTGTCCTCGTGCGCGCTCACACCAGTTTGCGCGCGGCCCTCCTCAGGTCGTACTCATGGATGATCGCTTTGGCGTGGCCGTACGCGAGGTCGTATTCGTGACGCAGCCAGCTGACCTTCTCCTCGAAGCGGAGAGCAGGGCCTTCTTCGACGGTCCGCAGCCAGTCGGCGACTTCACGACCGGTGCAATGGGGGATGCGGGCGAGCAGATTGCGATGGGTCTCCTCGGAGAAGACTTGGGACATCGGCGCCTCCGGGTGCAATCGGGTGTAAGCCGGTCCTTCAGGTCACCGTGCCTGAGCGTTCGTCTGTTGGCAACAGTGCGGGTAGCCTGCCGCCGTGGTGGATACGACGTGTCTGATCAGTGCGGTTGATCAATTTGCCGATCGATTGAGGGCGGCACCGCAGAGCCGGTTGCAGCGTGGGGCCGCGGCCGAGGCGTTGGCGCTGGCCAGGGAGCTGGCCCGCTGGACGCAGTCGGTGGAGGAGCCGGGCAGCGAGCCTCGGGAGATGCCGGACGCCGGGATGTTCGCGGCGGCCGATCAGATCAGCGTCGCGGCGCGCGATCTGGCCGTCGTACTGACGACCGAGGCCGAGGTCGAGGAGGCCGTACGGGTGGTGGGGGAGGCGCAGAAACGGGCCGGGGTGTGACCCGGAGGACAGCGCACCCCTCGACCCGGCACCGTCCCGCGGAGCCGGGTCGCCGTGCGTCTAGAGCGACGCGATGACCCGGTCCGCCAGGATGTACACCGTCTCCTCGCCGCAGGTGAACGTCAGCGTGTAGGCGCCCGAGATGCCCGAGCCGCCGAGGAGGGTCGGGGTCTCGCCGGAGCGCAGCGCGGCGGCGAGGCGCTCGGCCGTCTCGCGGTGACCGGGGGTCATGCACAGCGTGGTGCCGTCGGCGAAGACGTAGACGTCGAGGGTGCCCAGGGGGCCGGGGCGGACGTCGGTCAGCTCCACGTGGGAGTCGGCCAGCTCCTCCAGCACGGACACCGTGCGCTCGTGGTCGCCGACGACCGGAGACGGGTTCGGGGTGAAGTCCGGGTGGGACGGGTGACGGCGGCGGGCGGCGGCCAGTTCGGGCGAGTCGCCGGCGAACTCCTCGGGCTCCGCGCCGGGCTCGGACACCGGTTCCAGCGGCTCCAGGCCCGCGAAATCGGCCTGCCGCGGCAGGAACAGGTCGTTCTCGGTCAGGCCCAGCAGCGACGGCGCGTCGGAGACGTCACGGGCTTCCTGGGCGGCCCAGAAGGCGCGCGCCTCGGCCAGCTCCCGCTCCCGCTCCTCGGCCAGCGCCTCGGCGACGGCGCTCCGTATCTCCTCGGCGTCGGCCGCGGTGCGGGCCGCCGGCACCAGGGCAGGGGCGGCGGTGCGGCCTGCGGCAAGCTCGCGGTGCAGGGCCGCGACCTGGCGGCGCAACTGCATCAGGGTGCGCAGGACGGCGACGCCCACGGCGCCTGTGGCGGCCGTGGTGACCAGCAGGGCGATCGGCATGGCGCTCACTGACGTACTCCCGGTTCAAGGTCGACCCCCGACTTCCTACATCAGCTTGATGGGTGAACTAACCAGCTGTCAGTGCGTAACGTCACGAAACGGACAGGTCTTTGGGTCAAATGTTTCGCCTGGAACTGCCCTGACCTGCGGTTCTCCCTGTGGCGAGGGAGATAGGTCACATCCTGGGGGAGATTGGGTCACAAAACGGCCCAGAACCCCGCTGGTCGCGGGGTTCTGGGCCAATGCATGACGCCGGGTGCCGTGCCCGTCACGCAGGGGGTTCGAGGATCAGCTGAGGCGCTCGATCACCATCGCCATGCCCTGGCCGCCGCCGACGCACATCGTCTCCAGGCCGAACTGCTTGTCGTGCCACTGGAGGGAGTTGATCAGCGTGCCGGTGATCCGGGCGCCGGTCATGCCGAAGGGGTGGCCGACGGCGATGGCGCCACCGTTGACGTTCAGCTTCTCCAGCGGGATGTCCAGGTCGCGGTAGGAGGGGATCACCTGGGCGGCGAACGCCTCGTTGATCTCGACCAGGTCGATGTCGCCGATCGTCAGGCCGGCACGGGACAGGGCCTGCCGCGACGCCTCGACGGGGCCGT
This sequence comes from Streptomyces sp. NPDC107562, assembly GCF_055657325.1. Classification (NCBI taxonomy): domain Bacteria; kingdom Bacillati; phylum Actinomycetota; class Actinomycetes; order Kitasatosporales; family Streptomycetaceae; genus Streptomyces; species Streptomyces sp. NPDC107562. Next base: position 85,664 of record NZ_JBVKBE010000016.1, on the reverse strand, counting down.
ATCCCATGATCTCGGGGGACAGGCCCGAGACCCCCGTGGAGACGATGCGGGCCAGCGGGGTCAGGCCGAGCTCGCGGGCCTTGGTGTCCGACATGATGACCAGGGCCGCGGCGCCGTCGTTGAGCGGGCAGCAGTTGCCGGCGGTGATCATGCCGTCGGGGCGGAAGACCGGCTTCAGGCCGGCGACGCCCTCCATGGTGACGCCGGCGCGCGGGCCGTCGTCCTTGCTGACGACCGTGCCGTCGGGGAGCGTCACGGGCGTGATCTCGCGCTCCCAGAAGCCGTTCTTGATGGCTTCCTCGGCGAGGTTCTGCGAGCGGACGCCGAACTCGTCCATGTCCTGGCGGGTCACGCCCCACTGCCGGGCGAGGTTCTCGGCGGTCTGGCCCATCGCGATGTACGGGTCGGGGACCAGGCCGTCCTCGCGCGGGTCGTGCCAGGTCGAGCCCTCGCTCTGGGCGACGGCGGCGGTGCGGGCCTCGGCCTCGGCGAACAGCGGGTTGTGCGTGTCGGGCAGGCTGTCGGAGTTGCCCTTGGTGAAGCGGGAGACCATCTCGACGCCGGCCGAGATGAAGACGTCGCCCTCGCCGGCCTTGATGGCGTGCAGGGCCATGCGGGAGGTCTGCAGCGACGAGGAGCAGTAGCGGGTGATCGTGCAGCCGGGCAGATGGTCCATGCCCATCTGCACGGCGACGATCCGGCCGAGGTTGTTGCCCTGCTCGCCGCCGGGCAGACCGCAGCCGAGCATCAGGTCGTCGATGTCCTTCGGGTCCAGCTCGGGGACCTTGGCGAGGGCGGCCTGGATGATCGTGGCGGTGAGGTCGTCGGGGCGCAGGTCCTTGAGGGAGCCCTTGAAGGCGCGGCCGATGGGGGAGCGGGCGGCAGAGACGATCACGGCTTCGGGCATCACGGCTCCAGACGACGAGGGAAGGGCTACGGGGGAAGTTACCCGTACGTAGGCTGCCGGTCACCGGCATCGTCGTGTGACGCGGACCTCTTTTCCAAGCGCTTGCTTAGCGTAGCGGACGCGTCAGTCGCCGTCTGCTGGGCGGGCTGCCGGGCGAAGAGCCACTTCACCGGCGGCCGGGTCAGCGGCTGCGCCAGCCGCCGTACGAACGGGGAACCCAGTACCGCCGCGAGCAGCACGCCGCCCAGCATCAGGGCGGCCAGCTCGAGGCGGGTGTCGGCGCGCTGGATCCAGCCCATCTCCCGCACCGGCAGGATGACCAGCGGGTGCAGCAGGTAGATGGTGAAGCCGCCGGCGCCGAGCGCGGAGATCAGGGGGAGCCGCTTCCTCGGCATGATGCGCAGCAGGCACAGGGCGAGACCCAGGGCGGTGGCCAGGATCGCCAGCCGGATCAGCCAGGCGCCTTCGAGGCCCAGCCGGGTGTCGGCGACGTAGGGGTGGCGCATCGACGTCCAGTTGCCCTTGACGTCGGCGTGCCACAGCCAGGACACCACGCCCCAGGTGAGAATTCCGGCGACGGCCACCGGCAGGCTCCAGCGGCTGTCGAACCACTCCCGCAGCGCGCCCTGGCCGAGCCGCCAGCCGACGTAGAACAGCGGCATGTACACGAGGGTCCGGCTGGCCGAGTACATCAGGCCGAACTCCTCCAGGTACCCCACCCCCAGCGACACGAGCGTGGTGATCAGCAGCGGGTGGCGCAGCTGGACCACCAGGGGCAGGAGCAGCCGCCAGAAGAACAGTGACATCAGGAACCACAGCGTCCACGGCAGCTGGGCGATGTGCAGCTTGAAGGGGCTGCCGAGCGCGTACGCCTCCAGGGAGAACAGCAGACTGCACAGGAGGGCGGGTATCGCGATGTTGCGTATGAGCGTGCGCAGATGGCGTGAGCCGAGCGGCCCCGCGCTGCTGAAGACGCCGGCCAGCACGACGAACATCGGCACGCGGAAGGCCCAGGTCGCCACGTTGAAGACGTGCAGCGAGTCATGACGGCTCATGATGCTGCCGATGGTGTGCAGGACCACGATCAGGGCGGCGGAGACGAACCGGGTGTTGTCCCACCAGGGGTCTCGGGACCGGCTCTGGGAGCCTTCGGTTCTCGGAAGCGGCTTTTCCATCGCGGCGTTGTGCTCCTGACAGGCGCATGACGGTGAAGGGGGAGTGAAAACGTCACCTTCGCCCCGTCCGGAAGTGCTGAGGTTACGTCAGGAGACTCGTGTGGTGAACGCTGCGTGTACGGAAGGGGGTGCGGCCGCGGGTGGCCGCACCCCCTTCCGTCAGGGCCCTGAGGTGTGGCTCGTCGGGGCCGTCTCCGGCTCCTGCACCCGGCGCCGGCGGCGGCGCTTCAGCAGGGCCCACGGTCCCCGGGGTCCCGTCGGCAGCGCCGCCGTGACCTCCGTGCCCGCCTCGGAGGCCGCTTCGGCGGCGGCCCGGGCCACGGGCAGGAAGCCCTCGCGGCGGGAGACGTCCGGGCGCTCCTCCTCCTCCGGCCACAGGCCGAGCGCCGCGCAGAGCGTGGGCAGCACGGCCATCGCGGCCGTGGCGTAACCCTCGGCGGAGGGGTGGTAGTTGTCGGGCCCGAACAGCTCACGCGGGTTGGCCGCGAACTCGGGGCCCAGCAGGTCGCCCAGCGACACGGTGCGGCCGCCCTGCTCGACGACTCCGATCGTCTGGGCGGCCGCCAGCTGGCGGGAGGCGCGTCTGGCCAGCCAGCGCAGCGGCTGCTGCACCGGCTCGATCGTGCCGAGGTCCGGGCAGGTGCCGACGACCACCTCGGCGCCGGCGGTGCGCAGGCGCCGTACCGCCGACGAGAGGTGGCGCACCGAGCGGGTGGCCGGGATGCGGTGGGTGACGTCGTTCGCGCCGACCATGATCACGCAGATGTCCGGGATCCGGCCGTGGTCCGCGAGGGCCAGCGTCACCTGGCGGTCCAGGTCGTCGGACATCGCGCCGGGCAGCGCGACGTTGCGCAGGTCGACCGGGCGTTCGGCGACCGCCGCGAGGCCCGAGGCGAGCAGCGCGCCCGGGGTCTGGCCGGCCCGGTGGACGCCCTGGCCGGCGGCGGTGGAGTCGCCCAGTATCGTCAGCCGCACGGGCGGGCCGCCCGGGTTGTCGTACGTCTGTCCGTACCGCCCTTCCGCGTTCGGCACGTACGGCGTGGAGCCGTTGCCCACCTGGCGCCGGGCCAACTGCACCTCCGCCAGCACCAGGCCGACGGCCGCCGCGCCGGCCAGGCCGATGCCACCACCGCCGTATGCCGCACCGGCCGCGATGCGCCGGGCCACCCTCGCCCTAGACATCCTGGTCATCCGTCGCCGCCACCTCCTCGCACCCGTACATCCACTCCTTGCCCCGAAGCGAGCCCCCGCCAATCTCAACGAGGAGTGAACGCCGGTGACGGACCGCGGCCGGCGCCGGCGCGGGTGCGGCCGTCGCACCCGCGTTCCGGCCCGCCGGACGCCGCTCACCTGCGTGATCACCGGCTCCGCCGTTCCTGAGGCCCGATCAGCCGGGCAGGCCCTAGGCTGGCCGCATCACCCAGACCATTACTTCTGCGGCATCCGGAGACAACGGTGCAGTTCCACGACTCGATGATCAGTCTCGTCGGCAACACCCCGCTGGTGAGGCTCAACAACGTGACCAAGGGCATCAGGGCGACCGTCCTGGCCAAGGTCGAGTACTTCAACCCCGGCGGCTCCGTGAAGGACCGCATCGCGCTGCGCATGATCGAGGCCGCCGAGGACAGCGGCGCGCTCAAGCCCGGCGGCACGATCGTGGAGCCGACCAGCGGCAACACCGGGGTGGGGCTGGCGATCGTGGCGCAGCAGAAGGGGTACAAGTGCATCTTCGTCTGCCCGGACAAGGTGTCCACGGACAAGATCAACGTGCTGCGGGCGTACGGCGCCGAGGTCGTGGTCTGCCCGACGGCCGTCGCTCCCGAGCACCCCGACTCGTACTACAACGTCTCCGACCGGCTGGTGCGTGAGACGCCGGGCGCCTGGAAGCCGGACCAGTACTCCAACCCGCACAACCCGCTGTCCCACTACCACTCGACCGGCCCCGAGCTGTGGGAGCAGACCGAGGGGCGGATCACCCACTTCGTGGCCGGCGTCGGCACCGGTGGCACCATCTCCGGGACCGGCCGCTACCTGAAGGAGATCAGCGACGGCGCGGTCAAGGTGGTCGGCGCCGACCCCGAGGGCTCGGTGTACTCCGGCGGGTCCGGGCGGCCGTACCTCGTCGAGGGTGTCGGCGAGGACTTCTGGCCGACGGCCTACGACCGCACCGTCGCCGACGAGATCGTCGCCGTGTCCGACAAGGACTCCTTCCAGATGACCCGGCGCCTCGCCAAGGAGGAGGGCCTGCTGGTGGGCGGCTCCTGCGGCATGGCCGTGGTCGCGGCGCTGCGGGTGGCCGAGCGGCTCGGCGAGGACGACGTGGTGGTGGTGCTGCTCCCGGACAGCGGCCGCGGCTACCTCAGCAAGATCTTCAACGACGAGTGGATGGCCGACTACGGCTTCCTGGAGGACGCCGGCCCGAGCGCCCGCGTGGGCGACGTGCTCAGCGACAAGGCGGGCGGCGCCATCCCCTCCCTGGTCCACATGCACCCGGACGAGACGGTCGGACAGGCCATCGACGTGCTGCGCGAGTACGGCGTCTCGCAGATGCCGATCGTCAAGCCGGGCGCCGGGCACCCGGACGTCATGGCCGCCGAGGTCGTCGGCTCGGTCGTGGAACGGGAGCTGCTGGACGCGCTGTTCACCAAGAGCGCCTCGCTCGACGACCCGCTGGAGAAGCACATGTCGGCGCCGCTGCCGCAGGTCGGCTCCGGCGAGCCGGTCGCGGACCTGATGTCCGTGCTGGGATCGGCGGACGCGGCGATCGTCCTCGTCGAGGGCAAGCCGACCGGTGTGGTCAGCCGGCAGGACCTGCTCGCCTTCCTCGCCAAGGGCGCGAAGTAGCGGCGAACCGGCGGTGAACGGGCCGTGTCGGCGGCGAACGCGCGGTGACGTGCGCGTTTGTGGTCTTCTCGGAAGTGGTACGAGCGCGTCACGTCGTCGCAGCACCCGCTTAACACGGCTCCGGCACATTGGTGGGTGTCGGCAGGGCGGGAGCGGCTCCCCGCCCGGCCGGCCCGAACGGCGCCAGGGAACCTCCGGAGCGGCTCCCGGACCTCCATGGACGCCACGGACGCGCAGGTCCGGCCCTGACCGGCCCGCGTCCCTCGCGGGGACCGCCGTCGTCCCGCCCCCCGGCAACGGGGGTGCGGCGGTCCCCGCGCACTCCCTTCCCCGGAGGTCAGTCCTCCCAGTCGCCGTCCTGCCCGGACCTGCGGCGCCGCCATCCGAACAGCCCCGGGTTGACCCGGGACGCCTGGAAGGCGTTGACGCCGACGATGCCGGCCCAGGCGACCAGCAGGCCGGGCAGGTCGGCCACGCCGCCGCCGATCGCGGACAGAGGCACCGCGAGCACCAGCGAGACGATGCCGAAGCCGAAGCGCTCGCCCCAGGAGTCCGTCGGCCTCGGGGACCGTGAGTCCCGGGCCGCGACCATCTGCTGCTCGGCCAGCTGGCGCCGCACCCGGCGGTCCACGGCCCCGTCGATGCGCTGCTCGACCTTCTCCAGGAACGAGTCGACCAGCGCGGAGTCGTACTCCTCGCCCAGTTCCCTGCGCGCCTGCAGGGTGGCGTCGAGTTCCTTCTTCAGCTCGGTGTCCCGCGCGTCCATTCCGCTCATGCGCCTCACGGTAGGGAGCGCGGACGACGGCCGCACTGGGGGTAGCCCCCCTGTCGCGGGCGGGGTCAGCCGGTGGCCGCGAGGCCCTTGCGTGCCGCGTAGTCGTCGGCCACGTCCTGGGGGTCCTTCTTGTCCTTGTCGACCAGGCGGTTGAGCTCGGTGAGGTCGGCCGTCGTGAGGACGTTGCCGAGTTCGGCGAGCGCCTTGCGGACCGTGGCGTCGGCCTTGCGGTCGGCGACGAGGGGGACGACGTGCTGGCCGGGTATCAGATTCTCGGGGTCGGTGAGCACCACCCAGCCGTTCTCCTTGATGTCCGTGTCGGTGGTGAAGAGGTTCGCCACGTCGACGTCACCCTTCTTCAGGGCGCCCTTGACCAGCGGCCCGGAGGAGTCGAGCGACTTGAACTCCTTGAACTCGACGCCGTAGACGTCCTTGAGGCCGACGGCCCCGACCTGCCGCTTCTTCACCTCCGGTGCGGCGCCGATGACCAGCTTGCCGTTGTGCCTGCGCAGGTCGGCCAGGGAGGCCAGCCCGTACTTCTGCGCCGTCTCCCGGGTGACCGCGAAGGCGTCGGAGTCCTCCGCCCTGCCGTACGGCAGCACCTGGAGGCCGGCCGGGAGGGCCATGGTGAGGGCGTTCTGCATCTCGCCCTCCTCGGTCGCCGTCGCCTTGGGGTCGACGTAGTGCAGGAGGGCGCCCTGGTACTCGGGGAGCAGGTCGATGTCGCCGCCGCGCAGGGCGGGGATGAGGATCTCGCGGGTGCCCAGGTTGGGGCGGACGGTGACCTTGACGCCGGCCGCCGAGAGCACCGCCGCGTACAGGTACCCGAGCACCTGGTTCTCGGTGAAGTTGGCGGTGCCGATGGTGAGGCCGCCCTTGCTGGAGCCGCCGCCCGGGCCCGCGGCGCCGCCCTCGCCTTCGAGGGAGGTGATGCCGCTGGAGCAGGCGGAGAGCGCGGTGACGGAGCCTGCTGCGAACAGGCCGCCGAGAAGGGTACGACGGTTCATGTCAGGGGTCCCTAAGCGGTGCGGTGTCGGAAGAGGGCGCGCTGGAGGGCGGACAGGGCGAGGTCGAGGGCGACGGCGACCAGGGCGACCAGCACGGCGCCGCCGAGCACCTGCACGAGGTCGCGCTGGGCGAGGCCGTCGAAGACGTACCGGCCGAGGCCGCCGAAGGAGACGTACGCGGCGATGGTCGCCGTGGCCACGACCTGGATGAGGGCCAGGCGCAGGCCGGTCATGATCAGCGGCAGGGCCAGCGGCAGCTCGACCTGGAGCAGCACCTGGTGTCCGCGCATGCCCTGGCCGCGTGCGGCGTCGCGGACGTCCGGATCCACCGCCGTCATCCCGGCGTAGGTGTTGGTGACGATCGCCGGGACCGCGAGGGCGACCAGGGCGACGTAGACCGGCCACATCGACAGGCCGCTGGCCAGGAAGACCAGCACGACCAGGCCGACCGTGGGCAGGGCGCGGCCGAAGGAGGCGAGGTTGATGGCGAGGAAGGCGCCCCGTCCGGTGTGGCCGATGAGCAGGCCCAGCGGGAGACCGATCGCCGCGGCGATCAGGGTGGCCAGGAGCGAGTACTGGAGGTGCTCGGCCAGGCGGTGGGCGATGCCGTCCGGGCCGGACCACTGCTCGCCGCTGGTCAGCCAGGAGCCGAGGTCGGTGAGGAGTTCGTACATCGTCAGGCTCGCCGCCTCGTCCATGGGGTGAGTACGTACTGGACGGCGACCAGCAGCGCGTCCGCGACGACCGCGAGCAGCAGCGTGAGGACCACGCCGGCGATCACCGGGGTCGGGAAGTTGCGCTGGAAGCCGTCGGTGAAGAGCTGGCCGAGGCCGCCGTCGCCGATGTAGGTGGCGACCGAGACCAGGGAGATCGACATGACCGTGGCGATGCGGACGCCCGCCATGATCACGGGCAGGGCCAGCGGGAGCTCGACCGTGAGCAGGGTGCGCAGCGGGCGGGTGCCCATCGCCCGCGCCGCCTCCTTGGTCTTCACCGGGACCGAGTCCAGGCCCTCGACCGTGTTCCGTAGCAGCACGACCAGGGTGTAGATCGTCAGGCCGATGACGGTGGTGGTCCGGGTGAGGCCGCTGACCGGGAGCAGCAGCACGAACACCGCGATCGAGGGGATGGTGAACAGGACGTTCGACATCCCGAGCAGGAGGCCGCGCAGCGGCCGTACCCGGTGCGCCACGACGGCCAGCGGGAGCGAGATCAGCAGGCCGAACAGGACTGCCGACAGGGCCGCCTGGAGGTGGGAGACGGTCAGGGCGGTGAGGTCGTCGGTGTGGTCGGATATCCACGACCAGTCGATGGTCATGCCGCCCGCACCTCGCCGTGGGCCCGGTTCGCGTGCTCGTGGATGTCGTCGCGGGACGTGACGCCGGTGAGGACGCCGTCCGCGTCGACGCGGGCGACGAGGCCGGTGGGGGAGGCGACCGACTCGTTGAGCGCGGACAGCAGCGAGTCGTCGTCCTTGAGCGGCCGCACGGGCAGGGTCGTGTCGTCCGCGGCCCAGTGCAGCGGCCGGCGCGCCGCGTCGAGGGCGAGGGTCCAGGTGCCGCCCTCGGGGGCCCGGCCCTGCGGGACGGCCGCGAGGGTCCTGAGCGAGAGCAGCTTCAGGCCGCGCTCGGCGCCGAGGAAGTCCGCCACGAAGTCGTCGGCGGGACGGGCGAGGAGTTCGGCGGGCGGGGCGCACTGCACGAGGTGGCCGCCGGTGCGGAAGATCGCGATCCGGTCGCCCAGGCGGACGGCCTCGTCGATGTCGTGGGTGACGAAGACGATGGTCTTGTTCAGCTCCCGCTGCAGGCGCAGCAGTTCCTGCTGGAGCTGGTTGCGGACCACCGGGTCGACCGCGCCGAACGGTTCGTCCATCAGCAGCACCGGCGGATCCGCGGCGAGCGCGCGGGCGACGCCGACGCGCTGCTGCTGGCCGCCGGAGAGCTGGTGGGGGTAGCGGCGGCCGGTCTCGGCGGGCAGGCCGACGGTCTCCAGCAGTTCGGCCGCCTTCGTCCGGGCCTTGCGCCGGCCCCAGCCGAGCAGCAGCGGGACGGTGGCGATGTTGTCCAGCACCGTGCGGTGCGGGAAGAGCCCCGACTGCTGGATGACGTAGCCGATGGAGCGGCGCAGTTCGGCGGCGTCCTGCTGCTGGACGTCCTTGCCGCCGACCCGGATGGTGCCGGCGGTCGGTTCGACCATCCGGTTGATCATCCTCAGGGTGGTCGTCTTGCCGCAACCGGAGGATCCGACGAGAACGGTCACGCCGCCTTCCGGCATCCGGAGGGTGAGGTCGTGGACTGCGGTGGTGCCGTTGGGGAAGCGCTTGTGGACCGCGTCGAACTGGATCATGAGATGTCCCTTGCCCGGCCTGTATAACGTCATGCAGAGTTCTTGGTGTCTGAATAGGTTGTCAATGCTCCGGCGGTAATCCGCGGTGGCGGATGACTGCTAGGCAAGACCGACTGTCCGGTTTGAGGAGGGTTTGCGCGTGATGTCGTCTCGGATCGTGGACGCCCCGGAGGGTGCGATGACCGCCCTCGTGGTGCTGGACGGACGCGGGATGGGCGTCGCCGACGTCGTCCGGCTGGCCGACGGGGCCGCGCGGCCGGTGCCGGGGACCGAGGCGATGAAGCGCGCGGAGGAGTCCTGGGACGCCGCCCGCATGATCGCCGCGACCGGGCGGGTCTACGGCCGCTCCACCGGGGTCGGCGCCAACCGGAACGAGGACGTCCCCACCGAGGCCGCCGCCGCGCACGGGTTGCGGCTGCTGCGCAGTCACGCCGGCGCCATCGGCGAGGAACTGCCCGCGCGCCAGGTGCGGGCGATGCTCGCCGTGCGGGCCAACCAGTTGCTCGCGGGCGGCGCCGGGCTGCGTCCCTCCGTTGTCACCGCCCTGTGCGAGGCACTGGAGGCCGGGGCCCACCCGCAGGTCAACGAGTTCGGCTCGGTCGGCACCGGCGACATCGCCGCGCTGGCCCAGATGGGACTCGCGCTGGCCGGCGAACACCCCTGGCGGGGCACGGGCGGCGCCCCTCGGCCGCAGCCGCTGGACAACAACGACGCCCTCGCGCTGATCAGCAGCAACGCCCTCACCCTCGGCCAGGCGGCGCTCGCCCTGCACGAACTGCGCGGCCTGCTCGCCGCCACCCAGGTCGTCGCCGCGCTGTCCCTGCTGGCCGTCGACGGCTCGCACGAGGCGTACGCCGCCCCCGTGCACACCGCCCGCCCGCACCGGGGCTCGGCCGACGTCGCCCGCCGGATGCGGCAGCTGATCGGCGCCGCCGACCGGCCGCACCCGCCGCTCGGCAGGCTCCAGGACCCCTATGGCTTCCGCTGCCTGCCCCAGATCCACGGCCCCGCCCAGGACGCCGCCGACGCCCTGGAGGACGTCCTCACCGTCGAGATCAACGCGGCCGCCGAGAACCCGCTGATCTCCCCCGAGGACATGGCCGCCTACCACCACGGCGGCTTCTACCAGGCCCAACTCGCCCTCGCCCTGGACCACTTCCGGCTGGCCATAACCCAGGTGGCGCGCCTGTCCACGTCCCGGCTCTCGACGCTCAACGAGCCCGCCTACACCCGGCTGCGCCCCTTCCTCGCCGACCACGAGGCCGCCTCCTCCGGCGTCATGATCCTGGAGTACGCCGCCGGGGCGGCCCTCGGCGATCTGCGGGCCTTCTCCGCGCCCGCCTCGCTCGGCCACGCCGTGCTCTCCCGGGGCGTCGAGGAACAGGCCAGTTTCGCCTCGCTCGCCGCACGTCAGACACTGCGCCTCGGCGACGCGTACCGTCTGGTCGTCGGCTGCGAACTCGTCGCCGCCGTCCGGGCGTTGCGCCAGCGCGGACTGCGCCCCGAACCGGACCTGCCGGCCGGCCGGGCACTGGAGCTCGCCGAGTCGGTGCTGGACGCGGACCCGGCCGACCGGCCGCTCACACACGACGTGACGGCGGCGGCCGGACTGCTGAGCCGGTTCACGGACATCTGGAGGGGGAGCACGTCATGACCGGCGACACGAACACGGGAGTGCCGGACAGCCCGGCCGCACGGCTTCAGGCGCTGTTCGAGGGGCACCGGCTGACGCCGACCCAGCGGCGCATCGCGCACAGCATGGTGCGGCGCGCCGCCGACGTGCCGTTCCTGTCCAGCGTGGAGCTGGCCGAACTCGCCGGGGTCAGCCAGCCCTCGGTCACCCGCTTCGCCGTCGCCCTCGGTTTCGACGGCTACCCCGCGCTGCGCCGGCACCTGCGCGAGGTCGCGCCCGCCGAACAACCGGCCGACGCGGCCTCGTACAACGAGTACCAGCAGGCCGTCGAGGCCGAGATCGAGAACCTCAGGCACCTCGCCGAACTGCTCGCCGATCCCCGGCCCGTGCACGAGGCCGGGCGGCTGCTCGCCGCCTCCCGTCCGCTGCCCGTGCTGGGACTGCGCGCGGCGGCCTCCCAGGCGTACGGCTTCGCCTACTTCGCCGCCAAGGTCCATCCCGACGTCCGGCTGCTCCACGAGGGCGGCACGATGATCCACGACCGGATCGACGGGACCGTACGGGCGGGCGCCTCGGCGCTGCTCTGCTTCGCCCTGCCCCGGCATCCACGGGAGGTCGTGGACACGCTGGCGTACGCCAGGGAGGCGGGGCTGACCGTGGTGACCGTCGCCGACTCGGCCTTCGCGCCCGTCGCCAAGGTGTCCGATCTGCTGCTGCCCGCCGCCGTCGGCACGGGGCTCGCCTTCGACACGGCGTGCGCGCCCATGCTGCTGGGGCGGGTGCTGCTGGAGGCGATGTGCGACGACCTCCCGGACGCGCAGGCGCGCCTGGAGGAGTTCGACGCGCGGGCGGTGGCGCGGGGGCTGTTCGTGGAGTGAGCGGGCGGCCCCGCCCGCCGACGCTCACGGCCTCTCAGACTCGTCTCAGCTTCCCCCGCTAGCCTGCCCGTTCCCGGAACGGGGCAGGACAGGGGACAGGCGGGACGGGAGGCCGGACATGGTGCGCGCAGAACGCGGAGCACGCGGAGGACGGGGCGAACGCGGAGGGGTGGGTCTGGCCCGGGTGGCCTGCGTCGTGCGGGCGGGGGCCGCGCCCCTGTGGTGGCTCGGCGTGGTCGCGGCCGGAATCGGCGTGCTGGTACCGGGACTGACGGGGCGCCGGATCGGCGTCCTGGCCGGGGCCGTGCTCTTCGTCCTCGCCGTGGCCTTCGTGGCCGGCACCCGCCACGCGCGGTACACCGCCCTCGCCCGCGACGCCGCCCGCGCCGCCCAGCACGACGTCCTCCAGGACCGCGCCGTGACCATGCGCAACTGGCGCCGCGCCCGCCGCTGGTGGCTGCTGCTCGCCTTCCTGGCCGCGCTGGGCGGCTCGTTCGCCGCGCCCGCCGCCGGCGGCATGCTGCTCGCCGGGTGCGGTGCGGGCCTGTGGTGGAAGGCGGCCTGGCTCGGGCGGCGCGAACACGCCGGCGAGACGCTGCTGTGGGTCCCCGTCGACCGGCTGCGCGGCGGCGGCCGCCCGGCCGGCAAGGCGGTCGAGGCGTACCGCGGTACGGGTGTCGCGGCGGGCGACGCGGCACCTGGTGGCTCGCGTCGCCGTACCGCCACGCCGGTCTGAGCCGCCGCTCAGACCTCGAGGTCCTCCTCGATCCGCCGCAGTTGGTGGCGGGCCATCGCCAGGTTGGAGCGCTTGGCGTCCAGCACGAGGTAGAGGAAGAGCCCGTTGCCGCTGCGGCCGCTCAGCAGGCGGATCAGGTGGTACTGGTCCGACAGCGTGATCAGGATGTCCTCGATCTGGCCCTTGAGCCCGAGGTGCTCCATGGTGCGCATCTTGGCGCGGACCACGTCCGTGTTGCCGGCGGCGGCGACGTTCAGGTCGAAGGTCTTGCTGCCGCCCATCGTGCCCAGCGCCATGCCGGTGGTGTAGTCGACGAGGGCGACTCCGGTGGCGCCCTCGATCGAGGCGAGGGCTTCCTTCAGGGTGGTCTCGGTGTTCGCCATGGTGGTGGTGTTTCCTCTCAACTTTCCGTGGTGGTGGATGTGTTCGTGGGGGTGCGGGGAGTCCGGCGGACGGGCTTCTGGCGCGTCGTGGGGGCCGTCTCCGGTTTCACGGGGAGTACGGGCGGGGCCGGTGGCAGGGCGTCGACGAGCTCGCCGATGCGCGCTCCGGTGCGGCGGCCCTCCAGGTGCAGCCGGCCGACGTTGACACGGTCCTCGGCGAGCAGCGTCAGTACGGCGGTGTCGCCCGCGGCGTACGTCGCCACATAGCCGCGCATGCCGCGCACCAGCAGCTCACGCAGTTCGCCCCGGCCGGTCGCGTCCGTGACCCGCACCGCGACGCCGAGCGCGGCGGCGGTCAGCGCGGCGAGGCCCTCCGGCTCGACGCCGGGGGTGTCGTGCGCGATGACCAGGCCGTCCACGCTGGCGGCGAGGGCGCCGGTCAGCTGGGGGACGCGGGCTCTGAGCCGGTGCAGTTCGTCGAGGATCGGGGGTTCCACCGCCATCAGGGCTCTCCTCTCGGCGGGCGGGCGAGGCGGTTGCCGCGGCGTCGCTTGTCGTGGTGCGAGCTGTCCCGGTGCGGGCTGTCCCGGTGCGGACTGTGCCTGCGCGGACTGTCGCGGTTGCTGCCGTTCAAAGGGCCTCCAGCGCATCCCTGACCCTTTTCAGCAGTGCGATGTCGGGGTGGTCGAGGGGGCCCGGCCCGAGCGAGGTGCCGGGCAGCGTGCCGCCGGGGGTGCGAGGCGTGAGCGCGTCGGCCGGTGCGGGGCCGACGGGGGGAGCGGGAACGGCGTGGCCGAGAGCGACGGGGTCGTCGGCGGGCGGATGTCCGAGGGCGCCCGGGTCGTCGGGGACCGGGTGACCTGTGCCGGTGGGGGCGGCCGGGGCCGCGTGCGCGGGCCGGGGACGGCCTTCCGCGCCCGGAGGGCGCGTGCGCGGTGCCACCAGACCGGCCGCCGCCAGCCGGCGTAGGGACACCAGGGTGTGGAAGGCCGGTCTGCCCAGGTCGCGGGCTATGTCCGTGGCCGTGCGCAGACCGTCCACCCGGGACAGCACCGCGCTCTGCCGGGGCGGGACCGCCGGGGCGGCGGCGGTGTCGAGGCGTTCCAGGGGCGCGCTGTCGGTCGCCGGGTCCGGCCAGATGCGGTGCAGCAGGGCGCGGCGGCGCAGCGTCTCCTGCTCCACGGAGCCGACCGGCACCGGGTGCACCGAACCGAGCCAGTGCGTGGGGCCGTACCGGAAACGCCCCGGGGTGCTGCTGGGCGCGAGGGCGAAGTACGCGGCGTCGTACAGCGCGCTCAGATGGCACAGCTCCAGCGCGCCCGGCGCGAGCCGCCCGCCGTCCAGGAGGGTGCGGTCGGCGCCCCGCGGCTCGTCGGCCCGCTCGACGGCGTCCTGCCAGTCCCGGGCGTCAAGGGTGCCGTGCGCCGTGAGGAGGATGTCGAGGCCCGGCGCGAACGGGCTCTCGGCGTGCACCACCCGGCCCTCGGCCAGGTACAGCGTGCCGCTCGCGCGGACCAGGACGCCGGTGGCGCGCTCGGCGGCCAGCCGGGTCAGCATCGGGGAGACGCCACCGGCCCGGTGCCGGGCCACCTTGTCCCGTATCGGCAGTCCGGGAGGCGGTGTGGTGCCGACCATCGTCATCCCAGCACCAGCCGTCCGGCCATCTCGCCCAGCCGGATCCGGGCCAGCGCGAGGTTGCCGTCCGCCCGGCCCAGCCACAGATGCAGGAAGACGCTGCTGTCGAACGACGTCCGCACGAACCGCAGCACGTGGTAGCTGTCCCGGTTGCTGAGGATCAGGTCCTCGACCGGGGGGTCGGCGGCGTCCGGCGCGTCCTCGCCGACGCCGCCGCCGACCGGTGCGAACGCCCGCTGCTCGGCGGCCAGCCGGGCCAGCTCCGCGGCCTCCGCGGCCGCCGCCTCGTGGTCACCGCCCGGCGCCTCGCCGACGGTGCCCAGTGCCAGTCCGCTCGTCCAGTCGACCAGCGCGGCCCCCCGGGCGCCGGGCAGCCGCATGGCCTCCAGTAAGCACTCGTCGATTCCGGGCACCCTGGACTCCCCTCCTGCCTGGGTTCGGCTGAGTGACCCAGAGACTACGCAACGTGTGTGCGGCAGGTGAGCGTTCTGGCATTTTCCGGTGGAACATGCGACGAGTGGCTAGTGTGGGTCAACTGTCGCCGTTTCCGGGCAAGTTGATCACTCCTTCGCGGGCGCCGGAAGCGCGCTCAGCGTGCCCGCGTGCGCCCCGCCCGACTCGGCCACGATCTCGTCGAGCGGCTGGGGAGTGCGCACGGTCGCGAAGGACACGCCCCCCGCGCCGTCCGGCACGAAACCGTAGACGCCCGGCCGGGCCAGGGAGTTGTACGCGTAGTGGTGGGCGAAGTAGTACGCGCCCGTGTCCAGCGCCGCCGCGTAGTCCCCTTGCTCCAGCAGCGGCAGCTCGCGGCCCTCGGCCAGCAGGTCGCCCGCGAAGCACGCCGGCCCCGCCACGTCCTGCGGCACGGCCGTCCCCTCCTTGGGGCGCCCCTTGCCGTCGTACGCGGCGATCCGCAGCGGCCACAGCTCCGGCGCGTACACCGTCCGCGTGGCCACCTGCACGCCCGCGTGCGTCACCGCCACCGGCCGGCCGCCCGCGCTCTTGGCGTACTCCACCCGCGCCACCACCGTGCCGTGCTTGGCCAGCAGTGACCGCCCGAACTCCGTGACCAGCCCGTACCGGCCGTCGAACAGCCCCGGCACCGCCTCCTTCAGCGTCCGCGCGTACTGCGCGTACGTCGGAGTCGTGACCTCCGAGGCGAAGTTCACCGGCAGTCCGCCGCCGATGTCGAGCGTGTCGACCTGGGGCCGCCCGATCCGCCGGTTGATCTCCTCCGCCAGCGCGTACGTCGCCGCCACGCCCTCGGCCATCCGGGACAGCGCGATGCCCTGCGACCCGGTGTGCGCGTGCAGCCGGGTCAGCCAGGGACGCTCGGCGTACGCCCGTATCACCCACTCACGGGCCCCCTCGTCCCGCAGCGCGACGCCGAACTTGGAGGTCGCCGTGGCGGTGGAGAGCGCCTCGATCGAGCCGCCGCCGACCTGCGGGTTCACCCGGAGCCCGAGAGGGGAGCGGCTCGGCGCGGACCGCATCAGGGCGTCGAGGCGGTCCAGCTCCTGCGGGTTGTCCGCGTTGACGGCGACGCCCAGGGCCAGCGCCTCCCGCAGTTCCGTCGGGGTCTTGGCGGGCGAGTCCAGCACCGTCCGCTCCGGCGTCACCCCGGCGGCCCGGGCCAGCGCCAGCTCACCGGGGCTCGCCACCTCCGCGCCGATGCCCTCGTCGCGGAGCAGCCGCAACACCGGGACCAGCGGGGAGGCCTTCACCGCGAAGGCGTGCAGCACGGGCGTGCCGGGTGCCACCACGGCGTCGAACGCCGCGCGCAGCTCCGCCGCCGACTCCCGGATGCCGGTGACGTCGAGCAGTCCGGCGAGAGGGGCGTCGGGCCCCAGCAGTCCCTGCTCCACGGCGGCCCGTACCGCCTCGTCGCGTCGCACCGACCGCTCCCGGCCTGCCCGGGCCTCCTGGGCGTCGTCCATGTGCTCCCCCGTCTCCTCGGTCGTCCTGTCGCTTCGCCGCTGCGCGTGGTCCATACATCCAGCCAAACATCCGTCCCGGCGCCGTGTCGGACCACCCCCCTATTGACTAGCTCTATTCATGTCGCCAGGATGTGAATAACGGCAGCAACATCCCGCAGGGAGCTCCGAGCGAGCAGCCACCAGGAGGCAGACCATGTCAGGACCCCGCCCCGTCCGAGCGCCGCGCGGTACGCAGCCGAGCGCCCTGGGCTGGCAGCAGGAAGCCGCCCTGCGGATGCTGCAGAACAACCTCGACCCGGAGGTCGCCGAGCACCCCGACAAGCTCGTCGTCTACGGCGGCACCGGCAAGGCGGCCCGGGACTGGCGGTCCTTCGACGCGATGGTCCGCACCCTCCAGGGGCTGAAGCAGGACGAGACGATGCTGGTCCAGTCCGGCCGCCCCGTCGGTGTCATGCAGACCCACGAGTGGGCGCCCCGGGTCCTCATCGCCAACTCCAACCTCGTCGGCGACTGGGCCAACTGGGAGGAGTTCCGCCGCCTGGAGGCCCTCGGCCTGACCATGTACGGGCAGATGACCGCCGGTTCCTGGATCTACATCGGCACCCAGGGCATCCTCCAGGGCACCTACGAGACCTTCGCCGCCGTCGCCGCGAAGAAGTTCGGCGGCACGCTCGCCGGGACGATCACCCTCACCGCCGGGCTCGGCGGCATGGGCGGCGCCCAGCCGCTCGCCGTGACCATGAACGACGGCGTCGCGATCTGCATCGACTGCGACCCGCGGGCGATCGACCGGCGCATCGAGCACCGCTACCTCGACGTCCGGGCCGACTCCCTCGACCACGCCCTCCAGCTCGCCACCGAGGCCCGCGACGCCCGCCGCCCGCTGTCCGTCGGCGTCCTCGGCAACGCCGCCGAACTCGTCCCGCAACTGCTCGCCATGGGCGCCCCGATCGACATCGTCACCGACCAGACCTCGGCGCACGACCCGCTGGCGTACCTGCCGGTCGGCGTCGGCTTCGACGAGATGGCGGCCTACGCGGCCAAGGACCCGGCGGGCTTCACGACGCGGGCCCGCGAGTCCATGGCCCGGCACGTCGAGGCGATGGTGGGCTTCATGGACGCCGGCGCCGAGGTGTTCGACTACGGCAACTCCATCCGCGGCGAGGCCCGGCTCGCCGGATACGACCGGGCCTTCGCCTTCCCCGGCTTCGTCCCCGCCTACATCCGCCCGCTGTTCTGCGAGGGCAAGGGCCCCTTCCGCTGGGCGGCCCTGTCCGGCGACCCGGCCGACATCGCCAGGACCGACAAGGCGATCCTCGACCTCTTCCCCGAGAACGAGTCCCTCGCCCGCTGGATCAAGATGGCCGGCGAGCGTGTCCACTTCCAGGGCCTGCCCGCCCGGATCTGCTGGCTCGGCTACGGGGAGCGGGACAAGGCCGGAGAGCGGTTCAACGACATGGTGGCGAGCGGGGAGCTGGCCGCGCCGATCGTCATCGGGCGCGACCACCTCGACTGCGGCTCCGTCGCCTCGCCCTACCGCGAGACCGAGGCCATGCTCGACGGCTCCGACGCGATCGCCGACTGGCCGCTGCTGAACGCCATGGTGAACGTGGCGTCGGGCGCCTCCTGGGTCTCCCTCCACCACGGCGGCGGCGTCGGCATGGGCCGCTCGATCCACGCCGGCCAGGTGACGGTGGCGGACGGCACGGCGCTGGCCGGCGAGAAGATCCGGCGCGTCCTCACCAACGACCCCGGGATGGGCGTCATCCGGCACGTCGACGCGGGCTACGACATCGCCGAGTCGGTGGCCTCGGACCGCGGCGTGCGGGTCCCGATGCGCGAGGGTGACCAGGCGTGACGCACACCGAGGACGGCCAGGCGCCCGGCACGGCAGCCGCCCGGCAGGGCGCCTCCTTCCACGAGATGTGGCGGGACCTGCTCCCCGTCGGACGGCACCCCGGCACCCGCGGCTACCGCCGCTACGCCTGGACCGGGGCCGACGCCGAGTGCCGGGACTGGTTCCGGGCGCAGGCCGAGGCGCGGGGGCTGCGCTACGAGCTGGACCGCAACGGCAACCAGTGGGCCTGGCTCGGGGACCCCGCCCGAGGGGACGCCGTCGTCACCGGGTCGCACCTCGACTCCGTGCCCGACGGCGGGGCCTTCGACGGGCCGCTCGGGGTCGTGTCGTCGTTCGCCGCGCTCGACGAACTCCGCGGCCGCGGGGTGCGCTTGGCCAGGCCCCTGGCCGTCGTCAACTTCGGCGACGAGGAGGGCGCCCGCTTCGGGCTGGCCTGCGTCGGCTCCCGGCTCGCCGCCGGACAGCTCACCGTCGAGCAGGCGCACCGTCTGACCGACGGCGAGGGGACCACGCTGCCGCGGGCCATGGAGGCCGCCGGGTACGACCCCGACGCCATCGGACCGGACCCGGAACGGCTCGCCCGCATCGGTGCCTTCGTCGAACTGCACGTCGAACAGGGCCGCGCCCTGGACCTGTCCGGCGACCGGGTGGGCATCGCCAGCGCCATCTGGCCGCACGGCCGCTGGCGGTTCGACTTCCGGGGCGAGGCCAACCACGCCGGCACCACCCGGCTCGTGGACCGGCGCGACCCGATGCTGCCGTACGCCGAGACCGTCCTCGCCGCCCGCCGCGAGGCCCACCTCGCACAGGCCGTCGCCACCTTCGGCAAGATCGCCGTCGAGCCCAACGGTGTCAACGCCGTCCCGTCCTTGGTGCGCGGCTGGCTCGACTCCCGCGCCGCCGAGCAGGAGACCCTCGACACCGTCGTCACCGGCATCGAGCGGGCGGCCCGCGAGTACGCCGAGGCGCACGGCGTCGACCTGGACGTCGTACGCGAGTCGTTCACCCCGGTCGTCGAGTTCGACCACGCCCTGCGCGACGAACTCGCCCGCATCCTCGGCAAGGACGCCGGCCTCACGGTGCCGGTCCTCGGCACCGGCGCCGGACACGACGCCGGAATCCTGTCCGGGACGATCCCGACCGCCATGCTGTTCGTGCGCAACCCCACCGGTGTCTCGCACTCCCCGGCCGAGTTCGCCACCGAGGACGACTGCGTGGCCGGAGTGAGCGCACTCGCCGACGCACTGGAAGGGCTGGCCCGCGCGTGACACGGACGTACTGGCTGGAGCACGCCTGGCTCGGCACCCACGTCGAGCCCGGCGTCGCCGTCGACATCGTGGACGGCCGGATCACGGCCGTCCACCAGGACGCCGGGACCCCGCCGCCCGGCGCGGAGATCCTGCGCGGGCTCACCCTCCCCGGCCTCGCCAACGCCCACAGCCACGCCTTCCACCGTGCCCTGCGCGGCGCCGTGCAGGTCGGCTCCGGGACCTTCTGGACCTGGCGCGAGGTCATGTACGCCACCGCCGACCGGCTCACCCCGGACACCTACCACGCGCTGGCCAGGGCGGCGTACGCCGAGATGGCCCTCGCGGGGATCACGGCCGTCGGCGAGTTCCACTACGTCCACCACGCCCACGGCGGCACCCCCTACGCCGACCCCAACGCCATGGGGGAGGCGCTCGTCGCGGCGGCCGCCGAGGCCGGGATCCGCATCACCCTCCTCGACACCTGCTACCTCTCCTCCGGCTTCGGGCAGCCGCCCGACGCGCACCAGCTCCGCTTCTCCGACCGGACGGCGCAGGAGTGGGCCGAACGCTGTGCACTTCTCAAGGAACGGGATCACGCACGGATCGGCGCGGCGATCCACTCCGTACGGGCCGTGCCCGCCGACCAGTTGGCGACCGTCGCCCGGTGGGCCGAGGAGCGGCGGGCCCCGCTGCATGTGCACCTGTCGGAACAGACCGCCGAGAACGACGCCTGCCGGAGGGCGCACGGCCGCACCCCCACCCGGCTCCTCGCCGACCACGGCGTGCTCGGCCCCCGCACCACCGGCGTCCACAACACCCACCTCACCGACGAGGACATCGCCCTGATCGGCGGCAGCGGCACCGGCACCTGCATGTGCCCCACCACCGAGCGCGATCTCGCCGACGGCATCGGCCCGGCCGTGGCCCTCCAGAGGGCGGGCTCCCCCCTCAGCCTCGGCTCCGACAGCCACGCCGTCGTCGACCTGCTCGAAGAGGCGCGCGCGATGGAGCTGAACGAGCGGCTGCGCACCCGCACCCGCGGCCACTGGACGGCCGCCGCCCTGCTGCGGGCCGCGTCGGCGGACGGGCATGCCGCGCTCGGCTGGGCGGACGCGGGCACCCTGGAGCCCGGCGCGCTCGCCGACTTCACGACGGTCGCGCTCGACTCGGTCAGAACCGCGGGGCCGCTGCCCAGGCTCGGCGCCGAGACGGCCGTATTCGCCGCGACCGCGGCGGACGTGCGCCATACCGTCGTGGGCGGGCGGCATGTCGTACGCGACGGGGCGCACACCCTCGTACCCGATGTGCCGCAGGCACTCGCGCGGGCCGTCGACGCCCTGCGTGCCTGACGACCGCCGAACCGAGCCCCCACGAGGACGCCATGAACAGCAGCACCAGCGCCACTCCCGGCGCCACCCCCGGCACCGCTTCGCGGACCAGTCCCAGCGCCACCCCCGGCACGACCACCGCCATCACCAACATTGCCGCACTGGTCACCAACGACCCCTCCCTCGGTGACGGTTCCCCCCTGGGCCTGATCCGGGACGCGGCCGTCGTCATCGACGGCGACCGCGTCGCGTGGACCGGTGAATCAAGCAAAGCACCCGCCACTGACAACCGGGTCGACGCCGGCGGCCGCGCGGTGATCCCCGGCTTCGTCGACTCGCACTCCCACCTGGTGTTCGCGGGCGACCGCACCGAGGAGTTCAACGCCCGTATGTCGGGCCGCGCGTACAGCGCGGGCGGCATCAGGACCACGGTCGCCGCGACCCGCGCCGCGACCGACGCCGCGCTGGAGGCCAACCTCACCCGGCACCTGGCCGAGGCCCTCCGCCAGGGCACCACGACCTTCGAGACCAAGTCGGGCTACGGCCTCACTGTCGAGGACGAGTCCCGGGCCCTGCGCATCGCCGCCGCCCACACCGACGAGGTCACCTACCTCGGCGCCCACATCGTCGCCCCCGACTACGCCGAGGACCCGGCGGCCTACGTCGCCCTCGTCACCGGCGAGATGCTGGACGCCTGCGCCCCGTACGCCCGGTGGATCGACGTCTTCTGCGAGAAGGGCGCCTTCGACGGCGACCAGGCCCGCGCGATCCTCACCGCGGGCAAGGCCAAGGGGCTGCACCCGCGCGTCCACGCCAACCAGCTGACCTACGGCCCCGGCGTCCAGCTCGCCGTCGAACTCGACGCCGCCAGCGCCGACCACTGCACCCACCTCACCGACGCGGACGTCGACGCGCTCGCGGGCGGCTCCACCGTCGCCACGCTGCTGCCCGGCGCCGAGTTCTCCACGCGCGCCGAGTGGCCCGACGCCCGCCGGCTCCTCGACGCGGGCGTCACCGTGGCGCTGTCCACGGACTGCAACCCGGGCTCGTCGTACACCTCGTCGGTGCCGTTCTGCGTCGCGCTCGCCGTACGGGACATGGGGATGACCCCGGACGAGGCGCTCTGGTCCGCCACGGCGGGCGGCGCCCGGGCCCTGCGCCGCGACGACGTCGGCCGGCTGAGCCCCGGCGCCCGCGCCGACCTGGCCGTGCTCGAAGCCCCGAGCCATGTGCACCTGGCCTACCGGCCGGGGGTCCCCCTGGTGACCGAGGTGTGGCGGCGCGGCGTACGCGTGGCCTGACGCCCGCTCAGGCCGGCCCCGCCCGCCACCGCTGGGCGGGGGTCCCGTCGGTGTTGTCCAGCCACCGGAACTCCAGGCCGCCCTCGCCGTCCGGCGTCACCGCCGTGCCCGGATCGACGGCGGGCCGGATGAGCCCGGCGTCGTCGACCACGAACATGAGGTTCTCCGCGTTCCTGCCCTCCACGGACGAGCAGGTCCAGATGCCGACACCCCGGTCGGTGGAGCCCCGGCTGTCCAGGCAGAAGTCCGGGTCGGCGGCCGACTGGAGCACGCCCCGCCCGCCGTCCACCCGCCACAGCTGGGTGGCGGCGCCCGAGCAGGGGGCCGTGACGACGTCCACGCCCTTGTCCAGGTCGCCGTCCCGGATGTCCAGGCACAGCCCCGAGGCGACGTTGACGACCTGCGCGTAGGCGCTGCCCGGCGGGTGAAAGGGCGGCGGCGCGGTCACGGACGGCTTCGGGGGGCGGGTGGCGCGGGGCGGGGAGGGACTCGCCGTCGGGGACGGAGACGTGGACGGCTTCGGTGACTTCGCGGGCCTCGACGGCGTGGCCGAGGGGGACGCGGGGGTCCCCGGCACGGTCGCCGTCACCGTCACCGCGGGCGGCGGCGTGGCGCCGACCTGCTGCGAGTCGCCCCCGCCGGGGGAGTCGGCGGGGGAGAGCAGGAAGAACAGCAGCGGTGCGAGGGCCACCCCCAGCCCCGCCGAGGTCAGCGCGACCCGCCGGGACGGCGCCCAGGCCCGCTCCCGCGCCCCGCGGCCGTCCGCGCCCGGTGCGCCCACAGGCCGCGTCGCGGGCCCGGCGTCCGGTGCGCCGCCGGTCCGCGCCACGTAGGCCGCACCCGCCCACGGCATCAGCCCCTCCGCCAGCGCGGTGCGGGGCGTGTCGCGCAGGGCGGTCAGTTCCTCATGGGCGGTCGTGCAGTGCGGGCAGTGCGTCATGTGGGCGGCCAGGTCGGGACTGTGGCGGGGCGACTGCGGCCGTACCGACTCCTCGATCAGCCGCCGGAAGTCCTGGCAGTCCGGGTCGTCGGAGGCGGCGAGCCGGGACCGCAGCAGGGACCTGCCGAGCGCGCCCAGCGCGGGCTCGGTGCCGTACGTC
Source organism: Streptomyces sp. NPDC107562 (assembly GCF_055657325.1). NCBI lineage: Bacteria > Bacillati > Actinomycetota > Actinomycetes > Kitasatosporales > Streptomycetaceae > Streptomyces > Streptomyces sp. NPDC107562. The sequence goes on along the minus strand of NZ_JBVKBE010000016.1, from coordinate 62,571 downwards.
ACGTCCTCGCGGGTGATGCCGAGCAGAACGGCGGTCCGCTCGGCGCTCTCCCGCTCCACGAGGCCGTACCAGATCAGGCCGCGGGTGCGCTCGGGCAGCGTCCGGTACGCGGCGAGCATGGGTGGCAGGGGCCCGTCGGGTCCCGCCGTGTTGAGGACCAGCAGCAGTCCCGCGTCGAGTGCCGCCGAGCGGTCGCCCTCGGCCCAGCTCGCGGCCACCCGGCCGGTCAGCAGCAGGAGTTGGTGCCGCCACGGGGCGGACGGATCGGTGCCGCGTGCCGTCCTGCGGGCCGCCAGGGTGAAGGCCTGCGCCGCCAGTTGGCGGGCCGCCGAGTCGCCGGTGGTGCACAGCCGGGCATAGGTGAGGACCGGCGCCTGGTGACGGGCGCGCAGTTCCTGGAGCGCGGGGTAGGCGGCGGCCGTGCCGGCGCGCAGCAGTTCGGTCAGCCGCGCGTCGGAGGCGTCGGAATGCGCCTCGTGCGCCGCGTCGTTGTCGGTCCCCTCGGGCCGAGCCATTCACCCGCCTCCTCGCGTTCCCGCCGGAGCCGGCCAAGTCGCTGACGTACCGGCCAGTTTGGAGGGTGACCATAGTGGTGGAGCGAGGCCGGTGGGAAAAGGGGTTACCGAGGGTAATGAGGCGGCAGTCGCGGTGGAGTCGCACAGGCGCGTCCGGCGCCCGAGGGCGCCGGACGGAAAGCCTGTGGGTGGGCCGGTCTCACTCCTCGACCGTCAGCCCCTTGCGCAGCCGCCCCAGCGTCCGGGACAGCAGCCGCGACACGTGCATCTGCGAGATGCCCAGTTCCTCGCCGATCTCGGACTGGGTCATGTTGGCGACGAAACGCAGGGACAGGATCTTCCGGTCCCGGTGCGGGAGTTCCGCGATCAGCGGCCGCAGGGACTCGACGTACTCGATCCCCTCGATGCCGTGGTCCTCGTACCCGATGCGGTCCGCGAGGGCGCCCTCGCCGTCGTCCTCCTCGGGCTGCGCGTCCAGCGAGGAGGCGGTGTAGGCGTTGGAGGCGGCCATGCCCTCGACGACCTCGTCGCGGGAGAGCCCGAGCCGCTCGGCCAGTTCCGCCACCGTGGGCGCGCGGTCGAGCTGCTGGGCCAGCTCGTCGCCGGCCTTGGCCAGGTCGAGCCGGAGCTCCTGCAGCCGGCGCGGGACGCGCACGGACCACGAGGTGTCACGGAAGAAGCGCTTGATCTCGCCGATGATGGTTGGCATGGCGAAGGTGGGGAACTCGACGCCCCGGCTGAGTTCGAAGCGGTCGATCGCCTTGATCAGGCCGATGGTGCCGACCTGGATGATGTCCTCCATCGGCTCGCTGCGGGAGCGGAACCGGGAGGCGGCGAACTTGACCAGCGCGAGGTTGAGTTCGACGAGCGTGTTGCGCACGTAGGAGTACTCGTGCGTGCCTTCCTCGAGCGATTCCAGCCGCTCGAAGAGGGTCTTGGACAGGGCCCGCGCATCCACGGGACCGACCTCGTCGTACGGGGGGATCTCCGGAAGTCCGGCCAGTACGTCGTCCTGGACGCCGAGGGCGTCCTCCTGGACCGCGAACGTCTCGCTGTCCTGTGCGATGGGATCCAGATGTTCCGAAGGGAGTGTCGACGTCGCCGTCCGGGTATGCGATGCGTCGAGCCGGGGTGACATGATGTCCTCCATCGTTCTCGGCATATGGCTGCCGAAGCCAGTTACGTGCACTGCGGTGTGCGGCGCCTCCAAAGCCGGCCGTGTCGGTTTACGTGTCCCTACTAGCCCTACCCGCTTTGCCGAACGCTTCGCAAGTGCGTTCTGTGTGTATATGTCCGTTTCTGGGCGGATGTTCGGCTGTCGAAGGGCGTAGGGAAGGCGTAGTGTTCGTGGGCGACAGTCAGCAGCCACGACCTCGGGAGAGAGAGACGGCATGGACCACGGGACGGTCGGCAGCGCACAGTCGGGCCGGCTTCTGGTGGAGGTGCGGGAAGAGGGTTCCAGTGCCGTGGTGACACCGGCGGGTGAGCTCGACCACCACACCGCCGACCTGTTGCGCGAACCACTGGACGCGTGCCTCGCCAAGGGTTTCAGCCGTTTGGTCGTCGACTGCTCACGGCTGGAGTTCTGCGACTCCACGGGGCTGAACGTGCTGCTCGGCGCCCGCCTGAAGGCGGAGGACGCCGGGGGCGGAGTGCACCTGGCGGGCATGCAGCCCGTGGTGGCTCGTGTGTTCGAGATCACGGGAGCGGATGCGGTCTTCACCGTGCACGACACGGTCGAGGCGGCCCTGGCCGGCGAGGGCGATGCCGACTGAGCATCCCGGGTCGTCCCGAAGTAGGGGGTGTTCCCCCGGATCGGTCGGGCAGGAGACATCCTGAACATGTCGTCGGCAAACATGATCGAGCGTGCGGACTGTGAGTACTGAGCACCGACCTATTCGTAACTGAAATCTTGAAACGTGAACTGGTGAATCGGTGAGGTGAAGCGCTGATGAGCACCACCCGGCCCTACTCGCCGGGCGACCGCGGCCCGGAGCCCAGCGGCGCTTCCGGGGCGTCCGAGGGGGGCGTGCCAGGGACCGGGGCGTCCGCAGGGGGCGCGACCGTGTCGTCGGGGGCAGGTCAGGTACGCAGGCTGACCTTCGAGGGCGAGAGCGGCGTCGTGCCGCTGGCCCGCGATTTCGCCCGTCAGGCGCTGTACGCGTGGGGCTGGCTGCCGGCCGCCACCGCGGATCAGCGGGCGGCCGCCGAGGACGTACTGCTCGTCGTCTCGGAGCTGGTCACCAACGCGTGCCTGCACGCGGAGGGGCCGGACGAGATGTTCCTCACGTGCGACAACAAGGTGATCCGGATCGAGGTCTCCGACCGCGGGACGGGGCAGCCCGCGCCGCGGACGCCGCACCGGGCCGGACGGCCGGGCGGGCACGGCATGTTCATCGTGCAGCGCCTCTGCCTGGACTGGGGCGTCGTACGGGCCCCCGGCGTCGCCGGCAAGAAGGTGTGGGCGGAGCTGGGAGCGCCCGCCTAGGGCGTCGCGCATCCCCACACTTCCGACACGCCTCACGTCTTCCTTCCTCAACCCCTCCGGCGTACCTTGACGGCCCGATCTGATGTGCCGTCAGGAAATGAGGGGGCGACGATGTCCACTGTGTCGTACCGGAGACGAACCGCGGCGCTCGCGTCCGCCGCGGCCCTGGCCGGCTCCGCCGTGCTGCTCGCCGCCCCGGCGGCCCACGCCGAGGTCGTCGACGTCGACTACCGGTGCAAGACGCCGATCGGCGACAAGAGCGCCGTCTCGCCCATCGACATCAAGGGCGTCAGGAGCGGATCCGGCTACCGGATCACCATGTCCTGGCAGAAGGGCGTCTCCTCCAGCCCCGTCGAACTCGGCAAGGGCGCGATGAACCCGAGCGCCACCGTCGCGCTCGGCGGCGCCGACAGCGGCACGCTGACCGTGACCGGCCCCGCCAACCAGGCCGCCATCCCCGCCGACGCCCCCATCAAGATCAACGACCTGTCGGGCACCTACACGCCGAAGAAGACCGGCAAGGTCACCTTCACGGCGGGCGTCCTCACCATCAAGGCCCTCGGCACGACGACGACCTGCACCCCGAACAACGACCCGGGGCCGTCCCTCACCTTGGACGTCACCGCCCCGGCCGGCGGGGGAGCGCCCCAGCAGGGCGGCGGCGGCGACTCCGGCGCGGAACTCCCGCAGACCGGCCCCGAGGACTCCGCGATCGCCCTCGGCACGCTCGGCGGAACGGTCCTGCTGGCGGGCGCGGCGGGCGCGCTGTGGCTGACCCGGCGAAGCCAGGCGGCACGCGTGCGCCGCTGAGCCGCCGGAACCGGGCGGTACGCCGCCGACCCACCGGAGTACGACCGCTGGAGCCGCCGTGTCGTGTCCCACCCGTGCCGTGCAGGCCGTCTGTCTCTCGCTCCTCGCCCTGCTGGGCGCCGCCCCGGCGGCGGCCGCGGCGGGCGGGGGCTGGTCCGTCGCGCCCGCCGGGGGCGGCCGTCCCTCCTTCTACGCCGAGGGCGCTCCCGGCGCGGTGCTGCGGGACACGGTCTCCGTGACCAACCGCACACGGCACCCGGTCACCGTCCGCCTGACCGGGACCGGGGTGCCCGTCACCTTCGCCGAGGCCGAGATACGCGTGCCCGCCCGGACCCGCGCGGACGTCCCCTTCACCGTGACCGTGCCCGAGGGGGCCGCGCCCGGTGACCGCACCGGGACGCTCCTGGTGCGGGACGGCGACGGCGGGTCGATGTCCGTCCCCGTGCTGCTCCGGATCGGCGGCCCCGAGTTGTCCGCGCTCACCGTCGAGCGGATCGCCGTACGCGGTGACCGCATCAGCTACGACCTCGTCAACCGCGGCACCACCGATCTCGTCCCCACCCTCTCCGTGCGCGCCGAGGGCGTCTTCGGCACCCTTCTCGACCGCGCCCCGCGCACCCTGCCCGTCGAACTCGCCCCCGGCCGCCGTCTGCACCTGAGCGAACCCTGGCCCGGCCGGCCCGCGCTGGACGCGGTCGACGTACGGCTGACGGTGACCGCTGCGGGCGGGGCACGGGACACCGCGACGGCCTCGGCGCGGTTCGTGCCGTGGGGCGGGGTGGCGGCGGGCGGAGCCGCCCTGGCCCTCGGCGCGGCGGCACCGACGGCCGTCCGGCGGCGAAGGCGCCGCGCGGCACCCGGATCCCTGCCCGAACAGGTCTGTGAACCGGTCGAGTTGACGGGAGTGGCGAGGTGAGGACGCGTTTCCTGGTGCCGGCCTTCGCGGCGCTGCTGCTGCTTGTGCCCCCGCCCGCCGCCGTCGCCGCCGACGGGCCCGGCGTGAAACTGTCCACGTCGCAGGCGGGGACCGGGGGTTCGGTCACCGTGACCGGCAGCGGGTGGCGCGGGCGGGCGCTGCTGATGATCCTCATCTGCGGGCAGTCCGTGCCCTCGCGCGGTGTCGTCGGGGGCACCAACTCCTGCGCCAACGCGGACGGACGGGCCGTCACCACCGACGCCGAGGGCCGCTTCCGCAAGGAACTGCCGGTCGCCGAACCGCCTGTGCCCTGTCCGTGCGTCGTGCACGTCGCCACCGTCACCGGGCCCGAGGCACGGGCCGACGTGATCTTCCAGGTGGCCGGGCACAGCGTCGAACCGCTGCCGACGGAACCGGCGGGCGGGCGCCTGTCGGTGCTCGACGACACCCGGCTGGAGGGCTCCGGCTCCCTGCTGACCTGGTTCGGCGCGCCGCCCGCCCGCACCCTCGTCCTCACCGTCGGCAACGTGGGCACCTCCGCCGTCGTCGACCCCGTCTTCCAGGTCGGCACCGCGCACGGCGTGTTCGCGCCCGAGTGGCAGGAACAGCGGTGGCGGGGCACGATCGCGCCGGGCCGCAAGGCGCAGATCCGGCTGCCGGCCGAACTGGCGGCCGGAGCGCACGGCGACTACACCGTCTCCCTCAAGTACGGCGGGAAGGTCCTCGCCGAGCAGCCCTGGGCCGTGGGCCGGCCCTGGGGCGTGACGCTGTTCTGGATCCTGGCCTGCCTGGTGGTGCCGGCGGCGGTGTTCCGCGCCGGGATGGCCGTGGTGGACCGGGTCGGGCCGCGCAGGCCGGGCGGCGTACGCCGGCGCGGACTCCCCTTGTGGCTGCCCGCCCCGAGCACCCGCCGATCCCCCCGGCCCTCCTCCGACTCGACCCTGCCGTGGTTCACCCCGGACGCGGATCCGGGCACGGCCGGTCGGCTCTCCGCACCGCACGACGACAGCCCGCCGAGTCGTACGACTCCGCTCAGAAAGGGACCCACGTGAGAACGCGAAGGAGAGTCACACCGGCCGCCCTGGCGATGCTGGTGGGTGGTGCCGGGGTGCTGCTCGGCGTGACCGCGGTGCCCGCGCAGGCCGCCGAGGTGTCGTACCGCACGGAGTGCGTCCCGCCGCCCATCTCGGGGCTGCCGCCCGTGCAGGGCACCACGACGGTGGCGGTGACCGCGCCGGCGGCGGCGAAGGTGGGGGAGGAGGTGGAGGTGGTCTGGACGTTCGTGCAGGCGGCCTCCAAGAACCCCGACCTCATCGATCTGCCCGCCGACTCGGTGCAGCCGAGCGGCACCCTGAAGGCGGCCGGGGCCCAGGCCGCGGACATCGCGATGCGGGGGCCGCGGGAGAACCCGCCGATCCCCAAGGGCGGCGCCATGGTGCTGTCCGCGATGAAGGGCACGCTGAAGCTGACGACCCCCGGCGCGGTGACGCTCACGCCCGGCGCGTACGCCATCAACGCGATGTCGACGGACACGAAGTGCGCCCCGCAGGAGGCCGTGCAGGCGGCGGCGACCATCAATGTGACGCCGGCCGACGGCGGTTCGGGGACGGGCAGCCCCACACCGGGGCCCACGGGCAGCGGATCGCCGTCCCCGTCGCCGACCGGCGGTCCGGGGCCCTCGGGCAGTCCTGCGCCCTCCGGTAGCCCCGCTCCCACGACGAGCGGGCAGACCGACTTCACCGGCAAGGAGGTCCAGGTCCCCTACCAGTGCAGGACACCCATCGGTGACAAGGAGGCCACCTCGCCGGTGCAGATCGATGCCCGCAGGAACGGCGGGAGCTTCGACCTGACCGTGCGGTTCAAGAAGTCGGTGATGGACAGCCCGGCCGAGATCCCCGAGGACTCGGTGAAGCCGTCGATGGAGGTGGTGCTCGGCGGGGCCGACACGGGCACGGTCCATGTCGAGGGGCCCACCAACGCCGAGCCGATCAAGGCGGGGGACCCGATCGAGATCCCCGATCTGACCGGGACCTACAAGCCGGGCGCGAGCGGTGAGTCGACCCTGTCGCCGGGTGTGCTGACGGTGGAGGCCCTGGGCACGACCACGACGTGCACCCCGGCGAAGACCGAGGTGTCGCTCACCCTGGACACCACCGAGCAGCCGGGCGGCGCGGCGGGTGGTTCCTCCTCGGGCGGTTCGTCCTCGGGTGGCTCCGCGGCGGGCGGTTCGGCGGGCGGTTCGGCCTCCGGCGGCGGCCTCGCCGAGACGGGCGCCGAGGACGACGCCACGCTCAAGGCCCTCGCCCTGGTCGCCGGCACGGCGGTCCTCCTGGGCGGCGCGGTCTTCACGTTCCTGCCCCGCAGGCCCTGACACACGAGAGGGCCGCCGCACCCGGGAAGGATGCGGCGGCCCTCAAGCCCGCAGGACTACTTCACGTCGCCCATCAGGGCGCGGATCTTGCGGCCGGCCATCATGAAGGCCAGTCCGGCGGCGACGGCGACGACGGCCCACATCGTGTAGTAGGCCGCGTCGCCCAGCGGCGCGTTGAGCTTGGTGGTCCAGCCGTTGAGGGCGTTGCCCGTCGCGGTGGCCAGGAACCACAGACCCATGATCTGGCCCACGAACTGCTTCGGCGCGAGCTTCGTCGACAGGGACAGGCCCACCGGCGACAGGCACATCTCGCCGAGGGTCTGCACCAGGTAGACGCTCAGCAGCCAGAAGACGGTGACCTTGCCCGTCTCGCTGTTCGCGGCGGCGGCGCCGGCCAGGCCCATGATGCCGAAGGAACCACCGATGAGGAGCATCGCCAGGGCGAACTTCATCGGCGTGCTGGGCTCACGGTCGCGCTTGGCCAGCTTCACCCAGAGCGCGGCGAAGATCGGGGCGAGCACGATGACCATGGCCGGGTTCACGGACTGGTACCAGGAGGCCGGGAACTCCCAGCCGCCGATCGTGCGGTCGGTCTTGCCGTCGGCGAAGATCGTCAGCAGCGAGCCGGACTGGTCGTAGATCATCCAGAACAGCACGGCGGTGGCGAAGAACCAGGCGAAGGCCTTGATCTTGGGCTTGTCCTGGCTGCTCAGGGCCGGGTTCCGGTACATCGTCACGAAGTAGACGATCGGCACGACGATGCCGAGGACCGCGAGCACGTTGACGATGTGCTCTATGTCGTACGTGCCCAGCGCGATGTCCAGGACCAGTGCGGCCAGGGCGGCACCGCTCCACAGCACGACCTTGCGCAGCGCGGACCGCTTCTCCTCCGGGGAGGCCGGGGTGCCGGGGTACTTGCCGATGTCACCCAGGTGACGGCCGCCGAGGACGTACTGGATCACGGCGAGGGTCATGCCGACGCCTGCGACTCCGAAGCCGAGGTGCCAGTTGACGTTCTCACCGAGGTAGCCGACGACCAGCGGGGCGAGCATGCCGCCGATGTTGATCGCCATGTAGAAGAGCGTGAAGCCGGCGTCCCGGCGGGCGCTGGACTGACCCTCGTAGAGGCCACCGACCATCGCGGAGATGTTCGGCTTGAGCAGACCGGTGCCGATCGCGATCAGACCGAGACCGCAGAAGAAGGCGATGTCGGAGGGGATCGCCAGGGTGAAGTGACCGAGGGCGATGACGATGCCGCCCACCAGCACGGCCTTGCGGGCGCCCCAGAGGCGGTCGGCGACCCAGCCGCCGGGCATGGCGGCCATGTACACGACCGCGTTGTACACGCCGTAGATCGAGGCGGCCAGGGCCTCGCGACCCTCCAGGGGGCCGTCGAGGACGCCCGCGATCAGATAGAGAACGAGGATGCCGCGCATTCCGTACCAGGAGAAGCGCTCCCACATCTCCGTCAGGAAAAGCGTGGCCATACCGCGGGGGTGGCCGAAGAAGGTCTTCTCGGAGCCGGGGGTGCCCGGGGAGGCCGAGTCCTTCGTCAGGCTGGACGCCATGGTCGATCCTTGCTGGTCGGGACGCGCTCATACAGCGATGCGCGCCCGGTGGGGGTACGGCCGGCACCGGCGGATCGGTCGTCCACCCCACGCCCACGGGGAGTCCGCCCCGGATCACGGAGCGGTGGACGACGCCCACCGGGATCCACGCCGCGGGTGCCTCGATGCGCACGCGGCCCGGCCACAGGTCATTCCTTTCGCGGCCGGCGGGAAGCCGGCCCGCACACAAAAGTGACCTTTGGCGACAGACGTCCGCCAAAGGTCCCCGCGGTGCTACAGGCGTTCAATCACCATACGACAGGACACTGCCGGAAATGGAAGGACTTGAGACACGGATCACAGGTGTCGCGGGAACCGCGATCGCCCTTTCGAAGGTCTTCAGCCGATCTCACGCTACAGACCCAGGTTCGTACCAAAGCACGGCCGGGTAAGAATCCCGGCCTCGCCGTCGCGCCCCGGCCCAGGCCACGGGCGGACTACCATCAGCTCATGACCCGTGTACTGCTCGCCGAGGACGACGCGTCCATCTCGGAGCCGCTGGCGCGCGCACTGCGCCGGGAGGGTTACGAGGTCGAGGTGCGTGAGGACGGACCCACCGCGCTCGACGCGGGCATCCAGGGCGGCGTCGACCTGGTCGTCCTGGACCTCGGGCTGCCCGGCATGGACGGTCTGGAGGTGGCCCGCCGACTGCGTGCCGAAGGCCACACCGTGCCGATCCTGATCCTCACGGCGCGCGCCGACGAGGTGGACACCGTCGTCGGACTCGACGCCGGCGCCGACGACTACGTCACCAAGCCCTTCCGGCTCGCCGAGCTGCTCGCCCGGGTCCGGGCCCTGCTCCGGCGCGGCGCGGCCGAGCCCCAGCAGCCGCCCGCCACCCACGGGGTGCGGATCGACGTCGAGTCGCACCGCGCCTGGATGGGCGACGAGGAGCTCCAGCTCACCGCGAAGGAGTTCGACCTGCTGCGGGTCCTGGTGCGCGACGCCGGCCGGGTCGTCACCCGCGACCAGCTGATGCGCGAGGTCTGGGACACCACCTGGTGGTCGTCCACGAAGACCCTCGACATGCACATCTCCTGGCTGCGCAAGAAGCTGGGCGACGACGCGGCGAACCCCCGCTACATCGCGACCGTACGCGGCGTGGGCTTCCGCTTCGAGAAGAGCTGATCCCGCGCCGGGCTCCCCGGGGTAAGCCGCGGGTAACACACGGGTAAGAGGGACATGCGCCGCCGACTGATCCAGTCCACGCTCGCCGTGGTGCTCGTCGTGATCGCCGTCTTCGGCGTCTCCCTCGTCGTGGTGGAGACCCGCACGATCAGCACCAGCGCCCAGGAGCGGGTCGAGTCCGAGGCGGTACGGCTGACCGGCATCGTCGACAGCCGGATCCTCGGCGACGAGCAGATCACCTCCGAGATCCTCGTCGACCAGGTCGGCGACGAGCGGTACGCGGTGGTCCACATCCCCGGGCAGCCGCCGATCGAGATCGGCCAGAAGCCGTCCGGCGACGTCATCGAGTCGACCCGGCAGGGCGAGGAGGGCGAGACGGTCACCGTCCAGGAGCCGCGCTCCGCGGTGACCCGGGAGGTCGGCCGCACCCTGCTGATGATCGGCGCGGTGGCCCTGCTGGCCGTCATCGCCGCGGTGCTGCTCGCACTGCGGCAGGCCAACCGCCTCGCCTCCCCGCTCACCGACCTCGCGGAGACCGCCGAGCGGCTCGGCTCAGGGGACCCCCGCCCCCGCCGCAAGCGCTACGGCGTCCCCGAGCTGGACCGCGTCGCCGACGTCCTGGACGCCTCCGCCGAACGCATCGCCCGGATGCTCACCGCCGAGCGCCGCCTCGCCGCCGACGCCTCCCACCAGCTGCGCACCCCGCTGACCGCGCTCTCCATGCGGCTGGAGGAGATCACCCTCACCGACGACCCGGCCACCGTGAAGGAGGAGGCGACCATCGCGCTCACGCAGGTGGAACGCCTCACGGACGTCGTCGAGCGGCTGCTCACCAACAGCCGCGACCCGCGCACCGGCTCCGCGGTCACGTTCGACCTCGACGAGGTGATCCAGCAGCAGCTCGCCGAGTGGCGCCCGGCCTACCGCAGCGTGGGCCGCGCGATCGTCAGTTCCGGCAAGCGGCATCTGGAGGCGGTGGGCACACCGGGGGCGGTCGCGCAGGTGCTGGCGGCGCTGATCGAGAACTCCCTGATGCACGGGGGAGGCACGGTGGCCCTGCGCACCCGTGTCACCGGCAACCAGGCCGTGATCGAGGTCACGGACGAGGGCACCGGCGTCCCGGCCGACCTCGGCGCCCGCATCTTCGAGCGTGCGATCAGCGGCCGCAACTCCACCGGCATCGGCCTGGCCGTCGCCCGTGACCTGGCGGAGGCCGACGGGGGCCGCCTGGAGATGCTCCAGACCCAGCCGCCCGTCTTCGGCCTGTTCCTGTCCCGTACGCCGCTGGCCAAGTCGTCGGGCGAGGAGCGGACGGTCCGCTGAGGCGGGCGTGGTCCGCGGCCCCGGAGGTCACACCCGGGCGCGCTGCGGCGGCCGTACCGGCTCGGGGGTCTCCAGGAACGATTCGGCGTCGGCAAGGGCCTCCACCGGCTCCCGTGCGGGCAGCGCCCGGAACACCCAGGAGCGGTAGGACCAGAACCGGAAGAGCGTGGCGACGCCGATGCCGAGGAACTTGAAGACGTTGCTCTGCAGCGGGCTGTCCCAGCCGAAGCCGTACGTCGCGGCGTAGAGCACACCGTTCTCGATCACCAGGCCGACCGCGCTGAACAGCAGGAACAGCGTCAGTTCCCTGGTACGGCCGCTCTTGTCGCGGTCGCGGTAGGCGAAGTAGCGAAAGCCCACGTAGTTGAAGGCGATCGCGACCACCGTCGCGATCACACTGGCGCGCACCACCTGGAGGTCGGTCGCATGCCGTACCAGGTTGAACACGAGGAGGTTGACGAGGAGGCCCGCGCCGCCCACCGCCCCGAATCTCGCGACCTCCCGTACGAGCCTGCGCAGCCCTGCGGAACCACGTCCCATGGTCGTACAGGCCCCCAGTCGGTCGGTTTCGTGAACTCCGCCATGCTAACCACCGCCTTCCCGTGATCGCCTGTGTATGTCCTCACGCCCGCCGAAGAGGCGGAAACCGGCCGACCTGGCGTGGCCGATACCCTAGGGGCGTGACGTTCCCGGTAGTCGGCATGGTCGGCGGGGGTCAGCTCGCGCGTATGACGCACGAAGCAGGCATCCCGTTGGGCATCAGGTTCAAGCTCCTCAGTGACACCCCTCAGGATTCCGCGGCGCAGGTGGTGAGCGATGTCGTGATCGGCGACTATCGCGACCTCGACACGCTGCGTGACTTCGCACGCGGGTGCGACGTGATCACGTTCGATCACGAGCACGTACCCACTGAGCATCTCCGGGCCCTGGAGGCGGACGGCATCCCCGTGCGCCCCGGCCCCGAGGCGCTCCAGCACGCCCAGGACAAGGGCGTGATGCGGGCGAGGCTCGAAGCGATCGGCGTGCCGTGCCCGCGCCACCGCCTCGTGAGCGACCCGCAGGACGTGGCCGCCTTCGCGGCCGAGGGCGAGGGCTTTCCCGTCGTCCTCAAGACCGTCCGCGGCGGCTACGACGGCAAGGGCGTGTGGGTCGTGGACTCCGTCGAGGAGGCCGCCCAGCCCTTCCGCGCCGGTGTGCCCGTGCTCGCCGAGGAGAAGGTCGACTTCGTACGGGAACTCGCGGCGAACGTCGTCCGCTCCCCGCACGGCCAGGCCGTCGCCTACCCGGTGGTCGAGTCCCAGCAGGTCGGCGGCGTCTGCGACACGGTGATCGCACCCGCCCCCGGCCTCGACGAGGCGCTCGCCCTGCGCGCCGAGGAGATGGCGCTGACCATCGCCAAGGAACTCGGCGTCGTCGGTCACCTCGCCGTCGAGCTCTTCCAGACCCGCGACGGGCGGATCCTGGTCAACGAACTGGCGATGCGCCCGCACAACTCCGGCCACTGGTCGATGGACGGCGCCGTCACCTCCCAGTTCGCCAACCATCTGCGGGCCGTCCTCGACCTCCCGCTCGGCGACCCGCGCCCGCGCGCGAAGTGGACCGTGATGGTCAACGTCCTCGGCGGCGACTACCCCGACATGTACTCCGCGTTCCTGCACTGCATGGCCCGGGACCCCAAGCTGAAGATCCACATGTACGGCAAGGACGTGAAGCCCGGCCGCAAGGTCGGTCATGTCAACACCTACGGCGACGACCTCGACGACGTGCTGGACCGCGCCCGTCACGCTGCCGGCTACCTGAGAGGCACGATCACCGAATGAGCCCTGTTGTAGGCATCGTCATGGGGTCGGACTCCGACTGGCCCGTCATGGAGGCCGCCGCCAAGGCGCTCGACGAGTTCGAGATCGCCTACGAGGTCGACGTCGTCTCCGCGCACCGGATGCCGCGCGAGATGGTCACGTACGGCGAGCGGGCCGCGGACCGGGGCCTGAAGGTGATCATCGCCGGTGCGGGCGGCGCCGCCCACCTGCCGGGCATGCTCGCGTCCGTGACGCCGCTGCCGGTGATCGGTGTCCCGGTGCCGCTGAAGTACCTGGACGGCATGGACAGCCTCCTGTCCATCGTCCAGATGCCGGCCGGCGTGCCGGTCGCGACGGTCTCGGTCGCCGGTGCCCGCAACGCCGGACTGCTCGCGGCCCGCATCCTCGCCACCCACGACGAGGACCTCCTCGGCCGGATGCGGGACTTCCAGCAGGAGCTGAACGACCAGGCCACCGAGAAGGGCAAGCGGCTGCGCACCAAGGTCGAGGGCGCGGGCGGCGGCTTCGGTTTCGGCACCTGACGGCGAAGGCCCGTTCGGCACCTCACGCGAAGGACCTTTCGGCAACTGATGGCGACAGACGACAGGGGGGCGGCCATGACCGCACTGGACGAGGCTCGGGAACTGCTGCGCGAGTTCCCGGTGGCCGACGGGCACAACGACCTGCCCTGGGCGCTGCGTGAGCAGGTCCGCTACGACCTCGACGCCCGGGACATCGCCGCTCCCCAGGGCGCCCATCTCCACACCGACCTGCCGCGGCTGCGCGAGGGCGGGGTCGGGGCGCAGTTCTGGTCGGTCTACGTCCGCTCGGACCTGCCCGACGCGGTGCCCGCGACCCTGGAACAGATCGACTGCGTACGGCAGTTGCTCGCGCGCTACCCCAAGGTGCTCGCGCCCGCGCTGACGGCCGGCGACATGGAGGCGGCGCGCGCCCAGGGCCGTATCGCCTCCCTCATGGGGGCCGAGGGCGGCCACTCCATCGCCGACTCCCTCGCGACACTGCGCTCGTTGTACGCGCTCGGCGTCCGCTATCTGACCCTCACCCACAACGACAACGTGGCCTGGGCGGACTCCGCGACCGACGAGCCCGGCGTCGGCGGCCTGTCGGCCTTCGGCCGCGAGGTGGTGCGGGAGATGAACCGCGAGGGCATGCTGGTGGACCTCTCGCATGTCGCCGCCACCACCATGCGGGACGCGCTGGAGACCACCGCCGCGCCGGTGATCTTCTCGCACTCCTCCGCCCGTGCCGTCTGCGACCATCCGCGCAACATCCCCGACGACGTCCTGGAGCGCCTGCCCGCCAACGGGGGCGTCGCGATGGTGACGTTCGTGCCGAAGTTCGTGCTCCAGGCGGCCGTCGACTGGACGGCCGAGGCGGACGCCAACATGCGCGCGCACGGCTTCCACCCTCTCGACGGCACCGCCGAGGCGATGCGGGTGCACCGGGAGTTCGAGGAGCGCACCCCGCGCCCGGTGGCGACCGTGGCCACCGTCGCCGACCACCTGGACCACATGCGGGAGGTGGCCGGCGTCGACCACCTGGGCATCGGCGGCGACTACGACGGCACCCCGTTCACCCCCGAGGGCCTCGACGACGTCTCCGGTTACCCGAACCTCGTCGCGGAACTCCTCCAGCGCGGCTGGTCCCGGTCCGACCTGGCCAAGCTGACCTGGCGGAACGCCGTACGGGTCCTCGGCGCGGCGGAGGACGTGGCCCGCGACCTCCAGTCCACGCGAGGCCCGTCGAACGCGACGATCGAGTCCCTGGACGGCTGAACCGCGAGGCGGGGGAGCGGCAGCGGCCGGGACCGGTCCCATCGGGGGCGCCCGGCGGCTGCCGCCCGGCTCCCCCGAACGCCGCGCCCACCAGGAGCCCCCCGGTGGCCCGTGCGACGGTGGCCGTACAGCGATCGCCCGCGCACGTACGGAGCCCGCCATGGCCGATCTCCAGAACGACCTGCACACCACCGCTGAGATCGGCGACCTCGACGCCCTGACCCTGGACCCCCCGTTCCCGCCGGATCCGTACACCGGCGCGGACGAGCCGGACGCCGACCTGCTGGGCCGGGCGCACGCCCTGCTCGCCGCCCACCCCGTCGCCGACGGCTACAGCGGACTGCCGTGGGCGCTGCGCCATCTGCCCTGGTACGACCTGGAGCTGGGCGAGGCCGCCGTCGACACCGACGTCCCGCGGATGCGGCGGGGCCATGTCGGCGCGCTGCTCTGCTCGCTGCACCTGCCGGAGGGCCTGGCCGCCGACCGGGCCGTCGCCGCCACCCTGGAGCAGCTGGACCTGGTCCGCACGGTGATCGGCAACCACCCCGAGGGGCTGCGCCTGGCCCGCACCGTGGGACAGGTCATCGACGCCCGCCACTGCGGACGCACCGCCGTGCTGCTCGGTCCGGCCACCGCCGCCGCGCTGGACGACTCCGTGAGTCTGCTGCGCGTGCTGCACACCCTCGGCCTGCGCATCGTCACCCTCACCGGCACCTCCTGGGCGAGCGAGGCGGGGCTGACCCGGTTCGGCGAGGAGGTCGTGCGCGAGATGAACCGCCTCGGTGTGCTCGCCGATCTCTCCGGCGCCTCCGAGCGGACCGTCGAACGCGTCCTCGCCGCCTCCAAGTCGCCCGTCCTGTGCACCCGCTCAGGTGCCCGCGCCCTGCGCCCCCACCCCGCCAACCTCCCCGACGAACTGCTCGCCGCGCTGGGCGGGGCGAAGGGCCTGTGCATGGTGCCGCTGACGGCGGAGCAGACCGGGCCGACCATCCGGGACGTCGCCGACCACCTCGACCACGTCCGTGCGGTCGCCGGGCCCGGCAGCGTGGGCCTGTCCGGCACCTACGACGCCGGCTGCGCCCATCCGCGGGAGCTGTCCGACGCCTCCTGCTACCCGCACCTCGTCGCCGAGCTGCTGCGCCGTGGCTGGCCGGAGACCGATCTGGCCCTGCTCACCTGGGGAAATCTCCAGAGGGTGCTGCGTACGGCCGAATCCACCGCCCGCGCGGCCCAGGAGCGACGCGCGCCCTCGACCGCCCGGATCGCGGAGCTGGACGCCTGAGCGGGCGAGGGAAGGGACCGCCGATGTCAGGGTCGCTCGCCGGAAACCGGCTCCCGCCGTCAGTCGTGCTCGATCCGGCAGAGACAGAACGGGTGCCCCGCCGGGTCGGCGTAGACCCGGAAGTCCTTGGTCTCGTAGTTCTGCGCGTCCAGCACCCGGGCGCCCAGCTCCAGCACCCGCTTCTCGGCCTCGTCCACCTCTTCCCAGGTCGACCCGGCGTCGAAGTCGATGTGGAACTGCTGCGGATTGCGGTCCGCGCGCGGCCACTCCGGCGGCGTGTAGTCGTCCACGCGCTGGAAGGCCAGTCCCGGGCCGCCGGGGACCCGCAGGACGACCCACTCGTCGTCCTGCTGCTGCGGGGTGCCACCCAGGAGCCCGGCGTAAAAGCGCGCGAGCGGGAGGGGTTCGGGACAGTCGAGGACGACGAAGCGGAAACGGATTCCGGGTGCCATGGGGTTGCCTTCCGGGTCAGCAGGCGCAGAGGCAGAACGGGTGCCCCGCCGGGTCCGCGTACACACGCCACGTGCGTGAACGGTCCTCGGCGTCCAGCACCCGGGCGCCCAGCGCCAGCACGCCCGCCTCGGCCGCGTCCAGGTCCTCGACCGTGAGGTCCAGATGGAACTGCTGGGAGTCCTCGGCCGACGGCCACTTCGGTGCCGTGAAGCCGGGCGCGGCCTGGAAGGCCAGGTGCGCTCCGCCGGGGACCTTCAGATCCGTCCATTCCCCGTCGCCCTCGACGGTGCCGCCGAGCAGTTCGGCGTAGAAGCCCGCCAGTGCGCGGGGGTCGGGACAGTCCAGGACGACGACGCCGAGCTGTGCGAGAGCCATGACCACTCCTCATGGGTTACCCGTAGGCGGATTCAAGCGGTAACGGTTACCTCATGGTCCCGCAATGGCGGTAACGTCGCAAGCATGAATGCCAGATCGCCCGCGCCCGGCGGCCTCGCCCTGGTGGAGGCCCTGGTCAACAGCGTCGACCTGGAGTCGGGCGACGACGCCCTCGACTCGGCCGAGGGACGGGCCCCGTTCGGGATCGGCGAGCGGGACCTGCCGGAGGTGCGCGCACTGCGCGAGTCGCTGCGTGCCACCTGTCTCGCGCACGCCGGGCACCCGCCGCACCGCGCGGTGACACCCCTCGGCGAACTGCTGGCGCGGGCGCCGCTGTACGTCGCGGTCGACGAGCGGGACGGGTCGGCGCGCCTCGCGCCCCTCGACGGGGGACCGCTGCTGTCACGGGTGGCGGCGGCGGTGGCGCAGGCGCTGACCGAGGGCACCTGGCAGCGGCTCAAGGCCTGTGAACTGCCCGACTGCCACTGGGCGTACTACGACCGCAGCCCGGCCGGCCGGGGTCGCTGGTGCTCCATGTCGGTGTGCGGGGCGCGCGCGAAGATGCGGCGGTACCGGGCGAAGGGCGCCTGAGCGACGGGGCTGTGGTGCAGAATGCGTGAAGGCGCCGGTTCGGCCGACTGAGCCTCGGCCGAACCGGCGTCGCCTTCCGACCCGGCCCGCGCACAGCCGGCCCCCGCGTCACCGCAAGCATCCGGCTGGCGCGGAGCCCGACCTCGCGTCGCCGTGGGGATGCGGCGCGTGCGGGCCCGCTTCGCTTTCCGGTTGGGCTCGCGCGGGGGCAGCTCCCGCGTCGCCGTCAGGGTCCGGCTCGCGCGGGCCCGCGTCGCTTTCCGGTTGGGCTCGCGCAAAGCCCGACCCCGCGTCGTCGGCAGGGTTCGGTTCGCGTGGTGTGCTCAGGCCGTCGGTCGGCCCATCGCTCGGTATGTCCAGCCCGCCCGCCGCCACAGCTCGGGGTCGAGGGCGTTGCGGCCGTCCAGGATGACGCGTGACGTCACGGTCTCGCCCAGCGCCGCCGGGTCCAGCTCGCGGAACTCGCGCCACTCGGTCAGGTGCAGCACCACGTCGGCCCCCTGCACCGCTGCCTGCGCGGAGTCGGCGTACCCCAGCGTCGGGAAGAGCCGGCGGGCGTTGGCCATGCCCTTCGGGTCGTACACCGTCACCTGGCCGCCCTGGAGGTGGATCTGCCCGGCGACGTTCAGCGCGGGAGAGTCACGGACGTCGTCGGAGTCGGGCTTGAACGCGGCGCCGAGCACGGCCACCCGCCTGCCCAGGAAGGAGCCACCGCCGAGCGCCTCCCGCGCCATCTCGACCATCTGTCCGCGCCGGCGCATGTTGATGGAGTCGATCTCGCGCAGGAAGGTCAGCGCCTGGTCGGCCCCCAGCTCACCGGCGCGTGCCATGAACGCCCTGATGTCCTTGGGCAGACAGCCGCCGCCGAAGCCGATCCCGGCCCGCAGGAACTTCCTTCCGATCCGGTCGTCGTACCCGATCGCCTCCGCCAGCTTCAGCACGTCGCCGCCCGCGGCCTCGCACACCTCCGCCATCGCGTTGATGAAGGAGATCTTGGTGGCCAGAAAGGAGTTCGCGGAGGTCTTCACCAGCTCGGCGGTCGGGAAGTCGGTCACCACGAACGGCGATCCCGCGGCGACCGGCGAGGCGTACACCTCGCGCAGCAGCTTCTCGGCCCGGTCGCTGCGCACCCCGACCACGATGCGGTCCGGGTGCAGGGTGTCCTCGACGGCGAAGCCCTCGCGCAGGAACTCCGGGTTCCAGGCCAGCTCGGCGTCCCCGCCGGCCGGGGCGTGCTCGGCGAGGTAGGCGGCGAGGCGGTCGGCGGAGCCCACGGGCACGGTGGACTTGCCGACGACCAGGGCCGGACCGGTCAGATGCGGTGCGAGGGAGGCGAAGGCGGAGTCGACGTAGCTCATGTCGCAGGCGTACTCGCCGTGCTTCTGCGGGGTGTTCACACAGACGAAGTGGACGTCGCCGAACGCCGCCACCTCGGCGTAGTCCGTGGTGAACCGCAGCCGTCCGCTGGATCCCTCGATCCCGTCGACGTGCCTGCGCAGCAGCTCCTCGAGGCCGGGCTCGTACATCGGGACCTCGCCCCGACGGAGCATCTCGATCTTCTCGGGGACCACGTCGAGCCCCAGCACCTCGAACCCGAGCTCGGCCATCGCCGCGGCGTGGGTGGCGCCGAGGTAACCGGTACCGATCACGGTGATCTTGAGGGCCATGGGGGACTCCACTGGGTAGCGTCGGTAGTGCGGGGCCGAGCATAGCTGTCGGTGTCGACGGGCAGTTTTCCCGCTGTCGTCAAGCTCACGTACCCCTGGGCGTGGGCGGACCTCTAAAATTTGGGTTACTTAACGGTAATTAGCGCCAGCAGCATCACAGCGTCTTCCTTGGAGCGTGAGAGACCTTGGCCGGATCGGCTGACTTCGACCTGTACCGCCCGTCCGAGGAGCACGAGATGCTCCGCGACACCGTTCGTGCGCTGGCCGAGGCGAAGATCGCGCCCCACGCCGCCGCGGTCGACGAGGACGCCCGCTTCCCGCAGGAGGCCCTCGACGCGCTGGTGTCGAGCGACCTGCACGCGGTCCACGTGCCCGAGTCGTACGGCGGCGCGGGCGCGGACGCGCTCGCCACGGTGATCGTCATCGAGGAGGTGGCGCGGGTCTGCGCCTCGTCCTCCCTGATCCCCGCGGTGAACAAGCTGGGCTCCCTGCCGGTCATCCTGTCCGGCTCCGAGGCGCTGAAGAAGAAGTACATGACGCCGCTCGCCAAGGGCGACGGGATGTTCTCGTACTGCCTCTCCGAGCCGGACGCCGGCTCCGATGCGGCCGGCATGAAGACGCGCGCGGTCCGCGACGGCGACTTCTACGTCCTCAACGGCGTGAAGCGCTGGATCACCAACGCCGGCGTCTCCGACTTCTACACGGTGATGGCCGTGACGGACCCCGAGAAGCGCTCCAGGGGCATTTCGGCCTTCGTCGTCGAGAAGTCGGACGAGGGCGTCTCCTTCGGCGCCCCCGAGAAGAAGCTCGGCATCAAGGGCTCCCCGACCCGCGAGGTCTACCTCGACAACGTGCGCATCCCCGCCGACCGCATGATCGGCGAGGAGGGCACCGGCTTCGCGACGGCGATGAAGACCCTGGACCACACCCGGATCACCATCGCCGCGCAGGCCCTCGGCATCGCCCAGGGCGCCCTCGACTACGCCAAGGGCTACGTCAAGGAGCGCAAGCAGTTCGGCAAGCCGATCGCCGACTTCCAGGGCATCCAGTTCATGCTCGCCGACATGGCCATGAAGATCTCGGCCGCCCGCGCCCTGACCTACCAGGCGGCCGCCGCCTCCGAGCGCGGCGACGCCGACCTGACCTACCTGGGCGCAGCCGCCAAGTGCTTCGCCTCCGACGTGGCCATGGAGGTCACCACGGACGCCGTGCAGCTCCTCGGCGGCTACGGCTACACCCGTGACTACCCGGTGGAGCGCATGATGCGCGACGCCAAGATCACCCAGATCTACGAGGGCACCAACCAGGTCCAGCGCATCGTCATGGCGCGCAACCTGCCGTAGCCCCGCTTGTGACCGCGGCGTCGGTCGTTCGGCGTATCGGCAGACGAGCCCCCGGAGCGAATCCGGGGGCTTTTGTCGCTTTGCGGGGGCTTCATCCTGTTCCGGCAGCGTCGTATTCGTGGCGAATTGGTGCCGTTCGCCCGATGGCGCGCGCTGGCCGGGAGGCGTACGACGGAAGGGCACGGGGTCCCTCCGGGACCCCTCCCGCCCCCACCCACCCCAGGAGGAGCCATGACCCAGCCCGGAACCATGACGGCGATGAGCAAGGCGATGCAGGACTGCGTGGACGCGTGCATGTCCTGCCACTCGGTGTGCGAGGAGACCATGAGCTCCTGCATGCAGAAGGGCGGTCAGGCGCAGATGCAGATCATGCGCCCGCTGATCGACTGCTCCGAGATGACCCGCATGTGCGCCGACATGATGATGCGCCGCTCACCGCTGTCGGCCGAGATGTGCGCGATGTGCGCCAAGGCCTGCGACATGTGCGCCGAGGCGTGCATGTCCATGCCCGACGACCCGCAGATGATGCGCTGCGCCGAGTCCTGTCGTCGCTGTGCCGACATGTGCCGCGCGATGGCGTAGGCCGCAGCGGCGGGCCCGGGCGCCGCTCAGAGCAGCGGCGCCAGGGCCCGTTCCAGATCGGCCGATTCCCGGAAGTGCACGGGCGTCATGCCGAGGGCGGCCGCCGCCTCCACGTTCTCCAGGCCGTCGTCCACGAAGAGGCACCGCTCCGGCGGTACGCCCGCCAGGTCGGCCGCGATGCGGTAGATCCGCGGGTCCGGCTTGACCAGCCCGACCCTGGCGCTGCTGACGACGTGGTCGGCGAGATCGGACAGGCCGAGCGTGTCCAGGTCCGCCTCCAGGGTCACCGAGGCGTTGCTGACCAGGACCAGCGGCATGTGGGCCCGGACCCGGCGCAGCAGCGAGACCACGGTCGCGTCGGCGTGGAAGGGCGCCTCGGCGAGCGCCTGGGCGAGGCCGTACGCCTCCGGACCCGGCGCGATCCCGGCGAAGCCGGCCACGATCTGCTCGACCCACTCGCACATGTCGATCCGGCCCAGCATCAGGGGCAGGTCGGTCTCCGGAGCGAACGCCACCTTCATCGTGATGCCCTCGGAGAGCCCCGCGGCGCGCTCCAGCGCGGTCACCCGGGAGGCGTCGTAGAAGCGGATCACGTTGTCGACGTCGCAGAGCACCGCGTCGAAGGGTCGCCGCCCACGGGTGTCAGTCACCGGAGACAGTGACCTTCTCGTCGTTCTTCAGCTGCTCCACCAGCGTCTTCACCTTGTCCTTGTCCCACAGCAGGTTGCCGCCGGAGCTGCCCGCGAGGGGCATGTTCATCGACTTGCCGTCGCCGCCGCTGACGCCCTTCATCGCCCAGAACATGTCGGCGAGGTCGAACAGGCCCGTCTCCTTGTCGACGATGAGCGAGTCGAGGCCGGCGCCCAGGGTCGGGTACAGCGCGAAGGGGTTGAGGACGGTGCTCGGGGTGGCCACCTGGTTGGCGAGCGCGGAGAGGAACTTCTGCTGGTTCTTGGTGCGGTCCAGGTCGGAGCCGGCCAGCGCGTAACGGGTGCGGACGAAGGCGAGGGCCTGCTGGCCGTCGAGGACCTGCTTGCCCTTCTTCAGGTCCGCGCCGGACTTGCTGTCCTTGATGTCCTGCGGGATGTCGATCTCGACACCGCCGACCGCGTCCACGATGTTCGCGAAGCCGGCGAAACCGATCTCGACGTAGTGGTCGATGTGCAGCCCGGTGTTGAACTCGACGGTGCGCACGAGCAGTTCGGGGCCGTCCTCGGCGTACGCCGCGTTCAGCTTCACGTGCCGCCCGGTGCCCTGGTACGTCTTGCCGGACTCGGAGCCGACGAAGGTCGGGATCTCCACGTCCGAGTCACGCGGCAGTGAGATCAGCGTCGGGGCGCCGCCACCGGTGTGCAGGATCATCATCGAGTCCGTGCGCTTGCCCTCGGCGGAACCGGTGTGCAGGTTCTTCTTCTGCTCGCTGGTCATGCCCGCACGGCTGTCGGAGCCGACGATGAGGTAGTTCGTGCCCTCGCCCGCCTCCGGCCGGTCGATCACCTTGGAGAGGTCGACCTCGCGGTTGAGCTTGGAGTCGGCCCAGAAGTAGGTGCCGACCAGGGTGACGACCAGCACGGTGACCAGGGTGATCGATGTCACCTTGATGCGGCGCCGCCAGTTCGGCGCGGGCCGCGGCGCACCGCCGCCGTAACCGTCGCCGGGGTCGCCGGGGCCCCGGCCGCCCGGAGTGCCGTAGACCTGGCCGGTGTTGTAGCCGCTGTCGTAACCGTTGCCGTAGGGGTCCTGGGGGTCGTGCCCCTGCCCGTCGACGTACGACGGCTGCTGCGGGACTCCGTAGGGCGGTGCCTGGCCGCCGGGCGGTGCCGCCGGGCCACGCCGGACCTGGCGCATCACGCGGGCGCTCTCAGGCTGCGCGCCTGCGCTGCCGCGTCCGTACCGGTTGCCGCGGGCGTCGTCGGACCATCCTTGGGGCCAGTCATTCATGCGCCCCAGTGTGCAGGGCAGGGACATGTGCCTTACAAGGTTCGGCGGAAAATCACAGCGGTGCTGTTGCCAAGCTGACACAAATTCCGCGCCTCCGACCTCGGCATAAGGTGGAGGCCATGACAGACCAGGCCAGCGCCCCGGAGCCGGAGACCCCGGACACTCCGGACATCCCGGGCAAGCCCACCTCGGCGTCCCGGACCACTCTCAGCCACATCATGACCCACAGCGACACCAACCTGCTGGGTACGGTGCACGGCGGTGTGATCATGAAACTCGTGGACGACGCGGCGGGCGCGGTGGCCGGCCGGCACAGCGGCGGTCCCGCCGTCACCGCGTCCATGGACGAGATGGCCTTCCTGGAGCCGGTCCGCGTCGGCGACCTGGTCCACGTCAAGGCCCAGGTGAACTGGACCGGCCGGACCTCGATGGAGGTCGGCGTCCGGGTCCTCGCCGAACGCTGGAACGAGTCCGCGCCGGCCACGCAGGTGGGCTCCGCCTACCTCGTCTTCGCCGCCGTCGACGCCGACGGAAAGCCCCGCCGGGTGCCGCCGGTCCTGCCGGAGACCGAGCGCGACAAGCGCCGTTACCAGGAGGCCCAGATCCGCCGCACCCACCGGCTGGCCCGCCGCCGGGCCATCACGGACCTGCGCGCCAAGCGCGCCGCGGAGGGCATCGAGGACTGACGGGCCCACAGGCCCGACGGGACACCGCCCCGGACGACGACGCGAAGCGCCGGACGGGCCCGCAGTGCCCGCCGCGAAGTGGCCTCTACCGCGCGACGCCCGGCACGCGCCTCTCGCCGCAGTGCCTGCCGCGAAGTGGCGTCTGCCGCGTCGGCGCCCGGCACGGCAGACGCACGAAAGGGCGCGCCGGACGCCGCGTTGCCGTCCCCCCGGACGACGACGGCGCGTTCGCAACGCCCTAGGAGCACTTCACCTCGTCGCCGCGCACCACTCCGAACTCCCCCTCGCGTACGTCCGCCGCCTTCACCTTCCGCACCTGCCGGTAGTCCGTTCCGACGATCACCTTGAGCGTGGCCCCCTGCCCCTTGACCGCCCGCAGTTCGCTGCCCGGCAGGGCCGCCGCGAGCGACTTCGCGGAGCGGTCCCAGCGGGGGTCGTAGGCGACGATCGTCCGGCGTACCGACTGCGTGGCGGAGTTGGTCGGTCGGCGGGTGGTGCCGAAGCCCGTCGCGGCGAGCGCGGCGTCGGCGCGGCGGCCGAGGCCGGGGGTGCTGGTGCCGTTCTCCACCTGGACCCGGATCTGCTGGGGTGCCACGTCCACGCGCAGCGTGGTGTCCCTGGGCCGGTCCGCGGCGAGCGGCTTGTCGTCGCGCAGGGCGGTGAAGAGGCGGCCGGACTTCACCGGGTCCCACTTCAGCGTCGAGCCGATGCCCTTCACCGCGTATCCCATCCTGCCGAGGGGGACCGTCGTGAACTCCGAGGAGGACGGGGAGAAGTTGCGCATCGCCCGCCCCAGGTCGAGCAGTTCGTCCGTGCCGAAGCCCTTGTCCGCGCGCACCGAGCCCAGCACCGCCCGGGTCACGTCCCGGAACTTCATCGGGTTCAGCAGCACCCCCGAGGACGTCGACTGGTCGATCAGCCCGGCCAGGAAGTGCTGCTGGCGCTGCATCCGGCCGAGGTCGGAGGCCCCGTCGACGTAGCGGGCGCGGACGTACTGCAGGGCCTCGCCGCCCGAGAGCCGGTGCGTGCCGGCCGTGAGGTCCAGGCCGGTGTGGGAGTCCTTCAGCGGGCGGGCGGTGCAGACCTTCACCCCGCCCAGGACGTCCACGGTCCGCATGAAGGTGGTGAAGTCGATCTCCAGATAGTGGTCGATCTTCAGCCGCGTCATGTGCTCGACCGTCCGCACGGTCAGCTGCGGCCCGCCCTCCGCGTAGGCCGCGTTCAGCTTCACCGGGTGCGCCGCGTGCGGTTTGCCGCTGTTGCGGTCGGTGTGCGGGGGCAGTTCGGCGTACGAGTCGCGCGGCAGGCTCACCACGCTGGCCCGCTCCCGGTCCTCCGAGATGTGCACGATCATGATCGTGTCCGTGCAGTGGCAGGGCGCCCCGCCGAGGCGGTATCTGCGCCGCTCGGCCTCGGAGATCTTGTCCCGGCCGTCGGTGCCGACCAGCAGCACGTTCATCCCGTGCCCGGCACGCGGCCGGTTCTTCATGTCCTTGAACGGGTCGACCCGGGCGATCCCCGCGTCCAGGCTGCTGACCACCGCGTGCCCGATCCCGGCCGAGGCGAGAATCACCACCGAGAGCGTGGTCACCGCCCGCATGGCCCAACGCGGCTTCCTGCGCCGTACGGGTGGCCGCACCGCGCGGCGCGGCTGCGGACGGTGCTGCGGGCGGGCAGGGGACCGAGGCGGCGAGGCGGGCATGGGAAAACCTCCGCTGGAGCGGGCGCTACGGCCGTACGTGGGATCATCAGCACCGTAGGCCCATACGATCTGTGGACCGGTGCACCGCCACGGGCGGGGCGGCTCGCTGTCCCCCGTTCGCGGTAACGTGAGCCCCCTATGAACGCGAAGCCCGACGTGCAGCTCCCCGCCGTGTCCGTGATCATGCCCGTCCTCAACGAGGAGCGGCATCTGCGCGGCGCCGTCCACGCGATCCTCGCCCAGGAGTACGCCGGCGAGATGGAGGTCGTGATCGCCCTCGGTCCCTCCGCGGACCGCACGGACGAGATCGCCGCCGAACTGGTCGCCGAGGACCCCCGCGTGCACACGGTCCCGAACCCGACCGGCCGGACCCCCGCCGCGCTGAACGCCGCGATCAAGGCCTCCCGGCACCCGGTCGTGGTCCGCGTCGACGGCCACGGCATCCTCTCCCCGAACTACATCGCGACCGCCGTACGGCTCCTGGAGGAGACCGGCGCGCAGAACGTCGGCGGCATCATGCACGCCGAGGGCGAGAACGACTGGGAGCACGCCGTCGCCGCCGCGATGACCTCGAAGATCGGCGTCGGCAACGCCGCGTTCCACACCGGCGGGCAGGCGGGCCCCGCCGAGACGGTGTACCTCGGCGTCTTCCGCCGTGCGGCCCTCGAACAGCAGGGCGGGTACAACGAGGAGTTCATCCGCGCCCAGGACTGGGAGCTCAACTTCCGGATACGCGAGGCCGGCGGGCTGATCTGGTTCTCGCCCGAGCTCAAGGTGTCCTACCGGCCGCGGCCCAGCGTCCGGGCACTGGCCAAGCAGTACAAGGACTACGGCCGCTGGCGGCACGTCGTCGCCCGCTACCACTCCGGCTCCATCAACCTGCGCTACCTCGCGCCGCCGACCGCCGTCTGCGCGATCGCCGCGGGCCTGGTCGTGGGCGCCGCCCTGACGCCGTGGGCGTTCCTGATCCCCGGCGGCTACGTCGCGGCGATCGCGCTGGGATCCGTACCGGCGGGCAAGGCCCTGCCCCTGAAGGCCCGGCTCCAGATCCCCCTCGCCCTCGCCACGATGCACATGTCGTGGGGGTACGGCTTCCTGACCAGCCCCAGGTCCCTGGCGAAGCGGGTCATCGCGTCCCGCCGCCCGGCCGTGCGGGACTCCGCCACCGCGTGACCGTCGGGGGGCGTGCCCGCGGGCCCGCCCCCGGCGCGCCTGCTACCAGCGGTAGGGCGCGTAGACGTCCATGCACTTGCTGCGGTCCGACCCGTTGAGCGCGTCCGCCGACTCGGGCAGGTCCCCTGCCTCGGGCTTGCGCTGCTTCGGGTACGTCGTGCCCTCGCGCCAGTCGGCGCCCACGACGAGCGTGACCCCGCTGACGTCGGTCGACTTCTGCACCGAACTCAGGGGGATGCCGAGGGACTCGGCGACCCGCGCGGCGTCACCCTCCAACTCGGCGCTCGGATAACGCACGACGGTCTTCTCCACGGACAGCCCGCCGGTCATGTCCGCCGACGCCCGGGTGAAGCCCTTGGCGACCAGCGCCCCCGCGAGCGTGCCGGCCCGCCCGTCGACCGCGCCCTCGGACGTGGACCGGGTCGCGTTCTGCACCAGGACGCCGATCTCGGCGTCGTCGGCGGCCGGGTCGCCGGACGGCGCGGCGGGGCTCCCGCCCTTGTCCGCGGGCTTCTTCGAGGTCCGCTTGCCGTTCTTGTCGAAGGGCACGTCGTCGCGGACCATCGACCAGATCTGCTCGGCGTCCGCCCCGGCCGGCACCAGATGATTGGCGTCCTGCGGGTCGGCGACGGTCGGCATGGTCGTCATGGTGATGCGGTTGGTCGGCACCGTCTTCAGTTGCATGCCGAGGTCGTACAAGTCCTTGACCGTGCCGATCTCCTCGGAGACCTTGAGCGCCTTCGTGGCCGTCTCGGCGAGGTTCATCAGCCGGCCCGTGTCCGTGAAGACGTTCTGCTGCTTCAGGGTGCGGATCATCGAGTTCATGTACATGTGCTGGGCCTTGGAGCGGCCCAGGTCGCTGTAGAAGGCGTGCCGGGTGCGCAGCCACTGCAGTGCCTGCTTGCCCTGCACCTTCTGCGTGCCGGCCTCCAGCTTCAGTCCGGAGCCGCCGGGCACGCCCGGCAACGGGCGGTCCCACACGTTCTGCTCCACGCAGACCTCGACGCCGCCGACCGCGTCGGCCATGTCCACCACACCCGCGAAGTCGATCGTCATCCAGTGGTCGATGTAGACCCCGGTGAGGTTCTCCCAGGTGGTCAGCGTGCAGCCGGGGCCACCGCGGGCGAGGGACTCGTTGATGATCCGGTTGGTCGCCTGGTAGGTCTCGCCGGTCTCCGGGTCCGTGCACGCGGGGATGTCGACCCGGGTGTCACGCGGAATGCTCACGACCGACGCGTTCTCGCGGTCCGCCGAGAGGTGCACCAGCATCTGCACGTCCGCGCGCGGCTTGCCCCCGACGCTGCTCTTCGAACCGCCGAGCTTCAGGTTCTCCGCGCTGTTCCGGCTGTCGGAGCCGATCAGCAGGATGTTCAGCGGCGTCTGTCCGGCCGCGTTCGGCCGGGGCCGCTCGGCCTTCGAGTCGCCGCCGCTGCGCCGGCCGGTCTCCAGGTTGTCGTTGAGATGCCGGTAGTAGAGATAGCCCGCGCCGGCGGTCCCGAGTATGACCACCGACAGCACGGTCGCCGACCAGCGCAGGACGCGCCGTCTGCGAGGCCGTCGCGGGGCGCCGCGGCGCCCCCCGCGCCGCCCGCCCCCGCCACGCCGCCCGTGGACGTCCGCCCCCGGCGCGGCCGTCGTCTCCTCGTCCCGTGTGGTGAGGGTCCCCGTGCCCGTGCCCTCCACCGCCGGCACGTCCTTGCGCACACTGCTCTGCGCCACCTGCCTGCCCTCCCACCCCTGCGCCCATCAAGAACGGGTCCGCCCCGCGCCAAGTCAGACGCACGACGGACCCGTTGGGTTACCCCTCAATTTCCTATTCGGCGCACTTGACCTTGTCCGCCGTGGACTTCTCGACGTCCGGCGCCTTGGCCGGACCGGAGACGGGGGTGCCCGCACCCTTGAAGTCCTTGCCGAGCGTCAGCGTCATCGTCGGCAGGCCCTGGGCGTTGGTCACGCTCTCACCGGGCTTCATCGCCGAGCCGGACAGCCCCAGGATCTCGGCCAGCCTGCGTGCCTGGTCGGCCTGGTCCGGCGCGTACTCCAGCGTGGTCCTGCCCAGCTCCTGCTCGGCGTTCCCGGCGTTCTCGGACTTGGACACGCCCTCCTCCAGCTGCAACCAGCTGAGGGTCTCCGAGGCGCTGCCCGAGGGGGCGCCGCCGTTGAGGATGCGCACGCGCACCTCGGACGGTTCGGACTTGCTGCCCTTGAGCCGGGCCGCCACGGCGGCCTTCTCCTTGGCCTTCTGCTGCTTGACCGCGGTGAAGGAGACGTCGTTGTTGATGGCGTCGAAGACGGCGGGCGCCTTCGACTCGTCCACCACGACGGTCGCCTTCACCGTCTCGGCCGGGTTGTCGACGACCGGCACCGTGGTGAACGTCAGGTTCTTGGTGTCGAGCTTGCCCAGCTCCAGACCGAGGTCCTTGAGCTTGCCGATGCTGTCCAGCTGGGAGTCGACGGTCAGCGCCTTGGTGCCCGTCTCGGCCAGCTTCAGCATCTTCGACGGATCGGTGAGCGTGTCGTTGGACTTCAGCTTGCGCATCAGCGCGCTGAGGAACTGCTGCTGGAGGTTGATGCGGCTCAGGTCGCCGCCGGTGCCGACGGAGTGCCGGGTGCGGACGAAGGCGAGTGCCTGCTCGCCCTGGATCGTGTGATTGCCTTCCGACAGCTTGAGCTTGGAGTCCGGGTCGTCGATGTCCTTGGCCAGACACACCTCGACGCCGTCGACCGCCGTCGTCAGCGTCTTGACCGCGTTGAAGTCGGCGACCATGAAGTTGTCCGGCGTGATCCCGGTCAGCTCGGTCACCGTGCGCATGGTGCAGGACGGCGTACGACCGCTCTGGCCGAGGCTCGTGTTGAAGCGGACGCCCGGGGTGCCCGGGATCACCTCGGAGCTGCCGTCCTCCTGGGTGGTCGGACAGTCCGGCACGTCCACGATCAGGTCACGGGGGATGCTCAGCGCGGTGGCGTTCGAGCGGTCCTTGGAGACGTGCAGCAGGATCGTGGTGTCCGCGTGGCCGGGGCTGCCCGAGTCGCCGTAGGCCTCGTTGCCCGCGCCGGTGCGCTTGTCGGTTCCGATCAACAGGATGTTGATGGCCTTGTCCTTCTGGAAGCCACCGGTGCTGGCACCGTCGTCGGCGACGGAGGTGATGTTGCCGTTGAGGTGCTCGATGTAGAGGTATCCGGCACCTGCCCCCGCGACGAGCAGGAAGGCCAGGACGCCGCCGGTCCACAGCACTGCCTTCCTCGCCTTGGTCTTCTTCGCGGGCCGGCGCCCGCGCCGCCCGGCGGCCGGCTCGGGAGCCGGGGTGCGGCGTCTGCGCTGCCCCGGCACCTCACCGCGGTCCGGCGCGTTCTGCTTCTCGGCGCCGGCCTGCTCCCGCGCGCTCTTCTCCCGCCCGGCGGGCGATGTCCGGGCGCGGGGTGCTGCGCCGGAACCGCGGTTGCCTGCTCGGCGCGGGCCGGGAACCGTTGACTGCGGTGCGGAAGGGCCCAGTCGCAGTTCGTATTCGCCGGTGTTCGGATTGAGTACCCACTGGTCTGCGGGATCGATGTTCTCCGCCCGCCCACGGCCTTGCGCGTCCACGGTTGCCTGAATCCTCCGTCGGGGCCACGCGGCGCCTTCCCCCTTGAGGCGCTCGGTCTCGTACAAACCTCGTACACAGTGCGCGACCCCGGAATGACTGCGTGGCCGGGGGCCGGGTGCACCGAAGCGCTCACACTATCCGCCCAGTTCAACGTCGAGCGACGACGGTGACAAATTCCACGTTCCTACAACTGGGCAATCCGCCCATTTCCCGGAACTAATGTCCTACGGCACCGCACTCGCCTTACCGGCAGTCGTCCTCGGCGGCGGTCTTCCCGCTGAACGTGGGTGCCGGAGAAACAGGAGAAAGGACGGAATCGGCGTACGCACCGTAACCGTTCGACTGCGAAACCGTACCGCCGTTCCCCTCGTACGCGCTTCCGGCGAAATCCAGGACGGTTTTTCCGGAGACCTCCACCGGCGCGTCGGAACGGAGCCGCTCGAAGAGGCGCTCGGCCGCGGGCTCCATCAACTGGTCGCGATTGGCATTGCCCTCGTACGACTCCCGCGGCACCGTGAGGAACTGCACCTGTTCCGTGGGGATGTCGCGCAGACCCCGGACAAGGTCGTACAAACCACGCAGACTTGCCAGGCCCGGGTCCGTGGTGAGCGCCGACGTGGCCGCGTCCAGGACGGGATACAGCTTCACGGGGTTCAGCAGCACGTCGTTGCCGCGCAGCTTCTGCACCAGGGCCGCGAGGAATTGCTGCTGGCGCTCCATCCGGTCGGTGTCGCTGCCGTTGCCGAGGGACTTGCGCACCCGGACGTAACCGAGGGCCTGCTCGCCGTCGAGCGTCACGAGGCCGGCCGGCAGCCGCAGCTTGGCCTCCTTGTCGACGATCGGCTCGGCCACACAGATCCGTACGCCGCCCACGGCGTCGACCAGCTTCTTGAACCCGCTGAAGTCGACGACCACGTGGTGATCGATGCGGATGTCCGTCATCTGCTCGACGGTGCGGATGGTGCAGGCCGACCCGCCCGTCTCGAAGGCGTAGTTGAACATCGCGAACATCGGCTCGCTGCGCTTGCCGTCCGGACGCCGGCAGCCGGGCACGTCCACCATCAGGTCGCGGGGGATGGACACCGCGGTGGCGCTGCTCCGCCCGGCCGACAGGTGCAGCAGGATGGTGGTGTCCGAGCGCTCGGTCCCGGTGTCCCGGCCGTACGCGCCGTTCTCCTCGCCCGCCCGCGAGTCCGATCCGATGAGCAGGATGTTCTGCGCGCCCCGCACCAGCGCGGTCGGCCGCTCCCGCTCGTAGCGCGCGAGCTCGGCGGCCGCGGCCTCGTCGGGTGTGATGTTGCCGTCGAGCTTCGTGTAGACGATCCATCCGGCGACCAGCGCGCCGGTCAGGATCCCCACCATCCCCACCGTCCCCCCGCAGGTCCAGCGCCGTCGGCGCCGGCGTATGAGCCCGTCGCCGCTCGCGGAGGCCCCGGCGCCCGGCCCCAGGGACACCGCCGGCGTGTTGTCGTCCGGGCCCCCGGATGGCATGCCTGCGGTGTCCCTCACGACGGAATCCACCCCTCATGGAGTACGAGCGTGTACGAACGGTCCAGCGTGTCGTGCTGCCCTTACTGCTCCTACGACCATGACCCGGATGGGGTGGGGGCGCGGGTGGTGGTGGGCCGATCGAGTGACGCCCGGGTACCTGGGGAGAGCGCCGCGAGGAGGTGGGGGAGGGGTCGTTCCCGCAGGTGGCGTGAGGGGTGCGCGCCCGGCCCGCTAGGGCTTGTCCTGGCGGGCGGTCGCCGTGACGCGTTCGGCCTCGATGCGCTTGGCCAGGGACTCGCCGTCCAGCCGGTCGAGATTCCGGCAGAGCACCAGGGACCCCCCGGCCGCGAGCGGGGCGTACAGCCCGGCGCTCAGTCCCTCCCAGGTGTCGTACGGCAGGGCGGACAGGATCCGCGAACCGGGCCCCGTCAGATCCAGCCCGGGTGCGTCGGCGGACGCCCGCTCCACGACCTCGGCCCCGGTGTACTCCGCCCCGGCCACGATCAGCGCGGGCGCCTCCGGGTCGACCGGCGCGTACGGCGCGAACCGGTCGCCGTGGCTCGGCACGTCCACGGCATAGTCGGCGTATCCCTCGGGCGGCGAGGGGAAGCGCCGGCCCAGCGGGGCCAGCGACAGCGCGTACCGCTCGCCGCGGCAGGCGAGACCGTCCTCGAACCGGCCGGGGCCGGCCACCACGAAGTCCGCCCGCGACGGATCGCCGTCCATGTCCGCGAGCACGCCCGCCGACGAACACGCCAGCAGCCACACGGCCGTCTGCCAGTGCGCGGGCAGCAGCAGCGCGATCCGGTCGCCGGGCTCGGCCGACAGCCCGTCCTGGATGAGGTTCGCCGTCTTGGCCACCCAATTGGCGAAGGTGGCCACGGACAATTCGACCCGTTCTCCGGTGGCGTCGTCGTAGAACGTGACCAGGGGGCGCGCGGGGTCCGCGGCGAGCGCGGAACGCAGCAGGTCGGCAGGGGTGCGATCGGTGGCGTTCACCCGCGCAAGCGTACGCGCGCGGCCGGGCGGGCATCGAGTGGCGGGGCCACCGGATCGGGCGAACGGCGTCCGACGGCGTGTCAATTCCGCGATGGACAGATTTGTACGGCTATGTCCAGGATCAGGAGCATGCGTGGACTCCTTGCTTCCTCCATCGGCGTGACGTGTGCCGCCGCCCTCTCCCTTCCTCTGACCCTGCCCGCCACCGCCGTTGCGGCGCCGGGCACCGAGCCCGGCCGACTCGTCGGCCGGTCCGTGCAGCCCGGAGCGCCGGGCAGCACCCAGTCCCTGCCCCTCGCCCCCCTGACCGATGAGCGTGCCCCCGGCGCGCCCGCCGCGCAGGGCCTGCCCCGCCAGGACGTACGGCGGTTCTCCCTCGTCGGCGTCGTCTGGGACGACCCGGGCGCCGCCCTCCAGGGCCGCGTCCAGGTCCGTACGCGGGCGGCCGGAACCGGCGCCTGGTCCGGCTGGCAGGACGTCGAGACCCACACCGGCGAGCACGCCCCCGACCCGGGCAGCCCCGAGGCCACCTCCGGCCGCCTCCGCGGCGCCACGGCACCGCTGTGGGTCGGCGACTCCGACGGTGTCGAGGTGCGCGTCCGGCCCGAGGCCCCGGCCGGGCGCACGGCCGTCGCGCTCCCCACCGGCCTGCGCCTCGAACTCGTCGACCCCGGCCGGGCGGAGAGCACCGGCACAACGGCCCCGCGCACCGACGCCGACGACGACCCCCCGCTCACCGGGCCCCTCAGCGCGGAGACCGCCGCGTCCGCGGAGCCCAACGCCCTGCTCGCCCCGCTCGGCGCCACCGAGATCCCGGCGCTCGGCCGGGCGGACACCGAGGACGAGCTGTTCGTGCTGCGCGCCAACGAGATGACGCAGGAACAGCTCGCGCAGCCCCACATCGGCCCGCGTCCGCGCATCACCACCCGGCACGGCTGGGGCGCGGACGAGAAGGTGCGCGAGAAGGGGTTCCTCTACACCAAGACGGTCAAGGCGGCCTTCGTGCACCACACGGCCACCGGGAACAACTACACCTGCGCACAGGCCCCGTCCGTCATTCGCGGTATCTACCGCTACCACGTCGTGAGCATGGGCTGGCGCGACCTCGGCTACAACTTCCTCGTCGACAAGTGCGGAAACATCTACGAGGGACGCGCCGGGGGCGTGGCGAAGGCGGTCATGGGAGCTCACACCCTCGGGTTCAACAACGACAGCACGGGCATCGCCGTTCTCGGCACGTTCAACACCGCTTCACCGTCTGCGACGACGGTGAAGGCCGTGGGGCAGTTGGCGGCCTGGAAGCTCGGGCTCTTCGGAGCCAATCCCGGAGGGAAGACATCTCTGAAGTCCGGGGGTGGCAACCTCTACAAAAAAGGTACGAACGTACGACTGAACGTCATCTCAGGGCACAGGGACGGTTTCGCGACGGACTGCCCTGGAGGGGTTCTGTACGGCAAGCTCGGATCCATCCGTGAGCAGGCGTCACGTCTCCAGGGGCGGCCGTGAGGGTCGGGAGGCGTTTCGCGGGGTTTCACGGATCTTACGGATCGCACGGATCCAAGGGACCAAGACATGGGGCGGACGTGTTCTCAGGGGGGCTTTCGGTGAGGGCGTACGGCCGTCGAAGGCACCGGACATCGGTCTGCATACACTGGCCGGCCGAAAGACAGTTCGGCCGGTCCCGGCAGGAAGCAGAGACGACAGGTGACAGAAGCGATCCTCCTGGTAGGCGGCAAGGGCACCCGGTTGCGCCCGCTCACGGTGCACACGCCCAAGCCCATGGTCAGGGCGGCGGGGGTGCCGTTCCTCACGCACCAGCTGGCGCGGGCGAGGGCGGCGGGCGTGGAGCACATCGTGCTCGCCACGTCCTATCTGGCGGAGGTCTTCGAACCGCACTTCGGGGACGGCTCGTCGCTGGGGCTGCACATCGAGTACGTCACGGAGGACGAGCCGCTCGGCACGGGCGGCGCGATCCGGAACGTGGCGTCGCGGCTGCACTCCGGTCCTGACGATCCGGTCCTCGTCTTCAACGGCGACATCCTGACCGGGCTGAACATCAGGGCGCTGGTGCGCACGCACGAGACGACCGGCGCGGACGTGTCCCTGCACCTGACGCAGGTGACGGACCCGCGGGCCTACGGGCTGGTGCCGACGGACGAGACGGGGCGGGTGACGGCGTTCCTGGAGAAGCCGCAGACGCCGGAGGAGATCGTCACCGACCAGATCAACGCGGGCGCGTACGTCTTCCGCCGGTCGGTCATCGACACGATCCCGGCGGGCCGGCCGGTGTCGGTGGAACGGGAGACCTTCCCCGGCCTGTTGTCGGCGGGCGCGCATCTGCAGGGGATGGTCGACTCCACGTACTGGCTCGACCTCGGCACGCCGGCGGCGTTCGTACGGGGCTCGGCGGACCTGGTGCTGGGGCGGGCGCCCTCGCCGGCGGTGCCCGGGCGCTGCGGCGACCGTCTCGTCCTGCCCACGGCGCGGGTGGCGCCGGACGCGAAGCTGGCCGGCGGGACGGTGGTGGGCGAGGGGGCGTTCGTCGCGGAGGGCGCGCGCGTCTTCGGCAGCACGATCCTGCCGGGCGCGGTGATCGAGCCCGGCGCCGTCATCACCGACTCGCTCATCGGGAACCGCGCCCGCGTCGGCCGCCGCTCCGTCCTGACCGGCGCGGTCATCGGCGACGGCGCGGTGGTCGGCCCCGACAACGAACTCCGCGAGGGCGCACGCGTGTGGTGCGACGTGCGGATCCCGCGGGGGGCGGTGCGCTTCTCGTCGGACCAGTAGGCACGCGGGGGCCGGGCGTGTGCGACGGTGCGTGATCTGCGGGCAGTCGTGCCGCCTGGGGCGGCACGGGTGGGCGCGGGCGGCACCCCGTCGCGCCGGGCTGCGCGACGCCCCGGCCTCCGCACCGGTATCGGGTCACGCCTCGGGTCCGCGACCGCTACAACCGGCCGATGTCGACGCGAGGCATCTTCGGTGCCCGCCTCGGAGGCACCCTGCCGCTCAGCAGGATGAGCCGTGCGGCCCGGTGCCGTTGCCCGGCGTAGGGTTCCAGCAGGGACAGCATCACGGAGTCGTCGGCGTCCCGGTCACCCGCCAGTGCCCAGCCGACGATCCCCGGCAGGTGCAGATCCCCGACGGTCACCTCGTCCGGCGCTCCATGGCTGCGCTGCACGGTCTCCGCCGACGTCCACGGCCCCACTCCGGGGACGACCTCCAGACGGGCCCGCGCGGCCGCGGGTTCCATGCCCGTCGCCTGTTCCAGCCGCGCGGCGACCCGTACCGACCGCAGGATCGTGGACGCCCGCTTGTCGTCGACACCCGCCCGGTGCCACTCCCAGGAGGGGATCAGCGCCCACGTCCGCGGCGCCGGCATCACCCGCATGCCCCCGGGCACCGGCCCCGGCGCGGGCTCGCCGAACTTGCGGACGAGCAACCGCCACGCCCGGTACGCCTCGTCGGTCGTGACCTTCTGTTCCAGGATCGACGGGATCAACGACTCCAGCACCAGCCCGCTCCGCCCCAGCCGCAGCCCGGGCCGCCGGTGCCGCGCCACGGCCACGATCCGGTGCCGTGGCGCGAAGAGGGACGGGTCGTCCGAGGCGCCGAGGAGGTCGGGCAACTGGTCGAGGAGCCAGTCCGCACCGGGGCCCCACGCCTCGCCCCGCACCTGGCCGTCGCACGCCGACACCCGCAGTGTCCCCGGCCCGGCCGGCGTGCGGCACGCCCGCCACACCGACCCGTCGGGCGTCGTGCGGAACGTCGGGTCGCCGGGGCCCCGCCGCAGCGGTCCCAGGGCCAGCCCCGGTTCCAGCGGGCCGTCGGGCGTCCAGGTCCGGACCCGGGCGCTCGCCCGCGCCGCCTGCCGCGGCACGCCCGCGGGCACGGCGACCTCCCCGCCGCGCACTGTCGTACGCGTGGGACGAGGAGCGAAGCGGCCGGCCACGGATGATCCCAGGGGAGAGAGGACAAGGTGCCCTATGAGGGTAGGCGCCCGAGGGGCATGGTCACCGCACCTCGATGAACGCGCCCGCGTCCCGGTCCGGTCGCGGGCGCGGCTCCTCCGCCGGATGGCCGACCGCCACCGCACCCATCGGGTCCCAGTCGCCGGGCAGCCCCAGCACCTCGCGGACCACGTCCCGGCAGAACATCGTCGACGACACCCAGGCCGAGCCCAGCCGCTCCCCGGCCAGCGCCACCAGGAAGTTCTGTACGCCCGCCCCGGCGGCGACGACGAACATCTCCCGCTCGGCGCCGTCCCGCCGCGGATCCCCGTAGGTGTGCGAGCCGTCCATGACCAGACACGGGACCACGAGGTACGGCGCGTTGCGCAGGACGTCCCCACGCTTGACGCGCTTGGCGACGGACTCCTCGCTCTTGCCGTCCCGCCGCAGGTCCGCGATCCAGGCGTCCCGCATCGCGTCCAGCAGTCCGGCCCGCGCCCCGGGGGACTCCAGCAGCACGAAACGCCACGGCGTCGTGTGGTGCGGCGCCGGTGCCGTCACGGCCGCGGCGACCGCCCGGCGTACCGCGCCGGGGTCCACGGGCTCGTCCGTGAACGACCGGACCGTACGCCGCTGGGTCACGGCCTCGCGCACCGCTTCCGAGGTGCCCAGCCGGAACATGTCGTCGCGTGCGGCGCGCACCAGGGCTCGCGCCCCTTCGCCGTCCTCCTCGGACACGGAGTGCGCCAGACCGCGCACGACGGCGACCGGCAGCCCGGCGGCCTTGCCCTTGACCAGGTCGCCCGCGGCGGCGAGTTCGTCCGCGGTGGCGACGACGGTGGCGTTGAGCGGATTGCCGTGCGCGTCCACGCCGCCGCGCAGGTCGTCGAGCACCCGCACACCGGCGGCGCCGATCGCCACGTCCGTGAGCCCCGCGCGCCAGGGCCGCCCGAAGGTGTCGGTGACGACCACGCCGACGTCGACACCGAGCGCGTCCCGCAGGCCCTCGCGGATCGCCCGCGCCGAGGCGTCCGGGTCCTCGGGGAGCAGCAGCACCGTCCCGCCGGGGGTGTTGGAGGCGTCGACGCCGGCGGCCGCCATGACCAGGCCCTGCCGGTTCTCCACGATGCGCAGCGGCCCGCGCCGGGCCACCACCCGCACCGTCTCGGCGTCGATCGCGGCCTCCCGGTCGTCCGCCCGGACGATCCGGCCCTCCGCCTTGGAGACGATCTTCGAGGTGACCAGGAGCACGTCCCCGTCGGCCAGGGCCGGTTCGGCGGCGGCGATCAGCTTGGCGAGGTCGTCGCCCGGCGCCACCTCGGGCAGGCCGGGCACCGCCCAGACCCGGTAGCCGCTCATGAGGTCCGCACCTCCTGCGCCAGCGCCAGCGCGTCCCGCGCCATCTGCGCGGCCGCCTCCTCGTCGGTCATCATCAGCGGTACGGCCCGGCAGCGGATGCCCGCCGTCTCCACCCGCTCCACCACGCCCGCGTCCACGGTGTCCACCAGCCAGCCGTCGAGCAGCCCGGAGCCGTAGTGCTCGGCGACCGCCGCCGCCGTGGCCTCCACGCCGATCGCGGCGAGCACCTTGTCGGCCATCCCGCGCACCGGCGCGTCGCCGACGATGGGGGACAGGCCGACCACCGGCACGCCCGCGTCGGCGATGGCCTCCCGGATGCCGGGCACGGCCAGGATCGTGCCGATCGAGACGACGGGGTTGGACGGCGGGAAGAGGATGACGTCCGCCTCCGCGATCGCCTCCAGCACGCCCGGCGCCGGCTTGGACTGCTCGGCGCCGACGGGCACGACCGCGTGGGCGGGGACCGAGGCCCGCAGCCGGACCCAGTACTCCTGGAAATGGATCGCCTTGCGCTCGCCGTCGAGTTCCACGGCGACGTGCGTCTCGACGCGGTCGTCCGTCATCGGGACGAGCCGCACGCCGGGCTGCCAGCGGTCGCAGAGGGCCTCGGTGACCGCGCTGAGCGGGTATCCGGCGCCGATCATCTGCGTCCGCACGATGTGCGTGGCGAAGTCCCGGTCGCCGAGGCCGAACCACTCCGGCCCCACGCCGTACGCCGCGAGCTCCTCCTTGAGATGGAAGGTCTCGTCGGCCCGCCCCCAGCCCTGCTCCTCGTTCATCCCTCCGCCGAGCGTGTACATCACCGTGTCGAGGTCCGGGCAGACCTTCAGCCCGAAGAGGTGGATGTCGTCACCGGTGTTGCCGATGACGGTGATGTCCGCGTCCGGCACGGCCCGCTTCAGACCGCGCAGGAACCGGGCACCGCCGATGCCGCCTGCCAGAACCACAATCCGCATG
The DNA here is from genome assembly GCF_055657325.1 of Streptomyces sp. NPDC107562. NCBI lineage: Bacteria > Bacillati > Actinomycetota > Actinomycetes > Kitasatosporales > Streptomycetaceae > Streptomyces > Streptomyces sp. NPDC107562. The sequence goes on along the minus strand of NZ_JBVKBE010000016.1, from coordinate 23,686 downwards.
GAGCAAGTGTTGCAGGCGGGTACGACAGCGTGGCACGCGGTTACGGGAGCTCCGCGAGGGCCGTGCACTGCGGGGTGTGCATCGGCATCGCGGTGAGGCCCGGGTGATAGACGTGCAGGCTGACCGCCGGTTCGAGGGCGTCGTTCAGCACCTCGTGCACATAGCCGGGCGCGAACACCCGCTGCGCCCCCGGCTCCCACGCGCGCGCGGTGTGCTCGGTCCGCTCGGTGAGGGTGCCCTCCAGGACGGTCAGGACGCCGGAGGAGGAACCGTGGTCGTGCAGTCCGCTGCGCTGGCCGGGCAGCCAGGACAGCAGCCAGACCTCGTACCCCGGGCCGGTGTGCAGCCGGTGGTACCAACGGCTGGTGGCGTCGTACCGGACGAGGTGCTCCCACTGGGCGCGGTCGGCCGCGATGGAACGGGCCAGGCCGACGAAGTCGGCGACGGTGGCCGGGTGCGCGCGCGGGGCCTGGAGCAGGTGCGGGACTTCGAGGATGTCGCCGGCGATCTGGAGGTCGCTGTCGCTGTTCATGGGTGCGGTGGTTCCTCGGCGGGAGAGAGGTGCGGGGGCTGGATGTCACGACCGTCCGCCCGGGTCACGGGCGGGAGGGGGCGCCCGGGTGCGGGCGTGGGGAACAGCAGCCGAGTCGCGGTGGACTCAGGGGCAGCCGGAGCGCGTGGGGCTCAACAGCTGGAACAGCGACAACAGCTACGGCGAGCGTGGGCAGCACCGAGGGACCCGGCGGAGCGGGTCGAGGTGGGCACCAAGTTCGCGAGCATGCCCACTAGGACAGCGGGTCACACCACCACTGTCAACTCGACGCCCGATATGTGGGACATGTTTCACCTCTTCCGGTTCATCGTCCAGATGAAAGGTTTGCTCATGCGTTGACCGGGACACATGGCGCACAACCGGGCGCGCAGGCCTCGTTGCGATCCCGTGATCCGAATGTGATCCGGTTCGCTTCGATGCGCGTGTCGGAACGAGATCGAGCCACTGGGCGTCCTTCTCCGTACAGGGTGCGCGTGAGGCCGACGGCCTCCCGGGCCCCGAAAGCGTGTCAAGGTTTATGGCGATTTGAACACTTTCCGCACGGCCTTGGTTCCGCAGAGTGAATAAGGGGCTCAATAGCAGATCTCGGCTTGACTCGCCCGGAGCAGCACACTTGTAATTTCACTCGTGTCGTTCAGCCGGAATCGGTAACGGCTACATCACGGGGACGCGAAAGACAGACGAGGGGCGCACATGACCGAGCTGGTGCAGCAACTGCTGGTCGACGACGCGGACGAGGAACTCGGCTGGCAGGAGCGCGCGCTGTGCGCCCAGACCGACCCCGAGTCCTTCTTCCCCGAGAAGGGCGGCTCGACCCGCGAGGCCAAGAAGGTCTGTCTCGCCTGCGAGGTCCGCTCCGAATGTCTTGAGTACGCCCTGGCCAACGACGAGAGATTCGGCATCTGGGGCGGTCTGTCCGAGCGTGAGCGCCGCCGACTGAAGAAGGCGGCCGTCTGACACAACGGCACACGTCGTCCTCGTGCACACGGGGCGAACGGCCCGTCGCGGGTGGGTTGTCCACAGGCGGCGGGCCCTCGTCATGGGCAGCCGATAGTGTGGGCGCTCGTCCGAGACACCCAGCCGCCCTCAAACGGCTCAGGTGTCCACCGCAGTCCACCGAACCGGGGCCCGTACCTCGATGTCCGTGCACAGCCACACGGCAGCCCACCACGATGCCGCTGCCACACCAGAGTTCCCGCGTCATGTGGTGACCGCGGTCCTCGTCTCCCACGACGGCGCCCGCTGGCTGCCCGACGCGCTCGCCGGGCTGCTCGGCCAGGAGCGGCCGGTCCAGTTCGCCATGGCCGCCGACACCGGCAGCGCCGACGACTCGGCGCAGCGGGTCGCCGACGCGCTCGGCCCGGACCGGGTGCTGCACCTCGCCCGGCGCACCGGCTTCGGGCAGGCAGTCGAGGAGGTCAACCGCACGGCGCCGCTGCTCACGCCGCAGGAGCTGCCCTACCTGAAGCGGCCGAGCGGCTGGGACCCCGTCACGCGCAGCTGGCGCGACGACGCCTACGACATGCCCGAGCTGCCGCACGGCGAGCCGGTGCAGTGGCTGTGGCTGCTGCACGACGACTGCGCACCCGAACCCGACGCGCTGGCCGAGCTGCTGCGCGTGGTGGAGAACGAACTCGAGCTCGGCCGCGACGACGTGGCCGTGGTGGGCCCGAAGCTGCGCGGCTGGTACGACCGCAGGCAGCTCCTCGAAGTCGGCGTCAGCATCGCCAACTCCGGCCGCCGCTGGACCGGCGTGGACCGCCGTGAGCAGGACCAGGGCCAGCACGACCACGTCCGGACCGTGCTGTCCGTGTCCACCGCCGGGATGCTGATCCGGCGTGACGTCTTCGACGAGCTCGGCGGATTCGACCGCCGGCTGCCGCTGATGCGTGACGACGTCGACCTGTGCTGGCGCGCCCAGGCCGCCGGGCACCGCGTCCTCATCGCCCCCGAGGCGGTCGTACGCCACGCCGAGGCGGCCTCCCGGGAGCGGCGCGCCGTCGACTGCGCGGGCCGCACCACCGCCTCCCCGCACAAGGTCGACAAGGCCGGCGCCGTCTACACCCTTCTCGTCAACGCCCGCTCGGCCACGCTGCCCTGGGTGCTGCTCCGCCTGGTGCTCGGCACCCTGCTGCGTACCGTCGCCTACCTCGTCGGCAAGGTGCCCGGGCAGGCGGTCGACGAGATCCGCGGTCTGATGGGTGTCCTGCTGCGGCCCGAGCGGATCGTCGCCGGCCGGCGCAGGCGCGGCCGGCCCGTGGTCGACAAGGGCGAGCTGCGGCCCCTGTTCCCGCCGCCCGGCGCGACGGTGCGGGCCACCGTCGAACAGGTCGCGGGCAGCTTCCTGAGCAGCTCCGACCCGGAGGTGACCTCCGGCGCCGGACGGCACGGCGGCGCGGTCGAGTCCGGGCCCGGCGGCGACGACGCGGACTTCCTGGAGATCGAGCAGTTCGCCCGCCTGAAGCGCATCGCCCGCAACCCCGCCCCGATGCTCTTCCTGGTCCTGCTGTTCGTCTCGCTGGCCGCCTGCCGCGAACTCCTCGGCGGTGGCTCCCTCGCGGGCGGCGCCCTGCTGCCCGCACCCGCCGACTCCGATCAGCTGTGGTCGCGCTACCTCGACTCCTGGCACCCGGTGGGCGCCGGCGGCGACGGCTCCGCGCCGCCGTACCTCGCCCTGGTGGCGATGCTCGCCTCCACGCTGTTCGGCTCCACGGGCCTCGCGATCACGGTGCTGCTGGTCTGCTCGGTGCCGCTGGCGGGACTCACCGCGTACTTCGCCTCCCGCCCGCTCGTCGAGTCCCGGCTGCTGCGTGCCTGGGCCGCCGTCGCGTACGCCTTCCTGCCCGCCGCCACCGGCGCCCTCGCCGGCGGCCGGCTCGGCACCGCCGTCCTCGCCGTGCTGCTGCCGCTCCTCGCGCGCGCGGCCGTCGCCGCGAGCGGCCTCGCGAACACCTCCGGTGCGCGCGGCAGTTGGCGCGCCACCTGGGCCTACGCCCTGCTGCTGACGGTCACCACCGCCTTCACGCCGATCGTGTGGCCCGTGGCGCTGCTCCTCGGCGCCGGGCTGCTCGTCGTGCGGCGCGGCGACATCGCCGCCTACGGCCTGCGCTTCCTGACCCAGCTGGGCACGCCCCTGCTGGTCCTCGCGCCCTGGTCGCTGTCCCTGCTGCCGTTCGGCTTCTTCCGCGAGGCCGGCCTGGAGTACGGCGACTCGGCCGCCTCCGCCCTCGACCTGCTCGGCGCCAGCCCGGGCGGGCCCGGCACGGTCAGCGGCCTGATACTGATCGGCATCGTGCTGGCCGCGCTGGCCGCCCTGTTGCGCGACGAGCGCCGGCAGGGCATCCGGTCGGCCTGGGTGGTCGCCCTGGTGGGCCTGTTCCTCGCGGTGCTGTCCAACGGCTCCGCCTGGGCCGGCCCCGCGACCCTCGTCTACGGCCTCGCGCTGCTGACGGCCGCCGTGCTCGGCGCCGAGGGGGCACGCACGCGCGTGGCGGAGCAGAGCTTCGGCTGGCGCCAGCCGGTCGCCGCGCTGATCGCCTTCGCCGCCGCCGCGGGCCCGCTGCTCGTCGCCGCCGGCTGGATGCTGCGCGGCGCCGACGGGCCCGTGGAGCGCCGCGACCCGGTGCAGGTGCCCGCGTTCGTCGCCGAGGAGAGCGGCACGCGCGACCAGGCCCGCACCCTCGTCCTCGACAGCGACTCCACCGCCCACGTCGGCTACACCCTGGTCCGCGGCTCCGGCGCCCGCCTGGGCGACGCCGAACTCGCCGCGGCCGACGGCGGCAACGCCACGCTGGACAAGGTCGTCGCCAACCTCGTCGCCGGTTCCGGCGCCGACCAGGCCGACCAGCTCGGCGACTTCGCCGTGCGTTACGTCCTCGTGCACCGGGGCGCGCCCCGCGAGGTCAGCCGGGTCCTCGACGCCACGCCCGGCCTGAGCCGGCTCAGCCAGCAGGACGGCGGCGCCCTGTGGCGGGTCGACCGCCAGGTCGCGCGCGCGGTGGTCGTCCCGGCCTCCGGCTCGGGTGCCCCGCAGCCGGTCGCCGCCGGGCCCGTCGAGATCCACACCGACGTCCCCGCCGGTGCCGACGGCCGGATCCTGCGTCTCGCGGACGCCGCGTCCGACGGCTGGACGGCCACCCTCGACGGCGCGCCGCTGACCCGGACCACCGTCGACGGCTGGGCCCAGGGCTTCGAACTCCCCGCCGGCGGCGGCACCCTCGACGTCACCTACGACGACCCGATCAGCCACACCGCCTGGCTCTGGGCGCAGGGCTTCCTCGCCGTCGTCCTCGTGGTGCTCGCCCTGCCCGGGCGCCGCCGCGACGTCGACGACGACCTGCCCGAGGAGCCCGTGATCCCCGCGCAGGCGATGGAGGGCGAGGGCCGCCGTGCCCGCCGTCTGCGCGCGCAGGCCGAGGCCGAAGAGGCCGCCCGGGACGAGGAGTTCCCGCCTCCCGCCGAGGAGGAGACCCCGGTGCCGGTGCCCCGGCAGCAGTCCTACGACATGGGGGTCCCCCCGGACGAGGACGTTCGCGCCTGGGGCGGTGACACCACGAGCCACGCGGGCGCCGAGTACGGCACGTACGGCGGCGAGCAGCACCAGGACGCCGGCCACCAGTACCCCGCCGACGGCTACGGGCAGCCGTACCAGAACGAGCAGTACCAGAACGAGCAGTACCCGAACGAGCAGTACCAGAACGACCAGTACCAGGCGGACCCCTACCAGGGCGGGCAGTACGACCCGTACGCGTACGGGCAGCAGCAGCCCGGGACGTACGAGCAGCCCTACGACCAGTACCCGCAGGGCTACGACCCGGCGTACGACCCGGCGCAGCAGCAACACCCGCATGGCAGCGGCAACGAGCGCCCCGACGGGAGTCAGCAGTGAACCGCACCACCCTGTCCCTGATCGCCGGCGTCGGCGCGCTCGCGGCCCTCACCGGGTTCGCCACGCTCGTCGCTCCGGAGGCGACCGGGAAGGACACCGCCAAGGCGGCGGCCCAGCTGCCCGTGGAGCGGTCGAGCCTGGCCTGCCCCGCGCCGAGCACCTCCGACCTCGCCGAGACGACGTACTCGTCCTTCACCCCGGTCACCGAGGGCACGGGAGCCGAGGGGGCGGGCGAGCTGCTGCCCGCCACCGACGGCAAGGCCGCGAAGCCCGTGCTGAAGCCCAAGGAGCCGGGCTCGCCGGTGTCCGGGGACAGTTCGGGGGGCGAGGCGCCCGCGCTGATCGGCACCGCGGAGGGGAAGTTCGCGCCCGGCTGGACCGTGCAGCAGACGACCGAGGTCACGGCCGGCGCGGGACGCGGTCTGCTCGGGGTCAACTGCTCCGCGCCGGACACCGACTTCTGGTTCCCGGGGGCCAGTACGGCCGCCGGGCGGACCGACTACGCGCACCTGACCAACCCGGACGACTCCGCCGCCGTGGTGGACATCGAGCTGTACGGCAAGGACGGGGAGCTCCAGTCCACCGTGGGTGAGGGCATCACCGTCGCCCCCCGCTCCAGCGAGCCGATCCTGCTGTCGACGCTGACCGACGCCGAGGAGGCCGACCTCACGGTCCACGTGAACGTGCGCAGCGGGCGGGTCGGCGCGGCGGTGCAGGCGCTGGACGACGAGGCGGGCGGCGACTGGCTCGCGGCGGCCGCGGATCCGGCGGGGAGCCTGGTCGTCCCGGGTATCCCCAAGGACGCGACGTCGGTGCGGCTGATCGCGTTCACGCCGGGGGACAGCGACGCGGACCTCAAGGTGCGCCTCGCCTCGCCGAACGGGCTGATCACACCGGCCGGCAGCGAGACGCTGCACGTGAAGTCGGGCGCGACAACCTCCGTCGACCTCGGCGACGTCACGCGCGGCGAGGCCGGTTCCCTGGTCCTGACCCCCTCGGACCAGGCGGTTCCCGTGGTGGCCGCCGTGCAGGTGGTGCGCGGGAAGGGCGCCTCCCAGGAGACGGCGTTCATCCCCGCCGCACGGGCCGTGGGCACGCGCGCCACCTCGGTCGGCAACACCGCGAAGGGCGTGACACTCTCGCTGGTCGCGCCGGGGGAGTCGGCCCAGGTCAAGGTCACGGCGTCGGCGGGCACCGAGGGCGGCGAACCGGTCTCGAAGACGTACGCGGTCAAGGCGGGTACGACGCAGGACGTCGAGGTGCCCGTGCCGAGCGGCCTGAAGGGTACGTACGCGCTCACCGTGGAGCCGGTCTCGGGCGGTCCGGTCCACGCCTCGCGGACCCTCACCGCGACGCAGGACGGCGTCCCGGCCTTCACGGTCCAGACCCTGCCCGACGACCGGGGGACGGTGGCCGTCCCGGAGGCCGAGCAGGATCTGTCGGTGCTCCAGAAGTGACGAGCAGGGCGCCGCGCGGGCCGTCCGCCGGCCGCCGTACCGGGCTGGTCAGTCCTCCCCGTAACGCGGGTCCACCGTCTCCGGCGTGAGGCCGAGCAGCTCGGCGACCTGTTCGACGACGACCTCGTGGACCAGGGCCGCTCGCTCGTCGCGGCCCTTGGTGCGGATCTCGACGGGACGCCGGTAGACGACCACCCGCGCGGGCCGTCCCTCACGTGCCGCTACGGTACCGCCGAGGGGTACCGCCTCGTCGTTCCAGGACTGCCCCGGCCCGTCCAGCCGGGGCACTTCGAGGACGAGGAAGTCGATGTCGGCGAGCTGCGGCCAGCGCCGTTCCAGGCGCTCCACGGAGTCCTGCACCAGATCGGCGAACGCCTCGGCACGGCTCGCCGCGAGCGGCACCTGAGGGGGCGCGATCGGCCCACGCATGCCTCGGCCGTGACGATCGCGGCGACGGGGCCCGGGGCCCGTCGGCCGGGGCGGTACTCGGTTGTCCATCACTGGTGAAGCGTAGTCCTCGCACCCGGCGCGTGCCGGGTGTCCACGCCCCGTTCCGGCCTCGCGGTCGCCACCGCGCGGCATGTCGCCGGATGACCATTCCAGCCAAGATTGGGCTCGATTCCGTATCTCTCCGAGACCGGCGATCACGAGGCAATTGACGCCGTTTATGTGGAGTGTTGACCGCTTTCATGGTCGTACGGGACCCCGGCCGGGCATGTCCACGCAGGTCAGCGACGTGTGTCGGGAGGGGCCTGTGGGGCGTCTCACACCACGACACGGTGGAGTGACCTGGTGGAGAGTCGTCGCGGCCCGCTCAAGAGTGCGGTACCGTCCAACGTCGTGAGCCCTGTACGTCGCTGTTCGCGCACCGCTTGCGGCCGTCCCGCCGTAGCGACGCTGACGTACGTCTACGCCGACTCGACGGCGGTTCTCGGCCCGCTCGCCACCTACGCGGAACCCCACTGCTACGACCTGTGCGCCGAGCACTCCGAGCGCCTGACCGCCCCCCGTGGCTGGGAGGTCGTCCGTCTCCTCGACGGTTCCGCTCCGGCCCGTCCCAGCGGCGACGACCTGGAAGCGCTCGCCAACGCGGTGCGCGAGGCGGCCCGGCCCCAGGAGCGCGCGGCCCAGGCCGGCGGCGGTGGCCGTGCGGCGGACCCGATGGAGGTCGCGCGCCGCGGCCATCTGCGGGTTCTGCGCTCCCCCGACAACTGAGCGGTCGGTCAGTTCCCCGCAGGCCCCAGGACCGGTTCCCTCTGGTTCCAGGGGCCTCATTTCGTTGAATGCTGCACACCCATTGACGCGCGCTTGTCGCGGACACGATCATTCCGGAACCCGTGAGAAATCGCTTTCCGCATCGCGGAATCCGGGGAGGCGCTCGTGTACGTCCAGGAACTGGCCCCCGTTGCCGGCTCGCTCGGTCTGTCCGCCCTGGTGGCGGCCCTGCCCTTGGTGATCGTCCTGATCCTGCTCGGCGTGGTGCGCATGAAGGCCCATCTGGCGGGCCTGACAGGCCTGCTGGCGGCCGTCCTGGTCGCCGCGCTCGCCTACGGCATGCCGCTCGACCAGACGCTTTCCAGCGCCGTCCACGGGGCGGTGTTCGGGATCTTCCCCATCCTGTGGATCGTCGTCAACGCCCTGTGGGTGTACCGGATGACGGTACGGACCCAGCACTTCGACATCCTGCGCAGATCGTTCGGGAGGCTCTCGGACGACCCCCGCATCCAGGCGCTCGTCGTCGCCTTCTGCTTCGGCGCCCTGCTGGAAGCGCTTGCCGGCTTCGGCGCCCCCGTCGCGATCAGCGCGGTGATGCTCGTCGCCCTGGGCTTCGACCCGGTGAAGGCGGCCATCGTGGCACTCGTCGCCAACACGGCTCCGGTGGCGTTCGGCGCCATGGGCACACCCGTGGTGACGCTGGCCCAGGTCACGGGGCTGCCCCTGGAAGACGTGGCGTCCGTGGTGGGGCGTCAGACCCCGCTGCTCGCCCTCGTGGTGCCGCTGGTGCTGGTCGGGCTCGTGGACGGGAAACGCGGCCTGCGCGAGACCTGGGTGCCTGCCATGGCGTGCGGAGTCGCCTTCGCCGTCGCCCAGTTCGCCGCCTCGAACTACTTCTCCGCCCAACTCGCCGACATCGCGGCTGCCTTGGCGGGCGCGGGCGCCCTGGTCGCCGTACCGCAGTCGCGCAGGCCAGCCGCCGAGGTCGTGCGCGCCTCCGTGCTGACCGGCGCCCGCAGCGAGGAGCTCGACGAGCGGGACCCGCGCGCGGAGGTCGTACGGGCGTACGCGCCCTACGCGCTGATCGTGGCCGTCTTCTCGGTGGCGCAGATCCCGGCGGTCAAGGACTGGCTGGCCGGTGCCACCCAGATGTACGACTGGCCCTTCCTGGACGTCCTCGACCCGGAGGGGGAGCGGGTCGGCGGCAACGTGTTCAGCTGGCCGATCGTGTCCACCGGCGGCACGCTCGTGCTGCTCGCGGGCATGCTCACGGCGGTCGTGATCGGGGTGCACGCGCGCGTGGCGGTCAAGGAGTGGCTCGCGACCGTGTACGAACTGCGGTTCGCCATCCTCACGGTGACCTCCGTGCTGGCCCTCGCGTACGTCATGAACCTCTCCGGACAGGCGGCCACCATCGGTCACTTCGTGGCGGCGGCCGGCGCCGGGCTCGCGTTCCTGTCGCCGGTGCTCGGCTGGTTCGGGGTCGCCGTGTCCGGCTCGGACACCTCTGCCAACGCCCTCTTCGGGGCGCTCCAGGTGACCGCCGCGCGGGAGTCGGGACTGTCGCCGGAACTGCTGGCCGCCGCCAACAGCTCCGGCGGCGTCCTCGGCAAGATGATCTCTCCGCAGAACCTCACCATCGCCTGCGCCGCGGTCGGCCTCGCGGGCCGGGAGGGGGACCTGCTGCGCAAGGTGCTGCCGTGGAGCCTGGCGCTGTTGCTCGTGATGTGTCTGATTGTGGTCGGCCAGAGTTCACCGGTGCTCGGCTGGATGCTGCCCTGACCTCCGGGTTACGGCTGGGGGACCAGTTTCGGTCCACGCCGTGCGTAGTCGGCCCAGGCGGGTAGTTTGGGGGTTCCGACAGTACTTCCAGGAGGGTTGGCCGTGGCTGCTGATCTGTCGCAGATCGTGAAGGCTTACGACGTGCGCGGCGTCGTCCCCGACCAGTGGGACGAGCCGCTGGCCGAGCTCTTCGGAGCGGCCTTCGCCCAGGTGACCGACGCCGACGCGATCGTCATCGGGCACGACATGCGGCCCTCGTCGCCGGGACTGTCCCGCGCCTTCGCGCGCGGGGCGGCGCTGCGCGGTGTCGACGTCACCGAGATCGGCCTGTGCTCCACCGACCAGCTGTACTACGCCTCGGGCGCGCTGAACCTGCCGGGCGCCATGTTCACGGCCTCGCACAACCCGGCCCGGTACAACGGCATCAAGATGTGCCGCGCCGGCGCCGCCCCGGTGGGCCAGGACACCGGCCTCGCCGAGATCCGCGAACTCGTCGAGCGCTGGAGCGACTCGGGCGCCCCCGAGCCCGCCGCGCGGCGGGGAACGATCACGCAGCGTGACACGTTGGAGGACTACGCGGTCCACCTGCGCTCGCTCGTCGACCTGACCTCCATCCGCCCCCTGAAGGTCGTCGTCGACGCGGGCAACGGCATGGGCGGCCACACGGTTCCCACGGTCTTCGAGGGCCTGCCCCTGGAGCTCGTGCCGATGTACTTCGAGCTGGACGGCACGTTCCCCAACCACGAGGCGAACCCGCTGGATCCGGCCAACATCGTCGACCTCCAGGAGCGCGTGCGCGCCGAGGGCGCCGACCTCGGCATCGCCTTCGACGGCGACGCCGACCGCTGCTTCGTCGTCGACGAGAACGGCGACCCGGTCTCGCCGTCCGCGGTCACCGCCCTGGTCGCCGCGCGCGAGCTGGCCAAGCACGGCGGCGAGGGCATCGTCATCCACAACCTGATCACGTCATGGACGGTCCCGGAGGTCGTGAAGGAGAACGGCGGCACGCCGATCCGCACACGCGTGGGCCACTCCTTCATCAAGGCCGAGATGGCCCGCACCGGCGCGATCTTCGGCGGCGAGCACTCCGCGCACTACTACTTCCGCGACTTCTGGAACGCCGACACGGGCATGCTGGCCGCCCTCCACGTCCTCGCGGCCCTCGGCGGCCAGAAGGGCACGCTCTCCGCGCTGGTCGAGGAGTACGACCGCTACGCGGGCTCGGGCGAGATCAACTCCACCGTCGACGACCAGCAGGGCCGTCTCGCCGCGCTCAAGTCGGCGTTCGAGGGCCGCGAGGGCGTCACCCTCGACGAACTCGACGGCCTCACGGTCACGGCCGCCGACTGGTGGTTCAACGTCCGCCCCTCCAACACGGAGCCGCTCCTGCGCCTGAACGCGGAGGCACGGGACGAGGCGACGATGGTGAAGATCCGCGACGAGGCGCTGGCGATCATCCGGGGGTGAAACCGGGGCGCGGCGGGGTGACCGCCGGGCACGTGGGCGACGTCCTTCGAGCGGCGTGTGCGGGGCCCGGGGTGCGAGTGCACGCCTTGAGCTGGCCACTGGTCGGCTCGGTGTCAGGGCCACGGGCGCTGTACGGAGCGCGGCTGCGGGTCCGGCGTGCCGGAGTCCCGTCCCGCCGCGCACCGGTATCGCCGCCACGCGGGATTCGCAGCTGGTGTCGGCCGGGCCGGGTGCGGACCTCGTCGGCCGCGGGGCTTGGCGCCGGACGGTCCGCACCGGACACCGAGGCTTGGCGTCGGCTGCGGGCCCGGTGCGGCGGCGGATCACTGCCGCCCGGGGCGCCCAGCACGGGAGCCCGGCGTCCCGGGTTCCCGCCCACGGCGCCGGGGCGCGGCGTCGGCTGCGGGACCGGTGCGACGGCGGTTCACTGCCGCCGCGGCGCTCGGATCACGGAATCCCGGCGTCCTGGGCTCCTGCCCACGGTGCCGGGGCTTGGCGTCGGCTGCGGGGCCTGGTGCGGCGGTGGTGCACTGCCGCCCGGGGGCCCGGATCACGGGAGCCCGGCGTCCTGGGCTCCTGCCCACGGTGCCGGGGCGCGGCGTCGGCTGCGGGCCCGGTGCGGTGCGGCGGTGGTTCACTGCCGCCCGGGGGCCCGGAGCACGGGAGCCCGGCGCTCCGGGCTCCCGCCCGCGGCCGCGCGGCGCCGCCCGCCTCCCGGGTCTCGCCGCCGACGGCCGCGCGGCGCGCCCCGGACACGCCGGTGGCCGCGATGCCGCGGGCGACCGTGCGGCGGTTGCCGCGCCGGTCACCGCGGCTTCGGCACGCCCCGGCGCCCAGTCCCTCTCACCATGGCCCCAACCCCCCACAACCCCGCCCGCACGGCGGTACCCTGACCAGGCACATCCGCACCACCGCACGTACCCGAACCGGTACGCACAACCCGCCCCGAAGGGACCGCTCATGCCGCTCGAAGCCGGCCTCCTGGAGATCCTCGCCTGCCCGGCCTGCCACGCCCCCCTCGATGAGCGGGACACCGAGCTGGTCTGCACCGGCCAGGACTGCGGCCTGGCGTACCCCGTCCGCGACGGCATCCCCGTCCTCCTCGTCGACGAGGCCCGCCGCCCGGCGTAACGCCCCGTAGGCGTCCGCGCAGACCGGGCCCGCCGCAAGAGACCCGCCGCCCGCACAACCGCCGACCCCGGCGTTCGGAGGCTGCCGCACATGCTCGACGAAACGCTGCTCGACTCCCCGGAGGGCCTCGCAGAGGCCGACCAGCGCGGCCTGCTGCGCGGCGCCGCCGAGTCCGGTGCCCGCGTCCGCACCGCCGCCCGGCTCGCCGTCGAGGCCGGACTCGGCGAGCTGAAACCCGACGGCCGCCCCCGCGCCGTCCTCATCGCGGGCCCCGGCGCCGCCGCCACCCACGCCGCCGACTTCCTCGGCACGCTGGCGGGCCCCGGCAGCCCGGTCATCCGCCTCGCCCCGACCGGCGTCGCCCCCGTCGCGGGCGCGCTGCGCTGGGAGCTCCCGGGCTGGGCCGGCTCCGTCGACCTGCTCCTGATCGCCACCCCCGACGGCACCGAACCGGGCCTGTCCCTGCTCGCCGAGCAGGCCTACCGGCGCGGCGCCACCGTCGCGGCCGTCTCCCCGGCCGGCACCCCGCTCGCCGAGGCCGTCGCGGGCGCCCACGGGCTCTTCGTACCGATGGCGACCGCCCCGTACGAGCAGGACGAGCAGCCGCTCGCCGCCTCCGCGCCCGGTGTCCTGTGGGCGCTGCTCACCCCGCTGCTGGCGCTGCTGGACCGGATCGGCCTGCTCACCGCGCCGCCGGACGCGCTGGAGAAGGTCGCCGACCGCCTCGACCACATCGCCGAACGGTGCGGGCCCGCCATCGAGGCGTACAGCAACGCCGCCAAGGCCCTGGCCGGCGAGCTGGCCGACGCGCTCCCGGTGATCTGGACGGAGGGCATCTCGGCCGGACCCGCCGGCCGCCGTTTCGCCGCCGCGCTCGCGGAACTGGCCGGCCGCCCCGCCCTCGTGGCCGAACTCCCCGAGGCGCTCGCCGCGCACAGCGCCCTGCTGGCCGGCCGGCTCGCCGCCGGCGCCGACCCCGACGACTTCTTCCGCGACCGCGTGGAGGAGCAGCCCGCGCTGCACGCGCACGTCGTGCTGCTGCGCGACCGCCCGATCGGCGGCCTCACCGCCGCCCCCGCCGCCCGCGAGCTGGCCCTGAGCCATGACACGCCGATCAGCGAGCTGGAGCCGGAGCCCGGCGGCGAGCTGGAGACCCTCTCCGAACTGATCGCCATCGCGGATTTCGCCGCCGTTTACCTGGCGCTCGCCTCAAGGGCCTGATCTGGCACAGGACGCCCGACCTCCCTACGCGAGGAGAGCCGGCGTCCGTACGCGAAGAGAACCGAAGGCGTACGAGGGGTGCGCGGACGACGTACGAGCCAGGTACGCCGTCCGCACGCCCGTCCGCTGCGCAGTTGAACCGGCAGAGAGAGTCGAATGGACCGCCTCGACAACACCGTCCGCCCCTACGCCTGGGGCTCCACCACCGCGATCCCGCAGTTGCTCGGCGTCGAGCCGACCGGCGAACCGCAGGCGGAGATGTGGATGGGTGCCCACCCGGGCGCACCCTCGCGCACCGACCGCGGCACACTCGTCGACCTCATCGCGGCCGGCCCCGAGAAGGAACTGGGCGCGGCCACGGTGGCCAAGTTCGGCCCCGGGCTCCCCTTCCTGCTGAAGCTCCTCGCCGCGGGCGCCCCGCTCTCCCTCCAGGTGCACCCCGACCTGGCCCAGGCGAAGGAGGGTTACGAGGAGGAGGAGCGCCGGGGCGTCCCCGTGGACGCCCCGCACCGCAACTACAAGGACGCCAACCACAAGCCGGAACTGATCTGCGCGCTCACCGAGTTCGACGGCCTGTGCGGCTTCCGTGACCCGAACCGGACCGCCGACCTGCTCGCCGGCCTCGGCGTCGACTCCCTCAAGCCATACGTCGATCTGCTGCGCGCCCACCCCGAGGAGGCGGCGCTGCGCGAGGTCCTCACCGCCGTTCTCACCGCGGACCCCGAGGACATGGCCCGCACGGTCGCGGAGACCACCGCCGCCTGCGCCCGCCTCGGCGGCGACTACGCCCCCTACGCCGGCCTCGCCCACCACTACCCGGGCGACCCCGGCGTGATCGCCGCGATGCTGCTCAACCACGTGCGCCTGCAGCCCGGTGAGGCCCTGTACCTCGGCGCCGGAATCCCGCACGCCTACCTCAGCGGCCTGGGCGTCGAGATCATGGCCAACTCCGACAACGTCCTGCGCTGCGGCCTGACCCCCAAGCACGTCGACGTCCCCGAACTCCTGCGTGTCGTCCGCTTCGAGGCGAGCGACGCGGGTGTCCTGCGACCGGAGGCGTCCCCGGACGGCGAGGAGGTCTACGACACCCCGATCGACGAGTTCCGGCTGTCCCGGTACGTGCTCTCCGCGGGCGGCGCCCCCCGCGACCTCACGCGTCCGACCCCGCAGATCCTGCTCTGCACCGCGGGCACGGTCCGCGCGGGCGAGCTCGAACTGGCGCCGGGCCGCTCCGTGTTCGTACCCGCCGGCGAAAAAGCCGAAGTGTCCGGTACGGGAACGCTCTTCCGGGCGACCGTGGTGGCCTGATTCCCCGGGTGTGCCGACCTGGCGCACCCGTGTCGGACGGGGCTGCAACAATGGCCCACCGGCAAAGGACCGGCAAAGCCCCCGAGCGGGCCGAGCCCCGGTGGACGGCGTACGAAGGGACAACGCGAACACATGAGCGCGTCAGGCGGCACCAAAGCGATCGTGGCGGCACTGCTCGCCAATCTCTCGATCGCGGTAGCGAAGTTCGTGGCGTTCCTCTTCAGTGGCTCGTCGTCGATGCTGGCCGAGTCGGTGCACTCGCTCGCCGACTCCGGCAACCAGGGCCTGCTGCTCCTCGGCGGCAAGAAGGCCCAGCGCGACGCGACCCCGCAACACCCCTTCGGCTACGGCCGCGAGCGCTACATCTACGCGTTCCTCGTCTCGATCGTCCTCTTCTCGGTCGGTGGCATGTTCGCCATCTACGAGGGCTACGAGAAGATCAAGCACCCGCACGAGATCGAGCACTGGTACTGGCCGGTCGGCGTGCTGGTCTTCGCGATCATCGCCGAGACGTTCTCCTTCCGGACGGCCATCAAGGAGTCCAACGTCCTGCGTGGCCGCAGGTCCTGGAAGGAGTTCGTCCGGCACGCCAAGGCGCCCGAGCTTCCCGTCGTGCTCCTGGAGGACCTCGGCGCCCTGGTCGGCCTGATCCTCGCCCTCGGCGGCGTCGGCCTCGCCCTGCTCACCGGCGACGGCATCTGGGACGGCATCGGCACCCTGTGCATCGGCGTCCTGCTCATCCTGATCGCGCTCGTCCTGGCCGCCGAGACCAAGTCGCTGCTGCTCGGCGAGGCGGCCGGCATCGAGGACGTCCGGAAGATCGAGGCCGCCACCGTCGACGGCACCACCGTCACCGGCATCATCCACATGCGCACGCTCCACCTCGGCCCGGAGGAGCTCCTGGTCGCCGCGAAGATCGCGGTGCGCCACGACGAGACCGCCGGCGAGGTCGCCGCCGCCATCGACGCCGCCGAGGCCCGCATCCGCGAGGCGGTCCCGATCGCCCGCGTCATCTATCTGGAGCCCGACATCTACAGGGAGTCGGAAGCGGCCAAGGGCCCGGACCGGGAGGCCTCACCGGGCGGCCCGAGCCAGACCACGGGGCACTGAGCTCCACCGCTCTCCCACGCCTCGGGGGCCCGCCGACTCGTTCGGCGGGCCCCCGAGGCGCGTTGATGAGCCCCCGCCCACCCGGCGCGGCTACTCGCCTCCGCCTACTCGGCGCGGCTGGTCGATTTCGCGCAGGACGCCCAGCGCCGCGCTCTCGTCCGGCGCCGCCAGCAACCGTTCCCGGAACCCGGCGTCCATCAGCTTCCGCGCCAGCAGCGCCAGGATCCGCAGATGCTCGTCACCCGCGGCGGCCTCCGGTACGGCGATCATGAACACGAGCCTCGCCCTCGTACCGTCCGGCGAGTCCCAGTCCACGCCCTCGTCCGACCGTGCGAAACCCACGACCGGCGCCTTCACCGCGTCCGTCTTGGCGTGCGGGATCGCGATCCCCTCGCCGAGACCGGTCGTGCCCTGCTCCTCGCGCCGCAACGCCGTGCGCACCAACGCGTCGACGTCGGTGACCTTCCCGCTGCGCGCCAGCAGTTCGGCCATCTCACGGATGGCAGCGTCCCTGTCCCGGGCCCCGAGCCGGGCCCGCACGGTCTCCCCGGTCAGATAGCCGGAGAGGGCCTCGCCGTGCGCACCACGGTCCGGCTCCGCCTCGGACCGGTCACCGTGCTCTGCCCCGGCGTCGGACCGCGCGTCCTCGGCGGGCTCCGCCTCGGAGCCGCCCGCGGGCCGCACCTCGGAACCGCCGACCACCGCTTTGGCCACCGCCTCTCCCGCCACGGCGGCCCCGGCGACCGGCGCCGCGATCCCCGCCCCGACGAGCGCGGCCTCGGGCCCGGCGACGAACCCGCCACCGATCGGCGCCCCGTGCGCGCCGGCAGCCCCCGTCCGCTTCCGCTCGCCGACCCCGGCGAGCCCGACAGTCGTCACCGCCGTCACCGCCGTGCCCATGAGCACCGCCACGAAGAACATCGGCACGCCGCTGACCGCGCCCAGCACCGCGACGATCGGCCCACCGTGCGGGACGGCGTCCTCGACACCGGCCAGCCCCGCGACCGCGCCGGCCACCGCGCCGCCCATCATGTTCGCCGGGATCACCAGTGCCGGCCGGGCCGCCGCGAAGGGGATCGCGCCCTCGGAGATGCCGAAGCACCCCATGAACAGCGCCGCCAGCCCGGTCTCCCGCTCCTGCTCCGTGTACAGCCGCTTGCGTATGAGCGTGGCGAGGCCCTGCCCGAGCGGCATCACCGGAATCGCCGCCGCGCACATCCCCATCACGGTCTGGTTGCCCGTCGCGATGAGACCGGCACCGAACAGGAACGCCGTCTTGTTCACCGGCCCGCCCATGTCGAACGCGATCATCAGCCCCAGGATCGCGCCGAGCAGGATCGCGCTCGTCCCGGTCATCCCGCCGAGCCAGCCCGTCAGGTGCTCGAACACCCAGGAGATTGGCCGACCGATGACGTAGATGAAGAACAGCCCCAGCGCCGAGGTCGTCACGATCGGAATCACGATGATGGGCATGATCGGCTGCGCGAACCTCGGCACCCGGATCTTCTTGATCCACAACACCAGGTACCCGGCGAGGAACCCGGTCACGATCGCCCCGATGAAGCCCGCCCCCGCCTTGGAGTCGTACAGCTCACCGGTGTTGGCGATCCACCCGCCGATCATGCCGGGCACCAGCGCGGGCCGATCGCCGATCGCGTAGGCGATGTAGCCGGACAGGACGGGCACCATCAGCGTGAAGCCGATGACGCCGATGTTGTTCACGTCCATCCAGAAGGAGTCCTTCGGGATGACCAGACCGCCGGACGGATCCGTGTGCCCGCCCAGCGAGAGCGAGATCGCGATCAGCAGACCGCCGACCACCACGAACGGGATCATGTAACTGACCCCGTTCATGAGCGCCTTGTACGCGACGCTCCGCTCCTTGCCGCCGGCACCGGCGGACGCGGCCGTGGGGGAGCCGCCTTCCGCGTGCACCGGCGCCGACAGCACCTGCTCGATCAGCCGCTCGGGATGCCGGATGCCCTCGGCCACCCCGACCTTCAGAACCCGCTTGCCGGCGAAGCGGCTGAGGTCCACGTCCTTGTCGGCGGCGACGATGACACCGTCCGCCTGGTTGACATCGTTGTCGTCGAGGACGTTCTCGGCCCCGATGGAACCCTGCGTCTCCACCTTCATCTCGATACCGCGGCTCTCGGCCGCCTGCGCGAGCTTCTCCGCCGCCATGTACGTGTGCGCGATCCCGGTAGGGCACGCGGTGACCGCCAGCAGACGTATCCGCCTGCGCTCGTCACCGCCGCCCGTGGGGGGAGGACCGGCCGGACTCGTCACGTCTTTCTCCTCACAGCTTCATCACACGGGAACGCCGCCCTGGACGCCCCGCACATGTGACCGGATGCCCCGATCACCCCCGCATCCTGCAACACCCTTTCCGCCACTCCAAGGCCGCTGCACGAAGCGAAAAGCCCTGATCGCACGGCCATGTCGCGCCATATGCTCTCCCCTCGCCGACGCGGTGCGGCAGCCGTCACGGCGCTCCGTCGCCGACAGCGACCGTGCGCCGCGTTCGGCGTGAATTGTTCGCAGGCGGACTGGGGACGGCTGGGCCGCCCGGTGTAGCTTGGGACGGAGTCAGACGTCGCTGCTGATGGCGGTCGGGCGGTCCCCAGGGGGCCGTCCGAGGGAGAGAGGGCCTCCGACGGACTGCGCTGCGCGCACGCGGGCCTGCCTGTGTGCTCTTCGGGCACCCCTGTGCCCGCCGCCGCGCAGATCAGCCGTACCGACCTCGACCCAAACCACCGAGGAGCAGCCCGCATGACCACTGTCGAGAACCGACAGGACTTCAAGGTCGCCGACCTCTCCCTTGCCGAGTTCGGCCGCAAGGAGATCACCCTCGCCGAGCACGAGATGCCGGGCCTGATGGCGATCCGCAAGGAGTACGCCGAGGCGCAGCCCCTCGCCGGCGCCCGGATCACCGGCTCCCTGCACATGACCGTGCAGACCGCCGTGCTCATCGAGACCCTGGCCGCCCTGGGCGCGCAGGTCCGCTGGGCGTCCTGCAACATCTTCTCCACCCAGGACCACGCGGCCGCCGCCATCGCCGTCGGCCCGAACGGCACGCCCGACAACCCGCAGGGCATCCCGGTCTTCGCCTGGAAGGGCGAGACCCTGGAGGAGTACTGGTGGTGCACGGAGCAGGCCCTGACCTGGCCGAACACCCCCACCGGCGGCCCGAACATGATCCTGGACGACGGCGGTGACGCCACCCTCCTGGTCCACAAGGGCGTCGAGTACGAGAAGGACGGCAAGGTCCCCTCGCCCGACACGGCCGAGTCCGACGAGCACCGCGTCATCCTCGAACTGCTCACCCGCACGGTTGGCGAGACCCCGCAGAAGTGGACCCAGCTGGCGTCCGAGATCCGCGGCGTGACCGAGGAGACCACGACCGGCGTCCACCGTCTCTACGAGATGCACCGCGACGGCACCCTCCTGTTCCCGGCGATCAACGTCAACGACGCGGTCACCAAGTCGAAGTTCGACAACAAGTACGGCTGCCGCCACTCCCTGATCGACGGCATCAACCGCGCCACCGACGTCCTCATCGGCGGCAAGACCGCCGTCGTCTGCGGCTACGGCGACGTGGGCAAGGGCTGCGCGGAGTCCCTGCGCGGCCAGGGCGCCCGCGTGATCATCACCGAGATCGACCCGATTTGCGCCCTGCAGGCGGCGATGGACGGCTACCAGGTCACGACGCTGGACGAGGTCGTCGACAAGGCCGACATCTTCGTCACCACGACGGGCAACAAGGACATCATCATGGCCGCGGACATGGCCAAGATGAAGCACCAGGCGATCGTCGGCAACATCGGCCACTTCGACAACGAGATCGACATGGCCGGCCTCGCCAAGATCCCCGGCGTCGTCAAGGACGAGGTCAAGCCGCAGGTCCACACCTGGACCTTCGCCGACGGCAAGGTCCTCATCGTCCTGTCCGAGGGCCGCCTGCTGAACCTGGGCAACGCCACCGGTCACCCGTCGTTCGTCATGTCCAACTCCTTCGCGGACCAGACCCTGGCCCAGATCGAGCTGTTCACCAAGCCCGACGAGTACCCGACCGACGTCTACGTGCTGCCCAAGCACCTCGACGAGAAGGTCGCCCGTCTCCACCTCGACGCGCTCGGCGTGAAGCTGACCACGCTCCGCCCCGAGCAGGCCGAGTACATCGGCGTCGAGGTCGAAGGCCCCTACAAGCCGGACCACTACCGCTACTGAGTCCGCAGCCGGCCCGCTGAGCCGCCCGTCCGTGCACTGACGGGCAACTCGGCAGCAGGTCCTCCGAGACAGGCCCCCGCACCCCCGTGCCGGGGGCCTGTCCCTTTGGCCGTGCCGGCCTGTCACCGCCTGGTCGCGGCGAACCGGACCAGCCCGTCACACCCCAGGACCCCCATGCCCCGCGGCCGTTATTCGCTCCACGATCCGCACGATCACACCCCCCTCGCAGAAGAACACTTCCACTGCGCCCCCGGCCCGTCCGGCTGGCGCTACGTCTCCCAGCTGACCGCCCCCTCGGGCGATCACCGCGGCTCCGTCGACCTCGCCCTCGACGAACTCGGCCGCCCCATCCGTCTCGAACTCCACGCGGCGGGCTGGCAGGTGCGCGGCGCCGCCCTCGACGGCGTCACCTGGGTCCGGACCGACCCCACCGGAACCGATGCCACGGAAGGCAACGTGGGCGCCCACGCCTTCACCGGCACTTCCCCCGCGTTCCTCATCGCCACCACCCGTCTGCTGCGCCTCACCCCTTCCGCCTCCGCAACCCGCGTACGCCTGGTCGCCTTCACGGATCCGGTCCTCGCTCCGCGCACCGTGGACCAGTCCTGGGCTCTGCTGAAAAGAGAAGCACACGGCACTGACAACGACCCGCTGATCGTGGAGGAGTACCAGGTCACAGCCCTGGACACGGGCGAACAGCACGTCGTGCACATCGCCGGGGACGTGGTCCTCGCGGCCCCTGGCATCGAGCTGGAGGACCTGGAGTCGCCCCCGTCCGTCTTTCCCTGAGGCCGTCCGGCTTCTCCAAGGGGGACGTGGGCGGAGATGCTTGGACGGGCTTACGCGGGCGGCGCGAACCCGGTCGAGGGGCGATCCGCATCCGCCGACCCGGCGGCCGGCCCGCTCTCTCCGGCCTGCCACCCCTGCTGTTCGGGACCAGGCGCGTGCGCGGTGCTCTCGGGAGATGAGGGAGGGGTTGGGTAGGCCTGGTAGGCGGGATAAGTGGGAGAGGCGGGATAAGTGGGATAGGTCGGCTGGGCCGGCTGGGCGGTCCCGTTCGCATGAGCCCGTCGGATTTCCCGTGCCTGCCGCTCCTGCACCACCGCGGCCAGATAGGCGGCCGGGGGTATCCCCTGAGGCACCGGAGCCCCGGTCCGCTCGGCCAGATCGGCGGCGAGCCGTCCCGCCATGGCCCCACTGACCTGGGGATCCAGTTGCTGCATGCGTGTGAGGTACTGCCGTATGGCCAGCCACAGCCCATCGGGGACCGCCGACAGATCCAGTCCCGAGAAGCGCCCGGCGAGCCAGGGAGGCGGCGGCGGAACGAATCGCGCACGGGCGGTGGGAATCCTCTCCCGTACGACCAGGGTCCCGGCGAACACGTCCCCGAGCCGACGGCCGCGTGCCGACACGAGTGACGCGATGCAGGCGATGACCCCGAGCGTCAGCAGAATCTCGACGACACCGATCGCGCCCCGCACCAGTGCGTGCCGGAACCGGATCGGCCCGCCGTCGTCGCGCACCACCCGCAGGCCCAACGCCAGCTTGCCCAACGACCGCCCATGGCTCAGCGTCTCCACGGCGATCGGCGCGCCTACCAGAACGAGCAGGAACGTCGCGATGGAGACAGCGATCCGAGCGGCTTCGTCCAGGGAGGCCGTGGAGATCACCAGGGCCACGCTCACGATCACGTACGCGGCGAAGGCCACGACCAGATCGAGCAGGACGGCCAACGCCCTGCTGGGCAGCCTCGCGGGGCGCAACTCCAGCGCCACCGCCTCACCCGTCACCAGCTCACTCACGCCCGCCGTCCTTCCCCTGACCTGCCCTCGGAACGGCCAGTCTGCCAAGCTGAGGGCATTGAGCATCGCAGTACGACAAGCTGATGCTCACGACGGGCCCGCCGACGAGCAGCCGAGGAGCAGGCACACCGATGGACCTCGACGTCTTCGTCTCCGCCCACCGTGCGGAATGGGACCGCCTGGAGGACCTGCTCCGGCGCCAGCGCCGGCTCTCCGGTGCTGAGACGGACGAACTCGTCGCGCTCTACCAGCGCACTGCCACCCATCTTTCCCTGATCCAGTCCAGCGCACCCGATCCCCAGCTGACGGGTCGCCTCAGCCAACTGGTCGCACGTGCGCGTGGAGCGGTGACCGGCACCCGACGTGCCTCGTGGCGCGACGTCACCCGCTTCCTCACCCACGGCTTTCCCGCCGCCGTCTACCGGGCGCGCCATTGGTGGGTTCCCACCGCACTCCTGTCGACGCTGGTCGCGGCGCTGCTCGGCTGGTGGATCGGCGTGCACCCCGAGGTCCAGGCCACCATCGCGGCCCCCAGCGAACTGCGCGAGCTCACCCGCCCCGGCGGCCAGTACGAGAGCTACTACTCCTCCCATCCGGCAGCGTCCTTCGCGGCCCGCGTCTGGACCAACAACGCGCAGGCCGCCGCCATGTGCCTGGTCTTCGGTGTCTTCCTGGGCCTCCCCGTCCTCTGGATCCTCTTCCAGAACATGCTCAACCTCGGCATCGGCTTCGGCCTGATGTCCTCGGCGGGCCGGCTCGACACGTTCCTCGGCCTGGTCCTCCCGCACGGTCTGCTGGAGCTGACCGCGGTCTTCGTGGCCGCCGGCACGGGACTTCGCCTCGGCTGGACGGTGATCGATCCAGGGGCACGCACGCGGAGGAAGGCTCTTGCCGAGGAGGGCAGAGCCGCCGTCGGCATGGCGATCGGCCTTGCCCTCGTCCTCTTCGTCTCCGGCGCCATCGAAGGTTTCGTCACCCCGTCGGGCCTGCCGACCTGGGCCCGCATCGGCATCGGGATCGTCGCCGAAGTCGCCTTCCTCGCCTACGTCTACGTACTGGGTCGGCGTGCCGCCGAGACCGGCGAAACGGGTGACGTGGAGGCTTCCGAGCGAAGCGCGACGGTGCCGACCGCCGCATGATGTGCGGACAGGCCCTCCGGGCTGCTAGTCTCCTCCTCGCCCCACAGGAGCCGTTGACACGGAGCAGGTGGGGAGGTAGATTCAAACAGTTGCCTGGACTGGAGTTCATCCGGTCGGCACCTTGAGAACCTATTTGCTTCTTGAGACATCAGCTTCGAGAAGCTCCTCCCGATTAATCGGAATGGATGGCCGGTAAGTCCGGCCCGAAACTTCTGATAAAGTCGGAACCGCCGGAAAGGGAAGCGCGGAAGCGTAAACCTGGAAAGCACCGAGGAAATCGGATCGAGGAAAGATCTGATAGAGTCGGAAACGCAAGACCGAAGGGAAGCGCCCGGAGGAAAGCCGCGAGAGAGATTCTCGGGTGAGTACAAAGGAAGCGTCCG
>NZ_JBVKBE010000015.1:0-206215 GCF_055657325.1 Streptomyces sp. NPDC107562 | reverse complement strand
AGAACGACTCCAGCCGATCCCACTCCGCGTTCGTCAGATCTCCACGTCCCATGCAGTCAGCCTGCCCCCAACACCCCACTCACGGCAGGAGATCCAAGAAACAGTGCCTAATACTGCAACGGTGCTTGCCGTGACTGATGGCCAGGTTGCTCGTTGGTCTGGTTATGGGTGGGGACCTTGCTGATGTCAGGTTGTGGGCGGGTGAACTCGCGGCGGTGCACGAGCGGTTTGTGCACCGGTTCAACAGGTCAGAGCCGAGGGAGTCGGCGCTGGCCTATATGCGGGGGCTGGTCGCCCCGCTGGAGCGGAAGAACGGCTGGACGCTGGCGGAGGAGGCCGGCCATGCCGGTCCCGATCGCATTCATCGGCTGCTGAACCGGATCGAGTGGAATGCTGATGAGGTCCTGGACGACGTGCGTGGCTACGTCGTGGAACACCTCGGTGACCGTGGAGCCGTTCTGATCGTCGACGACACCGGATTCCTGAAGAAGGGTGTCCGCTCGGCCGGTGTCCAGCGGCAGTACTCGGGCACCACGGGCCGCACCGAGAACTCCCAGATCGGAGTCTTCCTCGCCTACGCCACAGGCCGCGGGCGCACGCTGATCGACCGGCGGCTGTATCTGCCCACGTCATGGACGGACGACCGCGAGCGATGCAGGCGGGCAGGCATCGACGACGGCGTCGCCTTCGAGACGAAAGTGGCCATGGCGAAGGCGATGGTCCGCCGGGCCATCGCCGACAAAATCCCGTTCGGCTGGGTGACCGCGGACTCCGCCTACGGCTTCAGCAAGGGCTGGCGGTTCGAGCTGGAGCAGGCGGATGTCTTCCACGTCATGGCCACCACTCGGCACGACACCGTCGTCACCCGCTGGTCCATCGACCACCCCGTCCATGACCTGTTTCCCCACCTGCCGCGGCAGAAGTGGAAACGCCGTTCGTGCGGCGATGGGGCACATGGCCGGCGGATCTACGACTGGGCCCGTGTCGAGGTCCGTCCCTGGCACCGCGGGGACCGCCGGCACTGGGTGATCGCCCGTCGCAGCATCAGCCGGCCCGAGGAGATCTCCTACTACATCGCCTACTGCCCTGCCGAGACCACGCTGGACGAGCTGATCCGCATCGCCGGCAGCCGATGGGCCGTCGAGGAATGCTTCCAGACCGCGAAGCAGGAATGCGGCCTCGACGACTACCAGGTTCGCCGCTATCCCGGCTGGCACCGCCACATGACCCTGGCCATGGCCGCCCACGCCTGCCTCACCGTCCTGCGAGCCCGCCAGCTGGACCAGGAAAGAGCAGAAACGGATCCTCCCAGCTCATCCACTACAGCCTCGCCGAAATTCGACGGATGATCACCCGCCTCACGGACCGCCGGGCCACCCCGGTCAGCCACATTCTGCACTGGTCACACTGGCGACGACGACGCCAACACCAGGCCCGTGTCAGCCACTACAAACGACGCGGACACAGTCCATGACATCTGCCCAGCACTCAGAACAAGCACCGTTGCAGTACTAAGGCTTCTCGTCGGGCTCGGGCCTGTGCCTGGTGCTGGAGTGGTCCAGGGACAGCCTGGGCGTCCTGAGTGTTGTCTCCGGTTCGGCCTCTGTGGGCCGGTGTGGTGGCAGCGGCGGTGCGCTGTGATGACGCGAGGTGGGCACCCTAGAGGGTGCCCGCCTCTTGGCTGGTGCTGCTGTTTTCGTTGTCGCCTTGATGCGTGGCTGCCGTTGGGCCGTTCACCCCCAGGCTGCTGTTGATGGCCTTCCGCGCGGCCTATTCCAGGCGTGACCTGCAGGCTTGCGGGCACGTTGCCCTGGCATGGACGACTACGATGCCTTCGATGTGGACGCGGCGGACTTCTCGACTACGGAGCACACAGCGCACCGGCTTGCCTTGCTCACGCTTGACGAAGCTCACGATTTGTTGGGTCTGCTGCTGACCGTGGCGCAGGAGGACGGGCCGGTCTCACGGGAGGCGGACCGGCTGGCGCGGGAGATCGCCGCTCGTATCCCTTCGGAGAACTGAGCGCGCGGATCGACGCGGTCCGAGGGGTGCGGCTGAACTCCCTACGGTGGTGGGCAGGCCTGGGCGCACACCGGCGGTGCTGCCATGCAATGGTTTGCTCCTGACCAGGTGCTGCCGCCGCTTCTCGCGGCGCGAATGCGTGCCGGGCAGCGGCCATCGCCGTGCGCGGCGGTGGGAATCCACTCGTTGTGGTGGCGGTATGTACCTCACACGTGTGGTGGTTGCCCGGCTGGCGCATGACCTGGCCTGGAGGCTGGACATTCACCCGGCGTGAAGAATGCAACCCGCCTGCTCGTGGCAGGCTTTCTGGCGGCCGGATGTCTTGCCGCCACGACCCCGGCGCACGCTGAGGAAACTCTTCCCCTGCAAACTGCGGTGGCTGCGCTGCCGGTGGCCGATGAGGACCGCACAGGATACGACCGGGACCTGTTCAGGCACTGGATCGATGCGGATCACGATGGCTGTTCCACGCGTGCGGAGGTCCTGATCGAGGAAGCGTCCACCGCGCCCGAGGTGAGTGGCCGTTGCACGCTGGCCGGGGGGCAGTGGTACTCCTGGTATGACGATCAGTACGTCGACGGTGCGCGCGGCCTGGACATCGATCATCTCGTGCCGCTGGCGGAGGCGTGGGACTCGGGGGCTTCCGGCTGGAGCAGCCAGCGGCGGGAGCAGTTCGCCAATGACCTCGGTGACGAGCGAGCCCTCGTCGCAGTGACGGCGCGGTCCAACCGTCAGAAGGCCGATCAGGATCCGGCGCAGTGGCTGCCGCAGGCGGCGGTGGTGTGCCGGTACGTCGCCGACTGGACAGCCGTGAAGCACCGCTGGGCGCTTGCCGCGGACCCGGTCGAGCAGGAGACACTCGCCGCCCTGGCGGCCGACTGTCCGAACGTCCCGGTCTCCTTCACGCCCGTGTACTGACACGCCAATGGTCGGCTCATCGGGTGAAACACGGGTGACTGTGCCTTGTTCCGGACGGGCCACGTCCTGGACGGCCACGGCCTCTTCTTGACCGATGGAGTGTTCGACGCCACACCTGGCTGTCATGGTCGCTAGCCTCGGTGCGGGCTTGGAGGCTTGGTGCATGAGGGGCTGGTGATCGTGGCTCGTACCTGGCTGTCCGTCCGGGTGGAGTTGGTTTCTGGGCGCGGCGGGGATCTTTGGCCGCGCCCGGGCCGGGTTTTCGCAGCGGCGCGATCGCATTCTTTCGCCGAGTTCGCCACGGCCATCGATCTTGCCTTCGGCCGGTGGGACCTTGCGCACCTGCACCTGTTCACGTTGTCCGACGGCACCCGGGTCAGCCCTTTGGACTGGTGGGACGGCGAGGCGCCGGACGGCACCGTGGATGGCCATGCCAGCAAGCTGAGCAGGCTGCAGGCCGGCGAGCAGTTCGCCTATGTCTTCGACATGGGTGATGACTGGGCTCACTTGTGCACGGTGGGGGAAAAGCGCATCGATCCTCTCGACGTAGTCGGCGAGGAACCTGACGGGCCGGTTCCCTACTGGGGCTGGGGCAGCCTTCCGGACCAGTACGCGCGCTGCTGGGACGGGGACGACGGGGAGTCGCCGGTGCCGAGGCGCCCTGCCCGCGGGCTCAGCGACCTGCCTCCGATTCTTCCGCGGTGGGGTGAGGGCCGGGGGTAGCGCTTCTGTTGCCCACCGAAGTGGGCCGCCGGTGAGCAGTTGAATGGCCTCGAGGGGGAGTTGATGTGGCCGTAGGTGGGGAAGTCCAGCGGTCGCTGACGTGGCGTATCCGGTGACGAGAGGGTGCGCCTGTCTCGGATGCTCCGTCGTGGCCACCCGGTTGCTGGTCGGCCCCCGGTTGTGGTTCCTCACTGCCTGGTGTGGGTGGGTGGGTGGGTGGTGGAGTGCTTGCCAGCGGCGTTCGAAGTCGTGGGCTTGTTTGGTGAGGTGGGTCTGCTGCAGGTTCGGGTGACAGGTGCGGTCACGCGGCCTGGAGGGCCGGTGTAGTCATGACGGTCTCGAATTCGATGGGGGTCAGTCGGCCGAGTGCGGCTTGTCTGCGGCGTCGGTGATAGGTCCGCTCGATCCAGGTCACGACCGCAATCCGGAGTTCCTCGCGGGTGGTCCAGGTCCGGCGGTCGAGGACGTTCTTCTGCAGCAGGCTGAAGAAGGACTCCATGGCCGCGTTGTCGCCGGCCGCCCCGACTCTCCCTATCGAGCCGGCCATCCGGTGGCGGTCGAGTGCCCGGACGAATTTCCGGGAGCGGAACTGCGATCCGCGATCGCTGTGCAGGATGCATCCGTCGACCTGTTCGCGCCGGGCCACGGCGTTCTCCAGAGCGGTCACGGCCAGGCGGGACTTCATCCGCGCATCGATGGAGTAGCCCACGATCCTGTTGCTGAAAACGTCCTTGATCGCGCAGACGTACAACTTGCCTTCGCCGGTGGCGTGTTCGGTGATGTCGGCGAGCCACAGCCGGTTCGGCCCGTCCGCGGTGAAGTCGCGGCGGACCAGGTCGTCGTGCACCGGCGGTCCGGCCTTCTTGACTCTCCCGCGCTTCTTGCCGAACACGCTCCACCAGCGGTTGTCCCGGCAGATCCGCCACGCGGTGCGGTCCGCCATCCGAGCCCCGGCACCGCGGGCTTCATCGGCCAGGAAGCGGTAGCCGAATTCCGGGTCGTCGCGGTGGGCGTCGAAGAGTGCTTTCGAGCGGTATGCCTCCTCCAGCACGGTGACGGTCACCGGCTTGTCGAGCCAGCGGTAGTAAGGCTGTCTGGCGAGCTTCAGGACCCGGCACGTGACCGCGACGGGCGTCCCGTCCGCGGCCAGCTCTTTCACGAGCGGGTAGATCCTTTTCCCGGCAGATGGGCCTGCGACAGATAGGCCGCTGCCCGGCGCAGGACCTCGTTCTCCTGCTCCAGCAGCTTGATCCGCCGCCGAGCCTCCCGCAGCTCCGCGCTGTCCTGGCTGGTCACTCCAGGCTTGGTCCCGTCATCGATGTCCGCCCGGCGCATCCACTTCCACAACGTCATCGGATGGACCCCGAAGTCGGTGGCCACCTGCTCCACTGTCACGCCCGGGCCGCGGTTCCTCGCGACCCGCACGACGTCCTGACGGAACTCTTCGGGATAAGGCTTGGGCACAGCGACATCCTTCCCACCTGCCCTGCAAGGCAAGCCAGTTCAGATGTCACCCGATCGTGCGGCAGACCCGGTGTTGGGTGGTGATGGGTTTGTTGTATTGGCCTGTGATGCCGTGGTGGGCGCATTCGCGGGCTATGGCGTCGAGTGGGGGGTTTGCGCTGTGGGCGCGTTGCTCGGCCCATAGGTTGTAGAGGCGGTAGGCCAGGAGGTAGCGGCGCAGGGTGGCGGGGTTGACGGGTTGCTGGTGGCGGCCGTGTATGCCTTGGTGGGCGAGGTAGGTGGACAGTTCTTTGCCGGTGGGTTCGTTGCCGTGTTGGTCCTGGTATTGCATCCATGCCAGGTAGTAGCGGTCCACTGTGCTCAGCGCGGCCGGTTTCATCGCTGGGTTCTGCCGGTCCGGCGGGGGGCCGGGGGCGCGGCTGCGGGGGTGGTGCTGTGTCGCGGCTGCCGGTGTGGTCGTGTTGTCGGGCGATGGCTGTGGCTTCTTCTGCGGTGATGTCTGTGTGAGGGCAGGCAGTTCGCTGTCGGGGGCTGGGGTGGGGGATGGCGCGTGCGGTTTGTGAGCCGCTTGGTGTCTGGTGTTGTGGGCCGGTTCGTGGTGGGTGCTCGTTCTGGTCGGGGAGCTGGAGGTGCTGGGCGGCGGCATGGTGTGTGGCTGTGTGTGTGCGTGCTGGTGGGTGGGTGCGTGTGGTGTGGTCTGTCGCGGGCGGGTGAGGCCGGGTCCGGCTTGCGGCATGGCTGCCGGTTGGATGCTCGCTGCCGCCAGGCCCGCCGGGGCGGTGTCGGCGAGGGGGATGCCGTAGCGGGCCAGGCGCAGCGGCATCAGGGCCTCGACGGGGGCTTTGCGGCGCCAGGCGCGGCCGTAGCGGGAGCGCAGGCGGGCCTGGTAGACGAGGCGCTCCTGCTCCAGCTTGATCACCTGGTCGTAGGAGCGGAGCTCCCACTGTTTCATGCGGCGCCAGAGCAGGAAGGTCGGCATCGGGGAGAGCAGCCAGCGGGTGAGGCGGACGTTCTCCATGTGTGTGCCGGCGGTGATGTCCGCGATCCGGCCGGTGGCGTGCCGGGCGGCTTCGACCGTGACGACGAACAGGATTGGGATGATGCCGTGCATGCCGACGCCGAGCGGGTCGGGCCAGGCCGCTGCGCCGTTGAAGGCGATCGTCGCCGCCGTCAGCAGCCAGGCCGTCTGGCGCAGCAGCGGGAAGGGGATGCGGATCCAGGTGAGGAGCAGGCGTTGCCGGCGCGAATCGCGTCTGGGGTGTCGTAGGCAGCTCCGTAGACCGTGCGGTCCTCCTCAGTGTAGGACTCCGGACTGCCTGAGTAGTGATCGATGATCCAGTCCGAGATCGGGCGGAAGCGGCCAGCGATGACCTGCTCCGGGAGGTCCTTGACCATGTTGAAGGCCAACCACCACTGCAGCCCGTCCTGGCCAGGCTTGGGGAGCATCGGGATGCTGTAAAGGGCCTCGTTGGGGTGAACGGTCTCCCACAGGGCCAACTTGTCTGTCGCTTCGGGGTGGTTGACAGCGTAGCTGTAACCGACCATGCCGCCGATGTCCTCGCCACAGATGTGGGCCTTGGCGTAACCGAGCGAGCGCACCAGCTCGTAGACGTCACGAGCCATCGTCTTCTTGTCGTAGCCCGACTCTGGCTTGTCCGATTCGCCCATGCCGCGGATATCTACGGCGACCACACGGAAGCGCTGAGCCAGCTTCGGCATGACCTTGCGGTACTGCCACCACGTACGTGGCCAGCCGGGGAGCAGGACCATCAGGTCCCCTCCCTCAGGGCCGCCGATGACGTAGTGCAGCCGCGTCCCGTTGACATCGGCGTGAGCGTGCTCGAAGCCGCTCAGTGTGGGGGAACCGCTTGTACTCAGGGCGAGACTGTCCTTTGTCATGCGATAACTGCGATACGCCCGGCCGTGCGTGCAGGCCAAGGGATTTGAACTGTGCAGACGGACCGAGGGCGCACGACCAGCAGATCAGCTCACGATCACGATGATCAAGACCGGTGTGAGTTACTTACCTTCCGTAAGCTGAAACTCGATCGCGCCTTCACCGAATCCCGCGTCGACCGAGCCTGCACCTGCACTCACCAGCTCTGACGACGGCCACCACGGCACCGGCCTGCTCATCCCTCACGGCGAACGATGCGGTCAGACACACCTCAGAAGTAGACAAGAGGTGGAGAGCGTCAAACTGCCCAAGCGGAACACGCACGTACCGGCCAAAGAACCTCGAAGTTCCTGCTCGACTGCCGACTGAAAGGCAGCGTCGTCCACCAAGCCGTGCCGTACCGCCCATCTACACCACATGGCCCTCCCTGGATGGGCCAGAGCCCACGCAAGACAACCTCTACTGACGTTGTTGCCGTGATGTCGTCAAGGTGAGCCCTGTTTCAGCAAGGCATCCGTCGATGAGGTTGCTGCGGTACTGGATCTGGCCGAGACCGTGTCGGAGCGTGCTGATGAGGTGGTCTGGGTCGGTGAAGGCGGTTTTCACCTGGCTGCTGCGCCGCAGCAGGGACCAGAGGCCCTCGACGGGGTTGAGGTCCGGTGCATAGGCCGGCAGAAAGTAGCAGGTGATCCAGTCATGGGTGTCGATGAACTCCCGCATTCGACGGTTCTTGTGGACGTTGAGGTTGTCCCACACGAGCACAATGGGTGCGCCGAGCTGCTGGTGCGCGGCGATGAGCAAGTCGCGGTAGTCGGTCCAGGTGAAACTGCGTCTGCCGCCCCGCTTGTGATCGACATGCCGCTTGGGCCGGTAGATCAGCCGCGAGCGTTCACCCTGCTTGTAGCAGGCCAGAGCAGCGACGGAGAAGCGGCGC
This sequence comes from Streptomyces sp. NPDC107562, assembly GCF_055657325.1. NCBI lineage: Bacteria > Bacillati > Actinomycetota > Actinomycetes > Kitasatosporales > Streptomycetaceae > Streptomyces > Streptomyces sp. NPDC107562. The sequence goes on along the minus strand of NZ_JBVKBE010000015.1, from coordinate 198,257 downwards.
TGGGAGCGTCCCCTCACCCGGATGACGGTTGTGCGTCCGCGCCGGGCCCAGGTCCGTGCGGTGGGCGGCGTCATCGAGAACCCGGCTTCGTCTTCAAAGCACAGCCAGGCGTCGAGCGCCGCCACGGACCTTCCACCTACGGCCAGGTCTCCTTCACCCAGCCGGCCACGGCCGCCTCGTCGCGCTTGACAGCTCGGCGTGCCGGGACCTGGTGGCTGGAGCCGTGCCGGTGCAGCATCTTCGCGATCGCCGACAGCGTCATGCTCTTGTGGAACCGCCGCCCGATCAGCGTCTTGATCCGCCCCAGCGTCCACGTCTGGTCCGGCCAGCCGTGCGCTACCGGCCCCTTGGCGAGCTCCTGCTCGAGCACGATGAACAAGGCCTCACTCACCTTGGGTCGTGACACCGCCCGGCAGACCGCAGCCCCTGCGTGCCGGCGTCGTGCCAGGCTCGGCGCCAGCGCTGCACCGAGCGCACACTCACCCGTAAGTCCTTGGCGACCTCGACGTTGGAGGCACCCGCAGCAAACCGCTCTGCGGCCTCCAGCCGGATCCGCTCGCGAAACGCCTGCCGTTCAGGCGTCAGCCCACCACCCTGCGGATATCTCACACAACTGGCATACCGCGACGATCACACATCGTCAGCCCCCAACGACATCACGTCGAAAAGGTCAGTAACGCTTCGCCGAGGTAGGCCCGTTGTGGCATGAACGGCACCAGGCGAGACGGGGGTCCAGGCCACGGCAGCGGGTCGTCGGCGCCGGTGCGAAGCACTGGCTGGTCTTCGTCGACCGGCTCCTGGCCACGCTCGTCCACCTCTGCCGCAGGGCCAATCACGGCGTGCTGTGCTGCCGGTTCGGCGTCGACTGCTCCACGGTCAGCCAGGCGATCGGCGAGGTGCGGCCCTGCTCGCCGGGTGAGGCTGCACAGCCGCCACCGGCGGTCCGGCTTCGCACCCTTGCCGAGGACATTGTCCAGCTCGTCCGGTAGATCCGGGCAGGGCCGATCCGGTGCGCTATTTCCACGCGATGGCTTCCAAGGTTCGACGATGGTCTGCCCACCGCCCACCATGCACCGGATCAGCCGGCATCAACGGCCTGATTCGACCCCACATCGCATCAGTGATCACCAACCGACCGGGTACGCCGATCACCGACAACCGGCTCAAAGAGACGCGCTCTAGTCGTGCATCGGTCTGCGGAACCGTGAGGGTGATCCTGGGTATTCCTTCAATCACCCTGCGAATGCCACGATGTGACACCACAACACACCGCAACGGGCTGGGAGTGACACCGCATCACATGTCTCAGCTGAACATGACAGCGAACCTTCCCCAGCAGGGCTTCCGAGCACCACATCCGACGTGAGAAGGTCTCATTCTCCTTCAGTAGGCCGCCCTCACATGTGATGTGACGGGCGTGTGCCCTTCCACGTGGACCAAGGATCACCCATGCACGCATCGCTCAGACGCTGGGGTGTGTCGGCTTATGTCGGCGCTCTCATCTTGTCACTGACGCAACCCATCGCCGCGGCCTCGGCGGACCAACCCCGTGCCCACGCGTCTACCGCAACTGGTGCCATTACCCAACTGCCCTCTGGCAAGCACACTGTCACGCTCGTTACCGGCGACGTCGTGACCACGCGCCGCTCCGGAGCAGCGGAGGGCACGGTGCAGGTCCGTGGCGCCGCCGGTGGGCCGGCACAAGCGCGTGTCATGGAGGCAGGCGGCGACCTGTACGTCTACCCTGACGCCGCGATGCCCTATGTGGCGGCCGACTTGCTGGATCAGCGTTTGTTCAATGTCACCGATCTCATCGCGCAAGGGTATGACAATGCCTGCAGCGATCGACTGCCGTTGATCGTGTCGTATCGTAGTGAGGCCGCAGCGCGCGGCGGCGGCACCGGCCTCCCGCCCGGGACCGCGCGCGTTCGGGCCCTGGACAGTATCCGGGGCGCAGCTGTGACCGAGGAGCGTGACCGGGCCGGTGACTTCTGGCAGGCCGTCACTGGTGACGGGCCGGGTTCGCGGTCGGCGGCGAACGAGGGTCTCGCGGACGGTCTGCCCGCATTCCGCGGAGGAATCGAGCGTATCTGGCTTGACGGGGTCGTCGAGGCTGAACTTCTCGAAAGCACTGCGCAGATCGGTGCGCCTGAGGCATGGGCAGCCGGCGCGACCGGTGCGGGCGTGAGGGTGGCGGTCCTGGACACGGGTGTGGACACGGAGCATCCCGACCTCGTGGACCGGGTCGCGGAGGCCCGGAGCTTCGTGCCTGGCGAGGATGTGACCGACCGCAACGGGCATGGAACCCACGTCGCCTCCATCGTGGCCGGAACGGGGGCCGCCTCCAGCGGCCGGGAGCGGGGGGTGGCCCCTGGCGCCGAACTCCACGTAGGCAAGGTGCTGGCCGACGAGGGGGTCGGCCAGGACTCGTGGGTCGTGGCCGGGATGGAGTGGGCTGCCCGGGAGGCACGGGCAGACGTGATCAACATGAGTCTCGGTTCCGGTGCCGCGTCCGACGGCAGCGACCCGCTCAGCACGGCGGTCGAGCGGCTGACCGCCGAGACCGGCGCGCTGTTCGTCGTCGCCGCGGGCAACACTGGTGCGCCGATGTCCATCGGCGGCCCGGGAGCGGCGGAATCCGCTCTGACGGTGGCGGCCGTGGACTCGTCAGACAGCCTGGCCCACTTCTCCAGCCAGGGCCCGCGGGTCGGTGACGGTGGCGTCAAGCCAGAGATCAGCGCGCCCGGCGTCGACGTGCTCGCCGCGCGCTCCCGCCACGCGTCCGGCGAGGGTACGTATCAGACGATGTCGGGCACTTCGATGGCGACCCCGCACGTCTCCGGTGCGGCGGCCATCGTGGCCGCGAGAAGCCGTGACCTGACACATAGTCAACTCAAGGATCTACTGGTCAGCAGATCCAAGCGGACTCCTGCGCACACCGTCTTCGAGGGCGGTAGTGGCCGGGTCGACATACCAGCGGCCCTCCGCGAGGGGGTGTTCGCCTCTGCCACGGCCTTCACCGGACGGGTCACTGCGGACGAGGGAGCGGGGACGGTGAGGCGTCCGGTGACCTACACCAACACAGGGGACGCCCCGATTGCTTTGCGACTCTCGGTCGAGGCACCGAACACGCCGCCGGGTATGTTCCGGCTGTCCACGGACCAGCTGGTGGTGCCCGCCCATGGCACAGCCCGCGCCACCGTCACGATCGACACATCCCGGGCTGCGGCCGGGACACGCCATTCCGGTCAGATACTGGCCGCCGACCCGCGCGGCCGGGCGTGGGCGCACACCGCGGTCGGCGTCGGCGACCTGGCGCACCGGCTGACGCTCGTCCTCAAGGACGCCGACGGCAAGCCGATGCCCGGCGTGGTTGAGGTGCTCAGGTCCGGCTTCGATCTGCCTGACTTCTTCATCGTCGACGAGTCCGGCACTGCGAGCGGGTTCCTTCCCGAGGACGACTACTCCGTACTGGCCTTCAAGGCTGTCGAAGGGGTGCACGGAGCTCGGTCCCAAGGACTGGCGCTGCTCGGAGACCCCGAGGTGCGCCTGGACCACCCCACCACCGTGGCGCTCGACGCTCGTAAGGTGCGGCGGGTCGACATGACGACGCCGTTGGAGAGCCGCGTCACCCACCAGCGCGTGGAGTACTACCGATCGTGGGGCGATCGGTCCTGGCGCTCGACGCGTGAATCCCTCGTCGGCTTCGACAGCGTGTGGGCTGCGCCCACCGCACACCGCGTCATGCGAGGTGACTTTCACTTCACGGCGCGCTGGCGCAAGGAGCAGCCCGCGCTGACCGTAGCCACCCACAGGGACGACTTCACCGACGTCCTGCGCCAGGAGTACGTCACGCCCTTGCCCGAGGGACGCCACCGGCTGCCTCTCGTCGCGGCTGGTAAGGGTACGGACACGGACTACGCGGGCCGCGACGTCCGCGGCAAGGCCGTGGTGGTGCGCCGCGCGACGGAGGTGGGTGATCTGGCGCAGGCGGCAGCGGCCGTGCGCGCGGGCGCCGGATTGCTGCTGGTCGTCAACGACGAGCCGGGGCGGGCCGTGCGGCCGTATGGCACCGGCTCCACGGAGCTGGCCCCGATCGACGTGGGCCTGCTCAGCCCGGACGAGGGGGACGAGCTGCTGCGGCAGGCCGCAGCCCGCGGCGCATCGGTCACCGTCAGTTCGCAGCCGCTAAGCCCTTATGTCTACGACCTGGTGCAGACCTGGCACAACGAGATTCCCGAACGGCTCGTCGTCGCGGGTGGCTCACACAACATGGCGCGGGTTGACGTCTCGTTCACGAACACTGCTGCCCCGGGGGACTTCGGCGGCGAGTGGCGCTTCGACCGACCCGCGTACTCCGACTGGGGCCTCGGTGTACCAGTGAATCGGCCCATGACCGGCGAGCGGATCGACTACGTGTCTACCGGTCAGGGCTACAAGTGGGGGCAGGAGGCATTCCTCCAGACGCTCCACGAGACAGGGCCACAGCTCAGCTACCGTCCCGGCAGCCGATACACCGACGCGTGGTTCGGGCCCCTGCAGCGCCCACGCCTCAACGACAACTACCGCATGCCCGGCCGCAGTGGTGACCGGCTGATTCTGGATGTGCCCGCCTGGGGCAGCTCCGACCACGTCGGCTCGTCCGTGTCGGGATACGACGAGCAGTCGCTCGCCCTCCACCAGGGCGGCACTCTTCTCACCCAGGGCTGGCACTTGATCACGGCAACAGCGCCCGGCGCGCAGCGGTTGCCATACCGGCTGGTCGTGAACGGGATTCGATCCGCCGGTCACGCGAGCCCGTACTCCACCGCCACGCACACGGAGTGGATGTTCACCTCGGCAGCGTCAGCGGCTGGACAAACAGACACTCTGCCGCTCATCCAGCTCGACTACGACGTGATGACCGACAGCGAGGGCCGGGCTGGTCGGCACGCAGTCGTGACGGTGTCCGCCGCCCATCTGGCAGGCGCGAAAGGCGCCGGCACACTGCGTCCCGTCACAGCGGAGGTTTCCTACGACGACGGCCGCACCTGGCGCCAGGTCACGAGCGGTCGGAATGGACGGTTCACCCTCTCCGCACCGCGGCAGGCCGACTTCGTCGCACTTCGCGCGTCGGCCCGGGACTCCGCGGGCAACACCGTCACTCAGGAGGTGACACGGGCGTTCGGTCTGCGCTGAGTCATATACGTGCGGGCCGCGTCGTAGCGCGGCCTGCACATCCGAGAGGAGCCCGACACCCGCTGAGCGCCCGATCGCGTGGATGCTGCCAGCCGATCGACGCTCCGCACTGTCGGTCCTTCAGACACGGGAGATGCCCAGGGGCGAGTCCGCGTCCGATGCGCGGCGATGTCTGCCGTGTCCGGGTAGGTGGAGGTCGGCGAGGCCCTCCTCCGCGCGTGGGCCGCGGTGGCGGCCCGCCTTGCGAGGTCCCGTGGTGGACGTCACGCGGTGTACGACCGCGGACAAAGTGGTCTTGAACATCTTGGGCTCCGGGTTGTGCTTGTCGGCATCGGTGGTGCTGAGTACCTGGGACCATGCCGGTGTCGCGTGGACGGCACGGATGCGGCGTGACACCGGCATGGTTTCTGGGCGAAGCAGCCGGGATACCGCTCAGCCCTCGTGGATGTTGAGGTCCTTGTCATCAAGGGTCCGGTCGAGGTACCAGGCGTGGACGTCATGCCGGTCGGCCTTGACAACGATGACGACCCACTTGCCTTCGATCCAGCGGAAATAGCGGTGGCCGTCGTAGCGGTAGTGGTGACGGTCGCGGTCGCTCCAGTACCAGGAGCCGTCGTGTCCGCGATCCCAACGGCGCTCCCAGCGCCACCGGTCGTCGCCGTCGTGACGCTTGCCGTCCTTGTCGTAGCGCTGATCGTCGCGCTCGTCACGCTGGACCTCCCGGTCGTGGCGTCCGCTCTCGCGGTCCGCAGCGACAGCCACATCGTTCCGATGCTCCGAGGTGGGAAGCGAGGTCGCGGACGCGGTGCCGGCAGTACCGACCAGGGCGATGCCAGCCACCGCTGCCGAGGTGGTGGCCGTCGCAATGCGCCGAATCATCTTATTCATGTCTGTATGTCTCCTTTGATGTCCGCCGATGGGCGGGGGGTGACGGCTATGGGGGTGTGGTCCGAGCGTCAGGCGCGGCGTCCTGAGTGTTCGGGAGTCGTCGCGGGCGGCGATGGTTCACCGCTGCGGCATCTCGCCAGCTGCCATACCTTGAACCTAGCAGATCATTGATGAGATTCAATCATTTAGACGGTGTGACGATTTCCGCACGGGAATCAAGTAGGGACAGGTCAGGGACGCGCGCAATCCGAGGAGAGATCACTGCGCCTCCCATCAAGATCCACGGCCACGCCTCACCAGGCAGTCGATCCCTTTCAGGCCCAAAATCGAGGATGGGACCGGGGTTGCAGCACTCACCCGACCCGACGACACCGAGGCGGGCTGGCGACGCTTCACGAGGTCTGACAGTGAGGATGTGCGAGGCATCGCTCGGGGGTCTGACTCTGGGTCTGACTGGCGCTCGTCCTCTCCCGCCGCGCGAGCGGAACACCGAAGAGCCGCAACGGGATCGTGGAAGCCATCCGTGCGCTGCGCGTGGTCCGCAAGAGTGCGGTCAAGGCCCGCACACAGACCATCAACCAGATCCGCTCTCTGATGGTCACCGCACCCTCTGCCCTGCGGGAGAAACTGCGGGGACTGCCCACCGCCCTGCTGATCGACACCCTCGCCCGGACCCGGCCCACCGGTGACCTCACCGACCCCGCCTCTGCGGCCAAGACAGCCCTGCGCCGCCTCGCCCGCCGCTACCAGGCCCTGCAACAGGAGATCATAGAAGCTGACGCCGATCTCGCTCCCCTGGTGACCCGGGCGGCCCCGAGCCTCGTCGCCCTGCCCGGGGTGGGCATCGAGACGGCCGGCCAGCTGCTGATCACCGCCGGAGACAACCCCGACCGGCTCCGATCCGAAGCGTCCTTCGCGCACCTGTGCGCGGCCGCCCCGATCCCTGCTTCTTCAGGCCGCACCAACCGTCACCGCATCAACCGCGGCGGAGACCGGCACGCCAACAGCGCCCTCTACACCATGGTCCTGGTCCGCATGCAATGCGACCCACGGACCAGGGACTACGTCGCCAGACGCACCGCCGAAGGCATGTCGACCAAGGACGTCATGCGGTGCCTGAAGAGCTTCGTTGCCCGCGAGGTCTACAGACACCTCAGAACCACCGGCGTCCCGGCGCCGACGCCGGCGGTGTGAACGAGGCGGTCAGGGCTTCACTGGCCAGTGCGCAGGTCAGGCCAAGGATGCCCATCTGGCGAAGTGCTGGCTGGGCGGCCCGCCCGGACGAAGTCGTGGTAATCGTCCTGCACGACGCCCTGGTTGACCCACCGCCCGCGAACCGCTCCCGTTGCCTCCTCGGCAAGCAGCAGCGCGTTCTGCGGGTCCTCAGCCGTGCACAGGAGTTGGCCGAACTCTTCTTCCTCGGCATCCTGATCGAACGGCGGGAACACGTCCAGGTCCAGGAAGCCCTCGTGCCCGACATCTTCGACGGCATGGACGTAGACCTCGTACGACGTCTTCGCCGCCCGGACCTCGGCATACCTCACACCGGGGCGCTCGGGCGAGCCGACCGGCCCGAGGAACTGCTCGACCGAACGGCCCCGCCTCAAGGCCCCCACGATGAAGGGCTCCGCCAAGTAGCGCACCTGTGCACAGTACGACCCAGCCACGACAGCCAACCAGCTTGACGATCTATAGGAGCTTCAAGGCGCAAGCGCAGGGAGGCCCGGACAGCGGCGGGGCACCTTCAGGACGCCGGTTCACCGCCATTGCGTGAACTGGCACGCAGCCTCGCCCAGCAAGGGGCTGCAAGACGTTCGGTGCAACCCCGATCACGGAAGATGCATCGATGACCAGCAAGAACGTGTCCGAGCCGAAGTCCGTCGAGTCGGCGGAGGTGGTGTCGGCGAAGGCGGTCTTGCTCTTGGAGCAAGACGTCGACCCCAAGGAACTCCGCGCCCGCATCGGCGAGACGCCATCGGCACCCTCGGTAGTCCGGAGACCACCGAGGCGTCAGGCCCTGACGATGAACTGCCGCCTGCGTCGCCCTCCCCCTGCGTCGCCCTCGTCCGCTGACTTTGCCGTCAACTACTGCCGTCACGACGCGCAAAGCCTCGTCAGGACACTTCTGGCGAGGCTTCTAATTTGCTCACGCTTGAGTAGCTAGGTGATGTCGGAGCCGTTCGCCTGACGGTGGGAGGGCCGTTCCGGTAACCCTGGACTGTGAGATACGCGCAGGGCGGCGGGCTGACCGACGCCGGGAGGGCCGCCGGGGAGCGGATTCGGCTGCAGGCAGTGGAACGCTTCGAGGGCGGCCAGAATAATCGGGTGATCGCTGCCGCGCTGCGGGTCAGCGAGCGGTCCGTGGAGCGGTGGCGTCGCCAGTGGCGCGAGCGTGGAAAGGCCGGCGCCCTGTCGAAGGGGGCCCCAGGCCGACCGAGGTTCAGTGAGCTTCTTCAGCTGCCCATCCTGTGGGTGAGAAGCCATCGTGTGTTGACAATGCCGCCGAGCAGGACGGTTGCCTCCGTGCTGGCCCGAACCGGCGCCTCGACGTCACCCGATCGGTTACCGTTCTGAAGAAGCTCAGTGATGCTCAGATCGCCCGGTTGCAAGGGGAGTTGAAGCGCGGACCGCTGATCCACGGCTGGTTGGTTCAGCGGTGGACCCGCTGTATCGCCGAGCACCGTGGGTGCCTGGAACAGGTCTGACTGACCTGGCCCCGCGAAGTCATCGAGACGTCACCAGGAGCTTACGAGTCGAGCCCCAATCGCAAGCGGTGACCATCTGATCCCAGCAACCGACATCACGCTTTCAAGTTCAGTAGTACGTATGCAGGTCGCTGACGGTGAGATCGCGGACGGTGGTGTTCTGAGTGGTCCAGTAGGGGAGTGCGGTGATCTGGACGTGTGTGCCGGCGCCGGTCTTGAGTGACTGGCCGGTCTTGAGATCGGTGGCGTCGATCCACGGATTGAGTTCGGGGACCCAGAAGGGGTGGCCGTTGGTGGCTGTGACGGTTACTTCGTGGCTGCCGTTGTTTGCGTCTGTGTCGAGGCCAGCGACGGAAGCATCCAACTGCACGCAGGCGGCAGACTCGCTGCCGTGCACCGGTGGCTGCTGGAGACCGGTCGTATCCGCGCCGATGCTTCGCTCGCGACACCAGCCAGGATTGGCAATCGATCATGCACGACGACTTTTGTAATCCGGTAGCTCCGGCCGTCTCGTGTGGAAGATCACTGGACGTCGTGTTTTCCTGACAGCACAAAGTCCGCAGCGCCACGGGCCAGGTCTCGCTCCCGCCTCAGCGCTTGTCCGACGGTCTCCCGGAAGTGGGGCCGTCGCGACGGCAAGGCGCGGCGGCGGACATGCGTGACCGCTGGATGAGGTGAGCTCATTGTCTAGCGCGATTAATCTTTTCTCGAAGGCGACGAAATTCCGTGAGTGTGTTCTCCCCTGGGGATCGGCAGCGGTACTACTGATGGTGATCAGCGGAGTGGTCGCCGGTCAGGCCGCCGGCGTGGAGACTTCTGCGGCCGGAGCAGCGCGAGCGACAAGTGCGCCATCAGCCCCAGCTCCGTCGTTGAATGCCGAGGACGGTGAGCGAACGGCTCAGGAGGGCAGAAACCTGACCGCGGTCCGCGAGGCTTTCCAGCGTTGGGAAGCCGGAGGTAGTTTCTACGACATCCTGGCCGATGACGCGGTCTGGACCATCACTGGCTCGAGCCCGATTGCCGGCACCTACACCAGCCGCCAGGAGTTCCTGGACGAGGCGATCGACCCGCTGAGCGAACGTCTGTCAGTCTTCGTGAAGCCGACCGTCCGAGGACTTTGGGCCGATGGGGACACAGTGTTCGTGCAGTGGGACGGGCACGGTGTAGCCAAGGACGGACAGCCGTACGACAACACCTACTCGTGGACGCTGCATATGAGGGACGGACGGGTGACACGCGCCGTCGCGTTCTTCGACTCTGGCGTCGTCACGGACCTGTGGGAACGCGTGCCGGCCGTGAGGTGAGGAGGTGACAACCCTAACGTCTCCGGCGCCGGCCACACTCCGACTTCGGTCCAATCCCGCAGCTCACGCCACGCCTTGACTCCGGAGCAGCCTACGGTCTCTGCAGGCACGTCGCGCCAGACAACGCTGGTCCGCACCACGTACAGTACGCCAGCGAGCGCCATCCGGTCTGGAACGCGCAAACATCCGGGGTAGCAAGAACGACGCTTGGGGACGGCCGGCAGCAGTGGTGCGATGCGCTCCCACAGAACATCCGGCACAAGATCAGCACGCACCCGCAAAGCCTGCCGATCGAGATCGCCAGACGCAAGATCGCAGACTCGCTGAAGCCATCGATAAGATCGGCCCCTGGCTTCGTTCTGGCAGGATCGACGTACCGCCGACGCCGCTTTCGCCGCGGCCTGCATCGCAATAGACATCCCACCCGCTGAAGGCGTCAAGCCGCTCCCGGGATCTGTGTCGATGGCCGGGTCGGGAAGGCCTTCGCTTCGTCGTAGGCCTGCCCGTTCTGGAGGCAGTAGTAGAGCATTCCCATGAAGCGGTTGAAAAGGTTCCGTTGGGCTGCGACGTGGCGGTCTCCGACCTCTTTGCGGCGGTCGTAGTGGGCTCGGGCGCCTGGTGACTTCGTCAGGGACACGAACGCCCAGACGTAGCCGACGGCGGCGAGTCGCTGGTTCTTGACTTTCCGGCTCATGACCACGCAGTTCTTGCCGCTGGCCCGGGTGACCGGGTCGCTTCCGGCATAGGCCTTTAGCGAGCCGGCGCTGTTGAACCGGGTTCGGTCATCGCCGATCTCGGCAAGAACCCGGGCTCCGGTTAAGGACCCGAGGCCCGGAAAGCTGCGGATGATCGGGGCATCCGGGTGCTGCTCGAAGATCTGGGTGGTGGCCTTCTCAAGCTGGTCGGCGTTGAGGCAGGTGGTGTCCAGTTGTCGCAGCAGGGCGGTGGCTTGCTGGCCGAGCGCCGTTTCCACCTGCGGCAGCTGGTGGAGGTAGTCGCGGTGGAAGACCTCGTGGAGCCGTTCGGCTTCGGCCTCGATTCCGCGGAGCCGGCCGGCCTGCTTGAGCAGGGACTGCAGCCGTCGGCGCGTCAGCCTCGCGGCCGCGGTCGGCGTAGGGGCTGCTGCCAGGATGGTTCGGGACTCCCTGGAGCACAGCCCGTCGCGCTTGTCGGCGAACGCTGCGAGGAAACCCGGGTAGAACTCCCGGAGCTGTGACCGCAGCTTGTTGTGGGCCTGGCCGCGGTCCCAGACCGCATCCTGCTGAGCCCGCGCGAGCACAGCCACCGCCTGAGCAAGCTCGGAATCCGCAGGTAGTGGCCGGTGGGCGGCCATATCGACGCGCAGGATGTTCGCCAGTGCCGCAGCGTCGACGGCATCTGACTTCTTCCGTGCGACGGAATGACGGTCCCGGTAGCGAGCGACCGCCAGCGGGTTGATCGCGAAGACCGGACGGCCAGTGGCTCGCAGACAGGCCACGAGCAGTCCGCGAGAGGTCTCGATTGCCACGGGGATCGGAGCATCCTTGTTGTCGCCGTGCTCGATCAACAGGGCGGTGAGCTGGGCAAATCCGGCGGCATCGTCGCTGATCCGCGCTGCTTGGCAAGCTGGTTCCCACCAGCGTCGACCAGCGCGATGTCGTGGTGGTCTTCCGCCCAGTCCACGCCGCAGAAAACCGGTGTCCGTAACCCGACGATCTCCATCCAGAACTCCTCCATCGGTATGTGTTTCCGCAGGCCAGAGCCTGTGCAGGGTGCGCGTGCTCCCTAATGGAAGTGCTCGAGGCACAACATCCCACCAGCCGTTCGCAACCCCAGCGAGCTCCACGGCCCCCGTCTTCACGAGAGCTCGAAGCCCGCGATGAGGTGAGAGGTGTTCCGTGCAGTTGGCTCAGGCGACGGACAGCGAATCGCCGGGATCCACGGTGGTGCGAGAGGTGGTCGGAGTTGGCTTTCCACGACCTGCCGTGTGGCCTGTCGTTACTCAGGTGACTCAGTTTGCTCCGGTGCGGAAACGCGTGTGATCGATGCCGACCAGGACTAGAGACGCTCTCAGTAGAGGGCTCAGTGCCCAGGTGGCGGAATAGTTCTTGTTCCAGGCCGGTAGCGATCAAGGGGAGGTACGGGCCCGCTCTATTGCCAGTGCTCAGGGCACCGGGTGGACCCAGGGCTGCCGTACCGCCCCTGGTGAAGCGAGTCCCGTTGCCTGTCGAGAGAGCTCTGACTCAGGATTCGGATGACGATGACTCGCTTCACCGCCCATTAGGGTGGACCCGATGAGCGTCACGAGGAAGCTCGCGGAACAGCATTCTGGTGGACGACTAACGAGCTCGTGCACGGTAAGCGGTAAGACGTCGAGGACCTCAGCGGGGCTTGGCGGTCACACCTGCGGTGCCGGGTCCAGGTCCGCGGTCTGCTGATGGGAGAGCAGGCCGGCGATGGCTTGCACGGTGTCGCTGATGTGCTCGCGGCGGCCGAGGTGACGGGCCAGTGCCCGCCAGTTCTTCAGGTGTGCGATGCCGTGCTCGACGCGGATGCGCCGCGAGGAGTGCGCTTTGCGCTGGCGTTCGTGCATCTCCTCGTACCAGTCGGGAGCGTTCTTCTTGAACTTGCGGTGCGGCGGTGTCACCACGCGCCCGCCGGTCTGGGCTCCCAGGCCCTGGTAGCCGGCATCCGCGAGGATCTCGGCTGCCGGACCGCCCTCCAAGAGCCTGACCAGCCCCAACTGGCGGGCATGGGTGATGTCCGCGCAGCTGCCGTGCTGAGTTGGGCTGCAGAAGAGCACCCGGCCGTCGCCATCCGTGACGACCATGGTCTTGACCGCGTTCTGCTTGCTCTTGCCGGAGATGAACTTGTCCCGGTCTTTGCGTCCGGCAGCCGGGCGCCTGACTCGGATCTCGGTGCCGTCGATGATGCCGGTCTTCCCGCTGGCGCCGATGTGGCCGATGACCTCCGCGAGGGTCCGCAACCGCACTCCGACGCTGATGGTGCAGCCTCGCTCGGCGAGCAGGGGTCGCACCTCGCCGATGGCCCGGGTGATGGTGGAGCGGTCGACGCCGAACCAGCAGGCCAGCACGTCATGCGTGGCGGCGTGACGGAGATGGACGAGCGTGGCCAGGAGCCGGTCGACGAACACCAGCTGGTGCTTCGCGCCGGCGCCCACCGCCCGCTTCCGTGGCCGGGACGCAAGCCTGGCCTGGTGCCGCTCGTGCCACAACGGGCCTACCTCAGCAACGAGTTCAGCAATCACAGCAGCCGACATGCCCGTGATCCTCCGGTTGCTGATGATCGCTGCACGAGACGCGTTCCCCACCACACGACCATGATCGACGATCAGGAACTCGACGTCTTACCGCTTACCGTGCACGAGCTCGTAAAGGGTGTTGCACAAGGCCGTGTGCGGGCAGGTCAGGGCCCGTGGAGGCAGCCCTCTGGTCATGACGCGAGCGCGAGGTTGTGCATGAGGGCGACGGCCTGGACCGCGTGGTGGAGGCCGTCGCCCCGCTGCCGGCAGTCACGGAGGATCCTGTAGTTCTTCATCCGGCCGATCACATGCTCCACCCGCGCACGCACCTTGCGGTGGGCGGCATTGTCTGCTTCCTCACCCGGCAGCAGAGGTCGGTGGGGGCGTTTGCGGTGCGGCACCACCATCTGGCAGTTGAGGTAGGCGCCGTCGCCCAGGACGGTGACGCCCTGGCAGTGCGCGGCCAACCCTGAGGCCCGCCAGGCGTGCGCGTCTGCGGTGGTACCCGGCACCGGGTGAGCGGAGGCGATCACCAGGCGGGTGTCGGCATCGACGATTACCTGCACGTTCGCGGAAAACCGGTAGTTGCGTGACGATGAGCCCACGCGCCGGTCGCGGACCGGGACCAGGGTGCCGTCCACGATCCACAACCGGTCCGCCGCATCGCAGGGGCGGGAAACGGGCTCGAGCGCCAGCAGCGGACCGAGCCGCTGGATCACACGGCACACTGTCGAGGAAGACACCGAACAGCGGGCCCAGCTGCCGCATGGTCAGGTTCGTGCGGTAGTACACCGCGACCATCAGCACCCGCTCGGCCAGCGGCAGCGACCACGGCCGGCCCCGCAGTGTGCCGTTGCCGCCCCGCTCCCGCACCACCTTCAACAGTCCCGAGAACTGCGTCATCCGCAGCCCCGTGAACGTCTCAACCCACACCCGCTCAGCACGTAAGACCCCAGCCATACAGAAGAGATGCCCAGCTCAGAGCCTTGTGCAACACCCTTTAAAGGGTGTTGCACAAGGCCGTGTGCGGGCAGGTCAGGGCCCGTGGAGGCAGTCCTCTGGTCATGACGCGAGCGCGAGGTTGTGCATGAGGGCGACGGCCTGGACCGCGTGGTGGAGGCCGTCGCCCCGCTGCCGGCAGTCACGGAGGATCTTGTAGTTCTTCATCCGGCCGATCACATGCTCCACCCGCGCACGCACCTTGCGGTGGGCGGCATTGTCGGCTTCCTCACCCGGCAGCAGAGGTCGATGGGGGCGTTTGCGGTGCGGGACGATCAGGCCGGTGTTGATGTAAGCGCCGTCGCCGATGACCGTCACGCCCTCGCAGTGTGCGGCCAGGCCGGAGTCCCGCCAGGCTTTCGCGTCCGCCGTGTTGCCGGGCACCGGACGGGCCGCGGCCACCACTAGACGCGTCTCCGCGTCCACGATGACCTGAACGTTCGCCGAGAAGCGGTAGTTACGCGAGGAAGCGCCGACGTTGCGGTCACGGACCGGGACGAGGGTGCCGTCGACAATCCACAGCCGCTCGACAACGTTCTGGGAGGTGCGGGCCGGCTCGAGCGCGAGCAGCGGACCGAGCCTTTGGATCACCCGGCACACGGTCGCCGGCGAGACGCCGAACAGCGGGGCGAGCTGCCGCATGGTGAGGTTCGTGCGGTAGTACACCGCCACCAGCAGCACCCGCTCGGCCAGCGGCAGCCGCCACGGACGACCCCACCCACACCCCTCGCCACCACGCTCCCGCACTGCTTTCAGCAGCCGACCGAACTGATCCACCCGCAGGCCGGTAAACGTCTCCACCCACACCCGCTCGGCCCTCAACACCCCAGCCATACAACGGAGATGCCCAGTTCGCGGCCTTCTGCAACACCCTTTAACTTGATCTTTAACCTGTGCGGCGTGGTCGGGGGGTGGTTGACTTCGTCGTTCGCTGTTTCGCTGCCGGTGTTTTGCGGGGTGTATGCACGTCGTGGCGGGGTGTGGGCCGGGTGTTCCTTTGGCCTGGCGGCCGGCCCGGGCCCGGACGTGATGGTTTCGGTGCTTGGGCCGGGCAGGCCGATTGTGGGCGGATGTGCCGAAAGTCGCGGCGGACTCGGGCGGGGGTGAGCCTGTCCGGCGGACTGGGTTTCTCCCAGGGACGACGCCGGTCGGCCGCGAGAGGACGGGCGAGTCGTAGTTGGGTGTAGACGGCGAGGATTAGCCAGGTCCATCGGTCGGCTGCCTCGGGTGTGCGGATCTTCGGGCAGGTCCAGCCGAGGGTCTGTTTGAACAGGCGGAATGTGTGCTCGATGTCGAAGCGTCGCAGGTAGGCCTGCCAGAGACGGTCGGCGTCGTCCGGGGTGGCATCGGTGTCTGACCACCACAGCCAGACCGGCTTCGGTGTTGCTCCGCTGGGCAGGTGGCCGATGTCGAGGCGGATCACTGTCCCTTCGACGATCGGGAGGGTTCGCTCTGCGGCTGCCCATGATGAACGGTGGGTCAACTTGGGGTGGAGCCGGTCCCAGGACCGGGCCCTGGCGACTCCGTAGAGGCGGGTGTCGGTGATTGTTTCGGTGTCCGGGGTGTTCCAGGTGTCGGGCTGCCCGAAGACGAACTCGCTGCCGTGCCGGGGCGGCCGGCCCTGGGTGTGCGGCAGCCGCGGTGCGACAGCCCGGCGCAGGACACGGTCGGAACGCATCCTGGCCAGCACCTGCACCGGCAGGTCTTTGAGGAGATAGCCGAGGCGGGGTGCGTCGTATCCGGCGTCCGCGACGATGAGGATGTCAGGGTCACCCACCTGCCACTGCCCCGTGTTGATCAGTCGCTGCAGCAGGTCACGCAACTGCCGGGCGGTGACGGTCGCGGTGTCGTCGCCGGGCGTCAGACGCAGTGCATCCAGAGGTGCGGTCCATGAGCTGCGGCCCGGCTCGAGCGCGCAGATGATCGAGTAGGGCCAGCCCGGGACCGGAATGTGCTGGTCCTTGCCCCGGCCGTAGGTGTGGCACAGGATCCGTTCTGGTGAGGTGTGGGCGTCGGGCCGCAGCCAGCAAGTGACATCAACGGCAAGGACCAGCCGCCCGTCGGAAGACCGCGGCAGGGGCACCTCGGCCAGTGCCCGCCGCAGCCGACCGGCATCGATGCGTCCACGGGCCATCGCGGCATAGAGCCCACCATGACCGCGACGATGTTCACCCACCAGCGACAATTCGACCAACGACTTCACCGGCCCGTCGCTGCAGAGGACAGCATCGGCCAGCTCGAACAACGAGTCCGAACGAGCGGTCAGGCAGGAATAGAACTCGCCCCGGAAGCGTGACAGTTGCGTCAGCGTCTCTCGCCGGGCGTCATGGTGCAGCAGACTCATCCTCACGGCCTTCGTGCTGAATGTGTGTGTTCCTTGGCCGGAGCACATATTCAGACGAAGGCCGCTTCCGTGTACGGCAGATACCGAACCGGGCGATCAAGTTCGACGAGCCATTCGACACCGGACGTTAAAGATCAAGTTAAGGGCTGTCCCGCAATGAGGTGGCAGCGATGGTGCGAGCCGTTGATCGGGTAGGCGGAGGGGCCAGGTGCCGGCCGATTACCCTCGTGTCGTGGAGAAGTCCTGGGAGTCGCCGAATAGCACCGATGCCCTGGTGAGTGCGTTTCCGTCCCGGCTTGCTGTTGACGTCCGGAGTGTTCTGGCAGTCGTTCCGGACGGCAAGCTCTCATCGGCGGACCCGTTGAATGTCGAGGTGTGGGGTGAGACTGTCACCATCCCCTATCGGATCTACCAAGATGAGCCGAACGCCGACGTGGTGCTTTCACTGCCCGGGACCCAGCAGGTGATCTTGCACTGCCTGTACTCCCGGCACTGCGACGGCAGGGTCCGTCAGCGTCACCTCGAACAGGTTGTGAGGCTGGACGAGGCGTGGGTGGTCCCGTTCGTCGTGCAGCTGGCCGGCGAGTACGTGGTGGAGATCCTTGAGGCGATCTACAGAGGGCTGCCCGGACTCGGTGTCCCGGACTCCGTCCAGCGCGGACTCTATGGGGAGTTCATCGCTCGAAATCCTGCGTTTTTCGCCAGCACGGAACGACGTGTCGTGAGCTACTGGTCCTGCTACTACCGCTGGAAATACCCGGAGTTCGGCACGTATCCGGGAAGCTCGCTGGCGGAAGCGTTTCGGGCCGCCGCCTCGGAGCGGGCGGGCGCACCATGGCCCCGCCACACACCGGCTCCACTGATGAACACAGACGGACAGACGACCTGAGCCCTTCACCGTCTATCCGGTGAGGGCCAGGTTGTGCAGGCGGGCGATGCCGAGCATCGCGTGATGGACGCCAGCGCCTTTGAGCCGGCAGTCGCGCAGGATCTTCCAGCCCTTCATACGGGCGAAGGCGTGCTCGACCCGGGCGCGCACCCGCTTGTGGGACTTGTTGTGGGCTTCCTTCCACGCGGCCAGTTCCTCGCCCTGCGGCGGCGGTGGGGCATCACGAGTCCGGTTCCGGGGTAGCCGCCGTCGGCGATCGTCAGGGTCCTGCCCACGGCAGCCTTCGCGCCGGACTCCGCCCATGCTTTGCAGTCGTTGCGGTTGCCTGGCAGGGGTCGGCCGACCACGACGATCAGGTGGGTGTCAGCGTCGATGACGACCTGGTGGTTGGTGGAGTATCGATAGTTCTTCGACTGCTCGGCCACCGTGTGGTCGCGGGTGGGTACCAGGGTGCCGTCCACAATGAGCACGGCGTCCTTCGCGAAGCGGAGCCGGGGCTGCAATGCGAGGAGCGGACCGAGCTGATCGATGATCCGGTCGGCTGCAGACGTCGAGATCCCGAACAGCAGGGCCAGCTGGCGCATCATCAAGTTCGTGCGCCAATAGGCCGGGTCCTGGCCGACGGACGCGCGCTGGGTGGTCGATCGCTGAGCGGGCTATCGCCGGGCCCAGATGAGGATGGCGGCGAGATGGAGTGCGGCCTGGTAGGCGATGGCGAGCTTGACTGTTCGCATGGCCAGGCCGCGCCACTGCTTGAGCCGGTTGTGGGTGAGCACCGGCATCAAGCGAAAGCCGCTGCAGGGATTCACCTTCGCCGAGAAGACCGTCAACCGGGCTTTGGCCGCAGCACGGCACCGGTGGAACGCTGCGTCGCGCGCCTGAAGCCATGGCGGATCTTTCGCAGATCCCGATGCAGCCCCAACCGCATGACGCCAATCGCCAAAGCCATCCTCACCCTAGAGCGGCAATGGTGAAGGAGCTCAGTGTCGCGCCGCCCGGCACGTGGCAACGTCGTGACGGAATATGCAATCCAGCGCTCACGCTGGCCGATTCCGGACAGACGTGACGTCGACGGTGGTTATGTTCGAGACCGGGTACCGCCGACCAGTCAGGACAGGATCGACACGTCCATCACCGGCGAGGTACCGGCGAAAGAAGGCTTTCACGTACGTGCTGGCCACCCGGCGCTGTTGGGCTTCCGTTAGTTGAGGGGCCGTGGCATCCCCACCGCGATCTGTGCACCGCCCTGGCTGCCCGTCGGGGTGGACGGCGTCGTCGAAAGCGGCGACCTCACCGCTCTGTGGCGACCACTGGGTGTTGAAGTAGTTGTGGTTCGCTCCGTGCACGTGGAAACCGTAGTAGTCGCTCGTCCCTTGAGAAGTGGCGCCGGCGGCGAACGCGAACGCTTCGGTGCCGATGTCACCGTCGCAGGTGCCGCGCATCACAGCGAGGGGGGTGCGCTTCATCGCGTACTCGCCCAGATCCTCAGTCATGACGTTGTATGCCGGTGCCAGCGCCAGCGCGGCCCGGATTCTCACGCCCGCAGGCCATTCGGCCCGATGGCGGTCGGCCGCGTGCCACGTTACGCCGGCGCCACCTCGTGAGTGGCCGAGAGTACCCACCCGGGACAGGTCGACGCGGTGCGCAAAGTCGACGTCTTTTGGTCGGCCCGTCCGATCATCGACGAACTTGCCGGCCAGGTAGCCTTTGCCGGTCGAGTTGAGCCGTTGCCACAGGTCGAGGTGCTTGTTGATGAGTTCGGCGCGGGCGGAAGCGTTGGCGTCGCCCGTCAACGATGCGGCGTTGATGCCGTTGGCCCGCACGGAGACGAAGATGAACCCCTGGCGCGCCAACTCCTTCCCGAGGTAGTCGTACCCGCGGTCGTTACCGATGGGCGTGATACCCGGGGCGCAGGGCCAGCGGAAAAGCTCGCGGTTGGCGGCCAGGTACGCACCCCAGTCTTCAGCCTGCTCGGCTGCGTGCCGGGCGCTTTCGGCCGCCCGGTCCGCACAGGTCTCGTGCAGGCCGTGCAGTGCGACGACGAGGGGACGTAGAGTGGTACCGAGGCTCTCCGGGTAGTCGACGGTGGCGGTGAGTTCGACGGGCTCACCCGTCTCTGGCAACTGGTAGGCGACGTCACCCAGGTTGTAGGTGACTGTGGCGACGCCCTCCGCGCCTCGGGGCGCTGCGCTTGAGTCGGCTGCGTGCGTGACCTGAGCGGAAGTGGCGGCTACCAGGGCTACTGCGGCGCTGAGGGCCCATGTACGGCGCGAGCCGCGGTGAGACGGTGTTGGTTCAGCGTAGGGCGTCATCGTGTGCTCCATCCGGACGGGGTCTTGAGGGCGGCCCTGTGGGGCTCAGCCCGCCTTGGAACCAATTCATGACGGCTCCACCTCGACAGACGTGCGGCGACGGTTGAGGTTGCGGGTCAGGCGCGCAGAGTTGGCCCGGATCTGCCGAGAACCTTCACATGCATCCCTCGGTGGCAGGGCGATGGGCGGAGTGCCCCGACAGGGGTTCGTCCGTGGTCAGCCGCTCCGTACGGCCGCCGCGGGTCACGTCCGCGGGAGTGGTGTATCGGCAGCCACTCGGTGATCTCGTTTTGAGGCTATGCGGTCAGTTCGGTGGGCAGGGCGGTGTCGTAGGTTTCTGACTCGATCGGGTGGAGGCGGGCTTTGGCGAGGAGTTCGCGGCCCATGTAGCGGCGGGTCTCGGTCCATTCGTCGTTCTGCTCGGCCAGGACCGCGCCGACGAGGCGGATCAGGGCGGTGCGGTCGGGGAAGATGCCGACCACGTCGGTGCGGCGGCGGATCTCCTTGTTCAGCCGTTCCTGGGGATTGTTCGACCAGATCTGCCGCCAGATCTCCCGCGGGAACGCGGTGAACGCCAGCAGGTCGTGCTGGGCGGCGTCCAAGTGGGCTGCCCCCTTGGGGAACTTGGCTTCCAACGCGTCCAGGACGTGCCGCAGCTGGGCCCGGACAGCCGTCGTGTCGGGCTGTTCGAAGACCGTCCGCAGCAGGGTGGCCACCCAGGGCTGGGCGGACTTCGGGACCTGGCTCAGCAGATTCCGGGCGTAATACGTGCGGCATCGCTGCCACGACGCGCCCGGCAGGGCCGCGCCGATCGCGGCGACGAGGCCGGTGTGGGCGTCGGAGACGACCAGTTGGACGCCGGACAGGCCGCGGGCGGTCAGCGAGCGCAGGAAGGCGAGCCAGCCGGCGCCGTCCTCGGCGGTGGCGACGTCGATGCCGAGGATCTCGCGGTGTCCGTCGGCGTTGACGCCGACCGCGATCAGAGCGTGGACGTTGATGATCCGGCCGCCCTCGCGGACCTTCTGGGTGAGTGCGTCGACCCAGACGAACGAGTAGGGGCCTGCGTCCAGGGGCCAGTTGCGGAAGGCGGCGACTTGTTCGTCGAGGTGCTTGGCCATCGCGCTGACCTGGGACTTCGACAGCTGCGTGACGCCGAGGGACTCGGCGAGCTTTTCCACGCGGCGGGTGGAAACGCCGAGCAGGTAGGCGGTGGCGACCACGCTGATGAGGGCCTGCTCGGCCCGGCGGCGTCGTTCGAGGAGCCAGTGCGGGAAGTAGCTGCCCTGGCGCAGTTTGGGGACGGCGAGTTCGACGGTTCCTGCGCGGGTGTCCCACTCGCGTGGGCGATAGCCGTTGCGGTGGTTGACACGCTTGTCGCTGACCTGCCCGTATTCGGCGTTGCAGAGGGCATCGGCCTCCGCGGACATGAGCGCGTCGGCGAAGGTCTTGACCATCGCGCGCAGCAGATCGGGACTCGCCGAGGCGAGGTTGTCCTCCGCCAGAGCGCGCAGGGGCAGACTGTCAGGTGCGGTCATCGTGCTGATCTCCTTCGAGCCTAGACATCTCGAAGATCAGCCGGTGGCCGTTCTCATATCCGGACCCTCACCCCGACGCCGGGACAAACGCCCGGATCAGGCGAGAACCGGTACACCACTTCCCTGGACGCAACCCCGCCGCGCTCATCTGCCACCGACCACGAAGGTTTAGCCCGGGTGCAATTTGTGCGTTGAAGCCCGACTTCTCGCTTGCTGCTGCGGGCGACGTCCGTAGCCGCTAGTACTACGGGCTCGCAGAGAATCAAGATGCTGATTTGGTCTCCCTGGAGCTGTGCTCGCGAGGAATGCGGTGACGTCGGCGGGTGTCCGGAACCTGGCTGTGGAGGGTGGAATGGTGTGACCATGCTCGGCCAGGAGGGGCTGAACCGGATGGCCCTGGTGAGCGTGCTGCCGTTGACTCCGAAGAGCTGGGCGAGCAGGTCTCGGGTGCCGAGCTTGCGCTGGTAGAGCACGGTGGCCAGGACTCTGCCGGCGGTGGTCAGCTTGTCCTTGGACCCTGCGCCGCGAGCACGGACGCGTTCGCCTCCTCGCTGCTGGAGCCGTCCTTGCTCTCGTAACTCGTCCAGATCCGGGGCCAGTTGCTTGATGATCTCGCCCAGCTCCGGTTCGGGCATGCCGGCCAGCTCCGGGTTGCACAGACACCCGGTACTGGGCTGTGAGGGCGGGCCGTAGGCTGACCTGGGTTCTTGGCCGCGCTCCACGCACCCCGGGCTGCCGCTTCCTACCCGCGGCCAGACCTCCTTCTTCCACAGCTCCACCGCGTCGTCGTCCCGCTCGATCGCCCGCCGGGCCGGCTGCTGCCAGGACCAGCCATGCCGCTTCAGCAGCAGCCAGGTGCCCTCGACCGTGTACGAGACGTGGAACGGCCGGCGATCAGCGGCTTGATCCTCGCCAGGATCCACCGCTGATCCGGCCAGCCGTGCGCGAGCGGACCACGCTCCAACTCCCGCTCCAGACGCTCCATCTGGACCGGCCCCAGCCTCGGCCGCCCCGGCGAGCCATTCGACAGAACTCCAGTCTCGCCCTGCTCGCGCCAAGCCTTCCGCCACCGCTCCACCGACCGCTCCGACACCCGTAACGCGGCGGCAATGACCTTGTTCTTCTCCGCGCGCTCGAAGCGTTCCACGGCCTGAAGCCGAACCCGCTCCCGCGCGGCCCTCCCGGCGTCGGTCAGCCCGCCGTCCTGGGCGCATCTCACTCAGCCAGAGGTACCGGAACCGACACACGACTGTCAGTCCGATGACCCGTCATCACCCAATCACATTCAGTAACCAGGAGATCGACTGCGCTGTGACGGGCTATTGGCGCCTGTAGCGCAACGCTTCCGGTTCCTGCCGCACATGTTGTGCGGCAGGAACCGGAAGGCGGTCCAGCCCTGCAGACCGTGTAGATGGCTTGGTGAGCCTCTATCAGGCAGCAGTGATGCGTCGAGCAGTCTCCTTGCCCTTTGCCGAGGCGTCCTGGAGAGCGCGTGCCCACGACGCCTCGGCGAGGGGTACCAGTTCGGCCATGTCGGGGTTGGAGTGCGCGGCGGTCAGTTCCGGGACGATGAAGTCGAGTTCGAGGCCCATGTATTCGCCGAGGATGGACTGCAGGTAGTTCTGGACGTACTCGGAGGCTTCCCGCGGGGTACCCGGGGCGTAGGAGCCGCCTCGGCTGGCGACCACCGTGACTGAAAGGCCCTTGACGCTGGAGGTGTCTCCGGTGGTACGGCCCACCATGAGGACGTGATCGATCCAGGCCTTGAGGGTCGAGGGGATGGTGAAGTTGTACATCGGGGCACCGAGCAGCACGGCGTCGGCCTGCTCCAGTTCCTCGATCAGCTTCACGCGCCTGGCCATCGCCGAGTCCTGCTCCGGCGTTCGGGAGCCGTCGCCGACGAAGGCGGCGGAGAAAGCGTGCACGTCGAGGTGGGGCAGCGGGTCCGCAGCGAGATCGCGGTAAACGATCTCTCCGTCGGGGTGCTGCTCCTGCCACGCGTCGCGGAACTTCAGGGCCACGGTGCGGGACTTGGAGTCGGCGCCGGGGTTGAGTGAGGAGTCGAGGTGCAGCAGGGTTGCCATGGTGTGGTTCCAGGTGTCTAGAGGCGTTCGAGCTTGCTGCTGCCACGGTTGGAGGCAGCACCTCTTCACATTGCTGCTGCGATCCCCATCGCACAAGGACTGCATTAGTAGCTAATCAATAGTAAGTATCTTACGGACCCTTTGCTGACGTCAGGGCATGTGCCTACGGTTGCGTACAGCTGGCAGACGCCACAGGGCACTACCCCGTCCCGGGCTTCGCATTTGCTCATCGGCGCGCGCCTGTCAGCCGTCTCACACCCGAGTACGACGAATGGCCCCGGGGCCAACTCCATGGCGAACCGAGCGTTCGCCATGAACGGACCGAGGTCGGTCTGGAGCACGTCATGAGCACACTCACTGGCAAGGTGGCCGTAGTCACTGGCGCAGCCCAAGGGCTCGGAGCCGGATTCGCCAAGAACCTGGCCGCTGCGGGAGCAGCAGTCGTGGTCAACTACTTCCCTGGTGACGGGGAACGTGCGGCCACAGTGGTCGCTGACATCGAAGAAGCCGGCGGACGGGCCATCGCATTTCCCGCAGACGTCACCAAGGAAGCGGACCTGCTGGCCTTGTTCGACGAGACCGTCCGGACATACGGCTCCTTGGACGTTCTTGTCAACAATGCGGGGGTCTACGAGTTCGGTCCTCTTGACGAGGTGACCGAGCGCGACTTCCACTACCAGTTCAACACCAACGTCCTGGGCGTGCTCCTCGCGTCCAAGGAGGCCGCCAAGCGTTTCGGCCCGGACGGAGGGAGCATCGTCAACATCAGCACCGCTGCGGCGCATCTGTTCCAGCCGAACCTGAGCATCTACACCGCGACAAAGAGCGCCGTGGAAGCCGTCACTCGAGTGCTGGCCAAGGAGCTTGGCCCCAAGAACATCCGTGTGAACGCCGTGGCGCCGGGTGTGACGGAAACTGAGGGAAGCCACGCGCACGGGCTCGTGGGCAGTGCGTACATCGACTCCCTCGTCTCCGACACTCCGCTGCACCGGATGGGTCAGCCAGAGGACGTCGCGCTTGCCGTCACGTTCCTTGCCTCCGAAGAAGCCCGATGGGTGACGGGCGAAGTCATTGTGGCGTCAGGTGGTCTGCGTCCCTAGCAGCCGCAGCCACGCACAGTTTGGCCTGGCCACGATTTCGCACCCTGCCACGATCTACCGATCGAGGGAAGTCTGCAGGAGGTAAGGCCACCGCAGCGGTGTCGTGGCAGACCAAACGGGACCCAGCTGCTTTCGTTTCCCGCACTGAAACACCATGGGGCGGACCCGAAGGGCGGAGGCACAGTCTCAGGCGAACTGTGCCTCCGCACCGCTGGCCCAGGGACAGGGACGCGGCAGGAAGCCCTGCGCCGTCTGTTGCTGTTGCTGTTCTCTTTTCTGTCTCACAGCAAGAATTTTGGAGTAAGAAGCATGGACCCGATCGGGGTCGCAGAAGTCGACGTACCCGCACGGCTGGTCCGGTGCTTCGCCGAATCGCTGCTGGTTCGCATGAGGCTGAGTTATGCGACACGCGATCCCTGCGCTCTTCGTGTCGCACTCCGTGAGGGCGACGCCGGCGCCACGGTGACGTGGGCGTTCAGCCGTGACCTGCTGGTCGATGGCCTGCACGGCTATGCCGGCGAAGGCAACGTGCGAGTGTGGCCCGGAATTGGCGGCCCGCGTTCCGATGTGCTCTACATCGCCTACAGTTCGCCGGTCCGCTCGACCCTGCTGGAGACCTCTTGGCAGGAAATGCGGTCATTCCTGGGCCGAACAATATCGTTGGTGCCCAGGGGGGGGCCGAGTCAGAGCAACTCGACGTGGACGAAACGCTGTCCCGGTTGTTCACGGACCACTGATCTACCGGAGCAAGCGACAACAGCGGAGCCCACTTGTGCCAGCGCACCAGGGGCACCGCGAACCCTCGGTAGCGGCGTTCCCACCCGCCAGTACACCGTACGCTCTTCCCCGTTCCGAGGGTAATTGCTGCCCTGTGAGTCCATGACGCATGCGCAGGGATCTACTTCCCGGCTTTCCCGCTCCGGGCATGGTGTGCAGGCGGCGGTCGAACTGGTCGAAGGCACTCTCTCCTCCTGCGAGCGGGCGAAGCAGGCGGAGACGATGTTCCAGTCACGCGGGAGGCAGCACCAGGGATCCCGGTGCGGTTCGCGTAGAAGATTGCATCGAACAGGCTGCACAGATCCTGGTCCGGCGGGCGGCCGAACCGTCCCCAGTTGCGACGTCGGGCCCGCCAGGTGGTGAGGACCGGCTCGGCCAACTCCTCGCGGGCGTCGGACAGATCGCTCGGATGACGGCGGCGTGCAGGCACGGTCCGGTCCTTCTCCCATAACCCAGGCGCTCGGGCCGCCGCTCGAGACACACGGCGCGCTATTCGGCACCTCGGGTTGAAACCGGAGCAGCCACGTCAGGACGCCTACTCGATCAACTCTCCCCCAACTCAGCGCACAACAACCCTCACCGGCCTCGATCGCAACCCTCACGGTGTGTTGCGGAGGCGAGACGCGACGGCCTTGGCCCGGGCCGCTGCTTCCGCCAGGGCCTGCGTGCGGGACCACTCGAAAAGAGGGATCAGCGAGGTCATCGCGGGATCATGGGGGGCCAGGGTGAAATCTGCGACGATGAAGTCGACGTCGAGACGCAGTGCGTGGCCGAGGATCGCAGTCAGGTAGTTCTGGACGTACTCGTGCCCCTCGTTCGGAGTTCCAGCTGCGTAGGAGCTGCCTCGGCTGGTCACGACCGTGACCGGCGTATCCACGATGGTAGAGCTCTCCCCCACAGTGCGCCCAAAGAGGACCACGTTGTCCAGCCAGGCCTTGAGCGTGGAGGGGATCGTAAGGTTGTGCATGGGAGCGCCGATTAGCACTGCGTCCGCCTGCTCCAGCTCCTTGATGAGCCGTTCACGGTCGGTGAAAGCAGCTGCCTGCCGGGGCGTATGAGTCTTCGGGTCGACGAGGCTGGCGGTGACAGCCTCGTCAGTGATGTGCGTGACGGGGGCGTTGGCCAGGTCGCGGTAGATGACCGTGCCTTCGGGAATCTGCTCTTCCCAGGCCTGGCGGTAGGTCTCGGTCACGGTGCGTGAGACCGAGGCTCCGCGCGGGTGCACGGACGAGTCGATGTGCAGCAGCGTGAGCATGGAACTGACTCCAACCGTGGCGGCCGCCGGAGAGGCATCGCCGGGATCGTTCTTTGGGGGGCGGTCGTCAGGCATCAGGCTGTGGGTCTGGGCTTCAGGATGCCCTCGGGGTCGTATCGCTTGTGCAACTCCATCACCCGTTCACCTGTGGAACCTGGGTAGAAGCGTGCGAACGTGTCGTCGGTGGGTGCGCTCTCGAAGTTGATGTACGCGCCATCCATGTAGGGGGCGAGGGATGTCCAGCCTGTGCGCAGGGTGTGTCGCACGTTGGGTGGGAAGGCGGCCCCGATGACGAGGAAGTTCTGGTGGCGATGGGCGAACGCCGTGGCCGTCGGCTTGGGGTCGTGGGTCGCGCCGCCCAGCGAACGCATCTGCACCATGAGCGGGTCGCGGCTTACCGAAGCCTTCACCAGGGCGCGTGCCACGCCTGCGGACATATCGGTGAGCAGGCCGTTGGTTGTCCTGGCCGGCATCTGACCGGTGTTCTCGTGCAGGTGCATGGGTGACACCAGTTCCGGATAGGGGACGACGTGGGCCTGCTGTCCCAGTACGTCACCCACACCCAAGAGCGGTTCGAGGGCTTTGCGTATCACTGCTGGAGTGTCTGAGGTCACGACGCCGGTGATCACACCAATGGGAGAGCCGTCGCCCTGTGAGGTCAGCCTGAGCTCCGTCGACAGCTCGCGCGGCGCCTTCGCCATGACATCCGCCCACTTCTGCAGGGTCCCGCCAGCGCGGTCCATGGATATGACCAGTTGGGCGTAGCCGACGTCGCCGAGTTCCATGGCCTCGATCTCGAAGGCGACTGCGATTCCCGCGCCCGCGCCCGCGCCACGCATGACCCAGAGCAGATCGGGCTCGTTCTCCGCATCGGCGCGGACGATCCTCCCGTTAGCCAGGACGACCTCAACTGTTCGAACATGGTCGACCGTCAAACCGTACTTGCGCACCAGCCAGCCCACTCCGCCAGCTGTGGCGATGCCACCGACGCCGACGTTTCCATGGTCGCCCGAACTGATGGCCAGCCCGTGCGGAGCGAGCGCTTGGGCGACCTGGGCCCAGCGTGCCCCCGCCTCTACCCGCACCAGGCGGGAGTGGCGATCGAGAACGTGGACCCGGTTCATGGCACGCAGATCGATGACGAGCCCTCCGTCGTTGGTGCCACTGCCCGCCAGGCCGTGGCCACCGCTGCGGACGGCCACCCGCAGGCCTCTGTTCCTCGCGAACCGCAGCGCGGCCTCGACGTCCTGGGCTGACTCGGGTAGCACCACGACCGCTGGGCTGCCCACCACTGTGTAGGTGGAGCGCACTCGTGGATAGCGCTTGTCGTCCGGCGTGACGACCTTGCCCGCGAGTTCCGCCGGCACGCCGCTCATCGCTCGCCTCGAATGTCCGCGACCTGCGCGCGCACCGCGGGGATGACCTCGTCGGTGAAGCGAGCCAGCTGCTGCTCGGGATCGGCCACCGGCCAGAAGACGAACGTGTCGAAGCCGAGTTCCGTGCTCCAGCCCGTAAGGGTGTCCACCCACCGCGACACGTCGCCGACAAGGCCCGGGGCATTCGAGGGGGCTCCGATGGCACCGATCACGTTGTAGACACGCCGCAAGGTCCGCGGATCACGTCCCGCCTCGGCAGCCGCATCATCGATGGCCTGCTGCCGGGAGGGCACCTCATTCGGTGTGACGTAGATGTTCAGCGGCGAGATCCAGCCGTCCGCTCGCTTGCCCGCCAGAGCGAGCATGCGGCTCTTCTGCGCTCCTAGCCAGATACCTACGGGCATGGGAGGCACTGGGCCGGCCTGATAGCCGCCGATGGTGTGGTACTGGCTGTGCACCCGCACCACACCCCCGTTCAGGGCGCTGCGCAGCAGCCCGAGCGATTCCTCGGCGAATGCCACCATGTCAGACCCCCGCCGCGCCGGTCCGCCCATGGAGGCGATGGCGTCCGGGAGCCCGCCGCCTCCCACGCCCAGCTGCATTCGTCCACCCGTGAGCACGCTCAGTGATGACGCCGCCTTGGCTAGCATCACCGGGGGGCGGAGCTGGAGGTCGGCAACATCCGTGAGGAAGGAGATCCGCTCTGTCAGGGCGGACAGATGCGAGATCAGCGTCACAGTATCGAAGTGCCCGGGCTGATAGGGGTGGTCCTGCACAGCCAGGTATTCCAGGCTCCGATCCTCCGCTATCCGTGCAAGCCGCCTGGTCAAGCCCCACGCTTCGGCAGAGGGGTCCACGCTCAGCCCGAACGAGAGAGGGCGTCCATAGTCAGTCATGTCTTTCACCATCTACCGCATCACGCGCACGACCAAGTCGGTCGTAAGGCGCTAATCTTTAATAAGTAACTCACGAATCTTACATCGCTTGTCCCAACTTCGAAGGGGCCTTCGAACTCACAGGTCGGCGCAGGGTAGGCGCGATCCTGAACACTGCCGGCGAAGGAGCCTGCCGGTTGGGTGAGTAACGCGCGATGATCGAGGGGATCTCCGACAGGCCCCTCTCCCAGCGGCTCAAGGAGCTTGAAGCCGAAGAACTGATCGAACGCACAGTTATCCCTGCGACGCCCGTGCAGATCCAGTACCAGCTGACCCAGGAGGGCAAGAAACTCGTCGAAGCCCTCATGCCTCTTGCTCGGTGGAGCGTCAAGCGCAAGAACTCCCGGCAGGCGAGCGCACGTGCTGCCACATGCATCGACGGTCGGTTATGGCCTGGTGCGTGATCAGAAACAGCGGGAAACCTTCTCGAAGAATCTCCTCCTCCAAGGAGGAGGAGATTTGCTCCGTGATGGCGCGACTTCATCATCCGCAGGGCGCTACGGGCCAGCCAGGGAGAGATTTGCATACGATAGGCCAGCCCTATGCGGGTGAAGCATGAGCAAGTCGACCGAACAGAATGGCCCGACCATGTGAGTGGTCCGCCCCGGCGAGCGCATGAACGGTAGGCGGTGAGGCAGGGCGAACTTCGGTGTGGCGCCGATTCACGTCTGCCGTGTCGGCTCCAGGTCCATGGTCTGCTAGTGAGACATCAGGCCGGCGCTTGCTTGGATGGCGTCGCTCATATGCTCGCGACGGACGAGGCGGTGGGCCAGAGCGCGCCGGTACTTTGCATGCGCGATGCCGTGCTGGACACAGATTCGGCGCGGAGAGTGTGCATTGTGCTGGCGTTCATGCACCTCCTCGTACCCCCCTTCATGGGCTTGCGGTACGGTGCTCTTACCGCTCGTCCGTCGATCTGAGCACCCAGTCCCTCGTGCCCGAGTTGGCGAGAACCTCAACCGCAAGACCGTTCTGCCAGGAGGCTGACCAGCCCCAACTGGAAGGCTTGGGCGATGTCCGCGCAGCTTGCGGGCCATGCTGGATTGCACCAACAGCACCCGGCCCTCACTGTCCGTGACCACCATGGATTTGTGGCGTTCTGCTTGTTCTTGCGGAGACGAACTTGTCGCGACCCTTACGGCCAGCGAACGAGGACGGCACCACCAAGGCCGGTTCCCTGATCATCTGCGAGGTCACCCGACGGATGATGGCACCCGCCTGGAGGCGGAGATGGACCAACACGTAGCCGAGCTCGCTGGTCAGCAAGACGAGAGCGGTCGCTGGCTGGTCGTCCGCCGCGGCCGTCGGTCGCCAAATCCATCGAGGTGGCAGTCCCGCGCGTGAACGGCCAGCAGCTCGAGGAGGCGACCGACGAGAGTCAGCGGACTCTCTCGATCTTGACGATCGGTTCGTCGTGTGACGTGTTTCCGATGACGCACCATGTGGAGTGCGTTGCCATCCTTGAGTCGGCGGCAAAGGGCCCCTGACCTGGGGTTTTGTGTGTGCGCATTATGTGCGGTGTGGGCGTTACGGGCGATATCTTGACGCTGAAATGACGCTCGTGACGCTCATTTGACGCTCGTTCTGATGGGCTGTCAGGCGTGTTGCTGGGCTGGTCAAGCCACGTGAATCGGCGTGGTCGCAGAGGGCCGGCCGGGGAAAAAGTTCCGTTGGGCGGTCGGGAGATAGCCGCAGCGGCATCATTGCGGGGTGGATTACAACCTCAGCGGGCTGAGCACCCGGGAGTTCGAGCACGTGTCGCAGGCCCTGGCCCAGGAGATCCTCGGGCCGGGCGTCTCCGCCTTCGGGGACGGCAAGGACGGCGGGCGTGAGGCAGCGTTCGAGGGGCGGGTGCCCTATCCGAGCGAGCTTGAGGCATGGGACGGCTACGGTGTCGTGCAGGCCAAGTTCCGGCAGCGCACGGATCAACAGCCCCAGGATGCTGTCTCGTGGCTGAAGGGGCAGGTCAAAGAGGAATTCGAAGCGTGGCTGAGCTTGACTTCGAAGCGGGAGCGGCTGCCCGAGTATCTGATCTTCACCACCAATGTGATCCTGACTCCCGTGCCGGGCAGCGGAGGCATTTCTCGGATTGAGCAATTCGTGTCCACGTATGCGGCACGCCTTGGGCTCAAGGGCTGGGCGGTGTGGCACCACGACCAGCTGTGCCGCTACCTGGATCGGTACGACTCCATCCGCGTACCTACGCCGGTGCCATCACCTCCGGTGACGTCCTCGCACATTTGCTCGACGCCGTGTCCGCCGGACACAAGCCCAGGTCAGATGCCCTCACTGATGCAGCCCGTGCTTCGCAGCACCGCCGTGAGGCACGACTGAGCCTTGTGCCCGAGGAGCGTGCCGATGCCGTTCTGGACTGGGCTGACAAGTCCTCACTGCCGGTGGTGACTGTCCCCGTCGGCACTCTGGCGGTTCTGGTCGCGCCCATGGGAGCCGGCAAGAGTGAGGAAGCCGAGATGCGGGAAGGGCTCCGCGAGGCAGCGGGTGACCCCGATGTCGTGATCCCTGTATGGGTGGATGCGGGCAAGGCCGTTCCAGATCTGCTGGATGCCATCACACGCGCGGGCGGCGAGCCGGCGAGTGGACTCGGACGTATCGTGATCGACGATCTCGATCGGATCTCACCCGAGCAGGTTGCACAGCTCCTATACGAGGTCAGGCTCTTGCTGGCCGCCCACCCGACCGCCCGGATGCTCGCCACGTGCAGACCTGGAATCGAGCTGGGCAGGGCTGTGGTGCACGAGGTCGCCCCGTGGTCAGTGCGGAGAGGCGCGGAACTTCTCGACCTTGTGATCGGCGACGACGCGCGCATGCTTTTCGAAGAGCGAGAAGTACAGGACCTGCTGACCAGCCCCCTTCAAGCCCTGTCCGTCGCCTCCCGCCTCCTGGCCGGTGAAGACGCACGGGTGACCAGCCTGGAGCTGCTGTCCGGTCTGGCCGCGTCCGTCATCAAAGGACGGCGCAAGGGTTCCCCATCCTCACAGACCTGGGACCGCCTTGCTCGTCTCGCCGTACACGTCCTGAATGCCGGCGGTCCAGTCCCCGCTCAGCACTTCGGGCATGAAGCCGAGGTGTGGGAGCTGACCGAAACCGGTCTGGTCGTCCAGGAAGCTGAGAGCCTCCGCTTCGCCCTGCCTGTCTTCGAGCAGCACTTCGGCGCCCAGGCCCTGCGCAAGGGCTCCGTACTGCCGGAGGAGATCGTCACTGCCGACGCTTTCCGCCGGTGGCGCTACGCGATCGCGTTCGCCGTGAGCGCGAGTGCCCCGGACGAAGCGGAGAACCTTATGCTCCGCCTTGCTCGGGCCAACCCTGCGGCCGCTTCCTGGACGTTCGACGAGATCGCCCGGGGCAAGAAGCAACACCATGGCATGCGCGAGGCTGAAGACAGGGCCAGGACCGCCATCGCCCGACTGGGCCGGGCGGACGACGAACTCCGAACCGCTGAAATCGCAGGCACTTGGCTGCGGGAGGCGCTCGAGGCCCTTGTTGAGGGTTTCGGTCCGCTGAGCGGCTCGCTTGTTGATATGCGGGATGGACGGCTGCCTCGGTGGGGAGTGTGGGCGAAGGAGGGCTGGGTGGCCATCTCTCCGTCGAGATACTCCTCCGAGCCGCCCGCGGTGACTCCAATGGCCTCGCACCCGTCGAACCGTGAAGACCCTGAATGGCGATGGTGGAGTCAGCACCTCTTTCCCTGTGATCCGCTGGGCAGGTGGGAGTGGGCCCGCGGTCGGATCCGCGAGCCCCTTGAGCGTGTAGTCCGACGTGGTGCTCTTCTGGTGCCGCCGGATTCTCCGTTGGCCCATGAGCGGCTGTGGCACCTTGCGCAGCGACTCCGCCAGGGAAACGTGCCCCGCGATGGCGTCTCTGTGCCTGAAGTGCGCCGGCGAGTTGAGGCGATGATGGAGCATGTGCGGACATCCGTGCGGTACACCCGTCAAGTTGCTGGCTACACCTACGACTGGGCGGACATCCGGTGGTTGCACTCCCAGTTGGCCGGTGTTACCGACGAGGTGCTGCGCAGACCGTACGGCGAACCGGATCAGGAAATCCCGCGGCGTGGACGGATGTGGCAGGGGTACTCCCCGTTGCTGACGCTGGGGATCACCAGACAGATTCTGCGAGACGCCCTCATCGGCTACCGACAGCTGGTCGAACTGAACTTCCCGTCCCTCGCCTCTGCGCTGGGCCTGTACAGCGCCCTGCCCGTGAGCGCCGAAGGCATGGTGGTCATGCCGGAGGACGACACGGACGGGTCGCACAGCGGCTTGATCCATACCCTCCGTCCCAAGGCCGCAGGGCGCCGCAATGACCCACCTGAGGTGGACCTGGACCTGTGGACCGAGCCGGGGTTCGGCCCTACCTCGCCGTTCCCCGGTGGGCCGGTCGGTTCCAAGACGAACTTCCATCGGCCCTACTACGTAGATCGCGAACTGTCCACTGGCTCATCCCGCCCGGCGACTGAGCTTGCCTATGAGTGGCTCGTCCGTGACTTGAAGGCGGTTGGCTGGCTGGGTGTGCACGTCCAGCTCTCTTTATGAAGGCGTCGTCAAGGTGTCAGGGAGGGCGAACGGCCAGGCACGCCGTCCAGCTTCCGTAGTGGGTGATTTCTGAGCCGGATGCCGTCGTTGCGGAGTGAGTGGGCACTGGCAATGCACCAGATCGCGAAGCAACTACAGTGTTGGCTCCGCTCCGGCGAGTTGAGACCCCACCGTCCGCATGTAGTCGCGGCTGTGTGCGTGAGGATCGGCCGTTGTCGCAGTTTCGAACGCTCAGGGGGCGTACGGAAGTGCCACGGGCGCAGAGCGACGGCTTTCTCTTATGGTTTCCGGATCTCATTGCGGCGAAGGCACGGGACCTGGTGCTGATCGACTGTAAGGGTGGGATGACCAGCCAGCGAACAGGGCGTCATGCCGTTGAACGCTCAGCAGTTCTGGCGCACTTGCAGCTCATTGAGCTTCTTCAGAACGGTAACCGATCGGGTGACGTCGAGGCGCCGGTTCGGGCCAGCACGGAGGCAACCGTCCTGCTCGGCGGCATTGTCAACACACGATGGCTTCTCACCCACAGGATGGGCAGCTGAAGAAGCTCATTGCCTGGACCAGTCTCCCGGTCTACTACGTGTTCGATGGGCTCGACGTGTGGGCGCCACATGATGTCCTCATCGCGGGGCAGCAAGGGCCGCACAGCGTTGTCGGCTCCGGGGCCCCGTACTTTCTGATTTCTACGCAAGGAGCCCGCCGCTTCGACGACCTGTTCGGCGGACGGGATCTTCCAGAGTTGGGCATTGCCTCGTAGGGGTCCTCCCGCGTGTCTACGAGGCTGCTGGACGGCTCTCTTGCACGAAACTTCGAGTCCCTGTCGGCGTCGGCTGAGCGTTCGGCCGTCGTCGA
Source organism: Streptomyces sp. NPDC107562 (assembly GCF_055657325.1). NCBI lineage: Bacteria > Bacillati > Actinomycetota > Actinomycetes > Kitasatosporales > Streptomycetaceae > Streptomyces > Streptomyces sp. NPDC107562. The sequence goes on along the minus strand of NZ_JBVKBE010000015.1, from coordinate 163,930 downwards.
GACCAGTGATTGCTGGCTGCCACCGCTGACAACAGGGCAGGCGCTTAGAAGGCGCCTGGCGCATCTCGTCGGCAGGTGCTTTGACCTGCCACTTTCTTCCTCACTGACATGCTGTCAGGGGTTTTGTGGGACGTATGTGGGACGAGGGCACCTCTGGGACGGATGGGATGCAGGGGTTCGCGACTGTGCCAGGTGGTCACCGTCTCACATCTCCTCACCTGTTCGGTGCGCCCGCGCGGAAATAGATCTACCCCTCTCCTGCGTTCTCGATCTTCGAGCCGAGGAGGGGAAGGTGTCGGGCCTGAAGCTGTTCCACACGACGAATGGCGGCGTGACGGAGGTCGCGCCGCGTCTTGCCGAGATCGAGGCGGATGTGCAGGGCCTCGTCGAGGCGCACATGGAGACGATGCTGGGGGTGCGGTTCCTGGCGAGCGAGTACGTCATCGACTGTGCTGACGGCGGCCGAATCGATTCGCTGGGGCTCGATGAGAACGGGGCGCCGGTGGTCGTGGAGTTCAAGCGCGGCACCTCGGCCAGCGTGATCAATCAGGGCTTGTATTACATGGCGTGGCTGATGGCGCACAAGGACGCCTTCCGGACCCTGGTCCGCGACCGGCTCGGGGTATCGGCCGCGTCCCAGGTGCTGTGGAGCGCACCCCGGCTGATCTGTGTCGCTGGCGATTTCACCCGCTACGACGGGCACGCCGTACGCGAGCACCGGCGCAGCATCGACCTGGTCCGCTACCGGTTCTTCGGCAAGGACCTGATTGGACTTGAGACCGTGGCTTCCGTCACCGGGCGGAGGCAGGCCGCGCGGCGGGTTCGCCGGAGCGCGGCCGGGCTGCCGCCCGCCCGAGAGCAGGGCGGTGCGCTGGCGGAGCTGGCGGAGGCGGTTGATGAGGTGCTGCTCGGCCTCGGGGACGGCGTCAGCCGGGTGCAGCGCAAGCAGTACCGGGCCTATCAGCGCCTGCGGAACTTCGCCTGCGTTTGCCCGCCGCAGAAGACCAAGCTCCTCGTCTATCTCAAGGCCGACCCGAAGGAGGTCGACCTCATGCCTGGCTTCACTCGGGATGTGACGGGGCTGGGCCACCATGGCACGGGCGACCTGGAGGTGCAGTTGCGCTCCGAGCGGGACATGGAGCGGGCCGTGGACCTCTTCTGCGCCAGCTACGCGGCGGCGTAGCCGGCCGGTGTGTTTGTGACGTGAGGGCGTACGGGACTGGGCTGCTGTGGATGTTGTGGTGGTCGTGCCTTCCGACGTACGGGCAGGTAATGGCAGTGGATCATCAATGATGCGTGGGATCGCCGGTTTGGCCAACCGGCGATCCTCGGCTATGTTCCCTCGCGGTCCCTGTCCGTGGCCCGCCCTAACTGACCGCGCCCGGCGGCAAGCTCGCCGCAGCCCCCTTAACAGTCCAGTGCTTCACTGCCCGTGTTGCCGTTGAACGCCGCTGTGTCGGACTGGTCTTCTGTAGCGAGGGACTCCGGGATGAAGCGGGAGTAGCTCTCGCGTAGGTGCTGCGTAACGCGGTCGTCGGTGGCCTCGTAGTTCAGCTGTCGCTGGAAGAACAGCAGCTTCTTCTCCGCCCCATCGAGGAGTTCGCCCCAGCTTTTGACCCAGACCTCGTATTCGTGGTGGTCGTCGGCGAGGCCCTCTGGCTTCTCTTTCTGCCGGATGTCGCGGTGGATTTTGTCCGAGTATTCGTAGGTGACGAGGTAGAAGCGCCACTTGCAGTTCACGCCTTTGTACTGCGGGTCGTCGACGATGGCTCGGGCGTAGCCCGTGATCTGGTCGAGTTCCTTCTTTCCGACCTTGACCGTGGGGCGCTTGAGTTCGATGACGAGTCGTTCCGTGGAGCTGTCGTCGCGGCGGCTGCGGAACAACAGGATGTCCACCCGGCCGGTGCGCCCGTCTGGCTGGGTGACGGTGTCGAGCTGGTTCTCCAGCACGACACCGGCACCCAGCTCGTCTTCTAGGTGGGCGTGCAGCACATTGGTGAGTCCGACCTCGGGCATGGCCATGTTCCAGTCCTCGCCGAACAGCCAGAGGTTCTGGGCGATCATGGGATGCAGCTGGTCGACTTCGCGGAGGTCCTTGCGCAGGTGAGGGTCAGCGAGGATCTTCCGTAAGGCGCCAATGAAGTTCAGGCGGTTGGTGACGGTGGTAGCGGCCCCGATGACATGAGTCAGGTCAGTGCTGTCCAATAGGTTCTTCAGGTGTCGGCGGTCTTCATCGCTGAGGGCGAGGACCTTTTCCAGGATGGTGTGCAGGTCTCCTGGGCTGCTCTCCAGAGCGGTCTGGATGAGGCTCACAGAGAGCCGACGAGCTGCGCCCTTGGTCGGAAGGGCATCGCGGGCAACGGTCACCACGACGTCGAAGGTCTGGCGCTCGATCGCTTGTGTGCGGCTGGAGGGCGATTCCGGGTAGGGGTAGATGCCCTCTTCCTTGAGTTGCCGTACCACCGCTGCGGAAATCTGTGCGCCGCGGAGAGTGAGGTGCTCCTGGACTGCCTTGGTGGCCGCGTCCAGGAGGCTGCCATGTGACATGGGCAGGCCGTGCAGGTCGTCGACGGAGATCTCGTTGAACAGGTTGGAGCGCAGGTAAGGCGTGAAGCTGACGATGCTGTCGGCCCAGACCCGGCCTTGCTCGTACAGGGCGATGCCTTCGGCGTTGCAGATGAGCATTCTGCGGTCGCTCATCCGCTGGTTCCATTCCACGAAGGTCACGACGGGGGCCGGGTCCTCCTGGGCGTACTCCTCTGGCAGATCTAGCGGCAGGTCGATGGGTTCGCCGACGATGATGTTGCTGGGATCCAACCTTTTGCCGTCGAACGTCACGGAGACGTCTGGGTAGGCCCGGAGGTAGAACGCCAGCTTCGCCGTGAGGTTCGCAGCGGCGTCCTGACGCTCCAGGCCGCGCAGGGTCTTGCCCTGGGGGACGTTGATCCGAACGATGGTGCCGGTCTGGTCTCGGACAGGCTCGGTCTGTACGACTCGCCAGATGGTGGCGTGGTCTGCGTCACCGTTGATCCGGACGCCGGCAAGGGCGCCGTCGACCTCAGCCACCGACTCCCACGTGAACTGGTCCCCCAGAGCGAAGGCGTACAGGCGTCCCTCGCCGTTGTGGCCGTGCAGGATGCGCGTGTTTCCCTCGGTGTGCGTCTTGCCGGTCTTCCAGGTCTCGCCGTATCCCTCGAACGCCGCGCGGGCCCGCTGCAGTGTCATGCCGTGGCCGTTGTCGGTGACCACGATCTCGGTGATCGCGTCCCACTCGCGACGCAGTTCGACGTCCACTGCGGTCGCGTTCGCGTCCAGAGCGTTCCAAACCAGCTCGGCGATAGCAGCGATCTGAGCCTTTTTCTTGAACTGAAGGATCTTGCCCTCGCCGACCGACAGCTGGAACTCCATCAGGTTCGGTCCCGCCTGCGATGGCACGGCGACGCTCGCAACCCCTACCCCTGCTCCAGCGCGAGACGGGCCCCGTGTGTCGTGTTCCCCCATAGGCATAGGAAGACCGTACCCGTTAGATACGCTGGGTTACATATCGCGTTCTCGTCGCAAATGGTCGCGGTGCCGTAGTGGCCGTCCGGGACGAGATCAAGGCCCTGGTCGAGGGCCTGATCGCCGAGATCGCCCTGTAAGCCACGGTGTGAGCGAGATCCGCGATGTCCTCGTCACCGCTGTCGGCATCGGCTCTGCCTCCGCCCTGGATGCCGAGCGCTACCTCGACGCTATGACCGACGGTGCCTTGCGCCCACGCAAGCCTCGGTCCCGGCCTCTGTTTGAACTCTGGCCGCCCCACAGGGCGACCCTTGCTTGCATCTAACGGGGCCCGTTCTGTGTCTCGTCGCGGCAGCCGTGCCGGAGCCCACCGGACCGTGGGCGGGCGCCAGCGCCTGTGCCATTGCCACGACGGAGGTACGCACGCGCGTTGATCTCGGTGAGGAGGAGTGCCACAGGGATGATGAACTGGCGGCGGAGGTCGAACTCCTCCTGATTAGGCGCATATCGGGCTCCGCCGATAAGCGGGGCTCCGGCGCATTGCCGTAGTAGCCCACGGCCGGAGGGTAGTGACCACGTCTCGACCGATATCGATTCCGGTGTGGAACCTTCCGCCGCAGGTGGCCCGTGTTGCGCCCAGCTACCTGCGGCGGATTGCCCATTTTGCTCCCGACCTTGTTAGAGATCGCGGACGTGGACAGGCGAGCCCAGTTCGCGAATCCGATCGGCAAGGCCGTCGGCGGACTGGGCGTTGACTACCATCTGGAAGCTGGCCTGCAGGAACGAGACGTCACCCCGGTCGATGATGTCGTACAGCTGACGGAACAGCTGGCTCAAGTCCTCGGCATTGCCAGTGTTGTTGAGCATGCTCTGTGTCACGGAGAACGCGATCTGTTTCTCCTGGGGGGTAGTAGGAGCGTCCTCGGGCTCGCCGGGGCTTGTTTGGCCCCCTGGCCGACCGGCTCCAGGGACGGGACCAGGCTCGGGGGTGCTGTCCTCCGAGCCGGGCTGCGCCTCGTCGTCCGCGGTGGGTGCCATGGGCTTGCCGAGCCGGAGCCGTTGGCTGGAGAGGTTGATCTCCGAGACGCCAGTGACTGCTACTTCTTCTCCCTCGCTGTCGACGATGCGCAGCAGGCCGGCCCGGACGGCGTCGAAGAGGGCCTGTCGTAGGTCACTCTGACCGCCGTGCAGGAGGGGAAGCCGCGGTGTATTCCAGAAAGAGTCTCGTAGCTCATCGATCGGCCGGCCGTAGTCGTTCTCGCGGAGGTTGTGGAGCAGCGCCTTTGCGGAGAACGTCCCTTGATCGAAGGCTTTGCCCTTCTCGACGAGGGCTTTCCACACGATGGTGCCGTGGAGGGCGGTTTCCGTCTTGTCGTCAAAGGTCACTTCGTCGACACCGCGTGTTGTGTCGTCGTCCGGCTGGGCCAGGAAAAGGATGTGCTGGAATGCCCGCTTGATAGTCGTCTCAAGGTTGCGCTTCGCGTCATTGCGTTCGGTGATGGCCTTGGCCTTCATGTCCGCGTCGTCCTGCGTTTCCTGGACTCCGAGGACGCGCTCAGCTGCGAGATAGGCGGTCGCGAGACGGCGCGCAGCATGCCGTTGCTGTGTATTGGCTACGGCGAAGACCGCCGAGGACGCCCATCGCGCAGGCAGCTTGTCGGCACCGAGTCCGACAGCGGCCTGAACGGCTTCGCGAGTAGCGCGATCTGCGCCATTTCGGAGAGTGAACTGTGCAGGATCGAGTACCACGAGACGCGAAACCCGGGCGTCATCGATGCCAGCGGTGGCCAGAACTTCCCGGGCCGAGTGGCGATCCGTCGAGGCGCGTACGAACAGCTTGCGGTCGAACGGTCCGGTATCCGTGAGGTGTTCAGCGAACTCGGCGATGACCGTATCGCGTTCGGCGTCGGTGATGGTGTCCCTCATGGCACGCTGCAGCATGAGCAGCGTCTGCTCGGTAGACAGAAAGTACCGAGGCTGCTGACCCTTCTGCCCTGGGGTGACTTCGATGCTCACGAGGCCGGTATCCGGGTCGGTGAGGTCCTTCAGGACGGCGTCGGCATCGGCGAACATGTAGGCCGGATCCGGCACGGCAGTTGCGGCCTTGACCTCGGCATCGGTGGCGCCGCGACGACCTTGGCTGCGTCCCGACACAATCGAGGTGAGGAAGATGGCTGTTGCGGCGCGCTCGGCGGCGCGGGGATTCGAGTGGTGCCAGAGCGCGCTGTCCTCTGTGCCTCGGTTCAGGTCGAGAAGGCGAGCCGTTCCGCTTGCGTCCCTGACGCCGACGATGTCGTTCTGGGCGAGCGAGCGGTAGTTGTTCTGGGTCTTGGTATCGCTGATCAGGCCGGACCCGATGATCGACTCGCGTACCTGAGTGTTGGACAGAGGGAGATCACCCGGACCGATGAGTAGCGGCGCCCATGATTTTTCCTTCCCGCGCTGCTGAAGGGCGTAGACGGCCGCGGCAAAGACCTTTATCGTCGAGCGGACCTTCTGGAAGCCAGTGCGGTTGGCCCACTCGTGCTCGGCCATGTGCATGAGCTGCGGATGGAAGGGATAGGTCCGGCTCACTTCCTCAGCAAAGTTCACCGTCCAAGGCGCATGCAGCCCGTCGTAGACCTTGTTCTTCCAAGGCCCGTTGTCCATGGCCTCCTTGAATTCACGAACGGTGGCATCGACCACTTCCTTGGCCGGCGGCTGGGTGAAGAGGCGACGCCGCAGGATTGCCGCGAAATCGTCGTTCTCATGGGCGCCGACGGGCTTGCCGTTGCGTTCAAGCAGGCGCTCAAGATCGAGACGCCGGCTCTGCCCTTCCGGGCTCAGGGAGATGGAGTCCTTGTCGGAGGCAATCATGACGGCCAGCATCGCGGTGTGCGGCGTCTTCGTGACGGCGTCCAGAAGGGCGCGCATGAAAGCCTGGTCCTGTGCCGTGAGAGCCTCATCGCCCACGCCATCGAGCCCGTTGCCGAAGTAGTTCATGATCTCGTCGACGATGATCAGGACGGGCCTGTCGAGCGACCTGATGGCCTCGGAGATCTTGGACACGTTGCTGAAGTGCTCGCGATAGGCGGTGTATCGCGAGTAATCGCCGTCGAAGAGCCGCCACAGGAAGCGCTCGTAAAGGCTCTTGGTGGGGCCATCATGCTCGACGACCGTAGCGCCCGGTGTCATGTTGTCGCAGGGGAGCACCACGACGTGAGGGTTGTCGAGGTTCTTGGGCAGGGGGCGATTGAGGATGGATTCCGCCTGGCGGAGAACGGCCTTGCCGACGTCCGTCTTGGCCAGGTTGAGCGGGGCAGCGGCGAGATGGTACGCGCCGATGCAGGCGTGAGACTTTCCGCCGCCCATGCCCTGGTCGAGTCGCAGGAGGGCAGGAACCTTGGTGTAGTCGCTTCCCCCGCCGAGCCGGATGGCGATCCGCGCGAGAAGATCAGTGAGCGCTCCCGTAGGGTGTGTGATCTCCCCGTAGTACGACGCGTCGGCATATTGGGGGCGCTGATCTCCGGTCCCGTACACGGCGTGGTACAGCGACATCTGCACATCGGCGATGGACCCCGAGGCGTCCAGGATCTCAGGTCGGATCCGCAGCGCCTTCCACCACGGCGTCACACCGCTCTGCTTCACTCCAACTCCTCGCTTTCCATTGATCTTTGGTCATTGCGTCGCATCAGGGTGGACTACCACAGGGTGGGGTGGGTGTCCTTGCCAGCGGTTTCACGGGCCGTGCGGATCTGCGTGTTCGCGATGGTCCGGGCGGCCACATCAACGCCACGCCGAGCCCGCTGCAAATTGTTCCAGGCTGAGGCATCGGCCTCGCCCTCGGGCAGCCTGTTCGCCAGATAGGTGATCGCGGACCACAAGTACTCGTCGTCGTTGTCCCGTGCGGCATCGACGAGGACTTCGGCCACAGCGTCGAGACCGTCTGGCCATGCCTGCGCCATGGCGAAGGCGACGTCAATGACCGAGGAGTCCGGCGTGATGGAGCCCCTGAACTCCTTGGCCGTGAGCAAACGGCAGCCCTTGTCGCCCTGGTGAAGGAGGTCCTTCACGTCTGCCATTTCCAGGTCGGCGGCCAGGACCTGCCACCGAAGCTCGGATTTGGGCGCCAACTGCTGGCCGTAGAGGCGTACCCACCACAGCGCGAATCGAGTGCGGGCATCGAACGAATCCAGGGGCAAGGACACGACTTTGATGTCCGCGGATTCCTGGACGGCCTTGCGCGCCACGATCAGAAACCGTTCGAGGTCGACTTCATCACCTGTGACGTCGAGGATCTGCGAGTAGCGGCCGGTCACCTCCATCGCGGGCCCTGCGGAGGCCATGAGCATGTCGGTGTGGGCGAGCCCTGAGCGGTCCCATAGTTCGACACGGGCTTTGACCTCGGCTTTGACCTGACTCTCCACAGCAGCGAGGCGTCCCTCGCGCCGGTTCGCAGGAGCGGGGCGGCAAGCCATCGTCAGTGTCGTCACGATGTTCGCGGCCGTGGCCGACGCTCCGCCCGCTTCGGTCTTGGCAGGCCACGATCCGGTCAGTACCAGGCCGGCTGAGGTGATGGCGCTGAGCAGTCGGCGCCATACCTCCAAGTCACCGTGCCCGAAGACGATGGTGACCACGCCGTCCTCGGTCACGACCCGGCGGGCCTCGGCAAAGGCCCTTGCGAGGCTGTCGTCATAGTGCTGCTGCGTGCGGTGGTCCCCACCCTGGCTCCCGCCCCGCTTGACGGTGATGTCGTCGTTCTTTTCCTGCACACCGCCGGGATGCATCGTCATCGACAGCATGGGATCGGCGGTGTACATGGCCCGTTTGGCCCACACGTAGAACAGATCGCTGGAGTCGCTGTAGTCGATCATGTCGTCGTACGGCGGGTCCGTCACGACGGCGTCCATGGAGCCGGGCCGGAACGGGATGGCTGTCGCTGTGCCTCGCTGGATCACCGCTGGCAACGCCGTCGCTCGCTGGCGAATGTTGCGCAGCGTGGTGATGGTCTGCCGAGACAGGGATTCCCACGAGCCCGGACCGCCTGACAGGCCGCTCTCGAACCAGTCATAGGAGAAGGAGACCGCGGACTGGTTGACGAAGATGTCACCGACTTGAGCCCCGCCTGCCTTCTGCAGGCGGGCGCCACGGGTGGATCGCCGCATCTTTCTCATCATTGCTGCTGTGGCATAGCCAGCCAGCGCTCGGGCGTAGTCGGCAGAAAGGCCGGCTTTCAGGCAGTCTTCGGTCGCCTCGTTGATGGCGCGGGCCAGCCGTACCAGCCCGAGCGTCTGTCGGGCTTCGCAGAGGTCACCGTAGGTGCGGTCACCGTAGTTCACGGATTGGATGGTCCATGTGTTGCCATCCGGAATCGTCTCGTCAGGACGCGCGGGCAGTACCCCGAACGGCGACTCGCTCTTCAGCGCGTCTGCCGCTCGCCGGGCAGCGTCGATTTCCCTGTCCGTGGGAGGGCGGAAGACCTTGGTGCCGTCGTCCGGGTCGATGTCTGCGGCGACCAGGAGCATGTCGCGGCGCTGGCCTTCCACACTGAGGCGGGTATGGACAGCCTTGGAATGGACGTGGCTGCAGAATGGGCAGACGGCGACGCGGCCCGTTGCCGAGTACTTGCTTTTGCCGGCCTGCACGCGTGTAGGTGTGCCGGTGGGCGGTCCGTCGTGGACGGCGGCTTCGCACACGCCCGACTGCGGGTCGGCAACGATCCGGAAGCTCTGGCCTTCGTCGTTCTTCTTCGGACGGGCCCGCCGCAGTTCGAGTTCGCCGACCAGAGGAAAGCGACGACCGCATTCCTGGCAGGGAAGGGTTGACGCCCACAGGTAGCCCCACGGGTAAGCGCCGTGATGCTTCGGGTAGAACTCGTCCATGGACTGGCGGAAACGTGAACCCACTTCTCCGATGAACCTGGCCACATCGGTCACGATCCGATCGGAGTTGTCTTCGATCTCGACCTGGCGCTGTTCGTCGTCGGTGAAAGGAAGGGGCGGTTCCTGAGACCAGTCACGGAACGGCAAGTCCGACAGGAGTGCGCCGCCCAGAGCGGCAAAAGGCGAATAATCGATGCCGTATGCCTGTGCTTGGAGGCGCCCAGCCTCAAGAGGAATCATGGCCCGGCCCGAGAAGGGGTCCAGGACGCGAGGAGGTTGCTCGTACTCCTTGTCGAGGATCTGCTGAATCTCGCTGGCCGCAACGGCGTGTCCCGTCAGGGCCTTTCGGACCAGCCCCTGCAGATCCCGCTGTTCCTTCTCGTCCTCCGGCCATGGCAGGAGGCTAGTCAGGACAGCAGCCTTCGCTTGTGCTACGGGACGCTTGGCGAACCACACCCACAGGCTCGACTCGGTGTTGCCGCTGCCCCAGCCCTCCGAGCACGCATCACTGACCTCTGTGCAGGGAAACCAGCGTTCGATCATGCGTGTCATTCGGAACTCTCCTGATGGCGGTCACGGGCGGTGCGCAGCGACGATCCCGGAATCCGGAATACGGCGTCTCCGCGGATGTCACCTGCGAAGACGGTAATCGGGTCACGGAAGCTGCCGAACAGCGTGCCCCGACCGTCAGAACATCGGTCGACGACGTACAGCCAGAAGTCCCGCCGGTGCTGCATGGCCATGAGCACCTCGTTGCCGGTCAGCCGGATCCCTCGTGAGGCCGCCGAGTCCCATACTCCCTTGACCTCAACTAGGCGCTGGTCGCGGCCCCTCACCGCTCGAAGATCGTATCCGCGGTTCTCTGCGTGCACGTCCGAAACGACCCAGCCGTCCTCTTGCAGGAGGCGCTGCACGTGGCGCATGGCAATGCGCTCGGAGTCCTTCTCCTCGGTGGACGTCTCGACCGCGCCGGCATAGACCCGCATGCGCGCCACGCAGGCGGGTTGGGTGATTTCCACCTTGCTCAGGCGCTCAAGTTCTTCAAGGCGCTGCTGCGCCTGGTCGCGCAGCCGGTCCCGCAGCGCCAGGCGCTCGTTCCGGTCGCGGATCTGATGGGTGAGATCGATCGGCAGGTTCTCCAGGTCACGACGGGCTGAAGCGAACCAGTCGTCACGTACTTCCTGGTACTTCGTGCGGGTATCGCTTGCGAGCTGGTTGGCACGCGCCTCGGCCAGCTGCTCGCGGGCGGGATGAGGGGTACCGCCCGGCTTGGTGGTCGGGACCAGATTGGCCAGGGTCTCCCAGCGGACGGGGTAGGCGTCGCCGGTCTCGTCGACGCGGATGAGGCCGGCCCAGGCTGTGCGGCGTCGGCCTCCGACTTCGGTCAGCGTGGCTTCGTAGGCGTGCAGTTCGTAGCCGCTGATGCTGGTGGGATCCTCGGCGGCACCACCGCGGTACAAGTCGGGTGCCAGGGCCTCTGAGACGTGGTCGATGAGGTCACCGAAGGCCAGGCTGCCCGGACCGAGCGCGAGGGCGCGGGAGGTGTCGGCGCTCCCCGCGTTGTCTTTGAGCGCCTGGCTGCTCGTGGCGACCAGAGCATGTGCCTCGCCTCCGAGGCCGGCGGGCAGGACGATGTCCGAGGTGAGGAGCAGGATGCCGTCACCGGCCGCGGTGTTCTGCACGCGTAGCAGTCCCGCGGAGTCGAGCCGCTTGAGGAAGGCTTCGACGATCGCCGGGTTGATGCGTTCGAGAAGGTCCTGTTGCAGCAAGGTCAGTGCTGCCATCGCTTCGACCTTGCTGGCCAGTTCGGCTTCCTGGGCCCGGACCTGTTGTGCCCGGCGGCGGAGGTCGGCGACGGTGATGCGACGGGCGGCGTCCTCTGCGGCGCGCCGTCGCTCCTCGTCGTCGCCGTAGAGAGCCTGAAGCCATTCCTCGTACCGGATGCCAGCAAGTTCGGCGACCAGCGAGAGGCTGTCGAACATCTGCCCGTCGAGTTCGTTGGCAGCCGTAACGAACCGGTCGAGCAGGCGGTGGAGGGTGGCACCTTCCCGGGTATCGACAGCAACCAGGTTGAACAACTCGACATCGCGGGTCTGGCCGACGCGGTGGATGCGGCCCATGCGCTGTTCCAGGCGGACGAGAGACCACGGGATGTCGTAGTTGATCAGTACGTGTGCGACCTGCAGGTCGATGCCCTCGTTGCCGGCGTCGGTGGAGACGATGATTTGGAAGTCACCGCGCATGAACGCGGCCCGTACCGCATCACGCTCTGCATTGGGCTGCCGCCCGGAGTACATGCGCGCGCTATAGCCCTCGTGCTCAAGCCGCTCCGTGATCCACTGTGCCGTGTCCGCGAACTCGGTGAAGACCACGGCTTGCTCACCGTTGCCGGGGTAGATCCCTTCCGGAGCCAGACAGCCGTCGACAAGCACTCGCCACTTCGAGGGCGAGATCATGGGGTCTTGGAGGATCTGGTCCACCTGCTCGACCAGATCGGAGACAGCCTTGCGCTCCGCACGCACTGCGGTGGAGTCTGCGTTGACGACCTGGGCCTCCTCGCGGCCGGCCTCATCCTCGCCATAGGGGTCCGCCAGGACCGACGCTTCGGCCGCTGCGAGCCGTCCCATCTGCTCGTGCCGGCGCCGCAGGGTTTCACGAATGGCAAAGAGGGAAGAGGCGGCCCGCTTGCCGTACACCATCCGGGCAAGCGGTTGAGCGTTCGGAAGCATGTAGCGGTCCACCAACGCCAGCGCCTGGCTGTAGATGGAGTGCTCCTGACGACTCAGCGGAATCCGGTGATTCGTCGCCCGACGGCGCTTGAAAAGACGGCTCTGACCGTCATAGTCGACAAGATCCTCCTTCATGCGGCGAAGGAAATGGATCGGGCCGGGCGTGAGCTTTGGCAGGTCTTGCGACTGGTCATCGCCCGGATCCGGATAGATGTCAGGGTCGACGAGATGCAGCAGATGCCGGAAGAGCCACTCCGAGCCACGGTGCGGCGTCGCCGTCATGAGGAGCGTGCGAGGTGCCCGAGACAAGAGCCGCCCCACCCTGTGGTATGCCTGGGCCGTAGGTGTCAGCCTGTGCGCCTCGTCGAAAACGACGATGTCCCAGCCTGCACGGTCCGGGCGGATGGCCTCCTGGACGGCACCGTTGACCGCGGCCAGCTCCAGGGACACGACCCACATGTCATGCGTCACATCGAGAGCATGCTCACGGACCGTGTCCGAGGTAATCCGCCGGAGTCCGCCGTCGAAGAATCGATCGAAATCAGCTTGCCACTTGGACGCCAGGTTGGCCGGGGCGACGATCAGCGCCTTCCGGATGAGTCCGTACCTCTGCATCTCTCGCAGGTAAAGTCCGGCCATGATCGTCTTACCGGTTCCGGGCTCGTCGGCGAGCATGAAACGCAGCCACGGCTGGGGGAGCATGGCCCCATAGACGGCATTGGCCTGGTGTGCGTACGGGTTCAGCGGAGATGAAGCCAGCAGCGTGCTATTCGCGTTGGTTGCAGCAGCAGCCATCCACTGCGTCCACATGCCTGCCAAGATCCGTGCCGAAGGTGCGCTGCCGTCCTTCGCCAGAATCTGGACTCGGTCGGCTTCGTCGGCGGTTAGTTCTACCTTGTGGAGACCTTGATCATCATCGATGACATAGAGCGACCAGCTCCCGTCGGGCAGCTTCCGTGCGTGATCGATCGTGACCCAGCCTGGCACAGTCTTTGGCAGGCTCACGCGCTGCCCCTGCTCGAACGCCATTGTCACGAATCTGCTGCTCCCCGCTATGAGCCGCGCCTATCTCCATCTGGCTGTCCCTGGTCGACCAGCACAGTCCCCCTACCTTAATGCCGGGAGTCTTGAAGCAGGGACGGGGATGAGCGAGCTCAGCAGTGGCGATGGCGGGCAGGGGCCTCATCGGCATTCAGCGAGAGTGAGCCCCCGTGAAACGGATAGACGCGGTACGGTGCGAGTGTGGCCCTGAGGCATCCCCCGTCCGCAGGGCCACACTGCTGTTCGCGTGCGTGAGTGTGCTGGTCAGCGACTTCGGCTCGCCTAAGATCTGGCGAGGGTCGTCGCGATGGCCGGTTCGGTGGCGGTGGGACGCGGAGGCTGCCGCTGGACGCTGGGGTTGAACTGCCGAGTGCCGGTGCCGTGCGCGAGTTCCTCGGTCAGGTCGGCGATCATGGGGGCGGGTGTGTTGTAGGGGGAGGCGTGGATAGTCCAGGTGGGCTGGTCGATGGTGGGGCCGGCCCAGAGGGTCCAGGTGGCGAGGGGGCTGTTCGGTTGCTGGGCGGCTAAGGCGTCGAACTGGACACCGGCATCCTGGGAGGCGTTCGTCCAGCGGAGCCAGCGTCCGTCCACGGTGTGTTTCCATCCGGCGCCAGCGAGGGGTTTCGTGGCGGCGGTGACAGTCTTCTCGTCCACGGGGCTCCCTAGGGCGGTGTCCCATCCGTCACCGTCGGCGAGGTGGTTCAGCAGAGCCTGGAGCATGGGGGCGGGGGCAGGTGGCCGTCAGGTGCCACATGCGGTCGGACACCGGCGTCTCGTAGGCGGCCACGGTCCAGGCGGTCTCGCGGGGGTGGGCTTCGTGGACCCGCTCGATGCGCAGAGTCTGCGATTCGTGGATCGCGTGGGTGGTCTCGTCTGACCAGGTCCGCCACTTCTCGAACTCGCCGTGCGTGTCGAGGAAGGTGTCGAGGAGCGCGTCGTGGTCGCCGGCATCGGCCAGGTAGACGGGGACAGTCTCCAGCTGGGGGCGGGACGGTTCGGGCTTGGCTGTGGTGACGTCGAAGACGGAACGCGCTGCAATGGCGGCGCGTTCGGTGTCGGTCAAGGGCGCCGGGCCGGGGCGCATCTCGGCCGCGTGGACCTTCTCGAAGGCCACCAGTGCCTCCGCGGGTGAGTCGAACGTATCGGCGATCTGACGCAGATGATCCTCACCGTGCAGGTAGACGGACTTGCCACCTGGGTGGAGGTATGTGCCGACTGCGACGGTGGTGTGGCCGTCGCGGGCGTGTGCGTGGATCAGGAGGTGGCCGTTGCGGATGTAGTCGTGGATCTTCTGCGCCTGGTTGGAGACCTCGCGGATTTCGCTGCCGGTGCACCAGGGCATCGGGTAGTTCGGCCAGGTCCATTCCTCGTCGATGGCCTCCTGGAGGCGTGGGGTGATCTCGAGGGTGATGCCTTCGGCGGTCAGGTGCTGGGCGGCGTCGGCGGCCCAGCAGGGCTCCTCGTGATCGATGCGGGCCAGGACCAGGACGCCCGTGGCGGCGACGCTCCAGCCGGCAGCCTCCATGGCCGTGAGAGCGACGGTGGCCTGGCCACCGGTGACGTGAGCCTGCACGGCGCTCGGGTGAGTGGGGTGGGTGTCGAGGCGGACATGGGCGTCGATGGCGGGAGTCACGTGGGGGTCTCATCTGTTCTGCCGGTGGCCGGGCCTTCGGGTCCGGCCACCGGCGTACTCGGGAGCTATCGGGTTGCTCGTGTCGATCGGGCGGCGTGTGCGGCCGTGGTGGTCGGCGGGCCGGCGCGGATGGCAGGCGCCGGTTGCCGCTGCTGTGGCGGGGTGGTTCCGGTGGCGTTCTGCCAGCGGGTGCGGACGGCGGCGATGTCAGCGAGGGCGCGGCGGGCGCCGACGACGAGCTGGAAGGGGGTGTTCGTCGGGTCGCCGGCGTACGCCTCGATGCGCCGTCCGGTGTGCTCGGCCGTGGCCAGGAGGGAGCGCTGCAGGGCGCGTTCGCCCCAGTGCCCGACGGATCCGGCCGGTTCGGCCAGCATGCGCAGGACCTCGCCTGGTTCACTGGCGCCGTCCAGCAGGCCGCGCTGCTGGGCCTCCCACAGGACGGTGACGGGGTCGACGGGCTCGTTGCGGCGGGCGAGGGTGGTCAGGCACTGCCACAGGCCGACGTGCAGCGGCAGGGTGAGGTCGTCGGGGACCAGCCACCGCACGGCGTCGATCTCGTCAGGGCGGGCGGTGGCGGTGGCGAGCAGCAGTTGCTCCTCCTCGACCGCCTCGGTGTGGTCAGGGGCTGCGGGGGGCGGTGCCGGGGTGCGGGGGAGGACGTCAGAGCGCGCGGGAAAGCAGTTCGCGATGTCGTCCACGACCGCGGCGAGTGAGTCGGCCTCGGTGAGCACCGTCTGGACGGGGTGGGGGAGAGAGACGTCGTGGACGGTGTGGACGAGGCGTTCGGCGGCCGTCAGCAGGCGGCGGCGGGCGTGTTCGGCCTCGACCATGCGGGCGTAGGCGGGGGCGTGGCTGGGCCGGGGGCAGACCTGGACGAGGGTGTGCAGGTAGGTGGCGGTCAGACCGCGCGCCTGCTCCCGGCCCGCGGTGAGCACGCGGTCGAGCCACGTGGTGTTCTTCGCGTGCTCGGCGGGGTCGGGCCGCGGCAGGGTGTTGATCGCGGCGTACAGGGCGGCGTGCGCGGCGGTGGAGAAGGAGTCGGCGGTGATGCCGCTCACGTCGTCCAGGCGGTGCGGGTCGAGGAGGAGGGCCCCCAGGAGGGCCTGCTCGACGTGGAACACCGGCTGGGGCGGTGCGATGGCGGCGAGGTCGTCTTCGTCGGGACCGGGGGTGTGGGGCATCAGGCGGCGAGGGTGAAGTCGTCGGGGTCGAGGGGGAGGCCGAGGTGCGGGGCGAGGAGGTGGCCGGCGAGCAGCGGGG
This sequence comes from Streptomyces sp. NPDC107562, assembly GCF_055657325.1. Taxonomy (NCBI): domain Bacteria; kingdom Bacillati; phylum Actinomycetota; class Actinomycetes; order Kitasatosporales; family Streptomycetaceae; genus Streptomyces; species Streptomyces sp. NPDC107562. The sequence continues at coordinate 147,905 of NZ_JBVKBE010000015.1, read as the reverse complement.
GTACGGCGTTGCCGATCTGGGAGAACTGTTGGCCCTTGTTGCCGGCCCAGGGGTAGTCGGCGGGGAAGGTCTGTAGGAGGCCGGCCTCGCGGGCGGTGATCCGGATCGGCTCGGGAACGGCCGGCGCATCGGCTTCTTCGGCTGGCGGTGTGGCGGGTTCGGCGACCCAGGTGCACTCGTTGGCGCGGTGCCCGAAGAACAGCGTGCCAGCCGGCTCCTGGATGGACCGGACGGTGGCGTTGGCCTGGTTGTTGCTGCGCAGGGACCAGGACCAGCGGTGGGCCTCGGCGGTGAACGTGGGCGCCGGAGCGTCGGCCGCACGGTTGTCTCGGGTGCCGTGCCGGGCCGCCCACCCCGTGCCTTCGCGGCGGGACTGCAGAACCACCCCGTCCGGCCGGGGCATCCAAGTGCCGCGCTCCCGGGCATCGGACAGCGTCTTGCGGGAGCCCGACGGGAACGGTTCGGGTCCGCCTCCGTGCCCACCTCCTGCGCAGACGGTGGGGACGGGCCGGTCAGTCGCGCCCCATCCCAGAGCTTCGGCCATGCTGACCCAGCGGGCACGGCCCGGACCGAACAGCGATTCCGGCTCGGCGAGCCGGGCGTGCGTGGGCGTGGGCGGCTGCGCCGTACGGACGCGGGAGGCCAGGAGGATCGCTCGCTTCCTGGTCTGCGGGACGCCGAAGTCGGCGGCGTTGAGGATCCCGCACCAGACGGAGAACCCCCACCCCCGCAGGACGGCCGCGTACTGCTTCCACAAGGGCAGCACGTCCGGTACTTCCTCCATGGCGACCCAGTCGGGCTCGCCGACTGTATTCAGCGCGTACAAGTAGCGCATCGGCTCGGCGGCGAGCAGGGAGCGCTCGTCACGGCACGCGGCGAGGAGGCGCTCGCGGGTGTCCCGCCCGGCCGCTAGGTCCTCGACTGCTGCGTGCACCAGCGGCTGGTCGAGCAGGCCGAGGCGCTTGCCGGCCATGCTCCACGCCTGACATGGCGGCGAAGCGATCACGCCGCGGGTGCGGCCGATGAACGGCCAGGTCGGATACCTCGCCACGTCGCACCGGATGGTCAACTGGTCCGCCGCAGCGCGGGTCTTGCACGCCCACTCGTCCCATTCCAGGCCGACGTCGCGCGCGCCCAGGACGTGCAGCGCTCTGCTCCAGCCGCCCGGCCCCGCGAAGAGGTCGAGTATCACGTGGCCAGCCCGAAGTCGTCCTGCGTCAACGCGTCGGCGTCGCCGCGGCACGCCCAGGGCGAGCAGCCGTCCTCGACACCGTTCTCCAGGGCGTCGGCGTCGTCCGCGCTAATCCGCAGGGCGGCCCGCTCGGCAGCCGTGACGTGATCGATGGGGGCTTCGCTGAGCGGGACGCGGGAGCGGTGCAGGAACGCCTCGCCGATCAGGCGGCTGCCCGAGGCGTTGGCACGGGCGTTGCCCTGTCGGATGGCCGCGTCGAATTCGACGACGTCCGCCCACTCGGACGGAGAAGTGTCCCTGATATGCCGCCACTGCGCATTCCCGTGGAACGGGCAAGTTATTGAGAATCGAGACAAGGATGTGACCTTTCGATAGGGGGTACGGGGGTGCGAAGGGGACGCGTGGCAAGCCCTCAAGCTGGGGCTTGCTGAACTTGGCAGGCGCGGGGCATGGCACCTTCATGGCCTTCATCGACGAGAGCGCCGTGTAGGGAGCTCGCGGGGCCTGCCTGCACTTCCTGCAGGTGGTCCCCGTAGCCTCAGCGCATGTCCCGTGATTCATTCGAGTGCCGCTGCGTCCTCTGCCACGACTATGGCGACCGGGACGAAGCGGACCGGGTAGACCTGACGATCATTGAGAACGTGCGGCAGCACGGTTGGCACGTCGTGATGGTTCCCGAGGACGAGGTCGGCCCCGGGTTTGCCTACACCGTCGGCCTGGCGCACACGTACGGTGCTCCTGAGCTCGCCATGTTCGGGCTCGACGTCCATGACATGCACCGCATTCTCAACGCGGTCGGAGGCCGGGCCGCTGGCGGTGCGGTACTGGAGGCTGGCCAAGAGCATCAGGGCGTGGTCGAGGGCCATCGATTGGTGCTCAGGGCCGTCGACTTGCGGTGGTACAGGACGTTCTTCGGGAGGGCGATCCGGTTCTACCGGCGGCCTCCTTTCCCCTTCCTGCAAGCTGCGTGGCCCGATGCGGGCGGCCGCTTCTACTGGGAGGAACAGGCCGAGGAGAGTTACTGGCATTCGCAGCCGCGGCTGTGGCTGCCACCGGGCGACCACCCCGAGGGTGTATGGACCGCGGAACTGTGATCCGCAGACCTCGCGATATGGAGAAGACCGTGGCTGCCGCGGACGGTACGGAGCTGCTCGACTACCCGGAGATGGTCCGATACGTCGGTGCCGTCGTGGAAGCTCTTCACGGCTTCGGCTGCGCTCCGGATGAGCGATGGGATGAGTCGAGAGCGGTCGCCCTCTACTGGACGGAGGGCCGCGATTTGTGGCCGTATGGGCTGCTGGTGTTCTGGCGAATGAGGGACGGCTGGCATTCTGTGCCGCTCGACGTCCACGGAGATGCTGCTGTGCACGAGGCCCAGCCGCTTCCTATCGATCCTGTGGCAGCGCCAGCCGCTGTCACCGGCGTACTCCTCCAGCTCCTTCGTGGGTCCGGGCCGCCTTCTGCGTGAGTGCGGACTACTTGTCTGCTGATCCTTCTGGGGCTTTGTCGCTAGCCGGGCGTTTCGTGACTGTGTCGGCGAGTTGCGTGAGGGGGATGAAGGCGGACCTGTTTCCCAGCTCGCTGGGAGTCGGGCCGGCTGGAGTCGGAACGTGAGCAAGTCGTTCGGTCAGGGCGGCGACAGCGTCGCGGTCGCCCTCAAGGGCCGCGCGTTCGTCGTCCGTCAGGTCGACCTGTTCAAGCATCGTGTTGATGCCCTCCTTGACGGCGAGGAGCTGGCCCTTGCTGGACTCTTTCGGAACGTAGAAGGGGCACCGGGCGCAGGCCATGCGGTGGGGGCACTTCGCGAAGAAGTCGTAGCTGCAGTAGCCGTCGCCCAGGTCGTAGTACTTCCACGGCTGTTCGCCGCCGGTGGCGGCGCCGGTGAGGATGCTGTCGCGGTCGATGAGGACTTCGATGGTGCGGACGTTGCGAGCAAAATAGTCGGCCTTCTTGTAGGCGGCGGTCAGGGTGCGCTGGAGGATCTTGGCGTAGTAGCGGGTGCTGGCCGGGTGCTTGTGTCCGAGCCACTGCTGGAGGTCGCCGAGGGTCAGTGGGTCACGGGCCTTGAGGAGCTGCGTCGCGATGGTGCTGCGGGCCCGGTGGCTGGTGAGGGCGCCGCGGGAGTCCTGCTGTGGCACTCCGGCCTTCTGGCAGAGGGCCGGAATGATGTTGTCGTTGAGGTAGGCGCTTCCGACGAGCTGACCGCGGTGGCAGAAGAGGTGCTGGCGCAGTAGGCCGGTTTTTCGGTCCGCAAGGTCGGGCTGGGGTGGCCGGACCAGCTTCCAGGCGTCGATGAGCTCACCGACCAGTGGGTCGACGGGCTTGGCGAACGGACGGCTCGTCTTGTTCTGCGGGATGTGCAGCAAGCAGATGGGGTAGGTCTCGCCGGTCCGCTCGTCCGTTCCCTCGTCCCAGGTAATGCAGTCCAGGTCCAGGCGGCGCAGCTCATCCATACGGCAGCCGGCAAAGAGCCAGACACCCACCATGGCCCGGACCATCTCGACCGGGTAGTAGGTGGCCTTCCACCCCGCGGAGCGGGCACGCGGCGTGCCGTACGGCTTGAGGTCTTCACTGTTGAGGGTCAGTCCGGCCGCCATCAGCTTGGCCCAGGTCGCGTCGTCGATGATCCGCGGGTTCGGGCCCATGAGCGCGCGAAGGGACAGCGGCATGCTCAGCACCTGGCGCGGGTCGAACCGGGGCTTGATCCACTCCCATTCGATGAGGTCGGAGAAGAACCCCCGGACGCTGTCGATGCGGGTTGCCTTCCCGCCGGGGCTGAGGGGCTGGCCGACGCGGCTGCGGTTGCGGCTGTGCCCGGCCCACTGCCCGACGACCGCGGTCATCGTGTCCGCGATGTACTCGGCAGCGATGTCGCGGGTCCACAGCTCAGGAGCGACGGCCTCCGGGTGCTTCTCGGCGGCCCACCGGCCGGCGACGAGGATGGCCGAGAGCATCGGCCTCTTTGTCCCAGGCTCGTGCGTGACGAGCTTCATCCAGCGGAGCGCCGGCTCACGCCACTCCGGCGGGACTGTGGCCAGCGAGGCTTCCTCCGGTCCTGCCTTGTCCTGGTTGGTGCGCAGAGGCGACGGGATGATGCCCTTGTCGGCCAGGACCCTGGAGATCTTGAACAAGCCGCGCCGCCGGCTGGTGGCTCCGATGGACCTGTAGTGCTCCAGCAGGTCGTGCAGGAGGGGCAGGCGGAGGTCCTCCAGATGGGGGCTGTTGTTGCTCAGCAGGACGTCGAGGAGGGCGTTGCGGACTTGCCATGCCAGCAGGTGGGTGGAGTTCCGCCAGGCGGTGAGGGTCGCTTCGATGTCTTCCACGGCAGGCTGTACGGCGCGGCGACCGAAGGTGAGGTCGGCGAGTCGAGCCAGGCTGGTGATGCCTACGGTGTCGTGAAGCCGATGGTGGCCGCCGAGCTGGTGCCCGAGGGCTACGAGGTGGAACCGGAAGCTTCCCGCGTTCGCGGAAGCCTCCACCCATGTGGCCTCGTCCCACGTCCAGTAGGGCTTTTGTTGCCGATGGACCTCCTTCAGAAGGCGGAATCGTGCTGAGTTGGCCTTGCCCGGGTCCCAGGTGGTGGTGACCTTGTCGATCGGGATGATCAGACGGGCAAGGTCGGCTGCTGCCCTCGCGTGCATCGCGTTGAGCGGGGCGATGTGCTCCAGAGCGGCGATTTCCTTGGGGATCAGGTCGGGCAGTAGGTGCTCGGTCAGCGGATGTGCCTGCTTCGAGTTCACGGTGTCTCCAGGAGGCGGGCGAGGAGCCGTTCGCGGTCGGCATGAAGGGTGGTGTTGGCGCGATGAAACCGGGCGGCGAGTTCACGGCCGGAGAGGTGGATGTAGCGCATGGTCGTGGCCAGGTCGCGATGGCCGGCGTACTGGGCGATCTGGTCGATGGTCCAGTCGGCGCGAGCCAGGTCCGTCAGCCGCAGGTGTCGGAACGTATGCGTGGACAGGCGTGTGACTCCGGAGGTGCGACTGATCCGTTCGACGATCTTGGACCAGCTCGACGCGCTGAGAGGGTCGCCCGGGTTCCGGTTCGACGTGGACCGCAGTAGCGAGCCGGTGAGCCGGCCGAAGGAGTTGCGGCGTTCGCCGAGATAGGCCATGAACAACTGGCTGGAGGCCGCACCGTAGGTGACTTCCCGGGACCTCTTGGACTTGGTCGTCTCGGCCCGCAGTCGGATCAGACTGTAAGCGGGATCGAAGTCGTCTCCGGACAGTTGGACGAGTTCCTCGCGCCGGAGAGCGCCGTCGTAGGCGAGCGAGACCATCAGCCGGTTCCGAAGCGGTTCGGCCATGGCCGCTTCCAGGATCCGCTGCCAGTCGGTCTCGGCAGGTATCCATGGCGCCTGCTCAACCCGCCGGACCAGCCCCCTCTTGGGCCGCCGTCCGCTTCGGCCCGTCTGTCCACGGCGTACCGGGTTGCGCTCGCGCAGTCCGTCCTCCACCAGGAACTCGTAGAACGACCGGACGGCCACAATCCGCTGCTGGATCGTCGCGTTCGCCAGCCCGGGAGCCGCCCGGGCGGCTCCCTTTCCACACAGCTTGCTGGGTGGTCGCTCCAGCATCTCGCCGATCCACGCCGCCACCGTGTCCGCTTTCGCGTACAGCGGCTCTGCACCCTCCGCGGCACAGAACCGGAGGTGGTCCTCGACCGCACGGCCGTACGCGTCGATCGTGTTGGGTGCCCGACCGATGTTCGCCATGAACTGCAGCCAACGAGGGGCCTCTTGATCCTCTGCCAGGATGGGGAACTTGCCCCACGGGACGTCGACCATGGCTCAAGGCTGCCCACGCTCGATTCCACATAAGGCATCCCAGGCAACTCGACTTAGGCGTATCTGCGAGACCGAGAGAGGTCAGGTAACGCACGCAGTCGGCCCTGCTCCAGGACATGTCGAGAAGGGGATGCCGGTTACGCATGTACTTGACGTCCGCGTCCTTCGCGCGGTGGCATTCACCCGTGGAGATTCCTACCCACTGCTCGACGAAAACGCCCTTCGGGATGCGGGCCGGGTAGGGGTAGCCGAGTAGTTCGCGAACCTTCTGCTTGATCGGCTTAACCTTATATTCCCCGGTGCACTGCCGTCGGGTCATTCCAGGTCGCCCGTCCTGATTGAGGATGTGGAGCGGCATGGAGGCGAAACGGTGATCCGGGTTCAGTGCGTCGTCGCGGATATTTCCGGCCGACACGCGGAGTACGGGTATTTCGGCGGGCGCGGCTATCTCTTCTTCCATGCGGTCAAGGTGTGCATAAACCACTTCGGGTTCCCATCCGGTGTCGGCGAAAATCGCGCAGTCGACCCTGGGGAGAATGCCCTCGGCTGACAGGGCGAGAAGCGTGCTGGACTGAACTCCCGCGCCGAGGGAGAGGGCGCGGAATCGGGGCTGATCTGAAATGGTCTGTCCTGGGTGTAGGGAAAAGGGAGGGCGCGCTCGCATTGCGGCTGTCGCGTCAGCGGCAGGGGTATTCCGGTCGGTCGCGGGATACGGCGTCGCAGAGGGCGGGGATGCGGTCGAGGAGGTCGGCGGCCGACTCGATGAACTGCTGCGGTGCCGGCCCGATTAGGACGACCCGCCGTGATGTGGCGGCGGCCTGGCGGCGCTGGTTCTCCACGGTGCGGGCAAGAGCAGCCGTCAGTTCGGCGGCGGCGTCCTGGGCGGCCTTGGCGATCTGCGCGACGCGGTGGAGGAGCAGCAGGTCCGTAGGGGAGGGCCGCGACGCCTGGCGGCTGCGGGTGAGAAACAGCCGCAAAGCGGTGCCGGCGAGGTCCTGGGCGTCAGTGAGGCGCGCGGCCAGTGTGGATGCGCCTCGTTCGGCGGGCAGGGCACGCAGGGCCTGGTGCAGACAGGAAGCGTCGGACGAGATGCGGGCCAGGACCGGGGCCGGGTTGGCGGGATCAGGCACGGGTCTCCGTGGTGGCGTACGGGTTCAGGGCTTGGGCGAACGCGGCGGTGAGTGCCGGGGCCTGCTCGGGGGCGGTCATCAGGGCGCGGACGACGGGGGTGCCGATGACGACGGCGTCCACCAGTGGCGCGACGCGTTCCGCGAGGGCTGGGGTGGAGATGCCCACGCCCGATACGACGGGTAGGGGGCTCGCGGCGCGCAGGCGTGTTGTGAAGTCGGCGAGCGCGGGGACGTCGAGTGGGCCGCGGTAGCCGGTGGGGGCGGTGCTGGCGGGTGCGTAGAGCCATCCCGACGCGCCGGCGGCAACGGTGGAGAGGCCGGTGTCGGCGAGGTGGCGCGGGACGAGGCGTGGGGTGGAGAGGTTCGCGGCCTTCGCTGCGGCCTGCCAGCGCTCTGCCTGGTCGTCGGGCAGGTCGACGACCATGGCGCCGACGGCACCCGCGTCAGCGAGCAGCCGGGCCAGGCGTTCGGGGCCGTGCCGGCTGACGGGATCCCAGTAGGTCATGACGACGGTCGGCCGAAGGCCAGCGGCGTGCTCGACCGCGCGCAGGGCGCGGGCGAGGACGTTTCCGCGGCTCAGGGCGCGGCGGTAGGCCGCTTGGATGACGGGCCCGTCGAGGCCAGCGTCATGGTGGGCGAGGCCGATCTCGAACAGATCGGCGCCGGCCCCTGCGATCTGGTCGAGCTGATGGCGCTCGGCGCGGGCCGGATGCAGTCCGGCGGGGACGAACACGCCGAGCGCGCAGCGATGTTGGGCGAGGAGGGCCTGGAGGGAGTCGGTGGTGGCCAGGAGATGTCTTTCTCGGAGGGCGGGCTGTCGCGGCAGGTCAGCGGTGGTGTGGGGCTCGTGATGGCGGGGAGGCCACGGGGGTGGTGGCGCTCCGGGAGTGGGCGGGCTGGGTACGGGGCGTGGTGGGCTTGTGGCTGAAGGCGGGGGCCACGCGGTCGAGGGCCTGGGCGATCTGCTGGGCCTGGTCGTGAGCAGTAGCGAGCTGCTCGGCGACATCGGTGGGGAACCGGTCCCACTGGGCTCGGTACTGGTAGCGCTGGATGATCTCGGCGGCGTTGCGCAGTTGCTCGGCGACCTGCAGCAGGACGGCGGTCTTCTGTTCCGGGGCGGTCGCGGTGTGTGTGACTTGCAGAAGCGCGTCCAGGGCGGTGGGCAGCGACTCGTCGGGCGTGGGAAGGCCGTAGAGGGCGGCGTGCAGTGCCTGGGCGTAGACCGTCACGGGTCCGCCCCGACCGCGGCTGCGGTACTCGACGGGGGCTTGCCGGCGGGCGCCGAAACTGACGGTCACGTCCCGGGGAGCGGCCCCGGGGTTGAGCTGGTCGGCGAGGGCACGGGCGAGATCATGCACGGTGGGGGTGTCGGAGGACGTGGAGGCTCCTCGGATGGCGGTACCGGATGCGGCGGGGATGGTCAGCGGGCGCGGCGAGGGGCCCATGGTGTGGTTCGCGGACCGGTCACGGGAGCTGAACGGCGGCGGGTACTGGCGGGGATGTCGGAGGGTGTGGGGATGCCCAGGTGGACACGTGCGCTGAGACCGTGGGTGTACGCGTGTGCCTCGGCAGCGGTGACGGCGCCGAGCAGTCCGCGCTCGTCAAGCCCGTCCCGCGGGCGGTAGGACTCGCCGTCTGCTGGAGACGAAGCCGTGTTGCTCCAGAAGCAACCGGGCGGCGGTGGTCGAGGCGGTCACGGCAGCCGTGCCGTCACCGAACTGGAAGCGCAGGTCTGGTCCACCGGCCGGCTGGTCGGGACTCCAGCGGGTGGTCCAGGAAAGGTCGACGAGGTCGTGGGTGTGGGCCAAGAGCCCGTACATCGCGACGCCGGCGCGCTCGTGGACGTCCTGCGCAGTACCCGGAGGCAGCAGGTAGAGCCTGCGGCCGTGGTGTTCACGTGGGTGGAAGCCGGCTTCGGTGAGCAGCCGGTCGGCGTCGCTGATGCGGCGGTTGAGGATGACGAAGGTGTGCCCGTCGTCGGGGGACCCGATGAAAACGTCGGGGATGTCCAGAAGTGACACGGTGGTGGTCCAGGGAGTTCGGCGGCCTGCAGGTCGGCAGGAACGGCAGGGTGTGCTGTACGGCTGGAGTGAGCGGCATGGTCAACGGCTCACTGCGCGTGCCGTCTTAGTTCGCGTTGCGGGTGCCGTCGCTGGCGGTCCGGGTGATTTCGAGGGTGGCGCAGTCGTCCAGGTGACGGGCCACCGGCCGGCCGACGATGGCCACGGCGCGCAGCGTGCCGGTCTCGTCGGCGGCGCCGACCGCGAAGATCTGGCCCGCGGGCGGCGGATGGTGACGGTGCCAGGCGCGCACGAAGTCCTTCGCCTCACGGGAGCGGACCGGTACTAGGTGCGGGGCGTCGCTCACGCGGCCGTCCCGAAGTCGGACTGCGTCGGCGCGTGCTTCGCGATGGCGCGAGCCGTGATCGCCTTCGACGCGCGGGCGGACGCCGCGGACAACTCCTCCGCTCCTGGCTCCCGATACCACGGCCGCAGGTCGAGCATCGCGGCCCGCATGCCGGTGGCGAAGCACAGCGCGGTGCCCTTGGGCAGGGCGCGGATCGCGTCGGCAGGCAGGATCCGCTCCTGGCGCATGCTGACCGAGGTCGACTTCCCGGACTCCGAGTGCGAGGTGGACGTGGTCTCCACGTCGTGGTCGCCGATCAAGCGGCTGAGCTTGTCCGCGAAGTCGGGGTCGTCGATGCCGGAGCCGATGACCTTGACGGTCGAGGCGGACCACATGGCGTCCATGCCCGCGTCTCCCCAAACTTTCTGGCCCTGGCGGTAGGACTGCAGGATGGTGATCGGGATGATGCCGCGGCTGCCGAGGTGGGAGTACAGGTCCGGCAGGTCGCTGATCTTGCACACGTTGGCGGCCTCGTCGAGGATCGCGAGCATGGGCGGGTCCAGGCGTCCGCCGGCGCGTTCGGCCTGGGCGGTGGCCGCGCGCATCACGGAGTCCGCGCATGCGGCGATCAGTGCCGAGGCGCCGCCTCCGCCGTCCTTGCTCAGCAGGAACAGTGTGTCGGTGGAGGTGACGAACTCCGACGGGCGGAACTCAGGAACGTCGTTCTGTGGGGTGACCCAGGCGGCGATCTCGTTGTTCAGCAGTGCGGCGGCGTACTGGCGGGCGGTCTCGTAGATGCCGTCGCGCGTCTCCGGGGGGCCCTCGACGGTGCCCTTGAGCTGTGCTGCGACGGCGGCGAAGTCGTGGTCGCGGAGGATGTCGAGCGGGGTGCGGTCGGCGGGGAAGGCGAGCCACTGCATGATGTCGGTGATGGGCCGCTCGTCGAGCGCTGCGGCCAGCAGCAGTTGGGAGAGGATGTTGCTGCCGGCCTTGGACCAGAAGTCGCCCTGCTGGGAGGCGTCCACCGAGGCGGCGAGGAAGTGTCCGGCGAGCCGGTTCGCCCCGTCCAGGGTTTTCGCGCTGGCGAGGGGGTTCCACCACATCTCGCGTGCGGCGTGTGCGATCTGCTGGGGGTCCATGGTCCACACCTGCCCGACGCGGGAGCGGGCCTCGTATGTGGCGGTGAAGGCGTCGCCTGCGGCCTTGTTCGAGGTCAGGAGGACGGGGCCGGGCGCGGCGAGCATCGAGGGGATGGCGAGCGAGGTGGTCTTGCCCGAGCGGGGCGCCATGATGGCGACGGCTACATCTTCGTAGCCCATGCGCACCTCGTGCCGGGTGTTCTGCAGGTTGCCCAGGAGGATGCCGGTGTCGCGGGCTTCGATGTGCTTGGCGTCTTTCAGGCTCGGGCGCAGCGAGCGGGCTTTGTCGGTGATCGCCTTGGCCATCAAGGGCTCGATGTCCCGGGCCTTGGCCATGCCGGTGATCTGCTTCCGGCCGCCGCCGCGGTTCTTGTGCCGGAGCCACAGGGCGACCGTCGTCACCCCGAGAGCCAGGAGGAGCAGAACGGGAACGATGCGTGCCCCGATGAGCAGGGACGTTTCTCCCAGAGCGGGCCAGACCCGCTCGGGGTGGAGCAGGGCGTTGGTCGGCTGGTAGGGGGCCCAGCTGGTGCCGGCGAGGTAGGCGGTGATGTTGCCGCACAGCCAGGCCAGGTGGGACTGGGGGACGACGACGGCGAGCACGCCGAGCAGGAGGCGCAGGACGAGGTCGTATCCGTCGGTGCTGCTGCTGGAGGAGGAGGGGGGCAAGGGCTATGAGCTTCCGGGCGGGGACGGAGGGATCAGCGCTGGCGGTGGCGCTCGGTCTGCGGCCGTTGCGGAGGATGCGTGCTCGTCGTCGGCGGGCCGGATCGGCTTGCGGCGAGGGAGCGGATGCGTTCTTCCAGGGCGCCGGCAACCTGCTGGGCGGGTACTTCCCGGTGCGAGCGGGTGATGAGGTCCGGGTTGCGAGTTGGGAGGCTGGAGGGGCTGGCGGTGCGCGGCACCGGTCGGGGGTCGGTGAGTGCGGTGGTGAACGCGGTGATCAGGTGGGGTGGGGTGTGCTCGCTGAAGTGGGCTTGCCACAGCAGAGTCCGGAAGTCGCGAAGGGCGGTGTCGACCCACCAGGCCCGGGTTGTCTCGTCGGCCTCGACGCGGACGGTGCCGTCGGGTGAGGCGAGCCGGTGGTGGTTGTAGGCCGGAATCCAGCCTGCTTTGAGAAGCGGCTCCTGCGGATCCCAGTTGTCTGCTGGATCGGCAGTGGGATCGGTCAGCGCATCGGTGAACGTCGCGATCATTTCTATGGGGGTGCGGGCATCGAAGCTGGCGAACCAGGCGGGCCGGTCCGGCGCGGGGGCGTGATGCAGAGTCCACCACCGTCCGTCGGGGTCAGGCTCCAGCCGCAGGAGGGCCTTCTGATCGGGGCTGGAAAGCAGCACGCGGGGCATCAGGGGGTCGTGACCGTAGCTCCAGCCGCAGGCACGGTGGAGAGGGACGGTGACCCAGGCGGGGTCACCGCCGCCAGCCAGATGGCGCGGGGCGACGTAGTCGATGTCGACGTTGACGGGGACCTCGGGCATGGTCACCGCCCCCTCGCGCCGTGTCCGCTGCGCCGGGACGTCAGGGCGGGGAGCTGCGGGCGCTTCGGCCGGGACGGTGCTCGGCGTGCGGCGGCCTGGATGTCGAGGATGACGCGACCGTGGCAGGCCCAGTCGTCCAGATAGCTCCAGCACTATGCGTGGTGCTCATCCAGCGCGTCGACGTACGCGTCGCTGCCCGGACCGGCGCCCTCGGGGAGCTGGGCCCGAGTCTGGCGCCACTGCGCGTCCAAGGCGTCGAGATGGCTCAGTGCCTCCTCCAGGATGGTCAGCTGCCCGGGCCAGCTGTCCCGCGTGAGGTGTGCGGGCAGGTGCTGGAGCTGGAGCCGGGCGGTGGCCAGCAATTGGCGAGCGCCAGGACGGATGCCGGCGAACGCTGCGGCGGTGTCTGCGTCACGGACGGCGGCCCGGCGGCCGTAGGCGTCCTGGTCGAAGGGCCAGCCGTCCAGGTCCGTGTTGAACGCGGTGAAGGCGTCCCAGGACGCCAGGATCCGTTCACTGTGGCGCAGGTAGCGGTTGAGGCGCCGCAGTGAGGTGCGGCGGTGAGAGGGGGAGATGGGAAATTCCTGTCGGTTCAGCGGCGGGCGGCCGGCTGGGCAGTTCGGGTGTGCACCGGGGCCGGTGCGGGCTTCGTCTGACGTCGGCGGGCTGCGCGGACGCGTGCCGTGATGGCCTTGAGTCGGTCGGTGTGGGCGTCGACCACCTGCTGAGGGGAGAGTGGGCTTGGCTCCTGAACGGCCCTGTAATGGGCGGTCGGTTCGTGCATGCCGCGTTGGAGTGGAGCGGTGTCGGTCAGCGCGGTGACGAAGGCGTTGACCAAGTGGGCGGGGACGTTCTGGTGGAAGTGCGCGTGCCAGATGCGTCGGCCGCCAAGCTCGTGAAAGTTGGTCTCGTGGGTTTCGATGTGCCATTCCGGCGTGTCGTGGAGTTCGCTGACCGGGCGGTGTTCGATGGTGCACATGCCGTCGGTGGAGCGGGCTGCGCCGCTGTCGTCGCGAGCCCAGCCCGCTGCGTCGAGTGTTTGCCATGGGTCCGGCTGTGCGGCCGGTGGCGGGATGACCAGGGCGTCGGTTACGGCAGCGATTACCTCGGCGGGGACGAGTTCGCCGACGGCGGCGTACCAGTAGGGCTCGGCACCGAAGGGTTCGCATGTCAGGTGCCACCACGCGGACATGTACCCGGACTCCGGGGCGAAGCGCAGGCTGTAGCGGTGGTTGGGGCTGGTCATGACCATGCGCGGGCTCAACGGATCGGAGGTGCGAGTCCAACCGGCGGCGGCGAGACCGTGTGTGACGTGCCGGGCGTCACCGGGGCCGGCGAGGTGGCGAGGGCTGGTGTCGAAGGGGATCTGCCAGGCGTGTTTGTCGGCGAACTCCGAGAGCTGCCGTTCGCTCACCGGCACCGGCTGCACCCCTGCTCGCTCTCGGCGTCGTCGTGCAGCGCGCGCAGCTCGTCCAGGACGTAGTGGAGGGTGTGCTGATCGGTCTGCTCCCAGGCGGCGGAGCGCAGCTCGGCGATCAGGACGTTGACGTGCGCGGTGCGCGGGATGGCCTGGTGTTCCTGGACGGTGCGGGCGAGGGCACGCAGGGTGTCGGCGAGCTGGACGGGCAGGCCCGTGTACTCGTCGAGGAGCGGCTCGACCAGGGCGAGGGCTTCGGCGGAGTCGGGATTCTCGCGCAGGTACTCGGTGACGTCCGACAGCGTTTCGGTCAGGGTGCGCAGGGATTCAGGGGTGGGGGCGGGCATCGGACTCCTTGAGAGGGGGAGGGTGGTCAGCGGCGGGTCCGGGCACCGCCGGACGGGGTATAGGGGCGGGCGGTGGTGTGTGGCCGGGCGCTTCGGGCGCTGCTGCGGGCCCAGGTGGCGGCGCGGGCAGCTGTGATCCGGGCCTGTTGCCACGCGCTGAGCTGGGAGGGCTTGACGGAGACCGACCAAGTCCGGATCTGTGTGCTGTGCGGGACACGTCCGCGTGGGCGCATCACGGGGTCGGGGCCGGCAAGTTCGGCTGAGAAGGCTTGGATCAGGTGCATCGGCGTGTTCGGCGTGAAGTTGGCCGTCCAGCCGTTGCCCTGCTTGTCCTGCGCTCCGGTCCACCACATCGCCGAGCCGGAGGCGCGCTGGTGGTACTGCATCCACGCGGTGCCGTCGGGGCTGGTCGCCATATAGTCCTGGCCCTCGAACCGCGTGTGCCAGCTCTGCTCCTGCAACGGTTCCCAGACGTTGGGGGCGTGTGCGGAGCGGGGGCGGGTGAGGGCGTCGGTTAGACCGGCGACGATCTCCACCGGCGTCTGCCGGCCCAGGTGCGCAGACCACTCGGCGTTCTGCCCACTTGCCCGGCCGTGGATGGTCCATCCACTTGGGAGGATGTAGGGGTCGTAGGCGACGCGGACGGTGCGGTCCGGGCTCTCCATGAGCAGCGGGCCGTCCTTCTTGGACTTGTCCCGCCAGCCCGAGGCGCGCAGGAACTCCGAGACGTGCCGGACGTCACCGCCGCCGGCCAGGGCACGGGGCTGGACGAGGTGGTGCTGCTCGGCCTGCTCGCCCGGCCCCCAGCCCTGCCACTGCTTCTTCTTCACCGGCGCCGCCGTACGACGAGCGGGCAGGAGCCGGAGGCTTCGCCGCGCTGGTGGCCGGTCGGGTGCCGAGGTGCTGGAGGAGGTCCTGGTGCTCGTCCAGGTCCAGGCTGATGTCGTGCAGTTCGTTGGCGGCACGGCCCAAGGCGAGCCATACCTCCGCTGGCAGGGCGCCTCGTTCCGCCTCGATCTTGGCGAAGTGGCTGCCGGTGATGACGAGGTGAGTGACGCCGCCGAGGACTCCGTTGTCCGGGTCGAGGACGCCGGCGATGACCTGCGCTGCCTGGGGCGGGGGAAGCTGAGAGAGGTGGTCGGAGAGCTGGCCGAGCTGGCGGGTGATCTCGTCGGCCAGTCTCACCGGGTAGGGGGCGGGGTGGGACATGCTCCTCCGGGTGCGTGGACGGTCAGTGGTGGTGGCGCTGCCCGACGCGTTGCGCCTCGGTGGGGACGGCTTCCGGGCGGACGCCGGCCAGTGGGGAGGCGCGGTCGGGGCCGGCCGTGATGCAGGCGCGTAGATAGCGGCGGAACAGGGCGGTTGCGAGCCGGGGTTTGAGCCGATGGCTGATCGGTGCGGGTGTGCGTTCTGCTACGGGTTTCTCCGTGGAATCGGGCGGCGGGGCGGTGGGCGGCCCCGGCGTGGTGCCGGGGCCGCCCGGGCTTACGGGGTGCGGCGGGCCGGTGCGGAGTACGAGGAGGGACTGGCGGGCGCCGGTTGCTGCGGGGCAGGGCGGGCCGCGCGCGCCCGGAGACGGTGCACGGCCTGCTGGTAGAGGGCCTCGTCGAAGACCTCGGGGTCGCAGTTGACCGTGTATCCGGCCAGGAGCAGGGCGGGGATGGCGCGGTTCGCCAGGCGTTTCTGCTCCTCGGCACCGAGGTGATCGGGCACGGTGTGCCAGACGTAGAGCGGCTCGCCTGTGGGGTATTCGTGGCGTTCGAGGCCGAGCTGTTCCAGCAGGTCGTGGAGGCCGGCGGGGGCGCCGGTGGGGGTGTCGGCGTGGATGGTGGTCGTCAGGGCCTTGATGTAGATCTCTACGTCTGTGCCGTACTCGTCGGCCAGATTGGCCATACGTTTCTTCTCCGGGGTCAGCGGCGGCGGGAAACCTGGGACTGTGCACGGCCCGCTGCCGGTGTCGGGGCCGGTGCGGCCGCGGGCCGCTGCGCCGGGCGGGCGGCGTGGTTGCGGGCGTGCAGGATGACGCGGGCGGCTTCGCTCAGGGAGTTGGCGGTGTTACCGAGTCGTGCGACGGGCTCGGGTTCCTCGCCGGGCGCGGCGCCGTGGAGATCACTGGCGGCGATCCAGGCGCGGACGATCACTTCTCTGGTCAGGGGCAGCAGCCCGTGCACGGGCGCAGCGACCTCGGTCAGGACCTCGGCCACCGCGCTGCTGGTCTCGGCGGCCGAGGCCCGCTCGGCGAGTTGGGTGAGGTAGCGCAGGGCTGCGTCACGGTCGCCGTCGGCGGCGGCCAGCATGTTCAGGGCGGGGTCGAGGTGGACGCTGTGGCCGGCGGCGAGCAGGGCGTGCGAGGCGGTGGTCGCCTTCAGGCGCTGCTGCTCGATGGGCAGGCCGTGCGGAAGACGGTGGTAGTCACCGCGGGGTCCGGGAGAGGTGAGGAAGCCGCCGGTCCGCTGAAGGATGTCTGCTGCCTGCTCGGTGCCGCCGATGGCCACGACCAGACCGGTGCGAGGGTCCTTGGTGATGGTGACGTACTCCAGGACCCAGAAGTCGGGCTCCGTCTGGTTCATCGCGCCCTGGCGGTGGGTGTGCGGGCGCCGGCGGGGGCCGGCGGCATGGAGGCCCGGGCGGAGGTGGGCGCCTGGCGTCCGGCGTGGTGCTGGAGGGCGGTGCCGATGCCGAGCGCGTCAAGCTGCGGGCCGATCTCGCGCAGCGCGCGGGCCTGGGCCTGGGTGTCGTCGCCACTCAGGCGGTAGATGCCGCTGTGCGGGTCCTGGATGAAGCCGTGGGCGGCGAGGATGGTGCCGGCCCGGTCGTCGGCGGGGGCGGTGGCGACGCTGCCGTCCGGCTGCCAGGTCAGGACGACCCGGTCCGGCTGGGAGGGCTGGATGCCGTCCAGGGCGTTGTGCCGGACCTGGGCGAGCGCACGGTCGTAGCGGACGAGGAGATCGCCGGCGACCTGCTCGGCGCCGAGGAACGGGTCATCGGTCAGGGCGATGCCGTTGGGCTCGGGGACGGCGCGGTACGCCTCGTCCGGCAGGGCGTGCGGGGCGACGGCGGCGAGGAGGAAGCCGTCGCGTTCGTCGTGCCGGTCGATCAGCACGAGCTGGGCGCCGTCGGGGCGGCTGAGGACGGCGGCCTGCTGCAGGGGATGTTCGGCCAGGGAGGCGGCGACCAGGTCCAGGTCCCAGATGCGGTCGGTGAGTTCGGCGAGGTCGTCCTTGTCGTCGCCCGTCAGGTGGGTGCTGGTCCAGGTGTCGGGGAGTTCGCCGGCGAGGACGTCGGCGTAAGAGGCAAGGCGCTCGGATATGTCGTGGTCGTGCATGGTGTCCTTGGGCAGTTGCAGGGGCGTTAGCGGCGCAGGTGGGTGGCACCGACGGGTGGCGGTGCCGGGGCTGGCAGGGCACGCGGCGGGGGCGGGCAGGCGCACACCGCGGAGCGTTCGGGCTCATGGTCGGGAACCTGCTCTGTGCAGGCGCGGCGGCCGGGGTGAGGGGCGTGCCGGTCGGCCAGCCGTCCGCGGGTGTGCGCGAGGTCGGAGCGGATGACGCGGACGTATGCGTCGGCGAGGTAGCGCAGGCGCCCGGCGGTTTACGGATCGCTCGCGTCGCCGAGGCCGTCGAAGAACTGGGCCAGGGCGCCGAGGGTTTCCTCGAACCCGGCGAGGATGCCGTCGTGGGGCGCGGTGAGTTCGGTGAGTATGTCGGCTGCCTCGGCGGTGTCGGTGGCCTCGCGCAGGCGTTCTGCGAGGTGGGAGACCGAGGCGCCGAGCGTGGGATAGCTGGCGGGGCGGGCTTCGGTGTCGAAGCGCTCGTCGCAGTCGACGTGGTACCCGACAGCCCGAAGGCGGCCTACGGCATCGATGGCGAGACGGGACTCCTCGTCCTCGGTCAGGCCGGCGGGGGCGCGGTGGTAGCTCTCGTGGAGGCGGACAACAGCGACGAATCCCGCGCGCTGGAGGATGCTGTGCGCCTCAGCGTCGCCCCCGCGGGCGAGGACCTCGTCGGAGTGCGGGTCACGGCGGATATCCAGGAAGCGGCCGGTGGTGCGGGGCAAAGAGACGCTTCTCCTACAAAGATCGGTGGGCGGTGCGCCGGGCCGCGGCCGGTGCAGCGACGGCCCGACGCTGGGCCAGATGGGCCGCAGTGGCGTCCAGGTCCTGCTGAATCGCATGAAGGCGGCGGGCGATCAGCTCCAGACGGTGCGCCGTGTCCGTGCCGGCAGCCCCCGGCTGGCGGGCGATCCGGTACGCGGTGTGCTCGACCAGTCCGCGGACCGTGGCCAGCGGGCCGTCCTGTTCGTCGGCGAGCTGCGCGAGGACGCCCGCGAGCTGCGCCGATGCGGTCGGGACCGTACGGGCAGCGGACCACTGCGTGGTGCCGGTGCGGACGGGAATCAGGTTCAGGTCCTGCTCGATACGGCGTGCTTCGTCCGCAAGCCGTCGCAGGATGTCGGCGGGAGGGGTGCGCAAAGTGCCGTCGAGGTGAATCAGGTTGGCGATCAGATCCAGACGTCCGGGCTGGCCCTGGACAGCGATCCACCGCCACCCGTGCTCTGCGGCGCCGGGCACCTCGATACCAGCGGCCCGCGCGAACCGGTGGGCAGTTTCGGACCACTCGGGGCCGGTCAGCTCCCGGTCGTCCGGATGGAGCCGGACGTCGAGATGGAGGATCGCGCGCCGGTCGTCGTCCGGGCTGGCAGCGAACGGGTGCTCCAGGTACGGGCCTTCGAGGTGCTCGGCCAACTCAACGGACGTCCAGGTCCTCTGCTCGTCGTCCGGGGTGTAGTAGTCCAGGCCCGGGCAGTGGGCGACCACGGTGTACTCCGTCAGGCCCTCGTTCGGGGAAAGGGGCCGCCCGAGCGCCTCGGCCAGCGGCTCGTGCGGCGAGTGAGCCCTTGGGTGCAGGCGAGGGATCACGACGGCACCCCGCTCGACGCGCGGGCGGGTGACCGGCGCTGATAAAGGTCGCGGGCTGCACAGAGCAGCGAGCGCTCGCGCACCAGGTCGGCGTGGACCGAGATGTCTCCCGGCGGCAGACAGTCGATCGCCCTGTCGATGGCGCTCAGCCCCTCGTCGTACCGGCCCAGCCGGCGCAGGGCACCCGCCGTGCGGAAGAGGACGATCGGGTCGGTGCCGGTGGCGAGGGCGGGCCGCAAGCTAAGGGCCAGGAGACGCTCCGCACCCTCGTCCAGGTCCTGGCCGAGCCACAGCCCGTGCAGCAGGACGTGCAAGGTCTTGGGGTGCTCCTCGGCCGTGGCGAGGACCTCGTCCATGACCATCAGGCCCTCGGGGCGGGACTGGCCAAGCAGCGCGAAGGCGTACACGGCACGGGTGTAGCAGTCCAGCGGCTGACGCGCGGTCTGCGCGAGCTGCTCGACGAGGCGCTGGAGGGTGGGACAGCGGAAGTCGAACCGCAGGGCGCTCAGGTACAGATGCGCCAATGTGCGGGTGGTGATCGGATCACGGTGCGTCGCGAGGACATCCTCCGGGGACAGCAGGCCCAGGACGCTGCGGCCGGCTGACCGTGCCGCCCAGGCGGCATCCGCGCACACCTCGGCTGAGGTTTTCCAGTCGGCCCGGATGCCGTGGAGGTCTTCGGCCAGGCGCAGCGGCCAGGAAGGATCGTCCGCAGTTGCGGTGGCTCGGGCCCTGGCTTTGCGGAGCGCAGCGGCACGGTCGGCGCGGTCCGTGGGGGAAGTCACCGGCCGCCCCTGGCGTCTGCGGTGTGCACGAGCTGGCCCAGAGCGGTGGTGGTGTACCAGCCGCAGTCGATCAGCTCGTCGCGGTCGGCGAACCGTGCGAGGAGGGCGTCTTCCATGGCCCGCAGGTAGATCAGGCAGTCCGGGCAGCGGCGCGAGAGGTGCACGAGGTAGCGGGGGTGAGCGGTGACGTAGGACTGGGCACCGCCGGTGGGATCACGTAGTCGCCATCCGTCCTCGTCGGTGGGGGTGTGCCAGGAGGGGGCGACGATGCGCATGGAGTCACCCCACAGTTCTCCGCCGGCCACCCCCTTGAGGACGACGACGGTGTCTCCGGCCTGAAAGTGGGTGTGGGTGATATCTCGGGTGGGAGTGAGCGGGTCGGGGGTGAGGGCGGTGACGGGGGTGGGTTGATGGTCCCTGGACGGAGGGAGCACGCGGTTCCTTCCACGCGATGGCTGGCGGGGTGGGAGCATCAATAGTCCGGAGGAACGCCGGTTTGGCTAACCGGCGTTTCCCGGCTATGTTGCCCCGTCGTCAGCGGAACGGGTTCTCCGCCCCGCGGTCCGCCTCGGTGGCTGCGTCGAGGAGTTCGAGCAGGTCAGTGCCTTCGGAGTCGCGCTGGTCGATCCACCATCCGGCACGGGTGATAGAGCGGGCCTTCTCCTCCAGCTCTGCCCAGTCCGCGTCGTCCCAACTGCCCTCGACAACCAGGGCGGTGTGCGCGGCCGTCATCAGCTGATGGCGGGAGCGCTCACCCCAGTCCAGGGCCTTCTCCGGGCCCTCCAGCTGCGGCATGTCGAACTGCTTGGCCCAGGTGGCGGCTGCCTCCTGCTCCTCGGCGCGCTTCTCCGCGAGCCACTTTTCCTTGGACTCGGAGTCGGCGTCGCGCGCCGCCTTCCAGCAGTCGCTGCAGTCCTTCGACGCGAGCCAACGGGCGAAGCCGGCCCGCTTGTCGGCGGGGCGGTTGGACAGGTCATGATCTACCCGGTGGGAGCAGGCGTGCTCCACGGTCCAGTGCGTACTCACCCCCGGGGAATTCCGTTTGATGGGCGTTACGTTCGAGGTCGGGCTGCTGGTCTGGGGCTTCAAATCGAGTGCCTTTCGTTGACGGTTGGGGTTGCACGATTCATGCGGCGGGCGGAGGTGGCCTGGAGTGCTTGGTGGTGGTCTCGGGGACGCTTCCGCCTTCTGCGTCGTCTCAGCGGGTCCTGCGGATGGCGTCTGTGGCCGCCGTGGCGATGGCGACGGGAGCGCTGGAGGGCTGGGGCAGGTGCAGCAAGGTGGTCCCCGGCAAGTGGCGGGATTCCGCGGTGAGGGTGAGCTGTAGTACGGCGCAGCCGGCGGTCGTGAGCTGCTTGACGCGGGTGACGGCTTGAGCGGTTTCGTCGCTGCCGTACCGGGCGTCGGTGACGATCACGAGGAGGCGGCCGGCGCCGGGGCGGCGGAGTTCGAGGCCGTGGTCGAGTGCGTCGATGGCGTCGCCGAGGTTGTGGTGGCCGCCGGTGGCATCGAACGTCGTCACGCGCTCTGGTGCTCGGTGGGTGGGACGGGTCAGTGCGGTCAGGTGCCTGTCGTAGGCGATGGTGGCGGTACGGGAGTCTGGGTCGGTCAGGGCTGCTGCGCGTGCCACGATCCAGGCAGCGGACGCGACGGGCGCGCAGGCGGCACGCATGGAGCCGGAGACGTCGACGGCGATACCCACACGCAGTGGTGGGGTGGGGGAGTTCCGGCGGCGGGTGTGGGTGAACGGTTCTGTGGTGGGGACCGACCCGGCCGCGCGCTGAGCGTCGCGGGCGAGGGCCGCGCGCATGTTGAGGCGGCCGGGCGGGGTGGGGCTGGTGGTCCGCTCCTCGGTCCGCTCGCGGTAGGCGGCGGCACGCAGGGCGCGGCTCAGGCGCGCGGCGGCGCTCTGCTCGGCGGCGGTGGGCCTGCGGGTGCCGGTAACCGGGTTGCCGGAGGGCGCCGGTGTGCCGTCGGGGTTGACGGTGGTGCTACGGGCGTTGAACACCGACTTGGCGGTGGCGGCGGCTTTGCGTCGCTGAGCGGCTCGCTGGGCGCGGTCCTGAGCCTGCGCCTTGGACCGTGACGCCATGGCGTTGGCCGCTGCGTCCTGTACCGCGAGGTCGGCCGCGTCGGTGGCTGCCGTGCTGTCCATGACGACCCCCACCGCGCCGGACAGCAGATCGGAGAGGCTCTCCGGCACGGGCAGGGCGGGGGCCGCGGCGTCCAGAGCGTCGCACCATTCTTGACCGCGCGCGAGCATGGTCGTGGCGTCGTGGTCGGCGCACTGGTGAGCTGCGGCCCAGATGCGGGTGAGGGTGGTCAGCAGGTCTGCGCCCAGCGCCTTTTCGCACAGATCGGCGACGGCCCGGGTCTCGCCGACATCCAGGATGCCGACGTCACGGCGGCCGAGGATCAGGGCCGCCACGGCGGCGGCCTGCTCGATGCCCTGGAGGGTGGGGTGGGCGATGTCGGGCATGACCAGGGTTCGGGCACTGGTGCGCAGGTACGTGCGGTCCGTGGGCCGCGTGATCAGGTGCGCGCCTTCGACGCGGCTCTCCTCCAGCAGGAGCGCGGCCTCGACGACGCGGGGGTTGGCTCCGGCAGGCTGTGTCCAGACGGAGTGGGCCGCGTGCGCGGCCTCGTGGACGAACACGCCCCAAGCGGCGGGATACCGGTCCTCGTCGCCCACGATCCGCGGATGGATCTCGTGGGGCTGGAGGGGTGCGAACAGGCGGGCGTCGAACTCGACCTCGCCCAGAGTGGGGAAGAACGCGGCCGGTGCGCCGCTGCGCGTGCCGGGGCGACAGGTGACGAGGAGGTCCTGGCGGCCGGAGAGGGCGACCAGCCGGTCGCCGAGTTCGGCTCCCACGCGCAGCCACGCGGCCGGGGAGGAGCGGGGTTGCGCGGGCGGGGCGCCGTCGTCGTCCCAGCGCGCGAGGTCGGCGTCGTCTTCCGGCGTGGACTGGATGTGGTGGTGGGCGCTCATCGCGGGCGGCCCCGGTGTGCGGAGCCGGTGCTGCTAGGGGGCTGCCGGGCGGCTGAGGCGGGGAGCTGCTTGCCGAGGGTGAGGGGTGCGATCTTCTTGATGCCGACAGCCTTGGTGACGGCGTCGGCGACGGCGTCGCGATCCTCCACAGGAGCGATGCCGACGAGGTTCGCGAGCGCGGCTTTGGTGCCGAGGACGGCCTCGGTCTTCTGGTAGCTGAGCAGTTCCCGCAGTTGGGGGGCCCAGCCCAGCTCGCCGAGTTCGACCTGCTGGGCGAGGTGTCGGGCGACCCGGACCACCCGGGCATCGATCCTCAAGGCCAGGGCGAGGTCGTAGTCCGTGCCGATCTGGATCTGCACGCTGAACCGGCTCGCGAGCGCCTCCGTCAATACCGCCCCGTGGACGCCGGGATTGTGGCCTGCCACCACGTAGAAGCCCGGCTCGGCCTTGATGGTCTCGCCCTTGTGGGCCTTGACCTGGATCTGCCTGCGCCCGTCCATCGCGGGATACAGCGCCGCCAGGACCTTTGGTGAGATCAAGGTGGCATCGTCAATCAGCAGGGCGCGGCCCTCGGTCATCGCGGTGACCAGCGGACCGTACTGGAAGACGTAGGCTCCCGCGTCGTCCTGTGTGTACTCGCCGATCAAGTCGCCGACCGTGGTGTCGCCGTCGCCGGCGACGGTGAGCAAGTCCGGGAACGCCGCCTCGACCAGACTCGTCTTGCCGGTGCCCGGAGGGCCGTAGAGCAGCACGGGCACGTCGGCGTCGCGCAAGCGATTCAACGCCTCGACGTCGGGCAGATCGGCCAGCTCCCGGGGGTGGTAGAGCTGGCCCCCCGCGCGGCGGATCGGGCCGGTCTGCCTGGGCGCGGCTGCTGCGGTGTAGGTCGTACGGGTCGTGGCCACCTGGGCGCGGGGAGAGTGGGTGCCCGGTGGGCTGATCACAGCCCTCAGCGCGGCTGCGGCGGTTTTCGCGTTCGCGCGGAACTGCGGTTGTCCGGTCCCGCTTTGGTCGGCCTCGCCGCGTCGCACCAGGGTGAGGGCGGCGTTGCGGACGGCCCCGTGGGAGTGGCCCAGCTGCCTGGCCATGTCCCCGATGGTGAGCTTGTCCGCCGGCCGGTCGGTCAGCAGTCGGGCCACCTTGGCCCGTAGTTCGCCGCCCTTGGTGCGCGCTGGTCTGGTAGGCCCGGGTGTGGTCAAAACGAGAACCCTTCAACAGGTGTGGGTGGGGGCGGGGTGGGCGATGCGCTAAAGAGGCCGGCCGCTCTCGGAGGGGATTACGGGCTGTGCCGGCATCGGCGACCTGGCCGACCGGGGCCTTCCGTCGGCGCTCACCGGCCGGCCGAGGGCTCGGTCCAAGGGCACCGGATGGCCGGCGATGAGCAGCTGGCTGGCTAGCGAGCAGGCCCGTGCGTGAGCTCCGTACCGGGTTCCGTCGCTTGGCAGGCGCAGCCTGGCGTTTCTTCGAAGCCGTCCTGGAGCAGGATCCGCCGGGCGGCGGCGTTGTAGCCGGTGGTGGTGATCTCGCCGGTGATGGTGTGCCGGATCGGCATGAACGGCTCTGCTGCTGCTTCGGGCAACGCGGATCTCCTATCGGTGGCGGGCGGTCATGCTGGCGCGGGGCGGCGGCGCGGGCGACGTGGTGTCCACGGCCGGGCGCGGGCGGGCGCGCAGCACGGGGGTGCGGTGCGGAGGCAGGACGGCGACGGTCGCACCGAGGTCCTCGGCTGCCTGTTCGACTTCGCGGGTGAGGAACTCGATCTGCCGGCCCAGCGCTGAGAGGCGGGCGGCGATCTGGCGGCCCTGGACGGTCTCCAGGGCGCTGGCGAACTGGCTGGTCGTCTCCAGAAGTTCCTGCAGGCGGACCATCGGGCCGGCGGCGTAGCCGCGCTGGACGGCTCCCAGGAGAGCGTTCGATGCGTCACCGGCACTGTGGCCTTCGACGACGTCGCGGATGAGGTCCTGCAGGGACAGCTCCGGGGCCGGTGCCGGACGGTTGAACCGGGAGATGTCCGAGCGCAGCACGCCGGGCGGAACCGGAGCGGGCAGGGCCTTGCCCGCCTCGTATTCGTGGGCGAAGTGCCCGATCACCTGCCAGCCCGGTACGCCCGGGTCGCCGCGCAGTGCGACCACTGTGGAGTCGTCGTTTTCGACCAGGTAAGCGAGGGTGATCGGCTGCCCGTCGGCGGCATACCACGACTCGGTCAGCTCCAGCGCGCCACGCGTCTGTGCGGCCCGGGCCCTGTCGGTCCACAGCTGCTGTTCCTCGTCGGTCAGCGGAGCCTGGTGGTGCTGGCCCTCGCGCTGGTCGGCGAGATTGCTGGCGATCGGACTGTGGTCCGCCCAGGCGGTGAGGTGCGGCCACAGAGCCGCGTGCTGAGCACGTTCGCCGGGGGAGCCGGGCGCGGCCGGCCGGTCGAGGGCCCGGCGGATCTCGGCGGCGGACGATGCCAGGCCGTCCAGGACGGCCCGCCACCCGGCCAGGTGCCGGGCGGGCGGCGACTCGTCGAGCGCGAGTCGGGCGGCATCGAGGAGAGCCTAAGCGTGCGGGGCGAGGTGGGTGACGTACGCCTCCACCGCCGCCTTGTCACGGTGGGCTCGTGCGGCTGCGGCGGCGTCTGCGTGGACGGTGCGGCCGTGGCGGTCGCGTGTCATGTCGAGGGCGGCATCGGTCTCGCAGTCGATGACGGCCATCCGCAGCCGGAAGTCGCGTGCCTTGCCGGCCAGTGCGGACGCTGTCGGCAAAGGACTGTCGGGGGCCGGGCTGTTCGCGGGTGTCATCGGGACCGCCCGCCGGCTGCGGCCGTCAGGTGGACGGTGGGAGCGTAGGTGGGCTTCGGCGGGATCGGCCGGGCCGACGGCGGGGAAGTGGTGGGCGGTGTGGAGCGCTGCGTCGTTCGGCCGGCGGCGGCCTGGACGAGCCTGCTGCGGCGCTCCTGGAGCCCGGGGGGCCGGACGGGGCGCGGCGGACCGGCGGAGAGGGCCGGGTTGAGGCGGATGTCGGCCTGCACGGTGTAACCGTGGCGGCGAAGGTCGTGGACGGCCTGGCGGGTGCGTCGGACTCCGTCGCGCTCGGGATCGCTGAGGCGGTACAGCCCGGGTTCACCGGGAACGGGCTCGAACTGCTCGCGCTCCAGGAACCAGTGGGCGAGGTGCTGGGGAATCGAGGAAGTGAAGGAGGCGACGAAGCCGTGTTCCTTGTGGTCGCCGAAGGAGAAGTGGGTGCTGGGTTGCAAAGGGGCGGGAATCTCCAGACTTGTCGAGGGAACGGTCAGTGGCTGCGGTACGCCGACCGGGCCGCAGCGAGGGGGCGGGCTGGCGCTGTGACGGGGAGGGCCGGGCGGCGGTGGGGTGCGCTCAGGCGGGCCTGGCGCAAGAACGCGTCGCCGTCGGTGAGCCAGGTCTCGATGGCCACGCGCGTGCTAGGCGCTCCTGCTCCGGCACGGCACCACCGTGGACGATCTCGTCGAGCAGGGCTTCGGCATCGATCACGGCGTCGGCCAGACGGGAGAGGGCTGCGGCGTCGTCGGGCCACGGCCTGTTCGCGGGCCGGCACCGGTCGAGCAGTGTCGGGGCGTGGTCGACGACGGTCAGGAAACGGCGCCAGGCGTGGTCGAGGAACAGCTCCGTCGCGGCGCCGAGGGCGGCGGCGCTCAGCGGGGTGGCGTCGCTGTAGCGGCCGGAGGCGTTCATGGCCTGCCAGGTGTAGTGCTCGGAGCGGATGTCCCCGAGCACGCCGGCGATGGACGCCGTTTGGCGGGCATGGACGGCCTGCTCGTAGGAGGGAAGGTACCGGTCGGTGAGGGCCTGGGCAGCCCGCCCGGGGAACTGTGGCAGGACGATGCTGGGCGGAGCGTGGGGATCGCCGTAGCCTCCTTCGACCCCTTCCGGCGAGAAGGCGCCCACCAGGTAGTCGAGTTGACGGCCGGGCCGCTTGATGAACAGCAGCGTGGTGCCCTGCTCCGCGTCGGTGAGGAGCGCGGCGTAGGGGATCCGCTCGCTCTGGACGGCGCGGCTGAGTTCGCCGCTGTCCCAGATCCACGGGAGCAGGTCTTCCTGCCAGGCCGGGTGCGCATTGACCTCGACCGAGGCGTGCCACTGGCCGGGCAGCAGGCGCGTGAGGTCGCGGGCGGCGTCGCCGATGAACCGGCGGCTGCTCGTGTGCACGCTGGCGCGGTGCCGCTTCGCGCACGTGACCAGATCGACCACAGTGGTCTGGGTGCTGTCCGCGGGCAGGTGCCAGACGCCGTCGTCGTCTCGCTGGAAGCCGCTCTCGGCGAGGGCGGTGTGCGCCGACGGGTACTGCTCGCCCGAGGCGATGGCGACGATCCCCGACTCCCGGCTGTGCGACAGGATGATCTGGGCCTCAGCCACGGACCAGGTCCTCGCCACCCTGCAGGACGGCGCGCAGGCTGCGCCCGTACGCCCAGGCGTGCTCCCGGGCCGCCGCTTCCAGCTGGTCGTATCCGTCCTGAGCCGTCATCTGTCCGGGGTGCTTGCGGTACCGGTACACAGGGACCGGCAGCAGGATTCCGGGTGCGAGCGTGGTGACGCCGAGGGCCGCGCAATAGTCCTCGCCCTGGACGAGACCGCCCATCGGCGCGGCGCGCACGAGGTCGGTGCGGGCGAGGATCGTGGTCGGCCCGATGGGGATCGTGTCCGTCGGCGACTTCCAATAGGTCCACACGTCGCCGGCCTCGTGCCGGCCGGGCGGGGTCGGGCAGCGCCACAGACGGGTCGAGCCATCGGGGTGCTGGTCCTCGCTCCAGCCCGCGCACCAGCCGACCCCGGTGGATTCCAGGGTGTCTAGCCGTACGGACATGGCGTCATCGGTGAACTGGTCGTCATCATCGGCCCAGTTGACGTAGGGGGTGCGCACGTGAGTGAGGGCCAGGTTCCTGGCGCAGGCGGCGCCGACCGGCCGGGGCAGCGTCAGTGTGCGGATGCGGGAGTCCTGCGCGAGCGCGGCCGGTAGGCGTTCGGGTGTGGTGCCGTCGAGCGCGATCACGGCCTCCCACGGCACGGACTGCCGGGTGAGGCTGGCGTGCATGGCGGTCAGGTAGTCGAGGCGGTCGTCGCGCAGGCGGGTGGCGATGACGACCGTAATCAGGGGAGCGGGCAGGGAAGTCTCCGGCAATGAGAGCGGTGGGGGTCAGCGGCGGGCAACCGTGCGGGGCCCGGTCGGCGCTGCACCGGCAGCGGGCCGCGGCGGGCGCGCGGTGCGCGAGGTGTTGGGCGTCCGGCGTGTGGTGATGGCGGGCCAGTGCGCCGGGTGGTCGCTGAAGGGGGTGCTGGGGTCGGTGTCCCAGGCCACGAGGGGGCCCGTGCCTGTGTGAGCCATGCTGATCACTTCGATGCCCTGCGGATGCAGGACGTAGCCCCACGGCATGCCCAGGCCGCCGGGGGTGGTGTCGGTGACCGTCATGCGCACCGGGGGCGAGCCGTCCGGAGTGATCAGGTGATCGAGGGTCCGGCTGGGCCAGTGTTCGCCGCCGGTCAACGCGGCCACGAGCGTGGGCGGGGCGCCGTCGAGGAGGTCGGTGCCGAGTTCGTCCCAGCCGACGGCGATGTCGTCGATGAGGTGCTGGGCCATGGCCTCGACGTCGCGTCCGAACTTGTACTGGTAGGCGGCCAGGAGGAGCGGGAGGTGGTGGCTGGGCACGCCGTCGAGCTGGACGTGGATGCCGCTGTACCCCGTGCCGGCGGTGGGGCGGGCGATGAAGGAGTGCGTGGACAGGGCGTTCTCCGGAGCGAGCAGGGGGCGGGGGATGTCCTCGGCGGCCGTCGAAGTGGCGGGCGGGTGCGGCTACGCGCGGTGTGACCAGGAGGGGACCGGGGGGCCGGAGGCGTCGGTGCGGGGGCAGGTGTAGCCGATCAGGCGGGAGGGTTCGGCCTTCGCGGGGACGGTGGCGGCGTCGTTGCACACGAACGTGTACTGGATGGACATGCGGGGCACATCGTGCAGCCAGGCCCGGTCGCCCTTGCCGGGGTTGATCTGCAGGCCGGGGTGCGCGACGGCGTCGGTCTGGGTGTGCGTGTGGGAGAGAGGACCAGCGCGCCGCCGTCTGCCGTCTTGAGGGCGTAGGCGTCCGTGAAGCGGTTGTCGGCTCCGTCGAAGACGCTGGTGCCCTGGTCGCCGAAGCGTGTTGCGGCATCGCTGTGGACCTTGACCTGCCGCTTGCTGGCCTTGGTCGGCGCGAACACCTTGCTTCCGGTGTTCGTGCCTCCGGTGGTGAAGTTGTCCAGCACGGCAGTACGCAGCAGGTCGGCGTCGGCGGCCAGCTGCTTGTTGTCGTTGGCGGCGACGGCCGTCGCGTATCCCTCGCGGTCCAGGGGACGTCGGGCAGCTTCTGGCTGTCGAGGTCGACGACGGACACCATCTCCCAGCGCTTGTGCTGGGGCTGTTCGGCGAACACGGCCAGGCGAGAGGGGGCCTTGCCCTTCTCGCTGGAGAGGGCGGCAGCGAACCAGCGTTCCTGTCCGTCGGCCAGGCGGGGGATGTACAGCTTGGCGCTGGCGAGGTCGTAGGACCACGCCTCGTACGGCTCGCGGTCCTTGGCGGGGAGTCCTTCGGTCTCGGTGTAGTCCGAGACGGACATCGCGTACAGGGGTCCGTCCTCGACGGTGTCGAGGAGGCGCCGGTCGCGGTCGGCGTTGGCCTCGTTGTTGATCTTGGAATAGCGGGTGATGACGTCGCGGGCCTGGGCGGTGCTGAGAGCGGGCGCGGGCTTGGGGGTGGTGCTGGCGGTGGGGGTCTGCCGGGCCTGGGTGGGGCCGTCTTCGCCGGAGCAGCCGAGGGCCAGGGTGAGGCAGGCGGCGCCGATGATCAGCGGCAGGGTACGGCGGGCGGTGCGGATGGAGGCTCCAAGGGTTCGCAGGGGGAAGGAATCAGGGAGTGCGCCTGGCCGGTGGGGCGGCTTTCGGCGATGCCGGCGGGAGGGCCCGGGCTGGGGGCACGTGTGAGTTTTCGTGGGGCAAGACGGGGTGCGGTAGCAGCCCGAGCTGGGCGAGGCGGTGGTCGATCGCCTCGATCAGAGGTTGGGCGCTGCCGCCGTGGCGGGCTTCGGGCCGCTGGGGAGCACCGGGATCGTTGGAGGGCGCCGAGTCGTAGATGACCTCGAACAGCGTCTGGTCGTCGGGGTGCTCGCGAGTGGCGATCCAGCCCTCTGGGTCTCCGGGCGGCCGCTCGGAGGGCGGGTCGTGCGGCGGACTGATGACCAGGTAGCTGTCGTCGGGGAGCGAGACGCGCACGTTGTAGGTGCTGAGGCCGAATTCGATGTCGCACTGCAGTCCGCGTGCCCGAAGCGGCGTGATGACGTGTGCGTGGCGACGCCACAGCTCCTGCCACCACGGCGTGTGCACGTTGCGGTGGTCGGGCAGCGGCGCGAGCGGTACCTGGCCGGGTTCCGGGATTCTCGTTTCGTCAGCGGCCATGGCTCCTCCTGCGGCTGCCGCCGCTTACGGCCCGTAGGTAGGCGTGCGGGTCGTCGGGGCGTGGGGGAGAGGTCAAAGGGTGTGATCCTTCCTGCCGGCGGGCAGAGCGGCGACGGCTGTGGCGTCGGGGTGATCCGGAGTGCACTGGGTCAGGGAGCGCACGGGCACGGCCGATGGAGAAGAGCTAGCGGCGAGGCGCGGGGCCGGTGGAGGGGGGAGCGGGCGGCAGGCTCGCGGTAGCTCCACGCGAGGCGTTGGCCGGCGCGGTGGGGGCGGGGGCCGGGTCATAGGCGGCGCGCAGCCTGTTCAGACCGGCTTCGTCGGCGAGAGCGAGGGCGGACAGTGCCCGGCTGGCCGCTGTCATCAGCAGGTGCGAAGGCGATCCCTTGGCCGCGTCGCGGTTCTCCTGCTTCCACCGGGCGGCGGCGACGAGGTAGTCGCTCAGGGCGCGCAGTGCGGGTTCGGCGGCGTCCAGGACGTGGTCGGTGACCGCGTCGATCTCTGCCGGGGTCTGGGCTGCGGCGAGGGCGTCCAGGTACGGGGTGAGGTCGGGCGCTGGCCAGGGCTGGTCGGGTAGGGGGTGCGCGGCGCGGAAGGGCTGTGCGTCGCGTCGTGCCCACCGCTTCAGGTCGCCGCGGGTGGCGAGGTTGTACCGGGCGGCATGGATCTGGTCGGCGTCGCGGCCGACGTTGTCGTAGAGCTCGAAGTCTGGGTCGCGGGGGATGATGCAGGAGTCCTTCGGGATGATGCGGGCTGCAGGTCGTTGCGGGCGGACTGCGCCGGGGTGGCGATCTGTTGCACGAGCAGTTCACGGCTCTGGCGCGGTCAGCGGTGGAGACCGCCAGGCCGGGACGGCGGAGGCTCCGGCGGCCCCTCCCGGCGGGTCAGTGGCGCAAGGAAGCGCTGGACGCCGAGGTGGTCGTCGAGTTCCTTGGCTGCGTCGCGGAGGGACTCCGAGGCACGCCGGAGAAAAGCGCGTGCTGAGGCGTGGTCGATGACCATGCGATTCGTGAGGTAGTGCCGGTCGGTGGGGTTGGCGGTCCGGGGCAGGGCCAGGGCGTTCTCCGCGGTCTCGGTGAAGTGTGGGGCTGCGTGGCTGGAGATTGTCGCCGCCGAGGCGAGTTGCTTCAGGACGGTCTGGCCGGTCCGGGTGGTGTGGTGGGGGCTGTGGACGAAGTCAGCGGCCAGCCGGAGGACATCGTGGGAGAGGTCCTGCGCGTCGGTGGCGTGCTGGAGCAGCGCGGTGTAGGACGGCGCGGCCGGAACGTGCCCGTTCTCGTCGAGCAGCTCCCACCGCTGGGCGGCGTCGTGCAGTTTGTCCTTCATGGCGTTGAGTGCGCCGATAAGGTGGAGCGCGTCGTCGCGCGGTATCAGGTCGCGTTGGAAATAGGGCTTCACGGGCCTTTTGCTCCTCAGTGCATACGGGCGTCGGTGTCGAAGAGCGCCAGTTCGTGGCTGTGCAGGAGGTGCTGCACGATGAAGGATCGGCCGGCGACCTTCCACAGGCCGCGTCCTCGGTTGAGGTGGGCGATGGCGTCCATCTCAACCGAGGTCAGGCCGAGCAGGGAGGCTGCGGCGTGGAGCTGGTCGGTCTCCTGGCGGTAGATGATGCGGGTGGAGCAGTCGGCGAGGAGGCCCTCGGCCAGGGCGCGGCCCTGTGATCCGGCGTCACCGGCGGTGAGCAGGTCGGACAGCCGGTGGATGACCATGAGGTTGGCGATGCCGAGGCCGCGGGAGAGTTTCCATTGGGCTTGCATGCGCTGGAGGAGGCCGACGTGCCGCATAAGGCGCCATGCCTCGTCGTACACGATCCAGCGCCGGCCGCCGCTGGGGTCGGAGAGGGCGGACTCCATCCAGGCGCTCGCGCAGGTCATCGCGAGGACGAGGGCGGTGTCGTCTCCGGAGCCGCCGAGGCGGGAGAGGTCGATGGTGAGCATCGGCGCGCTCGGGTCGAAGGCGACGGTGGAGGGGGCGTCGAACATGCCGGCCAGGTCGCCGTGGACCAGGCGCCGCATGGCGTGGGCCAGGTCGCGGGCTGCGTCGCCGAGTTGGCCCGACATCATCCCGGCGGCCTCGTCGAGGCCGTTCGGGTTGTTGAGGGTGGCGGCGATGTCACCAAGGAGCGGGGTGCGGTGTGTGTCGGCGGCGCGGGTGACGACGGCGTCGAGGGCGACGTCCAGGGCGGTGTGTTCCATGGGCATCAGGTCCCGGCCCAGGACGGTCTGGGCCAGGGAGCCGAGGAGGAGCAGGCGCCGCTTGCGGATCTCGCCGACCCAGTCGGCCTCAGACACGCTCTGTGGGCGAGGGGCTGCGTCCAGGGGGTTCAGGCGTCCGGGCAGTCCGGGCCCGAGAGCGACGGACCGGCCGCCGAGGGCTTCGGCCACCGGAGTCCACTCTCCTTTTGGGTCGCACGGGACGTAGACGCGGTATCCGAAGGCGACCGATCGCAGCGCGAAGGATTTGGCCAGCGCGCTCTTGCCCTGGCCAATCACGCCAGCGAGGAGCAGGTTCGGGTTGGTGAAGCCCTCGACCTTGCCGTACAGAGCGAACGGGTCGAAGACGAAGGAGGCTTCGGCGTGGACGTCGCGGCCTATGTAGATGCCCTCGGCGCCGAGTCCGCCTTCGGCGAGGAAGGGGTATGCGCCGGCCGCGACGGCGGTGGTCATGCGGTGGGCGGGGAGTTTCAGCCGGTTCCCGCGGGCGGAGGTGGGCCCGGGGCGTCCGCTCGGTGGGTAGAGCGGGGCGGGCATCTGCTGCTCGGGGCGGGTGCTTTCGCTCGGGTGGGCGCTGGCTTCGGCGCGGGCTTTGGCGGCGGCCTCGGCGAGCTGGCGGCGGGCGGCCTTGCGGCTGGCGCGGTCGGTGCCGTGGGGGGTGAACAGCGGGCTGGCGGACGCGCGGCGGGCGCGACGGGCGGGCCGGTGGCTCATCGGGGGCCCTCGATTCTGCGGGTGGTGCTCATCGCACGCAGGCCGTGGCGTGCGGGCGGAGGTCGGTGGGGGTGGTCTTGCGGCGGACGACGTGTCCGGCAGCGAGGTGGCGTTGGCAGATCGTCAGCACGGGCGGGCCCTCGGGGAGCCGTTCCGGATGACAGGCGCTCGTCGCGGTGGTGGCCTCGGTTGTGCCGGGCAGCAGGTGGAAGGCGGCGTGGACTTCGGTGGTGGCCTGCCAGAGCCTGGTGTGGGCGGTGGCCAGGTGGCGTCCGGCGGCTGGGTGCGGGGGCCGGGTGTGGTCGGCGAGCCGGTCCAGGAGCTGGAGCAGGGCGGTGAGGTGGGCGTGCAGTACGTCGATGTGCAGACGGTTCACGGGCCTGGGCGGATCTGCGTCCGAGGGCGCCAGGTTTCGTGTGTGGTGGCGGATGCCGGCGCTCGCGGCGCGGAGGTAGGGGTGCGCGTCGTCGGGGCGCGGGGGAGAGGTCAAAGGTGGTGGTCCTTCCTGCCGGTCGGCAGGGCGGCGACGGGTGTTCCGTCGCGGGTGATCCGGAGTGCAGTGGGCCAGGGCGTGCACGGGAGCTGCTGGTTCACAGGGCGGTGCGGGCGAGTGGGAGCGCGGAGAGGGCGAAGGCGTCCGGCTGCTGGTAGTTGAGTCTGCGGAGGTCGACGCCGGAGGTGACGGCGTGGGTCTCGATCTGTGCGCAGGCGGCGTCCAGGAGGGCGTCGGTCTCGGCGGTGACGGTGACCAGGCCGGTGAGGGCCACGTCCGCGTGCCCGGCGATGAGCTGGCGTTCGCGGGTCTTGACGTCGGCGTACTCGACGGAATCCTCTTCGGAGTCGACCTGTCCGCGGCGGGCGCGCTCGTTGGCGTCGGCGATGATCGCGACCTTCTTGCGCTGGACGTCCCGCAGTGCGGACTCGAGCCCCTGCGGCACGTAAACAAGGGAGAGGCTGCGGCGCACGCCGGCCGTGAACATGATCCCGTGCAGGAACCCGGCCCCCATCTCGGTGCGCGGCCAGTTCTCCACCCAGTACGTCGCGTGCCGCGCGCTGTCGGTGGCGAGGCGGTCGTACTCCTCGAACTGCACGACGGGACCGCCTGCTGCAGGGTCGGCCTCGGCACGGCCGGTCTCGGACCACTGCTGGAGCGCGGCGAGCGCCTTCGGGTCGTAGGCGGTGCGGATGACGGCGGCGATCTCCCGCGCGCTTAGCCATCCGGTGACCATCAGGCCGGCGTTGCGGGCGGCCTGGGCGATGGAGGCGGTGGTCTGCTGCATGACGGTGAACGCCCCGGGCAGTCCTCCGCCGGCTTGGTTGATCAGGCGCCGGGCGGCCTTGAGGTCGAGGGAGATGGCGAGGTAGGTCTCGTGCGGGGCGGCGGCCGGTCCGGCTGAGGCGACCAGTTCGGAGTAGACCTGTCCGGCGACGGGGGCCTGGGGCTGCCCGTTCTGGGTCCAGTGGCGGGTGAGCGTGTCACCGCTGTCGGGCACGGTGCGCTCCAGCACCTGCACGGTGGCGACGTGCCCGTTGCGGGCGATGCCTGCCAGCGCGCGCCCCCAGCTGCTCACGTTGTGGTTATGGGTGGCCGGGTCGAGGAGGGCGAAAGCACGGCTGCTGACGCGGGCGATGGCGGTCAGGGTCTGCTGGTGCGGGTCGTGGACGGCCGCAGCTCCGTTGGCGGAATCGCCGGGGGTGACGACCTTGAGGGAAGCGGCGGCGCCGGGCAGATGGAGGATGCCGTCCTGTCGGGGCCGGGTGACGGGCCGGGCGAGCCAGAGGGCCTGGCCGGTGCGGCGGCGGTGCGCGTACCGGGTGACGATCGGTGCCCAGTCGATGAGGGAGCGGCCGTGCCGGCGGATTGCGACCAGTGCACCGGATGCCGCCCACAGCGGTGCCAGGGCGAGGGCGCCGAGCAGTCCGGTGGAGATCACCGTCATCAGCAGCAGGGCCAGCGTGCAGGAGACGAGGACGAGTTGAGGCAGGGAGAGGCCGAGGAGGATGCCGCGGCGGCTCCGGTGTGGGAACTTCACCGTGACCGGGGCGACAGAAGGATCAGTCATGGGGGCGGGTCCTGGTGGCGCGGGTGGAGTCCGGGGGCGGGAGGTGGTGTGCACGTCCCGCCCCCGGGAGTCGGGCAGGGGTCAGAGGCCGGTCGAAGGCGGCGGCGGAGCCGACCCGCTCGACGCGGCGTTCTGTGAGCCGGAGGACGGGGGTGCGCCCTGCGGAGGCGGTGTCGTCGTCGGCGGAGTGGTCTGCCATCCGCCGCCCTGGCCGGACGCGGCATTCGCGCCGGATCCGCCTGGGCCGGGGCTGCCTCCCACCTGGCCGCTGGTGTCGTCGGACACGCTGGTTGGCGCGGGCTGGACGGCCTTCTCTAGGCCAGACTTGACGGCATCGCCGCCGGGCGAGCCTCCCGTTCCGCCGCCCTGCGCACCGTCCTTGCCTTCTGCGCCTCCGCCGGTCAGGTTGGCGGCGACGTCGCCGGGGAATCCTCCGCCCGCATCGGGACCCTGCGGTGCGGCGCGCGATCCGGCTGCGGCCCCACCGGTTCCGGCGGTGGCCGCAGCTGCGGCGGCCTTGCGGGCGGCCTTCTCGGCGTGGGCCTTCGCGATCTGTGCCCCGGCGCCGCCCGTGCGGTGGATGGACTCGCCGTCAGTGCTGTCGGCTGCCCAGTGCACGAACTTGAAGACGGCGTACGGGCACAGCAGCACCAGGAGCATGATCACGA
Organism: Streptomyces sp. NPDC107562; assembly: GCF_055657325.1. Classification (NCBI taxonomy): domain Bacteria; kingdom Bacillati; phylum Actinomycetota; class Actinomycetes; order Kitasatosporales; family Streptomycetaceae; genus Streptomyces; species Streptomyces sp. NPDC107562. The sequence goes on along the minus strand of NZ_JBVKBE010000015.1, from coordinate 112,290 downwards.
TGCCGGACATGACGTCGGCGAGCGCGGCGATGCCGTCCTTGGCTTCGGTCTTGCCCATGGCGGCTATGCCGAGCACGAAGATCACGGTCATCAAGAGTTTGCTGACGACGAGGGTGGCGGTGGCTTCGATCCAGCCCTTGCGCCAGCGTCGGGCGACTTCCCAGCCGCCGCCGGCGGAGGCGAAGACCGCGAGGGTGACCATGACGAGGATGCCGACCTTGCGGACCACCATCACGCACCAGTAGAGGAAGGCGCCGATGGCGGCGCCGAGGCCGGTGACGACCGGGACGAGCCAGCCGAGACCGGACAGTGCCCCGATTTGGCTGACCTTTACCACGCGGCGCACGGCCGATTCGAGGTCCAGGTGTGCGGCTTTGAACAGGCCGTCGCTGACGGCGTCCACGACCTCGATGGCGACTGTGGTCAGGGCGATGGCGCAGAAGGCGAACAGGACTCCGGACGCGGTGCCAGTGAATGCTTGGGTGAGGGCTTGTCCGTCGCGTCTAATGGCGGCCCGGACCAGTTGCGCGCAGAAGGTGGCGACCAGCAGGACCAGGCCCAGCGGCAACAGCATTTCGTAGTTGTCGCGGAACCACCCGGCGTTCAGATCGACCTTGGTGGTGGTGTTGACGGCCTCGGCGGCCAGGTCGGCAGCTGCGGCCGCCAGTTCACCGGCGGACTTCGCCATCCAGTCACCGATGGCTTTGCCGGGGTCCGAGGCGAAATCCACCGCGTCGCCGACGGCGCACAGCTTGTCCGCCAAGGGGAAATCACAGAAGCCCACGAGGAGTTACTCCTCCTTTCGTGTCTCAGGCGCGGGTCACTGCGTGACGCTCGGGGCGATGGCGGCCAGGGTGCAGTCGTGGTTCGGGCGGCACTGCACGGCGAGGGTCACGGCGCGTTCCTCGGCTCCGCCGCCGCCCTGCTTCCAACTGAGGGCCTGCTTGCCGTTGACGGTGACGACGTAGATGTACGCCTCGGTGATCGCGGACGGATCCTCGGCCAGCGCCTGTTTGAACGCGCCGGGGTAGTGGCCCTCGGTGATGTGGGCGGTGGCGTGCTGGTCCTGGTCGGCCATCCGCGACCACAGCACCGGGTCGGGGACCTGGCCGGCGACCGAGGTCCAGTCGGCGTACTTGGTCTCGGTGGTCATCCAGGCGCGCATGCCAGCGAGTTGCTGGTCACGGCTGGTGTCGCGGGTGTCGTAGGACCAGAGCATCTGAGCCGCTGCCTTGGCGTAGGCGACCGGCTCGGCGATCTGTGGCGGCTTGGGCACCGACCCGGACCCGGAGGAAGGCTTGGGAGCAGTCTCGGAGTGGGACGGGCCGCCCGTGGGAGCCGGTGGCGCGGCATCGGGAGTCTCGTGGCCGTTGCCACCGCCGGTCAGCAGGGCGACGACCCCGGCGAGGGCAAGCAGAACGGCGACAACGGTGGCGCCGATCGCGATGCGCTGGTTCGTCGTCCAGCCCGAGCCGTACGAGGACAGCGAAGAGGAAGGGAAGCGTTTCCGCATCAGTGGACCTGCGATCCCAGGCTGGAGAAGAAGGCCACGATGCCGTTCGCGGCACCCAGACCGAGGGCGGCGCCGGCGGCGACGACGGCACCCTTCTTCCCGTTGGCCTCGGCCTGGTGCCCACCGGTGTGGTGGCCCCAGGCCCATACGCCGAGCGAGACAGCGAGCGCGCCGACGACGGCGATGATCCCGAACATGTTGATGCTGTTGACCACGTTCTTCAGCACGGCGAGGCCAGGCAACCCGCCGCCCTTGGGCGAAATTCCTGGGTCGTAGGCGAGCTGTATGACGCGGTCTGCGAGAGGGACGGACATAGGTGTGGCGGGCTCCTTGCATACGCGGGCCATGTGAGGGCCGGCGGGAAAAGCGAAGCGGAGGGGGACGTGCGCTCGGGGCGCGAAAGGGGCCGCAGCGGCGGCTTGCCCGGAGCTGCGCCGGGCAGAGGCGGGGAGAGCCCGCTCCTCGGGCCGGAGCGTGGCTTCCAAGCCGCCTGTTCTGCTCGGGCCAGGGAGGGCTGTCGGGGCGCGCTACCTGGGAATCGGCGGCTTCGGCGCCGGGTTCGACTCGTACGGGTTGGCGCAGTCGTAGATCATGTATCCGCGGATCTTCTTGCCGTCGGACTTCCGGGTCACCGCGCCGAGGGTGTACCAGGTCTTCTCTGCGCGCTTGTACGCGAACTGGTTGTAGGCGACCTTGTCGTGCCGGTAGGCGATGCCCACGACGGCGGACTTCTTCGACGGATCCTTGTGGACCTTGACCGCCTTGCACGAGATCGTCGTGTGGCCGGTGTCATACGCCTGGGCTGTGGAGGCGCTGGCCAGGCCACCGGCGGCGACTGCGAGGCCGATCGAGCTGGCCGCGAGGGCGCGCCAAACGCGGGAGGGGATGGTCACGTGGATGCTCCGGGGGTAGGGAGATAGAGAGTGGGCCGTTCGCCTCGTCCTGCTGGGCGGTTCGCCGGGCGAGACGGCGAGCGCGGAGGGGGTTGGCCTCCGCGTTCGGCTATCGGGCAGACCAAAGGCGAGGTCCTGGCGACGGCGGCTCGCGGGACTGCGGGCTGACTGGGATCAGAGGACGCGGCGGGCGGCGAGAATGTCCCAGTCCTTGATCGGTGTGATCCGGACCGGTTTGGTGGTGCGCGGCGCCTCGATCACGAGGCCCTCGCCCATGTACATGCCGACGTGCTCGGGTCGTGCGGCGGTGCCGCGGCTGAAGATCAGGTCGCCGGGCTGGAGCTTCGACGGGGAGACGGCCTTGCCCTCGTTGACCTGCGTGTACGTGGTGCGGGTGAGCGTGATGCCGACATGGGCGTACGCCTGCTGCATCAGGCTGGAGCAGTCACAGCGGCCCATGGGGTCGGGGCCGTGCGCGTTCGTGCAGGATCCGCCCCACTGGTAGAGCGTGCCGAGCTGGTGCATCGCCCACTCGATGGCCTTACGTGCCTTCGGATTGGCGTTCTTGGGGATCGAGTAGCCCTTGGGAACGCTCCCTTCGGGGATACGGCCGAAGCCTGACCCGTCCTGGCCTGGCGCGCAGCCGGTCGTGCTGGTCGAAGGCTTCTCGCCCTGGTTCGTGTCCTTGCCATCCGCGTCGCCGGCGCCGGGGAAGGTCTTGGCGATGGCGCTCTGCAGCGCGGTGGCCAGGCTTTCCCACTGCGCGTAGGCGTCCGGGAGACCGGACTTCTGCACGGCTTGGGCAGCCTCGGTGACGGTCATCTGCTGCCAGCCGTCCACCTTGAGCAAGCGCTTGTAGAACTGCTCGGAGGCGTAGACCGGATCACGGATCTGCTGGGCGCTGCCCCAACCCTGGGAGGGACGCTGCTGGAAGAGACCGAGGGAGTCACGGTCGCCGTAGTTGAGGTTGCGCAGGCGGCTCTCCTGCATCGCCGTGGCGAGCGCGATGATCTGTCCCTTTTTGGGGACATCAAGTGAGAGGCCCACGGCCACGATCGTCTGGGCATTCGGGACCTGCTCGGCGGGCAAGTCCAAGCCTTCGACGTGCACGTCTTTGCCGTAGGCGCCGTCGAGGATCTTGGTTACCTGCTCGGCGACCTTGTCGCTGTCGATGTCGGTCAGGCAGCCGCTGAAGGAGCCGCTGCTTTGCACGGCGTCGGCGGAGGAGGCCAGCATCATGCCGGTGCCGGCGATCAGGATCGGGGAGAGGAAGACGACGCCGATGCCGGCGGCGAGCGCCTTCAACCTGAGCGGACCGCTCGCCGGTCAGCGGTTTCGGGCATGGATGGGTAGCGAGACGTCATGAACGGCTCCTTGAGGGGTGCGGTGTCCGGCGTGCCGCGCGCGCGAGGCGTGGTGGAAGGGCGCGGCGGCCAGGGTGGGCGATCGGAGGCGGGCCGGTGGGGGCGAGTTGCCGCTCGCTCCGTGTGTGGCCGTGCCGTGAGCTAGGTATGCCGGGGCAGGGGGTACCTCCGTAAGGTGTGGCACGGGAGTAGCCAGCGGCGGTGTGCGCCGGGCGTTCAAAAACAGTAGGCGCGGATCGGCGGTTGACCAAAAAGTTCGGCGTGAGGTGCCGGAGACCGGCACCTCTGCACGGCACTTCTTGTTCGTCGGCGGATTCGGCTCTACAGTTTTTGGACTCCCCCTCGCCTTCCTCCGCCTGTGGCCATGGGCTTCTGCATGCCCATTTCCGGTCCGGGACTCCTGTACGAGGCGGGGTCTCCATCCGCGTTTCCGCACCCGAATTGGGGTTCCTCTTTGACTTTTTCCCTGCACCAGGGCGACGCTCTGGCCGTTCTCTCCGGTCTCCCGGACGCCTGCGTCGACTCCGTCATCACCGACCCGCCGTACAACAGCGGCGGCCGGACCGCGAAGGAGCGCACCACGCGCTCCGCGAAGCAGAAGTACACCTCCGCCGATTCCAAGAATGATCTTGCCGACTTCACCGGCGAGAACATGGATCAGCGCTCCTACGGCTTTTGGCTGACGCAGATCATGACTGAGGCCCACCGGCTGACGAAGACCGGCGGGACCGCGTTGCTGTTCACCGACTGGCGTCAACTGCCCACGACCACGGACGCTATTCAGGCGGCCGGGTGGCTGTGGCGGGGTGTGCTGGCCTGGCATAAGCCGCAGGCCAGGCCCCAGAAGGGTCGGTTCACCCAGAACTGTGAATTCATCGTCTGGGCGTCCAAGGGGCCGATCGACAGCTCCCGGAACCCGGTCTACCTGCCGGGTATGTACTCGGCTTCGCAGCCCTCGGGGTCCAAGCGCCAGCACATCACGCAGAAGCCGGTCGAGGTGATGCGCGAGCTGGTCAAGATCAGCCCCGAGGGCGGCACGGTCCTCGATTTCTGTGCCGGCTCCGGCTCCACGGGCGTCGCCGCCCTGCTGGAGGGCCGGGACTTCATCGGCGTGGAGAAGACCGAGCACTACGCGTCGATCGCGGCCGACCGGCTCACCGAGACGATCCGCGCAACCCTCACCAGGGACGACGTGGTTCTCGCAACCTGATCCGGGTCCTCTCCTGCCGCCAACGCAACCTGCTCCCTGCTGAGCCTCTGGCGGAGCACCGCCGGATCGGACGTGGGATTTCGCCGTCCGCCCGTGCAGGACGCTTTCGCCCTTCTCTTATCCCGCGTCTCGTAGGAGGCCGAACTTTCAATGTCCGAATCCGCAAAGCCCTCTGACGATGGCGAGTTGGAACCGGTTCGCATTCCGGATCCGCAGCTGGAGGGAATCGAGGCGAGCGTGCGGCGGCTCATGGAGCAGTCGGCGCAACAGGCTCAGCAGCTCGACCACCTCGCCTCCGCGCCGGCGCCGAGCGGGTCACCGTTCGCCGCGTTCGGCATGCCGGGACTCGGCGGGCCTCCGGCCGCCGCTCCGCCGGAGCCCCGCCCGATCCTGGAACTCGACGGGGAGGAACGGGAAGACGAACTCGACGCCCTCTCGGACTGGGTCGACGACTTCTTCCTCCCGGTCTACGGGGCGGAGGTCACCACCGCGGCGCCTTGGTGCCTGCAGTGGCAGGAACACGACGACGTCGTGGCCTGGCTCCACGCCCTGTGGCTCGCCTATCAGCAGCACAGGGACCCCGAAGCTGGGCTCTCCGGGCTGTTCGTGTGGCACCGGGACTTCCTCACCCACGCTGTCGCCGCGATCCGCGTGCCGGGCGGACCGCTGTCGGCCTGCATGACCTCCCCCGACCGGCCCGCGCACCGTCTCCTGCCCGGCCCGCCGCCGTCCGTGCGCACCGAGACGGCGGCCACGGCGGATGGCGTCGGCACTGCCGAGCCGGGCGAGCCGACGCCATGAGCGCGGGAGCGGGACAGCCCGCGTTTGCCCTGAGCTTCGACCCTCGCGCGCTGACCGATCTCCTCCAGGCCCCCAGCGATATCCGTGACCTCACCCTTGCCTACCTGCAGGATGTCGTGAACGCGCAGCGCTTCGGACAGCGCCTCGACGGCGACCTGGAGGGATTCCGGAAGCTGTTCGTGGACCGCCGCAAGGACTGGCGCGTCGTCTACGGCGTCCGCCCGGCGCCCGCGGAATCCGCCCACCCAAAGGAGATCCACGTCGTCGCGATCCGGCCGCGTGCGGGCAACGACGTCTACGACGAGGTCGGCCGCCGCCTGGGGATGACCCGCCGCCCGCTGAGCGCTCGGACGCACGCGGCCCGCTCGCGTTCCCCGCAGTTGGCCACCCGTGCTCCCGTGCCCCGGCCCGGTCCGCCGCCTGCTGCACTGCCGGGTCTGCCCCGTCCCGCACTCAACCCCGCGCACCATCCCACCCGCTGAACGCACGGAGCGTCGCCCATGCCCCCTCAAGCCGCGCCGACACCCGCCCGGCGTGCGGTCACGCAGCTCGACCACCGCCGCGAAGCGGTCACCGGCCACGACATCGACACCCTGTGGGCCTACCGCGACCGCGGCGTCCTCGACGACCCGCACGCCCAGCTGGTCGACCGGCATCGCACCCTGGCCAACGCCCAGATCGGCGTCACCTTCTACCTCAAGCTGCTCAACCGGCTCACGAGCGGTGAGTTCCCTGTCGACGGCGCTCTCTTCGCACGTATCGACCGCACCGTGGACCAGCTGGAGGAAGCCGCCGACGCGCGCGACGCCGCCGCCCAAAAGGTGCTCGCCGCCCTGGAGCCCATTGAGGCCGCCGCCGCAGCATCGACGCCCGATGTTGGACGGCTCTCGACTGACGACCGGGCGGCACTGCTCGCCATCGCTGGCGGTGCGCTCCACAAACACCTGCTGACAGGCCGACTGTCCGTGACCGCCTCCTCCGGCACCCGCATCCCCTATCCCCAGATGCAGCAGCTGGAACGCGCTGGCCTGACTATCCGGGACACCAGCCACCCTGTGCACGCCAGCCAGCCCGTCTCCCTCACCGACGTCGGACGAGCCGCACTGCTGGACGCCCGCAGGACTCCTCCGACGCATGCGCCGAAGAGCCCGGCTCGCCCGAGCGCATCGCCGTCAACTCCGGCGCAGCGGCGCTGAACTCCACCGAAAGGCCCCTTGTTGTCTCCCACCGAACCGGCGCCGGTCCGGAAGCCCATCCCTCAAGTCGACTTCGACCTGGACGACCTCGACGCCGACGAGGAGAGGTACCTCGACTTCTACCGCCAGGTCGGCGTTTGCGAGGACATGCTCGTCCCCCTCGCCCAACACCACGACGGGCCGCAGAGCTACTACGTCCTGTTCGACCGCACCGCGACCTGGGGACGCCCCGGCATGCCCCAGGTGCTCGCCGTGTATCTGCAACGGGACTACGAAAAGCAGACGTTCAGCTTCGAGCAGGCTCCGCTGCCGTTGCCCGCGATGGCGCAGTCCTGGCTCATCCACCGCGGCTGCCCGCCCGACGCCATCGACCTCGACCCCGAGCTGGGACCACCACCGGCGGACGAGGCCACGCGAGCGCTGGAGCGACGTCTCGCCGGCAACGGCGACCACTACGCCATGGGCTACTCCTACACCCGTGACGACCCGGAAGACATGGTCGTCGTGGTGGTCCTGCGCGCCATGGACGAGTGCGCCCCGTCACCGTTTCGCGTTGTGGTCGAAGAGGTCGACACCGACGCCTGGACACACACCCTGCGCGAGAGCGGCTTCGACACGGTGGGCGAAGCCCTGCAGTGGTGCGAGGACCGCCTCACCGGCAAGGCCGGGCCGCTCCCGCCGGTCCGCCCGGCAGCCGCCGCCAGCCGCCCGGCAGGTGTAGCGAAGGGCCCTGCCCCGCGCCCGCCCGGTCGTTCTCGCTGAGCGCTATTCCAGTCGCGGGCGGCGCAACATAGCCGACGATCGCCGGTTAGCCAAACCGGCGATTCTCCGGACTCTTACAGCCGCCGGGACAACTCCTGCGGCCTCTTCCTCGCATTCCCTGTGCCTTCACGGAGGTTTCTTCCGCATGCGCTCCACCCGAATTGCCATATCTGCGGCGATGCTCGGCGCGCTCGCGCTGCCGGCGCTGTCCGCCACCCCCGCCAGCGCCGCGACCGTACCCCCCGCAGCAACCGCCACTCCTGCCATGAGCTGCCACAACCTGCCGCCGCTCCCGTACGCGGTGCACGCCAAGGCCGGGACCATCCGGTCCAAGGCCAGCTCGAAGTCCACCGCGCTCGGCGTGCTCTACAAGAGCCACAAGTTCAGCGTGTCCAAGAAGAGCGGCAACTGGCTCTACATCACGGACAAGACGACCGGCGTCAAGGGTTGGGTCTCCGGCACGTACGTCTACCGCGACGTCCGCATCTGCCTGGACTGACCGGATCCAGCACGTCCCGCTCAGCGGCGGGGGCGCCGAGTACAGCCGCCCCTCGCATTCCCCAGGCATCTGCCTTTCCAGAACAGGAGATCCCTTTTGACTGACGGCATATCCGATGAGTCTGCGGATGTCGTGGGCGTGCTCACCGAGCGGATCGAGGCCCGCTTCAACATGGGCATGGACCAGCTGAAGGCCGCGGTCGCCGCCGCTCCGACCGCGAACCCCGACGCCACCGACGTCGTCAAGTGGCACGGCCTTCTCGTCGAGGCCCAGTCCGTGCTGGAGCGCGCGGAGGACGACCTCCTCGCGGCCCTGCAGACCCAGCCCAGCGAGGCCGACGACCCGACGATGGGCCTCGCCCACCGGGTGAACGCAGCCGTCACCACCCGCGACGGCCGGGCCATGGTCGTGCGATGGCTACTCGACCCGGACGCTCCGGGCAAGAAGGACCTCGCCGCAGAGCGCCTGGCCCGCCTCCGGCCCCGAAGCGGCCCGGCTGTGCCGACCAACGCTCCCCACCGTCCCGCAGGGACACCCGCGCCGGCGTCGGCATGGCGGCCGGCAAGGTCCACCCGATGAGCCGGGACAAGGCCAGCACCATGGACACCGACCTGCAGAAGGTCTTCGGCAACCCGGTCCCCGAGCTGTACGAGGCGGCTTCCGGCCACGATGCTCCGCCCGCATTCGCCGCGCTCTGGAGCTGTGCTCGTTCCTGGCGCTCACCGAGGAGCAGGACGCCCGCGTCCGCGACCGTGTCCACGCCGACATGAATCCCGACCGTGACATGGACGAACTGTCGGCGGACAAGCTCCGCTTCGACGCGCAGTGGCTGGAAGCAGCACTGGAGGCCCGCGACGGCTACCGCGCCGCCCTCGGCGAGCTGCTGCGCACCATGCCCCCGCCTGCCCAGCAGGCCCGGCCTGTCCCTACGGCACAGCTCAGGGCCACCGCCACCCTGCCCCCGTCTGCCGCTCCGGCACCCCAGCGTGCCGGGGCGGCCCGGGCCCGCCGACCGTGAAAGCCCCCGATTGCCCCACCTCACGTCCACCGACATAGCCGGACGGATCGAGGACCTGTACGGCGCACCGCTCGCCGACCTCGAGGCCCATGCACAGGACCAGCCACCCGGCATGCTCTCCGCCCTGCTCGGCATGCACGACGCCCTCGCCGTGGCCGAGCGCAGCATCGACTTCCACCGCGATCACCTCGCCCGTCTCATCCACCCCGAGCGGCAGATCGGCCCGCACGAGGTCTCCCACCTCCTCGACGGTACCCGCCGGCTCGCCGAAGCCGTCGCCATCCGCGAAATCCAGGCCAAGTCGGTTGCCGCCGTCCTGCAGTGCCTGGCCCGCGCCCCGGCCCCGACGTCTGCCTCGCCGACTCCCTCGCCGCCTGCTCCGGCCGCGCCCCCGGTGGCGCAGAGCGCGGCACACAGCCGCTGACCCCCAGGCAACCCCCCTTTCCTTTCACCCAGGAGTTTCTCCCTTGGCCATCACCGCTCTGCCCCCCGATGCCGACGCCGACATCGCCCGGGTCACCGAGGCCCTCGCCATGATCACCCCGCGCTGGAACGTGAGGATCCTGCTGGCCCTTTCCGGCCCGCCGCTGCGCTACAGCGAACTGGCAGCCAAGGTGTCCTGGCTGCAGAACGGCCAGCTCCACCCCAAGCTCAAGTCACTGTGCGACGCCGGCCTCGTCGAGCGCACCGAACACACCGCACGCCACGTGACCTACGGCCACACCGAGCGAGCCACTGCCCTGCTGCCGATCCTGCCAATGATCGTCACCTGGGCCGAGGAGCACTTGGAGAAGGCGGAACGCCCGCTGGCCGCCATCGAGCAGATCGAGGACAGCCTCACCCTGCTCACCCGGCGCCACGCCGCTGCCATCCTGTGGGTGCTCAAGTCGCGCGAGGAGGTCAGCGGCCGGGTTCTGGCCCGGATCGTGATGCCCAGCAGCGACTGGACCAACATCTATCCGCCGTTGCGCCAGCTCGTTGCCGACGGTCTGGCCGACACCGAGGGCAACGGCCGGCCCTACCGGCTGTCCGCCGCCGGCGACGCCCTGGGCCCCGTCTTCGGCACGCTCTTCGCCTGGTCCGCCGGGCAACCCCTCGACCAGGCGGCCCACCACCCCGTCTGGGGCCAGCCGCAGGCCAAGAGCAAGCCGAGGCCGTGGGTCAGCAGCCCATCACGGCCGGCGCCCGCAGCGCTGCCACCCGCTCGTGCGGTTGGGTCGTCCCCGGCGTGGCACCACCGCGACCTCTTCTCGCACACCGTGACCAGCCACCCGAAGGCAGCCATCCCGGCGGGAGGCACGCGCCGATGAGCACCTTCTTCGCCTCTGCCGCAGCGCGCCACGCTGTCGACGTGCTCGCCTCGCGCTCCCTGATCCGTCTGGTCACCGAGATCGACGACAACGGCGCCATACCGCCGCGACGTCTGGCCGGGACTCTGTCCGACCTCTCCCCGCACCAGCTGCGAAGCGCCTCCGACACGGCCCGCACCTACGGTCTCGTCCGGGTCGCGCCCGGCGCCGGCCTGGAACTGACCGAATCCGGGCGGGAACTGGCTGACCTGTACGACGCGCTAGCCCGGTGGGCGCGGCGTCACTCGGTCCCCGCCGCCGTCTGCGAATTCAGCAGCCGTGTCAGGCATGGCCTCGGCCTGCTAGCACCATCGCTCACTCCTGGGAATGCCGACCGCCCCGGCCCTCTGGCCCATGTGCGCCCCATCAGTGTGGAGGCTGAGGAGGAGCTGGCCCGTGCCCGCACGTCTCTGGTCCAGTGGCTGGTTAGCAACCCCCCGGTTGCCAGGGCTGAGCCCGAGCGGGCCGCGTGAGCGCAGCGGTCACACCCCGGCACGCACGCCACACGGCCGGGCTGATAAGCAGCATCTACCTGCCGCGCACGGCGGATGCCTTGGCGTTCGCGATGTCCACCTACGGCATCCCGTTGCTCGTCTTGGCCACGACTGGTTCCGCCGTGCTGACGGGGGCCGCCTTCGCCCTGGAGTGGATCCCGCGCCTGGCTGCGTTCGGTTGGGCCGGATCGATCGTCGACCGGCGCGGCGCCTCGGTGGTCTTCCACCTCGCTTCCCTGGGGCGGGCGTTGGCGCTCGCCGCTGGCGCGGTGCTCCTGTACCTCTTCCCATCCGGCACCGTGGCGAGCGCGACAGCGATGGTGCTCGCGGCGGCGACCGGCGTGCTCACCGAGTTCAGCTACATCGCGACCGAGACCGCCGGAGCCGCCGCCGGCCGCCGAGCCGGACCCCGGGCCCACCGTGTCCAGGCCGTCCTGCTCGGCATCGACCAGACCGCGACCTTGGCCGGACCGGCGCTCGCCGGCGTGCTGCTGCTCGCCGGGCCGCCGTCGATGCTCGCAGTGGTCACCGTGCTCTCGCTGCTCGCTGCGCTGCTCGCCCTGCGCACACCGTCCTCGCCCGTTGCCCCGGCCCGCGCGCCGAAGGGGCGGCCCGGCGCCGGGCTCGTCACGGGGTGGCGCACCATCCGCGCGCTCCCCGCGCTCGGCTGGTTGGTGGCCGGGCTGACCCTGTCCAACCTGTCTGTCGGCCTTCTCCAGGCAGCCGGTCCGGTGATCGTCGTCCAGCACTTCGGGCAGTCCACTACGGCCGTCGGCCTGGTGTGGTCCGCCGCAGCGGCAGCCACCCTGGCGGCCGTCACCATTTGTCGGTTCGTGCTGGACCGCCTGGGCCTGTGGCCAGTGGGAGCCGCCTGTTCCGCCATTGCTTCGCTTGCCTGTCTCGCCGCCGCCCTGGCCCCCGACTACCTGTCCTACCTGGTCATGGTCGCGGTCCTGATGGCGGCCGATGGCGGCCTGGCGGTCGTCTTGCGCACCCTGCGCTCCCGACTGATCCCTCCAGAGGCGTTCGGCAGCACCCTGTCGGCCACCATCCTCATCCTTCTGCTGCCCTTCCCGGTCGCCGGCGTGCTCACTGCGCTCACCCCGCCCGACGCGCTGGGCCGCGTCATCACCGCGTGCGCCGCCCTGCAAACCCTCGGCCTGTTCTGCGCCTTCGCCCGCCTGCGCACCGACCCTGCCCTGCGCACCTGACCCGGCTGTGTCCAGCCCGTGGATAACCCTCATGACCATCGCCGCCCTCGGGTCGCACCGAGCGACCGGCCGCACCATCACCGAGCAGTTCCACGCCTTCGATGCCCGCAACCCGCACGTATACCGCGCTCTGGAACGCATGGCCGCACGCCGCCTGGCCGCCGGTGCCACCCGGATCAGCCTCAAGGACCTCTTCGAGGACCTTCGCCGCCAACTCCCGTACGGCGTCGCCGGGCTGAACAACAACTTCACCGCTCTCTACGCCCGCCGTCTGATCGACGACCACCCCCACTGGGCCGACGCGTTCGAGCTGCGCCGTCGCCGCGCCGCCTGAACACCCCCCTTTTTTCCTGCCCTGCTGTCCCTCGCTACGGAGAATCTCCTCTTGTCCGCTCGCCCTGTTGTACTTGTCGTTGCTCCCGGAGATGAGAACTACCGCGGCTACTGCCTTGAGCAGGTCGCCGACGCCTACGACGTTGTGCTGCTCACCGGCACCGAACCGTCGTGGGAGAAGCCGCACATCATCGATCACGCCGTCGTGGACCTCAGCGATCCTGCCGCGCTGTTGGCGGGGGGCCGGGCCCTGGCCGGACGCCACGACCTCGCCGGTGTCATGACCTGGGACGAGTGGAGCGTGGTCCCGACCGCCCGCCTCGCTCGCCAGCTCGGCTTGTCCACCACCGCACCCGAAGTGATGCAGGGGTGCCGCAACAAGGCCACCGCTCGGTCGCTGTTCGCCCGCCACGGCGTGCCTTCGGCCGCTTCGGTGAGCGTGCGTACCCGGCAGGAGGCCGAAGCCGCCGCCGAACGGATCGGCTATCCCGTGGTGCTGAAGCCCGCCTCACACGCGGGTGCCATCGGTGTGCGCCGCGTCGAAGACCGTGGCCAGCTCACGGCCGCCTACCGGGCAGCCGAACGGACGGCCGGCCAGGGCACCGAGAGCACCCGCGTGCTCGTCGAGGAGTTCCTCGACGGGCCGGAGATCTCCGTGGAGTGCGTCACCTACCGCGGCGCCACCACGGTGGTCGCGGTCAACCGCAAGACCACCCAGTTGCCTACCAGCACGCGATGAACGCCACCGGCGCCGCCGACCCCGACCGCGTCCTCTTCGTGGACGACCGGGCCGACAATTGCCACGCCGCCCGCCGTCTGGGCCTGCGCACGTTGCACTACACCGGCCGGCCCACCGACCTCGCAGCCGCCCTGCAGTCCCCGAACTGACCCGCCTCCCGCCTTCCCCCAGGATTCAGTGCTCCACGACGACCACGACACCATCGACGGCGACGTCTACGTATCCCCACGCCACCTGGCCCGCTCCACCGCGGTCGGTGACCCCGGCCTCGACCCGCTACGCGACCTCGGCTGGGATCTGCACCACGACGACCTCGGCAACGCCTACCTCACGGCCCCCGACGGCAAGGTCCGCCTCGGATACCTCCCCGAAGGCGACGACGACGGACTGTGGCGCATCAACGCCTACAAGGACGCCTTCGGCCCACCGGCCTGGGGCGTCTGCTTCAACGACGCCGCGCCCACCGAATTGGTCACCGCCTTCACCACCGCCCTCACCGAGGCATACCGGCAGGGCCCGGACCAGTACCTCGCCCGGCCGCTCGCCGGAAGCTTCGACCACCACCCCTTCCTGGCTGTCACCCCACTCATCAACCACGGTTGGCAGCTCGACCGCCCGGACCCGAGCACCTTCGCCATCACCTCACCCGACGGGCTCGCCACGCTGGAGTACACCACCGGCAACCTCGACCCAGCGATCGAACTGGAATCCCGCGACGCTCGCTGGCACCTGTGGGCCGGCACCTCCTCAGCCCGGCCCTTCTGGTACGCCACGGCCAGCACCGACACCCCTGCCGCCCTTCTGCGGGCCGTGACCGACGCCGTGGCCGACCCCGCACCCCTTCCTCGTTGGCGGGACGACACCGACAGCTACGTCAAGGACCACGCCCAGCTCACTCCGATCCTCCCGCCGAGTCCGACGCCGCCCACCCCGCTGGACGTCCGGCGGGCCACCGCGTCCCGCCGCCCGGCCGCGCTTCCCGCGGCCAGCGTCACGCGCTGGAGCACCACGAGCCGGCCTGCCCTGCCCGGCCCACGCCGCTGACCCCAACCCGCCCCGACCGGAGACGTAGCCCTCGTGTCCCTGCAGGCCCCCGAGTTCTTCACCGAGCTGTGCCTCCCTTTCCACGACCACGCCGTCGTGGGCAACACCTACTACGCCGCTCCCGTCCCGGGCACGCCGCTACGGCTGCGGATCGACTTCACCCACACCATCTACGCAGACACCTTTGACGGGCTGCGTGTCGCAGTCGTCCACCCGGAACGCGGCGAGATCGACGCTGTGGCGCTCAGCTTCGTGGGCCACGGAACGTTCCACCGCCGCGACGAAGCCAACAACACTTCCCGGCTCAGCGACAAGTACGGCACCTTCAACAAGCACGGGCAGCCCCCGTGGGAGGGAGCCGTCACCACCGGGCTGCGCGATGCCATCGAGCGGTACACGGTCGTCTGGTTTCCCGGCGCCTGGGCCGCCTCCGCGCCCAAGCAAGCGGCCGGTCGCACGTCGCGCAGAACTCCGCCCCCCGACCGCCCCCGCCGGGGCCACCCGCACCCGCTGATCCTCATCCCGATCCCCGCATCCCGCGCCAGCTACCCAGCAGGAGCCTCTCTTCGTGTTGCCCGATCCGCCCTCCGACCCCTTCAAGGATCTCGACGCCGCCCAGACCGTGAGGGTTCTCCCGCGTCACCTTGCCGGTCCCGGCCAAGCAGACCTGGAGACGATCTGGCCCTTTCCCTTCGACGAGGGCTGGCATCTGCACCAGGGGCTCGAAGGAATGGTGTTCGCCATCAGCCCCTGCGCCCGGCTGTGGACCCGCTTTGCTCCCAAACCCGAGGAGCGAGGCCAAGGGACGTGGACCATCGGCATGGGCCGTGTCCCCTTCGGCCCACGGACCTGGGAGATCACTTTCGACGCCACGACCCCCGCCGAACTCCTGCGCGACGTCCACGCCGAGTTGCTCGACCTGTACCTCGAAGACCGCCACAGCGACAAGGACCACCTGTTCGAGGACGCAACGGCCCCGCACGAGGTGTACACGCCGCTCCTTACCCACGGCTGGAGCCACAGCGCCAAAACGGACGGCACACAGACTTTCCTCCCCCCGGATGGCCTCGGCGGCGTGGGCCACCGGTACGCCACCACCGGTTCCGACGGCCCGATCTGGCGCGCCTGGGGCGGATACCCGAGCGAACCGCACTGGCAGGCCCGGTTCTCCGCCGCCGCGCCCACCACCCTCGCCGCGGCCTTCACCGCCTCGCTGATCTCCACCGAACCGCTGCACCGGGCCGTGAAACAGATCCCCTTCCACACCCGTCGTCACCTCTACGTCGCACCCGCTGGGGTCCCGCAGCCACTCAACCGTCCGGCCCCCGCGATGCCATTCACCGGCCATACGACCGGTCGCACCCGATGACCCCCGACCGATCAAGGAGTCTTCTTCCTCGTGCACGCACGTCTCGTTCGATCCGCCGCCGCCTTCGTCGTCGCCGCGGCCGGAACCCTCACCTGGGCGCCGGCCGCAAGCGCCGAGCCGTCCGAACCGAGCCCCTCGACCTCAGCCGAGACGCCGGCCCCGGACGCGGGCAGCGTCGAGATCACCACCAAGGACACGGCCGGAGACGCCCTGCCCGGCGCCGTGTTCCTGCTGCTCGACTCCGCCGGCCAGGAGGCCGGACGCGGGACGACCGACGACCAGGGGAAGCTGATCTTCTCCGACCTCGCGCCCGGCGTTTACCGGCTCAAGGAGACGGCCTCCGGCAGCCCGCTCCACGAGGTCGTCGCCGACCAGGACGTCATAGTCACCCCGAGGGCGACCACACGGCTGACGATCACCGACCCCTTTAAGGCCGCCAAGGTCCTCCTGCAGGCCAAGGACGACGAGACCGGCAAGCTGCTGGCCGGATCCACGGTCAACATCGGCAGCGGCGACAAAACCCTCCTCATGCTCACCACCGGCTCCGATTGCACGGCCAGCGGCAAGCTACCCATCAACTCCGGCACGGGCAACGAATTCTGGGTCAAGCAGGTGAAGGCACCCTCCGGCTACGACATCCACAAGCCCTCGAAGGAGTTCAAGGCCAAGCCGGGCGCCCCCGTGACCGTGACCGTCACCAACGCCAGGACCGCCACCACCCCGCCACCCACGGATAAGCCGGCAGGCAAGCCCACGGAGAAGCCGAGCGACAGGCCCTCCCCGGGCCAGCACGGCGAGGACGAGGATGTCCCGGCTCCGCACGCCTCGGCTACCCCGACAGCCGACGAGACCCGATCGAGTACCGCGGCACCTGCCCCCGCGGGCTCGCTCGCGCACACAGGCGCCGACGCCACCCCGTGGCTGATCGGAGGTGCCGGAGTTCTGATCGCCGCAGGCGGAGGCGCTTTCGCCATGGCCCGCCGCCAGCGCACGGACAACTCCACCGACAATGGCTCTGCCTAGAGTTGGTCCATCCGACTTACAGCACGAGGCCCCCGGAATCCGCCCCGAGACGCTGTTGGCGAATTCGGGGGCTCGCGTGACGTCGGCCTTCAAGACCCGGTTGTGGTCTTGAAGGCCGACGTTGTCGTATGGGGTGGGTGCGGATGTCGATGCAGCCGAGCGGGCCGAGTGAGGTCCCGGCGGAGACGGTGCGGGTGGCGCGGGCCGCGTTCCCCAAAGGCAGCTTGGCGATCCGGGTCCGAGACGAGTTGGGGCCGCTGTTCACGGATGAGAAGTTCGCGGACCTGTTCCCGGCACGCGGCAAGCCTGCCTGGTCACCGGGGCGGTTGGCGCTTGTGCTGGTGTTGCAGTTCGTGGAGGGGCTGACCGACCGGCAGGCTGCGGAGGCAGTGCGGGCAAGGATCGACTTCAAGTACGCCCTCGGCCTGGAACTCAGTGATCCCGGGTTCGACTTCTCGGTGCTGTCAGAGTTCCGGGACCGTCTGGTGGAGGCGGATGCGGGACGGCGTGTTCTGGACGGCATCCTCGCCGCGGCCGGAGAGAAAGGGCTGCTCAAGACGGCCGGCCGGGCAAGGACCGACTCCACCCACGTGCTGACAGCCGCCCGGGATGTCGTCTGGCTGGAGCGGGTCGCGGAGACCTGGCGGTCAGCGTTGAACGCCCTGGCCCAGGCGGCCCCGGACTGGCTGGTGCAGGTGGCCGAGCCGGACTGGTTCAAGCACTACGCGAGCAGGGCCGAGGACTCCCGGTTCCCCAAGGCCCGCGTCCGGCGGGACGAGATGGGGCTGCGGATCGGACGGGACGGGACACGACTGCTTCTGGCCGTCTGGTCCCGCCAGGCGCCGCCGCAACTGCGCACGCTCCACCAGGTGGAGCACCTGCGCCAGATGTGGGTGCAGAACTTCCACCAGGTCGAAGGCGAGGTGAGGCGGCGGGACCCAAAAGACCGGCCGCCGGGCACGACATGCCTGGTCAACCCCTACGACCTTGAGGCCCGCAACAGCGTCAAGCGGGATACCTCCTGGGCGGGATACAAGGTCCACTTCACCGAGACCTGTGAGCCGGACACTCCCAACCTGATCACGAATGTGGCCACCACCGGCGCCACGGTGCCCGACGTGTCGATGACCGAGTCCGTGCACGCCCAGCTCGCCGAGGCAGGCCGTCTGCCCGCCGAGCACCTGGTCGACGCCGGATACGTCGATGCGCATGCGCTCGTGCGAGCCCGCCGCGAGTACGGCCTCACCCTTACCGGCCCGGCCGCCTTGGCCATCAGTCCCCAGACTGCGGCGGGCGGCGGATTCACTTGCGACGATTTCGGCATCGACTGGGAAAACGAGCAGGTCACCTGCCCTGGAGGCAGGACCACGACCCGCTGGAATCCGGACCGTTCACCCGAAGGCACCCCCGTGATCCGGGTCCGTTTCAACAGAACCGACTGCCGGCCCTGTCCGGTCCGCCAGCAGTGCACCACCTCCAGCGTCGGCCGCCGCCTGACCCTTCGGCCCCGCGAGGAACACGAAGCCCTCCGCCAGGCCCGCGCCGACCAGGACACCGACACCTGGAAAGAGCGCTACAAGACCCGCGCCGGTGTCGAAGGCACCATCTCCCAAGCCACCCAGCGGTGCGGCCTGCGCAGATCCCGCTACCTCGGCCTCGCGAAGACCGCGCTGCAACACCAACTCACTGGCGCCGCGATCAACCTCGCCCGCATTGACGCCCACCTCACCGAAACACCGCGAGCCCGCACCTGCACCAGCCACTTCGCAGCACTTCGCCCCGTCGAGCTCACGCTCGACGGGGCGAAGTGACCGAGCCCCCGAATTCGCCAACAGCGTCTCCGCCCCGATTCCGGGGGCCTCGTCGTGCGTGACCGGAGACGCAGGGGTCAAACGAGCGGTGTAACTGGGGTGCGTACGGAAACGAACCAGACACCGGAAGTCGAAAAGCGCCTTCGCAAAGAGGTTGTCAGCTCTCAAAGACTCCCGCGCTGCCGAAGCCGGCCCCCGGCATCGAGCGGAGCAGATGGCCCTCGCAGCAGCCGTCCTCATCCTCCGGCAATCCGACAGCCAGAACCCAGCTGCCTCCGACAATGTCATCCCGCTCCGCCCATCCACCGAGTAGAGAGGGCCAGCCAAGAGTCGTCCCAGGTGACCAGGTCCTCGACCTCCGCGTCCCTCTCGGTCACCGCGGCCTTCCCCTCCCCGTGCGGGGCACGGTGACAGGTGCATCGACCGCCGGGCCCGATCCGTGTCGCCTACTCGTCTGCGGCGTCGGCGTCGAATCCGGCTTTCACGCGGCAACGACGGCTGACGACAGGGCGTCGAACCGATGAACCATGCGCTGAGAGGTGACGGTGCCGATGAGTCCTTCGGCCTGGTCGAGGAGTTCTCGTGCCTGGTCGCCGTCGCCGCACTGGTGGACGGTGTCGGCCAGGTCGAGGACGGCGTAGAGGTGGTCGCGCGGGTAGTCGGGGGCGGTCGCCTCGACGCGGCTGCGCAGGAAGGGGACGGCCCGGGAGGGCTGGTCGCAGGCGAGATAGGCCCGGCCTGTGGCGGCGTCCACGGAGTCCTTCGTGAGCCAGGTCGCCCACCAGGGTGTGCGCTCCTTTGCAGAGCCGAGGTGCCCCAGCGCTTCGTCGCGGAATCGGAGGATCGCGTCAGGGTCGTGCCGCCGTCCTGCGGCGTAGATACGCCTATCGGCGATCACCGCGGCGGCGGCGGGCGGAAGCTCCGGGGTGCGGGCGGCGATGTCGAGGAGTGCGGCGGCGTCGTTGTGGTGGCCCAGCCATGCAGCCTGGTACGCGGTGGAGGCGACGAGGTTGGCGGTCGCGTGACGGGTGGTCAGCGACGTGCCAGCCTCGCGGGCCAGGCGCATGCCGGTGTGGTAGATGCGTTGTGCCTGGGGGTGCTGGCGGGCGTCGAAGCACATCCAGCCGACCTGTTCGCTCAGTTCGATGTAGGCGGTGTGGAGCCGGTCGGTGAGGGGCCCTTGGCCGCGGGCCTGAGCCACGACCCGGGATGCGCTTTGCCAGATGCCGATGCCCCAGGTGAGGTCGCCGCTGGCGCTGCCGGTGGAGTCGTCGATCTCCCTCAGGTCGCGAACGGCCCTTTCGATCGACCCGACGAGCCGTTCGTTCAGCTGGCCGGAAGGGGCGGCGGAGGCTTCCTCTATCGGGCCGAGCAGCAGCGCGAGGGCGGGGGCGGTGGCTGCGGCTCCTGTGAGCATAAGCAGGTTGCGGCGGTCCATCAGGTCTCCTTGGCTGATCTCCTGGAGCAGGGCCTCCAGGGGGGCGTCGCCGGGCGCGTCGAGGTGACGGTGACGGGTCCGGGGGCGAGGCAGGTCCCATCCGACGTCGGCCGTGGTGATGCACCGTCCAGCCCTGGCGGTGAGGACGGCCAGGGCGTCCGCCTGGTTGTCGGGCTGCGGAAGTGAGGGGATCTCGCGTAGCCAGGGGTAGGCCGCCTTCGGGCTGAGGGGGGAACAGCCGCGACGAGCCCGCCGCTGGTTGATGCGGGCGATGAGCTGCTCTGGCCGCATCCCCAGCTGCTGTAACAGGGCGCCGAGCACGTTGGCCGGCGGGGCGTCAACCGCTGCTGGCTCCATGGGCACTCCAAGTCCGGCGGGGTCCTGGCCGGAAGGTACCACCGCTCAGGGGACTGCCAGAAGATGGGACGAATGGGGCCTGGTGTACGTACACCAGGCAGCAACGTCGGTGCCCGTACACCGACTTGGTGTGTGCACTGGGTACACCGCGGCGACCTCTCCCGATCATGTATCTGCCTCCGCTTGTCTGTCTCACCTCGCAGGACCGTGGAGGTGAGGGATGCGAGCACTGATCTTCGGTGCGTCCGGGCTCCTGGGCCGCTCTGTGATGCGGGCCTTCGGCGACATGACCGTGACGGGCACCGCCTTCAGCCGGGCCGCCGGCGCGCTGGTCGCGGTCGATGCGACGTCGGCTGGCGCCATCGCGCGGCTGCTCGGCCGGGAGAGGCCGGACGTCGTCGTGAACTGCGTGGGCGAGCGCCGCCCCGCGGTGTGGGCTAATGCACCGGAGAGGGCCCGCGCGGGAAACGTGGATGCGGCCCGGCTGATCGCCGCGGGCGCTCGCGGGTGCGGGGCCCATCTGGTGCACATCTCCAGCGACTACGTCTTTGACGGGACGGCGCCGCCCTACCGGCCCGACAGCCTCCCGAGTCCGCTGAACGCCTACGGCTGGTGGAAGCTGCTGGCCGAGCACGCCGTGCGCGGGGCCTGCCCGGACGCGGCGATCCTGCGGCTGCCCGTGCTGTATGGGCCCGTGCGGTTCGCGGCCGAGACGAACCTGACCGAGATCGCCCGCCAGGTCGCTGTTGGCGCCCCAGTGGAGTTGGACGACGTATGTGTCCGCTACCCCACGCACGCGGACGAGGCTGCCGAGGTGTGCCGCTGGCTCGCCGGGGCCCTCCTGCAAGGGCAGTGCCTGGGCTCGGTTGCCCACTGGAGTGCGGAGCAGGGCATGACCAAGTACCGGATGGCGCTGCTGATCGCGCACAGGTTCCACCTGCCCGCCGATCACGTTCGCGCCGGGGATGCGGACGCGGCGTCTGGGGCCCGGCCGGTCGACTGCCGCCTCGACTGCCAGGACCTGCCCGCGGCCCTGGGCCCGGCCCGCCGCCTGTTCGACATCGAGTTCCCGCCCGTAGTCGAGCCCTGGCTCACCGTCTCCGGGCCCACTTGAGGGACGAAGGAAGGACCCATCGTGACCACGGTGTACAAGGACTTCGCCCACGCCTACGTGACCGAGGTGGGCGAAGCCGTCCGCCGCATGCTCGCACGCGGCACCGAGGCCGTCGACCTGCTGGCCAAGGCCACCGCCGACGGAGGCGAGATCCGCGCCTTCGGCAACGGCGGCTCCTCCGCGATTGTCCGCTCGGCCCTCCTCCAGCTCCACGCCCACGCCGGAGTGCCGGTGAACGACGCGATGATGAGCCCGGCGACCTTGGCCTACACCGCGCAGCGAGACGAGTACCGCACGGCCTTCGCTCGGTCGCTCGCCAGGGGCATCGGCCGGGTGGACCTGGTCATCATCGCCAGCGTCAGCGGCCGGTCGGCGAACATCCTTGAGGTCGTCCGGCTCTGCGCCGAACACCACGTGCCGGTGCTGGCGCTGGTGGGCGGCGACGGCACCCAGATGGAGCCGGCCAGCGGCATGGTCTGGGCGACCGGAACCACGGATCAGCAGATCAGCGAGGACGCCATGCTGACCGTGCTGACCCTGGCCGCCGCCACCGCGCTCGGTCCCGGAACGGAGCCGCTGCCGGCCCGGGCGAAGCGGCACCTTGACGCCCTGGCCGCGGTGAACACCGAACTGCTGGGGGCCTTCCTGCGGGAGGCGACCGAGGCCGCCCGGGACGCGATCGCTGGCCGGCGCCGGATCTACGTGCTGTGCCCGGACGGCGGGCCGCTCGCTCTCGTCGGCGAGCACTTCGCGCACAATCTGCGCTGGGACGCACCGCTCGGCGTCGACGGGGTACAGCCCCCGCTCGTCGTCTGCGATCCGTCGCTGGCCGACATGAGCGCGATCCTCAACGACCACCCCGACCCCGCCCACGGCGTCCGCCACCAGCTCAGCAGCGCCAGCCGCGAGGACGTGGTCTTCCTCCTGGCCTACGACTCGGCCGGCAGGACGACCCGCGAGGCCGTCACCGCCGCGACCGCGGCAGGCACCCGGCCGTTCCTCCTGCACCGGGATGGCCCCAGCCGCTCCGGGGCCGGGGCGCGTGGCCTCCGGCTGCCGCACGTCGACGACTTCGTCCTCGCGGCCCTGGTGCAGTCCATCGCCCATCTGCTGTGCCGGACCACCCGCGCCGCCCTCGACGCAGATCAGGCCGGCGTGCTGTCGACCGACGACCTCATGGCGCAGGACTTGGCGCCTCTCCGCGAGCTCTCTGACACCCCGTCCCTCTGAACGAATGGCACCGACCATGCCCATACGCGAGATCCACACCGACATCGTCCACCCCGACCGCAGCGAGATCGCCGCCCTGTCGCGGATCCCATTCGCATCGATCGTGGACGCCCTCGGCAAGACCGGCGCCCTCTCCCACTGCCTGCGCCTTCAGACCCCCGGGCTGGTCCTGTGCGGCAGCGCCGTCACAGCGCTGGGCCCGGACGTGACCGTGCGCCGCGCGGCGATCGACCTGGCGCAGCCGGGCGACGTGGTCGTGGTCGCGGCCGGCGGCGGCAAGGAACGCTCGTGCTTCGGCGGGGTGACCGCGGCGCACATGCAGACCCGGGGCATCGCCGGGGTTCTGGTCGACGGCATGGTCCGCGACCTTGCTGAACTGCGCCGCATCGCCTTCCCCACCGTTGCCCGCGGCGCCACTCCGCTGAACTTCGGCTACCCCGTCGGCCGGGAGGACGGTGCGGTCAATGTCCCCGTGGACATCGACGGCGTCTGCATCACCCCCGGGGACGTCGTGGTCGGGGACGAGGACGGCGCGGTGATCGTGCCCCGCGACCAGGTCGCGGCCGTCATCGCCAAGGCGCAGGCGTCCATGGCCGCCGAGGAGGAGAAGTGGTGGGGCCGCCGGGGCCAGAGCCTGGGCGCGGTGCAGCAGCTCGCCGACTGCGGCTACAAGATCCTCTGAGGAGATCCCCCGATGACCGACCACACCCAGCTCGCCGAGACCTTCCGGCGGTTCGCCGACCAGCAGGCCACGGGTCCGTCTCCGCTGTACGCCACCCTGTCACGCGCCATCGCCCGCACCCCCGAGCTGCTCGACCTCGCGGCCCTCACCCGGCCGGGACAGCCCGCCCCGAACATGCTGCTCGGGGCCGTCCACCACATCCTCCGCCGCGGCGTGAAGCACTCGCTCGCCCCATGCTTCACCGGCCGCGAGGACCTGACCGACGACCGAGCCGCCGACCTGCTGACGGACTTCTGCCGCCGTCACGCTGAAGCCATCCGGCAGATCATCTCGACCCGGGCCGTCCAGACCAACGAGGTCAACCGCTGTACCGTCCTGCTGCCTGCCTTCGCCGCGCTCCAGCAGCAGCTCGACGACGGCCGGCCGATCAGGATCGTGGACGTGGGCGCCAGCGCCGGGCTGGCCCTGCTCTGGGACCGGTACACCTACGACTACGACGGGCACCGGCTCACCCTGCCCGGCAGCGACCCGGACACGGTCCTGCACTGCGAGGTCAGGGGCGGGACGCCGCCCCTGACTCTCGATCCGAAGCGGTTCGCACCTCCGGTCGGGATCGAACCGCATCCGGTGGACGTCACCGACCCCGTGGCCACCGAGTGGCTGATCAGCCTCACCTGGCCCGAACAGACCGGCCGGATGCGCACCCTGAACTCCGCCCTGGCGCTGGCCGCCCGCACTCCGCCGACGATCCTGGCCGGCACCGCCCAGGACCACCTCACCGACTTCGTCGCCGACACCCCCGACGACCAGCACCTGGTCCTCGTCTTCTCGTGGTCGATCTACCAGATCTTCGGCTCGCCGGGCGGCCGGGAACACCTCGTAGACACCCTCGCCGAGCTGAGCCGGCGCCGCCCGCTGCACGAGATCTCCATCGGGCACTTCGGCAACGCCACCCCCCGCATGATCATGGCCAGCCACTACGGCGGCGTGAGCCGCTCGGACATCGTGGCCCACTGCGACGTTTACGGCACCTGGCTCGACTGGCTGGCCAAGCCGGGTGCCTGACAGGAGGGACGTCATGTCGCGCACGATCACCAGGGCGGTCGTGGCCGCCGGCGGGGCCGGGACCAAGATGGCCCCGATCACCCGCGCCCTTCCCAAGGAGATGCTGCCCGTCGGGCGGATGCCAATCCTGGAACACCTCATCCACGAGCTACGCGCGGCCGGGACCACCGATGTGCTGTTCGTGATCTCGGCACGCAAGCCGCAGATCCCGGCCTACTTCGGCAGCGGGGCCGCCTACGGCATGGACTTCTCCTACCGCGTCCAGGAGGACGGCGCCGGCCCCGGCGCCCCCGTCCTCGCCGCCGAGACATGGACCCAAGGCCAGCCGTTCATCCTCGCATTCGGGGACAACCTGATCTGCGGCGCCGCCGATAGTCAGACACCGCTCCAGCGGCTCGTCTCCGGCACGGCGGACTGCTCCGTCCTGACCCGCATCTTCCCCGCGGACAGCATCCCTGCGCACGAGACTCTCCTGGGCGCGGCCGACGTGCGCGGGCCAGCTGCGGTCGCCTTCGGCAGGGACCTCCTGGACCACGCCGGTGCCCAGTGGGTGCACGCCTGCGCAGCCCGCTGGGTGCTCGGGCCGTTCGTCTTCGCGGCCCTGCGCGCGTGCCCGCCCCGACCGGGCGGCGAGCTCTACCTCATCGACGCCATCCGGCGCTGGATCGCCGCCGGCAACCACCTCACGGCGCTGCCGCTCCGGCCGGACGACCTCCGGTTCAACTGCGACAACTGGGAGACCTACCACGATGCCGTCGCCGCCCTCCGCCCATGAACGCCCGCACTGCTAAGCGCACGTCCACGACTCCGATCCCCTGCCCGCGGGTACCCGGTTGGTCCTCTTGGAGAGCCCGTTCCAGCAGCCCGGCACGCAGGTCACCGTGATCTGGCCCGAGCAGCGGGTGCGCAGGGTGGTGCTCGCCCTGCCCGTCGAGAAGGGCGAGGGGCGCAAGTACGGCCACAGCCTCGCCGAGATCGGACGGCTCCCGGCTCACCTGCGCGAGGGGACCGTCTTCGCCGCACCGACGTTCAGCGAGTCGCCCTGGCCGGTCAACCACGCCACCCGGGCCGACTGCCAGCAGGAGGACCACCTCGTCCGCGTGGTCGTACCGACCGTCCTGACGCTGCTCGGCACGCAGATGCGGCCACCGGTGCACCTGCTGGGATTCAGCAAGGGAGGCTTCGCCGCCCTCAACCTGTTGACCCGGCACCCCGACCTTTTCGCCGTCGCCAGCGTCTGGGATGCCTCACTGCTCAGCGACTGGCCACCCCACCCGCAGCTCGTGGACGTCGCTGGCAGCACCGCACGGCTCGACGAGTACGACGTACGACAGAACCTGCGCCGCCACGCCCAAGCCCTCCACGGGGCCCGCCGCATCGCGCTCGGGGGCATCGGCACCCTGGAAGCCGACTGGAGGGCCGGCCGCCAGCTCCTCGAAGCGCTCGGCATCCCCCACGACGCCTACCGGAACGCACCGGCAGACCACCGGTGGGACACCGCATGGCTCGCCCCCGCCCTACAACACCTGCTCGCCCTCGAAGCCGGCTTCCTCCCGGGCCCGATCGCCCGGGAGGAGTGAAGGCGGGAGGGAGGGATCAATCCTTCAGCAGTTCGTCGCGCACCGGGATCCAGTCCAGGGCGGAGCGGATGCCGTCTTCCAGGGACAGCTTCGGCGTCCACCCCAGCAGCTCGGCCGCCCGGTCGCTCTTGGTGTAGCCGCCGGCCACGTCACCGGGCCGCGGTTCCGCGTCGATGGTGGCCAGGGGGGTGCTGACGACGTTGTTGAACGCGGCGCACAGCTCCCGGACGGTGGTGCCGGAGCCGGTGCCCAGGTTGATCGCGATCGAGCGCTTCGACCCCGTGAGGATGGAGTCGAAGCGCTCGATCGCCGCGATGTGGGCCGCGGCGAGATCCCAGACGTGCACGTAGTCGCGGATGCCCGAGCCGTCGCGCGTCGGGTAGTTCGTCCCGGTGATCGGGAACGGACGGCCTTCCTGGTGCGCCTGGATCAGCACACCCAGGGCGTGGCTGGGCCGCTTGAGCTGGAGCCCGGTACGCAGCTGCGGGTCGGCCCCGACCGGGTTGAAGTACCGCAGCGACAGCACGCGCGGCCCGGCCACGGCGATGTCGGCGAACATCTCCTCACACACGGCCTTGGTCCGTGCATACGGGCTCTGCGGCGCCAGCGGCGAGTCCTCGTTGACGGGCGAACCGTCCTCGGCCCGGTAGATGGAGGCCGAGCTGCTGAAGATGATGCGGTCGCAGCTGTTGCGGTGCAGGTGGCTGACGAAGGCCAGGCTCTTGGCCACGTTCGCCTCGTAGTAGCCGATCGGGTCCGCGACGGACTCCGGCACCACGATCAGCGCCGCGCAGTGCACCACGGCGGAGATGTCCGGGTGCTCCGAGAAGATCCGGTCGACCAGCGCGCCGTCCGCGATGTCGCCTTCGTAGAAGGTGCGCCCCTTGGTGAACTCGCGGCGGCCCCGAACGAGGTTGTCGAGAATCACGGGGGTGATGCCCGCGTCCAGGCAGGTCGAGGCGACCGTGCTGCCGATGTAGCCGGCTCCCCCTGCGATAAGGACCTTCACCACGACGTTTCTCTCCCAGCCTCGTTCCAGCCAGTAGGCGACCGGCAGCAAGGCTAGCGAAGAATCCAGGCAGGGAGGGGCAGTCTCAGCGGGCCACGCCAGAGCCGCCAACAGCGTCATGGCGATCACGGCAGCGATGACACACCGATCTGCCCAACTTGCCTATCACGCCCGGGAGATCACCATATGAACGCCACCCCCGCCGCCGACACCCAGGGAGCCAACACAGCTGGGGACCGTACCGGCGGCTGCCTGTGCGGCCGCATCCGTTTCACCACTCGGGGTCCGGCAGTCTTTGCCCACACCTGTGCCTGTCCCCACTGTCAGAAGCTCGGCGGCACACCCGTGATGTGGTGGGTGGGCCTCGAGACGGTCACCTGGACCGGAGAGGGCGGCGAGCCAACCTGGTACGAGACCTTCGAAGGCGAGGCGAAGCGCGGCTTCTGCCCGAGCTGCGTTATGCAAGCGGAACACGTGTCCAGGCACACTGTGTCTCACGAATGCGGTTGTCACTGGAGAGCTGGCCACGATTTGCCCCTGCCTGTGATCGTCCGTATCGCTCCCGGACCTGGCACGCCACGCTGCACGGCAGTGATCGACGGCGCGGAGGCGCTGATGTCCCCCTAAAGAGGAGGCAACCCAGGCGATTCCCCGGGGCTGGCGGTCGGTGCCGCGTCATCTGCGGGTGGCGGCCGTGCCGAGCATGGTCACACCGATCACGAGGCAGCCGATGCCGACGGCGAGCAGGGGCAGGCCGGGGCCGGGAAGGATGTAGAGGGCCGCACCGGCCATCGTGATGAGGGTCCCGGCCGAGGCCAAGGCGATGCCGATCCAGGTCTCCGACATGATCTCCCTCATCGGTGCTGGGTGAAGTGAGCCGGAGGGCCGTACACCGTTTCAGGTCGCCGCCCGTTCCCGGCGAGGTGGGCTTTCCGGTCGCCGGGAAGAGCGGCAAAGAGGCAATTTGGCTGTACCGCGTGACGGCCCGGGGTGTGAGGCACTGCCCGGATCAATGGTCGAGATCTTCCTACAGCAGCGCGGGGGCGAAGGCGCCAAGCCCGACGGCAGGGGCAGGCTGGTCAGTGTCGTGAGGCGGAGGTGTCGCCCGGCCCGGGGCGCCGGGGACTGATCACGTCGCCGGGTGCTACTTCGATGATTGGCTTGGCGTTGCCGCCGACAGACGGTTCACCGGCTGTCCCCGCCCCGCTGTCACCCTTCATGGCGCGGGCCTCGCTTTTGAGGATGCGGGCGGATTTGCCTATGGAGCGGGCGAGTTCGGGGAGTTTCTTCGCCCCGACGATCAGGATGACGACGATGCAGATGATCGCTATCTCACTGATGCCGAACATGGTCATTGCCTCCGGAAATGGGGCGCGGGGGTCCTGCCGTCGGAGTCGCCGGCAGCGGGTAGCCGGCCCGGGCTCGTTACTGCCGGGTCAGGTCAGAGGTGGGAGGCGATGGCGGGCAGCAGGTCCTTGAAGGTGCGGCCGTCGGCCGGCTCCCCGATCGCGGACATGCTCCAGCCTGCGGCGGACCTGTGGACCTTGGCCATGACCTGCGCGGTGTACTTGCCGCCGCCGGAGAGGGTGTAGCGGGCCAGCTCCTGGCCACTGCTCTCGTCGATGAGGCGGCAGAAGGCGTTGTCCACCTCGGCGAAGGTCTGCCCGGTGAAAGAGTTGACGGTGAAGACGATCTGGTCGACGTGCACCGGCAGGCGGCCCAGGTCCACGAGGATCGACTCGTCATCCCCTCCCTGGCCGGCGCCGCCCACACGGTTGTCACCGGTGTGACGCACCGATCCGTCCTTGCTCACCAACTGCTGGAAGAACACGACGTCCACCGGCTCCTTGCCCGCGAAGAGCACGGCCGAGGCATCCAGGTCGATCTCCCGGGCGGTCATCCGGGCGAGGAATCCCTTGCGCGCGGCAGCCCGCCACCCCAGCCCCATCCGCACCACGCTCAGGGTGCCGCCTCCGGGCTTCTCCAGGCTGATCTGCTGGCCCTTGCTGAGATCGATTCCCACTGGTCCTCCTCATCACCCGGAGCCGAAGCGCAACGGCCCGGTATAGCGTTGATGCAACATCGGGAATCTACAGCACTGTAGAACTTGATGGCAGAGGGGCCGCTGCAAGGGGCGTCGCTCAAGGCGCGCTCGTGCGATCGAGGGATGTGCGACTGCCTGCACTCACCCGCGCCCGAGGGCCTGTGCGCCCCTGCCTCCCAAGGAGGTCGGCCTCACCGCGAGGGATATCGGCGGCTTCATGGAGACCACCCGAACGAGCGATGGGGGTCAGCCGGCGCATCCCGTGGACAGGCCCCGATAGGGCCCGCCCACAGGTGCTCCAGGGAGTCAGACGCCGACGCCAAAGTCGGCGGCGATCCCGGCGAGGCCGGAGGCGTAGCCCTGGCCGACGGCGCGGAACTTCCACTCGGCGCCGCTGCGGTAGAGCTCGCCGAAGACCATGGCGGTCTCGGTCGAGGCATCCTCGGAGAGGTCGTAGCGGGCGATTTCCGTCCCGCCGGCCTGGTTGACGACGCGGATGAACGCGCCCCTGACCTGGCCGAAGCTCTGGCCGCGGGCTTCGGCATCGTGGATGGAGACGGGGAAGACAATCTTGTCGACGTCTGCGGGCACGGTGGCGAGGTTGACCTTGACGACCTCGTCGTCGCCCTCGCCCTCACCGGTGAGGTTGTCTCCGGTGTGCTCGACGGAGCCGTCGGGGCTCTTGAGGTTGTTGTAGAAGACGAAGTGCTGGTCGGAGGGGACCTTCCCGGACGCGTTCACCAGCAGGGCACTGGCGTCGAGGTCGAAGTCCACCCCGGTGGTCGTGCGTACGTCCCAGCCCAGACCGACCAGTACGGCCGTCAGGCCCGGGGCCTCCTTGCTCAGCGAAACATTGCCACCCTTTGACAGGCTCACACCCATGCGACATCCCTTTCACAGTGTCCGCGGGACGGCGTTCGACCGGCCCGTCCACTCAAAGTAGAATCTACAGCACTGTAGAAGTGAGGTGGAGGCATGCGAACGCAGAGCAGCCGCGTCGCACGATTTCGATGGCCGGCCGGCTTCAACCGACGGGAAGGCGCGCCGGGGCGGATGCGCGCACGGCGGCCGAATAAGGGCAGGGCCGGCTGGCCGGCTCTACTCCTGCCCTTGCCTCGGCGGCCTTTCGGCGGTGCGAGTACGAGCGGCCGCTTCCGGCGGCGAGAGGCGGAGATCTACAATGCCGTAGAAGATAGTGGGGCGGCAGAAGGCCTGTGGGTCACGAACGGCGTGTCCTGCCGTCGGCTGGCGAAGCCGGTGGGCCGGGACTGACGTCGAGCGCCCTGGCCGCGAGTGGGGCCGGCTCTCGGCGACACCACGCTGGCCCGTCGGGTGGTGAGCACCGTGATCACTGCTGGGCCCGCCGTGGTGTGGGTGCCGTGCAGCTGGATCAGGCGATAGCGCACGCGCTTCACCGCCGATGAGCTTCACACCTCGGGAGCGGCCTGGCCGACGCAAGTACCACGGCTGAGGCGAACTCGGGCCAGGACGGAGGGTTATCGGTGGATCATGCGGTCTGTACGATGAACCGCCCCGCGAGAGCTGGGGCCCTGCGGCGGGAGGTTGACGGCATGGCGGATCAGAACACGGGCGGCGCCGGGCATCCCCGCCGGCGCGGGCAGGGCGCGCTGGAGGCGGAGGTGCTGGCGGCACTGCGTCAGGCACAGGAGCCTGTGACCGCCGGCTGGGTGCAGGAGCGGCTCGGCGGCGACCTTGCTTACACCACCGTGATCACCATCCTCACCCGGCTCCATGCCAAGGCCGCGGTCGCGAGGGAGCGGGCGGGACGATCGTTCGAGTGGACGCCGGTCGCCGACGCGTCCGGGCTCGCCGCGCTGCGGATGCGCAAGGTCCTGGACGGCGAGAGCGACCGACAGGCCGTGCTGGCCAGTTTCGTCACCGCGCTCTCGGCCAGGGACGAGCAGGTGCTGCGGGACCTGCTGGCCCAAACACCCGAAGAAGGGGAAGACTGACGCCTTATGGGGCTCTTCGTCTTCCTGCCGCTGGTGCTGCCCTTAACGGCATGGCCGATCGCGCGCCTTGCCGAGCACCACCTCCACCCGCGTGCGGCCACGTGGCTGCTGACCGTCGTGGCCGCCGTGCTCGCCGTGTGCAGCACCCTGAGCCTGGCCCTGCTGATGGTGGTGGGCACCGCCCAGCTGCCCGGAAACCCACTGCCGGACGGATGGTCCGACCCCGAGGTTCGCGAAGCGGTTCCCTATGACGAGGTGGCGGGCAAGGCCGCCATCCCGGCTCTTCTCGCCGTGCTCGCCTCCTGCGCATCGGCAACCTGGCGCCACCACCGGGTGCGCCGGCGCAGCAGCAGGGCGCTTGCCGGGCTGCCCGCCACGGCGGTGGCCGTCCTGGCCGACGACGTGCCGTACGCCTACGCGCTGCCCGGCAGGCGGCGCGACCGCGTCGTGGTGAGTTCCGGCATGCTCGCCGCCCTGAACTCACGTGAGCGGCGGGCCCTGTTCGCGCACGAACGCGCCCACCTGGCCGCCGGCCACCACCGCTTCCTCCTCATGGTGCAGCTCGCCGCCCGTGCCAATCCCTTCCTGCGCCCGCTGCGTTCGGCCGTCACCTACACCACCGAACGGTGGGCGGACGAAGAAGCCGCCACCGCGGTCGGCAGCCGGCGCACGGTAGCCGTGGCCATCGGGAAGGCGTCTCTGATCAGCCGGGATACCCCGCTGGCCACCCTTGCGGGAATCGCCGCCGCCGGACCGGTTCCGCGCCGCGTCGCCGCCCTCCTGGGACCGGCACCCGCCGGTAGCGTCTGGCCTCCGGCCTTCACCGCGGTCGGCCTGGCCGCCTGGGGCGCGGCAGCAGGCACCACCGCTTCCGCCCTGTCCTCGGCCAACTCCGCCATCACCCTCTTTTTCATCCTCCACGCCGCCACCCCCCTGTAGCGGACGGACTCCTCGCGGGGTCGCCTGGGGCGGGTGGCAGCTGCCCGAGGGCTGGGGCCGGTGCGTTGCCTGGCGGACGGTGTGACTGCGGGAGAAGCTGGAAGGGCGGGGCCGTGTGCCGTCCCGCCCTTCCAGCTGTGCCTGCCGGCAGGAAGAGGCGCAACATGAGCGCGCCGGTCGTTGTTGGCGTGGACGGCTCTCCTTCCGCGCTCGCCGCCGTGGACGTAGCGGCGCGCGAGGCGCTGTTGCGGGAGGTGGAGCTGCGGGTGGTTCATGCCTTCACATGGCCGGCCATGCACGCCCCGCACGGCACGTCGCCGCTCGGCCCTCCCGCCGGGGCGCTGCGCGAGGCGGTTGACGACCTGCTGTCGCAGGCAGCCGAGCGGGCCGAAAATGCGGCGCCGAGAGTAGAGGTGAGCTCCGCGGTGATCCCGGGTGAGCCGGTGACCACGTTGGAAGCCCAGTCGCGCACCGCGCAGCTCCTGGTGGTGGGCCACCGCGGCTCGGGCGGCTTCCTGGAGCTGCTGCTGGGATCGACCGCAGTTCATTTGAGCGCGCACGCCCGCTGCCCGGTGATGGTCATAAGGGGCCGCCCCGACCCGGCCGGGCCGGTGGCGGTGGCCGTGGACGGCTCCCCGCAGGGGCAGCCCGCCGTCGCGTTCGCCTTCGACGAAGCCGCCCTGCGGGGCGCGGACCTGCTGGCCGTGCACGCGTGGTCCACCTGGGCCGACCACGGTGAGCACCGCTTCGGCGATGCGGTGGATCTGACCGACCTGATCGGTGACGTGGACCAGATCCAGGCAGAGGAGGAACGACTTCTTGCCGAGGCCCTGTCCGAGCACCGCGCGCGGTACCCAGAGCTCACCGTACGTACCTCTATGGTCCGCGGACGGACCCGCCCGGCGTTGATCGAGGTAAGCGGCAGAGCGCAGCTGATGGTGGTCGGCGCACGCGGACGCGGCGGCTTCACCGGCATGCTCCTGGGTTCGGTCAGCCAGGCCGTACTCCATCACGCGGGCTGCCCTGTCGCTGTGGTGCGCTCCGGCCTGTAGCGCCACTCCCGACACTGCCCCCGCAGGGGCGTTGCGCTGCGTAGCCGGTTCACTCCAGGCGAAACCGGAAAAGCTGACGATATGGACGTGCCCTTCGTGGCGTGGGTCATCTTCGTCGCGTTCGTGGTGGCGGTGCTGGCGCTCGACCTGTTCGTCATCCACCGCCACGCCACGGTGATCTCACTTCGGGAAGCCGCGTGGTGGAGCGCGCTGTGGGTGGTCCTGGCCCTAGCCTTCGGGGCCATCTTGCTGTGGTGGCAGGGAACGGTGGCGGCCGAGGAGTACCTGGCCGGCTACCTGATCGAGAAGAGCCTGTCGGTCCACAACATCTTCGTCTTCGCGCTGATCTTCACCTACTTCTCGATCCCCGACCAGTACCAGCACCGGGCCCTGATTGGGGCATCATCGGCGCCCCGGCGATGCGCGCGGTGTTCATCGGTGTCGGTGCCTCGCTTCTGGACGTCTTCCACATAACGATCTACGTCTTCAGCGCCATCCTGCTCCTGCCCCCTGGAAAGTGCTGCGGCACGGCGGCACGGCGGCACGGCGGCACGGCGGCGCGCAGGTCCGCCCGGAACGCAACACCGTGCTCAGGGCGATGCGCCGCGTGCTGCCGGTCACCGACGAACTGCACGGACAGCGCCTGCTGGTACGCACCGCTGCCGGCTGGGCCGCCACGCCCCTGCTGGCGACGCTGGTCGTGATCGAGACGACGGATGTCGTCTTCGCCGTCGACAGCATCCCGGCCATCTTCGCCGTCACCGAGAACACCTTCATCGTCTTCACCGCGAACGCCTTCTCGCTGCCCGGCATGCGGGCCGCGCGTACTTCCTCATCAGCGGCGCCGCCCGCCGCTTCCGCTACCTGCAGACCGGCCTGGGAATCATCCTGGCCGGCGTCGGCGTGAAGCTCCTCATCTCCGACGTGCACAAGGTGCCCATCTGGATGTCGCTGACGTTCATCGTCACCGTGCTTGCGGTCACTTTCGCCGTGTCGTGGCGGGCAACGCACGCCACGACGGCTGCAGGGGCGGGCCAGGGCCGGCGCCGCCAGGACTGAGGCCGCGCGGGTGAACGCCCGGTTCACAAGCCGTCGCCGCCCGCGCAATTCCCCGGAGTCTCGCGTCAGGTGCTGTGCGGGCCCACCAGGCGTGTGATCAGGTCGTCCAGGCTGACCAAACCGGTCAGCTGTCCGTCGGTGCCGCGTACGACGGCGAGGGAGGCGCGGTGGCGACGCAGTGCCTCGACCGCCTGGGCGGCGGTGGTGTCCTGGGTGAGGTCGGGCACGGGGCGGGCCAGCTCACCGGCCGTGACGGTGCGGCCCTGGACTCGGGCCGCGAGAGCGTCGCGGGCATGTACCGAGCCGAGGACCTGCTCACCGTCCCGGACCAGGAGCCGGGTGCGGTCCGCCGTTGTGGCCGCGGCCAGGATCGCATCGGCGTCCGCAGTGGCGGGCACCTGCGCGATTCGGTCGCCGGGTACCTGCAGGGCGCCGATGGGGGCCTGCGGTTCGGTGAGGGAGCGGGTGATCAGGGTGGAGTCGCCGGCGCTGATCAGCCCGAGGCGCTGGGACTCGGCGACCAGGTGGGTGAGCTGCTCGCGGTTGTGGACCGAGGTGAGCTCCTCGCGCGGGGAGACCCGGCACAGCCGCACCAGGGCGTTGCTGACCTGGTTGAGGGCCCAGATCAGGGGCCGCACCAGGCGGATCAGGGCGCGGAAGGGCGGTGCGAGGAGCATCGCGGAGCTTTCGGGGTGGGCGATGGCCCAGGATTTGGGAGCCATCTCGCCCAGCACCATGTGGAGGAAGACCACGACGGCCATGGCGAGGGCGAAGGCGATGCCATAGCTGAGCCCGGCGGGCAGGCCCAGCCTCAGGAGCAGGGGGTCGATCTGGTGGGAGAGGGCGGGCTTGGAGACGATGCCCAGGCCCAGCGTGCACATGGTGATGCCCAGCTGGGCGCCCGCCAGCATCAGGGACAGCTCCCGCATGCCCGCGAGCGCCGAGCGGGCGCCGCGCCGGCCTTGGGCGGCTGCTTGTTCCATGCGGTGGTGCTTGGCGGCGACCAGGGCGAACTCAGCGGCGACGAAGAAGCCGCTGCCGATCAGCAGCAGGACGGTGACGAAGGCGGCCATCAGCGGATTCATGCGGGCCGCTCCTTGCTGCGGTCGGGCTCGGTCCCGGTGCTGTCCTGGCTCGCGTCGGGCACAGGTTCGGGAAGCTGCTTGATCCAGATACATTCGGGCACGTGCCGGTCCACTTCGGTGACCTCGATCGCGGCCCGGCCGCCGTCGGCAAGGGCGACGGTGAGCTGGTCGCCGATGACGGGCAGGCGCCCGAGCCGGTCAATGACCAGGCCGGCAACGGTCTCGAAGTCGGCGTCGTCCTCGGGCAGGGCGATGCCGGTTGCCTGGGCTGCTTCATCGATGCGGCGGCCGGCGTCGATGAGCCAGCCGTTGCCGTCGCGGACGGCCAAGGGCACGACGCGGTCGCTTTCGTCGGTGATCTCACCGATGAGTTCTTCGGCGATGTCCTCGAAGGTGACGATCCCGGCCAGCCCGCCGTGCTCGTCCAGCACGACCGCGAACTCCTCGCCGGCCGTTTCCATCTGCTCGATCGCCCGTGGCAGGGGAAGGGTGTCGGGCAAAAAGAGCGCCGGGCGGGCCAGAGACCGGGAGGTCCGTTGGGCGAGCTCACCGGCTGCCAGCGGCATGAGCTCACGGACTCCCACCATGCCCACGACGTCGTCGGTTCGCTGTCCGATGACGGGATAGTGGGAGTGGCCGCGGCGGGCGATCAGCAAGGCGATGTCTTCCCCCGTGGCGGCCTCGGGGATGGTGTCGACGTCCACCCGGGGCACCATCACCTCGGCGAGGCGGCGCTCGGAGAATTCCAGGGCGCTCTCCAGCAGGTCGGCTGTGGCCCGGGGCAGCTGCCCGTGATCGTGGGATTCGCCGATCAGGTGACCGAGCTCCTCCAGCGTCGCCCCGTGGTGCAGCTCCTCCACCGGTTCGATGCCGACCCTGCGCAGGATCTTGTTCGCGGATGCGTCGAAGACGCGGATCAGGGGGCCGGCGACCGTCAGGTAGGCCAGGGTGGAGGCGCCCAGCGACTTGGCCAGACGCTCGGGAATCGCGAGCGCGAGGTTCTTGGGCGCCAGCTCCCCCAGCACCATCTGGATCACCGTGGCCAGGGCGAACGCCAGCGCCAGCGCGATCCCGCTCACCGCGGCGTCAGGGATCCCGATGCCGCTCAGCAGCGGACGCAGGAGCTCGGCCAGGGCGGGTTCGGCGAGGAAGCCGACGACCAGGCCCGTGACGGTGATGCCCAGCTGGGCACCGGAGAGCATGAACGACAGCCGCTCCAGCACCTTCACCGCCCGGGCCGCCCGCTTGTCACCGGCTGCGGCCTCGCGGGCCAGCGCAAGGCGGTCGGCTGCGACGTAGGCGAACTCCTGGGCCACGAAGTAGCCCGTACCGGCGGTCAGGACCAATACGGCCAGCAAGCCGAGAGCGGCGCTCACAGGACACCACCGCGCAGCGCGCCGTGATCAGCCGGGTCCTGGCTGGACGCTCGGGGATTGTCCCCCGAGGGGTCCGTCGAAGAGGCGGACAACGATCTTCTCCTTCACATGATCCACCTGGTACGGCAGGCAATACGCCGACGGGCGCACCTTTTCGGACATTTTTCCGTCAGGTGTCGCGTCATGGACGCGACCGGCTGGGGCAACCTTATGCTTCTACATGTCTGTAGAGAACTCGTGGGTGGGTCCGCGGGTTCCGGGCCGCAGCGGGCAACCTGCCCAGGCCGCGCCGCCGCCTCCGTCCTGACCACCTCACCGTGAGGGACTGACGTTCTCCCCTTTACCCGCCCCGCCCGCGCGCGTCGTGCGCGGCGATGTGATGGCTTCGCTCGTGGTCTTCCTCGTCGCCGTGCCGCTGTGTGTGGGGGTGGCGGTCGCCTCGGGTGTGCCCGCGGAGCTGGGCCTGGTGACCGGCATCGTCGGCGGCCTGGTGGTCGGGATGCTGCCGGGCAGCTCCCTGCAGGTCAGCGGTCCCGCCGCGGGTCTGACGGTGCTGGTGTTCGAGGCGGTCCAGGCGCACGGGATGGCCGCCCTCGGGGTGATCGTGCTCGCTTCCGGCGTTCTCCAGCTGGCCTTGGGCGCTGCGCGGTGCGGGCGCTGGTTCAGGGCGATCTCGGTCGCGGTGGTGCAGGGCATGCTGGCGGGGATCGGGCTGGTCCTCATCCTCGGCCAGGCGTATGCCATGGCGGATCTGACGGCTCCGGGCAGAGGGCTGGAAAAGATCGGCGGCCTTCCGGCTCTGGTGGTGGACATCGCCTCCAGTTCGCGGGCTGTGTCGGCGTTCGGCGTGGAGGCGGGAACGATCGCGGTGCTGGTGCTGTGGCCGCGGGTGGCCGGGCGGCTGGCGCAGGCGTTTCCCGCGCCGCTCGCGGCCGTCGCGCTCGCGACGGCGGCCGTGGCCGTGCTGGACCTGCCGGTTGCCACCGTGAAGGTGCAGGGCCTGATCGAGTCGCTCCAGCTGCTGGGCCCGGGCGACCTTTCCCGTCTTGGTGAGATGGCGGTGCTCGGCACAGTGGTGGCCTTCGCTCTCATCGCCTCCGCCGAGTCCCTCTTCAGCGCGGCGGCGGTGGACCGGATGCACGACGGTCCGCGCACCGACTACAACCGGGAGCTGATGGCCCAGGGAGTGGGCAACACGGTGTGCGGGCTGCTCGGCGCGCTGCCGGTGACCGCGGTTATCGTGCGCAGCTCCGCCAACGTCCGGGCCGGCGCCCGAACGAAGGTCTCGCGGGTGCTGCACGGGGTGTGGCTGCTGCTGTTCGCCGCCTTGTTCCCCGCGGCTCTCGCAGTCATCCCGCTGGCGGCGCTCGCTGGTGTGCTGATCCACGCGGGAGCGAAGCTGATCCCGGTCGGGGAACTGGTTCCGCTGTGGCGCGAGCACCGCGGTGAGGCCGTCGTCCTGGTGGTGACCGCCCTCGCCATCGTGGCGACGAACATGTTCGAAGGTGTCCTGTTCGGGCTGCCGATGGCTGTGGCGAAGACGGCCTGGGAGACGTCCGTCGTTCACGTAGCAGTCGACGACATCCAGGCCCGGCGCATCCGTGTCCGGCTGACCGGCAACGCCACCTTCTTGCGGCTGCCCAAGATCCTGGACACGCTGGAGGCACTCCCGACCAACCGGTCCATCGACCTCGACCTGTCCGGCCTTCGCCACCTGGACCACGCCTGCCACACCGCCCTGACCAGATGGGCACAGCAGCACAACGGGGACGGAACCGAAGCGGTACGGGTGACCATACCGCCCGCCGCGTCCCCGTAGCCGGGGAGAGGCCCGCAGCACCTTCCACTGCCCGATACGCGTACGCCTCGCCTCCCGTGCGCCGGGAGGCGAGGCGTTTGGGCGGAATCTTTAGCGCCGGGCTTTGATGCGTTCCAGGGCTGCCACGCCGGCCGCGGCGAGAGCGATCTGGAAGAGCCACTCGATCCAGTCGATGCCCTTGGTGTCGGCGACTCCGAAGGCCGCGGCGATACCGGTGCCGACGAAGGCGGCGAGGATGCCGACGGCGATCGTCCACAGCACACCGATGCGCTGGCGGCCCGGCAGGACAAGCCGTCCCAGTGTGCCGATGAGGATGCCGATCACGATCGCGCTGATCACTCCGGAAATCTCCATACCCTGCCCCACTCTCTCCATCTGGTGATGTGCGGATATCCGCTACGGCACCTGTTCACACGGGTGGTTTCCCCGCAGGTCGCGGCCGACGGGAGATTCGCTCAGAGGTCGAACTCGTGCGGGGGCAGGTCGAGGGTGTAGCAGGCTTCGCGGACCACGGCCCGTTCGGTCTTGTCGAAGTCGCCGTCGGCGCCGCCGATGACGATGCCGATCTGGATGACGGCGCGGGCCTCGGCGGGCTTCTTCTTCGCCTTGGCGATCTCCTGGAGGATGCTGACCTTGCCGAAGTCGAAGTCGGCGGTGAGGGTGTTGAGGTAGTCGTCGAAGCGCTTCTGCAGATCGGCGGCCGGGAAGTTCTGCAGGACCTCGTTGGTGGCGATCAGGTGGGCCACCCTCCGGCGCTCGGAGTCGTCGATCGTGCCGTCGGCCGCGGCGACCAGGGCACACATCGCCATGCTCGCGTCGCGGAACGCACCGGACTTCAGCTCGTTCTTCTTCGCCTCCAGCTGCATCTGCATCTGCTGGGCGGATTGCTTGAATCGGTCCCACAGGGCCATGCCAACTCCACTGGATCGCTACGGGTGTCCGGGCCGGGAACGGACGGTGCCGACCCGGACAGAGTTATTTCTACACCACTGTAGAAGCTATCGGGTGGTGGGCGGAGCCGCTACGCCTCCTCGTCCCCACCGTCTTCCTCGTCGTCGCCTTCGAAGAAGTCGCCGATCTCATCCACGGCCTCGGCGGCGACCACGCCGACGGCCAGGCCCGCTGCGCCGGCGGCGACGACGGTGCCCATGCCGGGGCCCGAGCGGTGACCGCCGTGGTGGCTGTCGTGCCTGTGGTGGCCGTGCTCGCCCTTGTGGGCGTGGGCGCCGTGGACATCGCCGTGCCCATGGGGGAGGTGGGAGGCGCGGGCGGTGTGGGCGTCGAGGAGCTGGGTGATCCAGGATCCGACGACCGCGTTCCAGTCCCGGTGGGCGGCGCCCTCGTGGCTGACGTGATGCCGCCCCAGGACGTCATGGCCGCCGGAAAACAGCCCGCCGCGCTTGTCGGCCTCCAGGACGACCTCCATCCCGCCGGGATTGGCGAGGAAGGTCACCTCGATCTCGCTCACCTGGTGGGCATACTGCGGGGCGGGGGTGAGCTCGATCTCCTGATAGAACGGCAGCTGCTGGCCGGTCCCGCCGATGCGGCCGTACTCGAGGTCGGCGGACTTGAAGCCGAAGCCGAGCTGCCCGAACGCCTCCAGGACCGCCTCCTGCGCCGGCAGTGGGCCTACCGCGAGGGGGTCGAGATCGCCCTTGTCCTTGGCGCCGGCGATGCCGAGCTCGGTGCGCACCCCCAGCACGATCCCCAGTGGCTGGCCGTGCAACTGTGTGACGGGAGTCTCCCAGGGCAGGGTGATCGCGAACGGCACCGTGCGGTGTTCGCCCTCGGCGAGGCGGAAGCCGCCACCGACGTTGAAGCGTTCGAAGACGGCCGTACCCTCGTGCTCGCCGCCGTCGTGTTCGGCTTCGACGCGGGCGACGAGTTCGAGCGTGATGTGCTCGATGTCGAAGTCCGCCCGGCCGCCGGTCAGGCGGACTTCACCGGTCAGACTCCCGCCGGGCAGGACGGCTTCGGGCGCAAGGACCGTGTCCACGGCGGGGCCACCGACCCCCATCGAGCCGAGTAGTCGCTTGAACACCATCGCGTGGGTTCTCCTTCGTCAGACGTGCGTGTGGTTGCAGTGAGCGCGGTGCCGCGGACAGGTCCGGTCCGCGGCACCGCTCACCAGGGGTGTTACTTCGCCGCATCCAGGGCGGCCAGGGCCTGAGCCCAGCCGACGTACTTGAGCTCGGCGAGATCGGCAACCGTCTTGACGCCGAACGCCTCCTTGAGCAGGTCACCCTGCCGGTCCGAGACCCCCTTGAGCGCGGACACCGGCGCGGCCAGCACCTCGGGCAGGCTCTTGTCCGCCCACGCCTTGTCCAGCACCTTGTCCAGATCGATCGAAGCCATGCTCGTTCCCCTCCTGACTCCGCGCGCTCGGGAGAGCGCGCGCATCTGCGCCAGGGCAGCGCGGATCCCCCGCCAACCCTGGCGTTATCTACAAGCATGTAGAAGCATAGGAGAGGAAGGTGACTGTGGGGCGCATGGGCGGGAGACCCGGCGGGAAAGTCCGAAAAAGAGGGGACACTCCGCATACGGCGCCCACCCACCCGGCCGGGGCCTTTACCGGCCCTTTACGATTGTCGTGCGGATACTTGTCCGCCCATGTCCTCGGACCGTGACGCGGTCCGACCGAGTGAAGAAGGAGCAGCAGACCCGCAATGGGTGAACCTCCCAGTACGAGCCGTGCCACGCCTTGCCCGCAGAATCGAGTGGGAGCGGGGGTGGCACGGTGACCGAAGTCCTGCTGCTGCTCCTCGCCCTCGCCTTGACGCTGGCGTGCGCAGTGTTCGTAGCCGCCGAGTTCTCTCTCACCACCGTCGAGCGCAGCGAACTCGAACGCGCCGCCCAGGCGGGTGAGCGTGGCGCCGAAGGCGCCCTGAAGGCCGCCAAGCGCCTGACCTTCCAGCTGTCCGGTGCCCAGCTGGGCATCACGGTGACGTCGCTGGTGATCGGTATGCTCGCCGAGCCCTCCGTCTCCGCCCTCCTGCGCGAGCCCCTGGAGACGGCCGGCCTGCCCGCAGGTGCGGTGTCGACGACAGCCACTCTGCTGGGTGTGGCGATCTCCACCGTCGTGCTGATGGTGGTGGGCGAGCTGGTGCCGAAGAACTGGGCGATCTCCCGCCCGCTGGCCGTCGCGAAGGTCGTCGCCGGCCCGCAGCGCGCCTTCACGGCCGCGTTCGGACCGCTGATCCGGCACCTGAACAGCACCGCGAACCGCCTGGTGCGCCGGTTCGGCCTGGAGCCGGCCGAGGAGCTGGCCTCCGCGCGTACCCCCGAGGAGCTGGTCGCGCTCGTTCAGCACTCGGCCCTCCAGGGCGCGATCGAGGCCGACTCCGCCGAGCTGTTCGTCAAGACCCTGCACCTGGCCGAGCTGACCGCGGAGAACGTCATGACCCCGCGGATCGACGTCCAGGCCCTAGAGGCCCACGCCACCGCCGCGGACGCCGCGAACCTGACCTTGGCCACCGGCCTGTCCCGCTTCCCCGTCTACCGCGACATCCTCGACCAGGTCATCGGCACCATCCACATCCGCGACGTCCTCGCCCTAGACGAGCACAAGCGGCCACTCACGCCGGTAACCGACCTGATGGCCGAGCCCCTGCTGGTGCCCCACTCCCTGCCCGTGGACACCCTTCTCGGCCGGCTGCGCAAGGCCCGCACCATGGCCGTGGTCATCGACGAGTACGGAGGCACTGCCGGCGTCACCACCGTCGAGGACATCGTCGAAGAGGTCGTCGGCGAGGTCCGCGACGAACACGACCCGCTGGAGATCCCGGACCTCATCCAGGCCCCCGACCACGACGGCCGCCCTGCATGGGAAGCCGACGGCAGCGTCCGCCTCGATGAGCTGGAAGAGATCGGGCTGACCGCGCCCGAGGGCCCCTACGAAACCCTCGCCGGCCTGATCGCCACCCGACTCGAACGCATCCCCCGCCAAGGCGACACCCTCACCGTCGACGGCTGGGAACTGTCCGTCCTCGACATCGAGCACCACCGCGCCGACCGCGTCGCCATCACCGCCCCGGCCGCCGCGCCCGTCCACGTCCAGGAGATGAGCCGATGACCGCCATTCAGCTGCTGATCGGCGCCCTCACCCTCCTCACCAACGCCTTCTTCGTCGGCGCCGAGTTCGCCCTGATCTCCGTACGCCGCAGCCAGATCGAACCCGCAGCACTCAAGGGCAACCGGCGGGCGAAGACGGTCCTGTGGGGCCTAGAGCACCTCTCGGCGATGATGGCCACCGCCCAGCTCGGCATCACCGTCTCCTCCCTCGTCCTCGGCGGCGTCGCCGAACCCGCCATCGCCCACCTGCTCGAACCCCCCTTCCACGCGATCGGCGTGCCCGAGGCGCTGATCCACCCCATCGCCTTCGTCATCGCCCTGACCCTGGCGACGTACCTGCACATGCTGATCGGCGAGATGGTCCCCAAGAACATCGCGCTCGCCGCCCCCGCGCCGACCGCACTGCTCCTGGGCCCTCCCCTGGTCGCCCTCACACGCGGCCTGCGCCCGTTCGTCTTCGGCATCAACGCCTTCGCCAACACCCTGCTGCG
The DNA here is from genome assembly GCF_055657325.1 of Streptomyces sp. NPDC107562. NCBI lineage: Bacteria > Bacillati > Actinomycetota > Actinomycetes > Kitasatosporales > Streptomycetaceae > Streptomyces > Streptomyces sp. NPDC107562. The sequence goes on along the minus strand of NZ_JBVKBE010000015.1, from coordinate 69,277 downwards.
GCTGCTGAAGGTCGAACCCAAGGACGAGGTCAGCTCCGTCTTCACCGACGACGAACTCACCCGCCTGATCAAGGACTCCAGCGCCGCCGGTCTCCTCACCCCGGAAGACGGCCAGCGCCTCCAGGACGCCCTCGAACTCGGCACCCGTCCCGCGGGCGAAGTCATGGTCCCCCTCGACAAGATGGCCACCGTCGGCCACGACACCACCCCGCAGGGCCTGGAGCGTGCGGCTGCCGCCCACGGCTTCTCCCGCCTGCCGGTCACGGGCCCCGGCGAGGAGATCCTGGGCTACCTCCACATCAAGGACGCCCTCGGCCTCATGGACCGGACAGCGCCGTTCCAGCGCAGCGCCTTCCACCCGATCGTCAAGGTCGCCCTCGACACCCCGCTCGACGACACCATGACCGCCATGCGCGCGGCAGGAACCCACCTCGCGGCCGTCACGGGCAGCAAGGGCACCGTCCTGGGCTTCGTCACCATGGAAGACGTCCTGGAAGAACTCGTCGGCGCCTGACCCGATATACGCAACCGGGGCTGGCGCCCGACTACTCGGGTGCCGGCCACCTCGGCCGCACGCCCGGTCCCGGCCGGGTGGAGTCCAGCCCACTGCCCGTCGCCGTGGCCGCCGCGACCAGCACGAAGGGGTAAACCCTGCACGCCTCCCGCCCATGCAGAACGGGGCGAGGCAGCACCTCAGCTGTACCGCGACTCAGACCCGGAATGGCGTGGTGCCGAGGGCCCGGCGACCTTCGGTCGCCGGGCCGAGTCACGGTTTCCGAAGCGGCCGGACCGTGCCACTGGTCGCATCGGCGATCTGGCCGCGGAGGGTGGCTGCGTCGGCCTCCAGCTCGGCATTGCGTAGGGCCAGGACCTGGATCTGATTCGCATAGGTGGCGCGGGTGGCCTTCAGATCACGGACCTCCTCGGCCTTCTCCCGGCGGAAATCGCGAAGCTCCTTCCGCAGCCGGATGATCTCGGCCTTGAGCTCGTCGACCTCTGGCCGCTTGGTGCTGGGGGCGGCGAGGATTTCTTTGATGGCGCCGGCGACGGGGGATCGGTAGTAGGACGCGCGAGAGACGCCCGCCTCGGTGGCGATGTTGACCACGTTGACGGAGCCGTCGGTGATCTCTGGGCGGCCACCCAGCAGCTGTTCGAAGGCCCGCATGATGGCGCGGTCCATGTCGGACAGCTCATGCTCGCGAGAGAGCTGGGCGAAGACGGTCTGGGTGGTGCGGGGACCGGTCACAGGGGGCTGCCTTCCTCGGCGTGCAACTCGGCGATCATGGCATCGAGGGTGGTTTCGAACTCTCGGATGGCGGCTTCCTGCAGCACCGGGACGCCTCGGATGTTTTTGAACTCCTCGTGAGCCAGTTCGCGGGTTGAGCCGTATCCGCGGAATGTGGACTGCCGACCGGCGCGAGTTCGGGCAGCTCAAGCACATGTTCAGCATCGGCAGCGGCTGCACATCAAGTCGGCGAGCAAGGCACAGTCGATCTGACAGGCACCGCTCGTCCAGACCGTTGGGTGGCTGGCTCATCCCTTCCACAGCCACCGCCGCACGCCGCCACCAAGAGGAGACACAAGATGTGAACACAAGGATTTGACAGGGAATTGTGCTCGTGCGAGCACTGCAACGCGGTTGTCCGGTTCGCCGACGATGGCATGGGTCGGGTTCCACAGGGGCGCCCTGAAGTGGACGGGCCCGGCAGGAGAGCCGACTTACTTCTCCACTTGGCCGACGCTTCGCCGAGGATCCTGCCAGCGCTGCCGCACTCAGCTCACCTCCGTCGCCGACGGCTCGGACCTGATCATGGTGACGCGTTTCCGCAAGGGGTCTCGACACATGCTTTGGGCTGCGGGGTTCGCCATGATCCGAGGTGCTGCGTACGCCGCCGGCAGCGCCGTCGTGACTTGGGGGATCTGGTGGTTCCCCGAGCGGCAGGGGGAACGACTCCCGCAGTGGCTCGACGCCGTCCGCCAAGACGACCTTCCCAGCCTCCACACTCTCGCGGCCGGCATCGATCGAGACCGCGACGCCGTCATCGCCGGCCTCACCCTGCCCTGGAGCTCTGGCGTCGTCGAAGGACACGTCAACAGGATCAAGATGCTCAAGCGCCAGATGTTCGGCCGAGCCGGTTTCAGCCTGCTACGCAAGCGCGTATTGCTGGCCACCTGATCAACCACCCGGCTCTCGGTGATAGGACTTTCCTCTACGGAAAGACGATGAGAAGGCGACAGCGTGGACGCAGTAGTAGCGATCAGCCTGATCCGCATGGCCGCTGCGGACTTGGCCATGGAACCCTGGCAGCGCCCCTCGGACGCTTACCTGGTCCAGTTGGGCCTGGACGCCCTGATGGCCGACATTGAGGCTCCCTCGCTGCCCCTGCTGGCTGGCCTCGCGCGTGGTGAGTATCCCCGGGCGCGCGAGCTGTTCGGCCTTGTGCTGGAAGAGTTGGGTCTGCTGCCGCTGATCTCCGAAGATCTTGCTGAGGCGCGATGGACAGCGGCCCAGTGGTGGGCCGGCCAGATCGTGGCATGCCAACTCGATCCCGTGCACGGAGCGAAGCTGATCTACCAGGAAGCTGCAGCCGAACTCGACTACCCCGACGCGCTGCAACCCATCGTTGATCTGGTGAGAGCACTCGACCTGCCGAATGATCAACCTCCGGACCAGCAGCACACTCGCGACCGGGTCACCTCCGCGGCGCGAGACTTTCTCGCCACAGAAGCGCACCAGAAACACAGCCTTTGAGCTACGTCGCATGACCCACCGTGACCGGTTCACGGAAAGCGTGCCAGAACCGTTCCAGTAGCAGCGTTTATCTGCGGGTTCGGGCGGCAGTTGATGATCTTGGAGGTCGTGGATGTTGACGAGAAATGGCTCTGGTCCACTTGATGTGGTCGCTTACGCAGGGTGACTGGCGATCTTCGAGTGATGGCGGTTGACTTCGCCCGAAAATCGCTCGGTTGGATGGTGGTGTGGTCGACAGTCCTTGGCCGTGAACCCAGTGCTGCCGCAGCTGGACGAGCTGCTGTTCTCCTCGGTCGAGGGCGTGGTGGTGGAGTCCGTAGAGGTGACCGCCACGGTCGTCAAGGTCGAGGCCCGTACGACCGCAGGGCGGGCGGTCTGTCCTGGGTGTGGATGCTGGTCGGGGCGAATACAGGGCTCCTATCTGCGGTTCCCTCGCGATCTGCCGACAGCGGGCAAGTTCGCCGTGGTGTCGCTGCGGGTGCGCCGGTTCGTCTGCGAGGAGGAGTCCTGCGAACGGAAGACCTTCGCCGAGCAAGTACCCGGCCTGACCCGAAGGTTCGGGCGACGGACCGAGCGGCTGCGGTCGACGCTGGTGTCGGTCGGTCTTGCGCTCGCGGGCCGGGCCGGCGCCCGAATGACGGACGCCTTCAAGGTCCCGGTCAGCCGGAACACTCTGCTGAGGCTGATCGCCTCCCTTCCAGACCCCGCCACCGCAGCACCCCGCGTGGTCGGCGTGGACGAATACGCCCAGCGCAAGGGCCGTACCTACGGAACAGTGCTCGTCGACGTCGAGACACGTCGGCCGGTCGACCTCCTTCCCGACCGGGAGGCGGACACACTCGCGGCCTGGCTCGCCGAGCGGCCCGGCATTGAGATCGTCTGCCGCGACCGTGCCCCTTTCTTCGCCGAAGGCGCCACCCGCGGCGCCCCGCAGGCCCTCCAGGTCGCCGACCGGTGGCACCTCTGGCACAACCTGGGCGAAACCGCGGAGAAGTGCGTCTACCGCCACCGCGGCTGCTTGCGCCCCGCGCCGGAACAGCCGGATGAACCTCCAGAGAAGCCGGAGCCGGTCACGTCGTCGCCCTGGCCGACGGGACACCGGTTCGCCGAACGCACCCGGGCCAAGCACGCCACCATCCACGCTCTCCTCGACGCCGGTCACAGCAAGCGGTCCGTCGCCCGACAGCTCGGCATGACGCTCAACACGATCCTGCGCTTCTCCCGCGCCGCCACCCCCGAGGAGATGTTCACCGGCCAGTGGCAAAGCCGTGCAACCAGGCTCGACGACTTCAAGCCCTACCTCGACCAGCGCTGGCAGGAAGGCTGCACCAACGCCTGGAGACTATGGGAGGAAATCAAGGAACAGGGCTATCCCCGCGGCTACGCCAGTGTCCGCGACTACGTCAGCAGGAATCTTCGCGGCAAGCCCCAACCGGTCGGCCCCCGCCCGCCATCGGCCCGCGCCGTCACACGCTGGCTCCTCACCCACCCCGACGCTCTGCCCGAAAGCGACAGACTCCAGCTCAAAGCCGTCCTTGCCAACTGCCCCGAACGGACGGCACTTGCCGAGCACGTGCGTTCCTTCGGGCGCATGGTCGCCCATCTCCAGGGCGACCAGTTGCCGAACTGGATCGAAGCGGCCAGTTCCACTACCGATCTGCCCAGCCTCCGGCACTTCGCCCAGCACCTCGAACGCGACCTCGACGCTGTCATCGCTGGCCTCACACTGCCCTGGAACTCCGGTGTCGTGGAAGGCCATGTCAACAGGATCAAGATGCTCAAGCGCCAGATGTTCGGCCGCGCAGGATTCGAACTCCTCCGCAAGCGCGTCCTGCTCTCTTCATAAATCCCAGGTCAGGAATCATCCTCTACGAGTCCGAAACCTTCAGGGAACCCCTCCAGGAACGCGCGGCGCGAAGGATCAGTCTCTTTCACAGCCATCCAACCGAGGAGGTCGATGAATTCGCTTCGCTGATCACTCGAGAGCTGAGTCATCAGATGGCCGGCACCCTCCAAGACCTTCACAGCGTCATCCGGATCCATCTGCTCGTCCTCGCACCCCTCAACGAACCACAGGACGTCGACCAAAGCCTCCGCCACCTCTGACGTCACTCTCAGTGAGCCCTCCACTGAAAGTGGACCAGAGCCACTACTGCTCGATAAAGCCAGGCTCGGCCTGCGAAGGGACAGCTCGTTCCTCGCCACGGTCGTTGCGCGAGGGAAATCTAGGCGAGTGCGGGGGGCAGGTCGTAGAGGCTGATGGCAACGTAGGTCTCCGGCGTCGCCGCTTCGAGGAGACTCTCGTCGCCCTCCAGGTCGAGTTCCGGCTCCTGGGAACGACGAAGAAGGTCGCTCCAGTCGCTCGCTGCACCTCGCTCGTAGGCGTCGCGGAGCAGGGGGCGCAGCCGTGGGCGGGCTTCCTCTTGCTGTTCGCGGAAGATGCGCCGCTGGGTGAGCCGCTGTTCGTCCTGGGCTTCGTCGCTGAGTTCCAGGTCGGCGGGAGGCTGGTCCTCGGCGCGCAGCCCTGGGGTGCGCCGGGCGATGGTGAGGTCCTCCTCGTGGAGGCGCTCACAGGCGGCGAACAGCTTTCGCGACATGCCGAGGTGGACCTCGGTGCCGGGGATACGGCAGCTCAGGAAGTCGTCGAGGCCCATGGAGCGGATTCCGGCGCGCAGAGTGTGCTGGTCCGAGTCGGCCGCTGCCCCGCGGGCGTCGGCCCGCATGGCGAGAGTGAGGCCGTCGTCTTCCAGGGGCGTGGTCAGCCCGGAGCGTCGGTGTCGAGAAGAGCGGTCGGCGGGCACGGGCACGGTGCGCAGCTGCGAGGCGGGAGCGGAGCGTAGCGCCAGGTAGGCGAGCATCTGGGCTCGGGCAGCGCCGATGAGCGCGTCGTCGCTATCGCCGAGGTGGTCCTCCAGGTTACCCGGGCCCGCCGCCTCGTCGTCGGCATCGGACCCGGCAAGGGCGAGCGGCGGCTTGCCGGCGCGCAGGTCGTGGTCGATGGTGAGGAAGAGATCATCGCCGGGCCGTACGGACGCCCCGACCAGGACGGTGCGGTGCCCGTACGCGCCGAGCACCTTGCTGCCGGCCGCCAGCTGCGCCCAACCTTTGCGAAGCGTGCCGAGGCCCACGTCGCCGCCCTTGGCCTCGATCAGCCAGTACAACTCTTCCGCCTCGTGCAGCCCCCACAGGTCGGGCAGCTTCTTCTTCGGATCATTGAACGTGCTGTACAGGGCAGGGACGGGGCCGCCGAGTTCAAGGTGCTGAGTCTGGCCGAGGCCCAGCAGCGAGCGGCATGCCCACTCGGTCATCGTCATGCCCAGCCGGTAGCCAGCGGCATTCTTCGCACTGCGCTCGGTGCCGTGCGCGTAGACCGGGTTCCAGGTCAGGCGCCGGCCCTTGGCGCCCGGTACGGGATGCCGGGGCTTCACGGGGTGCGCGCCGAGGTAGGCGTACAGCGGCGAGACCCGGGCGACGAGTTCCCTGTGTGCGTAGCACGGCTGATTCTTCAGGTGAGGGGTGACGTCGCGGCCGACTTCGGTGGCGGCCTTGATGATCTCCCGCCATGTGGTGGTCGGGGCATACCAGCCGTCGGCAGCCGGGAACCCTTGCGATCCGTTCCACACCTTGTGCTTGGCTGTCCGCCACTGCCTCCGAGGCTTCTTCGCAGGCCCGTTACGGAATAGGACCGGTATGTCGAAGCTGTCGACGTACGTCAGCGGTGGCTCATCGGGAACGTGCGCGGGGATCATGCGGATCACTCTGGCACGGGGTCAGATCGCCCGGGGCGGCCGGGTACCGAGCGTTCTGAGGCCGCGATGGGAGTGATCACCCTGCCCTCCGGGATTGGGGTTCGGACACATCCGAGGCTGTGGGAGCTCAACTCATCCCGATGCCGTGAGGTGCCGATCTCCGGGATGTCCCAGGGCGGTGGCCGTTAACCGTCTGTGCACGGTGGCCATCTCCGTGGTGCGCCGCTCAGTTTCCCTGTGGGTTATTCGTTTCACCCTGGCCTTGCCGTCCGGCGACCAAGATCTCAAAAATGTGGGTTAAGGAGTGTGTTGCCTGGTCAAAGGTCTGGCCTGACTCGGCTGGACTGAGAACGGGAGTTCCTCCTGCTCCAACCCCATCGAAGTTGACGCGGCGTCGGGGTGCGAAGGGGGCACCCTTCACGGGCTGGTGAACGTGGACATGGGCGGGCAAGGACGAAGCCGATACCTCGGTGAGGTACCGGCTGGGGTGGGAGGCGGAGGGGCTCACCGTTCATAGTTCAGGGACGGCTCCACCCGGGCCTGCGGTCGTCAGGTGGGATCCGGTTCCACGTCGGGGATCTCGAACATCGTGTCGGTAGGCGGCTCGAAGTGGAATCGGCCTCGCATGTTGATGTGTCCGTACATCATCCGAGGGAGCTGGCGGAGGTCGCTTTGGGAGATGACCTTGCCCTGGGCGCGCATCTTCTCGACGATCTTCTGGATGCAGACCGTGTTGAAGAGGGCCACGGTGTTGAGGACGAGACCGAGAACACCGAGCCGGTTTTCCAGACCGGGGTAGTAGTCGGGGAAGGGGCCGTCGATGCCGTGACAGATACGCCTGGCGAGGTCGGCGCGTTCTTTGTGCAGCCGGCTCTGTGCTTCGATCCCGTGCCGGTACTCGGGGTTGTCGTAGAGGCGGAGCAGGTGACGTGTTTTGGCGATGCGCCCGAAGGAGATGATTGCTGACCCGAGGTCGGTGGGCTGGCCGTTGCGGGTCACGATCCGCAGCGCGTCGTGTGCGCTGATGGCACCGTGGTGGATCGAGCCGATCACCCGCAGGATGTCTTCCCAGTGCGCCGCGATCTGCGAAAGGCCGATCTGCCGACGTGTTGCGCCCTGGAGAGGTCCGTAGTCCGCTGACCTGTCGATGCGCCATAGCCTGGTGTCGTTGATCTGGTGCGGGGCGGGCTGGTAGGAGTAGCCGGAGAGGGTCAGAAGGCCGAAGACGAGGTCCTCGTTCGTTCCGGCCTCGGCGACGATGGCATCGGGGTGTCGGCTGTCCGGGACGCTGGTCTGGTCCCGGTACGTCGTAAGGGTGTTGAGTGCCTCCAGCGCAGCGCTGGGCCGGCCGCTGACCATGCGCCCGGACAGCTGGATGGCCTGCTCCGTCAGCATGGTCAGCCAGGTGACCTCGGAATTGCCTTCGGGCGCGACGCGCAGGTCAAGCTGTGGTGTGGGGATGACGAAGCTGTGGCCGTCCACGGAGGCGAGGCGCTCCCCGTCCAACTGCAGAGTGGTGAGTGCGTCGCTCTCCGCGCCGAGCATGAGGGTGGTGCACGCCTCGATCACATCGGGGCGGAAGTATTCGCGGCTGATGCTGGTGAGGCGGTCGAGTTTGAGGGCGTCCTTTTCTTCGTTCGCGACGGCTTCGAGGCCGATATTGCAGCCGTACGCGACCATCACGGCGGCTACGGACAGCTCGAATTCCGGGTAGGGGGAGGGGTTGCCGTTGCGCGTGGTGAACGCGGCGATCCCGCCGGTCCGGCTCAGCACGTCCAGCACCACTTGGGGCAGTTCTACCTTGGGGAGCATCTTCTCCACTTGGCGACTCAGGCTCGATGGACGCGGTGGCCGCCCCTTCGGCAGGGCCAAGTCGCCGTTGCCGAGGATAATTTGGGTGCCCTCGGGAATGCGGGAGGCGATTTTGGTGAGGTCGGCGTGCAGGCTTCTGCCCGCGCGGTCGAGGTAGGCGCGGGGGTCTTCGGGCAGATCCAAGCTGGTGAGCAGGCTGGGCCGGGCCTGTGCCCAGACCTCGCCTGACAGGAGTCGCGCGAGCAGGTCTCCCCAGCGGGAACAGCCCTGAACGAAGATCTCTCGTTTGCACAGACGCCGGTGGAAGGTCTCCACCACACACAGGGCGTATGCCGCCAGATTCACCGCGCCGTCGGACTGTTCGGGTTCGCCTTCCACGAGGCGCTTCCAGGAACCTTTCAACAACCTGCTGTCGATGTCATCGAGCCGTACGTCCTCGCGATCCAGGAGAGGCGGCAAAGCGTGGAGCGCGGTCAGTGCGGCCTGGCCTGCGGGACGTGCGCCGAAGCGGACCCTGCCGACAAGGACGGGTACAAACGTCCGTACGTCTCGGAACCGTTCCAGTGCCTTGGTACGACGGGCCTCATGGGTATCGGAGTCCTGGGCCGGCATGTACTCCAGGAGATTCTTGGCCGCCCGCAGGAGAGTGTCCCGGTCAGCGACCGTCTCCAGCACGGCGCGCGTGGAGTCGGTGTCGGTGACTGGGTCGGTGATTTCACCGCTGTCGTGGTCGATGCTCTCTGCCACGGATTCAAGGACGGCGAGCAGTGCCTGTGCGGTCAGGGTGCCGTCAGGGGCGAACTTCGGGTAGGCGTCGAGGAGGGCCTTGTCGGCCCACCTCTTGGGTTTGGCGATGAAGCCCTCGGTGATCAGCTTGTCGAGCATGTCGATGGCATCGTCCAGGGCGCTCGTCTCCAGGCGCTTGATGGCCGCGAGTACTGCGGCCCGCTTGCCGGTCTGCTCTTTCAGGCGCGGTACCCGCTCGGTCAAGGCGTGATCGGCTAGCTGCGCCAACTTGCGGTCGGGGATGGACGAGACATCCACATCAATGAACCCGAGGGCGCGGATCTCGTCCGCGCGTGACAGGGCCTTCACGAAGTTCGCCCACGAGGGCATGCCGACACCGCGACGCAGGCCGTCCAGATGACTGGTGCGCGCGTCGGCGGGAGCCTCCATCAACCGGTCGACAATGCGGACCTGTTGACGGCTCATTTTGGAGACGAGTTCCTTCGACACCGCGTCTTCGGCTCTACCCCGGCAGAGCGTCACCAGGTCACGCAGCGTTGAGTATCGGGGGAGGAGCACACGCTGCCCGCGGAGCCAGACCAGGGCCTGGAGCGTCATCGCCTTCGGGCCGTCCGTGGTGTACTTCAGCCGGTCTTCCAACCAGGCCACGAGCTGGGCCTCGCCCTCCACGAAGGAAGTCCAACCGTGTTCCCGTCTGATCTCTCTTACGTGCTTTCGAACGGTGTCGCCGTTCTTCGCGTACAGGCTGATCTTGGCGAGCGGGTCGGAGATGCCGAGTTGCTCGCCCACGCGCAGTACCAGTTCCTCGGGGATCCTCTCCATGTCAGTCTGGAACCGACCCAGGAAGCGTACGACCGTCAGCTGTACGGCGAGACCGAGACGGTTGTGCTCGCCCCGCTTGCTCTGGATCAGCCGCTGGTCTTCCTCGCCCAGCCGAAGATGGGGCCAGTCGCGCTCCGGGATTCCATTGACGAACGACGGGTACCCCGCGCTCAACTCCTGCCGCTCCTCTGCGCCGAGCATTACCTCTCCTGACGATCGGATTGTCACGCGGGGCAGATTCAGGCCCACGACTGGGCCGGGTCAAACCGGACTTCGGGGGTGATCGGCCTTAGGACACATTTTTGAGATCTTGGCCGTCGAACCGTTTTCTGCGCGGCTGTTCGAGTGGCTCGCAGCCATTTCTGATGGTTCGGGCTTCTACCGTCCTCGGCCATGGAGAACGTGTGGATCGAGCCGGGCAGCAGCGCAGATCCCGGCTACACCGACGATCAGCTCAAACGCGCGAGAGGGTTCGCGGAGCAGGACGTCCAGGCGACGCGGGTGCAGCTTGCGGCGCGCTTCGGACTCGGCGACGTGTGCGCCGAGATCGCTGAGCAGTCCAGCCTGGCGGTGAGCAGTGCCCTGGAACCGCTGGCACGCCAACTCGGCTATGCGGCCGACACGCTTGAGCGATACCAGCGCGTCACGGCGTTGGCAGGCGCGGCATTCCGTGAACGTCTCGCCACGTCCTGCGTCCACGTGCCGTGGAAGTGCGTGGTCGCGGCCTGTGTAACCGACCCGGCCGAGCGCTCGCGTCGTGTCGGGCTTCTTCTCGGGCGGATCGCCAGCGCCGAGCGGGCGGGATGGCCAGCCGTACTCGACGCCGGGGAGTACTGCCGGGCCCTGGGCCTGGCGGACGGAGCGGCCTGCGGCACGGAGACGCCGGGCGAGATCGTCGCTCAACTCGGCCGTGCAGGGGTGCGGGAGGCCGTGGTCGCCGAACTGACCAAAACACCGGAAGCTGTCCTGTCCATCCTGCGCCAGCCGACCGTGCGCGAGGTCCTCCAGGACCAGGAGGTCGCCCGGTACGTGCGCGAGCAGATGCGCCCTCTGCCGGATCCGGACGAAGAACTGCTCAACGAGCTGATCGGCGACGACGAACGCGATCCGCGTGCCGACTGGACCATCCGCTACTTCGGCCTGGTCCACAAGTGCAGGGAAATCCTCCTGCTGGGTCCCGACGATTTCGCAGACGTCGACGACCCCGACGTGTGGCAGTCCGTCGAATCCATCCGTGACTCGGTCGTCTCCTGGGCCGGCCGTGTCCTGGAGAAGCGTCCCCGCACGATCCGACTACTCTCCGGAAAGTAGAAACCCGTGCCTATCCCCAATGCCGCCGGCCGCTACCCCAACGCCGTACGCGACGTCCTCGACCGGGAGGCTCTGCGGTGCATCCGCCAGGGCGGGAGCGAAGCCGAGCAGCTCGCCCGGATGCAAAGCGTCGTCCGGTCGAAGATCAACGTGCTCTCTGCGGAATACCGTCCTGTGTTCGACCGCGCGGTGAGATCGATGTGCACCACCTCGTTCAACAAGGTCTCCAAGGAACTTCGTATCGCCGCTCTCGCTGGCCCAGCCGGACCCACACAGGGCGGCCCCACCGTCATGGGTCCGAGCTGCGGAACCGGAGCATCAGGCCCCGGCGACGCTACGGTTCCCGGCTCTCCCGGCGCTGGATCCGACGACGAAAGGGTCGTCGCGAAGCTCCTGATCGGTGAGGGCGGCGAGCTGACGGAGAAATCGGCCCAGCAACTCGTGCTGGAAGACCTCGACCGCATCATGGAAGTTCTGCCTCCTCTTGCCGAGCGCGACTTCATGGAAGCGGACCGGCTTGAGAGTGCGGCCAAGGAATCCGCCCAAGGAGCCAAGGAACACAGGGCCCGCGGAAACCGCATCCTCGCCCTGTTCAAGCGCTACGACCGGCTCGTCGTCGGCATCGACAGCATCCCCGGCATCTTCAACCTCGCCGACTACCTTGCCGAGGTCGGAGCCCAGGCCCTTGGCCTGGACAACGAAGACGCCGAACTCCTCCGGTACGCGGGCGCCCTGTGACCGAGTCCGCGTGGCACAAAGAAGTCAAGGACTGGGGTGTGGCCACCGAGATCGCACTCGGGAACCGCAGAGCCGACTGCCTGTTGCGTTGCGGCAAGCGGGCAGAGATCCAGGCCCACCCTCTTGCCCTGGTGGAAGTCGCCGGCCGGGAGGCCCACACAGACCTCTGGATCCTCGACTGCCGAGCCGCACGGGCGCGCAACCGCCTCCTGGTCTGGGACGACCCGGAGTTCGGCACACTGTTCCGCTGGGACCGCGCCTGGCAGGGCTTCGCGGTGGCCAAACGGCCCGCCTTCCTCAACACGGAACTGGACATCAGCACGGGCCGCGGAACCTTCCTGGAAGTGACGGGCTGGATCTTTGACGGATACCGCGCTCTCGGTTCCGGCAAGCCCCACACCGCTGCTGCCATGCGTTCATGGATGCGCTACGACACCCCGCTCGCCTCGCACCCGGCGGTGACCCTGTGACCTTGCAGCCACGCCGCAGAGGCGCCGAAAAGCGCTACCGCATCATCGTGATCGAGCTGGACGGTCTCCTCCAGCGGGTGCCGGCCGAATTCCACGCGGCCGGTGCGCTCGTGGAGCACATGGTGACAGCCAGGGCCTTCCATGCCGACTCCGTGTTCGGCGAATGCCCGGTTCCAGTGGCCATACTCCTGTACCGGCCCACCGCTGGAACTCACCCGGCACTGACCGTCGTGGATGACCTGGCCGAGTCCTGGGTCATGGAACTCGACCTCTGGCACGACCAGGTCCGCTATCACATCACCGGCTTCTACCCGTCGGAGAACGGGCGCCTCGACCGCGATCGATCTTCGGCGACTTCGCCGTGCCGAAACATGAAATCGCGAGCGTTCGCGGGTCACCACGCATTCGACACCGCCTGACTACTGAGGTAACGCGCATCGACCGAAACCCAAATGATCAGCATGGTTCATCCGTGGTAACTTGCCGGTTTCCATGGCGAGTTGGAGGGCTTTTGAACAGCGAGTTCCTGCTCGGTTTGATCGCTGCGGGAGCGGCGTTCGGCGGAGCTCTCCTGGGCGCCGGTGCTGTAACTATAGCCGGACGCAGTCAGGCCAGTGCGGCACGCTACCAAGCCGATGCCCCATGGATCAGAGAACTCCTGCCCTCTCTCTGCGCAGAGTTCCTCCTCCAGGCGGAGCAGGTCTACCAGGACTATCAAGCCATGTACGAAGACGCGTTCAACCAACGCTGGGACGAGATGGAGCGCCGGGCCCGGGACCTGGATCCGCAACCGTTGAAGCGGGCCTTCGCTGCACTCGAACTTCGCGCTCCGATGGACCTAGTCGATATGGCCACTGCGCTTCGGCAGTCTCTCCTCTACGACCATGCCCCAGAACCAGTCCGGCTTGGCACGGTACGAAGAGACCGGGGCCAACAGATGGCGGATCGGAACAGATTGTCCGGTGCCTACCACGGCCAGCACAACCTGTTCTTGAAGGTAGCCAGATCCGCTCTCAAGGTTGGTGACCACGAGGCGCCGGCCCGGCGAGCGTGGCTGCCCTTTTGGCGCCGCCAACTGTAAACGGAGTTCGGCGCTCGGCGACAGAACGCTCACCAGAGCACTTGCCGTGCCGCAAGGAACCCGGTGCAAGCGCCTCACTGAATGTAATCCAGCACCGACCTCGGCGCGAGAAAGATGAACCTCGATACGTTGTCCGAGGACAAGTTGTCTGCCGACACCGAACTCAGCCCAACGGCCACTCCTGCCATCCAACTCAGTCGCCGCAGGCCGCAGGGCTGGACGCAGAAACACATGCCCCACCGCCACCTTGACAGCAAAGTTAGCCGCCGCAGGTCAACGAGTTCCGGCGAGCTGAGTTCATCGTCAAGGGACACAAGTTCGCCGGGGGCAGACAGGAAAGATCGCGGAATGACTGGCCAACGGCTGCGAGGTCATGTCAACGTAGACGACCGTGCAAGAAACCCCAGGTCAGAGAGGTGATTGCCTGTGACCGTAGCCCCTGCGGACCCCGGTTTCTCCACTACCGTTGAAGCCCTGCGACTGCGCGAGTGGCAGCTCGGCCCCGGCCAGCCCACGCTGGTCATGGACCAGTTCTCCGCGGAGGATTTCCACCTGATCGTCGACGATCGTGCGGACGTGCACGTCAGCTCGAAGGACGGCCGGTTCTACCTCGGCTGGTTCCCGCTCGGACGCCCCGGCACGGACGGCGAGGGATGGAAGATCGCCGTCACCGGCACCGCCAAGGTCCGTGGCTACCAACTGTCGTTCGATACCGAGACGCCGGCGGACATCGTCGCCGCGGTCGTAGCGCGCGTGCTGGAGACCTCACGCCGCCTCTGACAGCGCAGGCACCGCCAGGAAGCGTCGGCCCTGCGATCGGCCGGCTGTACCGCCGAACCGTTGCATCGCTCTCCCTTTCCTCGTACCCCAGGAGGCTGTTCGTGACGTCCTCGGAGATGACCGTCGGCGATCTCATCGACCTGCTGTCCGGCTGCGACCGGAGTGCTCCGGTCCGCCAGGCCATGAACCCGTTCTTCCCGATGGCACATCGCTTGGCGCAGGTCGTGCAGTCGGTGGATGAGACCGGCCGGACCGTCGTCTACCTCGCCGAAGGAGCGGACGAGGACGCACAGCTCGGCCACCTGCCGCCCGAGGTTGCCATCGAGCTGACGTGGCAGGGCCCCGTCCAGGCGCCTCCGCGTCGCCCCCGCCGCCGCGCCGGCGGCAGCTAGACCCTCACCGAGCCCTTGGAGGCGCCCCTGTACCCCGACTTTCCGCCCGACCCGTCCGCCTCGCGTGGCGGCCAGCCCGCGTTCTGGGTCGGCCCCCGGCACCTGGCCGGTGACGATGGGCGCCTCTACGACATGGTCGCCGACACGCTCGCTGGCTTGGACTGGACGAGCCTGACGATCGTCCGCGGACGGCACGAGCCGGACGAGGCACCGGAGGACCGCCAGGTCCTGCGCAGCACTGTCCTGCACATCAGCCCCGACGCTCTGCGCTGGGCCCAGTGGAGCCTGGCGGATGAGCCGTTCCACCTGGGAGAGCTGCCGATCGCCTGGCAGATCTCCGCCCGCGCCGAGGCGAGCAGCCCGCTCGCCCAGTGGTCGGCCTACTTCACCCGCGATGTTCCCGGTGAGGCGGTGGCCGACTTCCTCGTCGCGCTCGACGCACGCGATCAGCCTGCCGCCCCACTAGCCGGACCCGAGCTGGTCCTCGATGCTGTCGCCGCCCACGGATGGCTCCGCGACATCGACCAGCCCCAGGCGGCAGCGACAGATCCGACGTTCACCTCGCACATCAGCCTCGGCGAGGTGCCGCCCCTCATCCAGGACGCCGACGCGCGCGCCCTGGCGGCCGAGGCCGACGAGACGGGACCGGACGGATGGCAGGCGTGGGCCGAGCCCGCGCTCGGCGCACCCTGTCTGTGGGCGGCTTCCTTCGCCGCCAGCGTCCCGCACGATCTCGTTGCCGCCTTCGCCGCCTCCCTCAGCTCGACCGCACCGGTTCTGCGGCGGGTGCTGCCCGAGGCCACCCAGGAGCGCCTTCTTCGCGCGCCGGCCATCTAACGTCCCGCGCGCAGCTCTTGGTGATCGCAGTCCGGCACCCTCCCAGTGGGGGTGCCGGACTTCTTGCTTCTCGGGCGAAGTAGTCGCTCGGTCTTCGACGCCCAGGATGGTTTGCCGCCCTGTGACGGAACGATGCACGATGCGGCAGTGCACCCCAGCCCCGGCGTTCTCATGGCCATCGCTTTCATCGTCGCCGTGACGATCGCGTTGACGGTCCGGTCACGCCGCAAGCGCACGGCTGCCCTCGTGGCGCAGTGGCAGGCATTCCAGCAGCACCGACGTTCCGGGCACGGGCAACTCCTTCAGGTCACGCGGGTCTACCAGCACGGACGCCGTGGCTCAAAAGCCGTCGTGACCTGGTGCGACACCGGTCGACAACAGGACGCCTGGTTCTGGAACTGGCACATTCCCGCAGGCGCGTACCTCCTCGTCAACGCCTCCAGCGGCTACGGGCCGCACAGCCGCAACCCGAACGTGCTCTACGTACAGCCCGGCCAGGTCCGTGCCTGGGTGCCATGCCAGGCTGCTCGCGCTGCTCAACGCGTTGGCCAGTAACGCGCTGCTGCCTCCGACCCACGGGGGTCGGAGGCAGCAGCGTGACGGGCAGGCAGGTCAGCTCATTGCCGTGGCCTTGGCGAGGGCCTTGTCGAGGTGGCGGTCGACGAGGGCCGGGGAGCCGGAGACGATCAGCAGCAGACTGCCGTCGCGGACCGCGGTCTGCTGGACCACGGTGCTCCGCCCTCCGGTGGAGAACGTCAGGAGCTGGCTCCACTGCTCGTCACCGAGGTCGTGGGGCGCGGGCAGTTTCTGCGGGGTCACGTCGACCGGGGTGCCGCCCGCGACGACTTGATAGGTCGGGCAGCCGGTCATCGCGTCGAAGATCCGGCCGATGCCGTCGGACAGCTTCTTCGCGCTGTCGCTGTACAGCTCCTCGGAGATCTCCGAGGAGCTGCCGCCGTAGGTGAAGTCTGCCTTCGCCTTGTGCGGGAAGGAGAGCGTGCCGCCGGTCGCTGCGTTGCCGCCCAGCTCACTCAGGGCCGGGCAGCCGACGACGGTGACGTCGTCGTGCTGGGCCGGACGCTCCGGCTTGGGCACGTAGCCGCTGCCGAGGTCGCTCTGGTCGAGCAGGCGCGACTCGAGCGCGGCCGAGGAGAGCGAGGCCGGCTTCTGGACCGCGTCGGCCGGCTTGCTCACCCGGGCGGAGGAGGGGGTCTGGTGCTTGGCCCCGGGGGTGTCGGTGGAGCAGGCGGGCAGGGCGAGGAGGGCGGCGGTGATGCCGAGGGCGGTGGTGGCGACGCGAACGCGCATGACGGAACTGACCCCTTGGTGCTAGGCGACGGGTGGTCAGTGCGGGCCCGAGGACCCGGTGGGTCGTAGGAGTGGTGGTCAGTGCCCGAGGTGGCGCAGGCCGTCCTCGAACGTGGCGTGCGTCGCGTCTGCGGGTCCGCTGTTGCGGTTGTACCAGGCGGTGTCAAGGCGGGTTTCCCGCTGCTGGTGGCCTGCCCGGCAGCGCAGCCAGATCTCGCCGCGGGTGGAGAGGATCAGCCAGTCACGGTATGCGCCGCACTCGGCGCAGGCGGCCATCTCGCCGTCAAGGACGAGGGGCTGCTTCCACGGCATCATCTTGCCCTCGACCTGGTCGTGGCTCGGCACGCGCAGCTCGGGCGGAAGGAAGTCGTCCACGACGCCGGCCGGCCCGGCCGGCTCCGGCTCAGTCGCCGGCACTCCGAAGCCGGGCGGGACCTGGCCCTGCAGCCGCGCGTGCAGTTCGGCGAACTGTCTCTGAGCTTCGCTCTGCTCCTTGGCCCTGCGGCGTATCCGGTGAAACACCCTGGCGTCCTCCTTTACCTCGTCACCTCGTCCGGCGCGCTTCGTGATCGTGCCCCACGTCCCCGGTGGTTTCAATTCACAAAGTTCACAGTCGCCTTTGGCCAGGTCCGCAGGGGTTCTCCGGCTTCTCCGTTGCCCCGATGACGAGTTGGCCACGGTGCGTGTCTCCGTGCGGCGAATGGCCATTGCCACGGTGCGCCCGATCACACGTCGTCTCCCTCGACCGCTCAACTTCAAGACGTGTACTGGCTCGACTCGCCGCACCTGAGTCGTGCCCGTCCGTCCTGCAGGTGCACGGATGCCGACGGCCTCCCACGCGGCGTGGCTCCTCACCGAGGTCCGGTGTGGCGTACGACCGTGCTGTGGATTGCGGGCGGAGCGGTGGCGCTTGTCGCTTCTCTCGGCGGTGCGTTGAGGCCGCGCAGCGGCACCCGGCGGGCCTACCGGGCAGCACGCGATGCCTCCTCCCCGCTGCGCCGCCTACCGGGCGCGGAGGGCCTGGAAGTTGAACGGCGCGGTGCGTTGCGGCTTCCTGCGGTGCTGGTCTCGGGCAGGTGAGACGCGTCGGCGGGTAGGTCGGCCGTCCGGCGCATCCGCCACACGAGCACGTCGCTGACGGAGTCCGCGGTGCCGAGTTCGCGGCTTTCCGCAACGTCGGCCAGGAGGGTGGCCGGGTCGTGGCCGGCGGCTTCGGCCTCCGCGATGGTTGCGGCCAGGGCGTACCAGCCGGGCTCGGCGAGGATCTGCTCGGCCAGCTCCGGCAGCGTCTCGCGAAGCACCACGGTGTGCCGCTGGAGCATCGGCCGGCTCAGGCGCCGGCCGCGCTGGTAGAGCACGCCGAGGGGCTGCGCGGAGGCGGCCTGGTAGGCGGTGCGCAGGTGCTCGGCGGCCCGGGTTGCGGCTTCGGCCTGCTGGGCGTGGCCCTTTCTGGCGTGCCAGTGCGCGGCGGCGGTGATGAGGAAGAACAGCATGTCGATGGCCATCGCGGTGGTGGCGCCGTCTTCCCCGCGGCCGAGGGCGGGGCCGCCGTGGACGAGGTCGCGGGCTGCCTGCCGCAGCGCGCGGTCGTGCCCACGTGCGGCGCGGACGTGGGAGCGCGAGGCCCGCTCGAAGGCCGTTGCAGCGTCGCGCAGTTCGAGGCGGGTGTGGGCGGCGGACGTCTTCGCGAGGGCATCCAGGACCTCGCCGGCAGCAGCGATGTGGGCGGCGGCGACCGCATCGTCGCCGTACTCGACGACGAGTACGGCCTGCCACGCGGCCGATGCCGTCCCGCGGCGGGCGGCGGCTGGACTGCCCGGCCCCGTACGGGGTGCTTCCTCCTGCGGGGCAGCTGGGTTGTTCTGGGCGTCGCCGGACCAGCGCTCCCGGATGCGGGGCAGCGAGAGGTCGGGGGCGAGGCGCGCGCCGGGGTAGAACACCGGCTCGCCGTCCTTGTTCAGGTCGTCCGGCAGAGCAACCTTGTATCCGAGCAGGTCGCCGGAGGGCGCGGCGCGCTTGCGGATGAGGAGGCCGCCGGCGGCGAGCCGGTCGAAGAACTCTTCGTCGCTCCTCGCTCCGGTCACCGCGCGGCGCACGGTTTCGCGCAGTTCCTCGCGGGCGGTGCGCTCTCGTCCCTGACGTTCGGCCTTGTGACGTTCGGCGCTGGTGGGCCGCTGTGCGGCGGTGCCGTCGCCAGGCGCGACCTGGCGGAGGCCGAGTTCCTTTTCGATGAGGCGGGCTTCGGCCTGTGCGCGGGCACCGGAGCGGAAGTCGTCGGGGCGGTGTCCGTCTTCGGCCACGAGGGTGGCGACGATGTGGATGTGGTCGTCCGCGTGTCGTACCGCCGCCCAGCGGCAGCCGGACTGTCCCTCGCCGGGGTCGATGCCGGTGGCTGCGACGATGCGGCGGGCGATGTCAGCCCACTCCTCGTCGGAAAGGGTGCGGTCTCCGGGGTCCGCGCGTACGGAGGTGTGCCATACGTGCTTGGCCGGGCGGGCGTGCTCGGCGAGGGCCATCACGGGCTGGTCCAGGATTTGGGCAAGGTCCTGGAGGGTGGCGTTCGGGTCGCGACCGGGGTCGGGGGACATGCCGTCGAACGAGGCCACGAGGTGGGGGTCGGTGTGATCCTCGTACTGGCCGGTCTCGTAGAGGTAAGACAGGAGACCGATGGTCCGTGACCCCGAGTTGTTGACGCTGGGGATCATGAGCCGTGGTGCTCGATCAGACGTGTGGCGGCTTCGTGCGCGGTATCGGCGGCTCGCCGTACGGCGGCGACGGCCGCTTCGAGCTGGGGGGCGTCTGCGCCGGAGTTGAGAGCCTTGACTGCCTGGTTGAGGTTGCTGCCGGCCCAACCGAGCCGACGTCGGCTGTCGAACAGGGCTGTGATCACTTCGCGTTCGTCGGCGATCTCGGCGCTGGTGCGGTCGAGGTCGCGGGCGGCAGCGAGCGCGGATCGGGCAAGGAACCCGGCGACGGACAGAGTACATCGGGCGGCGGCGGACTTGATCAAGGCGAACTCGTCTTCGTTGAAACGCGTGGCGGGCTGGTGCAGGCGCTTCGTCTCGGGCGGTTGACGCGGGCGCTGACGGGCGCGGGGAGCGCGCTGTCGGCGTGCACGCGGTTCGTTCTTCTGTTCCTCCTGCCCAGGCTTCGATCCGCCCTCGGTCGAAGCCTGAAGGACCTGCGCCCCCCGGTGCAGGTCCTCTCCCGCCCCCTTGGGGGCGGGATTGGCGGAAGCTATGCTTCCGCCCCAACTTGCTCGCCCCGAGACTGAGTTGGAGTCGGGATCAGGTTCCGGGGTGGTGCCGTTCTTGGGTGCGTTTGTCATCGGGATTCGGGCCTCGTAGAGCGGGTGCGTTGCTGGATGGTTGCGGCCAGCGCGAGGACATTGGTTGGGCCTGCAAGGACGCGGACAGGTTTGTTGGGACGGTCCTGGACGAGCCGCTGTCCGGTCGGCGTGAGGACGACGGCGTGGAGGAGTTGCCGGCGGACCAGGACGTCCGCCCAGGCATCGGCTTCGGCGGTGGTGGGCCCGGAAAGGCGAGGGGGACGAGGAATCATGGCGTACCTCCTAGGAGGGGCGGTGGCCCGGCTTGAGCCGGGCCACCTTTACGGATACGGGCCTTAAGCTGGGGTTTGCCGGTTCAACCGCACTCGGGGCAGCGCCCGACGTGACTGTTGAGCGCGCGGGCCATCCGCTGTTTCGCCGAGGCAGCCTGCTTCGCACTGGACTTCGCCGCCGGCCTGCCCGCATGCCGCTCGGAGTGAGCGAGCATGAATCCGATCTCGCGCTCGTACTCCGCACGGACCGTCTTGAACTGGTGGCAGGTCTTCATCGGGCGGTGCTCCTCGTCGTCGTGATGTCCTCGTTCCGCAGCTCCTGGAGAACCAGGCCAAGTCGGTCGTTACCGACTCCCGTCAGACCCTGGCGGCGGATGATTTCGCGCAGCTGCACCCGAGTGATCGCGCTGTTGCCGTCCCGTTCGAGCAGGGCGGGAACATGGGGGCGCACCTCACGGACAAGCTGGCGCTCAGACTCACCCAGCTCGCGTGCCTGGCGCTCCGTCTGCGGAGAGCGGGACCGGGCACGCTTGTCCTTGTTCTTCGTCCGGGACGTCCTGGCCGGCTTCCGGCGAAGCGGGACCTTGTGACCTCGGTCCTGGGTGGTCTCGGTCCCGGACTGTGGGGCGGTCGGTCCTCGGTCCTGGGTGGTCTCGGTCCCCGACTTTGCGACGCCCGGCCCCCGATGAGAATCCGGGTCCTGAGCTGCTACTTCTCGCGTGGTGTGGTCGGTCCTCATGGCCGCTGCGTCCCGCGCTGCGGCTTCCGGACCGGCGAGTTCGGCCCCCGGGAGCGCACAGTCTTCAGAGGGCTTGGTTCCCGCGCCGATCTTGGCTTCCGGGTCCGCCAGCACGGGGACCGGTCCCCGAGAAGCCCTCGGTCCTTGGTCCCGGACCGGCTCGTCGGGACCGGGGACGGGGACCGGCACATTCGATGCCGGCTGTACGGGGACCGTGGCCGCCGATGCGCTGCTGTGCGCCGGGGACCAGGGAGAAGGGAGCGGGACCGTGGCGAGCGCCAGCGCGTGTCGCCGAGCGGCGAGCTGGTCGAGCAGCTGCGCCCGCTGGAGAGGGTCGGTGCCGACCGAAGCTCTGCCGACCGCCTTCGACAGGCGCCGCGTCAGCCGCCGGCCGCGACGGCTCTGCTGCTGCTCGGGTGTGCGCTCGGCGAGGCGGGCGGCGAGGGTGACCGCACGGGCGGTGGCCCGGTCCCGGGTGATCTGCGCGGCATCCCGGTCTCGCGCGGCGATGCCCAGGCGGGACAGCAGCCGCTCGCGTGCCTCCCGGCCCAGGACAGAGATCAGTCCGTTCGAGGCTGCACCCGGGGTGCGCAGGCGCAGTTCGATGCCCATGGCCAGGTGCCACAGCATCGCCGCCATGACCGGCCCGACGAAGGCGCGGACCGTGCCTCCGACGGGGCCGCTCTCGGCGTAGGCGGGGATCACCTGCACTGTGGTGATCACCCAGACCAGCGTGCCCGGCAGACCGGGGGCGCCCTGGACGGCGAGGTTCTGCCGTGCCATCAGCGCGGTGGCGAACAGGGCGAGTTCGGCGGCGGCGAACATGCCGGCGCGCTCGGCGGTGCCGGCCATGTCGAGGTAGTCGGCCGCGAAGCGCCAGCTGGTGTCGGCGCTGTAGGCGGTGCAGCCCAGGGCGGCGACGGCGGCGACCTTGACCGCCGGGCCGCCGAGACGTTTCTGCGAGCGGGTTCCCCGGCGCCGGATCGCCCAGGCGGTCAGCATGAGCGCGAGGGCGGCGGGCACGACGGCGGCGAGGAGGAGGGGGAGGTCCGAGGTAGCACCGAAGGCGAGGACAGGGTGGGTCATGCTGCCTTTCCGAGGGGTGCGTGCGCCGGGGTCGACGCCGCTGGGCGGCCTGTCGGCTGCTGAGTGCCGGGAGTTGCGGGCGCGGGGGTGCCCTTGGGCTTGGAGGTCTTCTTCCGCTTCTTCTTGGAGCGGGGCACGCCGTAGTTGCGGTCCCGGTCGAAGACCTTGTTGGCCGCTTGACGGAGCAGGTCGCGGGCGTGCTTGTGGCTGATCTGCAGGGCGGCGGCGAGCCGGTCGGGCTGCCAGCCGCGGACGTAGGCGTGGTCGATGGCTACCTGCCGCTCGGTCTCCGTCAGGTGCACGTCGCGGCCATGGAAGAAGGCGGTCACACGCCGGTAGTCCAGGCGCCGGTGCAGGTTGTCGTGCAGCGGGCGCCGCTCGGCTTCGGTGAGCCCGCCCCAGACGCCCTCCTTGAGGACGTTTTCCAGGGCGAAGTCCAGGCACGCGCGGCGTACGAGGCACCAGCCGCACAGCTCCTTGGCCTCCGCGATCTCCTCGTGATCCCGGGGGCCGGGGAAGAACACGGCGTCGGCGTCCTCGACGTCCATGCCGTGGCACGCTCCGCGGACGTGCCAGCTGGTGTCTGCGATGCCGCGCAGGCCGGTGGCCGGCGCGTCGTGGGTGGTGATGTGGCGCAAGGCGAGTCTCCGATGTGCTGCCACACCGGCCGGCTAGCGCAGTGCTTGGCGGGTGCGGCGTCGGGTGCCGGCTGCGGCGGGTGGGCGTGCGCCGCAGCCGGTGCGGGACGGTGAGGTTGCGGCGGTGCAGCGGACGGGATGCACGCGCCGGAGGCGCCGGTCAGGCCAGGGCGGGCTGCTGGGCCTGCTCGGTGTGCTGGGCCTGCTGGGCGGCGAGGTCCACACGGCCGGGGTGCGGGGTGGCGCGCGGCGTGATGGCGCGTACTCCGTCGTTGGGGCCGATCCGGCGGCGGCACGGCTCGCCGACCGGGGCCAAGCACCACTCGCATCGCACGCTCAGGGCGTCAGGCAGCCCCTGCGCGACGGCGGCTTCGCGTGCTGCCCGGGCGGGCCGGAACGGTGCGAGAGCGGCTCGGGCGGCGGGTGGTATGCAGGAGCCGATCTGGTCCAGCCGAGCCTGCAGCCTCGGGTTGATCTCCTCCTGGCTGCTGGTGATGGCCCGGGCCTGTGCGGGTTGCGCTATGCCGTTGGCGACGGCGTGGCGGGTGCCGACCAGCTCGGCGGTCCAGGCGGCCTGGTCGTCTGGGTCCGCGGACGGTGTGGGGTCGGAGTGGAGGGCCAGGCGGTTGCGCCGGTAGCTCTCCCAGGGGCGGACCACGTCCGCGGGCTGGATCTGGTACGGCGAGGCGCGGTAGTGCTGGCGGGCGGCGACGCGGGCGTCCCAGCCATGCGGGGTGGCCATCGGCACGTCACCGAGCAGCTCGTTCCACTGCGCGAGCTGGTCGCGGGCCTCGCCCTCGTCGGTGCGGATGCTGCGGGGGTCGAGCCTGCCGATGTAGGCCAGCAGGGCGGCGATTTCGCGGCGGTCCACGGTCAGCCCTCCGTTCCGGTCGGCTCGTCCAGGGCGGCGAGAAGGGCGGCGGTGTGCTTCTCGGCCCGCGTCATGCCACCGGGCGCGGCGGTGTTCTGGCCGGGCACGGCGTAGAGTTTCGGGCGGCTGGGGGCGTGCTCCCGGGTGATCCAGGCTCGCCAGTCGGCAGCCCAGGCTTCCGCCGGCCTCGGAGCATGGCCTGCTCGATGTGCACGCCACTTCGCGTCGGCGGCCTGCAGGCCCTGCTCGCCGAGGCGGTCGAGGTGTCCCTGCTGGCGGGCCCAGGTGTGGGTGGCGGGGTCGACCTGCCACTCGGCAGCCGAGGTGACCGCAGCACCACCACTACTGCTGTACCTCCGGTTCAAATCAGGTTCACTACGGTTCTGTGTGCCGGTGGCCGGTACATCGCTGTGCCGGTGGCCGGTACGCCGCTGTGCCGGTTTCCGCCTGGACCTGCCGGTTTCCGGTACTGCCGGTTTCCGGACCCTCGCGGGGGATTCCGGCACCTCAAGCGGGCGGATTCCGTACCGCCGCAGGACCGAGAGCCGGAGCTTCGCAGGACCAGCGGGCTCGTCCGGCGACGCCGTGTCACCCGCTTCCTCCCGCTGCTCGCGCAGCGCCTGGGCGACCGCTTCGGCGGCGAGCGGCAGGCGGTAGACCGTGCTCCGCTGCGGGCCCACCAGGTCGTCGAGCTGTTCCAGCTCGCCGGCGAGGACGAGGCGTTCGACGGCTTCGCGCACCGTGGAGACTGAGGCGTGCGTGCGCTTGGCCAGGCTGGACAGCGAGGCCCAGGAGATGCACTGATCGTCGGCCACCCGGTCGGCGATCGACAGCAGGACCAGACGCGCGGCCCCTCGGCTGGAGCTGTGCTCCCACACCCACTCGCGGGCTTCGCTGCTCATCGGCCGCTCCCGGCAAGCGGGCGGGAGTGGCGGCTCGCGGGGGCCGGGATGGTGCGGTCCGGCTCGGGGCGCTGAGGCGCCGAGGCGGAGCTAGCTGCCGCGCAGGCCGGACGGAAGGGCCTTTTGCGCAGGGCGGAGCGCATGCAAGAATCTCCTTTGGTGTTGCCACGCTGAGACGCCCCGTGGAAGGGATCAGCGTGGTGATGGTGGCGATCTCCGCCCTTGCCGGGGCGGTACAGCCGTTAAGCGTCCGGCGTCCGGGAGTTGCAGCTCTCGGGCGCCGTCGCTGTGTCCAGGGACCTATGAGGCCCGGAGGTTGTGCACGTCATTGGCTCCTGTGCTCGTCCATGCGGGCGGTCTGCCCGGCGGGGGACGACGAACATACGCACGGCTCCGCGTCAAGGTCCAGAGTTGGTTCTTAAACCCTGTAGAAGTCGCGTGAGCTGCTGCGACGAGGGTGGAGCGATCATGGGCGGTCCTAGCGCGTACGTAGGTCACGAAGGCCGGACAGGGACGCCCCCGCCGGTGCCGCAACACTTCAGTGAAGCTGTGATCGAAAACCTACGCCAAAGTGATCCCAGTCTGTCAACACTGAAGTGAAGCGTCTCGGTCTTTGGCCCTGAGAACTACACTGCAGTACAGTCCGGAGTCGCCGTCTAGATGAGAGGAGTCGGTGATGGTGGAGTCCAGTGGACCGGCGGAGGCGCCCGGTGGCGCGGCCGACGCTCGGCGCTCATTCGCCGACAAGCTCGACCACCTGTTCCAGACCGTGACGAACCCGGAGACCGGCAAGCGCTACACCAACGCCGAGGTCGCCCGGGCGATCTCCGTGTCCGAGAGCGCGATCTCGCAGCTGCGGACCGGGGCGAAGCCCAACCCCACCTATACGACGGTGGAACGACTTGCCGGCCACTTCCACGTCAAAGAGCAGTACTTCTTCTCGGACTACGACGCCGAGGAGGCCGAGAAGGTGCGCGCCTCCATGGAACTCATCGAGGCCGTAGCCGACAGCGACGTGCGCGGCCTTGCGCTTCGGGCCAACGGCCTCTCGGCGGACAGCTTGAGGATGATCACAGCTGTGATCAATCAGGCGCGACGGTGGGAAGGGCTCGACAAGCCCGAGCGGTGATGTGACCTCCCTCACCCGCGGGGCGGATTTGACTGGTATGCCGTACACGGTCCTTCAAGATCGCCTTGGGTAACCATCTGGACCTATGCAAAACTCCGCTAGAACCACGCGGAATGGTGGGTTCCGGTTAGCGCAGGCCGTGACAGCGCTCATTCGGGGGCTACAGCAAGGATCTCGTCCATGTTCAAGCGGCAATTTGCGCGCAGAGAGGCGCAGTTGAGGCGACTGTGTGAGGAGCAGTTGCGAGGGGTCGAGATATCCGATCCCTACGCGGTGGATGAAATATGCCGGCAGCTCGCCATCAAGCGTGGCCGCCCTCTGCACCTCCACGAATTGCCTGAGACCGGAGGGGCCAACGCTCCCTGTGGAATGGTTCTCTCGTTCGACCACGGGGATTACGTCTTTCACGTCGCCGCTACCAGCGAGCGGCATCGTGCGCAAATCGTGCGCCACGAGCTAGCGCACCTGCTGCTCGGGCATGCCGGGAGCAGCGAGAGCGTCGTCAAGTCTCTACTGGGAATCCTCCCTGACGGGGTCGACTCCTCTGCCGTGCTCTCCGCTCTCGGTCGGACGAGCTACGACAGCGAGACCGAGTACGACGCCGAGATGGCCGCCTCCTGCCTGGGGGAGCTCTTTCACGATCTTGCCCACTCGGGCCGAGAGCGCGGCCGGTCCGGCGCGGTGTCGCGGCTCGACGACGCGCTGGTCCACCCACGGAGGAACCGACGCTCATGAGCACACCCACCATCGTCGCCGGCGTCCTCTGGCTGGTGGCTCTGTGGCGACTGCCGTCCCTCCGGCACTCTCGCAAGCAGCGAAGCCTGGCGCTGACCCTGACGACTCTCGCGGCTGCCATGACGTTCGAGGTTCCGCAGGTCAAAGAGGCAGTCGATGCCGCCGTCGGTGCAGACGCCAGACTGTCGCCGCTGCTGAAGCACCTGCTCGGCGTTACCTCGGCGGTGTACCTGCTCGACTTCGTCATCGCAGTCGTTCGACCGCAGGGCCTGGCGCGTCGCACACGACTGGTGGCCGCCGGCGTGACGTTGCCCCTCATGCTTGCCTTCTACGCCTTGGCCAACTGGACGCCGGGAGGGCCGGTCAGGCTCGGAGAGGGCCGCGGTGCCCTCTTTCCTGTCCTCTACATGACGGTCTTCACGCTGTACATCGGCATCGCCATGGTCGTAGCGACATGGCTGTTCCTCGGCGGCGTACGCCACAGCCGGACTCTCCTTGGGAAGGCCGGCCTCGGATTTCTGGGCTTGGGAACCCTGCTCGGAGCCCTGTACGCCCTCCAGCGCATCGTTTTCGTGACGGTTCAGCTCGCCTCCGGCACCAGCTACCCAGACTTGGAGAACGTTCTCTCCACAACGCTCAAGCAGGCCACCGTCCTGTCGGTCGCACTTGGCGTCTGCTTGCCTCCTCTCTCTGTCGCCGTGGAGTACGTCGCGGCGTGGAGCACCCTGCGGAAGCTGCGTCCCCTCTGGGCGCAGCTCACGGAAGCAGCCCCGTACGTGGTGCTGACAACCTCCGTAGGCAGGCGGCGTATCCCCTTCCGGTTGGAGCGGTGCGTCATCGAGATCGAGGATGCCTGCCTGGCGCTTCGCGAGTACGTGTCAGTCGACATGTACGCAAAGGCTCGGAGGTTCGTCCGTCAAGAAGGGGTCGATGCGCAGCTCTCTGACGCAGTGGCGGAAGCCTGCTGGCTGCGTGCAGCCGTCCAGAGCGCGCGAAACGGGGAGCGACTGCGGGGAGTGGAATATCCACCTCTCGGCGTCACTGGCCGAGACAGAGCGAGCGAACTGTCATGGCTGCGCACTGTTGCCCGCGCGTACCTAACCTCGCCAGTCGTTTCCGAATTCGTCCGACAAGAACAGTCGTCCATTTCCCACGAGCAGGGCGCTTCGGAAAGGATCTCCTCACATGACAACTGATGTCCGCCCGAGCGAATCGCGGCTGGCCCGCCGCATTACAGACTGGCTTGAGCCGAAGAACTGGATCATCGCTGTCACGCTGCTGGTCGGCTGGCACACCGCACAATGGACAGGTGTTGCCTGGGGCGTGGTCGGCGCCCTCTTCGCGGCCGTGGTCCCGATCACCTTCATCAAGTACGGCATTCGCAAAGGCCATTGGGGCGACAGACACGTCGGAGCGAAGCCAGCACGGCTAGTCGTGATGGCCGTCATCCTGCTCTCAGTAGCCACCGGCATCGTCCTGATGCTTGTCGCGGGGGCGCCGCGCACCATGGTTGCCCTCATCGTCTCGATGCTCGTGACGCTCGCGATCCTCACCGCAATCACCTTCGCCTGGAAGATCTCCGTCCACCAGGCCGTGTCCGCAGGTGCCTGCGCGATGCTCGTGCAGACCTACGGCCCGTGGATGGCCCTGGGCTTCCTGTTGGTCGTCGTCGTCGGCTGGTCCCGCGTCGAGCTGCGCGACCACACACGCAACCAAGTGATCGCAGGCACCATCCTCGGCACCATCGTGGCCGCAGCCGTCTTCCACCTGGCGCGCTGATCCGAGGGAGGGGCGTGGTTGAGGGCGACCGCTACGCATCTCAGACCCGCCGTCCGTTGTTCCGGTGTCACTAAGGCTCCGCCGAAGGTTGCAGAGGCTAAGCAGACGTGGACGTCCACGGGCGGGATTCCCACCATGAGCGGATGGAGGCGGCTCCGCTGCCCTTGGCGAGGGATCCGTCCGGGTGGCGGTCGGGCACTCCCAGCAGCTGCTGCTCGATCGGGGTGAGGGTGGGGTCTTTCCGTAGGTCGGTGGCGGGGTCGTCGACGGGGTGGAGCCATCGGTACCCGTATTGCAGCATGAGGGCGATGCGGGGGCGGCCGGAGAAGTTGATGCCTCCGGTGTGCCACGTCCGGTTCTCGAACAGGACTGCGTCGGTTCCGGCAATGTCGGGCGTAACAGCGCCGGGCGGGTCGATGGCGCCGGCGGGGACGACGGGTTCTTCGGTGAGGCGGTGGCTGCCAGGGAAAAACATCGTCAGCCCGCAGTCGGGAGTGACGGGGGTGAGGTAGTGGGCCGCTTTGATGGCCATGCGGGGGGTGTGGGGGAAGCCAAGGTCGGCGGTGACGCCGTACATGTCGCGATGCCAGCCGTGGCGCTCGGGGATGCGGATGGTGCGGGGCTGGCCGCTGGGCAGGGCGATGAGGTGGGCGGAGAGCAGGTGGATGTTGGGGCTGAGGAGCTGGACGACGGTGGGCAGGACGGCCGGGTTGGCGAGGAGCGGGAGGAAGGCGCGGTCGAGGGTGAGGCATCCGCGGAAGCCGTCCTTGCCGTCGCCTCCTCGGTCGCGGCCCTGGGTGATGTTGCTGGCCAGCAGCTTCTCGGCGGCGGTCAGGAGCCGGTCTCGGAGGTCCTGGGTGATCGCGTCGCGGATGACCGCGTACCCGTCGCGGTCGAAGGCGTCGATGGTGCCGGCGTCGGGGGCGGCGGGCGGGAGCGGGGTGCTCATGGGACCGGTGTCTCCTTCGGGGTGTCGGGGAGGGTGATGGCGAGCTTCCACAGGCCGACTTCGTCGAGGCCGCAGAGGCGGCGGAGGTGTTCCTGGGAGACGGGGCGGCCGGGGTCGCGGTAGCCGAGGACGGCGAGCCGGGCCCCGGGGTGGCGGCGGCCGAGGAGGGCGTGGATGTCGGCGGGGTGTCCGCTGGTGGCCAGGATGATCGGCGCCCGGGTGCCGAAGTGGCGGGCGAACGCGTCCGGGTCGAGGGCGAGGGGGCGGTGCCGTTCTCGTCGAGGGCCGTGAGGTCGTGGACGTGGATGTACCGCAGGCGCAGGCCGGGGCGTTCGGCGCGCAGCCGCCGGGCGAGGGTGGTCAGGGCCTCGGCGGGCAGGTCGCCGGCGGAGGCGAGGATCAGGCCGGGCTCGCCAGGGCCGGGGTGGGTCAGGTGGGGCCAGATCGCGATCCCGTGCCGCAGCTCCTCGTCGACGGTCTCCAGCGGGTGCTGGAGGTGCGTGTGTTTGCCGGCGACAGTGGGCGCGGCCGAGTCGGCCGGTGAGGTAGGCGTGGGCGAGGGCGGAGGGCCCGGCGTGCCCGGCGCCGTGCAGGACGTGCAGGTCGTAGCCGTCGGGGACGGCCGCCTGGAGCGGTCCCAGGGCGGCGAGCATCCGGTTGACGGGCGGGCACACCCCCCAGTGCCCGGCCGGCCGGGGCTTGATGTCGGCCGGGGTCAGCGGTCGGGCCAGGAGCGGGTTGTCGCGCAGGTAGAGCTGGGCGAGGCAGAGGTAGTCGAGCGCGTCGGCGACGGCGGCCACCGACGCGTCGGGCACCAGGCGGTTCGTGCGGCGGGCGAGGTCAGCCCACATGCGGTCCTCCCTGCCGGGTGAGGGCGGCTTCGACGGCGCGGGCGTGGACGGTGCCCTCCCGCTCCAGGCGGGCCGGGGCGCCCGCGGGGCAGTCGACGATGGTCATGTGCCGGCCGTGCGGGCAGATCCCGCCGTCGACGACCGCGGCGATCCCGGCCCCCGCGGTCCCCTCGAAGGCGACGACCTGGGCGGCGGTGAGCGCCGGGTGGTCCCTCTCGCCGGCGGCGGGGGTGGAGATGCTGCACACGGCGGCGGCGAGCGGTTCGCCGGCCAGGGCGACGAGGCGGCCCAGGATCCCGTCGGGGCATCCGGCGAGCGCCGGGGAGCCGACCGCCGCGACGGTCTCCGCGTCCTGCTTCCACAGAAGGCGCAGCGCGAGGTCCCCCGGCCACAGGGCGCCGGCCAGCAGACGGGCATCGGCGCTCAGGTCGAACAGGTCCTCGGCCGTGATGAAAGAGTCGAGCAGGAGCAGCAGCGGCTTGTCAGTGGGGCGCTGCTTGGCGCGGAAGACCGCGTCCGTGGCGGCCGGTTCGGCGGCGTGGGCACAGAGCATGTACCAGCGCGGGGTGGGCACGGCGACCACCCGCCCGGCGGCCAGGAGCCGGGCGGCGGCGGGGAGCTGGTCGGGGGTGAGGACATCCACGGTGCTCCGCCCCTTCAAGCGGTGCCGAGGCGGGCGCGGTCGGCGAGCGCCGGGTACTCCAGCCACGGGTTCGACAGGGCGGCCAGGGCGAGGTCGGGGTGCTGGGTGTGTTGGATACGGAAGTACGCCATCACCCTCGGATGCTGCTGGTGTTGATGCCGACGCGGTGCGGGACGAGGTGGTGCATCACGATCACGTCGCCGGGCTCGGCGGTGAAGGCGGTGCCGTCCTGGGCGTCTATGTCGTCGGTGGTCTGGGCCGGCTGTCCCAGGACCCAGTCCGTGGCGAAGTAGCGGGCCATCCAGTGGTGCCCGCCGGGCACGTAGTGCAGAGCGCCGGCGTCCGCGGTGGCGCTCCCGTCCAGGACGACGCCGATGATGAAGGTGAACGTGCGCAGGTCGGACGGTTCCAGGTGAGGGCAGGAGACGCCGTCGACGTGCATCGCCTTCACCGGCTGCTCGGCGCCGTGCGGCAGCCGGATCTGGATCTGCGTCCGGGTGACCGGGGCGATGCACGAGGGCCGCAGCAGGTACTCGGCCAGCTCCACCAACCCACTGTGCTGGTAGAGGGCGAGGAGGTGGGGGTGCTCTTCCAGCTCCGGGGCGAAGCTGCGTTCGGTGTAGGCGGTGAGCCACGCGGGGTCGTACGCCTCGGTCAGCCAGCCGCCGACGAGGTCACGGGCCCGGGACAGGACGTCGCCGTGGACCAGGCCACGGCGTATGAGGACGCCGTCGTTGACGAACAGACTCTGATCGTCGTCGCTCCATATCTCGGGTCGGGGCACGGTGGATCTCCTTCCGGAAGAACGGGACAGGGCCGGGGCGGGAAGGTGGCCGCCCCGGCGAAGAGGGGGGCCCGGGTCAGCCGCGCCGGCCGAGGACGACCTGGAAGGAGGCGTGCTCGGTCAGCCCGCCGGCGGCCGTGTGCTCGTCGAGCAGAGCCCGGGCACGGCGCTCGAAGTCATCGACCTGCTCGCCGAACAGCGGCCGGGCGGCGAAGGACGTCGAGTACAGGTAGCCGATCACCATGTCGGTGCTCCACTCCCGCTCGACGGCGATCGTGTGCTCCTCGACCCGGCCGAAGGCGGACTCGGCGAGGATCTCGCGGTACGGCCGGTTGTGCACCGCGTACGTCTTGCCCGCCCCGGCCCGCCGCTCCTCGCCCAGGTACTCCTGGATCAGGGCTCGCAGGGCGTCGGTCCACGCGGTGCGCGCGGTCCATAGGCTGCCGTCGCCCATGACCGCGACGGTCGCGTCCGGCGCGGTCATGCTTTCCAGCCGCGACAGCACCACGTCCTGGTCCATCCAGTGGAACGCGCGGCAGACCGTGACCAGGTCGGCCCGGTAGGAGGCAGACGGGGTGAAGTCCTCGGCCGGGGAGTTGTGCAGGCGGACGGTGACCGGCAGCCCGGCCAGCGCCTTGTCCGCCTCGGCGAGCATCCCCGCGTCCTGCTCGACGACGTCGATCTCCGTCACCTCCCCGGCCAGGGCGAGGGGGACCTGCCCGGTGCCGGACCCGAGGTCCAGCAGGACCCGGTGCTCCTGGCCGGCCACCCGCCGGGCGAGCAGCTCGACGGCCTCCTTCGGGATGCCGGGCCGGTAGGTGGCGTAGAACGGGGCGGTGGTGTCGAACTCGCTCTTGCTCACGAGGTGGTGCTCCTGATCGTGTGGGTTGACGGGAGGAGGGTCTGCTCGATCTACCGGACCGCGCGGGCGAGGCCCGGTACGACCGCGACCCGGCCGGGGTGCTCGGCCAGCAGCCGGAGGGCTTCGGCCGACGGCGGGCGCGGGGTGATCCACCGAGCCTGGGCTCCGGCGGCGAGAGCGCCGCGCACGTCGTAGTCGAGGCTGTCGCCGACGTGCAGCACCTCCGCGGGATCCCTGTCGTGCAGCCGGGAAACAGTCTCCACGGCGCGCGGGTCCGGTTTGGCGAACCCGATCCGCCAGGAAGGGTGATGGGCCCGCAGGTGGGGGGCGAGAAGGGCGGCGACGTCGGTCTCCCGCTCGTCCCAGTGGCTCACGTTCGACAGGGTGACCACCGGCACGACCCGGGCGATCCGCGCCACCGCCTCCACCGCGCCGGGCCACAGGGCGAAGGCGGGCGGACGGTGGTCGTGGGGGAAGGCGGACGGCGCGATGCCCAGGGCGGCGCACACCGTCTGCGGCCCCGTCGTATCGGTGCTCGGGTCCAGGGCGTGCAGGATCCGCTGGGCGACCCGCTTCGCCTCCCGGGCCGGGCGCGGGGACAGCTCCACCAGGCGCTGCGTCAGCGTCGTCCCGGACGGCTCGCCCAGGGTGTACCCGACATCGAGGCTCACCAGCCGCACTGGCGCCGCGTTCACGAACGGCCTCCCAGAGTCGTGATGATCATGGCGATCCGCTCGGTGCGCACGGATGCGGAGCGGGCCTCGCCGAGGAAGGTCAGCAGCTGCCGAGCCTCGGCCGGCGACCAGCCACCGGTGTCGACGCCGGCTTCGGCAGCCGCCTGGGCGAGGTCGTCGGGGATCGCCGGCGGGCGGGCACCGTGCGGAATCAGCAGCGTGCCGCTCCACTCCTCGCCGGCTCGCTCCTGCGGCAGGACCGGGGCGAGGGGAGAAAGAACGGTGACGTCGTCGAACGTGAGGATCCGCACCGCGACTTCGGGCAGGTGCACCGGCTGTTCGAGGCGCAGGGTCGTGGACAGGAAGGTATCGCGCCCGCTCAGCCGCTCGTCCACGACGAGCAGCGTCTTCCCTTCGCGCTGCCGCAGGTGGCCGTGGACCGCCAGTCCACCGGTGTGCCTGGGCATTACCGGCGCACCTCCATCCCGAGGCCGGGCCGGTCGGGGAGAACGACGTGCCCGCCGTCGGGCCGGAGCGTGCCGCGCAGGGCCCGCTGCCGCCTCGGCTCCCACACCACCTGGTACTCCACCGCCCCCGCCGCGTCGGGGAAGGCGGCGGCCAGGTGCACGGCGGGCAGGAACGCCCGGCCGTGCAGGTGGACCGGCACCCTCGCGTCGTGGGCGGCGCCCAGCCAGCCTCGCGCCTCGGTGATGCCGCCGCACCACACCGCGTCGAACGTGAACGCCTCCGGCCGGCAGTCCTCCAGCAACCCCCTGGCGTCCTCCAGGTGGGACAGCCGCTCGCCGAACGCGACCCGAAGGCCCTCCGACCGGCTGCGCAGCCGGGTGTACGCGGTCCGGTCGGTCCGCGCGAGCGGGTCCTCCACCCAGCGCACCGTCTCCGGGTCGAGGAGCGGTGCGACCTCCATGGTCCGCAGGTGGCCCCAGGTGCCCAGGGCGTCCACCGCCACACTGTGCCCCGCCCACGCTGCCGCGCGTCTGGCCAGCAACACCATCTCTGCGGCTTCTGCGCCGCCACGTAAAGCCCACTTGGTGAAGGTGAACCCCTCGCCAGCGGTCGCCTTGACGGAGTCGGCGGCCGAGGCAGCAGCCAGGTCTAGGGAGAGCCAGGAGGCGTAGACCGGCACCCGCCGCGCGGGCCGGTCGCTGAGCAGAGCCGCGACAGGGAGGTCGGCGAGGCGGCCGTGCAGGTCCCAGACCGCGCAGTCCAGCACCCCGACCGCCCAGCGCCCGAGCCCTTCTGCGTGCGGGCCGAGTTCGGCCAGGAGCCTGCGCAGCAGTCCCGTGTGGTCGGCCACGTGGTGCCGCAGCGCGCTCTGGCCGAGCCGGGTGGCGACGAGCGCGGCGGGCAGCTCGTCGACCGGGGCAAACACCCCGGTCTCCCCGCTGGCCTCGACCACTACCGCGTGCCGACTGTCGCCCGCCTTCCACGGACCGGCCACGCTCTCGTCGAGGCGCTCGACCCGCACCCGATCGATGACCGCGTCAGCGGGGTCCATCGACGAGGTCCTCTCCGGCGAAGGTGAAATACCACAGCGGCCGGTAGCACTCCCAGCCCACCGGCCGCAGCCCGGTCGCCGCCATGGCCCGCTCGATCACCGTGCGCGCCTGCAGGTAGTACTCCAGGCTCTCCGCGCCCGGTGTCCGCATCCCTTGCATGATCACCGTGTGTGCTTGGAAGACTTGGAAGTTCGGGAACGCGGTGACCTCGTCCGCAAGCTTGTTCACCCCGCGCGCGAGGTCGTCCATCGGGTCCAGGCCGACGATGTACGTGTACGAGGTGTCCAGCCCTGCCTTACGCGCCCGTGCCAGCAAGTCCGGCATCTTGGCCGGCCCAAGGTCGGCCTTGTTCGCCTTCATCAGGGCCTCGCGCCGGGTGAAATGCTCAGTCGTGAGCCTGAGCACGAACGGCGACACCTGTGACGCGATGGCCTCGAACACCTCGTCACTGCGCAGCACGGAGGTGAGGAAGCCAATCCGGGCCGTGACGCCGGCCCGCTCCAGGGCGGGTCGCAGAGCGGTCAGGTGCGCGACTGCGGCGCCTTCGCGCTCGAAGCAGCCGGTGGAGACGGTGACCTCCTCCAACTCGGCCAAATTGCGGCCTGCTTGCTGAGGGCCCGCAGGAGTGCATCGAGGCCCTGGTCCTCCTGCATCCTCGGATCGGCGGCGGCCTCCAGGGTGTTCGGGCACCAGCCGCACCCGACACACCGGCTCCGGGCATTGGGGTTGAGGGTCGCGGCCCGGCCACCGTTGCGGAAGTAGCCTCCAACTGCCTCGTCGGCATCAATGCGCTCGACGTGCGCGACCACCGCGCCGTTCAGCGATAAGTCGTCGCCACGCAGCCGGAACGGGCTGGCCGGCTGGTTCAGCGGGACGATGATCTGCCAGGCAGTGTCGGGGCGGCGTACGAGGCGTAGGTTGACCCGGGCCCGGTGACGGTCGTGGTCAGAAGTGATCCCGTACAGGTTGACGGCGATCAGCAGCACGTCCTCGACAGGGACTCCGTGGCGAAGAGCGACCTGCTGCAGATCGTGCAGTCGGTCGGTACCGACGGCGCCGTCTGAGGTTATGGACCGGCGCATGGAGAGGTGAGGCATGAAGAACTCCAGCTTGGTGTTGAGCGGTGTGTGTTGCTACCGGGGATGCGACACGTACGTCGTGTCGCGGGAGGGCATCGGAGGCGGCAGTCAGCGCGGCCTACTTGGCTGGGGCGAAGGCGGTGAAGTGCGCCGGCGGGTGGTCGACGGGCAGGTCGGGCCGCCAGGACGTGAGGATCTGGGCGCTGCATACGAACAGGCCGTTGGGGAGCTGGTCGAGCGGGTACCACGCCCAGTCGCCGACGCTCTCGTCCGGCTGCGTCAGTGGCTGTCCTTGCCAGGCGTGGACGAGCGCGCCGACGGTGACCCGCAAGACCCCCTCGACGTGATCGACGAACGTGCCCAGGAGTTCCACGTCGCCGGTCTGAGCGACCAGGCCGGTCTCCTCGGCGAGTTCTCGGACGACCGCCTCCTCGAAGGATTCTCCGGTGGCCTCCACGCTGCCGCCGGGTAGTTCGAGGGTGCCGCGGCGATGTCGGCCCAGCAGGATGCCCTGCTCGCTGAGCAGGATCGCTCCGACGCCGACTGCCGCGTGGGCGGCCGGGCCTCGGGTGCTGCGGGGTCGGCTGGAGACGCGCGTCGGCCGGTCGGGAAGGCGCCGGGCGCGGATGAGCTGCTGGATTACCTTGGCGTTCTCGCCGGGGTGCGGGAACAGGTCGATGGCTTCGACGCGAAAGCCGTACTCGGTGAGCAGGTCCTCCCATAGCTGCGGTGCCAGGACCCACATCTGCGTCGGCAACGGCGGGTCGTCGCGCAGCAGGATCATCTGCTCGCGCGGCGCCACTGCCGTGGACGGACCGTGGCCGTGGAGATCGGTGTGCAGGAGCGAAAGGATCAGCGGGGCATCGGGACGCAGACCATCGCGCAGCGCAGCCAGTGAGCGGTGCGGGTCGATGAAGGCGAGCGTCCCGATCGCGTACGCGGCGTCGAAAGGCTCGGCTCCGTCCAGGTACTCGGCCACGTCTGCCCGGACGAACTCCACGCCGTCCACGTCCACGTGGGTGCTGACGGCCCGTTCGTGCTGGGTCGGGGACAGCTCGATGCCGGTGACCCGCGCTCCGTGTACTTGGGCGAGGTGAACGGCGTGGTGGCCGGCCCCGGAACCGATGTCCAGGACGCGGCGGCCAGTGACGTCGCCGAGGACTTCTGCTCCCGGCCCGATGCCTTCCCAGGGCGTCCAGCCGAGCCGTTCGGGGACGGGCGGGGCGTAGGCGCGAGCGAGTTGGCGCTGGCCGTAGATCAGCCAGGCCCGGGTGTTGGTGTCCTCGGCGGGCACGGTTGCCTCCTAGTGGGCGGGTGTTCTGGGGGTCAGGTGTGTGTGATCAAGTAGGCGGGGCCCTCGCCGCGTCGGGCTCGTTCGATGGCGTCGAGGCGCGCGAAGGCTCGTGGGGCCATCAGCTCCTGCCAGGTCGCGAGGTCGTGGACGGCCCACATATCGTGTTCCGCCGGGTCGAGGCGAATCCGGTCGAGCTGGTCGGCGGTCAGTTGGCCTCCGTCGAAGACGAGCCCCACCTTGTTCAGCGGCTGGCGCGGTCCCGCGTGGAGGAAGTGCGTCAGCAGCAGGGTCGGCGTGTTGAGGGCGAGTTCCAGGCCGGTCTCCTCGACCGTCTCCCGCCGGGCGGTCTGCAGCGGGTCCTCGCCCGGGGCATCCAGGTTGCCGCCGGGGAACTGCCAGAGCCTCGAGCCATAGACCGAACGGAGCTGGACCGGACGGTCATGTTCGTCGCGGATGTACAGGCAGCCGTACACCGTGTGATGGGGGACGGTCTGCGCGTACTCCTCGGCTGTCATCGGCAGGGCGCGGCCGGGCCGGGCAGGGCGGTGGTCGAACGCGAGGGCGAGAACGCCGAGGGCTTCCTTGGCCGGCGGGTAGATGCCGCGCAGGTCGGCGAGCAGCTGATCGGGCGACCCGTCCGGGTTGATACGTGAGGTGTCCTCCGAGCGGAGCAGGTCCGCGAAGGAGGGGTACGGGGTGACCCGCTGCACGATGACGTCGAGTTCCCGGCCTGTGTCCCGGTCGTGGAAGACGACTGTCTCGCCGACGCTGATGGCGCGCCTGTTCGCGGTGGCCACCCTCACTTCGATGGTCTTGCGCCCTGCCTCCACCTGGCGGTAGTACCGCCCGAGCAGGTGC
The DNA here is from genome assembly GCF_055657325.1 of Streptomyces sp. NPDC107562. NCBI lineage: Bacteria > Bacillati > Actinomycetota > Actinomycetes > Kitasatosporales > Streptomycetaceae > Streptomyces > Streptomyces sp. NPDC107562. The sequence goes on along the minus strand of NZ_JBVKBE010000015.1, from coordinate 31,524 downwards.
ATATGGTGCTCGGGCGGTTCATCTCCGGCCGCCGGGCTCGGGACAGGCGGGACCGCTTGCTGGGTGTCGTCAGGCATACGTGTCTCCGTTCGATGCTCTCCGCCCGTTGCGGCCGTGAGGCGCGCCGTGGACGAGTCCACGGGCGTGCTACGGCAGTTCGACCGGTCCGTAGCGTGCGTGCGGCTCCTGCCGCATCAGGGCGTCGTACCGGTCTGCTGCCGAGAAGTGCCAGAACTCGGTGCCGTAGTTCGTGAATCCCGCGCCCTCCATGGCGTTGAGCAGCAAGGTGCGGTGGCGGCGCGCGTGTTCGCTGAGATTCGGGGTGTGTGTGAAGCAAGTGCCGTCGCTCTCCTCGGGAGAGGCGTTGACGCGGGTGCCGAGGTCGAGTTCGTGGCCGTCCTGGTCGACGAGGGTCACGTCCACGGCCGCGCCCGCGGAGTGAGGCGCGATCTCTGGCGGCGACACGTACCGGCTGGCGGCCTGGTGCAGCTGCTCAGGTGCCCAGTCAGGGTGAGCTGCGGCCAGCGCGTCACGGTAGTCAGTGAAGTAGCGCTGCTGGAGGGCCAGCGGCCGGTAGCCCTCGATGAACAGCAGGTCGGTGCCGGCGGGCAGGAGCGAGCGGGCATGCTTCAACCGGGCCAGGACGCCTTCACGGACGCGGGCGAACGCCCCCAGAGGGTCTTGCTTGCGGGGATCGACGCGGAAGTCGTGGTCGCGCACGTCGACGAGCGGCTCTCCGCACTCGCGCACGCGGATCGCCGCGACCTGCGGATCGGACATCAGCACCGGAGGAATCATCGAGTCTCCCTGTGACGGATTGCGTTGAGGTGGCGAGGCGGGGGCGGCAGCGGTCAGATCGGTCTCGCGCACGATCCGGGCGACGGTGTCCTGCAGCGTGCTGTCGGGCGGGACCACGGTTTCCAGACCGCCGGGCAGCACGTCTAGCTCGCGGTACCAGGAGGTGAGGTGGTCGTCGGTGACGTGCGCCAGGTAGGCGGCATCCGCCTTTGACGCGTGCCGTACCAACGTCGCTTCCAGCGGAACGTCCAGGTAGTAGCACCTGGAGACGCCGCGGTGGTCCCGTACCAGAGACGTGATCATGTGGCCGTAGCGATCGGCGTACAGGATCCCTTCAAGGACGACGTGGAAGCCGGCGTCGAGGGCTGCGCGGGCGATCGTGCTCAGCAGGGCGATGTTGGCGCCTCGCGCGGTGTCGTGCTCCCTGAGCACGTTCCGGCGGATCATGTCCTGGCCCACGATCGCGATACCGCGGCCGTAGCGATCTCGCAGGCCCTGGGCCACGCTCGACTTGCCGGACGCCGAGTTGCCGCGGATCACCACGAGGCGGGTATCTGGACGCCCGGTCGCTTTCGCAGTGGGCACGCGACTGGATGCGCTGGTCGATGCGCCGGTCATGCGGGCCAGCCCGTCTCGCTGTACAGCTCGCCGGTCTGGATCTTCGCGATAGCCAGTCGGGTATAGGGGACAAGGTCGTCGGGAAGGGCGGCGGGATCCCAGAACTTCCATTGGGTGCACTTGTCCGGCTCGCGCAGCACCGGCTCGCCACCCCAGGTACGGGCGCGGAAGAACAGGCCCATGCGGGGCGGGTTCCTGGGCTGACCGATGTGGTGGACGACATGGACGAGTTCCACGTCCTGGCGCTCGATGCGCAGCCCGGCTTCCTCCATCGCCTCCCTGATCAGGCAGTCGATGGCGTTCTCCTGCTCGCAGTGGCCGGCCAGGACGTGCCAGGTGGACGGCGCGAACGCGGAGTCGGGGTGGCGCAGCCCGAGCAGCACCGTCCCGTCGGGGCGTTCCAGGTAGAGGTGGACGCCGATGATGTTGGGGACCGTGCCGTGCGGTGACGCCAGATGCTGTTCCTCGGGATCGGGGCCGCTCTGCGTCGTCGGGAGGCTGGCGGCGTGGCGCCGTACGAGGTCGCTGGTGGTGTCCGCGATGCGCAGGCGGTGAAGGTCGTCGGGGGCGAACCAGGCGAGCATCACCCCTTCGGTCAGGTGGAGTTCGCGCGGGTCGCCGTTCCAGCGGCCGGCGTAGATGGCGATGGGTACGGTTGCGCCGTCGTCGTGGGAGGCGTACTCGGTGGCGAACGGGGACAGGTCGGCGAGATCGAGACCGGCTTCCTCGGCCAGTTCGCGCCGCACGGTGTGTTCCAGGGTGGCGTCCTGGGGCTCTCGGCCGCCGCCGAGCAGGGACCACATGCCCGGCTCCCAGATCTGACCGGGGAAGTAGTCGCGCAGATGGAGCAGGTACTCGCCGCGGTCGTTGTAGACCAGGGCCGAGGCATTGGCCGTCTCCAGGTCGACCTGGAGCGGCAGTTTGAGCAGCTTCTCGCGCAGTGCCGGCGAGGTCACCCGGTCCACGGGACGCCACTCGATGCCGCCGACCTCCTCTTCCTGCAGCACGACCGACACCTCGGTCGTCTGCAGACGGAAGAGGAACCGGAGGTCGAAGTGCTGGTGTCCGGGCTCGCCCTTGCCCGGATGGGCGTCGATGTCGTGGATGTCGATGTCCAGCGGCACGGTCTCGTAGCCCGGCCACGACGTGACGGCCCGAGCCGGGATCCCGGTCTCCTCGTGCAGCTCCCGCAGAGCCGCCGCTGCCAGGGAGTCGTCCGTGGGCTCAGTGTGTCCGCCGGGAACGAGGACCTTCCCGCTAGCCAGGTGCAGCACGTGCAGGACGCGGCCGAGCTGGTCGACGACGATCGCGCCGCAGGTGACGTGCCCGGTGAAGGTCGAGCGGCTGGCGATGTCCTCGCCAGGCCGGTCGAGGGCGCCCAGGAGGACGCTGAGCTGCTCGCGCTCGTGAGGGTGACGGGCGAGGTAGGTATCGACGGTGGTGCGGATGTGGTGGTGCGATAACGACATGGGGACTACCTCAGAGGGACGTGGGGCGGAGGGCGTATCGGGAACGGGCTGGTGCCTCTATCCGGCGGACCGGTGGCCCGGCGCGGCCAGGTGATCAGGGGGCGTCGCCGCTCATCCGGAGTTGCAGCTCCCACAGGGACCGGAACAGCCCCGGCTGCTGCGTGAGTTGGGCGTAGGTGCCCTCCTGGACGATCCGCCCTTGGTCCAGGACCACGATCCGGTCGGCGACGGCCACGTTGGTGAGGCGGTGCGTGATCAGCAGGACGGCGCGGTCCTTGGCCAGTTCGCGCAGGCCGGCGAAGATCCGGTGCTCGGCGCGGGCGTCGAGGGCGGCCGTGGGTTCGTCCATCACCAGCAGTGCCGCCCGCCGATGGAACGCGCGGGTGAGGACCAGGCGCTGCCACTGCCCGCCGGAGAGCTGCTGTCCTCCGAACCACTCGCTGGTCAGGAGGGTGTTCAGGCCCGAGCGGAGCCTGGGAAGCATCTCCGCGGCGCCGGACGCCTCGCACGCGGCGAGCAGGGCGGCGTCGCTGGTGTCGCCCTGCCCGAAGGTGATGTTGTCGCGCATCGTCAGCGGCAGGTAGGTGAACTTCTGCGGCACCAGCGCAACGTGCTCCCACGACCCCCACGGGTCCAGGTCCGCCGTGGAGGCGTGGTCCCAGGCCACGTCGCCCTCGGTGGGCAGCAGCAACCCGCACAGCAGGCGTGAGAGGGTCGTCTTGCCGGAGCCGTTCTCCCCGACCAGCGCCACGATCTCGCCGCGCTTCACATGGAGGGAGACGTTGCTCAGGCTGTCTTTGGGGGCGCCGTCGTAGCGGTAGGTGACGTCACGGACCTCGAAGCGCTCCGGGGCCGCGGGGAGCGACGCGGTGCCGCGTGAGTCGATCATGGCCTGGCCGTGAGCGTTGTCGAGGAAGTTCTGCCAGTCCTGTACGTACCAGCCGGTGCGCACCAGGCGGGCCCCGCCGTTGATGATGCCGCGCACTGAGCCGGTGGCGGTCTGAAGGGCGAATACGGCGCCGCCGCCGGCCGCCAGGCTCATCCGCCCGGAGGCCAGGAGCCACAGCAGCGCCGCCCACACCGCGGTCGAGGCGATCCCGCCGGCCACGGCTCCGGCCAGTCCCATCCAGGCACCGGTGTTCGCGGCTTGGCGTTCGGCGGCGTTGACCGAGGCGGCCAGCCGCCGGTACCGCCCGATCAGGAAGGGGCCGGCGAGGCAGGCACGCATCTCCTCGCTGGACTCCTGACAGGCCATGTGCCAGCGGAGCTTGCTCAGCATCCGGCGCCGCCCGGAGGTCTCCAGCCCGGCGAGGTAGAGCACCCGCGCGGAGCGCACGTATGCGGCGGCCTGCGGCAGGCACGCGAGGAAGAGCAGGGGGAGGAGTAGGGGGTGCAGGACGGTCAGGACGGTGGCGCCGGCCGCCAGCGTGGCGGTGGCCGCCAGCACGTCCTGCGCTTCTTCGACGAGGTCGGGGGTGACCTGGGCGCCGCGGTCGGCGATGTCGTAGGCGTCGTTGTAGCCGGGCTTGTTGTTGGCGGCCAGTTCCGCGCCGAGCGCGGCCTCGATCATCGTCAGCTCCGCCGCCCGGCCGAGCACCGGACGCAGACGCCCGGTGAGCCAGACGACGGCGATACCCATCAACGCGCGCAGGCCGGCGGCGGCGGCGATCACGGCAAGCTGCGGGGCGGCGTCCCACAGCCGCTCGGTGATGTCGCCTGAGGAGACCAGCGCCGTGATCGTGCCCGTGACGGCCAGGAGGCCGAGGGCCGCGAGGACACCCGTCCCGATCTGGCACATCAACAGGCCGACGGTCGCGCCGCGGTCCACGCGCCAGGCCATCCGCACCGAGCGCCGCACCAGCGAGGGCAGGCGCCGCGCCATGGTGCGAGAGGTCAACAGGGACCCGGCCCGGAGCCTCGACTCGTCGCGATAGAGGTATTCCTCTTCTCGAACACCGGCATCCTGCTGTTCGTCGTCCGGCGCGGTCCCCTCGGGTGGTTGCGGCGGCTGGTCCTGCGTAATGGCCGAGGTCATCGTTCCCCCTGGGACGGTCGCTGCGGCAAGGTCGTGAGGTCTAACGACGCGGGCGCGATATCGAACACACGTCATTCGGTCGTGCTGGAAAGCCCGTGATTCCCTGCGTCCGTGGAACCCGCAGGCGCCACATCCCTGGCCTGGCTTGGAGCGGCTGCGGGCAGGAAATGGCCGAAAGGCCGACACCGCCACACCGCGTGGGCAGTACGCCGCGGCACCGCAGGTCGCCCGCCTCCTAACCGGGATTGGAATCGGACTGCAGCAGCCTTTCCAGCTCCCGCTCGGCGTGGCCGACCGCGCCCGTCAGGGCCTCGTGGTCGGGGGCGGACAGAGCGCCGGCTCCCAGTCCGGCCGCGTCGATCACCGCGGTCAGCGCCCCCGTCGCCTGGTCGTCCAGGGCTGACGCGGCGACGGGGTGATGCAGAGCCTCTCGTGCGGCGTAGGCGTCGAGTCGGGCGACGCTGAGGAGGGAGTCGAGTATCCGGGCATGATGGCGGCCAGCGTGGTCCAGTTCCAGGGCGGACAGGCCCGTGCGGGTCTGGAAGACGGCGGTCGGCGGATCGGGATGGGCAAGGAGCTGGACGGCTTCCTCCACGGTGCGGTCGAGATCGTCTCCGGGGACGGGGGCCTCGGCAGGCTGGCAGTGCGCGTGCAGGAGGAGCGCGACGGCTTTCTCCCAGGGCTCGGCGGGCTGGGTGGTGTCGATCAGGTCGCGGGCCTGCTGGTCCAGGCCCTGCTCCATCAGGGCCATGATCTTGATCTGGCGGCCGTCGAGGAGGCGGTTGCCGATGCCGCGGTGCTGGGCCATGGCGTCGGCGGCCTCGGTCCACCGCCCGATCTGGGCGAGGGCGCGGGCGCCGTCCACGAGCAGGGTGACGTACAGCTCCTGGCACACCGTGCGGTGGTCCTCGTCTGTGCCGGTGAGGGTCGAGAGGTCGACGGTGCGGCCGTTGATGTCGGTCTTGTTACGGTGCCGGGCGGCGTCGTTGAGGCAGTGCAACAAGCTGTAGGCGAGTTCGCCGTGGCCGGCGCGGGTCTGCAGCCGGGCGAGGTTGACCAGCGGCATCAGCGACATGACCGCGATTCGTCCGCTGAGGCGTCCGGCGTTGGCGAAGACCTGGTGCTGGCGCCAGCACAGATCCTCGGCCAGGTCGGGCAGGCCGACGTCGGAGGCGATGAGCGCCGCGTAGTTGAGGACCCCGCAGGTGCGAGCCACCAGGTCGTGGTGGCTCGCATCCGCGGGCGCGACGGTCAGCCCGGTGAGGTGGTTGATGCGCTCCTCCAAGGGGAGCGCGGGCGCCTTGGTGCGGCGGACCAGGGGGACGCGGCTGGCTATCGCGGGGGTTATCGGTTCAGCCCTTGCGCGCCCAGTCGACGACCAGTCGGCTGTACGGCTTGTCGACGACGAAGCGCGGGTCGTCCGCCGTCAGCCGGTCGCGCGAGTCCGCGACGGCCATCCGGAAGCCCGGTTCGGGGGCGTCGTTGCCGCCGGTCGTGTTCCAGGCGCGGATCTCGCTCACCACGCGCTCGGCGAGGCCGGCGCCGCCCTCGCCGTGGCCGATCACGCCGACCTCCCAGTACCGGCCCTGCTCGTCCTCGCCCTCGCGGATGGTCAGGTACGCGAGCGACCCGCCGTCGAGGGCGGCCATGGAGCCCCACCCGAAGTGCGGGGTGAAGCCGGGGCGTTGGCCCGGCAGGCGGGACAGGCCGTTGGGCAGCACGCAGGCCAGGTACAGGTACAGCCACTCCCACGCCGAGCCTTGGCGGAACTTCACCCCGGTGTAGATCTTGGTTTGCTGCTGGTCGAGGACGGTACCCAGGGCGTCGCGGTCGACGTCCTGCTCGCTGAACGTTTCCAGGCGCACGTTGCCCTCGCCGGCCATCGGCACCAGCGTGTACACGTCGTCGCAGATGCCCTTGCGCAGCGGGATGAAGGTGGCCATCTCGCAGGAGGCGGTCTTCCACGTGTCGCCGTCGCGTTCGAAGGCGAAGGAGCGGGAGATGCTGCCCCGGATGCGCATCGGCAGGACCAGGCGCCCGCCGGGGGCGAGCTGGTCGAGGATCTTCACGGGGACGTCGCCGGTGCCGACGGTGAAGATGATCCGGTCGTAGGGGGCGTGTTCGGGCAGTCCGGCCGCGCCGTCGGCCATGACCGCGGTGGCGTTGGCGATGCCGGCCTCGGAGAGGTTCTTGCTCGCGCCGGCGACGAGGTCCTGGTCGACGTCGAGCGTCCACACCTGCCCGCCGGGGGAGACGATCTTGCCGAGGAGGGCGGCGTTGTAGCCGGTGGCCGCTCCGGCTTCCAGGACCTTGTGACCGGGCTGGGCGCCGATCTGTTCGAGCTGGGTGGCGACGATGGACGGCGCGGAGATGCAGGAGATCATCTCCCCGTGCTCGTCGTGCTTGATCGGGACTGCATCCTCCTTGTACGCGCTCTCCAGGTCGACGCCGGGCAGGAAGGCGTGCCGGTCGGTGGTGCGGAAGGCGTCGATGGCCGCCTGGCTGCGCAAGTGGCTGCTGTCGACGAGCCGTTGGGTGAGGGCTTCGTGCAGCTGGTGGGGGCCGGTTTCGGGTGTCACGGTGGTCTCCATTCGGGGGAGGCTAGGGTCCGCCGAGGCGGACTTGCGGGTAGACACGTCAGCTCCTTCTTGTGTGGAGAAGGCGACGTGACGGCCGAGCCACGCGGTGGCGGCCTGCACGTCGGCAGGAACGCCTGCGCGGTTGAACGCGAAGATCGCGTGATGGGCGATGATGCCCCGGATTCCGCGTATCAGTCGGCCGTCGGCGGCGAGCCGGCGCAGCCGACGGCCGGCGTCCTCGAACGCGGCGACGCGCTCGACCCAGCCGGCTTCCGCGTCGGGGCGTAGGGCGGCGTCCGCGTTCATGAGCCGCCGCATAGCGGAGACGGCCTGCTTTAGCGCGGGGCCCTGGGGCGGGGTGATGGGGGGACGTAGGGTGGCCCATTGGGCGTGGACGTCTCCGGCTTCGAACGGGTCCAGCCCGGCCTCGCGGATCATGGCGGACAGCAGCATCACGCTGCGCTCGCGGGCGCCGGGGGTGCCGGTCTCGGCGAGCGCGGCCGGGCTGTCGGCGCAGAACACGTCGTGCGCAACCTCCATGCCCTCGGGGCCGCCGAAGGCGTGCGTCTCCGGCTCGTAGATCCCGCCCACCCAGCCGGTGATCACTCCGTCGGCGACGAGCTGGTCCAGCAAGTCGACGACGGGCTGTTCGGTGCGCAGGCGCACGCCGGCGTCCTTGCGCAGGAAGTGAAAGCGGAGTTTCGCCAGCGCGGACGCCAGGGCCCGAGCGGCGTCCACGTGCGGGTCGGCGAAGGCCACGGATGCGTGCCACCAGGACGTGGCCGGAGGGGTCGGCAGGTTCTCGTCGTCGAAGGTCATGGGGAGGCAACTCCTTGCACGTCGGCAGGTTCGGGGTCAGGTGAGCAGGAGGGCGCGGCTCCAGCCGGTGGCATCGGGTGCCTGCAGGGCGAGTTGGGCTCCGGCGCGGCCTTCCATGAATCCGGGTTTGGGCAGGCGCTCCCAGCTGGTGGCCAGCCGTCGGTGCAGGTCCTGGATGATCGGGCTGAAGCGGTCGGGTGCGGGGCTGTCGGCGGCGACCGCGCGGGTGAGCGTCAGCAGCCCGGCCCAGCCGTGGCAGAGCGTGGAGTCGGTGATGCGGGCGAGGTGCAGCGGGTCGGTCAGGGTGGTCTCGATGGTGTCCTCGGCCGCCCGGCGGCGGGCGGGGTCGCCGAGGGCGAGCGCGGCGAGCTGCTGGGCGCGGGCGATGCCGGGCTGGCCGTAGCACCAGGACTGGCGGGTCGGCTCAGGCGCGGGCGGCTGGTCGGCATCCAGGTGGGCTGCGGTGGACCAGTAGTGGGCGCCGTGCCGGTCGAGCCAGGTCGCGAAGGTGTCGACGGCTTCCTCCTGACCGGGGACGCTGATGCCTTCGCGCAGGGCGAGGGAGAGCACGGCAAGGGGCCCGGCGATGCCGTGAGCCATGCCGTTGTTGCTGTGCCCGCCGGCCATCTCCTTCCCGTCGGGGCCGACAGGCGACCACCACCCGGGCAGTGTCCGGCCGTCACCGGGGGTGGGGTGGGCGAGCGCGACGAGGCAGGTGAGCACGTCGGGCAGCCGGGGCGCGGGCGGTTGGCGGGAGAGCAGGAGGGCGGCGAGTCCGGTCAGGCCGCGGATGAGGTCCCATTCGGCGAGGTGGGGCAGCGCGCCGGCAGCCTGGCGGCGGTGGGCGGCGGCGAGCCGGGCGTCCACGACGCGGTCGACGGCCGTGCGGACGTTGTCGTCGGCTCCGTGGGCGCGGGTCAGGACGAACTCCAGGGCGGGTGCGCCGTGGAAGAGGCTGGCGTTGCTGCCAGTGCTGACCCCTCGGGCGGTGGCCTGGGTGAGGTGGCGGCGGGCGGTCGACAGGTCGCGGCGCTCGATGTCGAGCAGGGCCATCCCCAGGGTGCCCTCGGACAGGTCCTGCGTGCGGGGCACGGTCGTCGCGGTCATGAGCGCCTGGCCAGGGGGACGACGATGCTGTGGGCCCGGCCGCCGATCCACCCGTCGGCGTCCGGAGGGGGCGCGTCGTGCAGGGTGGCGATGCCGAAGGGGCTGGCGTCCAGGTGCGCGCGCAGGAGGTCCAGGTCGATGTCGCGGGACAGGTTGAGGGGCAGTTGCTGGTCGTCCTCGGCGAGCAGGACCCGCTCCGGCACCCGGAACCGGGCACGCCAGGCGTGGAGTTGGTCCGCCCACTGCTGGAGTGGTGCGGTGCGGGCGGGCAGCGTGCGGCTGCGGATCTTCCACCGAGCGGTGGTGAGGATGGTGCGCCGGTAGGTGAGGGCCGGGGTGAAGGGCAGGGTCCAGGCGGCGCCCCAGTCGAACCAGGTCACCTGCGAGGAGGTGGCCCTGCTGATCTCGCCGAGGAAGCGGGCCATCGGCGGGGTGTAGTTGTTCCACAGGAAGTTGATGGCGGTGGGGGCCAGTAGCTCCAGCGGCTTGCCCGTTGCGGATTCCACCAGCTGGGGGCGGCCGTCGGTGACGGTGACCGCGAGGTCGCGGGGGAAGAGGACGTGCGGGGCGGGGTGGCGGTATTCGCCGACGCTCACGATCCGGGGCTGAGCCTGGGGCGCGCGGGTGAGCAGATCGGCCGCCACCCGCCCGGCGTGGAAGGAGAGCTGCGCGAGTTCCGCCTCCGGATCGACGGTGGGCAGGGTCGCGTACGCCGTCTCGGTGCCGGGGAAGAGGTGCCAGAACCGGCCGGTCATCGATCCGGCTGAGCGGGAGACGGTCAGAACGCGCAGCCGGAAGTCACCCCGGTCCAGGGCAGGGACGGAGGTGGCGTGGACCTGTGCGGCCAGTTCGAGGTGGGGCGCCGCGTTGCGAGGCTTGCCGCCGGCCGCTGCCTCCAGTTCCTCGATCATCGCTCCGGTCACCGTGACGGTGCGGCTGCCTTCGGCGGCGGCGGTGCCGGCCAGCTCCAGCAGCATGCGGTCGCGCCGGGACATCGGCCTGGGTGGTTCGCTCGCCGTGACGAACCCGGCCGGGAAGCCCACGCCCCGGTCGGGGTCCGTGGCCACCTCCACCGGGACCGCGGTGCTCTCGCCGTAGCGCTCGGAGAACTGCTCGATCCACCGACGCCAGGTCGGTGTCCCGTTCGGATGGGTGACCAGGCGTGTCAGGACGGTCGCCGCGGTCTCCGCTTCGGTCAGCACCTGCTCAGGCAGCCGCACGTCGGCGTCCAGCTGCAGGTCGCACGCGGCCCGCAGGCCAGCTGTCTGAGCGCGCGCCGCAGGCGGTAAGACGTCGGTGGGATCGGCGACGGTGGCGGGCGCACGCAGCGACGAGCGCAACAGCCGCACCCGCAGCAGTTCACTGAGCAACCGGTCACGCGCGGTGCCGTCCACAGCGGGGAACTCCGCGGCCAGCTTCTCTGTCAACTGGCGGTACGCGATGGGTGATCGGGCCAGGTCGAGTACGAGACGCAGTGCGGGGCTCAGAGCCAGGCGGAACTCGGCGTCGCCCTCGGACGGTACGTGGATGTGCTGGTCGCGCTGCCGGATCAAGGTGTTGACGCAGACCTCGGCGTCGGCCATGCGCGCCGCGTCGCTCTCCCAGGCGCTGAGCATTTTCTCGAGTCCGTCCGGCTCGGGGCGAGCCACGACCTGGTGCTCGTCGCCGATGCGGACGGACGTGGTCTGGTCGAAGCCGAGCGGGGCGACGCCGGCGAACAGGCCGAAGGGGGTGGAGCGGCGGGCGTAGCGGATGGCGTAGCGGGCGCTGGCCAGCGCCGCCCGGCGCATCCGGCGCGCCTTCGGTGTGTGGCAGTCGATGATGCCCTGCAGCTGCTCGGCGAGGTGAGGGCTCGCCTGCGTCACGGTCCGGCGGAAGTCGGTGTCGGACCACACCGTGCGCAGCCACGCGCGCCACTCTTCCACGGGCGCCGTGGATGACGGCCAGGGCGGCATGGCGGGCTCGGTCGTGTGCACCGCGGCGCGCAGCATGGCCTGCCCCGCGGCCTCGTACAGAGTGGGCCGTCGCCGTGTCATCAGGGCTCTCCTCATCTTCTGGTGTGGCGGGCTGGGCGGGCCGGACGGGGAGAGTCCCCGTCCGGCCCTCGTTGCCGGGGTGTCCCGGCCTACGAGGTGGTGCAGGCGCTGGGGCAGGAGCTGCCGCAGGTGTCGCCCGTGCTGCACATCAGGACCGTCTCGGTCGCCGGCGTGCCCTCGATGAAGGTGATGTCGAGCTGGAACGGGTCGTTGTCGGTCTTCGCGAGGTTCGCCTGCGCGGGAGCGGTCGGCCTCTCGGCCTGGATGGCGGTCATGCATGCCTCCTAGGAGTGGGTGGTGCGGGATGCCGAGGCCCGGTCGGACCCCGGGGTCTGCCACCAGACGGCGACGGGCGGTGAAGGCGCCTGCGTGGTCGCGCGCCGGGGAGTCGGTGTGGTGCCGTCAGGCCGTAGCGGCCTCTGCCCGCGGGGGATTCTTGGCGGCTTGGTCCAGCACCCGGGTGAAGTGCTCGGCCTGCTCATCGCCCTCGGCCTCCTCGGCTCGGAGGCCGCCGAACCGCTTCCAGTAACGTTGGCAGACGCCGCTCTCCATCAGCTTCGCGGCGTACCACGGCAGATGTCCGGCGCGCACGCAGCCGAGGCGGTTGCGCAGGCTGAGCATGCAGATGAGCTGATTGGCCTTCAGCAACTGCATGTACTCCTCGACGTCCATGTCCTCGGGCGTCCAGAGCTTGGCGAGGTCAGGGTTGGTGGACATCTGGGCCAACCAGTCGAGCTGGTTGCGGGCGAGAACCGTCTCGTTGCGCTCGGTCTGGTGCCGCGCGTCCTGCCTGAGCCGGGCGGCTCCGACCACGGCGGTGGTGAGGGAGACGGCCGCACCGGCAGTCAGGACGGCGGTGGTGAGCTTCATCGGTCAACGATCCTTTCGCAGGGCGGGGTTGCGGCCGGCAGGCCGACTGGAACCTGGAGGCCCCTGTTCACGCGGCCCCCGCGAGGACGACGGTCGGGGTTTCATCGGCAGAGTGGTCCGGCGTGTAGCGGCGGCGCACCGCCTTGAGGGCGATGGCAAGCGGCGGCAGGCCCACGGTTGCCCTGCGTGCGTCGACGGACTCCGGCGCACGTAGCGGGCACAGCTCGATCCCGTCGGCGTTCAGCAGGAGCTGGGTGCCGTACTCCTGGTCCTGGCCGGTGTTGATGAGGGTGCGGTCGTGCAGGTGTGCCCAGTGGTGGACGAGCGCGTCGCCGGCCTCGACCGCACGCCCGAGCAGGATGGTGGCGGCGCGCTGGAAGACGAGGTCGTGGTCGCTGTGCAGGGCGATGCTCCAGGCGGCTCGGGCAGCAGCAGGGCCGACGAGGCGGTGGCCGGGCCACTCGTATTCGCCCAGGACGCGGCGCAGAAACTTGGCGTTGGCGTAGTCGGTGTGCCGACCACGGCCGAGTTGGACGCCGTCGAGCTGGTTGCGTACGCGTGTGGCCCGGTGCGCGGCCGATTCCGTGGCGCGGGCGATCAGCTCGCGGGCGATGTCGGGCCGCTGCGGCTTTTCGGTTGTCACGTGCTGCTCCCTTCTTCCGCGGCAAGATGGGGAGCTTGGGTTTGGCAGCTGATTAGTGTGCTGAGTCGGGGGCGGTGCTCGGCGGCCAGTTCGAGGCGGGCCACTCGGTCACCCTCTCGTCCTGGGCCGGAACCGCGTACATCCCAGCCCATGTCCGTGAGCCGACGCAGCAGGGCGGCGATGGGTTCGGCTTGCAGGGTGTGGCGCGCCAGGATTTCGGCCCGTACGAGCGGGAGGCTCTGCCGGGCGGCGAAGTCGGAGGCCCATAGGGTGATCAGCCGGGTGATGTCGTCGGGTTGCTCGGGCAGCGTGTGGACGTGGCCCAGGCGGAGGCAGGGGCCTTCGCCCCAGCTGAGTCCGGGGTCGCGCGCGGGGACCATGCAGGCGAGCAGCTTTCCGTCCTCGCACAGACCGGCCGACGTCGTGTGCGGGTCGCGGAACAGGGCCGGCACGTCGGCTTGGGCGGGCACGGGGAGACCGCGCAGGGTGAGCCAGCGCTGCCGGTCCTGCACGAGGGCAGCGGCTTCCGCGCGCTCGGCGTCCGTACGTAACCTGCGCACCGCGTACACGGCGCCCGGGTACTTCGCTGCGAACGAGGTGGAAGCCGGAGCCCCCTCGTTGGCCAGGGGAGTGGGGGGCCTTCTCACTGGCTCGCTCCGCTCCGCGCCGCCGGGTCGGTCGGCAGCAGCTTCCAGCCGTGGGCAAGGATCACCAGGTGGGTGGTGTCCCGCGCGCCCGTGTCGGCGAGGAGTTGGTCGAGTGCGGCGCGCTGGTCGGCGGGGGCGAGCTTGGCGGCGACGGCGATGTCACGGGGGTCGCTGTGCTCGGCGACGGCTCGGAGCAGCAGCCGCTGCTCCGGGGTGAGGGATGGCGCTGGCCGGTCCGCCGTGGGTGAGGCCACCTGCTGGGTGGTGAACAGGCGGTGCACGATCACCGGGGGCTTGCAGCGGGGCGGGCAGTGCAGGCTCTCACGGATGTCGCGCATGTACTGGCGGACGGTCACGGCCGACAGGCTGGTCTCTGCCGCAATCTCCTTGGCCGTGAGGCCGTTCGCGAGGTGCTGGGCGACGCGCTGCAGGGTCGGCGTCAGGGGCGTGATCGGTGCGCTGGTCGTCACGGGCGGGGTCACGGTGTCTCTCTCGGCTGAGTGGATGGTCACTGGGAGGGGTGCCGCCGGTCCCCGCGGGGGACGGGGGCCGGCGGCACGGGCCCGTGCGCGGCGATGGGGAGTCACGGGGTGCCGCGCACGGGGGCTCATGCGGCGGTCGGATCGGGTCGTGCCCAGGCGGCTTCGGCGGCGAGGCGCTCGGACCACTGGATGTGGTCCTCTGCGAAGGCGGCGTCGGCCAGGCGTATGCGCTGGACTTCGCCGGTTCCGGCCGGTGGGTAGGTGTGCTGGATGTCGCGCCACAGGCGCTGGACGATGTAGTCGCCATCGAGGGCGTTGGCGCCGTGCAGTTCCATGGCGTCCTGGGCGGACTGGACGGCCCACTGGTGGCCGAGGTATTTCGAATTGATCAGGTCGGTGTCGCAGGGCAGGCCCTGGTCGAGGAGGTGCACGGCCTGGTAGGCGAGTATCCGGGCGGCGCGCAGGCGGGCTTCCATGCCGCCGACGCGGTCCCGCAGGACCGGCAGGTCGGACAGGGCGCCCTGGTAGCGGGGGCGGGTCTTGAGCCGGGCGGTGGCGGTGTCCACGACGGCTTCGTGGATGCCGAGGCTGACGGCGGCCAGGTTGGGGCGGCCGTAGAGGATGCTGCTGCTCTGGGCCACGGCCAGTCCCTGGCCGATCTCCCCGACCACGTTGTCCTCGGGGACGCGGACGTGATCGAGGTCGAGGCGGCCGGCGGAGAAGCCATGCAGACCGAGCCCGGCACGGTGGTCGGAGACGGAAAGTCCGGGGCGGTCGGCTTCGACCATGAACGCGGTCAGCGCCTGTGAGGTGCTGACTCCGGCCGCGGCGGTGCGGGCGACGACGAGGTGGGCTCCGGCGAGGTGGCTGTTGCCGATATGGATCTTGCTGCCGGTGATCACCCATTGGTTGCCGATGTGTTCGGCGGTGGTTTCGATGCCGCCGATGTGTCCGCCGGCGAGCGGTTCGGTCACGGCGATCGACAGCAGCACGGACCCGTCCGCGACCCGGGGAAGCCAGCGGCCCTTCTGCTCGTAGGTGGCGAAGTGCAGCAGAGCGCCCACGGGGATCAATGTGGCCTGCAGGATGGCCGCGGCAGCCGCCGAGACCCGCGCGATGCGGTGGACCAAGACGGTCCTGGCCACGTGTCCGGCGCCCAGCCCGCCGAAGACCGCCGGGACGGTGACGGCGAACCACCGCCGGGCGGCCATCAGGTCGGCGACCTTGCGCTCCACCCTGCCCGGAGCGGCCTCCATCCGCGCGGCGCGCGGCGCGACGTGCTCGGCCGCGAAGGCGTCCGCCTCCTGCCACAGCAGATCGTGGCGGGCGGTGAGGTAGGGACGCAGCGCCGGTGGAGGCGTGGTGGGTGTGGCGGACATGGTCTCCCTCTCCCTGGATGAAGGTCGCAACGCGTGGAGCGGCCGGGGAACGCCTACGGCTCCCGGGTGGGAAGTTGTGGAACGGCCTAGCGGACGGGGGCGCGGGCGATGTGGTCCATCACCTGTGCACTGGCGTTGATGACGATGTCCCGCAGACGACGTGCCTCGGCCAGGGGCCGCTTCTCGGGGTCGATCACACACACCGTGCCCAGCACCGTGCCGCTGTCGTGGATCAACGGAGCGCCGAAGTAGGAGCGGATCCCGACGGCGTCGCCCACCGCGTTGCCGCTGAAGCGCGGGGACGCGTGCACGTCGTGCAGCGGGAGGGCCTTCCTGCGGGCCATGACCTCCGGGCACCAGCCGTGGTCCCGGCTCATGGTGCGGCCGACGATCACGAACCCGCTGTCCGCCGGCGGCTGGTGCAGCCCGACGAAAGTCTGCTCCTCCAGGAACAGGTTGACGAACCCGTACAGGAACCCGGCCTGTGTGGCCATGCCCCGGGCCAGGTCGTCGAAGTCCTCGTCGGCCGTGGTGGGAACGCCCAGGCGGTGCAGCAGTTCGTAGCGCTGCGCCAGCTCCGGCGCTGGCTGGGTCGACTGGCTGGGGAGGGCGGTGTCCGGCAGGGTGAAGGGGCCGCGTGCGGCCTCCCGCATGTCGCGTCGCGGAAGAGACTGCGCGGGCAATGCGGCCTGCGGCGTGCGGTAGGGGTCCTGGGACATCAGGCTTCCTGGAGGGTGGTGGGTGCGGAGTAACCGCGCCCGGCGGAGGTACGGGTCTCGGCGTGGCCGACGAGGGTGAGCAGGACGCCGGCGACGTGGTTACGGTCGCGGGCGTCGCAGGCGACCACCGGTACAGAGGACGGGAGTTCGAGGGCGGTGCGGACCTGCTCGGGGTGGTAGCGGTAGGCGCCGTCGAAGTGGTTGACGGCGACGACAAAGGGCAGACCGATGTCCTCGAAGAAGCTGACGGGGGTGAAGCTGCTCTCCAGACGGCGGGTGTCGACCAGGACGACCGCCCCGACGGCGCCGCGGGCCAGTTCATACCAGAGGTCGACAAACCGGTCCTGGCCCGGCGTGCCGAACAGGAAGAGCTCCAGGGGCATGGGCGCGTCGGGCAGGCTCAGGCGGCCGAAGTCGAAGGCGACCGTGGTGGTCCGCTTGGCCTCCAGGCCGGCCAGGCTGTCCACGTCCGCGCCGGCCTCGGTCAGGTACTCCTCGGTGCTCAGCGGCGTGATCTCGCTGACGGCGCCCACGGCGGTGGTCTTGCCCGCGCCGAAGCCCCCGGCGATCAGGGCCTTCAGCACGATCGGCGCGGTGCCGGCGGGCGGGCGCGGTGAAGGACGCAGGAGCACGCAGGAGTCATCCGGCCTGGGGGTAGCGGGTGGCATTGGGGAACTTCCTCTTCAGGCCGGCGGAAACAGCCGCCAGCAGCTGGGTGGAGGGGCCCGCATCCGAGTCCGAGCCGGATGCGGCATAGGGGGCGGTGACGGGGACGACCAAGGCGTCGGCGTCCAGCAGGTCGGAGACGAGGACCTTGACGACGGTGACCGGTCGGCCGAGGCGGCCCGCCAATTCGGTCACCGACCGTCGGTGTGCCCGGCACAGTGCGAGGATCTCCGCGCACTCCTCGGCCTGTGCCGGGCCGGGCCGGCCCGGCCCCGCTTCCAGCACCGTGTCCAGACCGAGCAGATGCCTCGGCTTGGTGCGCCCGCGCGTCAGGGTGTAGGTCCGCACGAACGTCGATTCCTCGGCCGCGCGGCCGAGCCCGGTCACCGGACGTCGCCGCTCGTGCCGACCCTGACGGGGATCTTCATGTAGGGGGCGAACTTCGCCACGAGGCGGCCCATCTCGAAGCCCACGGAGCCCACGTCGGCGTCCGTGGTGGCGACGACGACGAGGATCGTCTCCACCTCACCGCGCTCGGCGCCGGGGGTCTTGTCGAAAGCGGCGCTGCGTCCCGCGCTCTGGACGAAGTAGAGGCAGTCGTCCCGCTCGATGATGACCTGCCGGGCCGGCCGCTTCTTGTGGCTGGGGCCGGTGATATTCGAGGCGAGAGAGGCGACGCCGCTGATGGCGGCCGACAACTCGTCCGCCCAATCCTTGTCCACGTCGCTGTCCAGCAGACGCAGCCCGTCCCGCGACAGCAGGACGGCGTGCGTGACGCCCGGGGTGTCGCCGGCGAACTGACGCAGCAGCCAAGCCATGTTGTCCCGCTGGCCGCTCGGGCTGCTCTCGGACGCGGACACGCCGGTTACGGTGCCGGCCTCGTGGTGGGTGCTCATAGGGATCGCTCCAGAAGGGGAAGGGCCCCACGCGTGGGAGTGGGCCTGCAGGAAGGGGGGCCGTGCATGGTTCAGGGGTTGGGGTGCTCGTCCGGAGCAGGGTGAGGGGGGGTGGTGCCGCCGGCCTGGATGCCGGAACGGAAGGCGGCGGCCAGCCCCGGCGTCGGCGCGGCCACGGGCGCTTGCTCGCGGGGTGGGCGGAACGCGCCTGCCTGACGGGTGCGGGTTGGTAGGGCGGGCGCGCTCCCCGGATGACCTGCCGCCGCGGGGCTTGGCGTGCCGGGGGGCCAGGGGCGGGTGGCCTGGCCTGAAGGAGGGGCTGCGGTGGTCTGCCGTACCGGCGGAAGGGCGGACCGAGGCTGCCCCGCGGGCATGCCGGAGTCTTCGACGGGGGGAATCGCGACGAGGAGTCGCGCGGGGATGACGACGAGGGCGGTGGTGCCTCCGGTTGTGTTCTCCTGCAGCACGACGGAGAAACCGTGCGACTCGGCGATCTTGGCCGCGACCAGCAGCCCGAGCTGCCCGGCCCGCACCTGGCCGCTCACGTCGACTTCGCTCGGCGCCTTCAGGAGGTGGTTCATCTGTGCCCGCGTCTGCGGGTGCATCGGCATGGCCCGGTCCTCGACCTCGACCGCCAGTCCGTTCGGCACTCGCTGCGCACGCACCATCACCTTCGTCGCCGGGTCGGAGCTCTCAAGCGCGTTCTCGATCAGCTCTGCCAGCAGGTGAGTGAGGTCCGGACCCACATGGCCGGGGAGGCCGAGCTCGGCGCCTACGGACCCGGCGGCGACGGCCACGCGCGGGTACTGCACGACCTCGGAGACCGCCCCGCGTAGCGTGGTGGTGACGGGCACGGGGTGACGTGCGCTGCGCAGGGACTGCCCGCCCAGCACCGCCGTGCTCTCCACCTGACGCCGCATCCGCGTCACGAGGTGATCGATCTCGAAGATGGCGGCTAGCAGCTCCGGGTCGTCGGTCAGCATCTCCAGCCGACTCAGCGCCTGGAGTGCCTTGCCGACCAGGGCGTGCTCGCGCATGGCCAGGCGGCGCAGCACTTCCAGCAGGACGACGGACTGGGACTCGTCGTGGACGCGTATCAGGGAGGCGATGGCCTGCACCTGCAGTGCACCCAGCGCGTTGTTGATGCCGTCGTTCGCGCCGGCCGGTGGCGGCGCCTGTGGGTCCTGCAGCGTGGGGCCCCCGCCGCGGCACAGCTCGTCCGCCGACCACTGCACCGACTTCTCAACGGCCGCCGCCGCTTCCGCTACGGTCGCCAGCGCTGCTGCCCTGGCCCCCTCCACGGCCGTCTGCGCTGCTGCCTGGGCTTCCTCTGCTGCCGTCTGCACGGCTTGGGCGAAGGTGCGCGCCTGGCGAGCCGTGATGGCTGCGACCCCACCCAGTCCGCAGACCAGACCCGTCAGGAGCCAGCCGGGGCCCACCGCAGAGAACGACCGGAGGGCGAAGGCGGCTACCAGCAACGTGCCGAGGAGCAACAGGGGCACGGCCACGGCGCGGCGGGCACGGTGCAGCGTGATCGCCTCGACCGGAGGCCGCCGTCTGCGATGGTCGGTGGCGGCCGGCCGTGCCGGGATGGCGCTGTCAGGCATGAGGATCCTCGTCAGGCGTGGGTGGCGTGCTGCGGCGTCAGGTCGGGGCTGGTCGTGCGCGTGCTGGAGGCGGCCGAGCGCGGCGCTGGCACCGAGACCGGGCCGTGGCGGTGCGGGGGTCCCGCCGTCAGGACCTGAAGGAGCCGGGCGCTTTCGATCAGCCCCATGTGGCTGAACGCCTGCGGGGAGTTCCCGAGCTGGCGCTGCTGGACGGGGTCGTACTCCTCCGCCAGGAGTCCGAGGTTGTTGCGCAGTTCCAAGAGGCCCTCGAACAGGGCACGGGCCTCGTTGATGCGGCCGGTCAGGGCCAGGCCGTCGACGAGCCAGAAGGAGCACAGCAAGAAGGCGCCCTCATCACCCTTCAACCCGTCCACCCCGGTGCGGTCGCCGCGGGTCGGGTATCGGCGCACGAGACCGTCAGGGGTGGAGAGTTCGCGGCCTACAGCGTCCACGGTGCCGACGACGCGCGGGTCGTCGGGCGGCAGGAAGCCGACGCGGGGGATCAGCAGCGTGGCGGCGTCCAATTCCTGGGAGCCGTAGGACTGCGTGAAGGTGTTGCGTACCGGGTCGAAGCCCTCGGTGCAGACCTCGTGGTGGATCGCTGATCGCAGTTCGACCAAGGGAGCCGGGTTCATGTCGAGGGCGCCGGCTTCGGCCAGACGGATGGTGCGGTCGACGGCCACCCAGGCCATCACCTTGGAGTGCACGAAGTGCCGGCGCGCTCCTCGGATCTCCCAGATCCCCTCGTCCGGCTCCCGCCAGCGCCGGGACAGGTGCTCCACGAGCCGCCGGTGCAGCACGGCGGTGTCGGCGCAGTGGGCCACACCGCTCTGGTGCGCGAGGTCCAGGGTCTCGATCACCTCGCCGTACACATCCAGCTGGAGCTGGTCGGCCGCGCCGTTGCCGATCCGTACGGGAGTTGAGCCCTCGTACCCGGGCAGCCAGGGAAGCTCCCGCTCGCGCAGGTCACGCTCCCCCGTGATCCCGTACATGATCTGCAGGTTCTCCGGGTCGCCAGCCACCGCGCGCAGCAGCCATCGTCGCCATGCCTGTGCCTCCTGCCGGTATCCGGTCCCCAGCAGTGCGGCCAGCGTCGTGGAGGCGTCGCGCAGCCAGGTGAAGCGGTAGTCCCAGTTCCGGTCGCCGCCGATCAGCTCGGGCAGGGAGGTGGTCGGCGCCGCGACGATCCCGCCGCTCGGCCCGTACGTCATCGCCTTGAGGGCGATCAACGACCGGACCACGGCCTCGCGGTAGGGCCCCCCGTAGGTGCATTCCGTCGTCCAGTCCTGCCAGAAGGCGAGCGTCTCCGTGAGCGCGGCCTCCGGGTCGGGAACGTCCGGGGCGGCGGCGTGGGACGGGCACCAGCTGAGCACGAACGCCACGCTCTGCCCGGCGGCGACGGCGAAGGCGCTGACGACGACGCCGTCCTTCTCCACCTGCGGGACGCAGGTGTCGAGCCACAGTGCGTCCGCGCCGGCCTCAGCGACCATGCGTCCACCAACCTCGTGGATCCACGGGCTGACGCTGCCGTACCCCGGCTTGGGACGCATGGCCGAGACCATCTCCACTACACCGGTCACGCCCTCGACGATGCGGATCACCTGCGCGGTACCGTCGCGCGGCGGCATGAAGTCCAGGACGCGGACCGAACCCGTCGGGGTACGCCACAGCGATTCGAGGACGAGCGAGTCGCCGTGGTATCGGCGCTCGTCCGCCGTCCCGGAACCGTCCCGGCTTACGGACGAGGCCGGTGCGACCTGCCAGGTGCCGTGCTTCTGCGTGCCGAGCAGGCCGGCGAAGACGGCCGGCGAGTCGAAGCGGGGCAGGCACAGCCAGTCGATCGAGCCGTTGTCACGGACGTGGGCGCTGGTCTGCGTGTCGCCGACCAGGCGATACTGCTCGATTCGGGGAAGCTGTTTCATCGTGTGGATCTCCGTGAGCCCTGCGGGTGCGGGGTGGTATCGGGGCCGCGGCAGCGGCCGGGGGCGGTAGGCAGGAGGCTGGCCGGTCCTCACCGTGGTGAGGGGGAGCGTTGCCGGGCGGGGGCAAGTTTCTCGACGGTCCGAGGCCGCCTGGCGGCCCGATCGCCGCGCAGCACCAGCCAGGCCATCGGCCCGAGGACCAGAGCAATGACGACCGCACCGGTTACCGTCATGTCCGCGGCACCGAAGCAGCGAGGGCCAGGCAGGCCAAGGCGACGGCGAAGACGGTCCCGCGCAGTACGTTGACCGGGGGCTTTCGCCAGTGCCACCAGCGCTTCACGCTGCTCGTGCCGGGAGCGTCGCTGTCCACGTGGATCGACAGCTCCCGCGTGGCCTCGGCGAGTCTGACCAGGTACACCCTGCTCGGCATGTAGCCCTCGGGGATGCTCTCGGAGCAAAGCTGCTGCGCGCGCAGCAGCGCTGGGATCCCCTGGACGGTGTGTGCGCCCAGCTGAGCAACGTGGCCGCGCAGGAGGCGTACGAGGTCCTCCACATCGGCAGGGCTCTCGGGCAGTGGCGAATCCTCGCCCAGCACCAGCGTGACCGTTTCTGACGCGGCCACCAGGTGATCACGCTCCGGCGTTTGCGCCTCGGTGACGGACGCTCGTAGCCCGAGCCAGTCTGCAAGCTGGGCGTGTCGGCGAAGGGCCGGCGAAGGGCGCATGACACAACTCCTGTTCGGATCAAGCCAAAATGGGGCTACGACCCCGGTCCGAGCCGACGACCAGCGTGCGAAGTGCGTGATCTGATCGCTACGTTGAGCGAACCGCAAATCCCGCGCGACGGGTATGCCTTCGCGGAGGGGAAGGCCGCCAAAGGCGCCAAAGATCATTTCGGAACCGAGGGGCAGCCCATGGCCCGTGAACGCAACGTCGCTCTTGCCGCGCTCCTGCGCGAAGCAGGCTGGTCCCAGCCGCAAGCCGCCAGCGCTGTTGCCCGCGTTGCTGGGGAGTGCGGGGTGCGTGAGCTGGAGGTGGTCTCCCGCTCGCACATCTCCATGTGGGTTCTCGGCACGAAGCCGAGCGGCAGAGCGCCGCATATCCTGCGCGAGACGCTGTCCCGCAGGCTCGGCCGCCGCCTCACCCTGGCCGACCTCGGGCTGGAAGAAGCGCCGTCCGGCACGACCGACACCGGATCCGACTGGAGCGTCGACCCTCTGACCGCACTGGCCGAGTTGGGAAGCGACGATCTCGATATGCACCGACGCAAGTTGCTGGCTACCGCCGCGTACTCCGCCGCCGGCCTCGCTCTGCCCACCATGTCGTGGTGGGCAGCCGCCTTCGCCGCAGCGACGAACCGCCGACCGGTCTCTTCGCGCGCGGTGACCCAGGCCGACATCGACGATGTCCGCGACCTCACGGTCTACTACTCCGCACGCGACCAGCAGCGCGGTGGCGCATCCGGCCGCAAGGCCCTCGCCAGCCACCTGCTCGACGAAGCGGTGCCCCTGCTCGGAAGCCAATTCCGTACGGATCAGCTTCGTCGCGACACGTACTCCGCGGTCGCGGAGATGGCGTACCTCGCCGGCTGGATGGCTTTCGACGCCGGTGAACACCGTACTGCCCAGCGCTATCTCACTGTCGCCGTCCGGATCGCGGCTGAGGCCGGCGACGGAGCTCTCGGCGGCCATGTTCTGCGGGCTCTCGCCCACCAGGCCGTGGATCTCGGACACCCACGCAGGGCACTCGATCTGGCCGACGCCTCGATGTCCCGCGACCGCTACGGCCAGGCCAGCCATCGCGAGAAGGCGCTGCTGGCTATTGTCCAAGCCCGGGCCCTCGCCGCCGACGGTGACCGCGCCGGTACGTTGGCGGCGATCAGTCGAGCGGAGCGCGACCTCGCCCGCGCTGACAATGCCGAAGCCCCTGCCCGCGTCGGCTTCTTCCAGGAAGCCTCCCTCGCCCACGAGACCGCTTGCGCCCTGCGCGACATAGGACAGCCCCTCGACGCGGAGATCCACTTCAAGCGGAGTGTGGCCACACGCCGACGTCAGCAGTTCGCCCGCACGCACAGCGTGACGCTCGGCTACCTCGGAGCCGTCCAAGTCCAGCGCGGAAACCTCGACGAAGCGTGTGCCACCTGGAACGAAGCACTCGACGCCATGACCGGCGTCCAGTCCGGCCGAACGCGCGACGTGATCCTCCGCATCCAGAGCGATCTCTCGCCCGTCCGGCAACGCGGAGGCCGCCACGTAACCGAGCTGGACCGGCGGGCACGCGGCATGCTCCGGGCCATAGGCTGATCGTGACACGGACGTTCGATGCCCGACGGCAGCCCGCGGACCAGCATCGCCCGAGGAGAGGATAAACCCGTGACGACGTACGAGGTCCGAACAGTTGCGACGGTCGTGGGCGGCCACACCCGCGTGCAAGACGACTACCAGGGCGGAGTCGAATCGATCATCCGAATGGACGGCGCCTTCCCCCTCGAAACCCTGAGGGGCATCGAGGAGTTCTCCCACCTGACGGTGACCTGGCATTTTCACCAGGCGCGACCCGAGGACGTCCAGCTGCACGCGCGCAGCCCCCGAGGGAATCCGAGCTGGCCGGCCACAGGGACCTTCGTCCACCGCAACCACCGACGCCCTAATCAACTGGCTGTCAGCTACCCGCGGCTGCTCAGGGCCGATGGTCGGGACCTGATCGTCACCGACCTCGACGCTGTAGACGGGACTCCCGTCCTCGACGTCGCGCCGTACTTCGAGCAGATGGGCCCGCGAGGCCCGATCCGTCAGCCAGCCTGGCCGGGAGAAATGCTCGCGACCTATTGGGATGAGGCGAACGGACGTCCTCGGTCCTAAGCCGAAGCCAACACGTGCAAGGCGAAGGCCACCTGTGGTGGCACGGACCACGTCTGACTGCGCGTCCTGGATGTTCATCGCGGCGCCTCAACGGGAATTCCGAACGCCGCCCATGTGGTGAGTCCGCCGTCGCTCACGCCCCAGTCCTGGGCAAGATGGTCGACCATGTGCAGGCCACGTC
The DNA here is from genome assembly GCF_055657325.1 of Streptomyces sp. NPDC107562. NCBI lineage: Bacteria > Bacillati > Actinomycetota > Actinomycetes > Kitasatosporales > Streptomycetaceae > Streptomyces > Streptomyces sp. NPDC107562. The sequence continues at coordinate 7,191 of NZ_JBVKBE010000015.1, read as the reverse complement.
CGCGAGTGTCCTCGTCGTGTATGGGCCGTATCCGGGCCGGCGCGGGGTTATGGTCGCTGACCTCAACCAGCAGGCGGTCAGCGCTGCACTGCACCCGCAGCCTGATGTCGCCGTTGCCGTGCTGGATAGCGTTGGTGACCAGTTCGGAGACCGTGACGACGACGTCGGCGGTCAGCGACTCGGACAGGTGCCACAGGCGCAGGTGCGAAGCGGTCATCCTGCGGGCGTCAGCGACGCGATAACGCTCGGGTGCAAAGGCGGCGTCGAACCCTTGCAGGGGTGCGTGAGTTCGCCGGCGCTTGCCGCCTCGCTCGGCAGGTGGAGCGCTGCTGCTCGTCGTCGAGTTCATCGCTGGCCTCCAGGTCATACACAGAGTCCGTGATCACCTCGGCACTCTGCGCGATCACTGCAATGAGCGTGGCCAATGCCACGAACCGAAACCACCCACGAAGTCCCATCGGCTTGGCCTGGCCTTTGCCGAGGAGGCTTCGATGTCCCATCGGACTTTCCTCGACCTTGCTGAAAGCCCATTGGGGAGGGCAGCTTCAGGTTGAAGTCGGTCTAGCGTCAGTCGAGTTGACGTGCTGGCCCACGAGGAGGGCATATGCCGGTGCAACCCACCTTGTTCCGCGTCGAGATCGACCGGCGCGCGTGGAAGGACCACGTCGTCTTCCTGCGGCACTTCAGGAAGTCCGCCGTGGAGGTTGCCAAGCTCGATGGGATGCCGCACCTGGCAACGCTGGAGCCGGCGGCAGCCACCTTCGAGGCTTGGTACTACACCGCTCGGAAGCCGCAGAAGGACTTCCAGCGGGTCCTGACCCACATGTTCGGTCACAGCATCGACCAGCTCTGGGGACCAGCCGCAGAGGTGTCCCCTGGCGCGGCGGCCGGCACGCCACACACCGATGTCCCTGCCTACCTCGGCACGGACCTGCGCGAGATGAGAAGGGTAGGCGCGATGGCTGCGCGACGTGCGATGGAGTTCACTCTGGGGGCCGAGAACAACCAGGTGGGGGAGGAGACGCTGGGTTTCCTTCGCGATGAGGTGTCCCGCATCGCCCAGGAGTACCCGCGGGTCGCCCTCCCCGAGCTGTGGGAGGACCTGGCCCAGGCGCAGGACGACGCCTTCCGGCTCATCGAGGGCGGTCGGGCCCGGCCCACGCAGGCCCGTGAGTTGCTGCGGATGGCCGCCATCCTCTCCTTCATGATGGCCAAGGGAAGCCACGACATGGGGGACCCGGCGACCGCCAGGATGCAGGCCCGCACCGCCGGCTTCTGCGCCCGGGAGGCCGAGGAACCGGCACTCGTCGCTCTGGTCGATGGGCTCAAGAGCCTCATCGCCTACTGGGCGGGGCAGCCCGAGGACGCCGTTCACTTCGCCCGCCAGGGCGCAGCGGCCGGGCACCAAGGCGGGAGCGTGTCCGTGTGGCTGCCCGGCCTTGAAGCCCGCGCCGCCGCGGTGCTCGGCGACGCTGAGGCCGTCCAGGAAGCCACCCTGCGCGCTGAACGCCTCCGCGAGGCGATCCGCCCCGATGCGCTGGACGAGCTTGGCGGTCTGCTGACCTACTCCCTGCCCAAGCAGCGGTACTACCACGTGGAGGCGGCTGTCCTCCTCGGCCAAGGCGACGACCGACTGGGAAGGCTCGCCGAGGAGGCGGTCAAGGGCCTGAGCGACAAGGACGACCCGAACTGGGCTTTCGGCGACCTCGCCGGTTCCCAGTGCAACCTGGCCCTGGTCCGGCTCAACGGCGGTGACCTCGAAGCCGCAGCGGACGCCGTTCGCCCCGTCCTGGACCTGCCCCCCAGCTACCGCAACGCCGGCATCGTCACCTCCGTCCACCGCGTACGCCACGCCTTGTCCACCGGCCCCTTGCGGGAGGCTGCCACCGGCCGGGAGTTGCACGAGGAGATCGGGCTCTACAAGCCCAACCGCCCCGCCCTGCCCTGGTAGACGGCACGCCGGTACAGTCGCCGGCATGTACCCTGTCGCCCGTTCCAGCGCCCGCCTCGCCCTGCGCGAGACCGAATTGGGCGACGTGGACGGCGTGCACGCGATCTACGGCAGCGCGGAGGCCACGCGGCACCTCTCGTTCGAGCCGCGCACACGCGACGAGGTGCGCCAGATCGTGGCGCGGTCAGTCGCCTCGGCCGCGGCGGAGCCCCGTATGGAGTACGGCCTGGCCGTCGTTGAGCGGGACACGCAGCACTTGGTGGGGGTCGGTCGCTTGGCGACCGACCCCCACCAGCAGCGTGCGGCCACGATGGGCTTCGCGCTGCGCCCTGACACTTGGGGCGTCGGGTACGGACTGGAGACCGTCCATCTTCTCCTAGGAGTGGCCTTCCTCGACCTGGGCCTGCACCGCGTCTGGGGCGCCCGCTCGCCGCTGAACGTCGGTTCCGCCCGTACCATGACCGCGGCCGGGATGGTCGAAGAGGGCGTCATCCGCGGCCATATCCAGCGCGGCGGTCAGTGGAGGGACTCCGTCGTCCACGGCATCCTCGCCGAGGAGTGGATGCCGCCGGCCTGATCCGTTAACGGCCCGGCCTTGCACCGGCCCGACAGCTGTAGCGCTTCTGCTCCGGCGCCGGTCGCGCACCAGAGGGTGCCCACATCGGGGGCGGTCAGGGCCAGCCTCACCTCCGTGCGCGGTCCGAGTTCCGGCCATCGCTTTGCGAGCCTTGCCCAGCTTCCAGCTCCCAATGGGCATCGGCGATCCGCGCGCTGGCGTCGGCCGCGCCGGGGTCGGGCATTTTGGCGCGCCGCCCCCCTCCGGCGGTCGCCGAGTAGATGGGACCGTCAAGGCGGGAGTCGTCATCGGCACCATCCGATATGTGACGGTCCAGTTCGTGTGGATGCGCCAGGACCTGGCCTCGTAAGGCACGAGGACCGACTATGCGGCTCGGCGCCCGACCGGTTTCTCACTGTGACGCTGCAGCCGACTCGCCATTTGGCTTTCTCCCGGCCAAGAGCAAGTGCCCGTAGGCGGACCGCAATCCGATCCTTTCCCCGCAGTGCATCCGCTCAGGGCAGGCAAGGAAAGGTGCCTAGAGACTGGATAGTTGCGCCGAGCCTGTGTCAACGTACAACACCTGCGGACCACCATCTCGGCTGCAGAGAACTCTGTGACCCGAAGCGATGGCGCTCTCCCCGCAAGCCCTAAGGCGCCATCGCACGCGGTGAGTTTGGCGAGCTGCTTGTAGCAGATCAGGGTGGCGGCAAGGTTGAGGAAGCCGGCGAAGTGTCGGCTCTTGCGTGGTCGGGTCGCGTCCATGGACGTGGTGTACCGGGGGCCGTGAAGTTTCCCCGTGATCTCGGACACGTGATGGTTATGCCGCGAGGGCGTGCTGATGCCGCTGCCTGGTCTCGGTCGTGAGGTAGCCGAAAGTCCGGTGCTTCCGCAGGCGCCGGCGGTTGTAGAAGGTCTCGATGAAGGAGAAGACCTCGCCTCGGGCGGTGGCCCGGTCGGGCCAGGTGCGGGTGCCGATCTCCTCCTTGAGCAGGGCCCAGAAGCTCTCCGCGGCGGCGTTGTCGAAGCATGATCCGGTGCGTCCGCAGCTCTGCCGCAGTCCCAACTTCTTTATTCGGTCCCGGAACTGGGCTGACGTGTATTCACTGCCGCGATCGCTGTGGATCACGCAGCCGGGCTCCGGTTGGCCCCGGCCGTGGGCCATGTCGAGGGCGTCGACGACGAGTTCGGCGCGGTGGTGGTCGGCCATGGCGTAGCCGACGACGTCGCGGGTGGCCAGGTCCAGCCAGCAGGCAAGGTAAAGCCAGCCTTCCGCGGTGGGCAGGTAGGTGGTGTCGCCGACCAGCCTGGTCCCGGGCCGCTCGGCGTGGAAGTCGCGGCCGATCAGATCCGGGGCGTGCTTCGCCTTCACGTCCGGCCGGGTCAGCGAACGCCTCTTGCGCCGGGTGACACCGCGGATGTCGCGCTCACGCTAGTGTGATGCGCCAGAGATCCTGTGGTTTAGTAAGTACCCTGTTGTCATGTCGCATTCGGGTCCTTCTGCTGTGGCGATCACGTTGTCCGAGGCTGAGCGTGCCGAGTTGGTACGCCGGACGGAAATGCCGCACCGGCGCTCGGCCGAGAAGGCCCGCATCATCTTGGCGTGCGCTGACGGCATGTCGAACGCCGGTGTCGCACGGATCGTCGGTGTCCAGGCCAAGACGGTCGGCAAGTGGCGCCGGGCATTCGCGGCAGAACGGATGGCTGGGCTTGAGGACGCCGGCTGGATCGGCCGGCCGAAGGCCGACCTGATCCTCGACGATGCTGAGCGCAGGCAGTTGCAGCAGTGGGCGCGGCAGGCCAAGACCGCCCAGTTCCTCGCGTTACGGGCCAAGATCGTGCTGCGCTGCGCGGAGGGCGGGACGAACCAGCAGGCCGCGGCCGACCTCGGCATCGACAGGTCGACCGTGGACCGCTGGCGCGCCCGGTTCATCGCAAAACGCCTCGATGGTCTGCATGACGAGCCACGCTCGGGCCGGCCGCCTTCGACCCTCCTCGACCAAGTCGAGGAGGTCGTCGTCGCACGAATACCTCACCAAGGTCGGAACCACCGGCCAGAAAACAGAGCAGAAATAACCCTCAGAATGTCTGGCGCATCACACCAGTGCCGCATCAGGCAACGTTCGCCCTGTCGACCACCTCGCGTAGGCGTTCGTCGGCGGCATGCTTGTTCCGCCAGATGATGTAACGGCGGATCATGCTGCCCTGGTCCCTATGGCTGGCTGGCTGGTCGGTTCCGTCCAGTGCGAAGTAGCGCAGGGCGGTGAACTGGAACTCGATGCGGTTCACCAAGAGCTGTTGGTCGGCGTGTAGGTGAACTCGACGTTGTTGGCCTCGGCCCAGACGCCGACCCGGGTGTCTCTTCGTGGTCAGGTGCGGGGAGTAGTTGTCGAGCACAATCGCGATGCGGATCTTGGGCGGGTAGAGGCTGCGCAGGTAGCGGCAGAACACCAGGAACCTCGTCCGGTTCCTCTTCGGCTTGATGTGGCCGTAGAGCTTGTCCTTGGCCAGGTCGTAGGCGGCCAACAGGCGCCGGTGCCGGACCCCGTGCGGGCGGGTTTAGGTCGCCCGCCTGCGGGGGCGGGGTTCCCGGCCGGGGTCCTTGTGCAGTTGAGGCGTCCCGAACTCACCGCTACAGCAGACACCGCAGTCGACCGACTCGGAGACGAACTCCCGGACGGAGGCGTCGTGGTCCTCGGTGATCTCGCTTCGGCCCTGCTGCGTGGACGCGACGTCGACCAAGGGATCTACGTGTCACGCCAGTTCGCCGCCGCGGCACAGGCCAAGCCCAACACGATGGGCAAGGAGCGCGCATCGACTATCGCAGCGTCGCTCCCCGGAGAACAGGACCTTGCCGCCTACCTGCGGCAGTTCGCCTCCTCAACCCCCCTTGCGCCGATGCAGGGAGGAACTCAGGACGCGAACGGTCGTAGTCCCGGCGTTTCTCAGCCCTGTGCCGTCTCCTCAACAACCCAGGACAAATACGCCTCCGACCCGCAGGTCACGGGCAGCGTGATCCACTGGGGGAAGTCGTACGGGTGCTTCTCGTGCAGCCACGCCTCCAGGGCCGGGAGACGGTCCGTTGTAGTCATATACGAGATCCGCGACTCGTGCGCCGTCTCGACGCTTCCCCCTCCACCAGTAGAAGGCTGTGATCGGCGCATCAATGTGAAGGCCCGCCGCCAGCTTGCCCTCGACCGCGCCATGGGCCAGTGCCTTCGCCTGATCCTCGTTGTCGCTGGTCGTCTGCGCGATCACAATTTCGTTGGTCATCTAACTACCTTTCCAGCTCGGGTACCGCGACCCTACCCAGCCGTCAAGGGCACGCCGAAAGCCGGTCGCTACCGGTGAAGGAGCGGAACTACCCACCGGCCTGGATCCGTCAGACGACGGGTCATTCTGGGTGGCGCGCCGCTGCGACACCACGATGAAGGTCCCCTGTCGTCAACGAGGTTGTGTGCCGGGTTCATGATGCGGGTGCCGACGCATGTCTGCGCCTCAACGGGTTTCCCGGAAAATACCAGGTCAGACTCATGCCGCTGTACGTTGACATGCTCCCTGGCGCGCCCGTCCCCGAGTCCTGGAGCGACACCGAGGGCGCTGCCCTGTTTGGCGCGCAACTCGTGGGTGCCTTGGTCCGTGGCGAGCAGGGGTTCGTGGTGGCCGGCGAGGTGCAGGGTCGGGTTGGCTGCTTCATGGACTGATGCGGCGAGCAACATAGCCGACGATCGCCGTCTGGCCAAACCGGCGTTGCTCCGGATCCTTGTAGCTCTGTTGGCCCGCGTGGGCCGCAGGCTCCGCGTCCGCAACGAAAGGGAACTGTCGATGTATGAACACCCCGGTCCTCGAGTCAGAGGAAACCAGGCTTGGCAGGCGGGGGCGGCGTGTGCTGTGGCCGCTGAGTTGGCGTGGGATCCTGACCTCTTCTTCCCGGGTAAGGGTGCTAGTGAGTACCGTATTCGCCTTGCCAAGGAGGTCTGTGCATCGTGCGCTGTCAGGCTGACATGCCTTGAGACATCCCTGGAGACCAATGATGCTGCTGGAATACGGGGTGGCTTGACGGAAACGGAGCGTAGACTTATCCGAAAGCGATTTGAGTTGCGTTGCGATCCTGCCAGGGTCGAGGCAGCCCTGGTCGGTAGAGACGTTTACCTAACCAAACCTGAGAGGAAAGAGCTAATTCGACGGGCCGCTGAAACTGGGAGCCCTACTGCCCTATTGGCTCAATCCCTCAAGGTGTCTGAGGGGCACGTACGGAAACTGCTTCGGCGGGAGCACGACACCACAGAAGGTGGTCACTTGAGAACGCCGAGCGTTGTGGATGTCACTTGCGAAGCGGCCTAGTATGAGGAGGAAGGAATCTGTTGATGAGGCACAAGGTGACTGCAGGAACCGGTATCTGGGTGTTCATGAAGCAGCCATTTACCTCGGCATGAGCTCTCGCTGGATGTATAGGGAATCCCAACGTCACGGATTGCCGAGGTATTACTTCGGAGGAAGGCTTAGGTTCAAGGAAACAGACCTCGACGCTTGGGCGCAGCAGCAGAAGGTCTCTTAGGAGCTGTTTCTCGGATCATGTGCGGAGCCAGTGATGAGTGCTGCGAGGGTGACGGTGCCGAGGTAGACGTAGGCTCGTTTCTCGTAGCGAGTGGCGACGGCACGGAAGCCTTTCAGGCGGTTGATG
>NZ_JBVKBE010000014.1:0-208060 GCF_055657325.1 Streptomyces sp. NPDC107562 | reverse complement strand
ATGGTACTGCAGGGGGGACCCTGTGGGAGAGTAGGACGCCGCCGAACAATTTTTGGGAAAGCCCCGCATCTTCGGATGCGGGGCTTTCTGCGTTTTAGGCGATGTGGAGGGCCCTCAGACGAATTCGCTGAAGGCCTCGCGCTGAGTCAGAGGCGGCCCGACGTCTTGAGCGCCAGATAGGCGTCCGCCAGCGCCGGCGCCAGGTCTTCCGGCGTCGCGTCCACGACCGTCACGCCGTGTCGGCGGAGCTGTTCGGCGGTGCGGTGGCGTTCGGATTGTGCCTGGGCGGCAGCCGCGGCGTCGTAGACAGACTCCGTGTTTCCGCGCGAGGTCGCCATGCGGGCGATATGCGGGTCCGCCACGGCGGCCACGAGGACCGTGTGGCGCTGCGTGAGTTGGGGGAGCACGGGCAGCAGGCCCTCTTCCACGGGCGCCGCGTCCAGCGTGGTGAGAAGGACGATCAGGGAGCGGCGAGGGGCCGTTCGCAGTGCCGTGGCGGCGAGACCGCGGGCGTCGGTCTCCACGAGCTCGGGTTCGATGCCGGCCATGGCGTTGACCAGGGACGGCAGTACGTCGCCTGCCGTGCGGCCCTGGACCGAGGCGCGTACCCGGCGGTCGTAGGCGAGCAGGTCGACGCGGTCGCCGGCGCGGGAGGCCAGGGCGGCCAGCAGCAGTGCGGCGTCCATGGCGGCGTCGAGGCGTGGGACGTCGCCCACGCGGCCGGCGGAAGTGCGGCCGGTGTCGAGTACCAGGAGGATGTGGCGGTCTCGTTCGGGGCGCCAGGTGCGGACGGCGACGGTGGTCTGGCGGGCTGTCGCGCGCCAGTCGATGGAACGGGTGTCGTCGCCGGGGACGTACTCTCGCAGGCTGTCGAATTCTGTGCCTTCGCCTCGCTGCAGGACGCTTGTCCGGCCGTCGAGTTCGCGGAGGCGGGCGAGTTTCGACGGGAGGTGCTTGCGGCTGGTGAAGGGGGGCAGCACGCGGACGGTCCAGGGGACCTTGTGGGTGCCTTGGCGGGCGAAGAGACCCAGGGGGCCGTAGGAGCGGATGGTCACGCGGTCGGCCTGGCGGTCGCCGCGGCGGGTGGGGGTGAGACGGGTCGTGACGCGGCGGCGTTCGCCTTCGGGGACCGTCAGGCGGTGACGGGAGGCGGCGAATTCGGTGCCTGGCTGCCAGGTGCTGGGGGGCCAGGCGTCGCGGAGCCGGGCGCGCAGGGTGTGACGGGAGGGGTTGGTGACGGTGAGAGTGACGTCCGCTGTCTCGCCCAGGCGTGCGGAGGTGTCGCCGGAGCGTGTCAGGCCCAGGTGGCGTACCGGTGCCGCTAGGGCGTAGTCGCAGGCGCAGGCCAGGGCCAGGGGGCCGTTGACGGCCAGGATTCCTGTCCAGCTGGGCTCCCACAGGCCCACGGGGAGGGAGCCGAGGGCCGCGAGGAGTGCGGCGCGTCCGGTGAGCGCCATCAGCGGGGCACGGGGACGTGGGCGAGGACGGCGTTGATGACGGAGTCGGTCGTCACGCCTTCCATCTCGGCCTCCGGGCGGAGTTGTACGCGGTGGCGGAGGGTGGGGAGGGCCAGGGCCTTGACGTCGTCGGGGGTGACGTAGTCCCGGCCGGTGAGCCATGCCCACGCGCGGGAGGTGGCGAGGAGGGCGGTCGCGCCGCGTGGGGAGACGCCCAGGGTGAGGGATGGCGATTCGCGGGTGGCCCGGCAGATGTCCACGACGTAGGCCGTGATCTCGGGGGAGACGGTGGTCTTGGCGACGGCGGTGCGTGCGGCCTCCAGCACGGCGGCGTCCGCCACGGGGCGCAGGCCCGCGGCGCGCAGGTCGCGCGGGTTGAAGCCCTCGGCGTGCCGGGTGAGGACGTCGATCTCGTCCTGCCGGGAGGGGAGGGGGATGGTCAGCTTGAGGAGGAAGCGGTCCAGCTGGGCTTCGGGGAGGGGGTAGGTGCCCTCGTACTCGACCGGGTTCTGGGTCGCGGCGACCAGGAACGGGTCGGGCAGGGGGCGAGGGGTGCCGTCGACCGTGACCTGGCGTTCCTCCATGGCTTCCAGGAGGGACGACTGGGTCTTCGGGGGCGTGCGGTTGATCTCGTCGGCGAGGAGGAGGTTGGTGAAGACCGGGCCGGGCTGGAAGGAGAACTCGGCGGTGCGGGCGTCGTAGACCAGGGAGCCGGTGACGTCGCTCGGCATGAGGTCGGGGGTGAACTGGACACGCTTGGTGTCGAGTTCGAGCGCGGAGGCGAGGGCGCGGACCAGCAGCGTCTTGGCGACGCCGGGGACTCCTTCGAGCAGGACGTGTCCGCGGCACAGGAGTGCGACGACGAGGCCCGTCACGGCGGGGTCCTGGCCGACCACGGCCTTGGCGATCTCGGCGCGCAGGGCCTCCAGGGCGGCTCGGGCGCTGCCCGCGTCCCCGCTCGGCCCGGCGTTGTCAGTGGTCGGGTCCATCATGGACGGCGTACCTCTCTTTCGAGGGCGTCGAGTTGGTCGGCGAGGGAGATGAGGGCCGCGTCGTCGCCGGGCGGCGGGCCGAAGAGGAGAGGTCGCAGGGACTGTCCGTCGCCGTGGAGGTGGGCGGACAGCGCGGGGAGCAGTGCTTCGGGCGCGTGCGCCTGGGCGACGGGGACGCCTACGAGGGGGGCGAGGCGGGTGCGGGTGGTGGAGCGAAGAGCGGAGGCGGCGCGGTCGCGGGCGTTCGCCTTGCGGTAGAGGCGGGCGCGGCCTTCGGCGGTTTCGGAGGCGCGGATCGCGACGGGGAGGTTTTCGGGCACGAGGGGGCCGAGTCGGCGTGCCCTCCACAGGGCGGCGAGGGCTGCGGCGATGAAGAGCTGCAGGGTGCCCCAGAGCCATCCGGAGGGGAGCAGGTCGAAGATGTCGCGCTCTTCGTCCGGGGTGGAGGCGTCGGCCAGAGAGGGGAGGTACCAGACCAGATGGGGGCGCGAGCCGAGGAGTTGGAGGGCGAGCGAGGCGTTGCCCTGCTCGCCGAGACGGTCGTTGAAGAGGATGTCGGGCGCGCCGAGGACGACGGTGTCGCCGCCGCCGGACGCCTCGGGGAAGCGGATCAGGGTGGCCAGGCGCTGGCTCGGGTAGCACTCGTCGGCCTCGAGGTGCAGGGCGGTGTAGCGGAGTCCGCCCGTGTCCGCGGCGCCCGCGCGGCGGGCCGGAAGGAAGTCGCACTCGGGTTCGAGCGTGGAGCGGAGGCTGGTGGCGGGGTCGGCGGTGACGCCGGGGGCGAGCTGCTCGACGGAGGAGCTGCCGGCGGCGACGAGGATCGTGCGGCCGCCGGATTCGGCCATCGTGGAGCGCAGCCGGGTCTTCTGGGCTTCCCCCAGCAGGTCGGGGACGGCGATCAGGAGAGTGGTGTCGGGGGCGGCCGCGGCGCGCGCCGCTTCCAGGGTGGTGACGACGCGGGTGGACACGCCGCGGTCTGCCAGGAGTTCGGCGACGGCGCGGCTTCCCTCGGGGGCGGTGGAGCGCGGGTCGAGGCTGCCGCGGTTGGCGTCCGAGCGGACCAGGGCGATCACGACCGCTCCGGCCAGGAGGAGGACGAGGGCCAGCACGATGCCTCGGGTGCGGGTCCACACCTGGCGGGGGGTGCGCGAGGCCGAGGTGGCGGGGAGTGTCGCCTCGGTCGTCATCCGGCGGCTCCCTGGCGGGTGTCGTGGTCCGCGCTGTGGGCGCTGCTGCTGGTGAGCTGGGGCTTGGCGCGTTCCAGCTCGCGGTCGAGTTCGGCGAGGCGGCGGTACGACGGTTCCAGGGCCGTGCGGCCGCCGTATGTGACGTCGTCGAAGTCTCTGGCGGCGGAGCGCAGCCGGTCCGCGTGCGAGGGCAGGGCGCGGCCTGCTTCGGCGGCCGCCTCGTCGGCGGTGCGGCCGGGTCGGGCGTCGAGGAGGGCGCGTTCCTCCAGTGCGCGGACGATGGCGCGCATGCGTTCCTGGAGGGCCTGGTTCCAGTGGCCCTGGGCGGCGTGCGCCTCGGCGGCCGCGCGGTGTTCGGCGGCGCTGCGGGGCCGTTCGTCGAACAGGGCGGCGGAGGAGGTGGGTTGGCGGCTCGGGGTGCCCAGGCGCCACCACAGGGCGCCCAGCACCGCGAGGACGGCGACGACGACCACGACGAGGCCGAGTGCGCCTCCCGGGGTGGCGTCGGACGCGAGGCGGAGCAGTTTGCCGAGCCACTCCCAGAAGGCGTCGAGGAGGCGTTGGAAGAGGCCGGGGTCGTCCTCGTGGTACATGCGCTTGGACAGCTCGCGTCGGGCCGCGTCCTGCGCGGGGTCGCGGGGGATCGTGAGCGGCGGTTCGTCGTCGGAGCCGGGCAGTGACAGCAGGGAGGTGCCGCCGGCGCGCAGCCAGGCGCGGACGGCGGTTTCGCCGGCGCGTGGCAGGGGTGGCACAGCTGTGAGGACTCCCCCGGTGAGGCTCACCGCATCAGCTCCCGGGCGCGGGGTGGGAGGTGCTGGTGCCGTAGCCCTGGACGCCGGCGGCGCGGGCCAGTTCGAGGTCGAGGGCCTCGCGGCGGATGCGCTGGTCGACGTAGAGGAGGACGGTGACGCCGGCGGTGATCGGGAACGTGATCATGGAGCCGATCACCGAGCCGATGCCGCTGATGATCAGGAACGTCCAGCCGATGTCGCCGGTGCCGTCGAGGAATCCGCTGACGCCGTCGCCGCTGAAGGCGGCGGCGAGGAACGTGAAGGGGATGACGACGATCGCCGCGACGATGTTGGCGATGATCGTGGCGAGCAGCTGGATGCCGAAGACGCGCCACCAGGAGCCGCGGACGAGCCTGGCGGAGCGGCTCATCGCCTTGAGGATGCCCTGCTTCTCCAGCATCAGGGCCGGGGAGGCCAGGGAGAAGCGGACCATCAGCCACAGGGCGAGGACGGCGGTGCACAGGGTGCCGAGGACGGTGAGTGCGGCGCCGGCGCCGCCCCCTCCGGACAGGGTCACCAGAAGACCGGGCACGGCGCCCAGGACGGCGACGCCCAGGGCGATCAGGAGCAGCAGGAAGATCAGGCCGAACAGCTTCAGCACGCGAGGGCGCGCGTCGCGCCAGGCCTCACCGGTGGTGACGGGCTTGCCGAGGACGGCGCGGCTGGTGACGGTGGTCAGCAGCGCGGTCGCCGCGACGGTGCCGATCAGGGAGATCAGGAAGACGACCCCGGAGCTGAGCAGCGCGTCGCCGAGGGCGCGGCTGAGTTCGCCGAGGGTGGCGTTGGGGTCCTCGAGAGCCTCGGTGCCGGTCCGCTCGTTCAGGACGAGGCCCTGGAGCAGGATGACGACGATCTCCGTGCAGATCGCGACGGTGAGGGCGATGCCGAGCACGGTGCGCCAGTAGGTGCGCATGGTGGAGACGGCGCCGTCGAGGATCTCGCCCACGCCGAGCGGGCGGAGCGGGATCACGCCGGGCTTGGCGGCGGGCGGCGGGCCGCCCCACTGGCCGCCCCAGGCGCCGCCGGGGCCCTGCCAGCCGCCGTAGCCGCCGCCGGGACCGCCGGGGGGTCGCTGTCCGCCCCAGCCGGGGCCGGGGGGAGGGGGCGGGGGAGTCTGTCCGGGGGCGGGTGGGCCGGTGGGGGCGGACCACTGCGCGGGGGGCGGCTGCTCCTTGGACCACTTCGCGCCGGGCTGCGGCGCCTGGGGGCCTGGCTGGTCCTCGGGCTGCGGGGGCTGCGCGGGGCCGGGCCGGTCGGCCGGCGCTGCAGGGCCGGACGTGCCGGGCTCCTGCCCGTTGGACGGGGCGGATCCGGGCGAGGCCCAGCCCGGAGTGTCGTTCATCGTCGCTCCTTCACAGTGCCCGTCCGCTGTCGCGGTGGCAGGTTGGCAGACATCGTGCCATGGGGCGTTCACCCAGGGACCGGCCGCGGTATGGGTGCCACACCTTCAATTGTCCGTCGTGGAACGGGCACACTGACCGCATGGCTGATCAGTACGCGCAATCCGGCGAGGACAAGTCCACCGGTAGTCCGGCGATCCGCTGGGACGAACCCCCCGAAGGGCCCGTGGTGGTCCTTCTCGATCAGACGCGGTTGCCCGCCGAGGAGGTCGAACTGGTCTGTACGGACGCGTCCGCCCTGGTGGAGGCGATCCGTTCGCTCGCCGTGCGCGGGGCGCCGCTGCTCGGCATCGCGGGCGCGTACGGCGTCGCGCTCGCCGCCGCGCGCGGCTTCGGCGTGGACGAGGCCGCCGTAGCGCTGGAGAGTGCCCGGCCGACCGCGGTGAACCTCGCGGTCGGCGTGCGCCGGGCGCGGGCCGCGTACGACGCGGCGCTCGTCGGCGGGGCCGACGCCGAGCAGGCCGCCGGGGCGGCGCTGGCGGCCGCGCAGCAGCTGCACCGCGAGGACGCCGAGGCCAGTGCCCTGATGGCCGAGCACGGGCTGGCGCTGCTGGACGAGCTGCTGCCGGGCGGTGGGCATCGGATCCTCACGCACTGCAACTCCGGTGCGCTGGTGTCGGGTGGGGAGGGCACGGCGTTCGCCGTGGCGCTCGCCGCACACCGGGTGGGGCAGCTGCGGCGGCTGTGGGTGGACGAGACGCGTCCCCTGCTGCAGGGGGCCCGGCTCACGGCGTACGAGGCGGCGCGCAGCGGTATGGCGTACACGCTGCTCACCGACAACGCGGCGGGTTCGCTGTTCGCGGCGGGGGAGGTGGACGCGGTGCTGGTCGGGGCGGATCGCATCGCGGCCGACGGCTCGGTGGCGAACAAGGTGGGCAGCTATCCGCTGGCCGTGCTGGCGCGGTACCACCATGTTCCGTTCATCGTGGTGGCGCCGGTGACGACGGTGGACCTGGAGACCCCGGACGGGGCGTCGATCGAGGTGGAGCAGCGGCCGGGGTACGAGGTGACCGAGCTCGCGGCCCCGAACGTGCCGGTGACGGGTGCGGGCGGTGGGGTGCCGGTGGCGCCCCTGGGGACGCAGGCGTACAACCCGGCGTTCGACGTCACGCCGCCGGAGCTGATCACGGCGATCGTCACGGAGCAGGGTGCGGTGTCGCCGGTGACGGCCGAGGCGCTGGCGGAGATGTGTGACCGGGCGGGGGTCGCGGCCGTCCGCCAGGGGCCGGCGGTGACCTGATCTTGGCCTGATGTCGGCCAGGTCGACGGTCTCGGGCCCCTCGATCCGCGGTGCGCTGCGGTGCTCTGCGGGGCGAGGGGCCGCTGACATCTGATCGAGGGCAGACAGTAGTGACCCGATACGACTATCGTCACTGGCCAGTGAGCCTGCTCACCTGCGCCTCCTTCACCGTTATGAGAATGGGATGATGTCGTTTATGAAGGGACGAGTCCTTGTCGTCGACGACGACACCGCACTGGCCGAGATGCTCGGCATTGTGCTGCGTGGTGAAGGTTTTGAGCCGTCTTTCGTGGCCGACGGCGACAAGGCGCTGGCAGCGTTCCGGGAGGCCAAACCCGATCTGGTGCTGCTCGACCTGATGCTGCCCGGACGGGACGGCATCGAGGTGTGCCGGCTGATCCGGGCGGAGTCCGGGGTGCCGATCGTGATGCTCACGGCGAAGAGCGACACCGTCGACGTGGTCGTGGGGCTCGAGTCCGGGGCCGACGACTACATCGTGAAGCCGTTCAAGCCCAAGGAGCTCGTGGCCCGTATCCGGGCGCGGCTTCGCCGGTCGGAGGAGCCCGCGCCGGAGCAGCTCGCCATCGGTGACCTGGTCATCGACGTGGCCGGGCACTCGGTCAAGCGCGAGGGGCAGTCGATCGCGCTGACGCCGCTGGAGTTCGACCTGCTGGTGGCGCTGGCCCGCAAGCCGTGGCAGGTGTTCACCCGCGAGGTGCTCCTGGAGCAGGTGTGGGGCTACCGGCACGCGGCGGACACGCGGCTGGTCAACGTGCATGTGCAGCGGCTGCGCTCGAAGGTGGAGAAGGACCCGGAGCGGCCGGAGATCGTGGTGACCGTACGGGGAGTCGGTTACAAGGCCGGGCCGAGCTGACATGTCCAAGGACAGTGCCGCTTCGGCGCCCGGCCGGTCCGGGACCCGCGCGGGGCGGCCTGTCGGCCGGAAGGCGGCGGGTTCCCGCTGGGGCCGCCTTCTGGAGAGCGGGCTGCTCCGTGGCGGAGTCCAGGGCAGCCCGGTCCTTCGCCTGTTCATGCGCTGGGTACGGCGTCCGCTGCTGCCCGTCATGCGGCTGTGGCGGCGGAACATCCAGCTCAAGGTCGTGGTCACCACCCTGCTGATGTCGCTGGGTGTCGTGCTGCTGCTCGGCTTCGTGGTCATCGGACAGGTGCGCAACGGACTGCTGGACGCCAAGGTGAAGGCGTCGCAGAGCCAGGCCACGGGCGGTTTCGCGGTGGCCAAGCAGCGGGCCGACGAGGCGGCGAGCGGCACGGGTGAGGACCCGTCCACGGCGGTGGACGGGCGGTCCTCGCAGAACGTGATCCAGTGGATGAGCGATCTCGTCTCCTCGCTCTCCAGCGGCGGGCAGGGCGCCTTCGACGTGGTGACGCTGCCGGCCGGTGACAACAGCGGCGGGGGGCGCGGACCGCGTGCCTCCGGTGGTGTCGACCCGAACACGAGCGTGCCGGAGGATCTGCGCGAGCGCGTCAACAGCAGTCCGTCGGCCGCGCAGAGCTACACCCGCATCGTGTACAGCGGCGACAAGGGCTCGCAGCCCGCGCTGGTCATCGGCAAGGAGGTCAACGACCCCAACGGCGACCCGTACCAGCTGTACTACCTCTTCCCGCTCACGCAGGAGGAGAAGTCGCTGAGCCTGGTCAAGGGCACCCTGGCGACGGCCGGTCTCTTCGTCGTCGTCCTTCTCGGGGCCATCGCCTGGCTGGTGGTGCGGCAGGTCGTGACGCCGGTGCGGATGGCGGCCGGGATCGCCGAGCGGCTGTCGGCCGGCCGGCTGCAGGAGCGGATGAAGGTCACCGGCGAGGACGACATCGCGCGCCTCGGCGAGGCCTTCAACAAGATGGCGCAGAACCTCCAGCTGAAGATCCAGCAGCTGGAGGACCTGTCGCGGATGCAGCGGCGTTTCGTGTCCGACGTGTCGCACGAGCTGCGGACCCCGCTGACGACCGTGCGGATGGCGGCCGACGTCATCCATGAGGCGCGCGTGGACTTCGACCCGGTGACCGCGCGGTCGGCGGAGCTGCTCGCCGACCAGCTCGACCGGTTCGAGTCGCTGCTCGCGGACCTGTTGGAGATCAGCCGCTTCGACGCGGGTGCGGCGGCGCTGGAGGCCGAGCCGATAGACCTCAGGGAGGTCGTGCGGCGCGTGGTCAGCGGCGCCGAGCCCCTCGCCGAGCGCAAGGGCACGCACATACGTGTCGTCGGTGACCAGCAGCCCGTCGTCGCCGAGGCCGACGCCCGGCGGGTGGAGCGGGTGCTGCGCAATCTCGTCGTCAACGCCGTGGAGCACGGCGAGGGCAAGGACGTCGTCGTCAAGCTGGCCGCGGCGGGCGGGGCGGTCGCGGTCGCGGTACGTGACTACGGCGTCGGGCTCAAGCCCGGGGAGGCGACCCGGGTCTTCAGCCGGTTCTGGCGGGCCGACCCCGCACGCGCGCGTACGACGGGCGGCACCGGCCTCGGGCTGTCGATCGCCCTGGAGGACGCCCGTCTGCACGGGGGCTGGCTGCAGGCGTGGGGTGAGCCGGGCGGCGGCTCGCAGTTCCGGCTGACGCTGCCGCGCACCGCGGACGAGCCGCTCAGGGGTTCGCCGATACCGCTGGAACCCAAGGACTCCCGGCGCAACCGAGGCCTCAACGACGCCGGGCTGCCGCGCGGTGGCGGGGTGAAGACCGCGACCGTGCCTGCCCAGTCCACAGGCAGCGGGCAGACGGCGGCGCGCGACCCGATCGCACCCCGGTCGGCCGCCGTGGCCCCGACGGCGGATCCGACGGCGTTGCCCGGCAACGGCGCGCGCGTCGTGCCCCGGCCCGCGGGCGGGTCACGGGGGCCGGGGGAGCAGCCGGTCGGTGAGGGGGCGCGCAGTACGGCCCCGACCGGTGCCGTGGACGCCGGGCCGCAGGAGTTGAACGATCAAGGGGAGGCATTTCGTGGGCGCTGACCGCGAGGGGGGCTCCCGGCGCACGCCGGGACGCGCGGTGGCGTACGTCGCCTGTGGCGCCATGCTGCTGACGGGGTGCGCCTCGATGCCCGACAGCGGGGACCTGCGGGGCGTGGAGTCCACGCCCCGCCAGGAGACACAGGTGCGGGTCTTTCCGATGCCGCCGCGTGAGGACGCGCCGCCGTCGGAGATCGTGCAGGGCTTCCTCGAGGCGCTGACCAGCGATGACCCGCACTATGCGACGGCGAAGCAGTATCTGACGGCGGCGGCCGCGAAGACCTGGCAGCCGGAGCTGTCCACGACGGTGCTCGCCGACGGGCCGGACACCCAGGCGAACTCCGGGGGGACCCGGCAGGACGGCGTCGACTTCTCGTTCACGCTGACCGGCACCAAGGTCGCCCTGGTGGACGCGCAGCAGTCGTACACACCGACCGAGGGCTCCTACAGCCGGCCGGTGCATCTCACGCGGGACAAGAAGAGCGAGCAGTGGCGCATCGACGGGCTGCCCCAGGGCGTCGTCATGGGGCAGTCGGACTTCCAGCGCAACTACGTGTCCGCCAACAAGTACTACTTCGCCTCCGACGCCGCGGTGGGCGCGTCCTCGCAGCCCGCGGCGGTCGCCGATCCGGTGTACGTGCGCCGGCGCGTGGACCCCATGACGCAGATCGTGCGCTCCCTGCTCAACGGGCCGACGACCTGGCTGGGCCCCGTGGTCAGGTCGAGCTTCCCGACGGGTACGGCGCTGCGCAAGGGCGTCGGCGCGCTCACGCCCGACGACCGCAACCGGCTGACCGTGCCGCTGAACGAAAAGGCCGGCCGGGTCGGACCCGCCAAGTGCAGCGAGATGGCCGCCCAGTTGCTGTTCACCCTCCAGAACCTCACGCCCGCGGTGGACGAGATCGAACTGCAGGCGGGCGGTACGCAGTTGTGCGTGCTCAACGAGGACGGGGCGGCGGCCGTCGCCACGCACGGGTCGGCCCGGCGGGTGGACTTCCTCTACTTCGTGGACGGGCAGCACCGGCTCGTCCGGATCCCGGCGGGCAGCCGGAGCGCGAAGGCCGAACCGGTGCCGGGAGAACTGGGCGAGGGCGTGCGCACGCTGCGCTCGGCGGCGGTGTCGCGGGAGGAGCAGACCGCGGCCGGGGTCGGCCTGGACGGCAAGGCGCTGTACGTCGGTTCGCTCGCGTCGGGCGGTTCGCTCGGGGAGCCGGTGGTGCGCAGCACCGGCCGGACGGAGAAGGACCGCCTGACCACGCCCAGTTGGGACGCGCGCGGCGACCTGTGGGTGGCCGACCGCAACCCGGAGGACGCGCGGCTGCTCGTGTTGCCGCAGGGCAAGGGGGAGCCGGTGGAGGCGCAGGTGCCGCGGCTGGACGGACGGATCCAGTCCGTGCGGGTCGCGGCGGACGGTGTCCGGATCGCGCTGGTCGTGGAGAAGGACGGCAAGCAGTCGTTGCAGGTCGGCCGGATCGAGCGCGGCGAGAAGGACCAGGTGACGGGGGTGCCGGGCGTCTCGGTGCTCGAACTGCGCTCCGCCGCACCGCAGTTGGAGGAGGTCACCACCATGTCCTGGGCCGGTGACGGCCGGCTCGTGGTGGCCGGGCGCGAGGAGGGCGGCGTGCAGCAGATGCGGTACGTGCAGGTCGACGGCTCCATGCCCGAGGTGCCGGCGCCCGACGCGCTCACCGGGGTGAAGGAGATCGCCGCTTCCGAGGGCGACCGGGTGCCGCTGGTGGCGTACTCGGTGGACGGGATCGTGCGGCTGCCGGACGGGGCGCAGTGGCAGACGGTGGTCAAGGACGGGTCCGCGCCGGTCTATCCGGGGTAGCGGGCCCTCCGCGCCGGGGTCGCGCGCGGGGCCGCCGCGGGCCGCTGGACCGGTACCGCGCGGCGCCGAGCTGGGTTCTTCGCCTCCCGCGGCCTGCGAACGGTTGTGCTGGACGGCCGCACCCGCCGGGCATGAGCCTGGTGGGTGCGGCCGTTTTTGCTTGTCATGGGCGCGCACCGAGTTGTCCACAGGGGGTTTTCCACAGGGGTGGTGGCGCCGGGGCGGAGTCGGCACAGTGGTGGGCATGCGGGGGTGGTGGCAGGACCTCACCGATCTGGTGCTGCCGGCCGAGTGCGGAGGCTGCGGCAGGCCTCGCACGGTGCTCTGCCCGGAGTGCCGTGCCGCCCTGAGCGGGGCCGTACCGCGCCGGGTGCGGCCCGTGCCGGAGCCGGGCGGGCTGCCGGTCGTGCACGCGGCGGCACCGTACGCGGACGCGGTGCGGGCGGTGCTGCTGGCCCACAAGGAGCGGGGTGCGCTGCCGCTCGCCCGGCCGCTCGGCGTCGCCCTCGCCGGTGCCGTGCGGGCAGGGTCGGCCGAGGTGCCCGGAGGCCCGGTGCTGCTCGTGCCGGTGCCGTCGGGGCGCGGGGCCGTGCGGGCGAGGGGGCACGATCCGGCCCGGCGGACCGCGCTGGCGGCGGCGGCCGAGTTGCGCCGTACGGGGACGCCCGCCCGGGTGCTCGCGGTGCTGCGGCAGCGGCGGCCGGTCGCCGACCAGGCGGGGCTGGACGCACGGCAGCGCCTGGAGAACCTCGCGGGGGCGCTGTCGGTGACCGCCGGCGGAGCCCGACTGTTGTGCGAGGGGCGGGTGGTGCTGGTGGACGACGTGATGACGACGGGCGCGTCGTTGACGGAGGCGGCGCGGGCCGTACGGGTGACGCTGGCCGAGGAAACGGCTGGTTACGGGGGTGCGGCATTCGCGACGCGCGGAGATGTGGTGACGGCTGTGTACGAGGGAGCCCTCGGGGAAAGGAGACAAGAACGGATGACGGGATCAATGGAAGGGAGCACGGACCGTGAGTGGGCCGTGCGGGGAAAGCCGAAGAGTGATCGGAACGCGATCTCTGCCGCGGTGGTCGCTGCGTCGCCGGATTCTTTCGAAATAAACCGGAACTGACTGCGAAGTTGCATCGTTGCAGGTAGTGAGAGGGTCAATTCACCGGAATGGAGGTACGCGGCAGTAGAGGGTGACGACATCCGTCCGGGCGAGATATGTTCGGTTGTGAGGGAAAGGCCGCAGGCCACACCTCGCTTATCCGAATGCCGTGCCGTGGTTTTTCGCAATCACCCCGGCCGGCCGGGTGGAGATCTTGCCCATGGGGGAGGAGGTGGACGTCACCGAGTCCGCGGTCCCGGGGCTCACCGGGACCTGGTGCACAAGGGAGATGCTCCGCCAGTGAAGCGGAGCGATCCGGGAACGGAGTTCTGCGTGGACATCGTCGTCAAGGGCCGCAAGACCGAGGTGCCCGAGCGGTTCCGAAAGCACGTGGCCGAGAAGCTGAAGCTGGACAAGATCCAGAAGCTCGATGGCAAGGTGATCAGCCTCGACGTCGAGGTGTCCAAGGAGCCCAACCCCCGGCAGGCGGACCGTTGCGACCGAGTGGAGATCACCCTCCGCTCCCGCGGTCCGGTGATCCGGGCGGAGGCAGCGGCCAACGACCCGTACGCGGCGCTCGACCTCGCCGCCGAGAAGCTGGACGCACGGCTGCGCAGGCAGCACGACAAGCGTCACACGCGCCGGGGGGTGCGCCGGCTGACGGCAGCCGAGGTCGCCGACCACGTTCCGGGCGCGGCGACGCTCAACGGTGACGGCAGTGCCTTCGAGGCGGACGAGCCGAACTCGGTGCCCACCAAGAAGATCGGCTCGCTGGAAGTACAGGGCGAAGGCCCCCTCGTGGTCCGCGAGAAGACTCACGTCGCAGCACCCATGACCCTCGACCAGGCTCTCTACGAGATGGAACTGGTCGGGCACGACTTCTATCTGTTCGTCGACTCCGAGACGAAGGAACCGAGTGTCGTCTACCGGCGGCACGCGTACGACTACGGCGTGATCCACCTCAGCACGGACACCATGGTCACCCAGACGCCCTCGCCCGACGCGGGGGGCCCGCTGGGCGGCTGACCTGATCCGGAGGACAGCTGATCCGGGTGCCCCTGGAGCGCGCTGATGCGCTCCCAGGGGCACCTGTGTGCGACGACTTCACGGACCGCTTCGTCACCGGAGTGCCGTCCGGGCATGGAATCATGGCCGCAACGGCCCAACCGGTGGACAGTTGCCTTGGGTTGGCGATGGCACAGGACCACAGGCCACTGCCTTCAGGGGGAGGAACGATGGCGGACAGCTTCGGACCGATGCAGAACGAGGACGCCGACGACGGCGTCGTCGGCATGGGCCCGGACGAGGGCTCCGCACGCCGGGAGCCGATTCGCGTCCTGGTGGTGGACGACCACGCGCTCTTCCGTCGCGGCCTGGAGATCGTGCTGGCGGCCGAGGAGGACATCCAGGTCGTCGGTGAGGCGGGCGACGGCGCCGAGGCCGTGGAGAAGGCCGCCGATCTGCTTCCGGACATCATCCTGATGGATGTGCGCATGCCGAAGCGGGGCGGGATCGAGGCATGCACCTCCATCAAGGAGGTGGCGCCCAGCGCGAAGATCATCATGCTGACGATCAGCGACGAGGAAGCGGACCTCTACGAGGCCATCAAGGCGGGGGCGACCGGTTATCTCCTCAAGGAGATCTCCACGGACGAGGTGTCCACCGCGATCCGCGCGGTGGCCGACGGGCAGTCGCAGATCAGTCCGTCCATGGC
The DNA here is from genome assembly GCF_055657325.1 of Streptomyces sp. NPDC107562. Lineage (NCBI taxonomy): Bacteria > Bacillati > Actinomycetota > Actinomycetes > Kitasatosporales > Streptomycetaceae > Streptomyces > Streptomyces sp. NPDC107562. The sequence goes on along the minus strand of NZ_JBVKBE010000014.1, from coordinate 193,404 downwards.
GTCGAAGCTGCTCACCGAGTTCAAGTCGATGATCCAGCGCACCGACGAGCGCCGGCTGGTGCCCGCGCCTCGGCTGACCGACCGTGAGCTGGAGGTGCTCAAGCTGGTCGCCACGGGCATGAACAACCGTGACATCGCCAAGGAGTTGTTCATCTCCGAGAACACCGTGAAGAACCACGTGCGCAACATCCTGGAGAAGCTGCAGCTGCATTCCAGGATGGAAGCGGTGGTGTACGCGATGCGGGAGAAGATCCTGGAGATCCGCTGAGCCGTCGGCCGACAGGCCGGCCTGCCGACGGTCAGGCCAGTGCGCGGGCGAGTTCCACGATGAGCGGCTCGCGCAGCTCCGGCGCCTCCACCCGCTCCACCCGTACATCGGTGCAGTTCACCCAGCTCGCCGCCTCGATCAACGCCTGGGCCACCGCCGGGACCGCCTTCGGCCCGTCCAGCGTGACCTGCTTGGCCACGAGGGTGCGGCCCTCCCGGGCCGGATCGACCCGACCCACGAGACGGCCACCTGCGAGGACGGGCATCGCGAAGTAGCCGTACACCCGCTTCGGCTTCGGGACGTAGGCCTCCAGGCGGTGGGTGAAGCCGAAGACGCGCTCCGTGCGGGCCCGCTCCCAGACCAGGGAGTCGAACGGGGAGAGCAGCGTCGTGCGGTGGCGGCCGCGCGGGGGAGCCTGGAGGGCCGCCGGGTCCGCCCAGGCCGGCTTGCCCCAGCCTTCCACCGTGACCGGGACCAGCCCCGAGTCGGCGATCACCGCGTCGACCTGCTCGCCCTTGAGGCGGTGGTAGTCGGCGATGTCCGCGCGTGTGCCGACGCCGAGCGACTGGCCGGCGAGGCGGACCAGGCGGCGCAGGCACTCCGCGTCGTCCAGCTCGTCGTGCAGCAGGGCCGCGGGGACGGCGCGCTCGGCGAGGTCGTAGACGCGCTTCCAGCCGCGGCGCGTCACGCAGACCACCTCGCCGTACATCAGGGCGCGTTCGACGGCGACCTTCGTGCCGGACCAGTCCCACCACTCGCTGGTGCGCTTGGCGCCGCCCAGTTCCGTGGCGGTGAGCGGGCCCTCGGCGCGCAGCTGCTTGATCACCTGGTCGTAGGCGCCGTCCGGGAGTTCGTGGTTCCAGTGGGGGCGGGCGCGGTAGGCGCGGCGGCGGAAGGCGAAGTGGGGCCATTCCTCTACGGGCAGGATGCACGCGGCGTGCGACCAGTACTCGAAGGCGTGGGGCCGGGGCGGGGTCCCGACCGTCGTCGTGGGCGTCCAGTAGGCGTCCTCGACCGTCTTGCGGCCGACCGCACCGAGGCGGGCGTAGGGGATGAGCTCGTGGGAGCGGGCGAGTACCGAGATGGTGTCGAGCTGCACCGCGCCCAGGTGGCGGAGGACGCCGCGGACGCCGGCCTTGCGGTCGGGCGTGCCGAGGAAGCCCTGGGCACGAAGGGCGATGCGGCGGGCTTCGGCTGCGGAGAGTTCCGCCGGGCGCGGGGTCGTCATGTCTTCGAACGATAGAGGGTGGCACTGACAGCCCGGGCTGAGCTGGGCAGATGCCTGTGGGCCCCCTGGGCGCGGGCTCAGCCGGCCGGTGCCCGGGCCGGCAGGTAGGGCGCCGTCGAGGGCAGCCCCAGGTCCGAGGGGAGCAGGGAGCCCATCCAGCAGTCGCGGCGTACGCCGTTGTTGTTCAGGGCCGCCCTCAGGGTGCCCTCCATGGTGAAGCCCGCGCTCACCGCCACCGCGCGGGAGGCGGTGTTGCCCACCTCGGCGCGCCACTCCAGACGGTCGATGCCTTGGTGGACGAAGGCCCAGCGGGAGGCCGCTTGCGTGGCCTCGGTCATGTAGCCGTTGCCGCGATGGTGCCGGGTCAGCCAGAAGCCGATCTCGCCGACGCCGAGGGAGCGCATGCTGACGCCGAGCATCCCGGCCAGCGCGCCGTCGGCAACGAAGAGCCCGAACGTGAACATCGAGCCGTTCGCCCAGCCCTCGGGGACGTCGTGTTCCGTGAAGTTCCGGGCGTGCTCGGCGAGATAGGGCGAGGGGATGGTCGTCCAGCGCTGGATGTCGGGGTCCTGGCACGCGGCGTACACGGCGTCGGTGTCGTCCGGGCCCACGGTGCGCAGCCGGAGGCGGGGGGTGGTGATCGTGACGGGCTCCATCGGCCGATTCTGCTCGGGAGAGCGGGGGAGCGCCATGTCTTTGCCCTGCGTGAGCGTGCGATCACCATTCGCACAATTCGTCCGCGCGCCGCGGCACCATCCGGCTCTCCCGTCCGTTGTCCCGGGTGAAAGGCATGTCGAAGGCAGATCCGAGCCAGATCCAGGCAGGATCACAGGCAGCATCGCAGGCAGAACGAAGGCAGTGAGAAGGCGGTTTTCTCCGGGTAGTTCGACGGCGGATCCGACACCGGGACGCGACTGCGGACCGTCATGGTCCGGCAGGCCTCCCGGCGTGGCCGGGTCCTCGCATACGATGGCCGTTGCTCAGTACGTCAGAAGGAAACCGACCGTCCCAGGCCCGACCGGCAAGGAGACCAACCCCCGTGTCCGTCCTCTCGAAGATCATGCGTGCAGGCGAAGGCAAGATCCTGCGCAAGCTGCACCGCATCGCGGACCAGGTCAACTCCATCGAAGAGGACTTCGTCGACCTCTCCGACGCCGAGCTGCGGGCCCTCACCGATGAGTACAAGCAGCGGTACGCCGACGGTGAGAGCCTGGACGACCTGCTGCCCGAGGCGTTCGCCACGGTGCGCGAGGCCGCCAAGCGCGCCCTCGGCCAGCGGCACTACGACGTGCAGATCATGGGCGGTGCCGCCCTCCACCTCGGCTACGTCGCCGAGATGAAGACAGGTGAGGGCAAGACCCTGGTCGGCACGCTGCCCACCTACCTGAACGCGCTGTCGGGCGACGGCGTGCACCTCATCACGGTCAACGACTACCTGGCCGAGCGCGACTCCGAGATGATGGGTCGCGTCCACAAGTTCCTCGGTCTGACCGTCGGCTGCATCCTCGCCAACATGACTCCGGCCCAGCGCCGAGAGCAGTACGCGTGCGACATCACGTACGGCACGAACAACGAGTTCGGCTTCGACTACCTGCGCGACAACATGGCCTGGTCGCAGGACGAGCTCGTCCAGCGCGGCCACAACTTCGCCGTGGTCGACGAGGTCGACTCGATCCTCATCGACGAGGCCCGTACGCCGCTGATCATCTCCGGCCCGGCCGACCAGGCCACCAAGTGGTACGGCGACTTCGCCAAGCTGGTCACGCGCCTCAAGCGCGGTGAGGCCGGCCAGCCGCTCAAGGGCATCGAGGAGACCGGCGACTACGACGTCGACGAGAAGAAGCGCACGGTCGCCATCCACGAGTCCGGTGTCTCGAAGGTCGAGGACTGGCTGGGCATCGACAACCTCTACGAGTCGGTGAACACCCCGCTGGTGGGCTACCTGAACAACGCCATCAAGGCGAAGGAGCTCTTCAAGAAGGACAAGGACTACGTCGTCATCGACGGCGAGGTCATGATCGTCGACGAGCACACCGGCCGTATCCTCGCCGGCCGCCGGTACAACGAGGGCATGCACCAGGCGATCGAGGCGAAGGAAGGGGTGCCGATCAAGGACGAGAACCAGACCCTCGCCACGATCACCCTGCAGAACTTCTTCCGGTTGTACAAGAAGCTCTCCGGCATGACCGGTACGGCGATGACCGAGGCCGCCGAGTTCCACCAGATCTACAAGCTCGGCGTCGTCCCGATCCCGACCAACCGGCCGATGGTCCGCAAGGACCAGTCCGACCTGATCTACCGCACCGAGGTCGCCAAGTTCGACGCGGTCGTCGACGACATCGCCGAGAAGCACGAGAAGGGCCAGCCGATCCTGGTCGGCACCACCTCGGTCGAGAAGTCCGAGTACCTCTCGCAGCAGCTCAGCAAGCGCGGCATCCAGCACGAGGTGCTCAACGCCAAGCAGCACGACCGTGAGGCGCAGATCGTCGCCCAGGCGGGCCGCAGGGGCGCCGTGACGGTCGCCACCAACATGGCCGGCCGCGGTACGGACATCAAGCTCGGCGGCAACCCCGACGACCTCGCCGAGGCCGAGCTGCGTCAGCGCGGTCTCGACCCCGAGGAGCACATCGAGGAGTGGGCCGCCGCGCTGCCCGCCGCTCTGGAGCGGGCCGAGAAGGCGGTGCGCACCGAGTTCGAAGAGGTCAAGGACCTCGGCGGCCTGTACGTGCTGGGCACCGAACGGCACGAGTCCCGGCGCATCGACAACCAGCTGCGCGGCCGCAGCGGCCGTCAGGGCGACCCGGGCGAGTCCCGCTTCTACCTGTCCCTCGGTGACGACCTGATGCGGCTGTTCAAGGCGCAGATGGTCGAGCGCGTGATGTCGATGGCGAACGTCCCGGACGACGTGCCGATCGAGAACAAGATGGTCACGCGGGCGATCGCGTCCGCGCAGTCGCAGGTCGAGCAGCAGAACTTCGAGACCCGTAAGAACGTCCTGAAGTACGACGAGGTCCTCAACCGGCAGCGCGAGGTCATCTACGGCGAGCGGCGCCGTGTCCTGGAGGGCGAGGACCTGCACGAGCAGATCCAGCACTTCATGGACGACACGATCGACGCCTACATCGCCGCCGAGACCGCCGAGGGCTTCGCCGAGGAGTGGGACCTGGACCGGCTGTGGGGTGCCTTCAAGCAGCTCTACCCGGTGAAGGTCACCATCGAGGAGCTGGAGGAGGCGGCCGGCGACCGCGCCGGGCTCACCGCTGACTTCATCTCGGAGTCCATCAAGGACGACATCCACGCGCAGTACGAGTCGCGTGAGGGACAGCTCGGCTCCGAGATCATGCGTGAGCTGGAGCGCCGGGTCGTGCTGTCGGTCCTCGACCGCAAGTGGCGCGAGCACCTCTACGAGATGGACTACCTCCAGGAGGGCATCGGCCTGCGCGCGATGGCCCAGAAGGACCCGCTGGTCGAGTACCAGCGCGAGGGCTTCGACATGTTCACCGCCATGATGGAGGGCATCAAGGAGGAGTCCGTCGGCTACCTGTTCAACCTGGAGGTCCAGGTCGAGCAGCAGGTCGAGGAGGTCCCCGTCGAGGACGCCAAGCCGACGCTGGAGAAGCAGGACGCGGTGCCCGCGCAGGCCGGTCCCCGCCCCGAGATCCGCGCCAAGGGGCTGGAGGCCCCGCAGCGGCGGAACCTGCACTTCACCGCGCCGACGGTGGACGGTGAGGGCGGCACCATCGAGGGTGACTTCACCGAGGACGGCGAGCCGGTGCGCTCGGAGGCCGACGGCCTCACGCGTGCGGAGCGTCGCAAGCAGGCGAAGGCCGGGCGGCGCCGCAAGAAGTAGCGCGGTCTGACGTCACAGCCGGACCAGGGGCCGGGTACCCGAGGGGTGCCCGGCCCTTCGGCGTGCCGTGCCGTGGGCCAAGGCATCGCTGTACCAGTCGCCGTACCAGTCGACGTTCTAGTGGTGGCCGGCCCGGGTACGGGCGCCGCCGAGTTCCACGGCCGTGCAGCGCCAGCGCCTGTCGCGGCCCAGCTCCAGCCGGAAGGCCATGGCGCGCAGACGGTCGCCGGTGCCGATGCGGACGAAGGCCTCGATGGCGCCGGGGCGGGGCTCGCAGTAGCCGATGTCGCGGATGACGGGGCGCGGGCCGTGGACGCGCAGGGGGCCGTGTTCGGCGAGGTGGGCCAGGTCGTCGTAGGCGGGGCCCGCGGTGTGGCGGAGCATGGCGTGGACGGGCCGCTGACCGCTCAGGACGAGCAGCAGGCGGTCGGCGAAGAGGTCGGTGGGGCGAGGCTGCGGTACGGCCGGGGGCCGCGTGCCGGCGGATGCCGGGCGGGCGGGTCCGGCGCCCGGGGCGCGAGGTGGGCCCTCGCCGGGGCGGCGGGTGTCGCGGCGCGTGGGGGGACGGGAGGCGGGGTGCCGCTGGACTGTCCTGGTCATGACCTTGTTCATGGGGTCCCCGAATCGCCGGGCCCGGCCGACCGAAGTCGTACCGAGCGGTAACTTCCTGTTGGGGATCTTGTACGGGGACGTGTCGAGGAGCGGCAAACCGACAGGGCCGGGGCGGCAGGGTCCGGACGTTTCACTTATCCGGGTGACGCAGGGGAAGGGGGGCCTGTCAGGGCGGGGGCGGGGCGGGTGAATCCCTGGCGTGGGGTGGACGCCTCCCGGCGGGCGGGGAGGGACTCGAAAGGGGACCCCCGCACGTATCCTGAAGGCCCTTCACCTGGGCTTGTGGAGCCCTCAGACGGGCTTGTGGAGCCCTTCCGACGGGCTTGTGAGCCCCTCCGACCACCTTCCGACCACGAAAGCGGCCAGCCATGCGCGTCTACGTCCCCCTGACCCTCCCCGGTCTCGCCGAGGCGTACAGGACGGGCGAGGTGGGGGCCGGGCCGCTCGCCGCGTACGCCGTCACGCCCGCCTTGCGCGACTGGTACGTCTCCGAGGACACCGAGGAACTGGAGTACGCGGCGCTGGGCCAGGCCGCGCTGGCCTCGCTGCGGCTGCTCGCGGCGGACGAGGGGGCGCCGCGCCGGCGGGTCGTGGTCGCCGTCGACGTACCGGACGGGCGGGTGGGCCCCGGCCCTGAGCGGGGTGCCGACCCGGCGGCGCCGGGTGAGGTCGGGCTCGCCGATGCCGTGCCGCTGGCCAAGGTGGCGTCGGTGCATGTCGACTCGGCGGACGCGGCGGCGGATGTCGCGGCGGCGGCCGGGGCGGTGCGGGCGGCGGACGGCGGGGACGACGACGCGCAGTCCCTCGTGGACGGGGCCGAGGACCACGAACTGCTCTGGTACGCGACACAGGAGGTCCCGAACCTGGTGGGGGACGGGAACTGAGGGCGCGCCGCCCGGCAGCCCTCCCCGGGGGCCGGTGCCGCCCGGCTGACCTGCGGGTGTCTTCGTTGTCGGTGCGGGCGGGTAACGTTTTCCGGCATGGGGATGCAGGGAGCTTCGCACATTGTGTGGGACTGGAACGGCACGCTGTTCCACGACAATGACGCGATCATCGGGGCGACGAACGCGGCGTTCGCCGAGCTGGGGCTGGAACCGATCACGATGGAGCAGTACCGGGCGCTGTACTGCGTGCCGGTGCCGAAGTTCTACGAGCGCCTGCTCGGGCGGCTGCCGTCCGACGCGGAGTGGCTGGTGATGGACGAGACCTTCCATCGGTACTACGCGGAGCACCGGGTGCGGTGCGCGCTGACCGAGGGAGCCGAGCAACTGCTCGTCGACTGGGTGGCGGGCGGCCGCAGCCAGTCGATCCTGAGCATGTACGGGCACGAGGAACTGGTGCCGTTGGTCCGGGGGTTCGGGATCGAGACGCATTTCCTGCGGGTCGACGGGCGCACCGGACCGTCCGGGGGCAGCAAGGCCGAGCACATGGTGCGGCACGTGGCCGCGCTCGCCGGGGTGGATCCGTCCCGCACGGTCGTGATCGGGGACGCCGCCGACGACGCGGTGGCGGCGCTGCACGTGGGGGCCAGGGCCGTGCTCTACACCGGGGGTTCCCACGGCCGGGCGAGCCTGGAGGAGGCGGGGGTGCCGGTGGTGGACTCGTTGGCGGAAGCGGTCGCTCTGGCGCAGGAGATGGCCGCCTGACCCGGAGGCGGCGCGTCACGCCCCGCCGCCCCGCCTCCAGGGGGACCGTCCGCCTCAGGTCACCGGCGCCTTGGCGCGCAGCACCGTGAGGAACTCGCGCATCCAGGCCGGGTGGTCCGGCCAGGCGCGGGACGACACCAGCGTCCCGTCGACCACGGCCTCGGTGTCCTGGAAGGTGGCGCCGGCCGCCTGCATGTCGAGTTCCAGCGCGGGGTACGCCGTGACGCGCCGGCCGCGGAGGCTGTCGACCGCGGCGGTGAGCAGGGGGCCGTGGCAGATCTGGGCCACGGGCTTGTCGGCGTCGAAGAAGGACTTGAGGATCTTGCGGAGTTCGGGGTCGTTGCGGAGGTACTCCGGGGCGCGTCCGCCGGGGATGACCACGGCGACGTACTGGCCGGGGTCGACGTCGGAGAACGCGAGGTCGGCGTCCCAGGTGTAGCCGGGCTTCTCGGTGTACGTGTCGAAGCCGGGTTCGAAGTCGTGGACGACGAACCGGAGCCTCTTGCGGGTCGGGGCGGCGATGTGGACCTCGTAGCCTTCTTCGAGGAGGCGCTGGTAGGGGTAGAGCACTTCGAGGGACTCTGCCGCGTCGCCCGTGAGGATGAGGATCTTGGCGGTCATGGGGGTTGCTCCCCTTCGAGGTGGCTTTGTCGGTGCGGTCTCCCTGCCAACGTGCCTCGCGGGTCCGGCCTTGCCTAGGGGACGCGCCGGTTTCGGGACGAGTGGTGCGGTGCCGTCCTGCCCGTTACGACGGCTCTCGCCTCCGCGCCCCTGTGCAGAGTGTCAAAGTTCCACCCCCGGTTTTGTACACATACGGCTCATGACGGGCCCCGGGTGAGGAGCGATAGCCTGGTGGCGTGATCAGCGCGATAGTTCGCGGGGACCTCCGTGTCCCTGCCCTGCGCCCGGAGAGCATGGAAGACATCCGTGTCCGGGCGGCGGTCGCTGGTCCTCGCGGGCGGGGCGGGGCTTTCGAAAGCCCCGCGGTACCGCGCACACCCCGGGAGCGGATGCCGTCGAGAGCAGCATCACATGCCCCGGGCGCGTGGGAAATGGCTGATATCCCCCCGCTCATCTCACCTTGCGGCATAGCGTCGGAACGGACCGGACACCCCGCGTCACGACGTCGCGTCGGAAGGCCGGAGACCGTACTTCCTTCTACGTCACGCAACGGCGCGCGACAGGAGCCAGAGGACAATGCAGACCAAGCTGGACGAAGCCAAGGCCGAGCTGCTCGATCGGGCCGCCCGGGTAGCTGAGAACAGCCCGGTCGGGGGGTACCTACCGACTGGGACGACGGAGCACGGCACCCCCGACCGGGCCGCCGTACTCGCGTTCCTCCAGCGCTACTACCTGCACACCGCCCCGGAGGACCTCGCCGACCGCGATCCGGTCGACGTCTTCGGAACCGCCTACTCGCACTACCGCCTGGCCGAGAACCGTCCCCAGGGCACGGCGAACGTCCGGGTGCACACCCCGACGGTCGAGGAGAACGGCTGGACGTGCAGCCACTCCGTCGTCGAGGTCGTCACCGACGACATGCCGTTCCTGGTCGACTCCGTCACCAACGAGCTGACCCGACAGGGCCGGGGCATCCACGTCGTCATCCACCCGCAGATGGTGGTGCGCCGGGATGTCACCGGACGCCTCATCGAGGTGCTCACCACCCCGCCCACCGGTGAGCTCCCGCACGACGCGCACGTCGAGTCCTGGATCCACGTCGAGATCGACCGTGAGACCGACCGGTCGGACCTGAAGCAGATCACCGCCGACCTGCTGCGCGTCCTGTCCGACGTCCGTGAGGCCGTCGAGGACTGGGGCAAGATGCGCGAGGGGGCGCTGCGGATCGCCGAGGGGCTGCCGCAGGAGCCCGTCGCCGCGGATCTGCCGCAGGAGGAGGTCGAGGAGGCCTGCGAGCTGCTGCGCTGGCTGGCCGCCGACCACTTCACGTTCCTCGGCTACCGCGAGTACGAGCTGACCGACGACGACTCGCTCGGTGCCGTCCCCGGTACGGGCCTCGGCATACTGCGCGCCGACCCGCACCACGAGGCGGGGGAGAGCCACCCCGTCAGCCCGTCCTTCGAGCGGCTGCCGGCCGACGCCCGCGCCAAGGCCCGCGAGCACAAGCTGCTCGTGCTGACCAAGGCCAACAGCCGGGCGACCGTGCACCGGCCGTCGTACCTCGACTACATCGGCGTCAAGAAGTTCGACGAGCAGGGCAACGTGGTCGGGGAGCGGCGCTTCCTGGGCCTGTTCTCGTCCGCGGCCTACACCGAGTCGGTCCGCCGGGTGCCCGTCATCCGCCGCAAGGTCGGGGAGGTGCTGAGCCGCGCCGGGTTCTCGCCCAACAGTCACGACGGCCGCGACCTGCTCCAGATCCTGGAGACGTACCCGCGCGACGAGCTGTTCCAGACCCCGGCCGACGAGCTCCAGGCCATCGTCACGTCGGTGCTCTACCTCCAGGAGCGGCGCCGGCTGCGGCTCTACCTGCGCCAGGACGAGTACGGCCGCTACTACTCGGCCCTCGTCTACCTCCCCCGCGACCGCTACACCACCGGTGTCCGGCTGCGGATCATCGACATCCTGAAGGAGGAGCTCGGCGGCACCAGCGTCGACTTCACCGCCTGGAACACCGAGTCGATCCTCTCCCGGCTGCACTTCGTCATCCGGGTCCCGCAGGGCACCGAGCTGCCGCAGCTGTCGGACGCCGACAAGGAGCGCATCGAGGCCCGCCTGGTCGAGGCCGCCCGCTCCTGGCTGGACGGCTTCTCCGAGGCGCTGAACGCCGAGGTCGGCGAGGAGCGCGCGGCCGAGATGCTGCGCAGCTACCACAACGCCTTCCCCGAGGGCTACAAGGCCGACCACAGCCCGCGCGCGGCCGTCGCCGACCTGGGGCATCTCGAACGGCTCGACGAGCAGAACAACTTCGCGCTCAGCCTGTACGAGCCGGTGGGCGCGGGCCCCGACGAGCGGCGCTTCAAGATCTACCGCAAGGGCGACGCCGTCTCCCTGTCCCGCGTCCTGCCGGTGCTCAACCGGCTCGGCGTCGAGGTGATGGACGAGCGGCCCTACGAGCTGCGCTGCGCCGACCGCAGCGTCGCCTGGATCTACGACTTCGGCCTGCGCATGCCCAAGGCGCAGACCGGCGCGGACTACCACGGCGACGACGCCCGCGAGCGCTTCCAGGAGGCGTTCGCCGCGAGCTGGACCGGCAAGGCGGAGAACGACGGCTTCAACGCCCTCGTGCTGAGCGCCGGGCTGACCTGGCGGCAGGCGATGGTGCTGCGGGCGTACGCGAAGTACCTGCGCCAGGCGGGCTCGACGTTCAGCCAGGACTACATGGAGGACACCCTCCGCAACAACGTCCACACCACCCGGCTGCTGGTCTCCCTGTTCGAGGCGCGGATGGCCCCGGAGCGGCAGCGCGCCGGGCACGAGATCGTGGACGCCCTGCTGGAGGAGCTGGACGCCGCCCTCGACCAGGTCGCGAGCCTGGACGAGGACCGGATCCTGCGGTCCTTCCTCACCGTCATCAAGGCGACCCTGCGCACGAACTTCTTCCAGGAGGCGTGGGGCGGCCACCCGCACGACTACGTGTCGATGAAGTTCGACCCGCAGGCCATCCCGGACCTGCCGGCGCCGCGTCCGGCGTTCGAGATCTGGGTGTACTCGCCGCGCGTCGAGGGCGTGCACCTGCGCTTCGGCAAGGTCGCCCGGGGTGGCCTGCGCTGGTCGGACCGCCGCGAGGACTTCCGTACCGAGATCCTCGGCCTGGTCAAGGCGCAGATGGTGAAGAACACCGTCATCGTGCCGGTCGGCGCCAAGGGCGGCTTCGTCGCCAAGCAGCTGCCCGACCCGTCCGTGGACCGGGACGCGTGGCTGGCGGAGGGCATCGCCAGCTACCGCACCTTCATCTCGGCGCTGCTCGACATCACCGACAACATGGTGGCCGGCGAGGTCGTCCCGCCCGCCGACGTCGTCCGGCACGACGAGGACGACACGTACCTCGTGGTCGCCGCCGACAAGGGCACCGCCACCTTCTCGGACATCGCCAACGAGGTCGCCCAGCAGTACAACTTCTGGCTCGGCGACGCCTTCGCCTCCGGCGGCAGCGCGGGCTACGACCACAAGGGCATGGGCATCACCGCCCGCGGCGCCTGGGAGTCCGTCAAGCGGCACTTCCGGGAGCTGGGCGTCGACACGCAGACCGAGGACTTCACGGTCGTCGGCGTCGGCGACATGTCGGGTGACGTGTTCGGCAACGGCATGCTGCTCAGCGAGCACATCCGGCTGGTGGCGGCCTTCGACCACCGGCACATCGTCATCGACCCGAACCCCGACGCGGCGACCTCGTACGCGGAGCGCCGCCGGCTGTTCGAGCTGCCGCGCTCCTCGTGGGAGGACTACAACACCGACCTGCTGTCGGCGGGCGGCGGGATCTTCCCGCGTACCGCCAAGGCCATCCCGGTCAACGCGCACATCCGCGCGGCCCTCGGCATCGAGGAGAAGGTCGCCAAGCTGACGCCCGCCGACCTGATGCGGGCGATCCTCAGGGCGCCGGTGGACCTGCTGTGGAACGGCGGCATCGGTACGTACGTCAAGGCCTCCACCGAGACCCACGCGGACGTCGGCGACAAGGCCAACGACGCCATCCGCGTCGACGGCAAGGACCTGCGGGTCAAGGTCGTCGGCGAGGGCGGCAACCTCGGCCTGACCCAGCTGGGCCGGATCGAGTTCGCGCTGCACGGCGGGCGGATCAACACCGACGCCATCGACAACAGCGCGGGCGTGGACACCTCCGACCACGAGGTGAACATCAAGATCCTGCTGAACGGCCTGGTCACCGACGGGGACATGACCGTCAAGCAGCGCAACCGGCTGCTCGCCGAGATGACCGACGAGGTCGGGCACCTGGTGCTGCGCAACAACTACGCGCAGAACACGGCGATCGCCAACGCCCTCGCCCAGTCCAAGGACATGCTCCACGCCCAGCAGCGCTTCATGCGCCACCTGGTGCGCGAGGGCGACCTCGACCGGGCCCTGGAGTTCCTGCCGACCGATCGCCAGATCCGCGAGCGGCTCGCCCAGGGCCAGGGTCTGACCAGCCCGGAGACGGCGGTCCTGCTGGCGTACACGAAGATCACGGTCGCCGAGGAGCTGCTGCACACCTCGCTGCCGGACGACCCGTATCTGCACGGGCTGCTCCACGCGTACTTCCCGAGCGCGCTGCGCGAGCAGTTCCCGCAGTACATCGAGAGCCACCCGCTGCGCCGTGAGATCACCACGACCGTGCTGGTCAACGACACGGTCAACACCGGCGGTACGACGTATCTGCACCGGCTGCGCGAGGAGACCGGTGCCTCGCTGGAGGAGATCGTCCGGGCCCAGACCGCGGCCCGTGCGATCTTCCGCTCGGCGTCGGTGTGGGACGGGGTCGAGGCGCTCGACAACAAGGTCGACGCCACGGTCCAGACCCGGATCCGGCTGCACTCCCGCCGCCTGGTGGAGCGCGGCACGCGCTGGCTGCTGAACAACCGGCCGCAGCCGCTCCAGCTCGCCGAGACGGTCGACTTCTTCGCCGAGCGCGTCGAGCACGTCTGGGCGCAGCTGCCCAAGCTGATGCGCGGCGCGGACCTGGAGTGGTGGCAGAAGATCTACGACGAGCTGACCGACGTCGGCGTCCCGGACGAGCTCGCCACCCCGGTGGCCGGCTTCTCCTCCGCCTTCCCGACGCTCGACATCGTCTCGGTGGCCGACCGCATGGGCAAGGAGCCGCTGGACGTCGCCGAGGTCTACTACGACCTCGCCGACCGGCTCGGCATCAGCCAGCTCATGGACCGCATCATCGAGCTGCCCCGGGCCGACCGCTGGCAGTCCATGGCCCGCGCGGCCATTCGTGAGGACCTGTACGCGGCCCACGCGGCCGTCACCGCGGACGTCCTCGCGGTGGGCAACGGCACGGCCACGCCGGAGCAGCGGTTCAAGGTGTGGGAGCAGAAGAACGCGGCGATCCTCGGCCGGGCGCGGACGACCCTGGAGGAGATCCAGAGCTCCGACGCGTTCGACCTGGCGAACCTGTCGGTGGCGATGCGGACCATGCGCACGCTGCTGCGGACGCACTCGTAGGTCCCGTCACGCACATGAGGGCGCCCCGAGCCGGAAACGACTCGGGGCGCCCTCATGTGCGTACGGCGGTCAGGACGGCTGAGGCACCTGCGGCGCCGCCGCCTTGGGCTTCGGCTTGGGCTTGGGCTTGTTGTCGCCGGTGAAGGCCTCGTACTCCTTCATGACGTCCTCGGTCGGCCCGTCCATGCGCAGCTCACCGCGTTCCAGCCACAGCACCCGCTCGCAGGTGTCACGGATGGACTTGTTGTTGTGGCTGACCAGGAAGACCGTGCCGGCGTGCTTGCGCAGCTCGCGGATGCGGGCCTCGGACCGCTTTTGGAAGGAGCGGTCGCCGGTGGCGAGGGCCTCGTCGATGAGCAGGACGTCGTGGTCCTTGGCGGCGGCGATGGAGAACCGCAGACGGGCGGCCATGCCGGAGGAGTACGTCCGCATGGGCAGGGTGATGAAGTCGCCCTTCTCGTTGATGCCGGAGAAGTCGACGATGTCCTGGTAGCGCTCCTTGACCTGCTCGCGGGACATGCCCATCGCGAGGCCGCCGAGGTGGACGTTGCGTTCGCCGGTGAGGTCGTTCATCAGGGCGGCGTTGACGCCGAGCAGGGAGGGCTGGCCGCCGGTGTAGATCCGGCCGTTCTCCACCGGGAGCAGGCCGGCGACGGCCTTGAGCAGAGTCGACTTGCCGGAGCCGTTGGTGCCGATCAGGCCGATGGCCTCGCCCCGGTAGGCGACGAAGGAGACGCTCTTGACGGCGTGCACGGTGCGGACACCGGCCGCCTTCTCGGCGTTCTTGCGGCGCAGCATGCGGTTGAGGGCGGCGGTGGCGGAACCGCGGCCGCCGCCGGTGCCGTTGACGCGGTAGACGATGTCGACGCGGTCGGCGACGACGGTGGGGATCTGCTCGGGAGTGGTCCCGTCGGGGTTCTCAGCCACGGCCGTACGTCTCCTCAGCCTTCCAGAAGTAGATGAAGCCGCCGACCCCGGCGAGCAGGGCCCAGCCCGTGGCGAGCATCCAGACGTGGTCGGGCAGCTGGCTCGCCTTGAAGCTGTCGATCAGCGCGAAGCGCATCAGGTCGATGTAGACGGCGGCGGGGTTGGCCTGGAGCACGGGGCCGACCCAGCCGGGCAGGTCGTCGTGGCGGCTGAGCAGGTGGTCGATGCTCCACATCACGCCGGACACGTACATCCAGGTGCGCAGCACGAAGGGCATCAGCTGGGCGATGTCGGGGGTCTTGGCGCCCAGCCGGGCCATGATCATCGACACGCCGGCGTTGAACGTGAACTGCAGGAACAGCGCCGGGATCGCCAGCACCCAGGACGCGGCCACCGGGACGCCGAAGACCAGCAGGATGACGACGAGGGCGGCCATCGAGAACAGCAGTTGCTGGAGCTGCTGGAGGCAGAAGGAGATGGGAAGGGCGGCGCGCGGGAAGTGCAGGGCGCGCACCAGGCCGAGGTTGCCGGAGATGGCGCGGGTGCCGGCCAGGATCGAGCTCTGCGAGAAGGTCCAGATGAACACGCCGGTGACCAGGAACGGGACGTAGTCCGGCACGCCCTTCTTGGTCTGCAGCAGCACACCGAAGATCAGGTAGTAGACCGCGGCGTTCAGCAGCGGGTTCATGACCTGCCACACCTGGCCGAGCTTGGCCTGGCTGTACTGGGCGGTGAGCTTGGCCGTCGAGAACGCCGCGATGAAGTGGCGCCGCGCCCACAGCCGGCGGACGTACTGGGGCAGGGAGGGACGGGCGCCGCTGACCGTGAGGCCGTGGCGGGCGGCGAGGGCCGCGAGGTCGTCGACGGCCGGGGCCGAGGTGCGGGCCGTCGTCGGGGGCGGTGCGTCGAGGACCTGGCTCACATCCGCTGCTTTCGGTCGGGGGTGGGGGTGCGGCGGTGGTCCCGGCAAGCGCCCCGGACGTTTTCCTGCGCGTTACTTCACGTTTTCTTACGTCGGGACGGGACCGTATCGTCGCAACGCGAGCGTAGGCCTTTCCCACGTCGGAACGCAACCGTTTCGTCGTAACGCCCTATGCTGGTCCGCATGACGACGACTGCCGACGGGCCCCAGCCGCGACCGCGCCGCCGGACCCCCGCCGGGGCGGCCGTGCTCCGCGCGGACGTCACGGAGGCCATCCGGGCGGCCGTCTTCGAGGAACTCGCGTCCGTGGGCTACGCGCGGATGTCGATCGAGGGCATCGCCCGCCGGGCGGGGGTCGGCAAGACCGCGGTGTACCGCCGCTGGCGCTCCAAGCTGCACCTCGTCCTGGACGTCGTCTCGGCGATCGCCGTCCAGGGGCTGCCCGCGCCGGACACCGGCTCCCTGGAGACGGACCTCCGGCTGCTCTACGAGGTGACGTCCCGGGCGCTGCGGCACCCCGTGGCCTCGCAGATCATTCCCGACCTCCAGGCGGAGGCGGCTCGCAACCCCGAGATCGCCGACGCCCTGCAGAAGGCGCTGCGCGAGGGCCAGGAGGGGGTGGCCAGCAAGATTGTGGCCGCGGCGGAGAAGCGCGGCGAGGTGAGCGCCGGCCATGACCCGAACCTGGCCCTCGACCTCATCTCCGGACCGCTCTACTGGCGCTCGGTGGTGATCCGCAACCCCAAGCTGCCCAAGGGCTACCTGGCGTCGCTGGCCCGCTCGACGGCGGCGGCGCTGAAGGAGCTCTGAGGTCCCTGACGCCGGTCGGGGGCCGCGTCCGGGCGGGTGCGCAGCCAGCCCTCCCAGGCTGACGTGATCATGTCCTGGACGTCGTGGCGGGCCTTCCAGCCCAGTTCCGCGGCGATGCGGTCGGCGCAGGCCACCACGCGGGGCGGATCACCGGGGCGGCGGGGGGTGACGGTCGGGGGCCGGTGGTGGCCGGTGACCGCGGCGATACGGGTGATCATCTCGCGGACCGAGACGCCCTCGCCGCGGCCGATGTTGAGGGTGAGGTCGCGGCCCGGGGAGTCGCGCAGGGCGCGGGCCACCGCGACATGGGCCTCGGCCAGGTCGACCACATGGATGTAGTCGCGGACGCAGGTGCCGTCGGGGGTCGGGTAGTCGTCGCCGAAGATCCGCGGGGGCGCGCCCTCGGTGAGCTTCTCGAAGACCATGGGGACGAGGTTGAAGACGCCCACGTCCGCCAGCTCCGGGCTCGCCGCGCCCGCCACGTTGAAGTACCGCAGGGACGCCGTGGCCATGCCGGTCGCCCGGCCCGTCGCCCGCACCAGCCACTCGCCGGCCAGCTTCGTCTCGCCGTAGGGGCTCATCGGCACGCAGGGCGTCTCCTCCGTGACCAGGTCCACGTCCGGCATGCCGTACACGGCTGCCGAGGAGGAGAGGACGAAGGACGGGACCCGTGCCGCCGTCACCGCTTCCAGCAGGACGCGCAGGCCCTCGACGTTCTCCCGGTAGTAGTGCAGCGGGAGCTCCACCGACTCGCCGACCTGCTTCTTCGCCGCCAGGTGGACGACTCCGGTGACCCGGTGCTCCGTCAGCACGCGGCCCAGCAGTGCGCCGTCCAGGGTCGAGCCGGTCACCAGGGGGACGTCGTCCGGGACGCGGGCCGCGATGCCGGTGGACAGGTCGTCGTACACGACCGCCCGCTCGCCCGCCTCGGTCATCGCCCGTACGACGTGTGCCCCGATGTAGCCGGCGCCGCCGGTGATCAGCCAGGTCATCCGCGGCAGTCCCCTCGTCCGTCGTCCTTTGTGCCGTCCGCCCCACAGTGAAGCAGGTGAGCGGGCGCCCGCCGCTCCCCTGTCACCTTTCGAACGAACGTGACCCCGATGGGTGCTCGGGCTTACGCCGATGCCTCCGCCTCTGCCTCCGCCTTGGCCGCGGCGTCGAGCGCCGTCGTCAGCCGGTCCAGACGGGCTCCCAGATCCTGGATCTCCTCGACGTCGAACCCGGTCGCCGCCGCGATGCGCTGCGGTACCCGAAGCGCCCGCTCCCGCATCGCGTCCCCCTCCTCGGTCAGCCGCACCTCCACCGAACGCTCGTCGCGCGCGCTGCGCTCACGCCGGACCAGGCCGGCCGCCTCCAGCCGCTTGAGCAGGGGTGACAGCGTGCCGGAGTCGAGGCGCAGCCGCTCGCCGAGCCTCTTGACCGGCACGGTGCCGTCCTCCCAGAGCACCAGCATCACCAGGTACTGCGGGTAGGTGAGCCCGAGGTCCTTGAGGACCACGCGGTACATGCCGCCGAAGGCGCGCGAGGCCGCGTTCAGCGTGAAGCAGATCTGTCGGTCGAGGCGGAGCCACTGGGCGGCGGACGTGGTGGTCATGGACCCCAGGATAGCCTTCCGTCCGCGATTCAGTTGTGCGCAACTGAATTGTGTGCTCTACTTCTCGTGTCGGACCGGCAGGACGGATCGCCGGAACATCACCTGAGAGGGACGGTCATTCCCATGGACGCGCTGTACACCGCTGTCGCCACCTCCACCCACGGCCGCGAGGGGCGCTCCGTCTCCTCCGACGGCAGGCTCGACCTGCAGCTGGCCG
Organism: Streptomyces sp. NPDC107562; assembly: GCF_055657325.1. NCBI lineage: Bacteria > Bacillati > Actinomycetota > Actinomycetes > Kitasatosporales > Streptomycetaceae > Streptomyces > Streptomyces sp. NPDC107562. The sequence goes on along the minus strand of NZ_JBVKBE010000014.1, from coordinate 175,204 downwards.
TGCCGACCGAGATGGGGGGCAACGGTGAGGGCACCAACCCCGAGCAGCTCTTCGCCGCCGGGTACTCCGCCTGTTTCGCCAGCGCCCTCGGCGTGGTCGGCCGGATGGCCAAGGTCGACCTGAGCGAGGCCGCCGTCACCGCCGAGGTCGGCATCGGCAAGCAGGGCGAGGGCTTCGCGCTCGCCGTCACCCTGCGCGTCGAGCTGCCCGACGCCGTGGACGAGGCGACCGGCCGCAAGCTCGTCGAGCAGGCCCACCAGGTCTGCCCCTACTCCAACGCCACCCGCGGCAACATCCCGGTCGAGCTCGTCGTCGAGTGACCCGTCGGGGTGCGGCCGCCCGGCCGGCACCCGCAGTGCGCGGAACGCCGTCCAGACGCCGGCCCCCAGCATCCGCAGCGGCGCCCCGGTGGGCCGGTGCCCGGCCGGCAGATAGCGCCGGTAGAGCTGCCCGGCCTGCCGGAAGAAGACCCGCCGCGACCTCACGGGCAGGCCTCGCGGGTCGGCCGCCACCTCCACCACCACGGCGAACAGCTGGTCGAACAGGGCCCGCGACCGCGCCGCCGACACCCGCGCGGCACCCGCCTGGAAGAGCGCCGGCTCGATCTGGTCCAGCAGATCGAGCCGGCGCTCTGCCACGTCGTCGCGCAGGCTCCCGCGCGCCCGCGCCAGGTGCCGTACGACCGCCGACGGTGACGCCGTCACCCGCTCCGCCAGCACCGTCACCATCGCGCCCCATCCGAGGTCCGTGAAGTGACCGTAAGGGAAGGCGAGTTGGTGGGCCATCAGGAATCCGCGCCGGTAGGCGGCGCTCCACACGGGCCGGTTCACCACCGTGAGCCAGGGGGCGGCGTCGGGGTGGAAGGCTCCCGCGGGGGCGGCCGGCGGGGCGACGAGCCGGGCCGCGGCCCGTTCCCCGCCCGTGCGCGCCGGCTGCCGCTCGTGCGCGAAGTGCAGCACGTCCACGGGCCCCGTCTCCCGCAGCCGGGCGTCCAGTGTCGCCAGCGCGCCCGGGAGGAGCATGTCGTCGCCGTCGAGGAACAGCAGATAGGTGCCCGACGCCTCCCGCAGCCCGGTCGTGCGGGCCGCGCCCGGACCGGCCGTGGACGGCGAGTACGCGGGTCTCAGCCGGCCGTCCCGCGCGGCGTACCCGGCGATGACGGCCGCGGCCCGGGCCTCCGGCTCGTCGCACACCGTGATCAGCTCGAAGTCGCCGAAGGACTGGGCCAGTACCGACTCCAGTGCCCGGGCCGGCAGGGCCTCGACCCCGTGCGAGGGAACGATGATGCTGAAACGGGGCATGCGCCTCTTTCCGTTTTCGTCATCCGTGCGCGTCGGGAGGCGCGCGCCCCGGGCCGTGGACGTCCCGCCGGGCGGCCCGTCGTGGACCGGACGCGGAACGGCCGGGCCGCCCGGACGGCCGCCAGGTGGGCGGGCGCGTCGGGGTGGGCCGCGACGAGCTGCGGGGCATACGGACTCCCGGTAGGTGAAACGCGGTCAGTGGCTTTCGGTGACGGTGAAGTGACCAGAAGGTTGCTAAAGGGTGGCTGCCGGGGGATTCGCCCCTGATGAACTCGGGCAAGGGGCCACCCGGGGTCGGCGGATCCGCGCGGGCGTTCTGCCCGGGAACGGCCGATGGGGGGAATTGGTTACGGTGTGTACGGCCTGCGGTGCATATCGCCGTGAACGCCCAGGGGCGGGCCGTCTCCCGGCCCGCCCCTGGACCCTTGCCACGGACGTCACTTCACCGCGCCCGCCATCACCCCGGACACGAACTGCCGCTGGAACGCGAAGAAGACGGCGAGCGGGATCACCATCGAGATGAACGCGCCGGGAGCCAGCACGTCGATGTTGTTCCCGAACTGCCGTACCTGCGTCTGGAGCGCCACCGTGATCGGCTGGCTGCCGGAGTCCGTGAAGACCAGCGCCACCAGCATGTCGTTCCACACCCACAGGAACTGGAAGATGCCCAGGCTCGCGATCGCCGGCCCGCCGAGCGGCATCACCACCCGGGCGAACAGCCGCAGTTCACCGGCGCCGTCCAGCCGGGCCGCCTCCAGCAGCTCGCGCGGGATCTCCGCGAAGAAGTTCCGCAGCAGGAACACCGCGAAGGGCAGGCCGAAGCCGACGTGGAACAGGATCACACCCAGCATCGAGCCGAACAGCCCGACGGCACCGAAGAGTTCGGCGATCGGGATGAGCGCCACCTGTACCGGGACGACCAGCAGCCCGACCACACCGAGGAACCACCAGTCCCGGCCGGGGAACTCCATCCACGCGAAGGCGTATCCGGCGAGCGAGCCGATGACCACGACCAGCACCGTCGCCGGGACCGTGATCAGGGCCGTGTTCAGCAGCGAGTCGGTGATGTCGCCGTTGCTCAGCAGCTTGTCGTAGCTCTCGAAGGTGAGTTGGGCCGGCTCGGTGAACACCGTCCACCAGCCGCTCTCGTTCATGTCCGCCGGGGTGCGCAGCGAGGACAGCAGCAGGCCGATGGTCGGCACCAGCCAGAACAGGCCGACGACGATCAGGAAGACCCGCATCAGACCGCCGCTGACGCCCTGGGCCAGACGCGAGCCGAGGGACGTCTTGCCCTGCACGGACTTGGTGGTCATCGCCGCACCTCCCGCCTGAGCCTGCGGATGTTGAACCACATCACCGGGATCACCAGCAGCAGCAGGAACACCGCGATGGCGCTCGCGACGCCCGGCTGGTCCTCGGAGAAGCCCTTGCGATACAGCTCCAGCGCCAGCACGTTCGCGTCGTCCTGGGAGGAGCCCGGAGCGATGATGAACACCAGGTCGAAGACCTTCAGGACGTTGATCATCAGGGTCACGGCGACCACCGCCAGGACCGGTGCGAGCAGGGGCACGGTGACCCGCCGGAACACCTGCCACTCGTTGGCCCCGTCGACCCGTGCCGCCTCCAGCAGCTCCCGTGGCATCCCCGCCAGCCCGGCGGCGATCAGCACCATGGCGAAGCCCGCCCACATCCAGATGTACGACCCGATGACGGCCGGGGTCACCAGCGACGGCCCCAGCCAGTCCAGGCCGTTGTACGGCTCCTTGAAGTTGCCGTCGGGCAGCCTCAGCAGGGCCCCGTCGGCGGCGGCCGGGAGCGTGAAGGTGCCGTCGTCGGCCGCCGTGGCCGAGGCGACGACCTCGCCGTCCTTCACCGCCTCGATCCGCATGCCGGGATAGCCCAGCTCGGAGGCGTCCGGGGCATTGAGGGTGCCGACCCCCTCGCCGCGGGTGAAGTCCTGCCAGGTGGTGCCGGTGACCGTGCCCGGGTCGGCCTTCGCCGCCACGGCCTTCGCGGCGCCGTCGGGCATCTGGTCGGGGGCGACGCCCACCAGGGGCAGGCTCACGGGCTCGCCCAGGCGGACCGGCTCCTTGGTGAGGAAGGCGCCGCCGTCCGCGGTCAGCGGTGACTCCCGGCCCGGGTGCGCCTTCGGGAACGCCGACGACTGGGCGAACGTGTCGTGCACCCCCACCCACACCGCGTTCGCGACGCCCTTGTCCGGGTCCTGGTCGTAGACGAGCCGGAAGATGATGCCCGCCGCGAGCATCGAGATCGCCATCGGCATGAAGACGACCAGCTTGAACGCCGTGCCCCAGCGCACCCGTTCGGTCAGCACCGCGAAGATCAGCCCGAGGGCCGTCGCGACCGTCGGCGCGAACACCACCCACAGGATGTTGTTCTTCAGCGCCGTGCGGATGCCCTCGTCGGTGAACAGGGCCTGGTAGTTGTCGAATCCGGCGAAGCCGTCGCCGGACTGGTCGTAGAAGCTGCGGACGACCGAGTACCCGATCGGGTAGACCACGAGCGCGCCGAGCAGCACCAGGGCGGGCAGCAGGAACAGCGCTGCCACGGTCCTGCGGGTGCCGGTCACGCTCTTGCGACTACGGGCAGGGGTCCCGGCCTCGGTGGGCGGGACCCCTGCCGTGGGTGCCGACGCCATGGCCGGCTCAGTCTCCGTACGCCGTTGCCGCGTCGGCCTCCAGCCGTTCCTGGGTGCCCTTGACGTCCTTCGGGTTCTTCAGGAAGTCCTGCAGCGCCTTCCACTGGCCCTTGCCGGGTGTGCCGCCGAAGGCCTGCGGGGCCTGGTCGGACATGTCGAAGCGGAAGTCGTCGCCGGCCGCGACCAGTGCCTTGGCCATCTCCTGCTGCACGGCGTTCGGATAGGCCTTCGGGTCCACGTTCTTGTTCGGCGACAGATAGCCGCCCAGCTTCGCCTGGATGGTCGCCGCGTCCGGCGAGGCCAGGAACGTGGCCAGGGCCTGCGCGGCCTTCGAGTCCTCCAGGATGACCGCCGCGTCACCGCCGGAGACGACCGGCGTGGTGTCGCCGACCTGGGGGAACGCGAACACCTTGGCGTCCGTGCCCACCTCGGACTCCGTCTCCGCGATGTTGACCTGCACGAAGTCGCCCTCGTAGACCATGCCGGCCTTCGGCTGGTCGCCGCCGGTGAAGGTCTGGGTGACGGAGGCCGGGAACTCGGTCTGCAGCGCGCCGCTCGCGCCGCCCGCGATGTAGTCCGCCTTGCCCCAGATCTGCGCGAGCGTCGTTAGGGCCTCGGCGACGGACGGGTCGGTCCACTTGATCTCGTGCTTGGCCAGCTGGTCGTACTTCTCCGGGCCGGCCTGCGAGAGATAGACGTTCTCGAACCAGTCGGTCAGCGTCCAGCCGTCGGCGCCGCCGACGGAGAACGGGGTGACGCCGGAGTCGTAGATGGTCTGGGCGGTGGTGAGCAACTCCTCCCAGGTCTTCGGCTCCTCGGCGCCCGCGTTCTCGAAGACCTGGGTGTTGTACCAGATCAGGGACTTGTTGGCGGCCTTGTAGTAGACGCCGTACTGCTTGCCGTCGACCTTGCCGAGGTCCTGCCAGCCCTGCGAGAAGTTCTTGCCGAGCTGCTCCTGGGCCTCGGCCCCGACCGGTTTGGCCCAGCCCTTCTCCACGGCCTGCTGGATGGCGCCGACCTGGGGCAGCATCGCGACGTCCGGTGGCGCGCCGCCCGCGATCTTGGATCCGAGGAAGTTGATGATCGGGTCCTGCGCGGGGACGAAGGTCACCTTGGCGCCGGTCCGTTTCTCGAACTCCGTGAGCACTTTCTTGAAGTTGGCCTGCTCCGGGCCGGTCCAGACGGCGGCGACCTCCAGGGTCTCGCCGTCCAGCTTGGGGAGCGTGACGGTGGTGGCGGTCTCGTCCGTACCGCCGCTTCCTTCGTTCCCGCCGTCGTCGTCGCCTCCGCAGGCGCTCAGCGAGAGCGCGAGCGCTCCCGCCAGTACGGCCGCGGCGGTGCGGGCGGTCCTGCGTGTCCGGGTGCGGCTGTCGGTGATGCTCCTGTGCATTACGGCCCCGTTCTTCGTCCTCGTCGAACGTGCGAGCGCTGTCCCGTGGCACTGGTCTACGCCGGGTCCGTGGGGTCGGCAAGAGCGCGTACCGTGTCAAGTCGGCGATCGTGACCGCGTCGTGACTGTTCCTCAGGCGCGCGGGCGGTGACGGCGGGAGCGCACAGGCGCCTACAGCAGCGACGGCACCTCGCAGGCGGACACCTCCCGGGCCGCGCGCTCCAGCGCGCTCGCCAGGAGGGCCAGGTCCGTGGGTCCGTTGCCCAGTTCGCGGACCGGGCGGCGGGCGGGCGGGTCGCCCATCCGGTGCCACTCCAGCGGGACGACGGTCGGGCGCAGCGTCGCCGTGCGCGGGATGCGGCCGGTGACCCGGCCGCCCTGGAACGGCGTGATCCGGCCGTCGGGGTGGGTCAGCCGGCCCCGGCCGGGCGCCGGTTCGTCGGGGCCGGGCGCGGGGGCGTCGAGGGCGACGCGCAACGAGGCCCGCCGGACGGGCTCGGTCTCCGCCGTGCGGCCCCCCGGTCCGGTGGCGGCCACCAGGTGCACGCCGAGCCGCTCACCCTCGCGGGCCACCGCCTCCAGCGCGCGCATCACGGACCCGGCCGCGGGGCGACCGGGCGAGCCGAGGGGCGGCGAGACCAGGGCGTCCAGGTCGTCCACGACGACGACGAGGCGGGGCAGCGGAGGCACGTCGTCCGTCGGGCGGGGCGCGGCGGGACGCAGCCGCAGCGTGGTGCTGGGCGGGGTGTCCAGGTCACCGGCGCCGGCGGTGGGGGCGGCGCGCTGGCTGACCATCCGGCCGGAGACCTCGCGGCCGGTGTGCCACTGCGCGAAGTGGGAGCGTCCGAGCAGTTCCGCGCGCCGCTTCAGCTCGGCCGCCAGGGACTGGGCGAACTCCCGCATGCGCACCGGGTCGTTGGCGAGGAGGTGCGTGGTGACGTGCGGGATGTCCATGCACAGATGCAGTCCCTCGCCGTGCCCGCCGGCCGCGCCCACGGTGTCCCGGCCGTCCATCAGCACCAGGCTCAGCCGGTCGGGCCGCTCGGCGGCGGCGAGCGAGGCGACCACGGCCCGCAGCAGTTCCGTGCGTCCGCTGCCGGGCGGGCCCTCGACCAGAAGGTGCGGTCCCTCGACGACGAGATCGGCGGCGACCGGGCCACGGGGGCCGGCGCCGAGGACGGCGTGCGCCCGGCCGCCGAGGGCGTCGGTGTCGTCGGCGGCGTCGGCCCAACGGGCCATGAGGGAGGCGGGAGTGGCCCGCGCCAGGCCCAACTCGTCGAGCAGGCGGGCGGTTTGGGGGAGGGGAGCGCTGACGCGGGCGAGCCGGGTGCCGGTGGCGGACGCGTCGGTGCGCAGCGGGGCGAGCGCCCGGGCGAACCGCTCGGCCCAGGCGGGGGAGACGGCGTCCACGACACCGACCGTGCCGTGGCCCACCGGGGCGGGGCGGGCAGGGACGGTGCCCGCGCCGGAGCCGGTCCTGGTCCCGGCGGCGGTATCGCCTCCGGTGCCCGCCCGCGCTCCGGTCCGGGCGACACGGAGCAGGCGCAGGGCCGTTGCCACGTCACCGCTGAGCAGGGCGACCGCGCCGCAGTCACGGAAGGACGGGGCCGCGGCGCAGGCGGCCTCGAAGGTCTCGGTGACCGGGGAGGCGGGGGAGGCCGAGGCGGTCTCGGCGAGGCAGATGACATGGATGCCGGCCTGCGGGCCGTCCAGGGCCAGCCGTGCCACGGCGTCGCGGAGACCGGCGCCGCCGGGGTCGCCGTCGACGACGAGGACGGTACGGGGTCCCGGGAGACCGGCGGCGTCCGCCGGGCCGGCGGCTGCGTCGTCGTCGGGCCGGGCCCAGGCCGGGCGGCGGGACGGGGCGGCCGAGGCGTGGGTCGGCGGCGCCGTGCTCTCGGGGCGCGACCGACCCGGGGAGGGGATGGCCGTCCCGGCGCCGGCCGGGCCGCCCCGGTCCGTGAGGTGGTCGTCCAGGCGGCGCAGGAGTTCGTCGGTGCGGGCCGCGGCCTGCTCGCGGTCGTGGGCCAGGAGCAGACGGCAGTCCTGGCCGTGGGCCGGGCGCAGATGCGGCAGCCAGCCGAGCCAGGACCACTCCGCGGTGCGCTCCTCCAGGGGGCGCGTACGGTCCGTGCTGATCAGGACGATTTCCAGGACGTCGGGGGAGTGCAGCGCGGCCAGTTGGGCCACCACCGCGCGCGCCAGCCCGGCGAGGCGGGGGCGCGGACCGGCCAGGCCCAGGGCGCCGACCTCGCGCAGATCGGCGGTGACCGGCACGGCGGGCAGCAGCCCCGCACCGCCCGGCGCCGCCCGGTCCGCCGTACCGAGCCGCACGGTGAGTGCCTCGGGGTGTCCCGGCTCGCGCTCCCACAGCCGGGGGCCGGGGCCGAGCGCGGTCAGCAGCAGGGCGGCCGGGTCCGGCCACGTCTCCCGGGCGTCGGCGCGGACGGGCGGCTCCCCTGCTTCCCCGGCCGGCTCGTCGTCGTGACTCCCCGGCGCGGCCGCCTCGTGCTCGGTGCCGCGCCCGCCGGCCAGCCGCCGCGCCCAGGCCGTGAGCCCACCCCTCCTGCGCACGCCCTGCGGTACGTCGGTGGCGCGCGGCGGCGTGCCTTCGTGGTGGCCCGCGGCGTCACCGGCGGGGACGTCGAGCGGGGCGGCGCCGGGCCGCCCGCCGTGCGTCGCGTCGCCGGAGGGCGCGGCGGGGCCGGGGCCCGGATGGGGGTCCCGCGTCCCGGCGCCGCGGCTCTCGATGCGGGGGGCCTTGCCCTGTTCGGGTACGAGAGGCGGCGCCGTCGCCGGGTGCTCCTTGGCGTGGGACTCGGGTCCGGGGGTGCCGGGGTGCTGGTCGTGGGCGGCCGCGGTCGCCTGCTGCCGTGCGTTCTCGTCGGCGGGCGCGGCGTCGCGGGCCGCGTCCGGCGTACCCGCCGCCCGGTCGCCCGGTCGCCCGGTCCCCTGGTCCGTGCGGGCGGTGCCCGGCGCCGGGTCCGCCGGCCTTCCCCAGTTCCCGGCGCTCCCGTAGCCGTGCCCCGTCCTTGCGAGGGGTCCGTCCGGGCGCGCCCCCGAGGTCCCGGCCGGCGACGCCGCTTCGGCCGTCCCGCCGACCCGCACGCATCCCTCGCCGTCGGGCGCCGTCCCGACCCGCCGTCCCGGCCCTCCGGCCGGCGCCAGCCGCAGCGTGGACTCGCCGATCCGCAGCAGCGCTCCCGGCGTGAAGCGCACCGGGCGGGTGCTCACGCGCGTGCCGTCGAGCGTCGTGCCGTTGGTGGATTCGAGGTCGGCGACGGCGACACGGCCGTCCGCGCCCAGGGTCACCGCGCAGTGGACGCGGGAGACGTCGGGGTCGTCGAGCGGGACGTCGGCCTCGGCGGAGCGGCCGACGCGGATCTCGCCGCCGTGCAGCAGGTGGACGCCGCCGGCGTCCGGCCCGGCGATGACGTCGAGGCGCGCCGGGGCGTCGTCCAGCTCCGGGTGGGGCTCCGGGGCGACCGGGCCGCCCACCGACAGCACGGCGCCGTCGAGCAGCGGTGGTTCACCGAGGGTGCAGCGCTGCGGGTCGAGCCGCTCGGCACCGGCGTAGAGCACCACGGGTCCCGACGGGACGTCGCCGGAGACCGCCGCGGCCAGGCCCGAGGCCACCGCGGACAGGGCGGTGCCGGCGGGTGCCGTGACCAGCACGTCGCGGCTCGCGGCCCGGCCTCGCGGCGGTGGGGGTCCGCCCTGCTCCGGCGGGGCCGGGAACTCGGGGGAGTGCGGGCCCAGCGGGTCTACGACGGTCAGCCGGATCTGCATCGCCGTCAGCGGTCCCTTCTGCACGGGCGCGGAGATCCCCCACCCCACACGAGCACGTCGGCCAGTACTGCACGCATCCTCGCACCTGCCACCGACAACGCGCCCGCCGCTCGGGAACAAGTGATCTTGAATGGTCGGCTCTGCCCGTAAAAGTGCCTGCCCAGGAGGGCACCGGCGATCAGTTGAGATCAGTCACGTCCGTCTCCCGGCAACCGCGGGACAGAGGCGAGCGTCTTTCCTTCGAACGTCGGCGGGAACGAGTACGCGGGAAGCACGGCCGACGACCGCCCGCCCCCGCCCACCACGGCACTACAGTGGGGCCGACCATGCAAGCAAGCAGCAGGGAGCCATGACGTGCGGCCGGTAGGGAGCAAGTACCTCCTTGAGGAGCCGCTGGGACGCGGCGCCACAGGCACCGTCTGGCGAGCCCGCCAGCGGGAGACGGCCGGGGCCGAGGCGGCCGTGCCCGGGCAGCCCGGTGAGACCGTCGCGATCAAGGTCCTCAAGGAGGAGCTCGCGAGCGACCCGGACATCGTGATGCGGTTCCTGCGTGAGCGCTCCGTGCTGCTCCGCCTGACCCATCCGAACATCGTCCGGGTCCGCGACCTGGTCGTCGAGGGCGATCTGCTGGCCCTGGTCATGGACCTCGTCGACGGTCCCGACCTGCACCGCTACCTGCGCGAGAACGGGCCCTTCACGCCCGTCGCCGCCGCGCTGCTCACGGCGCAGATCGCCGACGCGCTGGCCGCCAGCCACGCCGACGGCGTGGTGCATCGCGACCTCAAGCCGGCGAACGTGCTGCTCATGCAGGGCGGCGGTCAGGTGCACCCGATGCTGACCGACTTCGGCATCGCGCGCCTCGCGGACTCGCCCGGCCTGACCCGCACCCACGAGTTCGTGGGCACGCCCGCGTACGTCGCGCCCGAGTCCGCCGAAGGCCGCCCGCAGACCTCCGCCGTCGACATCTACGGCGCCGGCATCCTGCTCTACGAGCTGGTCACCGGCCGCCCACCGTTCTCCGGCGGCTCCGCGCTCGAGGTCCTGCACCAGCACCTGAGTGCCGAGCCGCGCCGTCCCTCCACCGTGCCCGAACCGCTGTGGACGGTCATAGAGCGCTGCCTGCGCAAGAACCCCGCCGAGCGGCCGAGCGCCGAGGGCCTCGCGCGCGGCCTGCGGGTCGTCGCCGAGGGTGTCGGCGTGCACGCCAACTCCGCGCAGATCGCCGCGGCCGAGAGCGTCGCCGTGCTCCTCGCCCCCGACCCCGACCCCGCGACGGTCCCCGGGACGCCCGGCGCGTCCGACCCGACGCAGGTGCTGCCGCACGGGGCGCCCGGCTACGACCCGAACGCGGCGACCAGTGTGCTGCCGCACGCGGGGGGACCGGCCGGCGCCGCCGACCCCACCGCCGTGCTGCCGAACACCGGTCCCGCCGGCGCCGACCCGACCCAGGTGCTGCCGCAGGGACAGCAGCCCGAGCAGCCGCACCCGTGGCAGACCCAGCTGCGTGCCGCGCGTGACCGCAACGAGCAGACGCAGGTCCAGTACCTCGACCCGAACGAGGACCCGCTGCGCCGCCGCCCCCAGCGGCAGGTGGCCCGTCCTCAGCAGCAGCAGCCGCAGCAGCAGCAGCGGCCCCCGCAGCGCCAGCAGCGCCCCCCGCAGGGACCGCCGCCCGGTTACGGCTACCCGCAGCAGCAGCAACAGCAGCCGCAGCAGTACGCCCCGCAGCGCCGCCAGGAGCCCCAGCGGTACGCCCCGCCGCCCACGCCCGAGCCCCAGCGGCCGGCGCGCGAGCCGCGGCAGCCGCGGCAGCGCAGCGCCAACCCGATGCGGATCCCGGGCCTCGGCTGTCTGAAGGGGTGCCTGTTCACGATCGTCATCCTGTTCGTGGCCGGCTGGCTGATCTGGGAGCTGAGCCCGCTCCAGGAGTGGATCGGCACCGGAAAGGGCTACTGGGACCAGCTCGCGGACTGGTTCAACACGGTCACCGGATGGATCGGGGATCTGGGCGGCTCCGGGGGTTCCGGGGGCTCCGGCACCTCCACGTCGTAGCGAGTCGGTTGATTTGTCGACACCTGGCGGGTGATTTCCGCCTCCGCGGTGAAGGTTGGCTCCTCGGACGCGTAGTTTTAGCGACAACACGCGTCTGTAGGAGCAGTCTTGGCACGGAAGATCGGTAGCCGGTACACCGCCAACCAGATCCTGGGGCGGGGCAGCGCCGGCACGGTGTGGCTGGGCGAGGGACCCGAGGGGCCCGTCGCCATCAAGCTGCTGCGTGAGGATCTCGCCTCCGACCAGGAGCTCGTGGGGCGATTCGTCCAGGAGCGGACGGCCCTGCTCGGTCTGGAGCACCCGAACGTCGTCTCCGTCCGCGATCTGGTGGTGGACGGCAACGATCTCGCGCTCGTCATGGACCTGGTCCGCGGCACGGACCTGCGCACCCGGCTGGACCGGGAGCGGCGACTGGCGCCCGAGGCGGCGGTCGCCATCGCGGCGGACGTCGCGGAGGGGCTGGCGGCGGCGCACGCGGCCGGGGTGGTGCACCGGGACGTCAAACCGGAGAACGTCCTGCTGGACATGCAGGGCCCGCTCGGACCGGGCGGCTCGCACCGTGCGCTGCTGACGGACTTCGGCGTCGCCAAGCTGATCGACTCCCCGCGCCGGACCCGCGCCACGAAGATCATCGGCACGCCGGACTACCTGGCGCCGGAGATCGTGGAGGGCCTCCCGCCCCGGGCCTCCGTGGACATCTACGCGCTGGCGACCGTGCTCTACGAGCTGCTCGCCGGCTTCACCCCCTTCGGCGGCGGCCACCCCGGCGCCGTGCTGCGCCGACACGTCACGGAGACGGTCGTCCCCCTGCCCGGCATCCCGGAGGAGCTGTGGCAGCTGCTGGTGCAGTGCCTGGCGAAGGCGCCCGCGTCGCGGCTGCGGGCGTCCGAGCTGGCCGCCCGTCTGCGCGAGCAGCTCCCGATACTGCGCGGGATGCCGCCGCTCGACGTGGACGAGCCGGACACCGAGCCGGAGGAGCCCGCCGAGCCGGCGCCGGCCGGAGAGCCCCGGACGCCGGTGCGGGAACGTCGCGGCGCGGTCCCGCTGGTCCCCGGCGCGAAGCCCGACTCCAACCGCGACACCCATACGTCGATGAGGGTGCCGGCGCCGGACGAGCTGGCCGGTGGCGCGCGAGGCACCGCGCGGGCCCCCCGTGCCGCGGGCGCCCCCCGCCCCGGCTCGGCCCGCCACCGCTCCACCACCAGGCGCCGCCGACTGGTCCTGGCGGCGGCCGCCGTCGCCGTGGCCGCCGCCGCGGGCACCGGCGCCTGGCTGATCACGTCGGACGACGGGGCGGCGTCCCCGCAGGACACGCGGAGCACGGCCCCCGAGTCACCGTGACCACCCCGGGCCCGCACCGCCGGGCCCGGGCAGGCGGCGACCCGGTCCGTCCCGGTCGGTCAAGGCGGCGCACCCCGCCCACACCGGCCCGGGGCCCAGCGCGGCCGAGGTCGGTTGCCACAGCCGTTACGCTGGGAGCGTGGCAGTCGTCGATGTATCCGAAGAGCTCAAGTCCCTCTCCTCGACCATGGAGTCGATCGAGGCCGTCCTGGACCTCGACAGGATGAGGGCAGACATCGCCGTGCTCGAGGAGCAGGCGGCCGCGCCGTCCCTCTGGGACAACCCGGACGAGGCGCAGAAGATCACCAGCAAGCTCTCCCACCTCCAGGCCGAGGTCAGGAAGGCGGAGGCACTGCGCGGGCGGATCGACGATCTCGCGGTGCTGTTCGAGATGGCCGAGGAGGAGGACGACCCGGACACCCGCTCCGAGGCGGAGTCCGAGCTCGCCGCCGTCCGCAAGGCCCTCGACGAGATGGAGGTGCGGACGCTTCTCAGCGGTGAGTACGACTCCCGGGAAGCGCTCGTGAACATCCGCGCCGAGGCCGGTGGCGTCGACGCCGCCGACTTCGCCGAGCGTCTCCAGCGGATGTACCTGCGCTGGGCCGAGCAGCACGGCTACAAGACCGAGATCTACGAGACCTCCTACGCGGAGGAGGCGGGCATCAAGTCCACCACCTTCGCGGTGCAGGTGCCCTACGCCTACGGCACCCTCTCCGTCGAGCAGGGCACGCACCGCCTGGTGCGCATCTCGCCGTTCGACAACCAGGGGCGCCGCCAGACCTCCTTCGCCGGGGTCGAGGTGCTGCCCGTGGTCGAGCAGACCGACCACATCGAGATCGACGAGACCGAGCTGCGCGTGGACGTCTACCGGTCCTCCGGACCCGGCGGCCAGGGCGTCAACACCACCGACTCGGCGGTGCGCCTCACGCACCTCCCCACCGGCATCGTGGTCTCCTGCCAGAACGAGCGCTCGCAGATCCAGAACAAGGCCACCGCCATGAACGTCCTCCAGGCCAAGCTGCTGGAGCGGCGCCGGCAGGAGGAGCAGGCCAAGATGGACGCCCTCAAGGGCGACGGCGGCAACTCCTGGGGCAACCAGATGCGTTCGTACGTCCTGCACCCGTACCAGATGGTCAAGGACCTGCGCACCGAGCACGAAGTCGGCAACCCGGAGGCCGTGTTCAACGGCGAGATCGACGGCTTCCTGGAGGCCGGAATTCGCTGGCGCAAGCAGCAGGAGAAGTAAGAGAAGCGTTTTGTCGACAAGGCAACTGCCGCCCTTTCGGCGGCAGTTGCCTTTTCCATGCCTGGATGTCTGGGTTTTACATCACACTCACACGCTTCACCGCATGGCAAAGAGAACGTACCTGGACATCGCGTACGCAACGGCCTTGACGTTGCTGTGAAAAATCGGAAGGGTGAAGCGTGGCATGCGTATCTCCGGGGCGCATGTGAACCGGGGGGTTTCATCGCATCAGCTACTCCCGTCGATCACGGCCCCGAGCGCCGCCTCACTGACGATGAGCTACTGGGGGTAGCAACCAGATGACCAACAAGACGCGCGTCCGTGTCGCGCGGATCGCCGCCGGCGCCGTGATCGCGGCCGGTGCCTCGCTGACCGCCGCGGGTGCCGCTTCCGCCACCGAGGCCGAGGACTGCTTCGTCGGCATCCTGTGCGACGAGCGCTCGCCGAGCCCGGACCCGGACCCGACCATCCCGACCGGTGAGCCGACGATCCCGACGGGCGAGCCCACCGTCCCGACCGGTGAGCCGACGGTTCCGACGGGTGAGCCGACCGTTCCGACGGGTGAGCCGACCGACCCGACCGAGGAGCCCACCGAGCCGGAGGAGCCCACCGACCCCGAGGAGCCCACCGAGGACCCCTCGGACGACGAGACCACTGCCCCCGGCAACGGCGGCGGCGACAACACCGACCCCGACGGTGGCACCTCCCCGCAGGACGAGGGTTCCTCGTCCCTGACGGACACCGGCTCCGAGCTCCCCGCGGCCGACACCTCGGCCCAGGGCGGGGGCGACGAGCTCGCCGAGACGGGTGCCGCGCAGACCACGTTCCTGCTGATCGGCGCCGCGACGATGATCGCCGGCGGCGTCGGCTTCCGGGTGCTGCCGCGCCTGGTGAGCGGCCGCGGCGGGGCCGCTGCCTGACGGTCGCCGAGCGTGATCGCCGAAGGGCCCGGAGCAACCGCTCCGGGCCCTTCGGCGTATCTCCCGCCGTGTCCTACGCGGTCTGGTGCGCGAGCAGCGCGACCGCCGCGATCAGCATCACCAGCAGGGCGATCAGGGTCATGGGGTTGAGAGCCGCGAGGGGGTTCTGCTGCTGCAGCCGCTCGCGGTTGGCCCGGCACACGGGGCAGCGGCCCTCGTTCACGGGCGCGGCACAGTTCGCGCACACCAGTCGGTCGTACGTCATGTGCTCGCCTCCTTGCACCGGTACCGGTTCGTGCTTAGAACGTCCGGGGGAACGTAAACGTTCCCCTCCACTGTGCCAGGTTCCTCCGGAAAGGGCGCGGGCGCTCTCAGAAACGTTGTGGTGGACAAAAGTGCACAAGTATTGCACAACCGCCACCTGTGCCTGCGCTTGCGCACCCGCGTCGCGTATGGTCACGCACATCTACCCCCGGCGACCCGTGGTGCATCCGTGATCCGATTCGACAACGTGTCCAAGGTCTACCCCAAGCAGACCCGCCCCGCCCTCAGGGATGTCTCCCTCGAGGTGGAAAAGGGTGAGTTCATCTTCCTTGTGGGGTCCTCAGGCTCCGGAAAGTCCACCTTCCTGCGGCTGATCCTCCGCGAGGAGCGGTGCAGCCACGGTCAGGTGCACGTCCTGGGCAAGGACCTCGCGCGCCTCTCCAACTGGAAGGTGCCGCAGATGCGGCGCCAGTTGGGGACGGTCTTCCAGGACTTCCGGCTGCTGCCGAACAAGACCGTCGGCGAGAACGTCGCGTTCGCGCAGGAGGTCATCGGCAAGTCGCGCGGCGAGATCCGCAAGTCCGTGCCGCAGGTGCTCGAACTGGTCGGGCTCGGCGGCAAGGAGGACCGGATGCCGGGCGAGCTGTCCGGTGGTGAGCAGCAGCGCGTCGCCATCGCGCGGGCCTTCGTCAACCGGCCCAAGCTGCTGATCGCCGACGAGCCCACCGGCAACCTCGACCCCCAGACCTCCGTCGGCATCATGAAGCTGCTCGACCGGATCAACCGGACGGGCACGACCGTGGTGATGGCCACGCACGACCAGAACATCGTGGACCAGATGCGCAAGCGCGTCATCGAGCTGGAGAAGGGCCGCCTCGTCCGCGACCAGGCCCGCGGCGTCTACGGCTACCAGCACTGAGACAGCAGCGAGATCCACGGAAAGGCTTGAAGCAGACGCCATGCGCGCCCAGTTCGTTCTGTCGGAGATCGGTGTAGGTCTCCGCCGCAATCTGACGATGACCTTCGCGGTCATCGTCTCGGTCGCCCTGTCCCTGGCCCTCTTCGGCGGTTCGCTGCTGATGAGCGACCAGGTGAACACCATGAAGGGCTACTGGTACGACAAGGTCAACGTCTCGATCTTCCTCTGCAACAAGAGCGACGCCGAGTCCGACCCCAACTGCGCCAAGGGCGCCGTCACCGAGGAGCAGAAGGAGCAGATCCTCACCGACCTCAAGAAGATGACGGTCGTCGACAACGTGACGGCCGAGTCGCAGGACCAGGCGTACAAGCACTACAAGGAGCAGTTCGGCGACTCCCCGCTGGCCAGCTCCCTCACGCCGGACCAGATGCAGGAGTCGTTCCGCATCAAGCTGAAGGACCCGGAGAAGTACCAGGTCATCGCGACCGCCTTCAACGGACGGGACGGCGTGCAGTCGGTGCAGGACCAGAAGGGCCTCCTCGACAACCTCTTCGAGCTGCTGAACGGCATGAACTGGGCCGCTCGCGCGGTGATGGCCCTGATGCTGGTGGTGGCGCTGATGCTGATCGTCAACACCGTGCGGGTCTCGGCGTTCAGCCGGCGGCGTGAGACCGGCATCATGCGGCTGGTCGGCGCCTCCGGCTTCTACATCCAGGCGCCGTTCATCATGGAGGCCGCGGTCGCGGGACTGATCGGCGGCACCCTGGCGTGCGGCTTCCTGGTGCTCGGGCGGTACTTCATCATCGACAACGGCCTGGCCCTGTCCGAGAAGCTGAACCTGATCAACTTCATCGGCTGGGACGCCGTCCTCACGAAGCTGCCGCTCATCCTCGCGGCAAGCCTTCTGATGCCCGCGTTGGCGGCTTTCTTCGCGTTGCGCAAGTACCTGAAGGTGTGACACATGCCAAGAGGGCCGTACGGTCAACCGACCGTACGGCCCTTCGCGTTGTCCTAGACTCACCGGCATGTCAGGTCGTGACCTGTTCTGTCAGCCCCGCCGCTTCGGCCGCGGGGCCGCCCTGACATTGGTGTTCGCCAGCGTGCTCGTCGCCGGCGCCGCGACCGGCTCGCTGCCCGGGGACGAGCACGGCACCCCGTCCGGTACGACGCCCTCCGCCCCCGTCGGCAGCCAGCAGGAGGTGGCGCGCGCCGCCGCCCAGGCCATGGCAGAGGGCAAGTCCCCCATCGAGGCCGCCGAACGCGCCGTGAGCCGCAGCGGCAACCGCTGGGACGCCGTCTACTCCCGGGGCGAGTACGAGGAGTTCCAGGAGGCCCTGGACGGCGAGTACACCGGCGTCGGGCTGTCCGCCCGCCGTGAGCGGGGCGGACGTATCGAGGTGACGGAGGTGGCCACGGGCTCACCCGCCGCCGAGGCCGGTATCCGCGCCGGGGACCGGCTGCGCAGCGTCGACGGGCGGAAGGTCGACGGGCGTCCGGTCACCGAGGTGGTCTCCCTGCTGCGCGGCGACGCCACCGACGCGGACGCCGGTACGACCGTCCGCCTCGGGGTGGAGCGCGGCACCCGCGCGTGGACCCGGACGCTGCGCCGGGCCCGGCTGTCCACCGACTCCGTGACCGTGCGCACGCTCGCCGACGGGGCCACCGTGATCAGGATCGCCGCCTTCACCAAGGGCTCCGGCGAGGTGGTCCGCGAGGCCGTACGGCAGGCACCGGCCGCCTCCGGAGTCGTCCTCGACCTGCGCGCCAACAGCGGTGGCCTGGTCACCGAGGCCGTCACCGCCGCCTCCGCCTTCCTCGACGGCGGCCTGGTCGCCACCTACGACGTCGACGGCGAGCAGCTCGCCCTGCATGCCGAGCCCGGGGGCGACTCGACCCGCCCCGTGGTCGCGCTCGTCGACGGCGGCACGATGAGCGCGGCCGAGCTGCTCACCGGCGCGCTCCAGGACCGCGGCCGTGCGGTCGTGGTGGGCTCGCGCACCTTCGGCAAGGGTTCGGTCCAGATGCCGAGCCGCCTGCCCGACGGCTCCGTCGCCGAGCTGACCGTCGGCCACTACCGCACCCCGTCGGGCCGTGGCGTCGACGGCCGCGGCATCACCCCCGACCTGGAGGCGGGCGAACGCGCGCTCCAACGGGCGCAGACCGTCCTCGCCGGACTCGGCCGGTAGCACCCCGCCTCGTTAATCGGCTTCCCTCGCACCCCCTTCGTAGTGCGAAAATGGGCGGCACTATGGCTAAGGAAAAAGGGCGCAAGCTGATCGCGCAGAACAAGAAGGCGCGGTACGACTACCACATCCTGGACACCTACGAGGCCGGTCTGGTCCTCACGGGCACCGAGGTGAAGTCACTGCGTCAGGGCCGGGCCTCGCTGGTCGACGGGTTCGTCCAGCTGGACGACCACGAGGCGTGGCTGCACAACGTGCACGTGCCGGAGTACAGCCAGGGCACCTGGACCAACCACAGCGCCCGGCGCAAGCGCAAGCTGCTCCTGCACCGCGAGGAGATCGACAAGCTGGAGTCCAAGTCGGGAGAGACGGGTCACACCATCGTGCCGCTCGCCCTGTACTTCAAGGACGGCCGGGCCAAGGTGGAGATCGCGCTCGCCCGGGGCAAGAAGGAGTTCGACAAGCGGCAGACCCTGCGGGAGAAGCAGGACCGCCGTGAGACCGACCGCGCCATGTCGGCGGTGCGGCGCCGGCAGCGGGCCTGAGCGGGGAATGCCCCGGCGCCCGGCCGCGTTGAACCGGGTACGGCGGGGGCGTGACCGCCGGGAATACGGTGGCATCGGCCGAGGGTGATCCCGTACGATGGCATCTGCACCCCACAGCGGGTGCGGCGTTTGAAAAAACAACATGGGGATGATCGGTTTCGACAGCGGCTGTCGAAGCAGGGGAAGCGTGTCGAGGAAGCGGCCATGATCTCGTAAACCACAGGCCGAAAAAAATAATCGCCAATACCAAGCGCGATTCCTTCGCCCTCGCTGCCTAAGTAGCGACTCGCGAAGTGTCAGCCCGGGGCTGTTCCCGACCCGGATCCTGGCATCAGCTAGGGGACTAAACCTTGATCCCGGTCACGGGGTGAAGAGGGAAACCAAACAGTGACTGAGCCCGTCGGAGACTTGTCCGCGTGATCTCCGGGGCCGAGAAAAGCGCAGCGGACTGCACACGGAGAAGCCCTGATTCCACACCGTTGGACGCGGGTTCGATTCCCGCCATCTCCACAATCTCCATGCGACGAGAGCCCGGTGGTCTTCGACCACCGGGCTCTCGTCGTTTTTATGGGGTCCGGCTCCATATCGAGGGGTGGTTCACGGTTCTACGGTCCCTCCCCATGACACAGACCAGAGCCGCACAGCCTCGTATCGCCGTCCTGGTGACCCTGCTGGTCGCCCTGATCGCCGCCGTCCTCACGCCCGGCCGGGCGGTGGCCGCCTCGCTCCAGGAGGTCACCGCGTTCGGGAGCAATCCCGGGGCGCTGAAGATGTACCGCTACGTGCCCGACGGGCTGCCCTCCGGGCGCCCCGTCGTCGTCGCCCTGCACGGCTGCACGCAGAACGCCGCCGGCTACGGCACCGGCAGCGGCTGGATGCAGCTCGCCGACCGCTGGGGCTTCTCCGTCGTGCTGCCGCAGCAGCCGAGCGCCAACAACCTCTCGTCCTGCTTCAACTGGTTCGAGACCGGCGACATCGCGCGCGGCCAGGGCGAGGCCGCGTCCCTCGCCCAGATGCTGGACCGGCAACTCGCCGACGTGTCGGGCGACCCGGGGCGGGTGTACGTCACCGGGCTGTCCGCGGGCGGTGCCATGACGTCCGTGCTGATGGCGGCCTACCCGGAGAAGTTCGCCGCGGGCGGCGTCGTCGCCGGGCTGCCCTACGGATGCGCGCAGGCGGCCGGATCGCCCTACGTGTGCATGTACGTCGGTGCCACGCAGACCCCGAAGCAGTGGGGCGACCGGGTACGGGCCGCGCGGCCCGGGTACACCGGGCCGCGGCCGGTGCTCACCGTGCTGCACGGCACCGCCGACTACACGGTCCGGCCCGTCAACATGAGCGACCTGGTCGAGCAGTGGACGGACGTGCACGGCGCCGACCAGGCGGCCGACGTGTCCGACTCCGTCGCCGGGTACCCCCACCAGGTCTTCCGGGACGCGGGTGGCCGCGCGGTCGTCGAGACGTACGGGCTCACCGGGATGGGACACGGGCAGCCCGTCGACCCCGGCAGCGGCTCTGCGCAGTGCGGGACGGCGGGGGCGTACATGCTCGACGTGAACCTGTGCGCCGCCTACCGGCTGGGGCTCGCCTGGGGACTGGGCTGAGACACCCCGCGCGCCCGTCCTGAGCCGCGCGCCGCGCGGGACAGGAGGGTGATGACGAGGGCGAGGGCGGCGGCGGCCACCGGTATGCCGAAACCGGTGGCCGCCGACATGCGCTCCACCGTCCAGCCGCCGAGTGCGCTGCCGCCCGCGACACCCCCGAGCAGCGCGGTCACGGCGAGGGTCATGCCCTCGTTGAGGCGGTCGACGGGGGTGCGCTGCTGGACGAGGGCCATACCGGTGACCATCGTCGGGGCGGTCGCCATCCCGGCGACGAGCAGCGCGGGGGCGAGGACGAGAAGGGAGGAGGTGACCGTGGCCGCCAGCAGGGGGAGGGTCAGCAGGGCCGCCATCGCCGCCGTGCACCAGGACAGACGGCGGTCGGCCGCGCCCTTGAGCCGCAGCGTGCCGAAGAGCAGTCCGGCCGCGCCGGAGCCCGCCGCCTGGAGGCCGAGCAGGACGCCCCCCGCCGTGCGCCGGCCCTGTTCGTCCGCGAACGCGAGCGTCACGACCTCCGTCGCGCCGAACACCGCGCCCGTGGCCAGGAAGGCCGCGAGCAGCGCGGGCATCCCGGGGGAGCGCAGCGGCGAAGGGGCCTTGGTGCGCGGTGCCACCGGCGGCTCCGTGGCGCGCTGGGCGGTGAACAGGAGCATGCCGGCGACCAGCAGGACGCCCGCGGTCAGCGTGCCCGCCTCGGGGAAGAACGTCCCGCAGAGAACGGCCGCGAGCACCGGGCCCAGCATGAAGCACAGCTCGTCGGCGGCCTGCTCGAAGGAGTTGGCGGTGTGCAGGGCCTCCGGGTCGCCCCGCAGGAGGTGCGCCCACCGGGCACGGGACATGCCGCCGATGTTGGGAGTGGTGGCGGTGGCGGCGTAGGCGGCGAAGAGGGTCCAGTCCGGCGCGTCGTGGTGCAGACACAGCAGCAGGGCCAGGCTGCCCAGGGCCGCCGTGAGGGTGGCGAGGACGGCGACGCGGGCCTGGCCGTGGCGGTCGACGAGGCGGGCGACCCAGGGGCCGACCAGCGCGGTGGCGGTGAGGCCGGTCGCGGTGACGGCGCCGGCGAGGGCGTACGAGCCGCGGGACGAGGCGATCATCACGACCGCGCTCACGGTGAACATCCCCATCGGCAGCCGGGCGACGAGGTTGCCCAGCGTGAAGGCGCGGGTGCCGGGGTGGGCGAACAGGCGGCGGTAGGGGCCCGGTTCGCGGGCCGGCGTCGGTTGCGGCATGGGGCCACCGTCGCCCGGGGACGATCAAGGCGTCCAACACTTTCTCCGCCCCGATTCACGCGCTCCTGTTGTAAGTTCCCGCCATGTCCGCATCCGCCCATCTCGACCCCCGCCTCCTGCGCGCCTTCGTCACGGTCGCCGAGGAACTGCACTTCACCCGCGCCGCGGCCCGGCTGTACGTCGCGCAGCAGGCGCTGAGCCGCGATGTGCGGCGGCTGGAGCGGGAGCTCGGCGCCGAGCTGTTCGTCCGGACGACCCGGCAGGTGACGCTGACGGCGGACGGGGAGCGGCTGGTGCCCCACGCCCGCCGGGTGCTCGCGGCCCAGGAGGCGTTGTTCACGGCCTTCGGGCAGGCCCGACCCCTGCTCGTCGACCTGAACTCGCCCGGTCTCGGCACCCCGCGCCGGGTGCTGCACCGGGCCCGCGAACTCGCGCCGGAGCACGAGCTGCTGGCCCGCTACGAGAGCGGGCTGACCGGAGCCGCGGGGGAGCTGCTCGCGGGGCGGATCGACGTGTCGTTCGGACGGTTCGCGGGACTGGACCCGGCGCTGCGCAGGCAGTTGGAGCACCGGATCGTGCGGTACGAGCCGATGGCGGTGGTGCTGCCGGAGGACCACCGGCTGGCGGCGCTGCCCCGCATCCCGCTCGCGGCGCTGGCGGGGGAGAGCGTGTACGCCGGGGCCGGCAATCCGCGGACGCCCGAGTGGACGGACCTGGCGCGGCGGCTGTTCGAGGGGCGGGGGATCGAGGTCGCGGCGCCGCTGCCGCCGGCGGTGGGGGACGAGGAGTTCCAGCGGGTGATGGCGAGGACGCGGTGCCCGGTGCTCGCCGTGGTGGACTTCCCGGCCATGCCGGGGACGGTGCGACGGCCCCTGGTGGATCCCGTCCCCTTGTCGCCGGTGTCCCTGGTGTGGCGCACGGGGCTGGCGCATCCGGCGCTGGAGGCGCTGTGGCGGGCGGCGGACGAGGCAGGCCGGGAGGAGGGGTGGCTGCGGGTGCCGGACGGGGCGTGGCTGCCGGCGGTGGACCGGCCCACCGGCGCGGACTGAGGCGCCGGCCGCTCGAAGGGCGCGCGCCGCTGTGGCAGACTGCCAGCCGCGTCGCGCAGGTGAACCGGGTGATCGGGGGACTTTCGGTGAGTAGGCGACAGGTGCAGAACGTGCTGCGGCTGATGGCGGGCGGCGGGCCGGTGGAGCTCAGCAGTCCTCTGGCGTCCGTGCAGAGACTCGCCCGACTCGCCTTCGTCGCCCAGCAGTTCGGGTACGAGTACGTCGACGTCCGCCAGGCCGGGTCGCGCAACGGCGCGCTGGTGATGCTGCTCATGCCCGACCCCAGCCCCGTCGCCCGCGCGCGTGCCGCGCAGAACCGGGCGCAGTACCCGAACGCCGCCGACGGCATCTCGCTGCCGCCCGCCGTCCCCGACGCCCTCGAACTGCTCAAGGCCCGCATCAACTTCGACCTCACCGGCCGGCACTCCGAGCGGCAGCGGCTGGCGTACGCGGCGCTCGCGGTCACCGTCGGCAGCCTGGTCGTCGGGGCGAACCTCGGCGGCGACAGCGCCTTCACGATCGCCGGGATCATGTGGGCCTCCTGCATGGTGCTCCTCGCCGGCGGCCTCGCCGTGGGCCGTCGCCGCAACACCAGGTACGCCGCCCGCCTCGAGGCCGCCGGCTTCACCCCGTTCACCGACGACACCGGCCGACTGCGGTACCTGCCGCCGGGCACGCCGATGCCGGGCCACCCGTACGCGAACGGGCCCTACGGCGCGATGCCGGACGGCGGCACCCACGCCCCCCAGCAGCCGCCGGCCCACCCCCGGCAGGACCCTCAGGGGCAGCCCCCGCAGGGCTGATCCGCCACGACCTCTCATCCCACCCCCGCCCGGGGTGAGAGCAAAGTTTTCTTCCGGTCACCCACCGCCACAGACCGGAAACGCGTCCTCCCTACCTTCGGGACTCAGCCACTCAGCGCGGCACCACCGAGCCCCGGAGCACCGTGGAGGCGTCATGACACCCCCGAGTACAGCCCCCGCACCTCGCGGCGGAGCAGGCCGCTGGATCGAGGACTGGGATCCCGAGGACGAGACCTTCTGGCGGGAGACCGGCGAACGGATCGCCCGCCGGAACCTGCTCTTCTCCGTGCTCTGCGAGCACATCGGGTTCTCCGTCTGGACCCTGTGGTCGGTGATGGTGCTGTTCATGGGCCCGGAGTACGGCCTGACCCCGGCGGACAAGTTCGTCCTGGTCTCGATGGCCACGCTGGTCGGCGCCGTCGTCCGGGTCCCCTACACCTTCGCCGTCGCCGTCTTCGGCGGCCGGAACTGGACGATCGTCTCGGCCGGTCTCCTCCTCGTGCCCACCGTCGCCGCCTTCCTCGTCATGGAGCCGGGGACCTCGTACACCACCTTCCTGCTCTGCGCGATGCTCGCCGGCGTCGGCGGCGGCAACTTCGCCTCCTCGATGACCAACATCAACGCCTTCTTCCCGCTGCGGAAGAAGGGCTGGGCGCTCGGCCTGAACGCCGGCGGGGGCAACATCGGTGTGCCGGTGGTGCAGCTCGCCGGGCTGGCCGTGATCGGCGCGAGCGGAGGGCCGCGGCTGCTGCTCGGGATCTACATCCCGCTGATCGTGGTCGCCGCCGTGCTCGCCGCGCTGTCCATGGACAACATCGCCTCGCTGCGCAACGACTCCGGCGCCGCCAAGGAGGCCGTGCGGGCCGGACACACCTGGATCATGTCCTTCCTCTACATCGGCACCTTCGGCTCGTTCATCGGCTACAGCTTCGCCTTCGGACTGGTGCTCCAGACCCAGTTCGGCCGTACGCCGCTGCAGGCCGCGTACGTGACCTTCGTCGGCCCGCTGCTCGGCTCGCTGATCCGGCCGGTGGGCGGCGCGCTCGCCGACCGGTACGGCGGCGCCAGGATCACGCTGTGGAACTACGTCGGCATGGCCGCCGCCACCGCCGTGGTCGTCGTGGCGAGCATGCGGGAGTCGCTGCCGCTGTTCACGGCCGCGTTCATCGTGCTCTTCGTCCTGAGCGGGCTCGGCAACGGGTCGACGTACAAGATGATCCCCGGCATCTTCCGGAACAAGGCCCTCGCCATGGGGCTCGAAGGGGAGGAGGCCGCGGCCTACGGACGGCGGCTGTCCGGGGCGTC
Organism: Streptomyces sp. NPDC107562; assembly: GCF_055657325.1. Classification (NCBI taxonomy): domain Bacteria; kingdom Bacillati; phylum Actinomycetota; class Actinomycetes; order Kitasatosporales; family Streptomycetaceae; genus Streptomyces; species Streptomyces sp. NPDC107562. The sequence continues at coordinate 150,608 of NZ_JBVKBE010000014.1, read as the reverse complement.
CATGGGGCTCATCGGGGCGGTGGGTGCGCTCGGCGGGCTCGGGATCAACCTGGCCTTCCGGCAGTCCTTCCTCACCGTGGGCTCCGGCACCGGCGCCTTCGTCGCCTTCCTGGTCTTCTACGGCCTCTGCTTCCTGGTCACCTGGGCCGTATACCTTCGCCGTCCGGCCCCGCCGGCTCCCGTCACCCGGGCCGCCACGGAGACGAAGCCGCAGCTCAGCTACGCCGAGGTGTGACGTAACACCGCCGACATCACGCCGAACCGAGCCTGTCACGCACCGTTGACAGGCTCGTTCACATCCAAGGGCGGCGACATGCGGGTGGGAACGAGTCGAGTGCGGGACGAGACCGAGTGATGCACGAGCCACAGCAGGGAACGGGACAGCCGGAGCGAGGCGCGGAGCACGGGCCCCTCGCCGGGTTCACCGTGGGCGTGACGGCCGCGCGCCGGGCGGACGAGCTGGGGGCGCTGCTCCAGCGGCGCGGGGCCGCCGTGCTGCACGCGCCGGCCCTGCGGATCGTGCCGCTCGCCGACGACAGCGAACTGCTGGCCGCCACCGAGGAACTCCTGGACAGGGTGCCGGACGTGGTCGTGGCGACGACCGCCATCGGCTTCCGGGGCTGGATCGAGGCCGCCGACGGGTGGGGGCTCGGGGAGACGCTGCTCGACCGGCTGCGCGGGGTGGAACTGCTCGCCCGCGGGCCCAAGGTGAAGGGCGCGATCCGGGCGGCCGGGCTGACCGAGCACTGGTCGCCGTCCTCCGAGTCGCTGGCCGAGGTCCTCGACCGGCTGCTGGAGGAGGGCGTCGACGGACGGCGCGTCGCGGTGCAGCTGCACGGCGAGCCGTTGCCCGGGTTCGTGGAGTCGCTGCGGGCGGGCGGCGCCGAGGTGGTCGGCGTGCCCGTCTACCGGTGGATGCCGCCGGAGGATCTCGCGCCCGTCGACCGGCTGCTCGACGCGACGGTGGGGCGCGGCGTCGACGCGCTGACCTTCACCAGCGCGCCCGCCGCGGCGTCCCTGCTGTCCCGCGCCGAGGAGCGGGGACTGCTGGCGGAACTGCTCACCGCCCTCCACCACGACGTGCTGCCCGCCTGCGTCGGCCCGGTCACCGCGCTGCCCCTGCAGGCCCGCGGCATCGACACCGTCCAGCCCGAACGCTTCCGGCTCGGCCCGCTCGTCCAGCTCCTGTGCAAGGAACTGCCCGCCAGGGCGCGGTCGTTGCCCGTGGCCGGGCACCGGGTGGAGATCCGGGGCCACGCGGTCCTGGTGGACGGCGACCTCAAGCCCGTGCCGCCGGCAGGTATGTCGCTGCTGCGCGCCCTGTCCCGCCGCCCCGGCTGGGTGGTCGCCCGGTCCGAGCTGTTGCGGGCGCTGCCCGGATCCGGCCGGGACGAGCACGCCGTCGAGACGGCGGTGGCCCGCCTGCGGACGGCCCTCGGCGCGCCGAAGCTGATCCAGACCGTGGTCAAACGCGGCTACCGACTGGCCCTGGATCCACCGACCGACACGAAGTACGCCGACACCTGACACGATGCGGCGGCTGTTCTGTGGCCGACGATCGGCCGGCGCGTGCCGTCACCCGGCCGCGGCGCCGTCGTGGTCGGTCGCGCAGTTCCTCGCGCCCCTGAGGGGTTCGGCTGCGGCGCCGTTGTGGCTGGTCGCGCAGTTCCTCGCGCCCCTGTGGGGCGCGTCGACGAGCCGGCGGCTGTGGAGTGGCCGTGACCCCGTGCGCCGTTGTGGCTGGTCGCGCAGTTCCCCGCGCCCCTGTGGCGTTCGACTGCGGCGCCGTTGTGGCTGGTCGCGCAGTTCCTCGCGCCCCTGTGGGGCGCGTCAACGAGCCGGTGGCTGGGGAGTGGCCGTGACCCCGTGCGCCGTGGGGGCCCGTCGCGTCGTTCCCCGCGACTCTGAGGGGCGCGTTGTGCGGCGAGGGGTACCGATCGTCGTTCGGGGCAGGCACATTGTGAGGTCTGTGGCGCGACCGGGCACACCGGCGCCGCAGACGAACCCCGGCACGCAGCAACGTACGGCGGAACGCTGAGGCGGTGACGCGCACATGGCACTGGGTATGGCCACGGCCCCCTACGAGTTGCGGTTCGGCGCCGGCCGGATCTGCCTCGACCTCCTGGCGACCGCCCACCCCGTGGAACGCCTCTGCTCCGCGGCCGCCCTGCACGCCTGGATCACCGGATCCGGCCTCGTCCCCCCGGGCACCGTGGCGGCCCGTGCCGACGCCACCTGGCTCGGCGCCTTCCATGAACTGCGCGGCCACATCGACCAGTTGGTGCGCGCCACCCTGTCCCCCGAGCCCCGCCCGCAGGACCTCCCGCTCGCCCAGGTCAACGCCGTCGCCCGCACCGCGCCCCCGGCGCCCCGCGCCCGGCGTGGTCAGGACGGCACGCTCGTACGGGAGCTGGACGGCCCGCCGGAGTGCGCCGCGCTGCTCGGCGCGATCGCCCGCGACGCCGTGGAGTTGCTCACCGACCCCGTCGCGCGGGCGGGACTGCGGCAGTGCGCGGGAGACAACTGCCCCCTCGTCTACCTCGACTCCTCCCGGGGCCGGCGCAGACGCTGGTGCTCCAGTGAGGTGTGCGGCAACCGCGAGCGGGTCGCCCGGCACCGCCGGCGCACGGCGGTGTCCCGAGCCTGACGGCCCGTTATGCGGCTTGTGCGCACATGGCGTTCGCGCCCGTCGAAGTGATTTCGACAACACGCCGTTTCAGACGTCGGTCCCCGTTTCCCGGAGCACCGCCTTGCCGATGTGGCGGAAATGTAAAGGAGGGGCGGGGGGAATGTGCCCCCATGTCCTCTCACGTCACGTCACCCCGAAGAAAACCGTCCCCTCGCTTTGAACACCCGAGGCCCCCTGTCCGTACCCCGTGGCGAGCGACCGACTGGGGGAACCCCCGGACACCGGAGGTGGGCGTGCGCAAGGATGCGGCCGTGGCCAATGAACGTGGATCGAGGGCCCGACATCGCATGTCCTCACAGCCCTCGGAACCTGATGAGGAGCTGATGCGTGCCCTGTACCAGGAGCACGCCGGACCTCTGCTCGCGTACGTCCTCAGGCTGGTCGCCGGAGATCGGCAGCGCGCCGAGGACGTCGTACAGGAAACGCTCATCCGTGCCTGGAAGAACGCCGGTCAGCTCAATCGGGCCACCGGTTCGGTACGCCCCTGGCTGGTGACGGTCGCGCGCCGCATCGTCATCGACGGCCACCGCAGCCGGCAGGCCCGGCCGCAGGAGGTCGACCCGTCGCCGCTGGAGGTCATCCCCGCGGAGGACGAGATCGACAAGGCGCTGTGGCTGATGACGCTGTCGGACGCGCTCGACGACCTGACCCCTGCCCACCGGGAGGTGCTCGTCGAGACGTATTTCAAGGGGCGTACCGTCAATGAGGCGGCGGAGACCCTGGGCATACCGAGTGGCACCGTGCGCTCCCGGGTGTTCTACGCCCTGCGGTCGATGAAGCTGGCGCTGGAGGAGCGGGGGGTGACGGCGTGATGAACACATACGGGGGATACGGAACGGGGGGCCCGGGTATGTCTGGCCCCATGCAGGGATCAACGGGCCCGAACGAACACGAGACCGTCGGCGCCTACGCCCTCGGAATCCTCGACGACCACGAGGCAACCGCTTTCGAGGTCCATCTCGCCGGCTGCGAGTGGTGCGCCCAGCAGCTCGACGAACTCGCCGGGATGGAACCGATGCTGGCCGCGCTCGCCGACCTCCCCGGCACCGGCACACCCTCGATCGGCGAGTCGCTGTCCGCCCGGCCGAGCCCGCGGCTGGCCGAGAAGCTGGTCGACGAGGTCGCCGAACGCCGCGCCCAGAAACGCCGCCGCAGCATGTACATGATCGCGGCCTCGGCCGCGCTGATCGTCGGTGGCCCGCTGGTCTCCGTCGCGGCGACCGGCGGCGAGGACACCGGCGGTGCCAACCGCACCGTGCAGGCGGTCAGCCCGGCCCAGCAGGCCTTCAAGGGCATGCCCGACCGGGTCACGGCGACCGACCCCAAGACGCAGGTCAGCGGCACGGTGGCGATGCAGGAGAAGCCGCACGGCACCGACGCGGTCCTGGAGCTCAAGAACGTCAAGGGCCCCGAGAAGTGCTCGCTGATCGCCGTGGGCAAGAACGGCGAGCGGGAGACGCTCAGCAACTGGTCCGTCCCGGACTGGGGGTACGGCCTGCCGAACGCCACCACGGACCAGGCCAAGAACCCGCTCTACATCCAGGGCGGCGCCGCCTTCGCCCCGAACGAGATCGACCACTTCGAGGTCATGACCTTCGACGGCGATCTGCTGGTGGAGATCGGCGCGTAGCGCGGTACGACGACTGCTGCGAAGCGGTCACGACATGAGCCCCGGGGGCCGTCAGGTGACGGACCCGGGGCTCACGCGTAGCCTTCAGGGGTCCCTTTCGCGTACGGTGGACGGCTGCCCAGCACGTCAGAAGGGGGCCCGGTGGCCGCTCAGGCTCAACAGGAAGCCGCGCTCGACCCCGCCCAGGACTCCGTACGCGACCGAGAGATCGGCGCAGAGCAGGAGCACCTGGACCGGGTGTACCGCCGCCTGGAGGAGAAGATCCACGAGGCGGAGTTCCTCATGCACGACGCCGCCCAGCGCGGCCACGTCGGCACCCCCGGCGCGCTCGCCGAGCGCGACGCGCAGGTCTTCCGGGCAGGCGTCCACCTGAGCCGGCTGAACAACGAGTTCGAGGACTTCCTCTTCGGCCGTATCGACCTGCTGCCCGGCAAGGACGGCAAGAAGGGCCCGGACGGCGCGTACACCGCCGTGGAGCCGGCCGAGGGCGCGGTGCGGCCGGACAACACGGCCGAGATCGCCGAGACCCTGCACATCGGCCGCATCGGTGTCCTGGACGAGGACTACGCCCCGCTGGTCATCGACTGGCGGGCGCCCGCGGCCGCCCCCTTCTACCGCTCCACGCCCGTCGACCCCGGCCGGGTGGTGCGCCGCCGGGTCATCCGCTCCAAGGGCCGCCGTGTCCTCGGCGTCGAGGACGATCTGATGCGTCCCGAGCTGAAGGCCTCCCTCGACGGCCACGAGCTGCCCGTCATCGGCGACGGCGCGCTGATGGCCGCCCTCGGCCAGGCCCGCGGCCACACCATGCGGGACATCGTCGCCTCGATCCAGGCGGAGCAGGACCTGGTCATCCGGGCCCCCGCCGCCTCCGTGACCTACGTCGAGGGCGGCCCCGGCACCGGCAAGACCGCCGTCGCCCTGCACCGGGCGGCGTACCTGCTCTACCAGGACCGTCGCCGGTACGCGGGCGGCATCCTCATCGTCTCGCCGACGCCGCTGCTGGTGGCGTACACCGAGGGCGTGCTGCCCTCCCTCGGCGAGGAGGGGCAGGTCGCGATCCGGGCGATCGGCTCCCTGGTCGACGGCGCCGAGGCCGTGCTGTACGACTCCCCGTCGGTGGCCCGCGCCAAGGGCTCGCACCGCATGCTCAAGGTGCTGCGCAAGGCCGCCCGCGGAACGCTGGAGCTGAACGATTCGCCACAGCGCCTGCGGGTCGTGGCCTTCGGCCGCCGGCTCGAACTGGAGGCCCCCGAGCTGGAGCGGATCCGGAGCGCCGCGCTGGGCGGCACGGCCCCCGTCAACCTGCTGCGCCCGCGCGCCCGCAAGCTGCTGCTGGACGCCCTGTGGGAGCGGTCCGGCGCGGCAGGCCGGCACGCGGATCCGGAGCTGGCCGCCGAGCTGCGGTCCTCGTTCGACGAAAGCATCACCTCGGAGGACGACTTCCTCGCCTTCCTCGACGCCTGGTGGCCGGAGCTGACCCCGCGCGCGGTCCTCACCGCCATGGCCGATGAGCGGCGCCTCGGCCGCTGGTCCCGCAGGATCCTGAACCCCGGGGAGGTGCGCAAGGTCGCCCGCTCGCTCAGACGCGACGGCTTCTCCGTGCACGACGTCGCCCTGCTCGACGAGCTGCAGGCGATCCTCGGCGCCCCCGCCCGTCCCAGGAAGCGGCGCGAACTCGACCCGCTGGACCAGCTCACCGGCCTGGAGGAGCTGATGCCGGTGCGGGAGGAGACGCAGTGGGAGCGGGCCGAGCGGCTGGCGCAGGAGCGCACCGAGTACGCCCACGTCATCGTCGACGAGGCCCAGGACCTCACGCCGATGCAGTGGCGCATGGTCGGCCGCCGGGGCCGGCACGCCACCTGGACGGTCGTCGGCGACCCGGCCCAGTCCTCCTGGTCCGACCCGGACGAGGCGGCGTCGGCCCGCGACGAGGCCCTGGGCTCCCGCCCCCGCCGCCGCTTCGAGCTGACGGTGAACTACCGCAACCCGGCCGAGATCGCCGAGCTGGCCGCCAAGGTGCTGGCCCTGGCCATGCCGGGCTCTCAGTCCCCGAGGGCGGTGCGCTCCACCGGGGTGGAGCCGCGCTTCGCAGTGGTCGGCGCGTCCCTCGGCCAGAGCGTGCGCGAGGAGGCGGCCCGGCTGCTCGACCTCGTCGACGGCACGATCGGTGTCGTCGTCGCCATGAACCGGCGCGAGGAGGCCCGCCGCTGGCTGGCCGGGCTCGGCGACCGGGTGGTCGCGCTCGGCAGCCTGGAGGCCAAGGGCCTGGAGTACGACGCCACCGTCGTCGTCTCGCCCGCGGAGATCGCCGACGAGTCGCCCGCCGGACTGCGTGTGCTCTACGTCGCACTCACCCGGGCGACGCAGCAGCTCACGATCGTCTCGGGGGAGCGGGACGAGCCCGATGCGGCCGGGGTGCCGGACCTGCTGAGGGACTGAACCGGATGAACCGGCGGGACGGGAATGGCCGTACGGGATCCGTTTGTTAGCCTGGGCAGTGACACCGGCCCGATCCAAGCCCCCGGGCCCAACCTTCGTCGCTACGAGCGACCACTTGCCGCGAGGCGAGCATGGCGGGTCGGTGTCATCGAACGGTGGAAGAGGCCCACGTCTCATGTGACGTGGGCCTCTTTGCATGTCTGATCGTCTCTCGTATGGTGGAAGAAGTTTTCCGATGTCGCTCTACCCGCTGTGTTCCCAGGGCTGTTCGCCTGTGAACTAAATGAGCGCAATCCAGGGCGGCTACCACGTACTCGACGGTAGGTGCGACGATCGGACGGGAAATCGCGACACGGTGAAAGCAGAGGAAGTCGGCCATGGCAACGGCGCCCAGCGTCTCCTACTCGATGACCATCCGGTTGGAGGTGCCCGCGAGCGGAACGGCCGTCTCGCAGCTCACCACCGCCGTGGAGTCCTCCGGAGGCTCGGTGACCGGCCTCGACGTCACCGCGTCCGGACACGAGAAACTCCGCATCGACGTCACGATCGCGGCCTCCTCCACCGCGCACGCCGACCAGATCGTGCAGCAGCTGCGCGGCATCGAGGGCGTCACGCTGGGCAAGGTCTCCGACCGTACGTTCCTCATGCACCTCGGCGGCAAGATCGAGATGCAGTCCAAGCACCCCATCCGCAACCGTGACGACCTCTCCATGGTCTACACGCCGGGTGTGGCCCGCGTCTGCATGGCCATCGCCGAGAACCCCGAGGACGCCCGCCGCCTCACGATCAAGCGCAACTCCGTCGCGGTGGTGACGGACGGCAGCGCCGTGCTGGGGCTCGGCAACATCGGCCCGAAGGCCGCGCTGCCCGTCATGGAGGGCAAGGCGGCCCTCTTCAAGCGGTTCGCCGGCATCGATGCCTGGCCGCTCTGCCTGGACACCCAGGACACCGACGCGATCGTCGAGATCGTCAAGGCGATCGCCCCGGGCTTCGCCGGCATCAACCTGGAGGACATCTCCGCCCCCCGCTGCTTCGAGATCGAGGCCCGGCTGCGTGAGGCCCTCGACATCCCCGTCTTCCACGACGACCAGCACGGCACGGCCATCGTGGTGCTCGCCGCGCTGACCAACGCGCTGCGGGTGACGGGCAAGGCGATCGAGAACATCCGTGTCGTCATGTCCGGCGCGGGCGCGGCCGGCACGGCGATCCTGAAGCTGCTCATCGCCGCCGGCGTCAAGCACGCCGTCGTCGCCGACATCCACGGTGTCGTGCACGCCGACCGCAAGGACCTGGTCGAGGCCGCCACCGACTCCCCGCTGCGCTGGATCGCCGACAACACCAATCCCGAGGGCATCACGGGCACCCTGAAGGAGGCCGTGCGCGGCGCGGACGTCTTCATCGGCGTCTCGGCCCCGAACGTCCTCGACGGCGACGACGTGGCCGCCATGGCCGACGACGCGATCGTGTTCGCGCTCGCGAACCCCGACCCCGAGGTCGACCCGGCAATCGCCCGTCAGACCGCGGCAGTTGTGGCCACCGGCCGCTCCGACTTCCCCAACCAGATCAACAACGTGCTGGTCTTCCCGGGCGTCTTCCGCGGCCTGCTGGACGCGCAGTCCCGCACCGTCAACACGGAGATGATGATCGCGGCCGCGAAGGCGCTGGCGGACGTCGTCACCGAGGACGAGCTCAACCCGAACTACATCATCCCGAGCGTGTTCAACGACAAGGTCGCCGGCGCCGTCGCGGGCGCGGTGCGGGAGGCCGCGAAGGCGGTCGGGGCGGCCCCTTCCGACTCGTCCGGGATCTGACCCCGAAACTCGTCCCTCCGGCCCCCACCACCGGGCTGTGACGATCACCACGACCGCCCCGCCGACCGGCGCGTCGCGGAACCTCGCGTCCCTGGCCGCCCTCTAGGGTGGGCGGCTAGGGCCTGTCCGGAGGCAGGGTCCGCCGGACCGGTTCCTGGTCAGTGGCGCTCTTCGTGTGACTCCCAAGGGTGTTCTCACGACTCCTGCGGGTGCCGGATTGGCATTCCCGCCGCTGGTGGGGGCAGGATGCGTCCCTGGGCGCGAGCGTCTGACGACGGACCCGGGTCCGGGGACCGTCCGAGGACCCTGGCAGCATCGGCTTCGCTGTGCCCGATATGCGGCTCCGCCGCGTGGCACGCCTCAATGGCAAGAAGAACACGGGAGTAACAACATGAACCGCAGTGAGCTGGTGGCCGCGCTGGCCGACCGCGCCGAGGTGACCCGCAAGGACGCCGACGCCGTGCTGGCCGCGTTCGCCGACGTCGTCGGCGAGATCGTCTCCAAGGGCGACGAGAAGGTCACCATCCCCGGCTTCCTGACCTTCGAGCGCACCCACCGTGCCGCTCGCACCGCGCGCAACCCGCAGACCGGTGACCCGATCCAGATCCCGGCCGGTTACAGCGTGAAGGTCTCCGCGGGCTCGAAGCTCAAGGAAGCCGCCAAGGGCAAGTAGGTCCGCGCGCCCCTCGGGGCGTCGCAGCACAACGCCGATGGGGCGGCCACCCGGATCCGGGTGGCCGCCCCATCGGCGTTCGTGCCGCGTCCCGCTGTCAGCCGAGCGGCTTGCCCGGCAGTTCCACCTTGGCGCCGAGCTCCACGAGCTTCTCCATGAAGTTCTCGTAGCCGCGGTTGATCAGCTCGATGCCGTGCACCCGCGACGTGCCCTGGGCGGCCAGCGCGGCGATGAGGTACGAGAAGCCGCCCCGCAGGTCGGGGATGACCAGGTCGGCGCCCTGCAGCCGGGTGGGGCCGCTCACGACCGCCGAGTGCAGGAAGTTGCGCTGCCCGAAGCGGCAGTTCGAGCCGCCGAGGCACTCGCGGTAGAGCTGGATGTGGGCGCCCATCTGGTTGAGCGCGGAGGTGAAGCCGAGACGGGACTCGTAGACCGTCTCGTGGATGATGGACAGGCCCGTGGCCTGCGTGAGGGCCACGACCAACGGCTGCTGCCAGTCCGTCTGGAAGCCCGGGTGGACGTCGGTCTCCAGCGCGATGGACTTCAACTGCCCGCCGGGGTGCCAGAAACGGATGCCCTCGTCGTCGATCTCGAAGGCACCGCCCACCTTCCGGTAGGTGTTGAGGAACGTCATCATGGACCGCTGCTGCGCGCCGCGGACGTAGATGTTGCCCTCGGTGGCCAGGGCCGCGGACGCCCAGGAGGCGGCCTCCAGCCGGTCCGGGAGGGCGCGGTGGGTGTAGCCGCCGAGCTGGTCCACCCCGGTGATGCGGATGGTCCGGTCGGTGTCCATCGCGATGATGGCGCCCATCTTCTGCAGTACGCAGATCAGGTCCTCGATCTCCGGCTCCACGGCCGCGTTCGAGAGCTCCGTGACGCCCTCCGCGAGGACGGCGGTCAGCAGCACCTGCTCGGTCGCGCCCACGGACGGGTAGGGCAGCGCGATCTTCGTACCGCGCAGCCGCTGCGGGGCCTCCAGGTACTGGCCGTCCGCCCGCTTCTCGATCGTCGCGCCGAACTGCCGCAGCACGTCGAAGTGGAAGTCGATGGGCCGGCCGCCGATGTCGCAGCCGCCGAGGCCGGGGATGAACGCGTGGCCGAGGCGGTGCAGCAGGGGGCCGCAGAAGAGGATCGGGATGCGGCTCGACCCCGCGTGGGCATCGATGTCGGCGACGTTGGCGCTCTCCACCCGCGTCGGGTCGAGCACCAGTTCGCCCGGCTCCTCGCCCGGGCGTACCGACACGCCGTGCAGCTGGAGCAGACCACGGACCACACGGACGTCACGGATGTCCGGGACGTTGCGCAGCCGGCTCGGAGAGCTGCCGAGCAATGCGGCGACCATGGCCTTGGGTACGAGGTTCTTCGCACCGCGGACACGGATCTCGCCCTCCAGCGGGGTGCCGCCGTGGACAAGCAGGACATCGTCGTAGACGGTCATGTATCTCGCGTTCCGATGAGTTGGGCAAGGGCCGGAGAGACAGAGTAATCGCCGTCGACCCCCCTGCCGTAAGCCCGAGGACCACTCAGGCCTGTCATAGCTCTGTCACAACACGAACCGTGCCGTACCGGGCACAAGGGGTCACGGAGGCCGTCGCGGAGGCCGTCGTGCGCCCCGGGCGCCTCCGTCCGCCCTGAGCTGCGTTCACTCCCGTCGCCGGATTGACTCCCCACGTCGAGGGAAGTTGCGGGATCATGTCTGGCATGACCGAGGTGTCCTCGCTCACAGGGCGGCTGCTCGTGGCCACCCCCGCCCTGGCGGACCCGAACTTCGACCGTGCGGTCGTGCTGCTCCTCGACCACGACGAGGAGGGCTCGCTCGGTGTGGTGCTCAACCGGCCGACGCCGGTGGGCGTCGGCGACATCCTGGAGGGCTGGGCGGAGCTGACCGGTGAACCCGGCGTGGTCTTCCAGGGCGGCCCGGTCTCGCTGGACTCCGCGCTCGGCGTGGCGGTCATCCCCGGCGGCGCGTCCGGCGACGCCGTCCCGCTCGGCTGGCGGCGCGTGCACGGTGCGATCGGCCTGGTCGACCTGGAGGCCCCGCCCGAGCTGCTGGCCTCCGCCCTCGGCTCGCTGCGGATCTTCGCCGGGTACGCCGGCTGGGGGCCGGGCCAGCTGGAGGACGAACTGTCCGAGGGCGCCTGGTACGTCGTGGAGTCCGAGCCCGGCGACGTCTACTCGCCGTTCCCCGAAAGACTCTGGCGCGAGGTGCTGCGCCGGCAGCGCAATGAGCTGGCCATGGTGGCCACGTACCCCGACGACCCCTCGCTCAACTGACGGACGCCGGTCGCGCAACCGTTGCCTGACGGCTTCAGTACCCTTGGCCCTATGAGCACTCTCGAGCCCGAGCGCGGGACTGGTACGGGGACACTCGTAGAGCCCACGCCGCAGACTTCCCACGGCGACGGTGACCACGAGCGCTTCGCCCACTACGTCCAGAAGGACAAGATCATGGCGAGCGCACTCGACGGTACGCCCGTCGTGGCGCTGTGCGGCAAGGTGTGGGTGCCGGGCCGTGACCCGAAGAAGTACCCCGTGTGCCCCATGTGCAAGGAGATCTACGAGTCCATGGGCGCCGGCGGAGACGACAAGGGCAAGGGCGGAAAGGGCGGCGACAAGTAGTCGTCCGACCCTTCGAGGGATGTCCGGGAGGCCCCCGGGTCACGCTGCGGCGTGACCCGGGGGCCTCTTCGTGCTGCCCCGCCGCCACTTCGCGCGTTCATGTCACGAAGTGGTGGAGACCTCTTGTGGACATGTTCATGTAGTTCATAACCTCCGGCATGTTGTTGTGCAGAGCGAAACCGTCGTTGCACATGTTGCAACGGCATGCTGCGACATCTCTCGGAGGCACTTCATGAAGCTGTCCGTCCGCCTGGCCGCCGTCGCGGCCGTCCTGGTCACCGCCGCCTGCGCCCCGCAGACGTCGGACGACTCCGGCTCCGGCAAGGACGAACAGTCCGGCACGCTGCGCGTGTGGCTGTTCCAGGAGGTCAACAACAAGCCGAAGGAACAGGTCGTCCAGGCCGTGTTCGACGGCTTCGAGGAGGCACACGAGGGCACCGAGGTCACCGTCGAGTACATCCCGGTCGAGACCCGCGCGCAGCGCATCAAGGCCGCCTTCAACGACCCCGACAGCGCCCCCGACGTGATCGAGTACGGCAACACCGACACCGCCGGCTACGTCAAGGACGGCGGCCTGGCGGACGTCACCGAGGACTTCACCGCCTGGAGCGAGGCCAAGGACACCGACCCCACCGCCAAGCAGTCGGTGACGGTGGACGGGAAGATCTACGGCACCCCCTACTTCGTGGGCGTCCGCGCCCTGTACTACCGGACCGACGTCTTCGACGAACTCGGCATCGAGGTGCCGAAGTCGCAGGCCGAGCTGATCGAGACGGCGCAGCGGGTCCGCGCCGCCCGGCCCGACCTGTACGGCCTCGCGGTGGGCGGCGCCTACACGTACGGCGCGATGCCCTTCATCTGGGCCAACGGCGGCGAACTGGCCACCGGCAAGGGCGGCTCGTACGCCTCCGCCATCGACAGCGCGCAGGCGCGCAAGGGCATCGAGGCGTACACCTCGCTCTTCGGCGACGACAACTGCCCCGCCGCCAAGTGCGCGGGCATGACGGGCAACGACACCATCACCGCGTTCGCCTCCGGCAAGGCGGCCATGGCGATCGGCGGGGACTTCAGCCACCAGGCCGTGGAAGCCGGGTCCGTGAAGGGCAAGTACGCGGTGGTGCCGCTGCCGGGGGTGGCGTCCGGGTCGATCGCGCCCGCGTTCGCGGGCGGCAACAACATCGGCGTCCTGAAGAGCACCTCGCACCGCACGCTCGCCGTCGACCTGATGCAGCGGCTCGCCTCCAAGCGGACGCAGGGTGAACTCTTCGACGCCATGGGCTTCCTGCCGACCTTCACGGACGTGCGGGGCCAGGTGGCCGAGCGCGAGCCCTTCGTGAAGCCGTTCGTGCGGACGCTGGCCGCGGAGACCAAGTTCGTGCCGGCCTCGCCCGCCTGGGCGCAGATCGACTCCTCGCTCGTGCTGCCGACGATGTTCCAGGAGATCGTCAGCGGCAAGAAGGACGTCGGGGCCGCCGCGGAGGACGCGGCGAACAAGATGGACGCCGCGTTCGGCTCCGCCGGATGACGCCGGTGACGCCGCTGACGCCGGTGGCGCCCGACAGTGAGGCGGTCTCGGCTCGGGGGCGGCCGCGGGCCGGCGGGGGGCCGTCACGCAGATCCCCACGACCCTCCCGGCAGGGGCGGGCGCCCTGGCTGTACCTCGCCCCGGCCCTCGTCGTCATCGGCGGCCTGCTCGTCTACCCCGTCTACCAGCTGGGGCTGATCTCCTTCCTGGAGTACACCCAGGCGCAGGTCAGTGGCGGGGAGCCGACGTCCTTCCAGGGCCTTCGGAACTACACGCGGCTCTTCGGCGACGAGCAGTTCTGGCAGGTGCTGCTGGCCACCGTGGTCTTCGCGGCCGCCTGCGTCCTCGCCACGCTCGCCGTGGGCTGCGCGCTCGCCGTACTGCTGACGCGCGTACGGGCGGTGCCGCGGCTCGCGCTGATGCTGGCCGCGCTCGGGGCGTGGGCGACGCCGGCGGTCACCGGTTCCACGGTCTGGCTGCTGCTGTTCGACCCGGACTTCGGCCCGGTCAACCGGATCCTCGGGCTCGGCGACCACTCATGGACGTACGGCCGGTTCAGCGCCTTCTTCCTCGTCCTGCTCGAAGTGGTCTGGTGCTCCTTCCCGTTCGTGATGGTCACCGTGTACGCGGGCATCCGCGCCGTCCCCACGGAGGTGCTGGAGGCCGCCGCCCTGGACGGCGCCTCGCAGTGGCGGACCTGGCGCTCCGTGCTGGCCCCGATGCTCCGCCCGATCCTGGTGATCGTCACCATCCAGTCGATCATCTGGGACTTCAAGGTCTTCACGCAGATCTACGTGATGACGGGCGGCGGCGGCATCGCGGGACAGAACCTCGTGCTGAACGTCTACGCCTACCAGCAGGCGTTCGCGTCCTCGCAGTACAGCCTCGGCTCGGCGATCGGCGTCGTGATGCTGCTGATCCTGCTCGCGGTGACGCTCGTGTACCTGCGGCTGCTGCGCAGGCAGGGGGAGGAGCTGTGAATCTTCTGAGCGGCATGGTGCGCAGGCCGTGGCGGACGGCTGCCGAGGCGGCCGCGCTGCTGATCGCGGCGGTGGTCGCCTTCCCCCTCTACTGGATGGTGCTGAGCGCCTTCAAACCGGCCGGGGAGATCGAGTCGGCGACCCCTCGGCCGTGGACCCTGACCCCGTCCCTCGATTCTTTCCGGCGGGTCTTCGGGCAGCAGGAATTCGGCCGGTACTTCGTCAACAGTCTCGTCGTCGCGTGCACGGTCGTGATCGTCTCGGCGCTGATCGCGTTTCTCGCCGCGACGGCCGTGACACGATTCCGGTTCCGCTTCCGGACCACCCTGCTGATCATGTTCCTGGTGGCCCAGATGGTGCCCGTGGAGGCACTGACGATCCCTCTGTTCTTCCTCATGCGGGACTTCGGTCAGCTGAACACGCTGGGCTCGCTGATCCTGCCGCACATCGCCTTCTCCCTGCCCTTCGCGATCTGGATGCTGCGGGGATTCGTGAAAGCGGTGCCCGAGGCGCTGGAGGAGGCGGCGTACATCGACGGGGCGAGCCGGTCGCGATTCCTGTGGCAGATCCTTTTCCCGCTGGTCTTCCCGGGACTGGTGGCCACGAGCGTGTTCTCCTTCATCTCGGCCTGGAACGACTTCCTGTTCGCCAAGTCCTTCATCATCAGCGACACTTCGCAGTCCACGCTGCCGATGGCGTTGCTGGTCTTCTACAAACCGGAGGAACCGGACTGGGGCGGCGTGATGGCGGCGTCCACGGTGATGACGATTCCGGTGCTGGTGTTCTTCGTACTGGTGCAGCGCCGGCTCGTGTCCGGGCTGGGCGGAGCGGTTAAGGACTGACATGAGTGAACTGATTCCGGCGCCCCGCGCCGTCGAGGGCTCCCACCGCAGCGGGGTCCAGCTGGACCGGGACACCACCCTGTGGGCGGCCGCGGGGACGGAGACGACGGAACGCTGGCTGCGGGCCACGCTCGGCGCGGCCCTGGGGCTGCCGCTGCGCCCCGGCCCGCGGGACGCCCGAGGGGGCGTACGGCTGCTGCTCGACGACTCGCTGGGACCGGAGGCCTACCGGCTGAGCGTCACCGCCCCCCACGGCGTGGAGATTCGCGGCGGTGACCCGGCGGGGGTCTTCTGGGGGGCGCAGACACTGCGTCAACTGCTCGGCCCGGAAGCCTTCCGGCGGGCACCCGTCCGGCCGGACCTCACCGTCGCCGTCCCGAGCCAGATCATCGAGGACGCCCCCCGATTCCGCTGGCGCGGTCTCATGCTCGACGTGGCCCGGCACTTCATGCCGAAGGACGGCGTACTGCGCTACCTGGACCTGATGGCCGCCCACAAACTCAATGTCTTCCACTTCCATCTGACGGACGACCAGGGCTGGCGTCCGGAGATCCTGCGCCACCCCCGGCTGACCGAGGTCGGCTCCTGGCGGGCCCGCACCAAATTCGGCCACCGCGCCTCGCCGTTGTGGGAGGAGAAGCCGCACGGTGGCCACTACACCCAGGACGACATCAGGGAGATCGTCGCCTACGCCGCCGAGCGGCATATCACCGTCGTCCCGGAAATCGACGTACCGGGGCACTCGCAGGCCGCCATCGCCGCGTATCCGGAACTCGGCAACACCGACGTCGTCGACACCTCGGCGCTCTCCGTCTGGGACACCTGGGGGATCAATCCGAACGTGCTCGCCCCCACCGAGAACACCCTGCGGTTCTACGAGGGGGTGTTCGAGGAAGTCCTGGAGCTGTTCCCGTCGGAGTTCATTCACGTCGGGGGAGACGAATGCCTCAAGGACCAGTGGCGGCAGTCGCCCACCGCGCAGGCGCGCATCCGGGAACTCGGGCTGAAGGACGAGGACGAGCTCCAGTCCTGGTTCATCGGCCACTTCGACACCTGGCTCGCCGCGCGCGGGCGTCGGCTCATCGGCTGGGACGAGATCCTGGAGGGCGGTCTCGCGGCCGGGGCGGCGGTGTCCTCGTGGCGCGGCTACGCGGGCGGAATCGCCGCCGCCCGGGCCGGTCATGACGTCGTGATGTGCCCCGAGCAGCAGGTCTACCTGGACCACCGGCAGGCCGACGGCCCCGACGAGCCCGTGCCCATCGGCTATGTGCGCACCGTGGAGGACGTCTACCGTTTCGAACCCGTACCGCCACAACTCACCGAGGCCGAGGCCGGACACGTGCTCGGCGCCCAGGCCAACCTGTGGACCGAGGTGATGGAGGACGAGGCCCGCGTGGACTACCAGGCCTTCCCGAGGCTCGCCGCCTTCGCCGAGGTCGCCTGGAGCGCCCTGCCCGCCCCGGCGGAACGGGACTTCGCCGGCTTCGAACACCGCATGACCTCCCACTACCGGCGACTTGACGCCCTGGGCGTCGCCTACCGGCCGCCCACCGGCCCCCGGCCCTGGCAGCAACGGCCCGGGGTCCTCGGCCGCCCGATCGAGGGGGCGCCGCCGAGCAGGTAGGTCCCGGCGCGGAAAGCGGGCAGGCCTCGAACAGCCGGGAAAAAAAGCGGACAAGGGTCACCGAAGAGTGGCATTTTCCTGCCGAGCGGTGATGCGCGTCGATGTGCGTACAAATCGGTCCATCTCCCCGATGAGGTGGGCGAACGTCTCCTAGCGGACCCCCGTCTTCGGGTCCTGCGAAGATGTGCCAGAGTTGCCACGTCCGCCCTGTCGGCACGTACCGTACGGCCACACAGGCGGGACCAGGTGGGGCAGCGGGAAGGGGCAGCCGGTTTGACCACGCACGCACCGCAGGCGGGGCAGGCCGTCACGCTGCCCGCGACACTGGACGAGGCCGTGGCGGCCCTCACCGCCATGCCTGCCGCCGTGCCCGTGGCGGGCGGCACCGACCTGATGACCTCGGTCAACTCCGGTCAGCTCAGGCCCGCCGCGCTGGTCGGCCTCGGCCGCATCAGCGAGATCCGCGGCTGGCAGTACCAGGACGGCCACGCCCTGCTCGGCGCCGGCCTCACCCACGCGCGGATGGGCCGCCCCGACTTCGCCGCCCTCATCCCGGCCCTCGCCGCCGCCGCGCGCGCCGCGGGCCCGCCGCACATCCGCAACGCCGGCACGCTGGGCGGCAACATCGCCACCGCCGCCCCGACGGGCGACGCGCTGCCCGTGCTGGCCGCCCTGGAGGCGACGCTGGTCATCGCGGGTCCGGGAGGAGCCCGCCGGGAGATCCCGGTGTCGCACCTGCTGGCCGGGGTGGAGATGCTCCGCGCCGGTGAACTCATCGGGTACGTGCGCGTGCCCCTGCTGCACGCCCCGCAGGTCTTCCTGAAGGCGACCGGACGGACCGGCCCCGGGCGGGCGGTCGCCTCCGTGGCGCTGGTCCTCGACCCCGCCCGGCGCGGGGTGCGGTGCGCCGTGGGCGCCATAGCGCCGATGCCGCTGCGGCCCCTGGAGGCCGAGCAGTGGGTCGCGCAGCTCATCGACTGGGACAACAACCGCGCGATCGTCCCCGAGGCGCTCTCCGCCTTCGGCGAGTACGTCGCCGCGGCCTGCATCCCCGACGCGCCACCGGCCGAGGACGGTTCGGTGCCGCAGCTTCCGCCTGCCGTACTGCACCTGCGGCGCACCGTCGCCGCGCTGGCCCGACGAGCACTGGGGAGGGCGCTGTCGTGACCGACGACCAGCACGGAGAGGGCACGCCCCAGGGCGGAGGACGCTGGGACCCGCTGCCCCAGGGTGACTACGACGACGGCGCCACCGCCTTCGTGAAGCTCCCCGAGGGCGGCATCGACGCGCTCCTGGCCGCCGCCGACAGCCCGCTCGCCGCGCCCGGCCACGGCTATGTGCCGCCGCCGATAACGGTCACGCCGGCCGGCGGCACCGACCCCGCGGCCACCGGCGCCTGGGGGGTGCCCTCCGAGGGCGCGCAGTGGCCCGAACCGAACGCGATGTCCCAGGGCGCCGCGCAGGACCGGTTCGGCTACGACCCCGCGGCGACCGGGCAGTGGAGCTACGAGGAGACCGCCCCCGCGGAGCCCGGGCACCCGCAGGCCGGGCATCCGCACGCGGGTCACGCGCAGGCCGCCCCCGCACCCGGCCACGACGTGACCGGACAGTGGTCGATCCCCGTCGCGAACGGTGACCTTCCGGACGAGTCGGGCGAGTTCACCACGTCCGCCCTCGTGGAGCAGTGGGGCGGCACGCCGCCCGCCACGCTGCCCGGCGGCGCGTCCGCGCCATGGGCCGGCGAGACCGGCGGGCAGTCCTGGGGGCACGAGGGTGCGCAGGCACCCGACGGCGCGCAGCGGCACGGCACCGGTCAGCCGCACGAGGCCGGACCCGGGCACCCCGGCGCGCAGCACGCCGGCGGGCTGTACGCCGACGCCCCCGCGGAGCACCCGGCGGACGGCGTTTCCCCGCACGACGAGGGCCACGACGGCGCTCCTGAGGCGCCGGGGGCCCGGGAGGGCGTGGAGGCGGCTGAGAGGGCCGCCGAGAGGCCGCGGGGCATGCCGGGTGCGCCGGGGGGTGCCGAGGCCGCTGAGGGCCCCTCCGAGGGCTCTGATGAGAGCGCTGCCGAGCGCGCCGCGGGTTCCTCGCGCACCGCGCCCGCCGCCGCGTCGGCCGGTGACGCGGACGCCGGGCCCGAACACGCGGGCCTCGAAGGCGATCCGGGCCTCTCGGCCGAGCCGTCCGGCGCCGCCTCGCACGAGGACCACCCCCTCGCCTCCTACGTGCTGCGCGTCAACGGCGCCGACCGTCCCGTCACCGACGCGTGGATCGGCGAGTCACTGCTCTACGTGCTGCGCGAGCGGCTCGGGCTCGCGGGCGCCAAGGACGGCTGCTCGCAGGGCGAGTGCGGGGCCTGCAACGTCCAGGTGGACGGGCGGCTCGTCGCCTCCTGTCTGGTGCCCGCCGTCACCGCGGCCGGCAGCGAGGTGCGCACCGTGGAGGGCCTCGCGGTCGACGGGCAGCCGTCGGACGTGCAGCGGGCGCTCGCCAAGTGCGGTGCCGTGCAGTGCGGTTTCTGCGTGCCCGGCATGGCGATGACCGTGCACGACCTGCTGGAGGGCAACCCGGCGCCGACCGAGCTGGAGACCCGCCAGGCACTGTGCGGCAACCTCTGCCGCTGCTCGGGCTACCGGGCCGTGCTCGAAGCCGTCAAGGACGTGGTCGCCGAGCGCGACGCGCACTCCGCGGGCGACGCGTCCGCACCCGACGCCGACGAGCCGCGCATCCCTCATCAGGCGGGCCCCGGCGCCGGCGGTGTCAACCGGTCGGCCTTCGAGTCCCCCGGGGGACCGCCCGGACCGCGTGACCAGTCCTACGGACCGGGCCAGGACGGAGGCCAGGCGTGAGCAACGAAGCCGCCACCGCGACCACCACCGCGGAGGCCGTACCGCCCGCGGAGCCGCTCCCGCACGGCCTGGGCGCCTCCCTGGCCGCCGCGGACTCGCGCGCGAAGACCGAGGGCACCTTCCCGTACGCGGCCGACCTGTGGGCCGAGGGCCTGCTCTGGGCGGCCGTACTGCGCTCACCGCACCCGCACGCGCGCATCGTGTCCATCGACACGACCCACGCGCGCGAGATGCCCGGTGTACGGGCCGTCGTCACCCACGAGGACGTGCCCGGCGAGATGTCGCACGGACGCGGCAAGGCGGACCGTCCGGTGTTCGCCTCCGAGGTCGTGCGCCACCACGGCGAGCCCATCGCCGCCGTCGCCGCCGACCACCCGGACACCGCGCGCATGGCCGCCGCCGCCGTCATCGTCGAGTACGAGGTGCTCGACCCGGTGACCGACCCCGAGCAGGCCTTCGAGGCCGAGCCGTTGCACCCGGACGGCAACCTGATCCGGCACATCCCGCTGCTGCACGGCGACCCCGAGGCGCAGGGCGAGATCGTCGTCGAGGGCCTCTACCGCATCGGCCGCCAGGACCCCGCCCCCATCGGGGCCGAGGCGGGCCTCGCGGTGCCGCGTCCCGACGGCGGCGTGGAGCTGTACCTCGCCTCCACCGACCCGCACGCCGACCGCGACCGGGCGGCCGCCTGCTACGGGCTGGAGCCCGAGCGCGTCAAGGTCGTCGTCACCGGCGTGCCCGGCGCCACCGCGGACCGCGAGGACCCGGGCTTCCAGCTGCCGCTCGGCCTGCTGGCACTCAGGACCGGCTGCCCCGTGAAACTGACGGCGACGCGCGAGGAGTCCTTCCTGGGCCACACGCACCGCCACCCCACGCTGCTGCGCTACCGCCACCACGCCGACGCCGAGGGCAAGCTGGTGAAGGTCGAGGCGCAGATCCTGCTCGACGCCGGCGCGTACGCCGACACCTCGGCGGAGGCGCTGGCCGCGGCGGTCGCCTTCGCCTGCGGCCCCTACGTCGTCCCGAACGCCTTCATAGAGGGCTGGGCGGTCCGCACCAACAACCCGCCCTCCGGCCATGTGCGGGGCGAGGGCGCGATGCAGGTCTGCGCCGCCTACGAGGCGCAGATGGACAAGCTGGCGAAGAAGCTCGGCATCGATCCGGCCGAACTGCGCCTGCGCAACGTCCTGTCCACGGGGGACGTCCTGCCCACCGGCCAGACGGTCACCTGCCCCGCGCCGGTCGCCGAACTCCTCCAGGCGGTGCGCGACTTCCCGCTCCCCGCGCTTCCCAAGGACTCGCCCGCCGACGAGTGGCTGCTGCCCGGCGGCCCCGAGGGCGCGGGCGAACCGGGCGCGGTGCGCCGGGGCGTGGGCTACGGGCTGGGCATGGTCCACATGCTCGGCGCGGAGGGCGCCGACGAGGTCTCCACGGCGACCGTGAAGGTGCAGGACGGTGTGGCGACCGTGCTGTGCGCGGCCGTCGAGACCGGGCAGGGGTTCGCCACGCTCGCCCGGCAGATCGTCCAGGAGACGCTCGGCATCGACGAGGTGCACGTGGCCCCGGTCGACACCGACCAGCCGCCCGCCGGACCCGGCTGCCGCGGCCGGCACACCTGGGTGTCGGGCGGTGCGGTGGAGCGCGCGGCGAAGATGGTCCGCACCCAGCTGCTGCAGCCGCTGGCGCACAAGTTCGGCATGTCCACCGAGCTGCTCCAGATCACCGACGGCAAGATCACGTCGTACGACGGCGTGCTGTCGACGACCGTCACCGAGGCGCTGGACGGCAAGGAGCTGTGGGCGACCGCGCAGTGCCGCCCGCACCCCACGGAGCCGCTGGACGCGTCCGGGCAGGGCGACGCCTTCGTGGGGCTCGCCTTCTGCGCGATCCGCGCGGTGGTGGACGTCGACATCGAGATCGGCTCGGTACGGGTGGTGGAGCTGGCGGTCGCGCAGGACGTCGGCCGGGTGCTGAACCCCGCGCAGCTGACGGCGCGGATCGAGGCCGGCGTCACCCAGGGGGTGGGCATCGCCCTCACGGAGAACCTGCGCACGCCGCGTGGCGTGATACGGCACCCCGACCTCACCGGGTACGCCTTGCCGACGGCGCTGGACGCGCCCGACATCCGGATCGTGAAGCTGGTCGAGGAGCGGGACGTGGTCGCGCCGTTCGGCGCGAAGGCCGTCAGCGCGGCGCCGGTGGTGGCGTCACCGTCGGCGATCGCGTCGGCGGTACGGGCGGCGACGGGGCGCCCGGTCAACCGACTGCCGATCCGACCCCAGGCGGCGGTCGTCACCGGTCAGTGAGCGCGCGGATGTCCGGGGCTCGGCGGGTGTCGGGGCGGGGATGACGTCCGGGGCTCCGAGGCTGTGTGGGGTGCGCCGGGGAGGTCCGGGGCCTCGCTGCTGTCGGGGCGCGGGTGACGTCCGGGGGCGGAGACTGCCGGGCGCGCAGGGGACGCGGGGCATGCCGGGGACGCGGGGGACGTGGGGCCTGCCGGGGACGTCGGGCACGCCGGGGACGTTTGGGGCTCGGAGGTCGGCGGGTGCGCCGGGGAGGTCCGGGGCCTGGCTGTTGTCGGGGCGCGGGTGACGTCCGGGGGCGGAGCCTGCCGGGCACGCCGGGCACGCCGGGGACGTGGGGCATGCCGGGGACGCGGGGACGCGGGGCATGCCGGGGACGTCGGGCACGCCGGGGACGTCTGGGGCTCGGAGGTCGGCGGGTGCGCCGGGGAGGTCCGGGGCCTGGCTGTTGTCGGGGCGCGGGTGACGTCCGGGGGCGGAGCCTGCCGGGCACGCCGGGCACGCCAGGGACGTCCGGGGGCGGAAACTGCCGGGCGCGCATGGCACGCCGGGCAGGCCGGGGACGTCCAGGGCGTTGAGGTCGTCGAGCGTGCCGAGGAGGTCTGGGGCGCGGACGACGTCCGGGATGCCCGGGGCCGATCGCTGAGGCGCTGCCTTCCGGCGGGCCTCGCCCCCGCGGCGGCTCCCTCCGCAGCTCCCGGGGGTGAGGGGGCGTCCTCGCGGGCGTCGTTCGCCAGGTGCCGTGCGCTCGGCGTTTGTGCAGGTCGGGGGCGATTGTCAGTGGTGGCGCGTAGTGTTCTGGGCAGTGGGGACGGCCGCTCGGGGCACGGACGGCGGGCGTACCCCGTGGACAACCACGCACGGGGGAACCATGAGCACGATCGAAGCCGCCGCCGCGGTGATCACCCTGACCGAGGACCAACTCGACCCGCACGTCACCCATGCGCCGACGCGCCGCTGGCTGACAGGCCCCGGACTGCCCGCGGACAGCGCCCTGTTGACGTTCGACGCCCTGCGCAGGGACGGGCTGCGGACGGTCGCCGACTCGACGGGCGACCCCGACCGTCTGATGGCCCGGCTGCGCGAGCAGCTGGTGATAGGCGGGCTCCTGGCGCCCGGCGGCATGGAGTCGGAGTCGGTGCTGCTCGACGGCGCGACCGGCGAGGTCTCGACGGCGTACTTCTTCCACGACCGCCCCGACCTGATGGACAGCCGCCCGCTGGCGCCCTCGCTGCGCACGCTGGTGCGGTTCGCCGCGGCGACGGAGGAACTGGCCGAGGTGCGCGGCCAGTTCGCCTCGTACGCCGGCCGCTCCGGACCCAAGGCCGTGGCGGAGGCGACACGGCAGCTGCTCGCGGTGTTCGAGGAGGGCGCCAGCCCGGAGGGCGAGATGCCGCCGTACTGGCGGATGGCGGCGCTGATCCGCCCGCTCGCCCTGATGGCGGGCCCGGGCACGGAGTCCGGACTCACCCTGGACCTGCCGCCGCGCCTGATGGACCAGGAGTTCGGCCCCGGCCGGATCGCCCGCTTCGAGGAGGTCGACTTCCCCGCGCCCCTCACCCACGAGCCCACCCGCCGCTTCCTGCGCGAGACGGGCCTGCCCGAGGACGGCTTCCTCTTCCGCCTGGACACGGACGTCCCGCTGCCGACCCTCGTCGAGTACTACACCGACGAGCGCCCGGGCGACTTCCCCACCGATCGCCTCCCGGCCCGCGCGGACCACCTGATACGCCTCGGCCACCTCATCGAGGACAACAGCCTGGTCGTCGACGGCGCCACGGGCGAGGTCCTGAACTGGAGCGAGCCCGAGGCGAGGCTGTACCCGCTCAACACGGACATCTCGACGCTGGCCTTCACCCTGTGGCTGTTGCACCGTGAGAAGGCGATCGACGCGGCGACGGACCACGAGCTGACGACGGACGCCTACGACCAGCTGGCGGCGACGATGATCGGCGTCCTGCGCAGAATCGACCCGACGGGCTCGGTCGACCGTTCCGGCTGGCACTACTGGACGGAACTGTTCCAGGACGAGGCCGGCGGCGTCCTGTGATCGTCCTGAGCCTCCGGTGGTCCGGGACTTGTGGGAGCGGTCGGCCTCGCCGGTCCTGACGCGGCGGCCCCGGATGCGGAGGTCGGGGGCAGGAGAGACCCTGGTCGGGGGCGCTGCTCTGCGCGAGGCGCACGTCGTACGGCAGGGCACTGATCCGGCCGACGTCCGTTTTCGCCGCGAAGCAAGGCGTGTGAGACCGGAATTGAGTGGGTCGACTATTCGGGAGAGAACCGTGACTGTTCGATCCAGGGCGCTCGGCTTCGGTATGCCGTGGGAAGCCCAGTACGGGTACAGCCAGGCCGTTCAAGTCGGCGACACGCTCTATGTCTCCGGGCAGGTGTCGCACGACAGCACCGGGGCCTTCGTCGGGGTGGGGGACTTCGAGCTCCAGGTGAGGACGACTTTCGAAAACCTCGACCGGGTGCTGGAGCACTTCGGCGCCACCCGCGACCAGATCGTCGAGACCACCGTCCTGGCCATGGACCTGCGGGAGAACTTCGACACCCTCGCCAGACTGCACGCCGCGTACTGCGGAGACCACCGGCCCACCAGCACCGTCATGGGCGTGGCCGACCTCGCGCTGCCCGACCAGCTCGTCGAGATCGGCGCGGTCGCCCGCCTTGACGTGACGCCCTGACGGAGGGCGTCCCAAGCTTGCTTGTGGCGATCACAGGGAGGTGCGGAAATGTCACTTTTCGTTCCGAAGTTCGACTCGTCCGTGATCGTCCGTGCGGCGGAGGCCGAGAGGATCGATGACGATCCCGACGGCGTTTTCACGCTGCTGGCCGACAGCAGCGCTTCTGGTGGGGCGCTGTCCACCGTGCGGGTCACCCTGACGGCGGGCACCGACGGCGCGTCACCGCATCTGCACCGGCACTCCGCGGAGATGTTCTTCCTGCTGGACGGTGCAGCCGAGATCCTCTCCGGCGCCGACATCGTCACCGCGGAACGCGGCGATCTCCTCATCGTGCCGCCGGGCGAGCCGCACGCCTTCGCCGCCACCCCCGGTGCCGGCGCCGACATCCTCATCGTGATCACCCCGGGCGTCGAGCGCTTCGAGTACTTCCGTCACATCCAGCGCGTCCGCCTGGGCGAGGTCGGCCGGGAAAGTCTGCTGGAGGTCCAGGACCTCTACGACAACCACTTCCTGAACAGCCAGGCATGGGCCGCACGCCGCTGAACACCAGCCGGCCGTCTCCGCTGCCGCGGGCTGACGGGCGTGGGGGCGCGGTGGGGTGGTGCTCGAGTCGTGGTGCTCGAGTCGGGCCGGAATGGTCGGCCCGACTCGCCTTGCCTGATCAGGCGTCGGAGGCCGTGGCGGGATTCGAACCCACGTAACTCGCTTTGCAGGCGAGCCCCTGAACCACTCGGGCACACGGCCGTGTGCGGTGACGTGCTTCGACCGTAGGGGCGGGGCGGTGCGGCCTCAAGGAAAGGCCGGGGGCCGCAACGGGACTGCCATACGCCGTTCACGAACGGCCGGGTCTACGACCAAGGACCGAGGTCATCACCGACTCCCGACAGGGGCCACATCCAGTTGTGCCCCTTACGCTGACGTACATGGCTGCCCTGAACCCCCGCGACACCGAGGTCGCAGACGCCCCGCTCGTCACGCCGCGACCCGACAGCGAGGGTGTGCTCGGCCGGTCGTACCGGGCGCTGAGCGTGGGCATCGTCTCGGTCGTGCTGCTGATCGCCTTCGAGGCGACGGCCGTGGGCACGGCGATGCCGGTGGCGGCGCGGGAGCTGGACGGCGTCTCGCTGTACGCGTTCGCCTTCTCGGGGTACTTCACGACGAGCCTGTTCGCGATGGTGCTCGCGGGGCAGTGGTCGGACCGGCGGGGCCCGCTGGGCGCCCTGACCACCGGGATCGGCGCCTTCGCCGCGGGGCTGCTGCTGTCCGGGACGGCGGGGGCGATGTGGCTGTTCATCCTCGGCCGGGCGGTGCAGGGGCTCGGCGGCGGGATGGTGATCGTGGCGCTGTACGTGGTGGTCGGGCGGGCCTACCCGGAGCGGCTGCGGCCGGCGATCATGGCGGCGTTCGCGGCGAGCTGGGTGGTGCCGTCGGTGGTCGGGCCGCTGGCGGCGGGCGCGGTGACCGAACAGCTCGGCTGGCGCTGGGTGTTCCTCGGGATACCCGTGCTGGTGCTGCTCCCGCTGGCGCTCGCCCTGCCGCAGATACGGCTGCGCGCCGCGGGCGGGGTGAAGGACGGGGCCGGGCGCCAGCCGGGTTCCTTCGACCGCCGCCGGATCCGCCTCGCGCTCGGCATCTCCTTCGGCGCGGGGCTGCTCCAATACGCGGCCCAGGACCTGCGCCCCCTCTCCGTGCTGCCCGGGCTGGCGGGCGTCGCGCTGCTGGTCCCGGCGGTGCTGGGGCTGCTGCCGCCCGGCACCTACCGCGCGGCGCGCGGACTGCCCTCGGTCGTGCTGCTGCGCGGCGTCGCGGCGGGGGCGTTCATCGCCGCGGAGTCCTTCGTGCCCCTGATGCTGGTCACCCAGCGGGGTCTCAGCCCGACGCTGGCCGGTTTCTCGCTGGCGGCGGGCGGGGCGACCTGGGCGCTGGGCTCGTGGCTCCAGGCGCGGCCCCGCCTGGAGCCGTACCGCGACCGCCTGATGACGCTGGGCATGCTGCTGGTCGCGGCCGCCATCACCACCGCCCCGAGCGTCCTGCTGGCTTCCGTCCCCGTGTGGATCGTCGCCGTCGCCTGGGCCTTCGGCTGTCTCGGGATGGGTCTGGTGATCTCCTCCACCAGCGTGCTGCTCCTCCAGCTGTCCGCCCCCGACCAGGCCGGCAGCAACTCCGCCGCCCTCCAGATCTCCGACGGCCTCTCCAACATCC
Source organism: Streptomyces sp. NPDC107562 (assembly GCF_055657325.1). NCBI lineage: Bacteria > Bacillati > Actinomycetota > Actinomycetes > Kitasatosporales > Streptomycetaceae > Streptomyces > Streptomyces sp. NPDC107562. The sequence continues at coordinate 123,732 of NZ_JBVKBE010000014.1, read as the reverse complement.
TCCTCCTGGCCGCGGGCGGCGCGGCCTTCGCCGCCCTCGGCGGCGGCGCGGTCACCCACGCGGCGACGACGGGCACGGCCTCCCACCCGGCGGCGTTCGCGGCGGTGTTCCTGCCGATGGCGGCGGTGGCGTTGCTGGGAGCCTGGGTCACGACCCGGCTGCGTGAGCGGTGAGCCGTAAAGCGATCGCCCCGTGGTGATCTGGCGCCGTAGCCTCACGGCATGCACGAGCTCACTCCCCCTGACCGCCGACCTCCGGCAGGCCGTCGAGGACCTCGCGGACGCGAGCGGACGCCGGCCGGAGGACGTCGCGCGGGACGCCGTACGCGCGTATCTGCGGGACGAGGGCGCGAGGGTGCGCGCCTCGGCGGAGCGGCTCGCCGTCGCCCATGCCGATCTGCTGCGCAGGCTCGGGCAATGACGCGCCACCTCACCGTCGCGGACGTGACAGGACTCGCCGAGATCGCCTTCGGCGGGCGGGCGCCCGAGGCCCGGGACCCCGGGCTGCTGGCCTCGGCCGTGCACCGGCCGCGGGCCCGGATGTTCGGCACGGCGGCCTACGACGACCTGTACGAGCAGGCCGCCGCGCTGCTGCACGCGCTCGCGACCAACCATCCCCTCGTCGACGGGAACAAGCGCACGGCCTGGCTGGCGGCGGCGACGTTCCTGGCGGTCAACGGGGTGGATCTCGCGGCGTGCGACCAGGACGTGGCGTACGACCTGGTCGTCGACGTGGCGTCGGGAGTGGAGGGGGACGTGGGGCGCATCGCGGGGCGGTTGAGGGGGTTGTGACGTCGGTCCCACCCGTGGGGGAGGCGGGGGAGTTCCCTGCTCGACGGGTGGGGGGCGCCGGTAGGGTGGCCCGGTTGTCGTACCCAGCCCGGCCGCTCTACCCCCACGGAGACCGTGACTACCGCCCGCCAGTCGCCCGCCACCACCTTCAACGGAGGGCCCTCCGGGCCCACGCCCATGTCTGCTTCCTCCTCGTCCTCCCATCACCTCTCACCCGCCTTCCCCGGCCGCGCCCCCTGGGGTACGGCCAGCAAGCTGCGTGCCTGGCAGCAGGGCGCGATGGAGAAGTACCTCCAGGAGCAGCCGCGTGACTTCCTGGCGGTCGCCACCCCCGGCGCCGGCAAGACGACCTTCGCGCTGACGCTGGCGTCCTGGCTGCTGCACCACCACGTCGTGCAGCAGGTGACCGTGGTCGCGCCCACCGAGCATCTGAAGAAGCAGTGGGCGGAGGCCGCCGCGCGGATAGGGATCAGGCTGGATCCCGAGTACAGCGCGGGGCCGCTCAGCAAGGAGTACCACGGGGTCGCGGTGACGTACGCGGGTGTGGGCGTGCGCCCCATGCTGCACCGCAACCGCGTCGAGCAGCGCAAGACCCTCGTGATCCTCGACGAGATCCACCACGCCGGTGACTCCAAGTCCTGGGGCGAGGCCTGCCTGGAGGCCTTCGAGCCCGCGACCCGGCGGCTGGCCCTGACGGGTACGCCGTTCCGGTCCGACACCAACCCCATCCCCTTCGTGGCGTACGAGGAAGGGGCCGACGGGATCCGGCGGTCCGCCGCCGACTACACCTACGGATACGGCTCCGCCCTCGCGGACAACGTCGTGCGGCCCGTCATCTTCCTTTCCTACAGCGGCAACATGCGCTGGCGGACCAAGGCCGGCGACGAGATCGAGGCACGGCTCGGCGAGCCGATGACGAAGGACGCGATCAGCCAGGCCTGGCGCACCGCGCTCGACCCGCGGGGCGAGTGGATGCCGTCCGTGCTGCGCGCCGCCGACCAGCGGCTGACCGAGGTGAGGAAGGCGATCCCGGACGCCGGCGCCCTGGTGATCGCCTCCGACCAGGACTCGGCACGGGCGTACGCCAAGCTCATCAGGGACATCACCGGCGACAAGGCCACCCTCGTGCTGTCCGACGACGCCGGCGCGTCCGACCGGATCGACGAGTTCAGCCACAACGACGACCGGTGGATGGTCGCGGTGCGGATGGTGTCCGAGGGCGTCGACGTACCGCGGCTGGCGGTGGGGGTGTACGCGACGACCATCTCGACGCCGCTCTTCTTCGCGCAGGCCGTCGGCCGTTTCGTACGGTCGCGGCGGCGCGGCGAGACCGCCTCCGTGTTCCTGCCGACCGTGCCGGACCTGCTCTCCTTCGCGAACGAGATGGAGCGCGAGCGCGACCACGTGCTCGACAAGCCGAAGAAGGAGGGCGAGGAGGACCCGTACGCCGAGGAGGACAAGCTCCTCCAGGAGGCGGAGCAGCAGAAGGACGAGGACACCGGCGAGCAGGACATGCTCCCCTTCGAGGCCCTCGAATCCGACGCCGTCTTCGACCGGGTCATGTACAACGGCGCCGAGTTCGGGATGCAGGCCCACCCGGGGAGCGAGGAGGAACAGGACTACCTCGGTATTCCGGGGCTGCTCGAACCCGATCAGGTGCAACTCCTGCTCCAGAAGCGGCAGGCACGGCAGATCGCGCACAGCCGCAAGAAGCCGGACGCCGAGGCCGACCTGCTCGAAATGCCCGCCGAGCGGCGGCCGGTGGTCAGCCACAAGGAGCTGATGGAGCTGCGGCGGCAGCTCAACACCATGGTGGGCGCCTACGTCCACCAGAGCGGCAAGCCGCACGGCGTCGTCCACACCGAGCTGCGCCGGGTGTGCGGCGGGCCGGCGAGCGCGGAGGCGACGGCGGGTCAGCTGCGGCAGCGGATCGCCAAGGTGCAGGAGTGGGCCACGCGGATGCGGTGACGGCGGTGCCGCATCCGGCCGGGAACCGGGTGCGGTGACGACAGCGCCGTCTCCGGCCGGGAGGCAGCTCCGTGTTCGGCCGCGGACCGATCGGCGAGTGGTTGCTCGCGACGCTCCCGCGCGCTCCGTCCCGGGCGCCGCGCGCCGTACGTATCAGGGCAAACCCGAGTACCCCGTACCGGTCCCTGACCGGATTCTGGACGGAGACTTCCGCTGAGCGAACCGGCTCGCTAATGTCCCGCTACGCACACGCCCCGTGGCAGCGCCGCCGCGGAGCGCAGCCGTGAAGCGACTGGGCCCGGACCACCGGCCGGGCCGTTGGCCGATCGGCAGCCTCTGTAGCGCGTCGCTGACGGGACTCGGTGACGCATCCGCCGCGAGAGCGCTGCCGACCTCACCACTGAAGGAGTGGGCGTCGTGACCGCGGAGACCTCTCAGACGCTCGACCGGGGACTGCGCGTCCTCAAGTTGCTGGCCGACACGGATCACGGGCTGACCGTCACCGAACTGTCCACCAAGCTGGGCGTGAACCGCACCGTCGTCTACCGCCTCCTCGCCACGCTGGAGCAGCACGCGCTGGTACGGCGCGACCTCGGCGGGCGCGCCCGGGTCGGACTGGGTGTGCTGGGGCTCGGACGGCAGGTGCATCCGCTGGTACGGGAGGCCGCGCTGCCGGCGTTGCGGTCGCTGGCCGAGGACATCGGGGCGACGGCGCATCTGACACTGGTGGACGGGGCGGAGGCGCTGGCGGTCGCGGTGGTCGAGCCGACCTGGACGGACTATCACGTGGCCTACCGGGCGGGCTTTCGCCACCCCCTGGACCGGGGCGCCGCCGGCAAGGCGATCCTGGCCGCCCGCCAACGCCCGCACAACGACCCCGGCTACACCCTCACCCAGGGCGAACTGGAGGCAGGCGCCTGCGGAGCCGCCGCTCCCCTGGTCGGCGTGACCGGGGTCGAGGGCAGCGTGGGCGTGGTCATGCTCGCGGACGCGGTCCCGGAACGCGTCGGCGTGAGAGTGGTGGACGCGGCGAGAGAGGTGGCGGAGGCCCTGCGCTGACGCCGGCCCCCGGCTACCGGCCGCCCCCTCGAACAGCCCCGCGCGTTAGATTGACCTCGTGCTCTCTCGTCTCACGCGTTCCAAGGCCCTCGCCGTCTGCGCGCTGCCCGTCGCCGGTCTGATCGCCGCCGCCGCGACGGCGCCGCTGCCCTTCGTGGTGGCGCAGCCGGGAATGACGGCGAACGTGCTCGGGGAGGACCAGGGCACGCCGGTGATCACGATCTCCGGGGCGCCGACCCGCGAGACCGACGGGCAGCTGCGGATGACGACCATCGAGGCGACCAGCCCGGACACCCGCGTGTGGCTCGGTGACGTGCTGGGCAGCTGGTGGAGCACCGACAAGGCCGTCATGCCTCGTGACGCGGTCTACCCGAGCGGCGACGACGTCAAGGAGATCGAGCAGCACAACGAGGCCCAGATGCGGGAGTCCCAGAACGCGGCGAGCGAGGCCGCGCTCACCTACCTGGGCCTCCAGGACAAGGACATCGAGGTCGACCTGGAACTCGCCGACGTCGGCGGCCCCAGCGCCGGCCTGCTCTTCTCCCTCGGCATCATCGACAAGCTGGAGGGCGACGGCAACGGCGGCGGCCTCACCGGCGGCCGCAACATCGCCGGCACGGGCACCATCGAGGCCGACGGCTCCGTGGGCGCGGTCGGCGGCGTCGCCCTGAAGACCCAGGCCGCCCACCGCGACGGCGCGACCGTCTTCCTCGTCCCGAGCGCCGAGTGCGCCGACGCCAAGTCGGAACTCCCCAAGGGCCTGCGCCTGATCCCGGTCAAGACCCTGAAGGACGCCGTCCAGTCCCTGACCACCCTGCAAAAGGACACGGGCCGACTCCCGAGCTGCTGACCGGCGCCCCGCTTCGCCGACGGTCAGCCCTCTTGTACGAAGCCCTCCTGTACCAGCCAGTCCAGGGCCACCTGGTGGGGGTCCTCGCCGTCGACGTCGACCTTCGCGTTGAGGGTCTGGGCCACCGAGTTGTTCAGTTTCTTCGTGATCGGGTCGAGGATCCCCGCGATCGCCGGCCACTTCTCCAGGGTCTTCGTGTTGATCACGGGGGCGGCGTTGTAGTTGGGGAAGAACTTCTTGTCGTCCTCCATCACCACCAGGTTCATGGACTTGATGCGGCCGTCGGTGGTGAAGACCTCCCCGTAGGTGCAGCCGCCCTTCGCCGTCTGGGTGTAGATGATCCCGGTGTCCATCTGCGTGACCCGGGACGGCGGGATGTCCATGCCGTACGCCTTCTCCATGCCCGGCAGGCCGTCCGCGCGGTTGGCGAACTCGCCCTCCACGCACAGCGTCACGGCCGGGGGGTCGGACTTGGAGAGCGCGGCCACCTCCGAGAGGGTCCGTGTGCCGTACTTCTTGGCGTTGGCCTGGTTCATCGCCAGGGCGTAGGTGTTGTTCAGGGCCGACGGCTCCAGCCAGGTCACCCCGTTCTTACGGTCCGCCTCGCGCACCGCCTCCCACTGCTGCCGGGGATCGGTGATCGGCTTGCTGTTGCCCAGGTACGTGATCCAGGCCGTGCCCGTGTACTCGTACCCGGCGTCCGCCTCGCCGCTCTTGACCGCCTCGCGCGACCCCACGGACCCCTGGATGCCGGTCCGGTCGAGGACCTCCGCGCCCGCCGCCTCGAAGGCGATCCCCATGATCGCGCCCAGGATCAGCTGCTCGGTGAACTCCTTCGAGGTGACCGTCAGATCGGCGCCCTTCAGCGGCTCGCCCTGCCCGATCGACCCGGGCCGCACGTCGTCGACCATGGGGGAGCCGCTGGTCAGCCCGCAGCCGGAGGCCAGCACCAGCGCCGTGGCGAGATACAGCAAGCGCCTCATCGGCCCACCTCCAGTCCGCGGGGCCGCAGCGTCACTTCGGCGAGTGAGGCCAGCCAGTCCACCAGCAGGGCCAGCGAGACGGTGAGGATGGATCCCAGGATCAGCACGGGCATCCGCTGACTGGTGATACCGGTCGTGATCAGCGTACCCAGACCCCCTCCGCCGCCGAAGGTGGCCAGCGTCGCCGTACCGACGTTCAGCACCAGCGCCGTACGGACGCCCGCCAGGATCAGCGGGACCGCGAGGGGCAGCTCGACGCGGCTCAGCACCCCCGTCGGCGACATGCCGATGCCCCGGGCCGCCTCCAGCAGCATCGGGTCGTTCGCCTTGAGGCCGGCGATGGTGTTCGACAGCACCGGCAGGATGGCGTAGACGATGATGCCGATCAGGGCCGCCCGGCGGCCGATACCCAGCCAGATCACCAACAGGGCGAGCAGACCGATCGCCGGGGTCGCCTGGCCCATGTTGGCGAACGTCATGGCCACCGGGGTGACCTTCTGGAAGGTCCTGCGGGTCAGCAGGATGCCCAGCGGGATCGCGATGATCAGCACGAAGAAGGTGGAGATCGCGGTCAGCTGGATGTGCTGCCACAGCGCCTCGGACACCTGCCCCCCGGACAGCGCGTTCTCGGAGATGGTGTCCAGGTCGGCCTGCCGGAACCACAGCCAGGTCGCCAGCAGCAGGGCCACCACGAAGGCCGGCAGGAACGTCAGCTTCTGCCAGGTGATGCGCGGCGCCGTCCGGGCCGGCGGCGGAGGCGGCTCCTGGTCGGCGGGCACCTCGCCCTCGTCCCGGTAGACATGCCCGCGGACGTCGTGCTCGCCGGGCGGACGGTTCTGTTCCGAAGAGGTGGTCACGCCTTGGGCTCCCCTCCGTGACCTTCCTGTTCCGCGTGCGTCTGCCCGGCCCGCGTCCCCTCCAGGTCGTGCTGGTGCTCCAGGGCGTCGAGCCGGTCGGCCTCCAACAGTTCGTGCACCGAGTTCATCAGCGTCTCCATGTCGACCACGCCGGTGTACTCGCCGCGCCGCCCGGTCACCGCGACCCGGCCGGTGTTGTCCGTGAGAACGGCCTCCAACGCGTCCCGCAGGGTCGCGTCCCGGGTCACCGTGTCGTGGACCAGGGTCCCGGCGCGGGCGAGGGAGCCCTTGGCCCGCATCAGGTCGCCCCGGCGGAGCCACTTGTAGGGGCGGCCCCGCTTGTCGAGCAGCAGGATCTCGTTCGTGCCGCTGGAGCGGAGCCGGTTGAAGATGCTCTGGAGCGGGTCGTCCACGGTCACCGTCGGGTAGTCGGTGATCTCCACGTCCCGGACCCGGGTGAGGTTCAGCCGCTTCAGCGCCGCGCCGGCACCCACGAAGCCGGAGACGAAGTCGTCCGCCGGGTTGGTGAGGATCGCCTCCGGGGTGTCGAACTGCGCGATGTGCGACCGCTCGCGCAGCACCGCGATCCGGTCACCGAGCTTGATCGCCTCGTCGAAGTCGTGGGTGACGAACACGATCGTCTTGTGCAGCTCGCGCTGGAGGCGGATCAGCTCGTCCTGGAGGTGGTCCCGCGTGATCGGGTCCACCGCGCCGAACGGCTCGTCCATCAGCAGCACCGGCGGATCGGCGGCCAGCGCCCGCGCCACGCCCACGCGCTGCTGCTGCCCGCCGGAGAGCTGACGCGGATAGCGGCCGTGGAACTCGGCGGGGTCGAGACCGACGAGATCGAGCATCTCCTCGACCCGGTCACGGATGCGCGTCTTGGACCAGCCGATCATCCGCGGCACCAGGGCGATGTTCTGGGCGACCGTCATGTGCGGGAAGAGGCCGGAGGACTGGATCGCGTAGCCGACCTTGCGGCGCAGCTTGACCGGATCGATGTGGGTCACGTCCTCACCGTCGATCCGGATGCGCCCGCCCGACGGCTCGATCAACCTGTTGATCATCTTGAGGGTGGTCGACTTGCCGCACCCGGACGGGCCGACGAAGATGACGGTCTCGCCCGCCTTGATCTCCATGCTGACGTTGTCGACGGCGGGTTGGGGATTGCCGGCGTACCGCTTGCTGAGGTTCTCCAGCTCGATGGTCGCCCCATGGGACTCGGACTCAGGCACGGATCCCCTTAGAAATGGTCAGCCGCCCGATCAGCACGTACGCGGCGTCGAACAGCAGGGCCAGGATGATGATGCCGACGGTGCCCGCGAGCACCTGGTTCAGCGCGTTCTTGCTGCCCAGGGAGGCGAGACCGCGGAAGATCAGATTGCCCAGACCGGGGCCCGAGGCGTAGGCGGCGATGGCCGCGATGCCCATCAGCATCTGGGTGGAGACCCGGATGCCGGTCAGGATCGGCGGCCAGGCCAGCGGCAGCTCGATCCGCATCAGCCGCTTCGCCCGGGACATCCCGATGCCGGTGGCCGCGTCGACCAGGGTGGGATCGACGCCCCGCAGGCCCACGATGGCGTTGCGGACGATCGGCAGCAGTCCGTACAGGGTCAGGGCGATCACGGTGGGCGGCACACCGAGCCCCACCAGGGGGATCAGCAGACCGATCATGGCCAGCGACGGAATGGTGAGGATGGTCGAGGTGGCGAGGGTCGCCAGGTTGCCGGCCCACTCGGAGCGGTAGGTGGCCACGCCGATCAGCACGCCGATCGCGGTCGCCACGACCATGCACTGGAAGACGACGCTGGCGTGCTGGTAGGCGTCGGTGAGGATCTGTTGATGGCGGTTGCCGAGATACTCCCAGAAGTTCACACACCATCACCCCGCTGCTAGGTCACGTCCGACCGTCGCCTTCCCGGTGATCGTTGGTTCACTCATGAAGCGCCGCCTGCTCCACGAGCGGGATGATCCGCAGCGGAACGGGGTTCTCCATCACGATCGCCGTGGCGGCCCGCACGATGCCATCAAAACCGACGACCCGGTCGATCACACGCTGAAGATCGGCGTTGGAGCGGGCCACCAGCCGGCACAGCATGTCCCCGCTGCCCGTCGTCGTGTGCAGCTCCAGCACCTCCGGCACGGTCGCCAAGTGCGCCCGGACGTCGGGCCCTTGCCCCTGCCGGATCTGGAGCGTGGCGAAGGCGGTGACCGGATAGCCGAGGGCCGCCGGGTCCACCTGCGGGCCGAACCCGCGGATGACGCCATTCGACTGAAGCCGGTCCAGCCGGGCCTGCACGGTGCCCCGCGCCACCCCGAGCCGGCGGGACATCTCCAGCACGCCGATCCGCGGCTCCCGCGCGAGCAGCACGATGATCCGCCCGTCCAGCCCGTCGATCGTCATCGCTGCCTCCCTGAGTGGTCATCCTGTACAGAGCGTCCGCCGAATCGGGGAATCCACTGTTCACTTTGCCCAGTGAAGACGCAAACTATTGCGCACCTTGCGTTGTCGGGGAGACGCTGCGGCCATGACGCAGACCACAGACCACACCCCGGACACCGCACGGCAGGCCGACCCCTTCCCGGTCAAGGGAATGGACGCGGTCGTGTTCGCCGTGGGCAACGCCAAGCAGGCCGCGCACTACTACTCCACCGCGTTCGGCATGAAGCTGGTCGCCTACTCCGGACCGGAGAACGGCAGCCGCGAGACCGCCTCGTACGTGCTGGAGAACGGCTCCGCCCGGTTCGTGTTCACCTCGGTGATCAAGCCCGCCACCACCTGGGGCCACTTCCTCACCGAGCACGTGGCGGCGCACGGCGACGGTGTCGTCGACCTCGCGATCGAGGTGCCGGACGCGCGGGCCGCGTTCGCCTACGCCGTGGAGCAGGGCGCCCGCCCGGTCGCCGAGCCGTACGAGCTCAAGGACGAGCACGGCACGGTGGTCCTCGCCGCGATCGCCACGTACGGCGAGACCCGGCACACCCTGGTCGAGCGGACCGGCTACGACGGCCCGTACCTGCCCGGCTACGTCGCCGCCGAGCCGATGGTCGAGCCGCCCGCCCAGCGCACGTTCCAGGCGATCGACCACTGCGTGGGCAACGTCGAGCTCGGCCGGATGAACGAGTGGGTCGGCTTCTACAACAAGGTCATGGGCTTCACGAACATGAAGGAGTTCGTGGGCGACGACATCGCGACCGAGTACAGCGCGCTGATGTCCAAGGTGGTGGCCGACGGCACGCTCAAGGTGAAGTTCCCGATCAACGAGCCCGCCCTCGCCAAGAAGAAGTCCCAGATCGACGAGTACCTGGAGTTCTACGGCGGCGCCGGCGTCCAGCACATCGCGCTGAACACCAACGACATCGTGCAGACGGTGCGCACGATGCGCGCGGCCGGCGTGCGGTTCCTGGACACCCCCGACTCGTACTACGACACGCTGGGGGAGTGGGTCGGTGAGACCCGGGTGCCGATCGACACCCTGCGCGAGCTGAAGATCCTCGCCGACCGCGACGAGGACGGCTATCTGCTGCAGATCTTCACCAAGCCGGTCCAGGACCGTCCGACCGTCTTCTTCGAGATCATCGAGCGGCACGGCTCGATGGGCTTCGGCAAGGGCAACTTCAAGGCCCTGTTCGAGGCCATCGAGCGCGAGCAGGAAAAGCGCGGCAACCTCTGACGGACGCGGGTCAGGCCGCCGGAACCGGCACCTCCGGCGGCTCGCCCAGCGCCTTCAGCTTCTCCCGCGCCAGCGGCGCGAACAGCGGTGAGAAGTACGGGTTGATCCGCAGCGCCTCCTCCAGGTGCCGCCGCGCGGGCCCGGCGAGGCCGAGACTGTTCTCGATCATCCCCCGGTGGTAGGCGTACAGCGCGCTGCGCACGCCGCCCCCGTGCTCCTTGTCGGTCGCCCGCAGGGCGTACTCCAGCGCCTCCTCGTTCTCCCCGGTGCGGTGCAGCGCCCATCCGAGGGCGTCGGCCACGGCGATCCCGGGCTGCCTGCGCCACTCGGCCCGCAGGATCTGCACGGCCTCCTCGGGATCGCCGTGGTCCGCCTCGAAACGGCCCAGCACCAGATCCTCGTCCACCCCGCCGGCGGCGGCGGCGCGGACCTGGTCCTGCAGCAGGTCGTACTGCGGGCGGGCGGCCTGCTCCAGTCCCATCGACTCGTACAGCTCGCCCAGCTCCAGCGCGTACTGCGGCGAGGGCCGCTCGGCGAGCGCCAGCCGGTAGGCGCTCAGCGCCTCCGTCGTCCGCCCCAGCGCCGCCAGCGCGCGCGCCTGCCCCGCCTTCGCGGTCCGCCGGTCGGGGTCGACGCGCACCGCCTCCTCGAAGTGCCGCAGGGCGACCTCCCGCTCCCCGCGCTCCCAGGCGAGCTGCCCGGCCCGCTCCAGCCAGGCCCCCCGCTCGGCCGGCGCCTGGGCGCCCGCCGCCGCGTCGGACAGGGTCGCCACCGCGTCCTCCCGCCAGCCCCGGTCCCAGTAGACGGCGGCCGACGTGGCCATGACGGCCCGGCCGGAGTTCAGTTTCTGGAGCCGTTCGAGGGTGCTGCGGGCGGCCTTGTAGTCGCCGACGCCGGTGTACGCCTCGATCAGCGGGGGGAGCGCCGTCCAGCGCCGGCCGTCCGCCTTCAGCGCGGCCTCGCCCCAGGTCCGGGCGGCCCGGAAGTCCCGGCGCGCGTTCGCCAGCGCCGTCATGCCCTCCAGCGCCACGGCGTTGCCCGGCCGTACCTTCAGCGAGGTGCGCAGCGCCTTCTCGGCGGCCGGGTAGGAGGCGGTGTCGGCGGTCCGCCGCCCCTGCTCCACGTACGCCGTGCCGAGCACCGCCCACGCGCGCGCGTCGCGGGGATGCGCCCGCAGGTACCGCTCGCGTTCGCCGATCAACACGGCCAGATCGCGCAGCGCGGGCGGCACCCCGGCACCGACCGCGGCCAGCGCCAGTTCGGCCGGGCCCGGCTCGGGGGGCGGGACGGGCCGCGGCTGCGGGCGCTCCAGCCACAGCAGCCCGCCCACGGCGAGGGCGCCCACGAGCAGGCCGAGCAGCACGCCCACGACCAGCCGGGTACGCCGTCGGCCGGTACCCCGTCCCCCGCGAAGGGGATCACCCTTCCCGGTCTCCGTGCCGGTCCTGACGGCGGTCTTCACACCGGTCTTCATGGCGCACACTGTGCGCCAGTACGACGACCGGGTCCCGGCACGCAGACGGTGCCGCTGGCGGGGTTCACACCGATGGCCCCGGGTGACACGCTGTGATCATGAGCCGTATCCAAGCCCCTCCCGACGAAGCGCAGGGCAACCTCACGGACCGGCTGCTCGCGGGCCTGCCGGCCGAGGCCGTCCTGACCGACCCCGACATCACCGTCTCCTACGCCAACGACATGGCGAGCTTCTGCCCGGCCGGCACCCCGGCCGTGGTCGTGCTGCCCCGCACCGTCGAGCAGGTCCAGCACGTCATGCGCGTCGCCTCCGAGCTGCGTGTCCCCGTGGTCCCGCAGGGCGCCCGCACCGGCCTGTCCGGCGGGGCCAACGCCACCGAGGGCTGCGTCGTGCTGTCGCTCACGAAGATGGACCGGATCCTGGAGATCAGCCCGGTCGACCGCATCGCCGTGGTCGAGCCCGGCGTCGTCAACGCCGCCCTCTCCCGCGCCGTCGGCGAACACGGCCTCTATTACCCGCCGGACCCCTCCAGCTGGGAGATGTGCACCATCGGCGGGAACATCGGCACCGCCTCGGGCGGCCTGTGCTGCGTGAAGTACGGGGTGACCGCCGAGTACGTCCTCGGCCTGGACGTCGTCCTCGCCGACGGCCGTCTGCTGTCCACCGGCCGCCGTACCGCCAAGGGCGTCGCCGGTTACGACCTCACCCGTCTGTTCGTGGGCTCCGAGGGCTCGCTCGGCATCGTCGTGCGGGCCGTCCTCGGCCTGCGGCCCAAGCCGCCGCCCCAGTTGGTGCTGGCCGCCGAGTTCGCCTCGGCGGCGGCCGCCTGCGACGCCGTGTGCGCGATCATGGCCGGCGGGCACGTGCCCTCGCTCCTCGAACTGATGGACCGTACGACGGTCACGGCCGTCAACGACATGGCCGCCATGGGGCTGCCGGAGACCACCGAGGCGCTGCTGCTCGCGGCCTTCGACACCCCGGACCCGGCCGCCGACCTCGCGGCGCTCGGGGCGCTGTGCGAGGCCGCCGGCGCCACCCAGGTCGTCCCGGCGGACGACCTGGCCGAGTCCGAACTGCTCCTGCAGGCGCGGCGGCTGTCGCTCACCGCGCTGGAGGCGGTCCGGGGCACCACGATGATCGACGACGTGTGCGTGCCCCGCTCCCGGCTCGGCGACCTGATCGAAGGCGTCGAGCGCATCGCCGAGAAGTACCGGCTCACCATCGGGGTGGTCGCCCACGCGGGCGACGGCAACACGCACCCCACCGTGTGCTTCGACGCCCAGGACCCCGACGAGTGCGCCCGCGCGCGTGAGTCCTTCGACGAGATCATGGCCCTCGGCCTGGAGCTCGGCGGCACGATCACCGGCGAACACGGCGTGGGCGTGCTGAAGAAGGAGTGGCTGGCGCGCGAGATCGGCCCCGTCGGGGTGGAGATGCAACGGGCGGTCAAGCAGGTGTTCGACCCGCTGGGCATCCTCAATCCCGGCAAGCTGTTCTGAGGCCGTACCGGCCTCACTGGGCCAGCAGCTGGGCCAGACCGTCGTCGATGCCCAGCTGCTCGCCCTCGCTTCCCGGCGGCACCACGCGCAGGGTGCGCTCCAGCCAGGCCGACACCTGTGCCGCCGGCGCCTCCAGCAGGGCGTCCCCGTCGGGTGAGGTCAGCGCCATCAGTACGGCGCAGCGCCCGCCCGTCTTCGACGGCCACACCCGCACGTCCCCGTGCCCGCACGGCCGGAACACCCCCTCCACCAGCAGGTCCCGGGCGAACGTCCAGTTGACGGGGTGTTCGGAGTGGATGTGGAAGCTGACGTGCACGGCGTACGGGTCGTCGGTGCGGTAGGCCAGGCGGGCCGGCACCGGGATGTCGCGCTCCGGCGACAGGATGAGCCTCAGCTCCAGTTCGCGCTCCACCACGGTGTGCATGGTGTCCCTCTCCCCTCGGTCGGGGCCCCGGGCGGGCCCGTACCCGACAAGAGCGGGCAGGGGCGCGAGCATTACGCGGGTCCCGCGGAGTTCTTTCGCGGGGTGACGAGGGGACGCCCGGGCCCGCCTTTCCGGCCCTAGCACAACCGTGCTCGAAAGGGGCGGGTCCGGCGGGACGGGCGGTGCGGGCTGCGCAGGTCTGATAGATGTGGAGACCCCCATAACACCACCGAGCAGATACGGGACGACGGACATGAGCGCCCCAACCCCGGCACCAGGCGACGACCGGCCCCGCGAGGGCTACTACCCGGACCCCTCCATTCCTGGATATGTCCGGTACTGGAACGGAGCCGCCTGGGTGCCGGGCACCAGCCGCCCGGCACCGGCCGACGGCGAGCCGCTCGCCCCGCCCTCCGGCACGCGCCCCGCGCAGCCCGCCGTCGAGGAGACCGGGCCGCACTTCTTCGACGAGGATCCCGCCCCCGGGCGCCAGGACGCCCAGCACGGCAGCCGCCCCGAGCCCGCCTCCGCGTGGGGAGCCGACCGCTCCCGGCAGTCCGGCTTCGGCGGTGACCAGGACCGGCGGGTCTCCTGGCCCACGGCCCAGGGCGCCGATCCGCGCGTCCCGGCGGACCAGCCCGCACGGCCGGAGGGTGGCGCCGCCCGCACGGAGGGCACGGCGTCGTCCCCCGATCACCCGGCTCCGCCCGCCCAGGGGGGATCGCCGTCGCCCGCTCCGTCCGAACAGCCGCCCTCCGGCAGCACGTTCGTCTTCCGCCGTCCGGCCGCCAAGGCGCCGGGTGCCGGCGGTGCGGAGGGTGCCCCCGAGGACCCGGGCACGATGACGTTCCGCGCGCTCACCCCGCGCACGGGGCAGCAGGACGGGGCGCACGGCGGGGGCACCGGAACGCCGGGCACGGCCGCTGCCGGCTCCCCGGCGGCGGGACCGCTCACCGCGCCCGCGTCGGGCCCCGCCGCCCCGGCGCCCGGACAGCAGCAGGCGGGCACGCCCGGCGGCCCCGGCTTCGGCGCCGGGAAGGCGGCCGCCGCCCGCGCCACGTCGCAGCAGGCGCCCGCGCCCGCCCAGCAGTCCGCGAGCGTTCCCCACCAGGCGCAGGCGGCCGCCCCGGTCACCTCGGGCTCCGGCGGCGGACAGTCCTCGTGGGCGCAGCAGGTGCACCGGCTGGCCGGCGCCTCCGCCGGCACCGGCGACGGGCAGCCCGTCGCCCCGTGGAAGCCCCCGGTCGAGGACCCCTTCCAGGCGGCGGCGCGTCGGCAGGCCGAGGCCCGCCCGGCCGGCCTCGGCAAGCGGCTGACCGCCCGTCTGATCGACACCGTGGTCGTCGCGGGCGTCACCGCGGTCGCCGCCGTGCCCCTCGGCACCCAGGCCCTCGACCATGTCCAGAGCAAGATCGACGAGGCCAAGCTGTCCGGCCGGACGGTCACCGTCTGGCTGCTGGACGGCACGACGGCGGCGCAGTTGGGCATCGTCCTCGCCGTGCTGCTCGTCTTCGGCGTCCTCTACGAGGCGCTGCCCACCGCCAGGTGGGGACGCACGCTGGGCAAGAAGCTGCTCGGCCTGGAGGTGCGCGACATCGAGGGCCATGACGCCCCCTCCTTCGGCGCGGCCCTGCGCCGCTGGCTCGTCTACAGCGTTCCCGGCCTGCTCTTCTTCGGTCTGATCGGCGTCCTGTGGTGCCTGTTCGACCGGCCGTGGCGGCAGTGCTGGCACGACAAGGCCGCCCACACGTTCGTCGCGGGCTGACGGCGGGGGCGTGGTCCGGACCGGCCGCCGACGGCCGGTACTCCGGACGGCCCCTCGCCGGATGCGGAGTCACGGGGTTCGGGTTCGACTCGGGCCATGAGCACCGAACCGCCGCCCGGTTCCGGCGGGCAGCCGCCGGAGGACGACCCGTTCAAGAAGCAGCCCCCGCCCGGTGAGGGGGCCGGTTCGCCGTACGACAGGCCCCCGGGCGGCGGCGAGCAGCCCCCGCCCGACGGCGGTGGGCCGCCACCCCCCGGCGGCGGCCCGTACGGGGGCGGACCCTACGGAGGCGGTCCGCAGGGCGGCGGTCCGTACGGCGGTGGGCCCTACGGCGGCGGTCCGTACGGAGGCGGTCCGTACGGCGGTGGTGAGCCCCCCGCCGATCCGCTCGCCGGTATGCCCCCGCTCGCCGACAGCGGCAAGCGCACCCTGGCCCGGATCATCGACATGGTGCTGGTCGGGATCGTGGTCTGGCTGATCACCTGGGGTTTCAACGTGGACGAGTACCAGGTGGACGCCGACCGGGTCGACGTCGGCGACTCCGTGGCGCAGTCCGTCATCGCGGCCGTGCTCTACATCGCGTACGACACGATCATGATCGCCAAGTCCGGGCAGACCCTCGGCAAGAAATGGCTGAACATGCGCGTGGCACATCTGGACAACGGAGCCACGCCTTCCGTCCAGACCTCGCTGCTGCGCGCCT
Source organism: Streptomyces sp. NPDC107562 (assembly GCF_055657325.1). Taxonomy (NCBI): domain Bacteria; kingdom Bacillati; phylum Actinomycetota; class Actinomycetes; order Kitasatosporales; family Streptomycetaceae; genus Streptomyces; species Streptomyces sp. NPDC107562. The sequence continues at coordinate 107,685 of NZ_JBVKBE010000014.1, read as the reverse complement.
CGGTGCTGTGGATTCCGTTCGCGTTCTGCTGCGCCTGCATCTGGACGGCGATCTGCGGCGGCTGGAGCTTCTTCGACCGGCCCTACAAGCAGGGGCTGCACGACAAGGCGGCCAAGACCGTGGTGGTCAGCACCACGTGAGCCGCCCGGACGACGGCGGGCCCGTCACCTGGGAGGTGACGGGCCCGCCGTACCGTGCGCTGCCGGTGACTTCCTCAGTGTGCCGTCGGCTCCCGTACGGGCTCGCGGCGCACCGTCGCCGGCCTCGGCGGCGCCACGTCGGTGGCGGGTCGTGGCGCGGGTATCGGGGTTCGCTTCGGCATGGGCACCGTCATGGCGACCAGCAGCCCGAGCAGGAGTGCCGCGACGGCGATGACCGCGATCCCCGCACCCGAACTCGTCTGTGACAGCAGCAGCATGGCGAGGGTCGAGAAGATCACGGTGCAGGAACCGTAGGCGAGCTGTGCGGCGGTCGGACGAGGCATGGCAATCGTGTCCTCGAAGAATGGGGGTGGACTCCCCCCGTGCCTCACGCTGCGGGGGAGGGTGCGGACAGAATCTCTTCGCGTGCATGCCCGACCGGAACGAACCGTAAGCGTGACCTGACCAACAGTGCCGATGCACAGGGGGCGCACCGAGTCATGTCGGCCACCGGTCCGGCCGTCCCGCGCGCCCGGAGAACGTATCCCGACTTGTTCGGTAAGCGAAATGTCATCTCCGCATAGTGCAGTTGTCCTGCTCAAGTCAAGGTCTGTCTTTTCTCCGCAACCTCTAGTCAAATGTCGGCACTTGACTACACGCGTCGATCAGGCGCGCGCGGACGCACCACCACGCACTCCATCCAACCCCCCTTTCCGCGCGCCCCGGACGCTGGGGAGGAACTCAAGTGACCAGTAGATCCTGGACGTCGAGAGCTGCCGCGACCGCGGTCGCGCTCGCCGCGGCCACCGCCACGCTCTCCGGCCTCACCGTGGCCCAGGCGGACTCGGCCGGCCCGGCTGCCAAGGCGCCCGCCGCCGACCGGCACGACCCCGCCTCGCCGGAGAACCACAAGGGCCACGAGCACAACCTCGACGGCCCGCTGAGCAAGACGGTCGAGGCCCAGCGCGAGGAGGCGCTGAAGCAGGTCATATCCGGCCAAGCCTCCGTGAAGGAGCGCGACGGCTCGAAGGTCGTGCAGCTCAAGAGCAAGAAGGGCGACGCCAAGTACGTCGAGCTGGGCCGGGAGAAGACCGACAAGATCTTCACCATCCTGGTCGAGTTCGGCGACCAGACCGACCCCCGCTACGGCGGCACCCCGGGCCCGCTGCACAACAAGATCGCCAAGCCCGACCGCAAGAAGGACAACTCCACGGCCTGGCAGGCCGACTACGACCAGCAGCACTTCGAGGACCTGTACTTCGGTTCCGGCAAGGGTGTCGACTCGGTCAAGACGTACTACGAGAAGCAGTCCTCCGGCCGTTACTCGGTCGAGGGCGAGGTCTCCGACTGGGTGAAGGTCCCCTACAACGAGGCCCGCTACGGCAACAACGCCTGCGGCGACACCAACTGCCCGAGCGTGTGGAACGTCGTCAGCGACGGTCTGAACGCCTGGGTCGCCCAGCAGAAGGCGGCCGGCCGCACCGACGCGCAGATCAAGGCGGACGCCGCGCGCTTCGACGAGTGGGACCGTTACGACTTCGACGGCGACGGCGACTTCAACGAGCCCGACGGCTACATCGACCACTTCCAGGTCGTGCACGCGGGCGAGGACGAGTCCGCGGGCGGCGGCGCCCAGGGCACCGACGCGATCTGGGCGCACCGCTGGTACGCCTTCGGCACCGACGCCGGCGCCACCGGCCCCGAGCAGAACAAGCTCGGCGGCACGCAGATCGGCTCCACCGGCCTCTGGGTCGGCGACTACACCGTCCAGCCCGAGAACGGCGGACTCGGCGTCTACGCCCACGAGTACGGCCACGACCTCGGTCTGCCGGACCACTACGACACCGCGGGCGGCGAGAACTCCACCGGCTTCTGGACGCTGATGTCGTCCGGCTCCTGGCTCGGCACCGGCAAGAACGAGATCGGCAACCTGCCCGGCGACATGACGGCCTGGGACAAGCTGCAGCTCGGCTGGCTGAACTACGACACCGCCAAGGCGGGGGTCAACTCCTGGCACAAGCTGGGCGTCGCCGAGTACAACACGAAGCACAAGCAGGCGCTGGTCGTCACGCTTCCGAAGAAGGCCGTCACCACCGAGATCATCGCCCCCTCCGAGGGGCAGACCCAGTGGTGGAGCGGCAGCGGTGACAACCTCAAGAACACGCTGACGCGTACGGTCGACCTCACCGGCAAGTCGGCCGCCGAGCTGACCTTCGACGGCTGGTACGACATCGAGGCCAACTACGACTACCTCTACACCGAGGTGTCGACGGACGGCGGCGCCAACTGGACCGCCCTCGACGGCACGGTGGACGGGCAGCCGGTCCCGCGGGACGGCAGCGACAAGCCCGCCCTGCACGGCACCCTCGACGGGTACAAGAAGTTCGCGTACCCGCTCGACGCCTACGCGGGCAAGAAGATCGGCCTCCGCTTCCGCTACCAGAGCGACGGCGGCGTGGCCCTGAAGGGCTTCACGGCCGACGCGATCACGGTCACCGCGGACGGCGCGCCCCTGTTCACCGACAACGCCGAGACGGCGGACGGCGCTTGGGCCGCGAACGGCTTCTCCCGCGTCGGCGCGTCCTTCACCAAGGACTACGCGCAGTACTACATCGCCGAGAACCGGCAGTACGTGTCGTACGACGAGACGCTCAAGACCGGCCCGTACAACTTCGGTTTCACGGAGCGCCCGGACTGGGTGGAGCACTACGCGTACCAGAACGGCCTGTTGATCTGGAAGTGGGACACCTCCCAGGCGGACAACAACACCAGCCAGCACGCGGGTACCGGTCTGGTGCTGCCGATCGACTCCCACCCGACCGCGCTCAAGTGGGCCGACGGCACGCTGATGCGCAACCGCATCCAGGCCTACGACTCGCCGTTCAGCCTCGGCCGCACCGACGGCATGACGCTGCACAAGGCGGACGTGGCGAAGTACATCCCGGGGTCGAAGGGTGTCTCGGTCTTCAACGACCGCACCGGTGACTACTACGACGAGTCGAACCCGACCGCCGGCGTCAAGATCACTGACACCAACACGAAGATCAAGATCCTGGAGGAGGCCGCGAACGGCTCCACGATCGAGCTGGAGGTCGGCCCCGCGGGTAGGTAATCGGTATCTGCCCAGGTCAGAGCGTGATCGGCGGTGACCCCCTGGCGGGTCACCGCCGATCCGTGTTTAGGTGCCTCCTGTGGTTCTCTTATTGACACCGGCTGATACGGGGGTATGACGACATGGCCGCAGGAGGTTTCTGCAAGCTGCCGAACGGCACCGTGGTGGTGGCGCTGAACCTGCCCAGCCCCGCCGCCGACGGATCCGCCGCGGTGCGGGTGCTGGTCCACGCCCAGAACCGGGCGCGCGCCCTGACCAGGCTGCGCAACCTGGGGTTGCGGGCGGTCTACCTGCGCGGCAACGCGGCCCCACCCACCCCGGACGAGATCACGGCGGTCCTGCACCACCCGGACGGCCTGATATGGCGCACGGCCCCCGACGCGACCCTCGGCGGCCCCGACCTCACCCAGGAGCTCTGGCGCCCCATCCGGGCCCTGCTACGCCGCCCCACGGCCCAGATGTGACCCACGCCCCGGCCCCCACCCCCCGCACGCACCGAACGCCGTGTGCCGTCCGACGCCTCACGGGCCGTCCCGCGGAGTCGATACGCCGCCGGGGCGCGACGTAGCCCGGGACGGATCGAACCCACCCGCCACACGACGCCCCGCGAGAGCCAGCACCCGCCGTGAGTCCCGCTCGCCCGGGGCCGTGCCGAGGGCGCCCGCCCGCCGCCGGAAGCCTGGTCCGCCGCGCGACGCGCTGCGGGCCGTCCCGGGGGAGACCCACCCCGCCGGAAGCCTCACCCGCCTCGCGACGCACCCCGGGAGCCCGCATGCCGCCGTGAGTCCCGCTCGCCCGGGGCCGTGCCGAGGGCGCCCGCCCGCCGCCGGAAGCCTGGTCCGCCGCGCGGCGCGCTGCGGGCCGTCCCGGGGGAGACCCACCCCGCCGGAAGCCTCACCCGCCTCGCGACGCACACCCGGAGCCCGCATCCCGCTGGCCGGCCCGCGTGGGTCCGTACGTGCCGGGCGTCTTGTCCGCCGTGCAGCGCGCTGAGGGCCGGGGCCCCGGGGTCAGACGACCGGCTTGCCCGACAGTTCCACGCCTGCCGCGCGGAGCTCCTCCAGGGCCTTCTCCGTGGTCGCCTCCGCGACGCCCGCCGTGAGGTCCAGCAGGACGTGGGTGCGGAAGCCCTCGCGGGCCGCGTCCAGGGCCGTCGCGCGCACGCAGTGGTCGGTCGCGATGCCGACGACGTCCACCTCGTCGATGCCCCGCTCGCGCAGCCACGCGGCCAGCGTGGTCCCGTTCTCGTCGGCGCCCTGGAAGCCGCTGTAGGCCCCCTCGTACGCGCCCTTGTCGAAGACCGCGTCGACCGAGCCCGAGGCGACGGCGGGGGCGAAGTTCGGGTGGAAGCCGACGCCCTCCGTGCCCGCCACGCAGTGCGCGGGCCAGGTGTGCACGTAGTCGGGGTTGTCCGCGAAGTGGCCACCGGGCGCGATGTGATGGTCACGGGTCGCCACCACGTGGCGGTACCCGGCGGGGGCCTGCCCGATCAGCTCGGTGATCGCGGCGGCCACATCGGCACCGCCGGCGACCGCGAGACTTCCCCCCTCGCAGAAATCGTTCTGCACGTCTACGACGATCAAGGCGCGGCGCATGGTCGGTGTCCTTACGGTTATGGGGTCTGGCGACCGTGGTCCCGGCGGTTCGGTACAGGGCGGCGGAGCCTGGTGCTGGGGGTGCGGGCCCGGTCCGGCGGGTGGAGCTGAACCTCCGAGCCTAGAGACTCCGGGCTCACAGCGGGAGGGGGCGCTACGGGGCGCGCGCGCTCACGCCCCCCGTCGGTCCGCCGGAACGGACTGACCGTCGGTGGCGTACTCCGTCGGCAGGACCGGCTCTCCCCGGGACAGCTGGGTCGCCGACAGGGGCAGGGCGGCGCGGGCGGCGATGTGCCGGTCCCGGGCGGCGTCGAGCGGCTCGCGGGCGACCACCTCGCCGCCCTTGACCAGCTCGACCAGCAGCTGCCGGTCGACCAGCCCCGCCGGGACGGCCCCCGTGCCGACGACCTCCGCCTCGGCCACGCCCTGCTCGTCCAGCCGCCGGGCGGCCCACTTGCGGCCCCCGACGGAGGTCTTGCCGCCGGTCGACTTCTTCGCCACCGCCACCAGCGGCGCCCTCGGCTCCTCGGACTCGGCGCGGGCCACCAGCTTGTAGACCATCGACGCGGTCGGGTGTCCGGAACCGGTGACCAGCTGGGTGCCGACGCCGTACGCGTCCACGGGCGCCGCGGCGAGCGAGGCGATGGCGTACTCGTCGAGGTCCGAGGTCACGATGATCCTCGTGCCCGTGGCGCCGAGCGCGTCCAGCTGCTGACGCACCCGGTGCGCGACCAGCAGCAGGTCGCCCGAGTCGATCCGCACGGCCCCGAGCTCGGGCCCGGCGACCTCCACCGCCGTCCGCACGGCCTCCGCGACGTCGTACGTGTCCACGAGCAGGGTCGTGCCCCGTCCCATGGACGCGACCTGGGCCCGGAAGGCGTCCCGCTCGCGGTCGTGGAGCAGGGTGAAGGCGTGGGCGGAGGTGCCCACCGTCGGGATCCCGTAGCGGAAGCCGGCGGCCAGGTCGGACGTGGAGGCGAAGCCGCCGACGTACGCGGCGCGCGCGGCGGCGACCGCGGCGAGCTCGTGGGTGCGCCGGGCGCCCATCTCGATCAGCGGGCGGCCCCCGGCGGCCGAGGACATCCGGGAGGCCGCGGCAGCGATCGCCGAGTCGTGGTTGAGGATGGAGAGGATCACCGTCTCCAGCAGCACGCACTCGGCGAAGCTGCCCTCGACGCGCATGATCGGCGAGCCCGGGAAGTAGACCTCGCCCTCGGGATAGCCCCAGATGTCGCCGGAGAAGCGGTAGCCGGCGAGCCAGTCGAGGGTCTCCTCGCCGACGATCCCGCCCTCGCGCAGGAAGCGCAGGACGTCCGCGTCGAAGCGGAAGTTCTCGACGGCGTCCAGCACGCGGCCGGTCCCGGCCACCACGCCGTAGCGGCGCCCCTCCGGCAGCCGCCGGGTGAAGACCTCGAAGACGCTGCGCCGTCCGGCGGTGCCGGCCTTCAGCGCGGCCTGGAGCATCGTCAGCTCGTACTGGTCCGTGAAGAGGGCGGTCGAGGGGACGTCCACCGGCAGCCCAAGGTCCGCTGTGTTCATGGCAAGGATGCTACACCCCATTTCGTCAGTGTGACGATTTGTGGGGCCCATGGCAGCATGGGTCTTGTGACGTCAGCCGCTCCCATCGAGATCGAACGCACCGAGCCGGCGGAGGAGGTCTCTGCCGTACCAGAGCCGGACGTCCCCTGGGTCACGATCGTGCACAACGACCCGGTCAACCTCATGAGCTATGTGACGTACGTCTTCCAGTCGTACTTCGGCTACTCCAAGGACAAGGCCACCAAGCTCATGCTCGACGTCCACCACAAGGGCCGGGCGGTCGTCTCCAGCGGCAGTCGCGAGGAGATGGAACGCGACGTGCAGGCCATGCACGGCTACGGTCTGTGGGCCACCCTCCAGCAGGACCGGAAGTAGCGATCGCCGCCATGCCAGGAACCTTCGAACCGCTCCCCGGCGGCGGCGCGGCCGTCGCCCTCGACGACGTCGAGATCTCCATCATCCGGTCGCTGGCCGTCCAGCTGCTGGAGCTCATCGGCCCCGGCCCCGGCGAGGACGCCTCCGCCGACCCGCTGGCCGAGCTGTTCGCCGAGGGACCGAGCGAACCGCCCTCCGACCCGGTGCTCCGCCGCCTGTTCCCGGACGCCTACAGCGACCCCGAGCAGCCGCAGGAGGACGAGGAGCAGCGGGCGCACTCCGCCGAGTTCCGCCGCTACACCGAGAACGACCTGCGGGCCGGCAAGCGGGAGAACGCCCTCGCGGTGATCCGCTCGCTGGACGAGCTGGCCTCCCCGGGGGACGGCGGGGCGGTGCTGCAGCTGACCCCTGAGCGGTCTCAGCAGTGGCTGGGCGCCCTGAACGATCTGCGTCTCGCCATCGGTTCCCGGCTGGAGATCTCCGACGAGGACGACACCGATCTTCTCTACGGACTGCCGGACGAGGACCCGCGCAAGCCCATGGTGATGGCCTATCTGTGGCTCGGAGGGCTTCAGGAGACATTGGTCTCCACCCTTATGCCCTGAGATCTCCACCCTTTTGCCCTGATTGTGAAGGCGATGTGTTCGCTCAGCGGACGCTCAATTCCGGATAACGATCCTGTCACCGCTGTGGCCGCCTTTGGGCTCTTTGGTACTTATTTGTCCGGTTCTTCCTGTGTCGTGCGCCACATACCCCTCGGGCGATCAATGTTGCGGCCGTGATAAATCTTCACGACCGCCCGGCGAACACCACCCTTATGTCGCGCCGGGTGCGCCACCGAGCCGGCGACCGTCGGCCAGGCACGAGCGGCCTTGGGAGGGCTGCTCAGCTCCATCAATCCGGGGGGATCGAAACCCGATCCGAGGCCGACGAGAGGTCCGGATCGGCATGGAGAAAGGCGCACTACACATGGCCTCTGAGAAGGTCACGGACGCTCCTGAAGAGGGGTACGAGCGCGGGCTCGGCAGCCGTCAGGTCCAGATGATCGCGATCGGCGGCGCCATCGGCGTCGGCCTCTTCCTGGGTGCCGGGGCGAACATCGCCAAGGCCGGCCCCAGCCTGATCCTGATGTACGCCCTCGCCGGCGTGATCATCTTCTTCATCATGCGGGCGCTCGGCGAGCTCCTGCTCTACCGCCCCGTCTCGGGTTCCTTCGCGGAGTACTCCCGCGAGTTCCTCGGCCCGTTCTTCGGTTACTTCACCGGCTGGACGTACTGGCTGATGTGGGTCGTCACCGGCATGGCGGAACTCACCGCCGCCGCGATCTACGTCAACTACTGGTTCCCGTCCATTCCCCAATGGGTGACGGCACTGGTCTTCCTGGTGATCCTGTTCGGGGTCAACCTGATCTCCGTGAAGCTCTTCGGCGAGCTGGAGTTCTGGTTCTCGATGGTCAAGGTCACGGCCCTGATCGGCATGATCGTGATCGGCCTCGGCGTGCTGACCTTCGGCTTCAGCAGCGCCGGCGACACGGCCGCCGTCTCCAACCTCTGGGCCTTCGACGGCTTCTTCCCCAAGGGCATCGGCTCCTCCCTGATGACCCTTCAGGGCGTCATGTTCGCCTACCTCGCGGTCGAGCTGGTCGGTGTCACGGCCGGCGAGTCCGAGAACCCCGAGAAGACCCTCCCCAAGGCGATCAACACCCTGCCCTGGCGCATCGCCCTGTTCTACGTCGGTGCCCTCACCGTCATCCTCTGCGTCGTGAAGTGGACCGAGTTCGCGCCAGGTGTCAGCCCGTTCGTCGAGGCCTTCGCGCAGATCGGCATCCCGGCGGGCGCGGCCATCGTCAACTTCGTGGTGCTCACCGCGGCGCTGTCGTCCTGCAACTCCGGCATGTACTCCACGGGCCGCATGCTGCGGAACCTGGCGGAGAGCGGCGAGGCCCCGCGGGTCTTCACCAAGCTGTCGTCGACCAAGACCCCCGCTCTGGGCATCCTGGTCTCCGTCTGCTTCATGGGCATCGGCGTGGTCCTGAACTACGTCGTCCCGGAGAAGGCCTTCGGCTACGTCACCTCCATCGCCACCGCCGCCGGCATCTGGACCTGGCTGATGATCCTGATCAGCCACGTCCTGTACCGCCGCGCGGTCGACGCGGGCCGGCTGCCCGCCTCGTCCTTCCCGGCTCCGGGCGGCGCGAAGTGCTCGTACGTCGCCATCGCGTTCCTGCTGTTCGTGACCGGCATCATCGCCTACGACGCCGACGCCCGCGTCTGCCTCTACGTGATGGCCGGCTGGGCCGCGGCCCTGTGGGTCGGCTGGATGGTCCTCAAGGCACGCAACCCGCAGATCGCCGAGCGTCGCACCTCGGAGCTCGAGAAGGTCGGCTGACCAACGCGAGGACGTCCGGCGGCAGCGAGCGCTCGTGGTGCTCTCTGCCGCCGCCGCTCCGGACGTCCGGCATGTGGGCCGTCCCGTACCACCCCTCGGTACGGGACGGCCCTCTGCTTATCCTGACGGGCATGCTGACCATCACCCAGGACCTGTACGACCGGATCGTCGCCCACGCGCGTGAGGACCACCCCGACGAGGCGTGCGGCGTGGTCGCGGGCCCGGTGGGCGAGGGCCGCCCCGAGCGCTTCGTGCCGATGCTGAACGCCGCCCGCTCGCCCACGTTCTACGAGTTCGACTCCGGCGATCTCCTCAAGCTCTACCGCGAGATGGACGACCGCGACGAGGACCCGGTGATCATCTACCACTCGCACACGGCGACCGAGGCCTACCCGTCCCGCACGGACATCTCCTACGCCAACGAGCCCGGCGCCCACTACGTCCTCGTGTCCACCGCGGACACCGACGGTCTCGGCGACTTCCAGTTCCGCTCCTTCCGGATCGTCGAGGGCGAGGTCACGGAGGAGGAGGTCAGGGTCGTGGAATCCTACTGATCCCGGGATTCGGTCAGATTTCATCCACCATCCGAGATCACATTCCAGGACCCGGACCAGGAATCGATACGATGAGCCCATGGTTTCCCTCGACGTGAGCGACAAGACGCCGGGCGCCCTGCTCGTGGCGCGGCTGCACGTCGACCTGTGCAGGCTCGCCAGCGCCATCTGTTGACGCCGACGCCTGCCGCCGTACGGCCGTGAGCCGCGGCGCGACGTACGCACGACCTGCTGTCACCGCGCTGCCGCGCGCCCACCGAACCTGACTTCTCCCGACAGGAGCCCTGAGCCATGGCCATCGAGGTCCGCATCCCCACCATCCTCCGCCAGTACACCGACGGTCAGAAGGCCGTCGAAGGCGCCGGGGCCACCCTCGCCGACCTGTTCGCCGACCTCGACACCCGGCACACGGGCATCCAGGCCCGCATCGTGGACGGCGACCAGCTGCGCCGCTTCGTCAACGTCTATCTGAACGACGAGGACGTCCGCTTCCTCGACGGCATCAACACCAAGCTGACCGACGGCGACAACGTCACGATCCTGCCGGCCGTGGCCGGCGGCATGGCCTGAGGCTCCGGGCCCGATGCGTTACGACTCCCCGCTGGCCGCGGTGGGCAACACCCCGTTGGTGCGCCTGCCGCGGCTCTCGCCGTCCGCCGAGGTCCGGATCTGGGCCAAGCTGGAGGACCGCAACCCGACCGGCTCGATCAAGGACCGCCCGGCCCTGCACATGATCGAGCAGGCCGAGAAGGACGGCCGGCTCACCCCGGGCTGCACCATCCTGGAGCCCACCTCCGGCAACACCGGCATCTCCCTCGCCATGGCGGCCAAGCTCAAGGGCTACCGGATGGTGTGCGTGATGCCCGAGAACACCTCGCAGGAACGCCGGGACCTGCTCGGCATGTGGGGCGCGGAGATCATCTCCTCCCCGGCGGCGGGCGGCTCCAACACCGCCGTGCGCGTCGCCAAGGAACTCTCCGCCGAGCACCCCGACTGGGTGATGCTCTACCAGTACGGCAACCCGGACAACGCCGGCGCGCACTACGCCACCACCGGCCCGGAGATCCTCGCCGACCTGCCCTCCCTCACCCACTTCGTCGCGGGCCTCGGCACCACGGGCACCCTGATGGGCGTCGGCCGCTTCCTACGCGAGCAGCGCCCGGACATCAAGATCGTCGCCGCCGAGCCGCGCTACGACGACCTGGTGTACGGCCTGCGCAACCTCGACGAGGGCTTCGTACCGGAGCTGTACGACGCCTCCGTGCTGACCACCCGCTTCTCGGTCGGCTCCGCCGACGCGGTCACCCGCACGCGTGAACTGCTCCAGCAGGAGGGCATCTTCGCGGGCGTCTCCACCGGCGCGGCCCTGCACGCCGCGATCGGTGTCGGCACCAAGGCGCTCAAGGCCGGCGAGAGCGCGGACATCGTGTTCGTCGTGGCCGACGGCGGCTGGAAGTACCTCTCCACGGGCGTCTACACGGCGGCCACCACGGAGGAAGCGATCGAGACCCTGCAGGGTCAGCTCTGGGCCTGACCCCCGCCCCGCGCAGGCACAGGCCCTAGGTCGCCAGGTGGCGGACCTGGTCCCACAGGACCGGGTCCACCACCCCGACCCGGCGCCGGAACTCCCACAGCGCGACCTCACGCAGCTCGTCCGTCTCCAGGAAGCTCGTCCGGCCCTGGGTGTCCCCGACCGAACCCGGCGGCAGCGGGATCACCCCGGCCCGTTCGTCGTGGTACTTGCTGGTGATCTTCGCGACCGTGGCCCGCCGCCCGTGCACCGCCAGCACCAGGCACGGCCGGTCCTTGGCGCCGGGCCCGTCCTCGTAGGGCACGTTGGCCCACCAGATCTCCGCCGCCCGCGGCCGTGCCGCCGGCCCTTCCGGGTGCCCGGGTGGCCGCGTCCGCCGGCCCGCGGGACGCCGCCCCCAGCCGTCCACGAGCGCGGCGACCAGCGCGAGCAGCACCACCGCTGCGAGTGCCAACCACCAGGACGTGTCCATACGATGACGTTACCGGCGTACGCACCCGCCCGCGCGCCCTCCCCCGCGCCCGCTCGCCCCACCGCGGCCCGCACGACGTGGGGGCGGCGCCCGCCGGGTCCAGCCGAACCGGTGACAGCACAGGTGAGTTCCCCCACAACGGCCCCTGGCGGAGGAGCGACCGGACCTTTCGCGCCTTACGCTCGACGGACCGCACGACCCCCCCGATACTCCCCATCCGCCCGCGGAGGTTTCTGCTTCATGAAGCTCACCGTCGTCGGCTGCTCCGGGTCGTTCCCGTCCGCGGAATCGGCTTGTTCGAGCTACCTCATCGAGGCCGACGGCTTCCGGCTGCTCCTCGACATGGGCAATGGCGCCCTGGGCGAGTTGCAGCGCCACTGCGGTCTCTACGACCTCGACGCGATCTTCCTCAGCCATCTGCACGCCGACCACTGCATCGACATGCTCGGCTACTTCGTGGCGCGCTACTACCGTCACGACGGCGGCCGCTGCGACCCGCTCCCGGTCTACGGGCCCGAGGGCACCGAGCACCGTCTGACCACCGCCTACGCCGACACCCCGTCGGCCTCCTCCATGAGCGAGGTCTTCGACTTCCACACCGTCAAGCCGTCCACGTTCGACATCGGCCCCTTCACGGTGCACACCGAGCGGGTGGCCCACCCGGTGGAGGCGTACGGCATCCGGGTCGAGCACGCCGGACGGACGCTCACGTACTCCGGCGACACCGGCGTCAGCGGCGCCCTGGACGAACTGGCCCGGGACACCGACCTCTTCCTGTGCGAGGCCGCCTTCACGCACGGCAAGGAGCACATCCCCGACCTGCACCTCAACGGCCGCGAGGCGGGCGAGACGGCCACCCGGGCGGGCGCCCGCCGGCTGCTCCTCACCCACATCCCCCCGTGGACCGACCCGCAGGTCAACCTCGCCGACGCCCGCGCGGTCTACGACGGTCCGGTGGAACTGGCGCTGCCCAGGAAGTCGTACGACGTCTGACCGTACGGCAGGACACGCGCCGGGCACCCGGCGCCCCGACAACACGACGAAGGCCCCCGGACGCCGTCCGGGGGCCTTCGTACGGTCGGGACCGACCGGGGCTACTTCGCCTCGGCCTTCTGCAGTTCCGCCAGTTCCTCGTCGGACTCGCGGCCCGGCGTCGGGAGGTTGAACTTGGTGATCGCGAAGCGGAAGACCACGTAGTAGACGGCCGCGAAGCAGAGGCCGACCAGGGCCAGGCCCCACGGGTTGGTCGCGATGCCCAGGTTCAGGAAGAAGTCGACCGCGCCGGCCGAGAAGCCGAAGCCGTCCTTCATGCCCAGCGCCCAGGTCAGCGCCATGGAGACACCGGTCAGCACCGCGTGCAGGGCGTAGAGCACCGGCGCGATGAACATGAAGGTGAACTCGATCGGCTCGGTGACACCGGTGACGAACGAGGTCAGCGCGAGGGAGAACATCATGCCGCCGACGACCTTGCGGCGCTCCGGGCGGGCGCAGTGCACGATCGCGAGGCAGGCGGCCGGCAGGGCGAACATCATGATCGGGAAGAAGCCGGTCATGAACTGGCCCGCGGTCGGGTCACCGGCCAGGAAGCGGGCGATGTCGCCGCTCTTGCCCTCGTACTCGCCCGCCTGGAACCACGGGAAGGAGTTCAGCAGGTGGTGCATGCCGATCGGGATCAGCGCGCGGTTGGCGACACCGAAGATGCCCGCGCCCACGGCGCCGGAGCCGACCAGCCACTCACCGAAGTTGTGCAGACCCGTGCCGAGCACCGGCCAGATGTAGCCGAAGACGATGCCGATGAGCAGACCCGCGAAGGCCGCCAGGATCGGGACCAGGCGGCGACCGCCGAAGAAGCCCGCCCAGTCGGGCAGCTTGGTGCGGTAGAAGCGCTGGTAGAGCAGCGCGACGACGATGCCCATGACCACGCCGCCGAGGACCTTGGCGTCCACCGCCTGCTCGACCATGACGATCTTGCCGTCGACTATGGCTTCCTTCTTGGGCAGGCTGCCGTCCGTGAACGTGCCCAGCACGTTCTTGAAGACGAGGTAGCCGACGACGGCCGCGAGCGCGGTCGAGCCGTCCGACTTCTTCGCGAAGCCGATCGCGATGCCCACCGCGAAGAGCAGCGCCATGTTGTCGAGAATGGCGTTGCCGCCGGCCGTCATGAAGCCCGCGATCTTCGTGAGGAAGGCGGGGTACTCCGGGTCGCCGAGCATGTCGGCGTTGCCGAAGCGGACCAGCAGCGCGGCGGCGGGCAGCACGGCGACCGGCAGCATCAGGCTGCGGCCGATACGCTGCAGAACAGCCATCGTGCCGGAGCCCTTCTTCTTCTCGGCCGCGGGAGCGGCGCTGGCCGTGGACACAACTTCCTCCAGTGGGCATGGCGCCGCCCAGCAACGGAAAGGGAAGGGGGACGGCGGCGTCCAGGTGGTCTACACCATCAGTGGTGTAGACCTGTTGTAGCACGATGAAGGCCGCATAAGGAACCCGCGATTCTTGCTACCGAGCCGCTACCCGCAGTGGCCGTTCCTCAGGACTTGGTGACGTCCTCGACCTCGTCCTCCGGCTCCCGTCCGGGCGTCTTCAGATCGAACCTGGTGATCGCGAACCGGAAGATCGCGTAGTAGAGGACCGCGAAGGCCAGCCCGATCGGCACCAGCAGCCACGGCTTCGTCGCCAGGTTCCAGTTGATGACGTAGTCGATCAGTCCCGCCGAGAAGCTGAAGCCGTCCTTCGCGCCCAGACCCCACGACACCGCCATCGACACACCGGTCAGCAGCGCGTGGACGACGTAGAGGGCGGGGGCGACGAAGAGGAACGAGTACTCCAGGGGCTCGGTGATGCCGGTGACGAACGACGTCAGGGCCACCGACAGCATCAGCCCGCCGACCTCCTTGCGACGGTCCGGCCTGGCGCAGTGCGTCATCGCGAGGGCCGCGGCGGGCAGCGCGAACATCATGATCGGGAAGAAGCCCGTGGTGAACTGGCCCGCGTCCGGGTCGCCCGCCAGGAACATGTTGATGTCGCCGTGCACCACCGTGCCGTCGGGCTCGACGTACGTACCGAACTGGAACCAGATGGGCACGTTCAGGAACTGGTGCAGGCCGACCACCAGCAGCGCCCGGTTCGCGACCCCGAACACCGCCGCGCCCCACGCGCCCAGATCGCTCATCCAGTCGCTGAAGCTCTCCAGCGCCGCGCCGATCGGCGGCCAGACCCACAGGCACAGCGCCGCGAACCCGATCGCGACGAACGCCATGATGATCGGCACCAGCCGCCGGCCGTTGAAGAAGCCGAGCCAGTCCACCAGCTTCGTACGGTGGTAGCGCTGCCAGAAGAAGGCGGACAGCAGCCCCATCACGATCCCACCGAACACCCCCGGGTTCTGGTACGTGAAGACCGACACCGTCCCGTCGTTGGCCTGACAGCCCGCGACGATCACCCGCGCCCCGGCCGGGCACTCCTGCGGGAACTGGCGCAGCACCGAGAAGTAGACGAGGAACCCCGCCACCGCCGCGAGCGCGGTCGAGCCGTCCGACTTCTTCGCCATGCCGATCGCGACACCCACACAGAAGAGAAGGGGGAGCCCGAGCGCGCTGTCCAGCAGCGCCCCGCCCGCGCCCGCCATCACCTTGGAGACGTCGGTCCAGCCCAGCCCCTCGTCGCCGAACAGGTCCGGCTGTCCCAGCCGGTTGAGGATGCCGGCGGCCGGGAGGACGGCGATGGGAAGCTGGAGGCTGCGCCCCATCTTCTGCATGCCTTGGAAGAGGGCGCTCCAGCGGCTGCGAGAGGGGCGTGCGACGCTGTCGGCACTCATCGGACTCCTCCCGGAGGGACCGGGTTTGGCGAGCGTCCGCCAGGTGGTGTAGACCAGTCGGCGGAAGGCTCCGCTGTCGTGACGCCATCATTCGGTACGCAGGCCATGACCGCTCGCGAAGCTGGGCCAACTGTGGGTTACTGCGACAAAGCGCTTCGGACCAGGTCGGATCAGGGAGAAGGACATGGCCAGCAAGGCTGAGAAGATCGTTGCCGGGCTCGGTGGCATCGACAACATCGAAGAGGTCGAAGGCTGCATCACGCGGCTGCGGGTGGAGGTGTCCGACCCCGCGCTGGTCGACGACGCCGCCCTCAAGGGCGCCGGCGCCCACGGCGTCGTGAAGATGGGCACCGCCATCCAGGTCGTCATCGGCACCGACGCCGACCCCCTCGCCGCGGACATCGAAGACATGATGTGACCCTGGCCGGCTCCGGAAGGGGCCCTTCCCGCACCGGGAAGGGCCCCTTCCGCATGCGGGTCCGAGCAGCGGTGACGGGGGGCTAGGCTCGACCCATGTCTCGCATCGACGGCCGCACCCCCGAACAGCTCCGCCCGGTCACCATCGAACGTGGCTGGAGCAAGCACGCCGAGGGCTCCGTCCTCGTCTCCTTCGGCGACACCAAGGTCTTCTGCACCGCCTCCGTGACGGAGGGCGTGCCGCGCTGGCGCAAGGGCAGCGGAGAGGGCTGGGTCACCGCGGAATACGCGATGCTGCCCCGCTCCACCAACACCCGGGGCGACCGCGAGTCGGTCAAGGGCAGGATCGGGGGCCGTACGCACGAGATCTCCCGCCTCATCGGCCGCTCCCTGCGCGCGGTCATCGACTACAAGGCGCTCGGCGAGAACACCATCGTCCTCGACTGCGACGTCCTCCAGGCCGACGGCGGCACCCGCACCGCCGCCATCACCGGCGCGTACGTCGCCCTGGCCGACGCCGTCACCTGGGCCCAGGGCAAGAAGCTGATCCGGGCCGGCCGTCAGCCCCTGACCGGCACCGTCAGCGCGGTGTCCGTCGGCATCGTCGGCGGCGTCCCGCTGCTCGACCTCTGCTACGAGGAGGACGTGCGCGCCGAGACCGACATGAACGTCGTCTGCACCGGCGACGGACGCTTCGTCGAGGTCCAGGGCACCGCGGAGGCCGAGCCGTTCGCCCGCGAGGAGCTCAACGCGCTCCTCGACCTCGCGGTGGCCGGCTGCACCGAACTCTCCGCCCTGCAGCGGGCGGCGCTGACGGTGACCAGCGAGAAGTAGGGCGCCGCCCCGCGGGCCGGGATCGGGGAGGCCGCGCCGCGCGGGTCGGGTCAGGCTCCGGCCGCCGGGTGGGGCCGGCTCCGTCCCTGCCGCTCGGGGGAGGGTCCGCCGGCCCGGCGAGGAATGCTCTGCCCGTGCGGCGCGAGGAATGCTGCTCTGCCTGCGCGGCGCGAGAAATGCTCTGCCCGTGCGGCGCGAGAAATGCTCTGCCCGTTCGGCGCGCGGAAGGTAAAGGGCGCACAAAAAGCTGTGGTCGGTGCGGGCAACCGTCCCGCGCGCGGCCGCGTCTCATGAGGTACGGGCGCACGGCTCATCCCTGTGCGCCCGGCCAGCAGCCGGGCCCGTCGGGCCCGATCCGAGGGAGGGACCGTTCCATGGCCGAGAGCCGCCGCCGACGCCGTACCGCAGCCGTCGCCGCCACATTTGCGGCCGTCGTGCTGACCGCCGGGCTCACCACCGGTTGCGACGCCGTGAGCAAGGCACTCGACTGCGTCCAGACCGCCGACGCCATCGCCGACAGCGTCACGGATCTCCAGCAGGCTGTCGAGAGCGCCGCCAACGACCCGACGCAGCTCGCGGAGTCCCTCGACTCCATCGAGCAGAACCTCGGCGAGATCGGCGACAAGACCGACAACGCCGACGTCAACAAGGCGGTCGACGACCTCCAGCAGGCCGTCGACAACGTCCGCACGTCCGTGGAGAACGGCGACGAGACCCCCGACATCAGCCCGATCACGGACGCGGCCGGCGAGCTGACCAAGGTCTGCACTCCGTAAGCCGCGCGCGGGCGAGCCGGGGCACCGGGGCCTGGATACTGAGGGCATGACCCGCTTGATCCTCGCCACCCGCAACCCCGGAAAGATCACCGAGCTGAAGGCGATCCTCGCCGACGCAGGTCTGCCGCACGACCTCGTCGGCGCGGACGCCTACCCCGACATCCCCGACGTCCGGGAAACAGGCGTGACCTTCGCCGAGAACGCCCTGCTCAAGGCCCACGCCCTCGCCCAGGCCACCGGCCTGCCCGCGGTCGCCGACGACTCGGGCCTGTGCGTCGACGTCCTCGGCGGCGCGCCGGGCATCTTCTCGGCCCGCTGGTCCGGCCGGCACGGCGACGACCGCGCCAACCTCGAACTCCTGCTGGCCCAGCTCTCCGACATCGCCGAGGAGCACCGCGGCGCCCACTTCGCCTGCGCGGCGGCGCTCGCTCTGCCGGACGGCACGGAACGGGTGGTCGAGGGCCGGCTGACGGGCGTACTGCGCCACGAGCCGATCGGCACCCACGGCTTCGGCTACGACCCGATCCTCCAGCCCGAGGGCGAGACCCGCACCTGCGCGGAACTGAGCCCCGACGAGAAGAACGCCATCAGCCACCGAGGCAAGGCATTCCGCGCACTGGTCCCAGCGGTACGGGACCTGCTCGGCTGACCCCGAGAGCACGACGAGGGGCGCTCCACCGGCCGGTGGAGCGCCCCTCGTCACAGGGAGGTGCGGTCGGTGGGACTCGAACCCACACGGGATTTCTCCCACGGGCACCTAAAACCCGCGCGTATCGCCTATTTCGCCACGACCGCCCCAAAACGGACATCCGGTTGTGCGATGCCGCTCGGCGACCTCAGTGTACGGGGGCACCCGTCCCGCCGGAGCCTGGACTTCGCGCACCATGTCACCGTCAGGGCGTGGCAGTTCGCGCGGCGGCCTTCCCGTCGTGGGGCGGTCGGACGGTCAGACGCCCAGGTCCTTGATGATTTTGGCTACGTGGCCCGTGGCCTTGACGTTGTAGAGGGCGCGTTCGACCTTGCCCTCCTCGTCGACGATCACCGTGGAGCGGATGACGCCGACGACCGTCTTGCCGTAGAGCTTCTTCTCGCCGAAGGCGCCGTAGGACTCCAGGACCTGCTTGTCGGGGTCGGCGAGCAGGGTGACCTTCAGGGACTCCTGTTCGCGGAACTTCGCGAGCTTGACGGGCTTGTCCGGCGAGATGCCGATGACGTCGTAGCCGGCGCCGGCGAGCACGTCGAGGTTGTCCGTGAAGTCGCAGGCCTGCTTGGTGCAGCCTCGCGTCAGCGCCGCGGGGTAGAAGTAGACGATGACCTTGCGGCCCTTGTGGTCCGCGAGGGACACCTCGTGACCGTCGGCGTCGGGCAGGGTGAAGGCGGGGGCCACGTCCCCGGGCTGGAGTCGTTCGCTCATCGATCCAGCGTAACCGGGGGTCCTGACAGTGCGGTCGCCCAGGGAACTGACAGACTGTCCGGAACAGCATCAGCAGACTTCGGAGGCCGTACGGTGGCGGAATCGTCGGACACCAGAACCCCGGCGCAGATCGAGGCGGACATCAGGCGCCGCCGCGAAGTGCTGGCCGAGACCCTCGACGAGCTCGGTGTGCGGGTGCACCCGAAGACCATCGTCGGGGACGCCAAGGCGAAGGTCGTCTCGAATGTCGATCACACCCTTGGACGAGCCTACGTTCAGGTCAACCGGGCGGTGAGCGACGTCAGGCGGCAGTTCGTGGACGAGGACGGCTCGCCCCGGATGGCCCGCGTGCTGCCCGTGGCGCTCGTCGCCGTCGGCGTCGTCGGGCTGCTCGCGCTCGGCACCCGGCGCCGCAGGCGCTGACCCCGCCGGCGTACGAATTCCCCGGATGCAGGTAGGTTCAAGGACGTGAGCGGCAACAGAAACGACAGCACCCATCCCGACAAGCTGCCCATCCGGATGCTCCACGACCGCGTGCTCGTGCGGCAGGACACCAGCGAGGGCGAGCGGCGTTCCGGCGGCGGCATCCTGATCCCCGCCACGGCGGCCGTGGGCCGTCGGCTGGCGTGGGCGGAGGTCGTGGCGGTGGGGCAGAACGTACGGGCCGTGGAGCCGGGCGACCGGGTCCTGTACGACCCGGAGGACCGCGCCGAGGTGGAGGTGCGGGGTGTCGCGTACGTCCTGATGCGCGAGCGTGACCTGCACGCGGTGGCCGCCGACCGGTTCGAGGGGTCCGAGGACTCCACGGGGCTGTATCTGTAGGCGCCGGTCCCGGCGAGCGGCACGAAAGGGCTGGTGACCATGGTCACCAGCCCTTTTTTCTCTGCCCTGCCGGCGTTTTGCTACCTTGGAGAGGCACCCGACGAGACGCGCCGTACCGGGAGAAGGCAAAGACGACGCACCCCCGTCAGTCCGCCTGTCTCCCGGAGGTGCCTGTCATGGCCTGGGTTCTGCTGATCGTCGCCGGCCTGCTCGAAGTCGGCTGGTCGATCGGGATGAAGTACACCGACGGCTTCACCCGGCTCGTCCCCAGTCTGCTCACCGGCGCCGGCATCGTCACCAGCATGCTGCTGCTCTCGTACGCCGCGAAGTCCCTGCCCATCGGTACCGCCTACGGCGTGTGGGTCGGGATCGGGGCGGCCGGGGCGGCGGTGCTCGGCATGGTGGTGCTGGGCGAGCCCGTCACCGCCGCCCGGATCTTCTTCGTCTGTCTGCTGCTGGTCGCCGTCGTCGGCCTGAAGGCGACCTCCGGTCACTAGGGGCCCCGGGGCGGGGCCGGAACGGGTTCACAGCCGGCGGGGGCCCAGTGCTCCCGTCGTCGTGCCAAAGGTCGTCGAGCCGTCGGTGGTGCCGCCCTGGAGGCCGCCGGTGGTCGGGCCCGCTGTGGTGGGGTCCCCGCCGGTGCTCGCGCCGCCGTCCGTCGTACCGCCGTCGCCGGTGGTGCCCCCGTCGGTGGTGGCCCCGCCGTCGGACTCCCCGCCGGTGACCCCGCCGTCCGTGGGCGTGCCGCCGGTCGTCGTGCCGCCGTCGCCCGGGGTCCCGCCGTCGGTCGCACCGCCCTGCGCCGTGCCCGGGATCTGCGGGTCGCCGGTGCCGGTCGGGTCCTCCTGGCTGGGGTCGCCGGTGTTCTCCTCAAGGGTGGGCGGGGCCGGGGGCGTGAGGACGACGTCGGCGCCCTCCTGGAGGCGCAGGTCGAAGTCGGAGACCGGGGTGCCTTCCAGGGCGTCCTTGGTGAACTGGGCCCAGATCTCGGCGGGCGGTCCGCCGCCGTTGACGCGCTCCAGGCCGATCGCGCCGTACAGCGACTTGTGGGCGGCCGTCTTCGGGTCCTGGCCCATCACGGCGACGACCGTGGCCAGCTCGGGGGTGTAGCCCGCGAACCAGGCCGCCTGGTCCTCCTCCGCGGTGCCCGTCTTTCCGGCCGCCGGACGGCCGGCGGCCTGCGCGGCGGTGGCGGTGCCGTTGTCCACGACGCTCCGCAGGACCGACGTCGTGGTGTCGGCGGCCTCGCGGCTGACGGCCTGGGTGGTGTGCCGCTCGGGCATCTCGACCTCGGAGCCGCCTCGGGTGATCTTCTCGATCAGGGTGTACGTGCCGTGCTCGCCGTGGTTGGCGAGCGTCGCGTACGCCTCGGCCATGTCGAGGACGCTCGCCTGGGCGACGCCGAGCGCGATCGACGGGTACGGGCCCAGTTCCGGTGTGCTGGAGGGCAGACCGAGGTCGACCGCGGTGCGCATGACCTTGTCGGGGCCGACGTCGACGGCCATCTGCGCGTACACCGCGTTCACGGACTTGTCGGTGGCCTCGCGGACCGTGAGGTCGCCGTAGGAGACCTGGTCCTCGTTCTCCGGCGCGTAGGCGCCGTTCCAGCCCTGCACGGGGCGCTTGTTGGTGCCGTCGTAGAACGTGTTGGGCGTGATGCGGGTGCCCTGCTGGGTGATCGAGCCGTTCTCGACGGCCGAGGTGAACACCAGGGGCTTGAAGATGGAGCCGACCTGGAAGTCCCGGCGCGTGGCGCCGTTGGTGTACTGCTTCACGTAGTCGATGCCGCCGTACATCGCGACGACCTTGCCCGTCTTCGGGTCGACGGCGGCGCCGCCCGCGCGGACGTAGTTGTCGACCTCGCGGTTCTCCTTGTCCAGCTGGGACATCAGCTTGTCGTCGACGGCCTTCACGAAGGCGTCCTGGCGCGGCTTCTGCAGCGTGGTGGTGATGCGGTAGCCGCCCGCTTCGAGGGATGCGGCGTCGACGACGTCGTGCTCGACGAGGTACTGCTTGATCGCGTCGACGACGTAGCCGCGCTGCCCGGACATCCCGGTCGAGACGGTGGCCTCCTTCGGCATCGGGAACTTCAGGCCGGCCCGCTCGGAGCGGGTGAGCCAGCCCTCCTTGACCATGCCGTCCAGGACGTAGTTCCAGCGGGCCTGGGCCGCGGGCCGGCTCTCCGGGTGGGCGACGACGTCGTACTCGCTGGGCGCGTTCAGCAGCGCGGCGAGATAGGCGCCGCGGGCCGCGTCGAGGTCGGTGGCGTCCATGCCGTAGTAGGCCTGGGCGGCGGCCTGGATGCCGTAGGCGTTGCGGCCGAAGTAGCTGGTGTTGAGGTAGCCCTCCAGGATGTCGTTCTTGCTCTTCTCCCGATCGAGCTTGATCGAGATGAAGAACTCCTTGACCTTCCGCGTGACCGTCTGTTCCTGGGCCAGGTAGTAGTTCTTCACGTACTGCTGGGTGATCGTGGAGCCCGACTGCTTGCCCTTGCCGGTGGCCGTGTTCCAGCCCGCGCGCACCATGGCCTTGGGGTCGATCGCGGACTCGGAGTAGAAGTCGCGGTCCTCGGCGGCCAGCACGGCGTGCTGCGCGTCCTTGGAGATCTGCGCGAGGTCCACGTTCTCCCGGTTGACCTCGCCGTCCCGGGCGAGCTGCGAGCCGTCCGCGTAGAGGTAGACGTTGCTCTGCTTGGTCGCCAGCGCGTTCGCGGAGGGGATCTTGACCATCGAGTAGCCGAGGTAGAACAGGCCGATCAGCAGCAGGACGCCGATGACGAAGGTGCCCAGCAGCATGCGCCAGGTCGGGAGGATCCGGCGCCATCCGGTGCGCTTCGCCCGCCCGGTCTCCCCGTTTCCGGGCCCGCCCTGGTTCGGCTGCTGAGGCTGCGGCTCGTCACTCATGTCGTGCACGGACTCCTGTGTGTTTCCTCGTACGTCATCTGCGCCCCCCTCTGAAGACTCCCGCACCGGCCGTTCCGTTCCCGGATCCGGGCACGTGTCCCGCCCGAAAAATGCCTGGCAGGCGTCCTGCGCCGGGTACTAGGCTCCTGCGCTTCGGTGTCGGCTCGTCGGGGACGGTGGTTCGGTGTGGGCACGGGACGGTTGTACGCGGCCGTCGCGGTGGGGAATTTCCGACGGTACGCGACCTATCGGGCGGCCACGGCCGCCGGGGTGTTCACCAACACGGTCTTCGGGCTCATCCTCGTCTACGCCTATCTCGCCCTGTGGGACGAGAGACCGCAGCTCGGCGGGTACGACCAGGCACAGGCCGTCACCTACGTGTGGCTCGGCCAGGCGCTGCTGTCGACCCTCGCGATCGGGGGCGGCGGCTTCGAGAACGAACTGATGGAACGCATCCGTACGGGTGATGTGGCGATCGATCTCCACCGCCCGGTCGATCTGCAACTGTGGTGGCTCGCGGCTGACTTGGGCCGGGCCTTCTTCCAGCTGCTGGGGCGCGGGGTGTTGCCGTTCGCGTTCGGGGCGCTGGCCTTCGACGTCGCGCTGCCCTCGGACCCGGTGACCTGGGCGGCCTGTCTGGTCGCGGTGCTGCTCGGGATGGTCGTCAGCTTCGGGCTGCGGTACCTGGTGGCGCTGAGCGCGTTCTGGCTGCTCGACGGCACCGGCGTGTCCCAGATGACCTGGCTGCTGGGCTACTTCTGCTCCGGCATGCTGCTGCCCCTGAACGTCTTCCCCGGCCTGCTCGGCGAGATCGTCCGGGTGCTGCCGTGGTCGTCGCTGCTCCAGGCGCCGGCGGACGTCCTGCTCGGCCGGGCCGAACCGCTCGGCACCTTCCTCTTCCAGGGCGCGTGGGCGGTGGCGCTGCTGGCGGTCGGGCGGCTGATGGAGTCGGCGGCCACCCGGCGGGTGGTGGTGCAGGGTGGCTGACAGGGGGCGGCTGCGGTGGTCCGGCCGGATCGCCGAGGGACTGCGCGCGTACGGGCTGATCGTCGCCATGTGGATCAGGTCCACCATGGCCTACCGGACGTCGTTCGCCGTGACCGCCCTCGGCAACTTCGCGGCGACCGGCCTCGACTTCGTCGCCATCCTGCTGATGTTCTCCCGGGTCGACGAGCTCGGCGGCTGGACCCTGCCCGAGATCGCCTTCCTGTACGGCCTGACCGGTGTCGCCTTCGGGCTGGCCGATCTGGCCATCGGGTCGATGGAGCGGCTCGGCCGCCGGGTGCGCGACGGCACGCTGGACACGCTGCTGGTGCGTCCGGCGCCCGTCCTCGCGCAGGTCGCCGCCGACCGGTTCGGGCTGCGCCGTCTCGGCCGGGTCGTCCAGGGCGCGCTGGTCCTCGGCTACGCGCTGGTCGCGCTCGACGTCGACTGGACGCCGCTGAAGGTGCTGCTGATGCCGATGATGCTGCTCAGCGGGGCGGCGATCTTCTGCGCGGTGTTCGTCGGGGGCGCCGCCTTCCAGTTCGTCGCGCAGGACGCCTCCGAGGTGCAGAACGCGTTCACCTACGGCGGCACGACGCTGCTCCAGTACCCGCCGACCGTCTTCGGCAAGGAACTGGTGCGCGGGGTGACCTTCGTGCTGCCGCTGGCCTTCGTCAACTGGCTGCCCGCGAGCCACATCCTGGGGCGGCCCTACCCGCTG
This sequence comes from Streptomyces sp. NPDC107562, assembly GCF_055657325.1. Taxonomy (NCBI): domain Bacteria; kingdom Bacillati; phylum Actinomycetota; class Actinomycetes; order Kitasatosporales; family Streptomycetaceae; genus Streptomyces; species Streptomyces sp. NPDC107562. Next base: position 83,294 of record NZ_JBVKBE010000014.1, on the reverse strand, counting down.
GACCTGCCCGAGTGGGTGGCCTTCGCACCGCCGCTGGTGGCGGCGGCGTGCTGCGCGCTCGCGGGGCTGGCCTGGCGGGCCGGACTCAAGTCGTATCGGAGCACAGGGAGTTAGGCCGGTGAGAGTGACAGAGACGGACGGAGCGGGCGCCACGGACGCCGAGGGGTTCATCGAGGTCGACCGGGTCGAGAAGGTCTTCGAGGTGCGTACGAAGGCCGGCTTCCTGAAGCGGGAGCGGCGGCTGGTGCGGGCCGTCGACGCGATCTCGTTCCGGGTGGCCCGCGGCGAGATGGTCGGCTACATCGGGCCGAACGGCGCCGGGAAGTCGACCACGATCAAGATGCTGACCGGCATCCTCACCCCGAGCGGTGGGCGGGTGCGGGTCGCGGGCATCGACCCGTCCCGTGAGCGGACCCGGCTGGCGCACCGGATAGGGGTGGTCTTCGGCCAGCGCACGACGCTGTGGTGGGATCTTCCGCTCATCGATTCGTACCGGCTGATGCACCGCATGTACCGGATCCCCGACGCCCGCTACCGCGCCAACCTCGAACGCTGCGTCGAACTCCTGGAGCTGGCCGACCTGCTGGACGTGCCGGTACGGCAGCTCTCGCTGGGCCAGCGGATGCGCGGGGACATCGCCGCGGCGCTGCTGCACGATCCCGAGGTGCTCTACCTGGACGAGCCGACCATCGGCCTGGACGTCATCTCCAAGGCCAGGGTGCGGCAGTTCCTGCGCGAACTGAACGCCGAGCGCGGCACGACGGTGCTGCTCACCACCCATGACCTCCAGGACATCGAGCAGCTCTGCTCCCGGGTGATGGTCATCGACCACGGGCACCTGGTGTACGACGGCGGGCTCGCCGGGCTGCACGAGGCGGGGGAGAGCGAGCGCACCCTCGTCGTCGACCTGGAGCGGGAACTGCCGCCGATCGAGGCGCCGGCACCGGCGCGGGTCGTCCGCGTGGAGGGCCCCCGGCAGTGGCTGGCCTTCCCGGCGGCGGAGTCGGCGGCGCCGCTGGTGGCGCGGATCGCGGCGGAGTATCCGCTGGTGGACCTCTCGGTGCGGGAGCCGGACATCGAGGCGGTGATCGCGCGGATGCTGCGGGCGACGGGGGACGTCGCGGAGCCCCGGCGCGGCTGAGTCCCGGCACCGCGTAGTGCCGGGACCGTGGAAAACGTAGGCTGCTGCCCATGACCGACGATGCCCCGGAGCTGCGAGCCTCCGACGCCGATCGCGAGCGAGTCGCCGAGGTCCTGCGGGACGCCCTCGCGGAGGGGCGGCTGGACATGACGGAGTTCGAGGAACGCCTCGACGCGACCTACCAGGCGCGGACCTACGGCGAGCTGGCCCCCATCACGCGGGACCTGCCCGCCGGGGGCGCGGCGCCGGGTCCGGCGGTCTCGATGGTCAAGGAGCCCGCGGCGCGCGGGGGTTGGGCCGGGCGGATCACCGGGGGCCGGGGATCCTCGTCGGGCGGCGTCGCCGTGATGTCCGGGTTCCAGCGCAAGGGGCGCTGGACCGTGCCGAAGCGGTTCACCTGCTTCACGTTCTGGGGCGGCGGGGAACTCGACCTGCGTGACGCGCTGTTCGCCGACCGCGAGGTCGAGCTCAACTGCGTGGCCATCATGGGCGGCGTGAGCATCGTCGTGCCTCCCGGCGTCGAGGTCGTCGTCCGCGGCATCGGGATCATGGGCGGCTTCGACAGCCGTGAGGACGGGGTGCCGGGCGACCCGGGCGCCCCGCGCGTGATCGTCTCCGGGTTCGCCTTCTGGGGCGGGGTCGGCATCGAGCGCAAGCAGGTACGGGTGCGCCGCGGCGGCGAGCAGCGGGACGTCGAGGGCGGCGACCGGCGGATGCTGGGCCATGGCGACGAGGGGCACGGCTGGGGCCACGACCAACGACGAGACACGAACTGACCCCCGCACCCCCACCCAACGCCCACAGTGCCCCCGCCCGGAGCCCCCACAGTGGCCCCGGGCCGGCGCCTTGATCGCGGGCCGACGCCTGCTTAGGGGCTGGCGCCGTGCTTCCGGGCTGGCGTCTTGGTCCCGGGCTCGCGCCGTGCTTCCGGGCTCGCGCCTCCACCCGGAGTTCGGCGCGCTGCGCCCTTGCCTGGAGTCCGTGCCCTGATCCCGGGCTCCCGCCCTAGTTCCGGGCCAGCTCCACCCGGAGGGTGTTGCCCCCGCGCCAGCGCGCCGCCTCGCGCCCGGGTTCGGGGGCTGTGCCGTGGTCCCGGACCCGCGCTTCCACTGGGTACCCACCGTTCCGTGCCCCGAGCCCGCACTCCCGCCCGGAGCCCGCCGCTTCGCGCCCCGGGCCCGCTCCACCCGGAGGCTGTTGCCCCGCGGCCGGAGCGCCGCTTCGCGCCCAGGTTCCGGGGCTGTGCCGTGGTTCCGGGCCCGCGCTCCCGCCCGGAGCGCCGCTTCGCACCCGGCCCGCGCCCGGATCGCCGCTTCGCACCCGGCGCCCGCGCCCGGAGCGCCGCTTCGCGCCCGGGTTCCGGGGCTGTGCCGTCGTTCCGGACCCGCGCTTCCACCCGGTACCCGTCGCTCCGCGTCCCGAGCCCGCGCCCCGGGTCCGCGCTCCCGCCTGGAGCCCGCCGCCCCGGGCCCGCTTCACCGGGAGGCTCTTGCCCCGCGCCCGGAGCGTGCCGCTTCGCGCCGGGGGTCCGGCCGGGGCTGTGCCGTAGTTCCGGACCCGCGCTTCCCCTTAGTACCCGCCGTTCCGCGCCCCGAGCCCGCGTCCCGGGCCCGCGCCCTCGCCCGGAGCCCGCCGCTTCGCGCCCCGGGCCCGCGCCCCACCACCCCGGGCCCGCGCCCCACGGCCCCGGGCTTGCGCCCTACTGCTCCGGGCCGCACCCGCCCCCCGGGCCCCGTGCCCCACCGCTCCGGGCCCGTCCCGTTTCTCCTTACAGGTGGGCCGGGGCCGCGTCCTTGAGGGTGGGCAGGTCGAACTCGTGGGCCATGCGGTCGTAGCCGCGGTCGTTGGGGTGCAGATGGTCGCCGGAGTCGTAGTCCGGGCGGAACCTGCGCGGGGCGTACGGATCGCGTACCGCCCGGTCGAAGTCGACCACCGCGTCGAAGAGGCGACCGGAGCGGATCTCGGCGTTCATCTCCTGCCGTACCGCCTCGCGCTCGTCGCTGTAGCCGCGGTGCCCGCCGAACGGCATCAGGGTGGCGCCGACGACCCGGATGCCCCGGGCGTGGGCCTGGCCGACCAGCGTGCGCAGGCCGTCGAGGACCTGGCCGGGGTCGATGACCGTGGGGGAGCGCAGGATGTCGTTGACGCCGAGGTCGATGACGACGACCCGGACGTTCGTGCGGCCGAGCACGTCACGCGGGAAGCGGCTGAGGCCGCTCGGGTTGTCGGCGGGGCGGCCCAGACCGCCGGTCAGGACGCGGTTGCCGCCGATGCCCTGGTTGACGACGCTGTAGCGGGGCACGTCCTCGCCCGCGTCGGCCGCCTCGCGCAGCCGGTCGGACAGGACGTCGGGCCAGCGCCGGTTGGCGCCCACGGTGGAGGAGTGCCCTTCGGTGAGGGAGTCGCCGAAGGCGACCAGGGTGCCGTCGGACTCCCCGCTGAGCACGTCGAGGGCGGTCAGATACCGCCAGGCCTCGACCTGTTCGGTGTACGGCGCGCCGGTCACGTCCTCGGTGCGCTCGCCCCGCGCGGCGTACGAGATCTGCCGCACGCGCGGGTGCACGGTGACGGGGCCCGGCTCTGCGGGGGCGTACGTGGTGACCAGGACGTCGCTGTCGGCCGGGACGGGCAGGCGCACACCGTCGCTCATCACCTGTTCCCCCGGCGGGATCACGACGGTGGGGAGGCCGTTGAACGTCAGCCGCCGCATGGTCCGCGGGATCGCGGCCGCGCTGTCGTCGGCGGCGGCGAGCGCGATCGTGGCCCGGGTGAGGGTCAGCGGCAGCCGGCCGTAGAGATTGGACAGCGTGATCCGGGCACCCGTACCGCCGACACTGGTGTGGACGACGTTGCGTACGGAGCGGTCGCGCAGGCCGGCGGTCTCGGTGCCGGGCTCGGCGGCCGACGGGGAGGTCGACCAGGAGCCGACCCAGGTGCCGGTGGAGGCCGGGGCGGCGGGAGGGTGCGGCGGGCGTGGTCCCGCGAGCGGGCCCGGCGCCGTGCCGCCGTCGGAGGCGGCTCCGGCGTATATGGCGACCGACATGGCCACGATCAGCGAGACGACGGCGGCGAGCAAGGCATAACCGTGATGACGCCTGGTCATGCGGTGCGTTTCTCCTCGGGAGGAAGCGGAGCCCGAGGCTCCGAGGTGATCGACTCCCATGATGCGCCATGGGGTGGGGGAAGGTGCGCCGCCCCTCCCCACAGACGCCGGGAACTCCTGTCACGTTCCAGGAGTCGGTCAGGAAGGGACAATGAGGAGTGGAGGCTCGGGAACGGGTGGAGCGGATGGATCGTACGAAAACGGATCAAGCAGGCGAAACGGGAGCAGGTGCCGTAGAGCAGCATGCCCGACCGGGCACCGCCGGTAACCGCGCGGGCGCGGGGCGCGGCGTGCCCGCGTCCGCCGTCCGGGCGATGACGACGTTCAGCCCGGCCGACGAGGAGAAGCGGCGCGGCGTACGCCGGATGAAACTCACCGCGACCGGCCTGCTGCTTCTGGTGGCCGTGGTCTACGTACTGGCCAAATGGGCGCAGAACTCGGGCGCCGGCCCTTGGGCCGGCTATGTCGCCGCCGCCGCCGAGGCCGGCATGGTCGGCGCGCTGGCCGACTGGTTCGCCGTCACCGCCCTCTTCCGTCACCCGCTCGGCATCCCCATCCCGCACACCGCGATCATCCCCACCAAGAAGGACCAGCTGGGCGTCTCGCTGGGGGAGTTCGTCGGTGAGAACTTCCTCTCCGAGGACGTCGTACGGCAGCGGCTGCGTGCCGTCGGCATCGGCAGCCGCCTCGGCGCCTGGCTCGCCGAACCCCAGAACGCCGACCGGGTGACGGCCGAGCTGGCGACGGCCCTGCGCGGCGCGCTCACCGTGCTGCGCGACTCCGACGTGCAGGCGGTGGTCGGCGAGGCGATCACCCGGCGGGCCGGCGTCCAGGAGATCGCGCCCGGCATCGGCAAGATGCTGGAGAAGGTCGTCGCCGACGGCGGGCACAAACGGGTCGTCGACCTGGTCGTCTCCCGCGCGCACGACTGGCTGGTGCTGCACAGCGACTCCGTGATGGACGCCGTGCAGGGCGGCGCGCCCGGCTGGACCCCCCGCTTCGTGGACCGCAAGGTCGGCGAGCGGGTCTACAAGGAGCTGCTGCGCTTCTGCGCGGAGATGCGGGACATGCCGTCCCATCCGGCGCGCGGCGCCCTGGACCGCTTCCTCTCCGACTTCGCCGCCGACCTCCAGTCCGACACCGAGACCCGCGCGAAGGTGGAGCGGCTCAAGGGCGAGGTGCTGGGCCGGGGCGAGGTCCAGGACCTGATCGCCTCCGCCTGGACGGCCGTACGCTCCATGATCGTCTCCGCGGCCGAGGACGAGCGCAGCGAGCTGCGGCTGCGGGTGCGGGCCTCCCTGCTCTCCCTGGGCGCCCGGATGGCGACCGAACCCAAGGTCCAGGACAAGGTGGACAACTGGGTCGAGGGCGCGGCCGTGCACGTCGTGACGACGTACCGCAGCGAGATCACCCTGCTGATCACCGACACGGTGGCCGGCTGGGACGCCGAGCACACCACCCGGAAGATCGAGGCTCACATCGGTCGTGACCTGCAGTTCATCCGGATCAACGGCACGGTCGTCGGCTCGCTGGCCGGGCTGCTGATCTACACCGTCTCCCGCATGCTGGGGGCGTGACCTCCCACGTCCGCGTACGGGCGTGACCCCCCGCTTTCCGGGCAGACGGGAGGGGGTCGCCCGACGGAGAGGGAGCCATGACAGCAGCAGCGTCGTCGTCGCCGGATTCTGTGCCCGCCTCCACCGGAACCATCACCACGTCCGTCCCGGCCCGTCTGGACCGGCTGCCGTGGTCCCGGTGGCACTGGATGATCGTGATCGGCCTCGGCACCGTCTGGATCCTGGACGGTCTCGAAGTCACCATCGTCGGCAATGTCGCCGGCCGGCTCGCCGAGGAGGGCAGCGGCCTCGACATCACCGCCGCCCAGGTCACCGGCGTCGCGGCGGCGCTGTACGTGGCGGGCGCCTGTACGGGCGCCCTGTTCTTCGGCTGGCTGACCGACCGCTACGGCCGCAAGAAGCTGTTCATGGTGACGCTGGCGGTGTATCTGGCGGCCACCGCCATGACGGCGCTGTCCTTCGAGTCGTGGTGGTTCTTCCTCTTCCGCTTCCTCACCGGCTTCGGCATCGGCGGCGAGTACGCGGCCATCAACTCGGCGATCGACGAGCTGATCCCCTCCCTCTACCGGGGCCGGGTCGACCTCATCATCAACGGCAGCTACTGGCTCGGCGCCATCGGCGGCGCCCTGCTGTCGATCGTCATGCTGGACACCGCGATCTTCCCGAAGGACCTGGGCTGGCGGCTCAGCTTCGCGCTCGGCGTCGTCCTGGGCCTGGTCATCCTGCTGGTACGACGTCATGTCCCGGAGTCGCCACGATGGCAGTTCATCCACGGCCGGGGCGAGAAGGCGGAGGACCTGGTCTCCTCCGTCGAACGGGAGATCGAGCAGGAGAAGGGTGAGCCGCTGCCGCCTCCCGCCGGCGAGATCACCATCCAGGTGCGCAAGAGCATCGGCTTCGGCCTGATCGCCAAGACCGTCTTCGGCCGCTATCCGCGCCGGGCCGTGCTCGGGCTGTCCCTCTTCATCGGCCAGGCGTTCCTGTACAACGCCATCACCTTCGGCTTCGGCACCATCCTCAGCACGTTCTTCGACGTGCCCACCGGACGGACCGGTTACTACTTCGCCGTCATCGCGGCCGGCAACTTCCTCGGCCCCCTGCTGCTCGGCAAGCTCTTCGACACGGTGGGCCGCCGGGTGATGATCTCCTCGACGTACATCCTCTCCGGCCTGCTCCTCTTCGCCACGGCCTGGCTCTTCGACCGGGGCTCCCTGACGGCGACGACGATGACGGCATGCTGGTGCGTGGTGCTGTTCTTCGCCTCGGCGGGCGCGTCCAGCGCCTACCTCACCGTCTCGGAGGTCTTCCCGATGGAGACCCGGGCCATGGCCATCGCCTTCTTCTACGCCCTCGGCACCGCGGCCGGCGGCATCAGCGGCCCGCTGATCTTCGCCGACCTGACCGAGTCGGGCGTCGTCGCCGACACCGTGCTCGCCTTCCAGATCGGTGCCGGACTGATGTGCGCGGCAGGTCTGGTCGCGGTCTTCCTCGCGGTCCGGGCGGAGCGGCGGTCCCTGGAGGACATCGCGACGCCGCTGTCGGTGACGACGGGGACCGGCACGTCCGACACCACAGCCTGACAGCCCGGGAGTCGTACCCATGACCGTCCGCAGAATCGTCCCCGACTGCCAGGTGCCGTCCGAGGCGGCGATGGAGGGCAACCGTGACTTCTACGGTCTGCTCGGCCTGGAGGAGGTCATGAACCTGGGCTGGGTGATGACGCTGGCCTCCCCCGCCAACCCCACCGCTCAGCTCATCTTCCTCACCGAGGAACGCACCGCGCCCGTCGTCCCCGACCTCAGCGTGGAGGTCGAGGACGTCGACGCGGTGTACGCGCGGGTGCTGGCCTCGGGTGCGGAGGTCGTACGGGAACTGCGCGACGAGGAGTGGGGCGTACGGCGCTTCTTCGTCCGCGACCCGAACGGGCGTGTGGTGAACGTGCTCACCCACCGGCGATAGGGCTCACGCGCCGGTCATGGACCCCGGGCGGACGATCATCAGCACCGTCACGACCGCCCACAGCAGGTTGAATACGCCGGTGAACATGGCCAGCCGCACGGTCGCCTCCCGTGTCCCGACGCCCTCCACGAGCGCGCCCTGCCGGGGCAGCACCAGGGCGGCGAGCACGACCGCGGCCAGGGCGGTCAGCCCGATCGACACGATCAGCCAGGCGTCGCCGAGCACGCCCATGGCGCTCGCGGTCGCGAACCCGAACACGGGCACGACGACACCGACGGTCGCGTACACCCGGCAGATCCGGTGCAGCAGTTGGACCGTCTCGGCGGCCTTCGGGTCGTCGGGCGCGGCCATGGCCCGGCGCGCGGCGGGCGGGAACATGCTCGCGGCGACGGTGACGGGCCCGACGGCGACGATCGCGGCGAGGACATGGACGGCGAGGAGGAACTTGGTCACGGACGTCGACGCTAGGGGCGTGGTGGATCTTGGAGAAGTGGCGGTAGTGCCAGCCTTCGACGGATTCTCGCCACGGGCGTCAGGGCGGGCCCGCGGGCCCCGTCAGCGGGCGGACGACGCGCGTCGGACCGTGTCCAGGCCGTCCAGGATTGGCGAGAGTTCGTCGTACGCCTAGGATCGCGCCATGCACACCGTGGCCGTACTGGCGCTGGACGGCGTCATCCCCTTCGACCTCTCCGCCCCGATCGACGCCTTCGGCTGGGCCCGGCTGCCGGACGGCCGGGAGGCCTACCGGGTGCGGGTCTGCGCGGAGCGCGGGGAGGTGAACGCGGGGGCGTTCACCGTGCGGGCGCCGTACGGCCTGGAGGCGCTGGCGGAGGCCGACACGATCATCCTGCCCGGCGTCGAGGACCCGCCGCGGACGCTGCCGCCCGGGGTCGCCGAGGCGCTGTGCGCGGCGGCGGCGAACGGTACACGGATCGCGTCGGTCTGCGTCGGCGCGTTCCTCTTCGCCGCGACCGGCCTGCTGGACGGCCTGCGTGCCACGACGCACTGGATCGCGGCGCCGGAACTCGCGCGGCGCCACCCGGAGGTGACGGTCGACCCGAACGTCCTCTACGTCGACAACGGCCAGTTCCTGACGTCCGCGGGCGCGGCGGCGGCGCTGGACATGTGCCTGCACATGATCCGCAAGGACCACGGCTCGGCGGTCGCGGCACACGCCGCCCGGATGTCGGTGATGCCGCTGGAACGGGAGGGCGGGCAGGCTCAGTTCATCGTGCACGACCAGCCCCCGGCCCCGGCGGGCGCGACGCTGGAGCCCCTGCTGGCCTGGCTGGAGGACAACTGCGACCGCGACCTGACCCTGGACGAGGTCGCGACGCGGGCCGGGATGAGCACGCGCACCCTCAACCGGCGCTTCCGGGAGCAGACGGGGACGACGCCCTTGCAGTGGCTGCACCGGGCGCGGGTGCGGCGGGCGCAGTACCTGCTGGAGACGACGTCGTACCCGGTCGAACGCATCGCGACGCAGGCCGGCTTCGGCTCGCCGACGGCATTCAGGGAACGCTTCCGCAGGGTGGTGGGGACGAGCCCGCAGGGCTACCGGAGGGCGTTCAGGTCGGCGTAGTGGCTCACGCCCGGCGGTCGGCGACGGCCCAGGACGCGAGGGCGACGGCCCCTGCCACCCCGAACACGGCGGGCCAGGCGCCCACCTTCTTGGCCAGCGGGTGCGACCCCGCGAAGGCGGCGACGTACGCGGCGCCGAGCGCGCCCGCGGCCTTCCCGCCGGCCCGCTCCCGCCACTGCTGGGCCGCTGCCGCCCCCGCAACGGCGAGCACGACTCCGCCGAGCTGCCGCTTCCTGGTCCAGCGGGCGACACCGTACCCGCCGACGAGCCCGCTCGCGGCGACGAGCGCGCTGGGAACCCTGACCATCTGCTGCCTCCTCGTACGACCTCGTGTCCGTCCCCGAGACTACTGCTCACCTGCCCCGGTGCACTTAACCTGAGTCGTGGCTTGTCAACTTTCCTCGCGCGAGCTATATAAGAAGGCGTAGGGCATCGCACCCAGCCTCTTCCGAAAGGAGTGACCCGTGATGCTCATGCGTACCGACCCCTTCCGTGAATTCGACCGCCTCGCGCAGCAGGTCTTCGGCCCCGCCCGTCCGGCCGCGATGCCGATGGACGCCTACCGGTCCGGTGACGACTTCGTCGTCCACTTCGACCTGCCCGGCATCGACCCCGAGACGATCGAACTGGACGTCGAACGCAACGTCCTGAACGTCCGCGCCGAGCGCCGCGTCCCCGCCCCCCAGGGCGCGGAGATGATCGTCGCCGAACGCCCCACGGGAACCTTCACCCGTCAGCTCTTCCTCGGCGAGACCCTCGACACGGACCGCATCGACGCCTCGTACGAAGCGGGCGTCCTCACGCTGCGCATCCCCGTCGCGGAGGCGGCCAAGCCACGCCGCATCCAGATCACCGGCGGCGACAGCCGCAAGCAGCTCAGCACCTGAACGCCCGATCAGGGCAGTCGACGAGCGGCGTCCCGCGGGCACGGCACCCCGCCTGCGGGACGCCCCCGCGCCCACCTGGACTCTTTCGGCCCACCTGGAGGAGAAGGCCGCACGATGACCGCACCCACGATGCCGCCCCTGACGACGGCGCCGGCCCGCACCGTGACCTGGACAGAACTGATCACTGCCGTACAGCGGGCGGGCCGGTACCCGACGCGGACAGAGGCGGAGCGCCTCACCCGCACCGTCCTGCGCGCCCTCGGCCGGCACGTCCCGGGCGACGCACGGGTGGCCCTGGCGCAGGCCCTCCCGGAGGAGGCGGCGCGGGCCGTCGCCTCCGAGATCCCGGCGCCCCGCCCGCTCACCGCCCCGGAGTTCGTCGACGCGGTGGCGAGCCGCGTGGAGGGCGCCACCCCGGCGACCGCCCGCTGGGACGTCAGCTCCGTCCTCGGTGTCCTGCCCGAGGTGATCGGCGACGCCTCGGTGGACGACCTGCTGCGCCAACTCCCGCGGGGGTACGCGCTGTTGTTCGGCCGGGCGGAGCTGACTCCGAAGCCGCTCGCCGGGGCCGTCAGTCGACGACCTGGCCGCAGGTGACGTTGGGGACCGCGCCGGTCATGGCGGCCGCGTGGTCCGACGCCATGAGCGCGGCGACATTGCCGACGTCGGCGAGGGAGGGCAGCCGCTTCAGCAGGGTCATCTCCGTGAGCTGGGCGACGAAGTCGTCCCGGGTCGTCCCGGTGCCGGCGGCGTGTCTGTCCAGCACGTCCTCGATCGACTCCACCGATCCGGCCGAGCGCAGACAGATGACCCGCACACCACTCGGGCCCAGTTCCGCCGCCAGCGTGCGGGACAGGCCCTCCAACGCGGCGCAGGTGACGCCGAAGCCGCCGACGAGGGGGAAGGGGATCCGGGAGGGGGTGGCCGTGATCATCATGATCACGCCGGACCCGGCCTCGATCATGCGGGGCGCGACGGCCCTCGCGGTCAGGAACTGCGTCCGCGTCGCGATGCCGATGGGCCGCGCGAAGTCGTCGTAGGACATCTCGACGAGCGGCGTCCCTTGGACCTCGTCGAGCCCGATGGCGTTGAACGAGACGTCGATGCGCCCCGCCCGCGCGGCGACCCCGGCGACACAGTCCTCGACGGACCCCTCGTCGAGCGCGTCGACCCGCACGGTCCAGGCCCGCCCGCCGGCGGCGGCGATGTCCCCGGCCACCGCCTGCAGCTTGCCTTCGGTGCGACCGGCGAGGAAGACGGTGGCCCCTTCTCGGGCGAAGGCACGCGCGACGGCGCCTCCCACCGCCCCACCGGCGCCGTAGATCAGGGCGTTCTTGTCCGCGAGCAGCATGATCATCAGGGTGGGGGTAGGCGGATGAAGCTCCTGGCAGCTGAGTCTCCTGGCAGTTGAGTCTCCGGGCAGTTTCAACACTCCTGGCAGTTGAAACTCCTGGCGGTTTCCTCATCGTCCCGCGCGGGCCGCGGAGATCGCATCTTGAGCCGGGGCGCGCCGAAGCGGTCACGAATGGCTGGACGGATGCCGCGCGTCCAGGAGCGCGGCGGCTTCGCGCCGAGCCCGGGTGAGCCACGCGGCACGCTGCTCCTCACTCGAATCGCCGACCGTACGGAACACCACGCGCCGCACGTCGACGACGCCCACGTACGGCAGGACGCAGGCCCTCCAGACCCGGTCCAAAGGATCTCCGAACTCACCCGCCTCCCGCTCGGCGGGAGTGTCGGACGTGTTCAGCACCAGCGCCCGCCGGGCCCGCAGCAGCCCGACGGGCTCCCCTTGCGCACTCCCCAACTTGTAGGCAACTCCCGGCACGAACACCCGTTGCACCCACCCGACCAGCACGGCGGGCGGCATCCCCCACCAGTTGGGATGCACGAACACCAGGGCGTTCAGCGTGGCGACCTCGCCCCGATGCAGCGCGACCTGGGCATCCCCGGCACGCGCCGCGACCTGAACGGTCCCCGTCTCCTCGGCGGACACCTCGGCCGGAAACCCCTCGGCACACAGATCATGCGCGACGACATCACACCCACGTCGACGCAACTCACCGACCACGGCCCCGAAGAGGGCGTGATTGAAGCTCCCGTCCCGCGGATGCGCGAGATACACCCCGATACGCATGTTCGTCCTCCCCCAAGTGGCCCTGAACACCGGGGAGATCCTGGCAGACAGCCAGGGGGGCCGACAGGCTCGATCCACGAGCGCTTGCGCCACCCGCCAAGCCGAGCCGGCGTGCCCCGATAGGCCGGTGCGCACCCCCGCACACTGGCACCCGGCGACGCGGCGCCACTACGCACCCACCGATCCCGGAGGCCCCACCCCTGGGCCGCCCGGCCGGAGGAAACACCGCGGTGGAGGGGCGAGTGTCAGGAGTGGAGCGCAGCGGAATCGGCGAAGCCGACGCCCGAAGGGCGCTCTTGACCCTCGCCCCGCAACCGCCACCCTCAGAACAACCGGGCGGCCGTGGGCACCTCATAACCAACGTCAGGTCACACCGGGTCGACTTCCGCCTGTACCACCGACTCCGTTCGAAGTCTCCCGACTGTGCGAGGCCGACAGGGCGCCCCGCCTTTCAAGCCCTCGATGAAAGCGCTCCATGTCTTGCCGCTCACCATCACGACGGAAGCCGTGCTGCCTTTGGAATCGCGGAGAAGTACGCCTGTGTGGGTCGGCGCGCACTCCACGCACTCGCCTCCGGCGCCGTTGCTGTACGACGATCGGAACCATGCCGGACGGTACTCGTCGAGCGACACTTCCATGCTCATCCTGCGTAATCCTTGAGAACGGACTTGATCAGCTGGGCGGAACGCTGAGGACTCAGAGCTGCGGCGCGCAAGCCGTCGAATGCCCGTGCGTACTCACGAACATGATGCTCGCCTTCCAGGTAGACGGCATCAGTGATTCCGTCCCGGTACACCAGGTCGAGGTCCTCCTGGGCAGGAAATCCGAGCATGGTGAAGGAACCGGTGGTGGGGTAGGTACCCGAATCGAACGGAAGCACCTGCAGAGTAACCTTCGGCAGCTCCGCTGCGTCCAAGACCCGTTCGAGCTGGTCACGCATCAGGGAACGATCTCCGATCACGTTGCGTACGACGGCCTCGTTCACGATGAACCAGGCCTCGGGAGCATCAGGTCGTGTGAGCATGACCTGGCGTTCCAGGCGTACACGTACTGCCTTGTCGATGTCCTGAGAGGACATGTGCGCGCCGGTCGTGTGGAGCTCGCGAGCGTACGGTCCGACTTGCATCAGGCCGGGAACCACTTCGCACTGGTACTGGCGGATCGTGGATGCGTCCTGCTCGAGCCCGATGTAGATGTTGAACCACTCAGGAATGCCGGAGCCGTGCACCTGCCACCAGCCGCGTGTCTTCGCCTGCCGTGCAAGTGACTTGAGGAAGTCGCGTAGCTCGTCGGTGGTTTCGTAGAACCGGCACAGAGCATCGACGTCCGATGGTTGGACGCGACCGCTCCCCGTTTCCATGCGATTGACCTTTGAGCCGCTCCAGTCGAGGGCCTGGCCGACCTGAGCGCAGGTGAGGGCACTCGACTCGCGGAGCTTCTTCAGCTCGATCGAGAGACGGCGACGGCGTGCCGTCGGAGAGCCGGCCATCACAAAACCCTTCTGGTAGCGGACGTTCAGTCTCGCGCCAAGGTTTGGGCTTGCCAATCACTCGTACGCGGGAATCCCGTCGTGCACATTGCACGACGGGATGGGCGGGCCGCATGCTGGCCGTCGGTGCCAGTCACTGTATGTATTGGTGACGTCACGTCGCTTCGTCGGCGTGTCGAGCATGTGATGAGAGGGGTCGACCTTTCGTGCTCAACATTGCATGTCTGCAGCGGAAGCCTTGGGAGCTGGCGTTCACGGCCGAGCCCGAAGAAGTGGCGACATTGCGGCGCATCATGAAGCTGCACCTGGGCATCTGGGGGCTTCACGAGATCGTGGACGGAGCACAACTCTGCGTAAGCGAGCTGGTGTCCAACGTAATCACACACGTCGGCCGCGGCACCCCGGCCACGCTGGCGGTCTCGATGAACGACACATACCTGCGGATCGAGGTCCACGATCCCGACTGCCGTGCCCTGCCGACGCTGATGCAGGCTGGGAGCGACTGCGAAGGCGGCCGAGGTATGGCGCTTGTCGCAGCGACCGCCGATCGCTGGGGCGTGGATCTCCGCCTTGATCGGAAAGCGACCTGGTGCGAGTTGGCGACCGAACCGACCGATCGAACTCAACCGCACGGAAGCCGGGCGTCGACCGGCCCGCTGAGCGGTGCTTCGCGTCCACTGGGTACCGCCTTGGTCGAGGACGCCGCGGTCGACGTCATCGCGGGCGTGCTCCATTGGCTGTGGGCACGGGGGCACGATGCGGATGAGCTTCTAGATCGGGCGCAGACGCGTTTCGAGGCGGAAATCAGCACCTAGGCCGCCTGCGGTCTCCACGCTGTGCAATCTCCGCGGGGTCTGTACCGACTGCGGTCGGCGGTAGTCCCTGCCCAGTTCGAGTTGGGCCGCTTCGCAGAGACGTGTTCTGCGAAGCGGCCCAACACACGCTCGGTGAGTTGCTAGCGGCTCAGTATGTTCGCGAAGAAACCCACATGGGGCTCCTCCGGGATGCCGACGAGGAGTGCGCGGTCCAACAGGATGTTGTTGTGCTCGCAGCTCGTCTCCGGGAGCATCACGCAGGCGTGGCATGCCGCCAGGTTGATTCCGCCGGCGCCGGACGCCTCGGTCTCCATGCAGAGCGGGTCCGAGGAACACCATTCGGCACGGCGGACGGCCGAACGGGTCGTGCGAGCAAGGATCTCCGGCTCACCTTGAGCGACCAGACCACCCAGACTGCCCGCGGAATCGCTGGTCGCCGTGTAGACGAGCACGCCGGCCATGTCGTCGGCGGCGTACAGGCGCTCGCGCAGGGATGCGGCCGGGTAGCCCGCCTCCAGGCTCCACTCGTTGATGAGGACGTGGGCAAGGGTGTGCAGCAGCACCATACGAGGCGTCGCGGGGGAGGGGACGACATGGCTCGGGTCGTCGGCTCGCTGCTCCAGAACGCGCTGGTGGGCGGTCCGCATCCGTTCGATCCGGGCGGCCACCGCCGGTGCCTTCTCCCAGGCGTCCAGCCGGGCCTCGTCCAGGCGGAGGAAGACTCCCTCGCCTCGCACCTCCATGGCCGGGAGCCAGCGCAGGGGGTGCTCGGACAGCGGCATCTCCTTGGAGTCGGTGGTCGACTCCGCGTCGACGAGCCGGGTGAACGCCTTGAGGGCGCGAACCTCGCGGAGCTTTTTGACCAGCATCGGGCCGGTGAGGCCGAGTGGATCGAGCACACCCTGGTCGCCCAGCGGGGTCTCGCAGACGAACTGCTCGTCACGGGTGTGTTCGCTCTCGTCATTGCCCGCGCGGAGACGCTCGTACTCCTTGTTGCGCAGGGCACGGTAGCGGTGGTCGAAGGTGGGGGCCGACTCGCCGTCGGGATCCTCTTCGCGCTCCGCGTCGAGCAGCGCCATCACCTCGTCCAGCGGTACGGGACTCTTCCCCTTGAAAACACCTTTGAGGTAGATCTCGACATGCTCGCGCTCCTCGTACTCGCGGAGCGCTTCCCAGTGTTCGGCGAGTGGATCCGCGCGGCCGTCGCTCCACGGCGGGATGGAGAGCGCCGACTTCAGTACCGGCTGCCAGACCGCCGAGGAACCGCGCTGCAACGTGCGCAGGGGAAGTCCACACTGCTGAGCGGGGGCGGATGCGCCGAGCCATGGACGACTCCCTCGGCACTTGAGGCCCAGGTCCTTGAGCGCGTTCCTGCGGAAGGAGCCCTCCATCGAGACCTCGGGGGCCTGCCCGCAGGTGCAGGAGATCAGGATGGAGCGGAGCGAGGAAGTGCGCCCGGACGTACGCAGCTTGAGCTTTCCTCCGCACAGTGCGCTCGGCGAGGCGCCACGCTCCTTGGAGCGGTGCATCCACTGCCAGTACGGAAACTCGCCGACGTGTCCGGCCTCGCACGCGACGACGAAACGCGAGGGGACCAGGTCGACCTCACACGTGCCACAGACGCTCCTGCCGGCAGGCGGATTGAAGTCGCGGTGCCGCTGCAGGTCGTTGCACTCCGGGCAGGAGTGCATCATGGGGAACCGTCGGACCCGGAGACCGTCCCTGCTGGTGTCGTCGGACGCGGGCGGCAGCCGGAAGTAGTCGACGCCGAGCAGCCGGGCCAAGCGCCGTTCATGGATCCGTGGGGACTCGTCACGACTCCAGCTCTGCTCGGCCTCGTCGAGCCCCGAGACGATGAAGGACTCGTGATCCACGGCGACGAGCGACCCGACGCCGTACGTGGTGATCGCCTGGGCGCGACGGACGGCGCCACGCCGCGGAAAGTTGTGGACGGGTGCGGCGCCGTTCGCGCCGGTCCGGCGACGGCGGGCGGGGGGCGGGGTCATCGGGTTCCCTCCATGAACAGGGCGGTCTCGGCGTCGACGTCGCGCAGGCTCCACAGAGTGGACCACGCTTCTGCCTCCTCGGACTCGTCGTCGTACGCCTTCAGGAGCGATGGGGTACGACGGCCCCTCTGAGGTTCGAACAGCAGGCCACTGTGGATGTCGGCCTCCTCGCACCACCACTCGACGAATTCGTCGAAAGCACGGGAGACAGCGTCGGTCTCCTCCGGGGTCACCGCCTCGACGCGTTGCAGGAGGATCGCCTTGATGCGGCCCCGGAGCACGTCTTCATAGGACTCGACCTGGCCCGCTCCCTCGTTGGGGCGGGCGGCCGGAATCATGATGCGGGCGAGGGCGACGATCACCGCGTGCAGGCCCCGGTCACGCGCGCGGGCGGAGAAAGGGGTGACGGAGGTCGATTCGACCTCGCGATACAACGCAGAGTGGAAATGCAGGAAGCTTTCGTAGTGGGAACGGTCCCGGGACCGCGTCGAATTCAGCATGACCGTGACCAGGCCGGGGTGCGCGCGGCCGACACGGCTGGTCGCCTGGATGTACTCGGCGGTCGTCTGCGGCTGGCCCATCACGGCCATGAGACCGAGGCGGTCCACGTCCACACCGACCGCAATCATGTTGGTGGCCAGGAGGACGTCCACGGTGTCCTCGTCGGGCAGCCGCTTCTCGATGCCCTTGAGGCGGGTGGGGATCTCGCTGGCGTCGATACGGCTCGTCAGCTCCGAGTAGTTGGCGACCGAACGGACCTCCACGCCCTCACGCTCGGCGAGCAGCTCCAGATAAGCCACCACGTCGTCATGGACCTGGAGTTCGGCCGCGGACAGCAGCCGGAGGCTGTTGAAGTAGCCGACGAGACTCCAGTACGCGTCACGCACCTCGTCATCGGTCTTCGCCTGCTTCGCCCGGTGCAGCAGGGTGGCATACGTGCGGATCAGCAGGGTGGACTGGCTGGTGCCGGGGGCCAGGAGGCCGACGTAGCGTCGGCTCGCCTTCTCCTGGCGTGGCGTCTCCACGGCGAACCATGAGTCGCGGGCATCCAGGCCGGCAGGCGGGAACTGCCGCACATCGCGGGCGAAGAGGTGGAGACCCTGGTCTGCGGCGCGGCGAATGGTCGCTGTGGAGGCGATCACCTTCGGCCGGTCGGCGAGGGCGTCGACGGCGGTCTCGTACAGGCCCGTGAGGGTACCCAACGGGCCGGAGATCAGATGCAGTTCGTCTTGGACGATCAACTCCGGGGGCGGGGTGCCGTCGTCCGGGTCGTCGTCGCGGTTGAAGAGCGCGGAGGTCGCGGGGCGCCATGGCATCGACGCGAACTTGTCGACGGTGGCGATCACCAGGGTCGGCCGCGCGTCGTACACCGCCTCGTCGATGAGGTGGACGGGCAGACCGTCGGTGAACTCGCAGTCCGCTCCGGTGCATCGGACGTACATCCGCTTGGCGTTTTCGTCGGCCTCGTAGTTCCGGGCGTCGAGGCGTGTACCGCACCAGGGGCAGGCGTGCAACTGGACGGGATTCTCAGTGGCGAGGCGCTTGTCGAGGTTCCTCCGCAGTTCGTCCAGCTTCTGGTCGGCGACGGCCAGCGTGTTGGGGGTGGCCGAACGCCCCACCCACATGCCGACGGAGAACTCCTCTTTGCCCAGCTCGGGCGTCCGGCGCCGCATGTTCTCCATGGCGCAGAGCAGGATCGCCGCGCGCTCGAACTGCTGGAGGGTGAGCAGCCGCAGGGTGTAACGCATGAGGACGGTGACTCCGCCGCCGTCCGCACCCCGCCGAATGCGACGCAGGAACGACGTGAAGGCAATCAGCCCGAGGTAGGCCTCCGTCTTGCCACCACCGGTGGGGAACCACAGCAGGTCGGACACCTGCCGATCGCGGTGCGCACGGTCGTCGATGCCGGCCAGACAGAGCAGCAGGAACGCGATCTGGAAAGGGCGCCAGCGGCCGGCGGCCGGGGCGGGGACACCGACGCGTCCGTCCTTCACCCACTTGCTGCGGGCGCGCTGATCCGCCATGGCGCGGTTCGCGAGGCGGAAAGCACGCATGAGATCGGTCTTGGTCCGCAGCAGCTCGATGCCTTCACGGACACGGTCGAGTGCCTCGCGGCAGGCACGCACCTGGTCCTGTGCGGGCTTTTCGTGGACGGTACCCGTCAGAGCGTCCGTTTCGGTCGACTTGCGGTCGATCCAGTGCTCGTACCCGGTGGCCAGCCCTTCCAGAGCGGCCAGGACCTTGGTGTCCGTCTGCTCGGCCAGCCCCAGCATCGACAGTGCCGAGCTGTCGATCTCCGGGTTGGAGTCGGTCAGCAGTACCTCCACCGTGGGCACGAACTGGCTTCGCACCTCGGGGACGGCGGGCTGTTGGGCGTCGATCATGCCGATCGGCTGCGGAGTCCAGTCCCACTCGGCGGCGCAGCCGTGGCCGACAGCGAAGGTCGGGGCGTGGCGGTGCAGCAACCGACTCAGGGCGATCTCCCCGTCGTGGGCGGCAGCGGGGGCGGGACGCTCCACGAACGCGGTGGAGCCGTCGGCGGCCCGAACCGTCAGACCGCACTGGAACAGGGAGAAGGCGTCCTGGAGATCCCGCTCACCTACTTTCTGGGTATTGATCAGCGTGACCGTGACCGTGACTGTGTCGGTGGTCCGATCGTGGCGCCGGATGTTGACGTGCAACGCCGCTTCCGGCGCGAGCTGGAATGTCTTCCTCGGATCCGGATGTCTCACGTCGAGGTGCTGCTCGGGGAGGACGAGTTCCTTGCGGCGCCACCGCTCCCGCTGGTCGGCGGTGGTACGGGCCTCGGCGCGGCGGGCAGGAACAGGCCTGCCCTCGGCATCGGTGGGTTCGTAGACGGCCGCGCGGGCAGAGACCACGATCGAACTGCTTATGCTCGGGCGGACCGCGAAGGTGAGACCCATCGACGAAGGTCGCCTGTCACCCGCGGCACCGACCTCGTGTGCGGTGCCGGACTCCTCGACGTCTACGCGAGTGAGCACAGGGGCCGCGTCGAGGCCTTCCTGCTCTGCGGCGTCCTCGTCCTTGTGTTCCTTCGCCGCGCTGTCCGCGGCACGGGGATACAGAACGCCCGTCAGGTAGCGGTCGAACGGCGCGTCCTGCGCGAGAATCTCTCCTCGATCGTCCGGTTCGGCGTCCTCGGCAGGGCCCAGGAGTTCACGGCGGAGTCCCACCAGGAGTTCCTCGTCCCGGACCCGGTAGTGCTCGGTGTGTGGACCTGCCACCTGCGTCATGCGCGCTGCTCCTCGTGGTCGTCGGCTCTCCTGAACCGGCCGATGCCGGTGATCCGCGGCGTGATCCATACGCCTCGTTCACCGAGTCCGACGTTCGAGCCGGCGGCGATGCTGCCGGTCACGGTCTCCAGGGTGTCGATCCGCAGATCGTGGATCTCGTCGGGCCACCAAGGGGTCCAGGTGCGGTTCACCTTCTGTACCTGGAAGAGATCCTCGCGGAATCGCTGCGAGGCTTCCCCTATCTCCCTTCCGCCGTGCATCAGGGCGTAGGGCGGGCTCTCGACCTCACTCATCGGCAGGTCGTGGCGCTTGCGCAGCAGCACTTCCTGGCCGGGACGCACCTGTGCCAGGAGATACGCCTGTGTGGTGACAGCGTCTGTTCGAGGACCGGGCGGGTTGTCCCGGCACACGTCGCCCGCCTCGGCGACGATCCCGTACCTGTCGTACGACCGCCACGACCCGAGGTAGCGACGTCCGTGCCGTCGGCCTCCCGCCCGTTTGAAGTGCGGCAGTTCGGGGGGCGCCACGTGGTAGAGGTCCTGGCGGGCGCGTGTCATCGCCACGTACAGGGCGCGGGCTTCGGCTGGAAGGTCCAATTCCTCCCGGTACCGCTTGTGGAGCTCGGCGACGGTAGGAGGGGTCAGCACGATCACCCTGTCGAACTCCAGGCCTTTGGCCCGATGCACCGTCGAAAGGACGATGCGGGCGGCCTCCGGGTCTGCCGCTTCGTCGGGGAATCTGCCGTCGGCGACCGCGCGGCGCAGCCTGTCCAGATCGAGCACCCCGCGCCCCGGTCCGCGCGCGACCCGACGCAGCACCGTCCACAGGGCTGGGACGTTCGGTTCGTACGGGAGCGGGATCTCCGAGAGGAGTGTGCGGAACCGGTCCTCGGTGAGGCCGGTCGCCTCCGTGCGTCGCAGCAGCTCGGCCACCCAGTACGGCACCGGACGCTCCTCCAGCGGGCGCCGCAGCCGGTGGTCGATGCCGTGCGCGTGCAGCATGCCGGAGATCACGAGGGCCTGTTGATTGTCCCGGGTGAGGACGGCGCAGGTGTCGGAGAGGTCCCGCAGGCCCGCCAGGGTGAAGTCTTCGGCGAGGTCGCCCATGCCGTTCGCCGGATCCAACAGGAGGTCGCGCAATTCGTCGTAGAGCCTGCTGGCCTCGTCCGCGTCGGTGACCTGCTGGAGAAGGGGGCCGTGCGTCAGCGCGACCCGCGCCTCGGCGGTGGTGGCCCGGAAGTTCCGGGTGAGACGCAGCTCCACCAGGTCGTCGGGGTAGGAGCAGCGCAGCCAGTCGAAGAATCGGCCGGTCTCGTCGACGCGCTCGTTCAAGTCGTGGATCTGGAAGCCGTACACGGACTGGGCGGCGTCTCCGACGACGGTGAAGCCGCAACTGTCCTGGTAGCGGTCGAGGAGCGTCTCGACCAGCTCGCGGCGTCCGCCCAGCAGGTCCTGCACCTCGTCGATCACGACATGCGCCGGTGGGACCGCGTCGCCGACCTCCAGCGCGCCCTTCTCGATCGCGCGGGTCGCGGCGGCGATCCGCGCGTCGAACCCGACCGTTCCCCATTCGCCGTCGGGGTGCGCCTGGAGGAGCACCTCGTAGGCCCACGCGTCGAACGTGCGGGCACGTACCCGAAGGGCCCGCTCCCCGTGCCGGGAGATCCGTTCGCGCAGCTCCCGGGCTGCTGCTCGAGAGAAGGTCAGCACCAGGATCTCGGCCGCCTCCAGGGCCTGGTCCGGGTCCTCGTGACCGCACAACGCGTCGAGCCGGCGCACCAAGGTGTGGGTCTTTCCCGCTCCGGCGCCCGCGGTGACCAGGATGCGCGCATCCCAGGGCTGCTCGACCACGGCCCGCTGCTCGTCGGTGAGCGGAGGGCTGTCCAGGTAGGCGTCGATCACTTCCGGCTCCAGAGGTGCTCGAACTCGGTGAAGGCGAGGTCGGTGTCGAAGTTGGTGATGTTGTCGCTGATGTTCAGGATGAGGCAGCTGTCCTTGCCCCCGTTCAGCGGTCCACGCAGTCCGCGACCGATCATCTGCTGGTAGACGTTGGTGCTGTAGACAGGCCGGGCCACGACCACTGCACGCGTCGCCGGGGCGTCGAAGCCCTGGGTGAGCACACCGTAGTTGGTCAGGACCCGGATGCGTCCGCTTCGGAAGTTCTCGACGCGAGCACGCCGGTCCTGTGCACTGGTCGTCGAGTCCACCGCGGCGGACGGGACGCCCCGGTCGTTGAGCAAGGCCGCCAGGTACTTGGCGTGGTCGACGGAGGTGGCGAAGAGCAGCGTCGGCCAGCCGTCCGGCAGCTCGGCCACCGAGTCCACGATGCGGCGACTGCGGGCGTGGTCGTCGGCAAGCCGCTGCTCGGCGGAGCGGGAGAGCACGGCCATACGGTCGGCGTGTGTCTTCTCGTCCCGGGTGAGCTCGATCCGGCCGCCCTCGAGAGTGCGGTGCTCGACTTGAGCGAGCATGCCCCAGTCCTGGAGGTCACGGTACGGATCGCCCGACGGGAAAACTCCGTCGTCGAGTCGCCGGTTGCCGAAGCGGCTGACCAGGCGGCGGGTCTCCTCCTCGTTCTTGTTCCGGAACGGGGTGGCGGTGAGGCCGAGCAGATGTCGGCCGGTCTCATACTGGGTGAGTCCCAACTGGCCGAGGATCTCGGTGTACCGCTTGGAGATGGCGGTGTGCGCCTCGTCCACGATCACCAACGCGGCCTGACGCAACCAGGCGTACTGGTCCGTCCCCAGGCACCGTTCCAGCTTGGCGTCGGTGGCGACCACCAGGTGCGGGTGGTCGACGACATTGCCGACCTCGTTGGTGGTCCACAGCCGACTGATGGTGAGCGGGCGCTCGGCACCCACCTTGCTCCAAACGAACTTCCAGCTCTGAACGGCCTGTTCACACAGCTCTTCGGTCTGCGCGATCCACAGCAGTGGACCCCTGAGGTCGCCGACCCGCTTCACCCATCGGATCACGGCCTCGGCTGTGACCCGGGTCTTGCCGGCACCGGTCGGCAGGGAGAGCATCCCACGCTGCGGTGCCAGCCGGTCGAGCATCGTGGAGATGTTCCGTACCAGATCCTCCTGGTAGTCGTGGAGGCGAGGGAAGTCCCGAGGGCCGTCCACGGTCTCGAACGGAGGAGGCGACGGAGTTCTCGAACCCGCGAACGAGACAGGGAGCTTCAACTCAGAGACGAACGCGATGGCGGCCGACGAACCTCCGTACCCGACCGGCGCGTTGGGAAAACGAGCCTGGATGTCGCGAGCGTGCTGCTGGAGCACTCCGTCACCGTGCGCGTTGAACGCCATCTGTGCGATTCGGCGCCCGGACGGCTCCGCGCCGTCGGCCGCCTGCAACTCGGCCTCCATCAATCCCTCAGGGAGGCCGGCCCTGAGCGCGTCGGCACCGATCAGCAGCTCGATCTTGGCCACCACGTCCGTGGCCTCGCGTACCGCCTTCTGCGCTGCCTTCAGTTCGCTGTCACGAGCCATCCGATCCTGATGCTCCAGGACGGCGCGGCAACCGGCGGCGCCGAGACCGAGGCCGAGTTCGCGGTCGATGAGACGCAGCATCGGCTCGGGCTCAAGCGGCATGCGCACCTTTACGGCGCCGTCCTTGCGCACGGCATCCAGGGGGGACGCGTGCGTGCCGTTGGGCGTCCGAGTGACCTCCTCCAGTTCGCTGCACCGTTGCACCATGTGGTTCCGATGCCCGCTGTTCAGGCGCTGCCGCAGGGCAGGGAACAGCTCGACCAGAGGGACGGGGTCACCCTCCGGTACTTCACGGGTCTCCCGACTGATCACGTCCGTGAAGCGGAGCATCCCCCACTTCTCGATCATCAGCTCTGCGTCCTCGGCGGTCGGCACGAGGAGCGCCGGGAGCTGCTCGGCGCGGAGTGCTTGGTACTGAGCGGTTCCGACCGCGATCGTGATCTCCTCGTCGGGGCGGGTGCCCCAGACGTTGCCGATCCGGCAACGGGTCAGGGAGCCCTCGGGGAAGTCCGCGCCGAATCGGGTCAGCATCACGTAGGTGGCGCCGACGAAGGAGTCGTCCTCGCTGCGGGTGATCTCGTCGAGCAGCGCGTCCCACCGATCTGCGGGAACCTCGTCGACGGTGGTCGGGAGTCGCAGCCTGCGAGCCTTCTCGGGAGAGATGTCAGCGACCGGTAGCACGTCCCGGTATCCGGCGAGCTGGGGGCCGACGGCCTCCCTCAGAGGCTTGATCCCCTGAGAGGTGGCCACCGTGCCGAACTTCCTCAGCATCCACCGGATCGGCGAGACTGCCGCCTGACGGGTGCTGGTCTGCGCGCCGATCTGCAGCGTCCAGTTGTCCACCACCGCGTCGTCCGGCAACACCTTCAGGAAGGCCGCGCGCGAATCCTCGGAGAGTGCCCGGAAGAGGTGGAGCGGGCCACCGATCGCGGCGCCCTCGACCTTCAGCCGGTTGAGAGTGGGGCGCGGGGCGCGACTGTCCAGACCCCGGAGGTACGCGGCGTGGACGGCCTCGCGGTACTCCTCGAACCAAGTCTCGTTTGTCTGGGGCTGTATCCCGCCGGAGGGGCGTTCCCGCAGACCGACCTGGGAGAAGAACGGGGTGTCGTCGGAGTGGAAGGTCATGTCGACGGCGATGCTCGGGTCGCGCTTTGCGTCGACGACGACACCCGGCAGCATGCAGTCCTCGACCGGCCGGAACCGGCCGTCGGCGGTCCGCACCCGGATCGTCGAGCGTGGAGTGGACACCCGCTCCAGGACTTTGTGGGCCAGTCGACGGACTCCCGCCTGGCGGAACAACTCCCAGAACCGCTCCCAGTCCGAGTAGCTGTAGTGACCGAAGCCTTGGTCGAGGACGCTGACGAACCTGCCCTCGACGTCGGCCTCCCGGATGCCCAGGGTGTTGAGGGCGTGAGCGAGCGACGGATCATGGGCAAGCTCGTCGACCACGTACACCAGGGCCTCGCGCAAGCCGCCCTGATCGGCCCGGCGGAACACCTTGCCGTGCACGGGGGCGACGAGACCGTGCTCCTCGGTGAGCACGATGTGGGCCGTGCGGGCCTCCTCGGCATAGGGAGAGTGGGCCTCGACCATGTCCGCGAGGATTCGGACGGCGACTGCGGATGCCTCGGGAGTCCCGCTCGCGACCAGGGCCTCCAGCCACTCACGGACGCCGGTCCGCTCGTGTCCGGCCGCGCCGATGATGTGCTCGACCTTGCCGGAACGCAGGGCGTCCGCCTCCGCGCTCGGGTGCAGCCAGTTCGAGGGTCGCCCGGGGCACTCGTTCCACATCCGCAGCCAACCGGAAAGCTTCCTCACATCCTTGTCGAGCCGCGGGTGGATCCGCAGGTGCGAGGGGACGCGCAGGACGCCGTCCTGGTCAGGCAGGGAGGGGCTGTTCGCGGTGCGGGCCCAGATCTCCCTCGTCAGGAACTCGTCGGCCCAGCTGATCGCCTCCTTGACGCGGCCGGGCAGCAGAGGCAGATAGGCGGCCGGGTCCTCGGCCGTTGCCATGGAGGGAAGGGAGTCGACCACCAGCTTCGCCGACACCCTGATCATCTCTTGGTTGAACGGGGAAGAGTCGAGCAGGTTCTGTCGGTCCTCGTTGGTCTTCCAGGCTCCGTTGAGAATGCCGCTCAGCGACATTTCGTACTTGGTCGGGAAGAAAGACCAGAACTTCCCGCGTCCGCGCGACCTCGGGCTGACGTACAGACCACTCTCCGGATCCTTCTCCAGGGCCGGGACACCCCATGCGATGTCGAGCAGAAGCCGGTCGTGCAGCTCTCCGGCATCCGCCCGGGCACTCGGTCCGGGCTCGTGAGTCGTGCGGAACACGCGCCATCGGTCGGTGGTGACGGCCTTTCCGGTCCGCTCCTCCACGACCGTGTGCAGGTCGCCGGTCTGCCGGGTGGTCAGCGTACGGCGGGCCATGGGACGGGGCCGGCGGTCCTCCAGTACGACCTTCGCGACGTGCGGGGAGAAGAGCTGGAAACCCACCGGGAATTCCTCGCGCGGGTCGCCGTGGTCCTTGGCGCGACCGCCGTGCATGTCCCTGCCCAGCCGCTCGTCTGCCCTGGCGAGCAGAGGAAGACGGACGACGGTGGTGGCCCAGCCCAGCAGTTCGTTGAGCACATGATCTGCGGCGCGCTCGGCCTGCATGTCGAGAGGCCGGGCCATCCGCAGCACCGGGGCGTCGAAGTCCGGGCCGTAGCGTTCCATCACGCCGCATACGGTCTTGATCTGCTCGTAAGACCAGGCACGGTCGAATCCGAAACTCCCGCTGCTGCTGAAGAATTCAGGTGCGTCGGTCACCACGAGGACGGATTTCACGCCTACTCCGAAGCGTCCGATCTGACCTCCACGCTTCTTCGACATGCTCATTCGAAGGATTGTCTCGGCGCCCTCAGGGGTGACCGGAGTACCCTCGTTCGCGCAGTACAGATGGGTATCCGTGAGGACGATGTAAATTCGCCCGCCCGGCT
Source organism: Streptomyces sp. NPDC107562 (assembly GCF_055657325.1). NCBI lineage: Bacteria > Bacillati > Actinomycetota > Actinomycetes > Kitasatosporales > Streptomycetaceae > Streptomyces > Streptomyces sp. NPDC107562. The sequence continues at coordinate 56,873 of NZ_JBVKBE010000014.1, read as the reverse complement.
CTTCGGTCATTTCGTCCGCCGCGTTCTGGACGAGTTCGAAGAGCTGGCGGTCGCCGTATCCGCCCTGGGTGATCCGGCGCTCGCCATTGGCGTGCTCGGCCACGAGGCCGGGGTCCACCGAGTAGGTCTGCAAGACGCGTGAGGACTGTTCGAGAACGGTTTGGACTACGGATGAGGACGAAGGTGGCACTGCTCTGCACTCCTGAGTCGTGAAAGTCCGAGTGAAATGTTCAGCGATGGGGCAGGTCGCGCCGGCTTCGTCGAAAGACGGCGCGTTCCTGACGTGGTGCTGGTGTAGTGGCGTCGCAGTGCCTTCGCGGGCGGAAGGCGGTGGGGGGCCTGCCAAGAGCAACGATTGAGGCTGTGAACTGCTCTCTTGCTGTCTCGCTCTCAGGTCGTGGGGAACCCGTCCGGCGGCAGACCGGGAATCCTGCCCTCGGGGGAGTCCTTCTCGGACAGGTCGTGATCCTGGAGAATCTTCACCACCTCGGCCGAAGTCTTGGCTGTTTTGATTCCCAGTTCGAACGAACTCATTTCCCGAGCTGAAAACAAGAAGTCGTTGTATCCCTGTTCAATCATGGATAGCGCACCCCTATTCAGGTAGCACAGGGGTGGATTGGGCACACGTCCCCCCGCGAAAAATGGATGACATCGATGGTGAATCCCGCTTCGGGATTCTTGTTGGCTGAGGACACTAGCGGGCATCGGTCCGGTGTCGCCAGCTCTTTCGTCGAAATAATCTGCGGTGGTCCAGTGGCAACTGGTGTGTGCCTCGGTCCCCTGGTGCGGGGCTGAATTTGGGTGCACTTCTCCCCCGGCCGCCCAGCCCTCCCGATTTCGGGTTTCGTGAGCGAGATGGGATCCCCATCGTCAACAAAGGTAACGAGGTTCACTCGAAGGCGCAACCCCAACTCTCATTCATGCAAGGGGAGTTGACGGCTCCGAATGGAGAAGTTTCGCATGTAGGGCGACACTTGACTATTCGGCTCATCTTGGACATCGAGGCCAAGGGATCGCGTGATGGGGGCGATCAACTGTTGGTTGACGCTTCTGGGCCTGTCAAATTACCCTCGTGGTCCACAGCACACGATCTGCATGGACTCCGAAGAAGAGCAGGTGACGCGTGGAGACAGGTGAGGAGTTCGGGCCTTGGTTGGCCCGACAGCTCAAGCTCGCGGGGAAGACACAGGCCGAGCTGGCCGACGAGCTGCAGCTGACTCGGGCCGCCGTGTCCGCGTGGATCACCGGCAGGTCGACTCCTCGCCCTACCGTCATGACGGACATCGCCAAGGCGCTCGGTACGGACGTGGGGACCGTTCACACCCGCACCACCGACACCCAGGCCGGCCTCCCGGTCACCTGGTACCACCGCCCCGGCTACTCCGACGGCGGTCGTGACCTGGGCAATGCCGCTGCCTTCGCCTTCGACGCCGACGTGCAGGTCCTCGCCCGCGAGACTTGCCAGAACAGCCTGGACGAGCGCCTCACGGAGAACGGTCGCCCGGTCCGGGTCCGGTACACCCTGCACGAGCTCACCGGTGAGGGCCTGGACTCCTTCCGCGAGGCGATCCTCTGGAACGATCTCTTCCCGCACTACTCCGCCGTCTCCGAGGCCGCCGGCCACCAGAAGGTCGGTCGGGTCGTGGACGCCGGGGTGCGCGACATGTACGAGAAGGGCCGTCTGGTCCTGTTGCGCGTCGACGACTACAACGCCTCCGGGCTCATCGGCGACGACTACGCGGACGGCAAGTTCGCCGCCGTGGTCAGGCGTCAGTTGGAGAGCCTCAAGTCCGGCCCCGGCGCGGGCGGTTCGTACGGCTTGGGCAAGGCGACGCTGTGGGCCACCAGTGCGCTCGGACTCGTGCTCATCAACTCCACCCTGTCCGTGCCCCATGAGGGCCGCACCGAGCGACGGGTCATCGGACGTCTGGAACTGCCCTGGCGTGAGGTGGATGGCGAGCCGTACGCGGGCCCCGCATGGTTCGGGCGCCCCGATCCCGATTCACCCGGTGCCATGGTCGCCCGTTCGTGGTGGGCGGACGAGGAGACCGTGGCAAATCTGCATCTGGCCAGGGAAAGCGACGAACCCGGTACGTCCTTCCTCATCGTCGGCGCGCACGACGTGGCCAGTCTGGAGGGGACCACGTCCGACGCCGATGCCGAGTCGATCGGTGACGAGGAGGGCGACGAGGACACGCGTGACATCCGCAAGATGCACGGCCGGCTCGTCGAGGCGCTCGGGCGGGACTTCTGGGCGGCGATGACCGGCGGGGGCAACAGACTTCCCCTCCTCGAAGTCTCTGTCCGCGCCTTGCGCAACGGCAAGGAAGTCGTGCCGGAGAGGCAGGTGGACCCGTCCGTCGAACAGCCGTCTCGGACCCGTGCCCTCAGAGCGCACTACGAGGGCACCACCGTCGATCGTCTCACCGAGTCCGGGCAGGTGGTGGCGCGGAGTGTGCCGCTGAAGCTGCCGCTGTCCGGTGGTGGTCACGGAACGCTCGGCACGCACCAGGCGGTCCTGTTGGTCACCGAGGCCGAGGGGGACAGGGACGGCGACGGGGGAAAGAACCAGGTGCACTCGCTGCGCGGCAACCGTATGACCGTCAAGAGGGCCGGGGTTCAGAGGTTGCCGCTGGGGACCAATCCCTTCCAGGCCGTTCTGTTGGTGGGGGAGGCGGCCGGCGAAGCTGCCCCCTTCGCGAAGGAGGCTGAGGAGTTCCTGCGAGCGGCGGAACCGCCCGAGCACGACCGATGGGGCCAGACGGAGGAGCTGACCCTGCGCTGGTCCCCGTCCGCGTATCGGCGCATCAGTGCGCTGACTGCCGAGGTCAACAACGCGGTCAGGGAACTTGTCGCACGGCCGAAGCGCAGCAGCCGCGAGGGCGGAGAGGCTGTGCGCAGGGCGTTGACCGTGAAAGCGAAGCCCAAGGCCAAGGCACCCGCCGGGCCCGTGGTTCCGGTGCTCGAGGGACTCGACGCGATCATCGGGGACGCCGGGGAGTGGCAGATCGCCGCCGAGGTGAGCATTCCGCGTGGTGACGAGGTGGTCCCGATGGTGCCGGTCGCTCAGTTGGACGTGCGCTCCGGAGGCCGCCCGAAGCTGGACTGGGCGGAGCTCGTGGCCGTCGAGGGCTGTGAGGTGGAGGACGGGACGCTGCTTTTCACTCCTGGCGTGCGTCGCGCAAAGTTCCGAGGGTCCACCGATGTCACCAGTCATCCGGTCAGGACCTCGCTCACCCGGCTCGTCGTCGAACTCCGCGCCGGCAAGGGGGAGTGACGCGTGAAGATCTACCCGTACAAGAGGCTCAACCGACCGATCACGCTCAGGGTGACCTCGGTCTCCCTCAGGCTTTCCGACGGTACCCGCGATCAGTTGGAGACCACCGCGTACTCGTCGCAGCAGCAGGCTGTCGCGCTCGGCATCGCAGGCCACACGGACTGGGTGAGCGCGACCATCGGCCTCTCGGCGACCCTGCCACCCGGGGCGAACGTGCCGGACGCGGCATGGTCCGATCTGTGTGTCCTCGCCGTCGTGACGGACGGCGAGACGAACCTCCGCACCTCCAGCGCACTCACGTGTGATGCCCCGGGCGGCCGGGACTGGTCGGGTTCCGTTGAAGTGCTGCGAGACGACCACCTGGGGCGGGCCTCCCTCGCCGTGTACGCCGTCGGGACCGTGGACGGAGTGGACGGTAGATCCATCGCCGAGACCGACCGGAGTTGGATCGTCGACACCGTCTCCGACGAGCCGGTCCGCGGTCTCCAACTGGACGTCCAGACGGCGTCGTTCCGGAAGAGCTCCCGGGAATGGCTGCAGGCATACGCCGATGCGCCCTGGATCGTGGATGCCTCGGCCAGGGTCCCCACCGTGTTCGTCAACACCGATGTCGAGGGCGCCATCGGTCTGTTGGACAGCAACAGCTCGGGCGTGGACGGCAAGGTGCGTGACCTCTTGGTCGCGCAGATGGCCACCGATGTGTGGACCGCGGTCTTCCACGGTGCGATCGGCGACCTGGAGGTGGAGCCCGGCGGCGGCCCTGTGTTCCCGACCGACTGGCAGGGCGAGGTGCTCCGGGAGATGCTTCCGGACGTCGTTCCTGGCGTCCATGTCGAGGAGGCTCTGCGACAGGTCCATCGTCGGCGCACCGGCGACTCGGGTTGGGTCGAGCTCCAGACCCGGATCCACTACGCGGCGATCCGTCGTGCCGACGCCACGAAGGCGCTCGCCTATGTCATCCGCGGTCTGGAACAGATGAACAGGGAGAGCGAGACGTGATCACCCAACCGAACCATGTACCGGAGCGCCTGGCGCTGCTCGCCACCTCTGCCGTGGACCCGTTCTTGACCGAGGAACTGCTCAAAGGCGAACAGGTCCACGGTGGCATCAATCTCGCCAAGGTCGTCGAGCCACTTGCCGAGGATGACGCCAGATGGTGGGTCGAGCCGATCCGAAGCCTGGTGGAGGACGCCATGTTCGAGTTCCGGGAAGACCGCACCCGAGCCGACGCGTGGCTGGCGCCACGTCTTCATGCCACGCTGCGCCTGACGCGGCGGGACGCGGCGGACAAGCGTCTGTGGAACCACCTGGCCCTGGCTGTGGCCCCTGACTACGTCGCGTGGCGCCACTTGTCGGAGCCGACGGCGAAGAGGCCGGAAAGGCGAATCGCCGCAGAACGTTTCCGTGGCCCCGCGGACCGTCAGTGCTTCTCTCGCCTGTGGTGGGCGGCTGAGCTCTTCCGGAACGGGCCGGACTATCAACCGGTCGAGGCCGCCTGTGGGAATCAGGACCTCATCCACACGGTCCTCCGGATGGAGCTGATCGACCACCGGCCCACCGCCCAGGCTCTGGTCCGGCTGCTGCAAAACGGGGCAGTCACCACAGGACGAGAGATCTTCGGCCTCAGCGTCGCGATCAATGCGGCCGGCGCGACCCTGATCTACGACATCCTCGGGCCGGACCAGCGCCGTGACCCCGCGCGTCTGCGGGATTGGATCGCGGAAGCGGAATCGGCGCCACCGGTCGAGCGGTACGAACTCCCGAGGGGACCCGACGAGGACCCTGCCCCGGAGAAGTCCGTGGCCGCGCTCACCGGCTACTTCGCAGAGCTCTTCGAGACCGCGCCGGTCAGAGGCCGAGTGGGCGCGGACCGTCCTCCTGCTTGACCGACTTCTTCCTGCGCGGACGCGACGAGGGAGGCGGGACCTGGTCCTGAGCGCGCGGGCACTTGTCCGTGCACTCGTCCGGGTCCCCGCAGCCGCGGCTCCTCAGCTCGGCCCGCTGGTCCTCCGAGGCTGCGGGCCACAGCTCGCGCAGGACCTCTGTGTCGGGGATGGGAAGACCGAGCGCGGCGCTCAGCAGGTGCATACCGAACGCGGGCGGTACGGCATTGCCCACCTGCTGAGCCTGTGCCGTACCGGACCACGGATAGCCCGGCGGGAAGCTTTGCAGTATCCCTGCCTCGTTCATGCTGAAACGCGCACCCTCGTGGACGATGTTCTCGTCGAGGTGCTCGAAGACCACGAAGCGGGAAATCCGGCCGGTGACGGTGGCGGCGGGCTGCTGATCCGTGCGTACCCCACGGCGCCCCGGGTTCCCGGAGCTTCCGTAGTTCGAGCGGACCAGAAAGGGCGTGGTTCGCCCGTGGTCACGTAGGACGTCACCCATCGACTTCCACTGCTGCTTCGGCTTCGGACGCGGCTTCTCGACGGCCTCTTCCTGGAGCTTCTCCGCCTCCGTCGTGCTCGACTCGTCCAGGGTCGGCTGATGGATCTGGCCCTCGGCCAGGTCGCTCCTGCGATTCCATTGCTTCGGCACGTAAGCATGGTGGGTCGCCTCAGGCAGTGAGGGTTCACCGAGTTCCACACGACGAGCGATCAGCACCGCGCGGGATCGCGTCTGCGGCACTCCGTACGTCTCGGTGGCGAGAACATCGACGACGACCTCGTACTTGGTGCCATCGGGCAAGCCCTGGTTTCTCAGTACCTCGGCATAGCGGTGCCAGACCGGGGCGACCGTGGGTACCTGCTCCAGGACGATGACGTCGTACGGGCGGTTCGCCCGGTTCGGGCTCCTGGTTGCCTGGATGGCGTAGCGAAGAGGCTCGAGCACCAGGGCGGTGCGCGGGTCGTCGCTGAACTTCTTCAGGTCCTCATCGATCTCTTCGTCGGGCTTGCCCGCCACCAGCTGGTCGATGTACCGCTCGACTTCCTTCAGTGCCTCACGGCCGGCGCCGTGACCGGCCACCGAGTAGGTCTGGCAGGGCGGTCCACCGGCCAGCACGTTGATGTCCGGCGGCAGCGACTCGAAGGCATTCCGGCGAACCGCGCTCACATCGGCGTGGAGGGTGTGCAGACCCGCCGCGTATCGGGTCAGGCAGGCGCTCTTGTCCCATTCGATGCCGAGGCTCTGGATGTTGAGCTTGTGCGCGGCGACGTCCAGCCCTCCGGGTCCTGCGAAGAGATCCAGGACAAAAGGTCTGTCGAGGATGGACTGGTGTGACGCCGTGCTGGTCATGGGGCTGAAGTCTAGCCGGCAGCGAAGATCGTCGAGTCACTCTCCAGCGCTTCGGCGACGGCTCGCCCGAGCGCCTTGCCGACAGGGGGTGGGGTCGCGTGGCCGACCTGGCGGTAGCGGGCGGTCTTGAGCCCGCTGATCTGCCATGTTGCGGGGAAGCCTTGCAGCAGCGCCGCCTGCTCGACCGTGAGCTTCACCATATTGTCCCTGCCCATTTTCGGATCCCAGAAGAAGTCCGGGCCGGGAACCGTGTCCCCCACGGTGTGTGCGTTGACACCCATCGTTGCCCACTTCTCCTTGGCTCTCGTGGGTCCCAAGTCGGCGCCGCCGCGGTTCTTCGACCCGCCGACCAGCGTGGGAGCGGGCTGATCGGCCTGTGCAGCCCAGCGGGCCGCGTCCGTCCAGCCACGTGCGGCCATCGACGACTCCAAGGCGGCACCGACCGTCATCGATTCCCGCGCTGTCGGCATCGGCGGCCGAAAGGCCCTGGCCCACTGTCGTCGGACAGCCACCAGCACGCCGTGTTTCCTGCTCTGCGGTACGCCGAAGTCGACGGCGTTCACGACGAACCAACTGAACGCGTATCCCAGGTGATCCAGTTCGGCGTGGACGAAGTCGCGGAACCCTTGATGGATGTCCGAGTGGACGAGCTCGGGTACGTTCTCGATGAGTACGGCCCGCGGCCTGATCGCGTGAACGAGATACACGGCTGCTTCCAACAGCCGCTCTTCCGAGCCGGTGTCCACACGTCGGGCGGTCGCGCTCGACCTCACCCGCGGCAGGCCGGCCGAGAGAAGGTCCACATCGTGACTCACGGGGTGCTCGACCGGATCGAAGTCCAGCAGGTCGGTGCGCAGGACGTTCCACCGCGGTCGGTTGGTCCTCAGGGTCTTCACAGCGAGGTCGTCGTCGTCCAGCAGCAGGCGCGGCTCGAACCCCGCCTGCTCCAGTCCGAGGGCGAGGCCGCCCGCTCCGGAGCACACATCGACGAAGGTCAGGTCCCCCACTGTCTTCCCCCTCCTCATACGCTTTGCCGAACACAGCTGCACTGCTGCTTTCACCCCAACGGCCAATTGCTCGGGGCCTCATGTACCCGGAACCGCGGCGCCGTTCAGCCTTCCGCGATCAGCCATTCGCTCCCCCTCAGCTACTCCGGCGAACTTGCTTCAGCGCCCTCTGCTTCCGTCGGTCCCGGTCCAGCTTCTCCCGGTCAACCGCTGTACGTACCGTCGCCGCCACCTCTTCGGTCGGTACGTGCTCCCAGAACCGCAGGACCGTCCACCCCATCGCGCGCAGATGCTCCGTGGTCTCCCGATCGCGGGCCATGTTCCGGTCCAGCTTGCGGCGCCACCACTCCGCGTTGGCCTTCGGTTGAGTGGCGTGCTGAGGGCAGCCGTGCCAGAAGCAGCCGTCGATGAGGACCGCGACCTTGGCCCGGGGGAATGCCACGTCGATGCGTCGCCTGGGCATGCCCGGCACGGGGTACTCCACGCGATAGCGCAGCCCAGCCGCGTGCAGCAGCCGTCGCACGGACAGTTCGACACCCGTGTTCTTGCTCGCCTGCTTGCTCATCCGGGCCGAGACGCCGAGAGAGGAAGGCATCACGTTGTCCACTGTCGTCGAGCCTCACGAACGCATATCGTCACGGTCGATGATCGCGGCTTCCGCCTTGGTCGAGTCGATCGCACGGAACCGAACCAAGGGACGGTCGCCCTGAGCCGTCGACGGCGGGGCGACGAAGGCGAAGGCCATGACCAGGTCACGCGGATCGATCGAACCGTCGGACGCGATCCGGGGTTCCGATTCCACCACGGGATAGAGCACCAGCGCACCCCGACGCGGACGGACGTTCTGCTCGACGGTGACGTTTCCGGTGAGGTTCGTGGCCCCCGCCAGGCGCTTCGCCGCATCGACGTGCTTGGGGTCACGGATCGCCCCGAACAGTGCCCCGCGGCGACGCTTGCGGCGGGCGAGCGAGAAGGGGCCGTGCCCCAGAACGCGCGCCTCGTTGCGGCCGGCGGACGTCTGGAGCGGAGCGATCACGAACCAGTCGTCGATCGTGCCCGGCTCCCGCCCGGCGTCCAGCAAGAACTCCAGATGGGGCGAGAACTGCTCCGGGACGGACCAGCGCAGGTCGCACAGCACCGTGAGCAGGTCGCTGTGCGACACGGTGCCCACCAGTGCGTCATAGTGCGGACCCCCGTCCACACCGAGAGAGACGGGAGCGGGCGACAGTGCTTCCAGGACCGGCGCCCAGCACTCGGTGTTGCGACGCAGCGCGTCGGGCTCCTCCGGGTATGCCGTGGGCTCCTCCCAGACGCCCGGCGACCGCACCTCCACCAACTCAGCGTTGAACATCTTGTTCCTGGCCGATGGCTTCACCCATGGCAGATGCTGGGCCACCAACGGCGGGATCTGGGCCGGGGTGACCTGGGGCCGGCCGTCCACCAATGGCGCGTAGCGCGCCAGTTCGGTGCGGAAGAGTTCCTCGTCCCGGCAGATCGCCTCGAAGGCCTCGTAGAGGTCGACGGTCTTGGCGTTGCGACTGCGGCCGAGGGTCTCCTCACGGCCGATGTACAGGCGCACCAGATCCCGGTACCCGGGCCGGAAGCCGAACCAGCGGCCCATCTGCATCAAGGTGTCGGCCTGCTGCGTCGTGCGGCGGTAGTACGTGATCGTCAGACCCTCGACCGTGAAGCCGCGGGACAGCTTGGTGCCGCCGACCAGGATCTTCCAGACGTTCGGGGTGCGGTCGAAGTCCAGGTCGGGCTGGGCGTAGTCGCGCTCGCTCTCGCCGTTGACGACGATGACGGGGCTGCCTCCCCGATTGATCAGCTGGCAGGATCCGGAGATGAAGGGCTTCAGGTCCGCGTACGTCTCGGGCGTGGGCAGGGAACTGTCCGCGTAGGTGTGGAAGTCCTTGTCGAAGAGGGACGCCAGACGGGTGTGCCCTGCAGGGCCCGTGTAGGCGGCGTGGCGCCACATCGTCCGGATGCGCTCGGCGAGCACGGCGTGCTCGGCCATGCGGACCGATTCGTGCACGAGCATCGTGTGGTGGCGGAACGGGCCGGAGGGTACGCCGTGCTTCTCGCGGTATAGCTTCAGAGCCCCAGTGAGGACGAAGGCGTCCATGGCCTCCTGGAGACGGTCGCCCGTGGACTCCGCCTCCATGAGGGGGTCGCCCGTGTAGTCGCAGATGCCTCGGACATGTCTCCGCTCGGCCTCGCCCTCCTCGCCGTCGACGGAGTCCAGGTCGTGGAAGTCCTGAACGCCCATGTAGCCCGTCGGGCGGGGCAGGGAGATCAGGAAGTCGCGCGGGAAGAGGTCCTTCTCGTCACCCGGGTCGATGAACACGTTGGCGAAGGGGGTCGCGGTGTAGCCGACGTACTGGGCTCGAGGCAGGAGGGTGAGGAGCTTGCTGATCTGGTCGTTGATCGCGGTGCGGGTGACCTTGCCGTCCTCCCACTTCTTCGGGTCCGTCGTGTTCACCGAGGCTTGGTCCGACTCGTCGTCGATGATCAGGGCCGGTATCTCGCCGAGGAGTGGACCGATCTTCTTGAGGTCCCTGACCAGATTCTCCAGCACCGACTTGTTCTTCTTCACGACCATGACGCGGGCGCGGGCCGCATGCAGGTTCGCGGGGTCGAACAGCGGGCGCGTCGGGTCCGGCTTGTCGAACTCCAGGGCGCTGATGCCGCGCTCCAGGGACACGTAGTCACGGTCGCGAGAGGTCAGGCGCTCGATGTCGAAGGCGCCGAGCGTGGAGGGACGGGCGCCGAACGAGACGAACTTCGCCGGCCAGTCCTCGTCGTCCTGGTAGTCGATGCCGACCAAGGCGTCCGGGTCGTCCGGGTCGGCGGCGCCCAGGATGTTCTCCTGGCCGATCAGTTCCATGTCGAGGCGGCGTTGTGTCTGGCCGCGCAGCAGGTTCAGGGTGCCGCCCAGGACGATCACCAGACGGTAGCCCGCGTCGATGGCCTTGGCCGTGACACCGGTGAAGTTGGCGGTCTTGCCGGACTGCACGTAGCCGACGACGAGTCCGCGCGCGCCATAAGGGTCGTCGCGGGTGGGGTCGGCGAGCCGTTCCACGACGGCGTGGGCGGCCTCGTCCAGACCGGAGACCGCTGCGTCGTTCCAGCCCTTGCGACGCAGCAGCCGCTCGTAGGAGGCCCAGTAGAACGAGCGGTTCGCCGCATGCTCCTTGGTGTACCAGGCCTGGAACTCACGGCTGATGGTGACGGGGCCGGGCTCCACGTGGACCGGGACGGCCGCGTCGAGCGCCTTGCTCAGGTCCGCGCCGAGCGCGAGCCGCTCGTGGACCTCGGCTCGGCGTTCCGGTGTGCGCGGCGCGGTGGCCGACCAGGCGGGGGACTGTTCGAAGTCCCAGGCGATGAGCTTGCGGCGCCAGAGCGCGAGCAACTCGTCGCCGGGGTCAGCGGTCAGGACGCGATCGCGGAAGCGGGACAAGTCCGTGTCGGCGGGTTCGTCGGGGTCGGCGAGGGCGGAGGCCAGGTTGGCGAAGGGTTTGGGGCCGCGTCGGCTCATCGCGTCGAGGACCTCGCCGTGGAGGTCGGTGAGGTGGTCGGAAGCGGGCGCGTTCTCTGCGGTCACGGCGGCGGGCCGGCCTTTCTGACGTACGGGACGGTGTGAGGGGGAGACGGCGGACTAACCCTCGTCGCGGGCGAGTTCGGCCCGTACCGCGGTGACGAGCACGCTGTTCCACAGGGCGACCTTGTCGGTCTGATTGGCCCAGACCCGCTCTTTCTGGAAGATCTCGTTGAGCATCAGATAGAGGAGGCTCTTGAGGACCGGAGCGTCGTTGGAGCCTCCGCGTCGGTCGCCGTTGAAGGCGTGCCGGTAGTCCTTGTTGAGGACGACCCGGCGCTCTTTGTGGTCGATCGTGAAGAGCAGTTCGGTGGAGTCGACTCCGGGTGGCGTGTCGAGCCTGGCCCAGGTGAAGGTGATGGGGTCGTTGCCCTCGAGCTGCGGCAGTTCGTCCCGCAGCGTGCGCTTCAACTTGGGGTCGATGCCCTTGCCGGGCGGGATGACGGCGACGCGCTTGACCTCGGTACGCCGCTTGGCGGCTTCGCGGTAGGTCGCCTCGGCCTCTCGAACGTATTCGGTGAAGGTGTGGCCAGTGGTGGGGGCCGCCGCCTTCTCCAACCCCCGGGCGAACGCGGGGGTGACCTGGACGCCGTCCTTCTTGACGGTCAGCGCGAACACGTCATTGGGCTGGGGTGGAAGATCCACGGCGATCCTGGCGAGGGCGAGGTGGCCCTCCGGGCTGCGGGTGTCGTTCCAGCCGCCTGCTTGGACGAGCCTGTCGTTTCGGTAGAGGTAGAAGCCCTGGCGTTCGGCGAGCGGGCCGATGCCGCGGAATGCGACGAGTGGTGATTTGGGCGGCCATATGTGCGCCTCGAGTGCGACGTTGCCGACGCCCTCGACGGGAGCGACGTACGTCCGGGGATACCCGGCGCGGCCCGGAACGCGGTAGCCGAACGGGTCGATGGGCTCCACGCCCCGGTGGTCCAGTTCCTCCCGGGTGTGGACATCCTCGACGACGATGTCGATGTGGAAGCCGTCGCGGGCGAGGAAGCGGTGGAGGTAGAGGCCGAGGTGGGTCTCCAACCGCTCGATGGCGTCGTTCAGGTAGCGGTCGGTCTGGCCGTCCGTGATGGTCTCGAACGCGCGCACATCGTCCCAGCGCACGATCGTGCCGTGCCAGCCGATCACGCCGTCATAGCGGTCGACCAGGTTCTGGCAATAGCTCGCGTCGACGATGTCGCAGGTGAAGTCGGCCTGCGCGCGGGCGGTGAGCCAACGGCGGCCGGCCGACGGGCTGCGCTTGGTCCGGCTGATCACGGTGAGCGCGTCAGCATGCGACAGCGAGGCGGCCTTCAATCCGGCGCCGAAGTGCCCGAGGGCGCCGACGGCGTATTCTTCGCGCCCGCCCACGGTCATCGCCGTGTCCAGGCTCCCCTCGTCCATGCCGTCGCCGTCGTCGATGACGAGCAGGCCGACGAGGCGGTCGCGGCCGCCGCGCTCACCGGTGTCCCGGAGGAAGCTCACGACGATGTTGTGGGCCTGCGCGTCGATGGAGTTGTCGATCAGGTCGGCGATGGCCGCTTCGAAGCCGTAGCCCTGGTGCGCGAGCGATTCGAACGACCTGGCCGCCGGAGGGAGCCGCTTGCTCCCGCTGGTGGGTACGTCGAACTGCCACTCCGATGAAGACTGGTAGGGCGGCATGTCATTTCCTCGCGGGCCGGGACATGCCTGCCGCTGCGGGCATGCCGATTCAGCTGATCGCCCATGACGTTAGCGTGCGCGAGTTGTGGAGGAGTAGTGGGATCGGAACAAATAGGGCCGTCGCCCAGGGAATGTGTTACGCCGCCGACGTCAGGCCACGGCCCCGTGGCACTCCGCGTACCTCCGCCCCGTTCCGCACCAGCAAGCCCCCGTCCCCTCCGGGGGCCAAGCCACCGCGCGGCCCCGTGCCGCGAGGGTGGTGGCGTACTGGGGGAGGAGGGTCGGGTCGTCCGGGGTCGTGCCCTCCGATGCGGCGAAGGCCTCGAAGGAGGGGACCGTGCCGGTGACGACGCCCAGGTTGGGGGTGCCGGAGGACGACAGTTCCCGCAGGGAGGTCTCTATGGTCGACAGGTGCTCCTCGTGGGAGGGGTACTCCGACGACAGCGCCGGGTACGCCGAGAGCAGTTCCGTCAGTTCGCCCTGCGGCCAGTGCAGGACCGCGACGGGGAACGGGCGGGACAGGGCCTCCCGGTAGGCGCCGAGTTCGGCGCGAAGGCGGGAGATCTCCGCCTCCAGCTCCGCCGGGTTGTCCGAGCCCAGGGACCACACCCGCTTCGGGTCGTGGAGTTCGTCCAGGGAGACCGGCATGGAGTGCAGGGTGTCGGCCAGGGTGTCCCACTCGTCGTGGGGCAGGCCCAGCATGCGGCGCACCCGGTGGCGGCCGAAGAAGAGGGGGTGCGTGGGCTGCGGGGGGCGTGCGCCGTCCGTCACGAGGAGCCGGGCGGCCTGCGTGAGGACCTCCTGCGCCGTCTCCAACTCGTCGTGGGCCTCCAGTGCCTCCGCCACGATCACCCAGGGGGCCGCGTCGCGCGGGGACGCCGTGCGGATGCCGTCGATGATCGCCCGGGCCTCGGCCTCGTGGCCGTACTCCCAGAGGTTCGCGGCCTTCAGGGCCCGGACCAGGAACGGGTCGTCCAGGCTGTCGCCGGAGGAGAGCAGGCGGTCGTAGAGCGCGGTCGCGGCGGGGCGGTCGCCGGACAGTTCGAGGTGGGCCGCGGCCCGCAGCAGCAGGGCTTCGGCGTCCTCGGGGTACAGGCCGGCGGTTCGCTCCAGGCGGGCCGCCTCGGTGGCGTGGTCGACGTTTTCGGCAGGCGTGTCGGGGCGCATGGGGGACACCGTACTGCCGAGCGGTGACAAAGGAGAGTCCGTCCCCCGCCCGTGGCCGGCCGGCAGGACGAACACCGCCCTGCGCCCGCGTCCGGCGGGACGGGCCGCCCGTCGCCCGGGGCGCCCGCCGGTGTGACCGCGTCGCCCCGCTGCGGCACAGTGAAGGTATGGATGACAGGGACACCGGTCTCGCCGGGGCCCGACCGGCCACCCGGCTGCCCGCCCAGGACCTGGAGCGGGCCCGCCGCTTCTACTCCGAGAAACTCGGTCTCGAACCCGTCGACGAGCGGCCCGGCGGGCTGCTGTACCGGAGCGGCGGCGTGGAGTTCGCCCTGTTCCTGTCGGCGGGGGCCTCGCCGGGGACCTTCACGCAGATGGGCTTTCAGGTCGACGACGTCGACGGTGTGGTCGCGGCGCTCCGGCGGCGCGGTGTCGTCTTCGAGGTGGTCGACCTGCCGGGGCTGCGGACGTCGGAGGACGGCATCGCCGACGTCGAGGGGCACTATCCGAGCAAGGGGGCGCGGGGCGAGCGTGCCGCCTGGTTCCGGGACAGCGAGGGGAACCTGCTCGGGATCGGGGAGCCCGTCGTCTGACACCCATCCGTGACCGCGGGCGAAAGGACCCGCGCGGGTCTGGAGACCTCACGCCTCGCCGCTTATCGTGCGGGCGGCCCGTCCCATGGCGACGGGGGAGGAGGCGTCCGCCCATGCGCGTGCCCGTCGTGCAGCACACCGACCGGCGGCGGCGCGCCCGGCGGCGGCGCGCGCTGTGGACGGGTGCGGAGGCCCTCGTCACCGTCGGCGTCGTCGTCCTGCTCCTGGTGGTCCACCAGTTGTGGTGGACCAACCGGCAGGCCAGGCAGGGCGCCCAGCGGCAGGTGGCCGCCCTGGAGCGGGAGTGGGGCGGGGCCCGCGGGCCGGTCCAGGGGGAGGGCGGCGACCCGGCGGACCACGACGACGCGGACCCACCGGTCCGGGCGCGGCCCGGCGCTCGGACCGGCGGGCCCGCCACGGCGCCGGCGCCCGCGTCCGGGCCCTCGCGTGCCTACGCCATCCTCGCCATCCCCCGCCTGGACCTCCGCGTCCCCGTCGCCGAGGGCATCAGCAAGCCCGACGTCCTGGACAAGGGCTACGCCGGTCACTACCCGGGCACCGGGCAGCCCGGCCGCGCCGGGAACTTCGCGCTCGCCGGGCACCGCAACACCCACGGGGAGCCCTTCCGGTACCTCGACCGGCTCGGCGACGGCGACCGGATCGTCGTGGAGACGCGGGCCGCGGTGTACACGTACGCCGTCGACCAGACCCTCGTGCGGACCTCTGCCCATGACACCGGGGTGATCCGCCCCGTGCCGCGCAGCCTCGTCCATCCCGGCCGGGGCTACAGCGCGCCGGGCCACTACATCACCCTCACCACCTGCACCCCCCAGTACACCTCCACGTACCGCCTGGTGGTCTGGGGCACACTCCTTTCCCTGCGCCCCCGGTGAGGCGCCCCCGGTGAGGTATAAACGAACGACAGCACGCCGTACGCGCCCGAGGGACACGAGAGGGGGAGCCGCGATGATCCAGCGCTGCGCGAGGTCGCGCGCCGGCCTCCTGCTCCTGACCCTCTTCGTCCTCTTCCTCGACCTCGTGCCGCTGGACGCCGGCACCCTGACCGCCACCGTCGCGCTCGCCGCGACCGCCGCGGCCGGGTCGGCGTTCGCGCTCTCCCAGCTGGTCGCCGCGCGCTGCGCGCCCGCCGTGCCGCCCACGCGGGTGCGTACGGCGATGCGCGACCGGGACCTGCGGACGGCCTTCCTGCCGCAACGCGACCCCGACGCCAAGGGGCGCACCCGCCCCCGAGCGCCGGGACACGCCCTCCTGACGACCGTCGCGTAGGGCACGCCACCCCGGAGCAGCACCTCACCGTGACCCCCCGCGCGGGTCGTCTTGCCGCCATCCCATGTCCCGGCACGACGAGACCCACCACGGAGGGCTCACCCATGTCCGTTTTCGCCAACTTGGTCGAGCAGCTCGCCGAGTTGCTCCAGCCGTTGTTCCACGCGTCCGCGGCCGCCGCCGCGATCGTCCTGTTCACCGCGTTCGTACGGCTGCTGGTGCTGCCGTTGTCCCGGGCGTCCGCCCGGGGGCAGAAGGCGCGCACCGCGTTGCAGCCGAAGATCGCCGAGCTGCGCGAGAAGCACCGCAGGAACCCCGAGCGGCTTCAGCAGGCCGTGCTGGAGCTGCACGCGAAGGAGAAGGTGTCCCCGCTGGCGGGCTGCCTGCCCGGTCTGCTGCAGATCCCCGCCTTCTTCCTGCTCTACCACCTGTTCTCGAACCCGACGATCGGCGGTGAGGCCAACGCCCTGCTCGGGCACGAGCTGCTGGCCGCGCCGCTGGGTGACCGGTGGCTGGACGCGCTGGCCGACGGCGGGGCGTTCGGCACCGCGGGGCTGGTGTACGTGGCGCTGTTCGCCCTCGTCGCGGTCGTCGCCGTGTTCAACTTCCGCCGTACGCGGCGGATGACGGCCGCAAGCGGTCCGGTACCGGCCGACGGTGAGCGGCTGCCGGGTCTCGGCGCGGTCGGCGCCGTCACCAAGGTGATGCCGTTCATGTCCTTCTTCACGCTGGTCACGGTGGCGGTGGTGCCGCTGGCGGCCGCCCTGTACGTGGTCACCAGCACGACGTGGAGCGCGGTGGAGCGGGCCGTGCTGTACCGCTGAGCGGAGCGCTGCCTACGGTCCAGTACGTGAACGGGTATTGCGGACCGGACCGTCAGCTTGGAGGATCGACCAGTCCTCCGATGGCTGCACACGTCAGGGGGCGCCCCACGATCGAGGGAGATTGTGACCATGAAGCTGCTGCGAGTCGGAACGGCCGGGGCGGAACAGCCCGCGCTGCTCGACGCCGAGGGCGTGCTGCGGGACCTGTCCGGACTGGTGCCGGACATCGACGGCGCGTTGCTCGCCGACGACGCGGCGCTCGGCCGGATCCGTGCGGCCGCCGATGCCGGGGACCTGCCCGTACTGGACGGCACGGGGCTGCGGATCGGGCCGCCGCTCGGGCGGATAGGCAAGGTCGTGTGCATCGGCCTGAACTACCACGACCACGCCCGGGAGACGGGGGCCGAGCCGCCCGCCGAGCCGGTGGTGTTCTTCAAGGCCGCGGACACGGTGGTCGGGCCGCACGACACGGTGCTGGTGCCGCGGGACTCGCGCAAGACCGATTGGGAGGTGGAGCTGGCGGTCGTCATCGGCCGTACGGCCCGCTATCTGGAGTCGGCCGAGGAAGGGCTCGCGCACGTCGCCGGGTACGCGGTGGCGCACGACGTGTCCGAGCGGGAGTTCCAGATCGAGCGCGGCGGGACCTGGGACAAGGGCAAGAACTGCGAGACGTTCAACCCGCTGGGGCCCTGGCTGGTGACGGCGGACGACGTGCCGGACCCGCAGGGTCTGTCACTGCGGCTGTGGGTCAACGGCGAGCTGAAGCAGGACGGGTCCACCCGCGACCAGATCTTCCCCGTGGGGGAGGTCGTGCGGTACGTGAGCCGGTTCATGACCCTGTACCCCGGTGATGTGATCAACACGGGGACGCCCGCCGGGGTGGCGATGGGGCAGCCGGAGCCCAAGCCCTACCTGCGGGCCGGGGACGTGGTGGAGCTGGAGATCGAGGGGCTCGGGCGGCAGCGGCAGGAGCTGAAGGACGCCTGAAGGGTCGCACCGGGAGGGCGGCGCGCCGCGCCGCCCTCCCGGCGTTCCCGCCGGACGTCGTCGTCAGGCCAGCAGGGCGGCCAGCCGGCGCCACTCCTCGCGCGGGAGCGCGTCGCCGGAGCCGGTGCCGATCACCTGGAGCGCCACATGGTCCGCGCCCGCCTCATGGAAGGCGGTGACGCGTTCCCGGATGCGGTCCTCCTCGCCCCAGGCGTACACCGCGTCGATCAGGCGGTCGCTGCCGCCGTCCGCCAGGTCGGCCTCGGTGAAGCCGTGCCGCAGGAAGTTGTTCGTGTAGTTCGGGAGCGCCAGGTACATGGCCAGGTAGTCCCGGGCGGCGGCGCGGGCCCGGTCCGGGTCCCGCTCCAGGACGACCTTCAGCTCGGGGGCCAGGATCGGCGCCTCGCCCAGGATCTCCCGGGCGTAGGCCGTGTGCTCCGGCGTCACCAGGTACGGGATCGCGCCCGCCGAGCGGTCGCGGGAGAGCTCCAGGGTCCTCGGGCCGAGCGCGGCGAGGAGGCGGCGCCCGGCGGGTACGCCGGCGGCGTCCAGCGCGTCGAGGTAGTCGACGAGGGCCGAGTACGGGCGGCGGTACTGCTGCGTGAACTTCTCGTGGCTGACGCCGAGGCCCAGGACGAAGCGGCCCGGGTGGGCGGCCTCCAGGTCCGCGAAGGCCGCCGCGCTGTCCTTGGCCTCGTACTGCCAGATGCTCTGGATGCTGGTCCCGACGGTGATCTCGGCCGTCGCGCCGATGAGCGGGGCGGCGTGCTGGGCGCCGGGGCTGCCGCCCAGCCACAGGGCGCCGTAGCCCAGGTCCTCCAGTTCCGCGGCGGCGTCCGCCAGTTCGCCGCGCGCGGCGGGGTCCTCGGAGCGCAGGCCGGTGCTCCAGATGCCGTACCGTCCCAGCCGTTCCTTCAACGAGGCTGCGGGCTTGTCCATGGAAGCGATCCCTCCGGTTGCTGTGACGGCCGTTACACCGATGTGTAACCGGAGGGCCGCTCGGGCTAATCCCGCAGCAGGGACGGGAATCAGGCCCGGTCGCCGCTCAGGAAGTGTTCGAGCGCCTCCACCACCATGCGGTGGTCCTGGAGCTGGGGCAGTCCGGACACGGTCACCGAACCGACGACGCCGACGCCCTCCACGGTGATGGGGAAGGAGCCGCCGTGGGCGGCGTAGCGGTCGGGGTCCAGCCGGGAGGACTCCTCGAAGGTGGTGCCCTTGGCCCGGAAGCGGGCGCCCACCAGGTACGACGCGGAGCCATAGCGCTCCACCACCCGGCGCTTGCGGGCGATCCAGGCGTCGTTGTCGGGGGTCGAGCCGGGCAGGGCGGCGTGGAAGAGCTGCTGGCCGCCGCGGTGGATGTCGATGGCGACCGGGGCCTGGCACTCCCGGGCCACCTCCACCAGCAGCGAGCCGAGCGCCCAGGCGTCGTCGAAGGTGAACCGGCGGAACACCAGACGGCGTTCCTGGGCCTCCAACTCCTCGATGCCGGGCGTCAGTTCGGGGGTGGTCGCCGGGGTCGTCGTGGTCGTGTGGCTGTGCGTCACAGGGTCACCGTCACTCCGTCGCGGGCCGAACGGCGGGCCGCTTCCAGTACGTCGAGGGCGGCGGCCGCCTCCAGGGCGGTCACCGGGTTGGGGGCGCCGTCGCGCAGGGCGGCGGCGACACCGGCGTAGTACGCGGGGTAGTCGCCGGGCAGGGTGGGCACGGGGCTCCCGCCACCGGTCAGCGGGGACTCGCCGGAGCCGAGGCGGCCCCACAGCGACTCGGGCTCGGTGCCCCAGCCGGCGGTCGTGGCGGGGCGGTGCCCGTCCTTGAGCGCCGCCTCCTGCGGGTCGAGGCCGTACTTGACGTAGCCGGCCCGCGAGCCCAGCACCCGGAAGCGCGGGCCGAGTTGGGCGGTCGTCGCGGAGGCATAGAGGTGGGAGCGGACGCCGCTCGTGTGGGTGACGGCGATGAAGGTGTCGTCGTCGGTCTCGGCGCCCTGGCGGCGGACGTCGGCCTCGGCGTACACGGAAGCGGCGGGGCCGAAGAGGACCAGGGCCTGGTCGACGACGTGGCTGCCGAGGTCGTAGAGCAGACCTCCGATCTCTGCGGGGTCGCCGGACTCGCGCCAGCCGCCCTTGAGCTGCGGCCGCCACCGCTCGAAGCGGGACTCGAAGCGCCATACGTCGCCCAGTTCGCCCTCGGCGACGAGGTGGCGCAGCGTCAGGAAGTCGTTGTCCCAGCGGCGGTTCTGGAAGACGGAGAGGAGCAGTCCGCGCTCCTCGGCGAGGGCGGCCAGCTCGCGCGCCTCGGCCGCGGTGCCGGCGACCGGCTTGTCGACGACCACGGGGAGGCCGGCCTTCAGGGCGGTGGTGGCGAGGGGGACGTGCGTCTTGTTCGGGGACGCGATGACGACCAGGTCCAGGTCGTCGGCCCGCTCGAACAGCTCGTCCGGGGTGGCGGCGACCCGCACGCCGGGGTGCTCGGCGCGGGCCTGTTCCTGCCGCTCGGGGTGCGAGGTGACCACCGTGTCCAGGGCCAGGCCCTCGGTGGTGGCGATCAGCGGGGCGTGGAAGACGGAGCCCGCGAGGCCGTAGCCGACGAGGCCGACGCGGAGGGGCGAGCCAGGGGGTGTGCCAGTCATGCGTCCACTTTCGCAACGCTGTTGCCAAAGTGCAAGCGCGGGGGAGAATGGGATGGTGAACAGGGCGAACAACACCACAGGAGCGGCCGGGGGACCCGGCGCGGACGGCGCCGGGCGGGGAGTGGACGGCACCGGGCGGGCTACGGGCGGCGCGGAACGGGGTGCGGCTGGCGGGGGGCCCGGCGGGGATGGGGCGGGGCGGGGTGTGGGCGGTGCGGTGCGGCGGGGTGCGGGCGGTGCGGGGCGGGGTGGGGATGTCACCGGGCGGGCTACGGATGGCCCGGGACAGGGCGTGGACGGTGGGGGACCCGGCGCGGGCGGCGCGGGGCGGGCTACGGGCGATGCGGGACAAGGTGCGGACGGTGGGGGACCCGGCACGGGCGGTGCCGGGCGGAGTGCGGACGGCCGGGGGCTGGTTGGAAAGAGCGCAGGGCGGGCTTCGGGTGGCGTCGGGCGTGGTGTGGACGGTGCCGGGCGGGAGGGGAGCGGTGCGGGGGATACCGGGCGAGGTGCGGGCGGCGCGGAGGGTGGGGGGCCCGACGCGAGCGGTGCGGGGCGCGGTGCCGAGGGGGTCGGGCGGGGGCGGTTGGGGGCCAATTTGCTGGCCGTGCGGAGTCACAACGCCGCGCTCGTCCTCGAACTCCTGCGCGGGGCCGGGACGGAGGGTGTCAGCCGGCTGGAGCTCGCCGGGCGGACCGGGCTGACCCCCCAGGCCGTCAGCAAGATCATCGCTCGGATCCGGGACGAGGGCCTCGTGACGGAGGCGGGGCGACAGGTGTCCACGGGCGGCAAACCGCGCACGGTGCTGCGGCTGGTGCCGGGGGCCGGGCACGCCGTGGGCGTGCATCTGGACCGGGACGAGCTGCGGGTGGTGCTGGTCGACCTGGCCGGGACGGTGGTGGGGGAGCGGCGTACGGCGATGGACCTCGGGGCGGGCGCCGAGGCCGTGGTCGGGGACGTGGCCGCACTGGTCGCCGAGGTGCTCGGCGGGACCCCCGCCCGCGAGGTGCGGTCGCTGCTCGGCGCCGGGGTCGCGCTGCCCGGACCTCTCGACCACGTCCACGGCGTGCTGCACCGGGTCACCGGGTTCCCGGAGTGGGACGGGTTCCCGTTGCGCGACGTGCTGGGCCGCCGACTCGGGGTGCCGGTGGTGGTCGACAAGGACACGAACGCCGCCGCCCTGCGGCTCGCCGTGGCGGGCGGCGGCGGGTCCTTCGCGTACCTGCACTTCGCGGCGGGGCTCGGCAGCGGGCTGGTGATCGGGGGCGCGGTGCATCGTGGGGCGCGGACCGGGGCGGGGGAGTTCGGCCACCAGGTGGTGCAGCTGGACGGGCCGGTGTGCGGGTGCGGGAACCGTGGGTGCGTCGAGGCGCTGTGTCTGGACGCGGTGGCGCGGGGGGACGTGGCGGAGGCGGCGCGGGTGCTGGGGGTCGGCGCGAGCAACCTGATCGCACTGCTCGACGTCGACCGCGTGCTGCTGGGCGGCCGGATCGTCGAGGCCGCGCCGGAGCGGTTCGCCCACGGGGTCGCCGAGGTCCTCGCGGAACGCGCGCGGCGCACGGGCGAGGAGGCGGTGCCGGTCCGGATCGCGGAGGGCGGCAGCCGCGCGGTCGCCGAGGGCGCGGCACAGCTGCTGCTGGCGCCGCTGTTCGGGCGGGGCGGGGGGTGAGGGGGGTGAGAGGGCAGGCGTGAACCTGCCCGATCGGGCGGACCCGTTGGGCCGTACGGCGCGGTGTCCTCGCGGAGCGGGCGGGGGGTGACGCGCAATGGGGACATGCGACTGTGCACGCCCGTGTCCCTCTGCCTCGCCGCAGCCGCCGCCCTCCTCGCCGGAGCCGCACCGCCCGTGCACGCGGTTCCCGCACCCGCCCCCCGGGCGGCCTCCGCGCCCGCCTCTCCCGCGGCCTCCGTGTCCTCGGTGCCCGGAGCGTCCTCGGCGCCCGGAGCGTCCTCGGTATCCGCCCCGCGAGCCGCTCCCGAGGCCGAGTGCGCCGGTTCCGACGACCGGCAGTTCCCGATCACCACCCGCATCGTCGGCGGTCCCGCCTCCTACGACGCCGGCGGCGGGTACGGGACCTGGTCCATCGAGCTCAGCAACACCACGCGGAGCGCCTGCGCCGGCATCCACCCGGTCGTCGTGCTCGTGGACGGTGAGCGGGAACTGAAGCCGTCGCAGCCCCGGCTGGAGTTCTACGAGGGGGCACAGCCCCGCGCGGTGCGGTTCGAGCGGACCGACCAGGACGAGCTGGTCGGCGTCTTCGACGACGGTTTCGCGGGGTTCACCGTCCAGCCGGGGCAGACCCTGACGGTGCGGGTGCGGCTGGCGTTGACCTCCGACGCCGTACCGAACGACATCACGGCCAACGCGGCCGTCGTACAACGGCGTGCGGACGACGGCGACTGGGTCGGGCAGTCGAACGACTACCGGTTCCGGGTGCGGGCGGCCCCGGAGTCGGAGGGCGCCGCGGAGCCCGGCGGCGACGACCCGTCCGCGGCCGCGTCCGCCGCCCCCGACGGGGGCCTCTCGTTCGCCGACGAACTCGCCCGCACCGGCCTCACCACCCCGCGCGGTGCCCTCGCGGCCACCTCCTTCCTGCTGGTCCTGACCGGCACCGCCCTCGTGATGGTGCGCAGGCGGCGCTGAGCCGCCGCATGGCCCGTGCGACGATCCCTGCGTGGACTACCCGAACGACCAGGCCCCCGGCGCCCCCGTCCGCTACGGCATTCCGGAGCACGGCCGCATCCCCAAGTACTACGCGGTCAAGGCGCGCCTCGACCGGCTGATCGAGGACCTGGGGGAGGGCGGGCTGCTGCCCACCGAGCGCGATCTCTCCGAGCGCTACGAAGTGGCCCGCGAGACCGTCCGACAGGCGATCCGCGAGCTGGTGCTGGAGGGCAAGCTGCGCCGGCAGGGGCGGGGAACCGTCGTCGCGGGCCCCAAGCTGGCGCAGCCGCTGTCGCTCGCCAGCTACACCGAGGGCGTCCGGCGGCAGGGCCTGACCCCGGGCCGGCATCTCGTCACCCTCGACCGCTTCCCCTGTCCGGACACGCTGGCCGCCGAGACCGGGCTGCGGCGCGGCGAGCCCGTCTGGCACCTGGAGCGCCTGCTGCTCGCCGACGACGAGCGGGTCGGTCTGGAGAGCACGTACGTCGCCGTGTCCCGGCTGCCCCGCCTCGACACCGACTTCGACCCCGACTCCTCCTTCTACGCGTGGCTGGGGGAGCAGGGCATCGGGTTCGGCGACGCCGACGAGCGCATCGAGACGGTGCTCGCCACCCCGCGCGAGGCACTGCTGATCGGGACGCCGCCCGCGCTGCCGATGCTGCTGATCCACCGGGTCTCCCGGGACACGGAGGGGCAGCCGCTGGAGCGGGTGCGGTCCCTGTACCGGGGCGACAGGTTCTCCTTCACGACGCATCTGGGGGGCTGAAGTTCTTCGGTCCGACGCCGCTCGAACTGTCACGGAATGATAACGGGTCTAGCCCAAACTTGATGGCTCGTTCACGCTCTCGTTGTCGGCCGGTCCCTTCCGGTTCCCCCAGCGCGAGGAGCGTGGCAGTCGTGAGAGTGATAGTCGTCGGAGCCGGCGTGGTGGGCACCATGCACGCCTGGCATGCAGTGAACCGTGGCCACGAGGTCGTACAGATCGAGCGCGAGGCGGAGGCTCGCGGCGCGTCCCTGCGCAATTTCGGCCAGATCTGGGTCAGCGGCCGCGCGGGCGGTGAGGAACTGGAGACCGCCCTGCGGGCCCGTGAGCTCTGGGAGGAGATCGGCGGCCGTGTCCCGGCCCTCGGCTTCCGCCCGAACGGCTCCCTGACCCCGGTCCGCGGCGACCTGGAACTCGCCGTCGCCGAGGCCGCCGTGGCCCGCCCGGACGCCGCCGCCCGCGGTTACAAGCTGCTGAACCCCGCCGAGGCCCGCGCCCTGAACCCCGCCCTGCGCGGCGAGTTCACCGCGGCCCTGTACTGCGAGCGGGACGCGGCCGTCGAGCCCCGCACCGCGCAGCTCGCCCTGCGCGAGGAACTGCTGACCTCGCCGCGCTACCGCTTCCTGCCCGGCCGCGAGGTCCGTGACGTCATAGGCGCCAACGCCGTCCGCGACGACCACGGCGACGTCCACCAGGGCGACGTGGTCGTGCTCTGCACCGGCGCCTGGCTCGGCGGCCTGGTCCGCGAGCTGGCCGGCCCCGACCTGCCGGTCCGCCGGGTCCGCCTGCAGATGATGCAGACCGACCCCCTCGGCGAGCGGCTCCCCACCTCGATCGCCGACGCCGACAGCTTCCGCTACTACC
Source organism: Streptomyces sp. NPDC107562 (assembly GCF_055657325.1). Classification (NCBI taxonomy): domain Bacteria; kingdom Bacillati; phylum Actinomycetota; class Actinomycetes; order Kitasatosporales; family Streptomycetaceae; genus Streptomyces; species Streptomyces sp. NPDC107562. Next base: position 32,334 of record NZ_JBVKBE010000014.1, on the reverse strand, counting down.
CGGCCTACCGCGGCGCCGCCCTCGACGAGCTCAACGCCGGGCAGCCGCAGCCGCGGACCGCGGCCGAGCACCGTATGCAGCTGCTCATGGTCCAGCGGGCCGACGGCGGGCTGACCATCGGCGACACCCACGAGTACGAGCACCCCTTCGCCTTCGACACCCTCGAAGACCCCTACGACCACCTCACCGGCGTCGTCGAGTCCCTGCTCGGCCGCCCGCTGCCGAAGATCCGGCGCCGCTGGGCCGGGGTGTACGCCCAGTGCACCGACACCTCCCGGGTCGTGCACCGGCAGCAGGTCCGCGACGGCATATGGCTGGTGACCGGGCCCGGCGGGCGCGGCATGACCTGCTCGCCCGCGATCGCCGAAACCACCGCGAACGAACTTGGCTGGTGAACACCATGACGAACCCGTCGACCACGACGCACCCCACCGACATACGCCTCGTCGTCCTCGACATGGCCGGCACCACCGTCGCCGACGGCGGCCTCGTCGAGCGGGCCTTCGACGCCGCCGGCCGCGAGCTGGGCGTCGAGCCCGGCACTCCGGACCACGCCGAGAAGCTCGACTACGTCCGCGCCACCATGGGCGAGTCCAAGATCTCGGTCTTCCGCCATCTGTTCGGCACCGAGGAGCTCGCCCGGCGCGCCAACACCGCCTTCGAGAAGGCCTACGGCGAACTGGTCGACGGCGGGCTCGTCGCCCCGGTCCCCGGGGCCCGCGAGGCCATCGAGGAGATCCTGGCCGGCGGCCGCACCGTCGTCCTGACCACCGGCTTCGCCCGCGTCACCCAGGACGCCATCCTCGCCGCCCTGGGCTGGCAGGACCTGGTCCCGCTCACCCTGTGCCCCGCCGACGCGGGCGGACGCGGGCGGCCCTTCCCGGACATGGTGCTCGAAGCCTTCCTGCGCACCCAGGCCGCCGAGGACGTCCGGCAGGTCGCCGTCGTCGGCGACACCTCGTACGACATGCTCAGCGGCGTCCGCGCCGGGGCGGGTCTCGTCGCCGGAGTCCGCACCGGGGCGCACGGCGACGAGGCGCTGCGCGAGGCGGGCGCCGGCCATGTCCTCGACTCGGTCGCCGGCCTGCCCGCGCTCCTGCGGGGGACCGGCTGATGGGCATCCGCTTCGACTCGGTCACCGTCGCCTACGACGGCAACGTCGTCCTCGACTCCCTGGATCTGACCGTCGCCCCCGGCGAGGTGATGGCCCTGCTCGGGCCGTCCGGCTCGGGCAAGACCACGGCCCTGCGCGCGGTCGCCGGGTTCGTGCGGCCGGTCTCCGGGCGGGTCTTCCTCGGCGACCGGGACGTGAGCGACCTGCCGCCGTACCGGCGGGGCATCGGGATGGTCGTCCAGCAGTACGCCCTCTTCCCGCACCTGCGCGTCGAGGACAACGTCGCCTTCGGGCTGAAGGCCCGCAAGGCCGACCGCGCCGGGATCCGGCAGCGGGTGGCCGAGGCCCTGGAGATGACGGGGATGGCGGCGTACGCCCGCCGCTACCCCCGCGAGCTGTCCGGCGGCCAGCAGCAGCGCGTGGCGATCGCGCGGGCGCTGGCGATCCGGCCGGGCGTCCTGCTGCTCGACGAGCCGCTGTCCGCGCTCGACGCCCAGCTGCGCTCCGGCATGCTCGCCGAACTCGCCCGGCTGCACCGGGAACTGCCCGAGGTGTCGATCCTCTACGTCACCCACGACCAGGTCGAGGCGCTGACCCTGGCCGACCGGATCGCCGTGATGGACAAGGCGCGGCTCCAGGCCTGCGGCACCCCGCGTGAGCTGTACCGGGCACCCGCGAACGAGTTCACCGCGTCCTTCGTCGGCAACGCCAACCTGCTGCCGGTCACGGTGGGGCAGGGCGGCGTGGCCTTCGCCGGCGCCGAGCTGAAGCTGGACACGGGGTCCGTGGCCCCGGGCGCCCGGGCCACGCTGTGCGTACGCCCGCACCTGGTCGGGCTCGGCTCCGGGCCCAACCAGCTCGCCGGGACCGTCTCGGAGATCCAGTGGCGGGGCGCGACGCACCGGCTGTACGTCGACGTGGACGGACACCGGGTGCTGGCGGACCTGCGGGAGCTGCGGGATCCGCCGGCGCTCGGGGAGGCCGTCGCGCTGCACTTCGCGCCCGAGGACGCGGTGCTGCTGCCCGCGGGGGTGAGTGCGGATGGCTAGCGCGACACTCGGGACCGCGGTGCCCGGCACCCCGGCGCCCGGGACTCCGGTGCCCGCGACCCCGGCCCCGTCCCGCAAGGTGCCGGCCTGGATCTGGGCCCTGCCCCCCGTCGCCCTCCTCGGCCTGTTCTTCCTCTACCCCCTCGCCCTGGTCGTCCAGCAGTCCCTCCAGCCGGACACCGGCGGCACCTCCGTGCGGCCCTACGCCGACGTCTTCGCCTCGGAGGCGTTCCGCGAGGCCCTGTGGACGACCGTCTGGCTGGCCGTCGCGGCCACCGTCGGATGCCTCGTCCTCGGCTTCGTGCTCGCGCTGGTCATCGCGTTCGTGCCGTTCCCCGGCGCCCGGGCGGTGTCGAAGTTCATCGACGTCTTCCTCTCCTTCCCGTCCTTCCTGATCACGCTCGCCCTGCTGTTCGTCTACGGCTCGGTCGGCATGGCCAACGGGCTGTGGACGGACGTCACGGGCACGGCGGAGGGGCCCTTCCAGTTCCTCACCACGCCCTGGGGCGTGCTCCTCGCGGAGATCACGTACTTCACGCCCTTCGTGATCCGCCCCCTGCTCGCGGCCTTCTCCCAGCTGGACACCGCGCAGCTGGAGGCGGCGAGTTCGCTGGGCGCGCGGGCACCGCGGATCATCCGGCAGGTCATCCTGCCGGAGGCACTCCCGGCGCTCGCCGCCGGCGGCAGCCTCGTCCTCGTGCTCTGCCTCAACGAGTTCGGGATCGTGCTGTTCACCGGGGCGAAGGGCGTCACGACCCTGCCGATGCTCGTCTACAGCAAGGCGATCCTGGAGTCCGACTACCCGGGCGCGTGCGTGGTCGCCGTCGTCAACGTCCTGATCTCCGTGGGCCTGTACGGCCTGTACCGGGTGGTGAGCCGTCGTGCTGGTGCATAGCCGCAAGGCGAAGTGGACCGTGTGGACGGTCTTCTTCCTCCTCTTCCTGCCGCTGTTCGCCCTGCCGCTCCTCGTCGTCCTCGGTGCCTCCTTCGCCACCAACTGGTCGAGCGTGCTGCCCTCCGGCTTCACCACCGGCCACTACTCCGCGGCCACCCGGGGTGAGGCCCTGCAGGCCCTCACCACCAGCCTGGTGACGGCGGTCGCCGCGAGTCTGCTCGCGCTCGTCGCCGGCACCTGGGCGGCGCTGGCGGCGGCCGCCCTGCACAGGCGGTACCGCAAGGTGCTGGACGCCCTGTTCGTGCTGCCGGTCGCGGTGCCCTCGGTGGTCGTGGGCCTCGCGATCCTGGTCGCCTTCTCCCAGCCGCCCTTCCTGCTGAACGGCACCCGCTGGATCGTGATCGCCGCCCACACCGTCCTGGTCACCGCGTTCGCGTACCAGTCGGTGGCGGCCGCGATCGTCCGCCTCGACCCGGCGTACGAGCAGGCCGCCGCCTCCCTCGGTGCCCGGCCCTCGTACGTCCTGTGGCGCGTCAGGATCCCCCTGCTGCTGCCCTCCCTGACCGCCGCCGCCGGCCTCTGCTTCGCCCTGTCCATGGGCGAGCTGAGCGCCACGATGATGCTCTATCCGCCCGACTGGACACCGCTTCCGGTCCTCATCTACGCGGCCACCGACCGCGGCGCCCTGTTCGCGGGGTCCGCGATCGCCGTGGTGCTCATGGCGGCGACCCTCCTGGTCCTGCTCGCCGTGTCCAAGATCCGCACCAAGGCCTCGTACCGCTAGTCCACCTCTCTGCCCGCCCCCCGAACAGCTCGGTCACGCAAGGAGTTCACCTCGCCATGCCCGCAAAGAACCTCAAGCCGATCGCCGCCGTCCTCGGCAGCCTCGCCCTCGCCGCCTCCCTGACCGCCTGCGGTGGCAGCTCCGCCGCCTCCGACGAGAAGGTCGTCACCGTCTACAGCGCCGACGGCCTCAAGGGCGAGAACGGCGACGGCTGGTACGACCAGGTCTTCAAGGACTTCGAGAAGGAGACCGGCATCAAGGTCGAGTACGTGGAGGGCGGCTCCGGAGAGATGGTGCAGCGCGCCGTCCGTGAGAAGCGCAACCCGCAGGCCGACGTGCTCGTCACCCTCCCGCCCTTCATCCAGCAGGCCGACGACAAGGGCCTGCTCCAGAAGTACGCCCCGAAGGGCTCCGACCAGGTCAACGGCGCCGACAAGTCGGCCGAGGCCACCTGGACCTCGGTCGTCAACAACTACTTCGGGTTCGTCCACAACACGAAGGAGCTGCAGCAGGCCCCCACCACCTGGGAGGAACTGCTCGACGCCAAGTTCAAGAACAAGCTCCAGTACTCCACCCCCGGAGTCGCCGGCGACGGTACCGCCGTGCTCATCAAGGCCATGCACGACTTCGGCGGCGAGCAGCAGGCGATGGACTACCTCGGCAAGCTCCAGGCCAACAACGTCGGTCCGTCCGCCTCGACCGGCAAGCTCGCGCCCAAGGTCGACAAGGGCGAACTGCACGTCGCCAACGGCGATGTGCAGATGAACTTCGCCCAGTCCAAGTCCATGCCCAACCTCGGCATCTGGTTCCCGGCCCGTGAGGGCGGCAAGCCCACCTCCTTCGCCCTGCCCTACGCCGGCGGCCTGGTCACCGACGCCCCGCACGGCGAGAACGGCAGGAAGCTCCTCGACTACATGCTGAGCCAGAAGGCGCAGGCCCAGGTCAGCGAGATCGGCGGCGGCTTCGCGGCCCGCCAGGACGTCAAGGCGACCGACGCCAACGCGATCGCCCTGACCAAGCTCATGGACGGCGTCGAGATCTTCGAGCCCGACTGGAACGACATCGGCGAGAACCTGACGAAGTACGTCGACTCCTGGAAGTCGGCGACCGGCAGCTGAGCCACCCCGCACCACGGAAGACGCAACGCCCCTGGCACCACCACCGGGGGCGTCGCCATGCCCGCGTCCGCCCATCCGTCCGGAGGTTCCCGGCGTACCCGGTCACCGGCGGCCGTGCCGCGACCCTCAGCTGCACCACCTACTACCGCCAGGAGTCCCCGCAGAAGGGCGAGGTCCTCGTCTCCTACGACGGCGCGGCCCCGGTCCTGGTGCGGACCTACACCGCCGACGTCCCCTCGCGCACCGAAAACGTCACGCTCCAGATCCCCGCCGGCGTCGGCATGGTCCGCGTCCGCTTCCGGTACACCGCGGGCAACAACTGGTACGGGGTGATCGACGGAGTCAGGATCACCCAGTCCTGACTAGTCTTAGGGGCGTCGGTACGCCGCGGTTCCGGCGCCCCCAGCTCGTTTCGCACGTACGCCAGGAGTGATCGACGCACATGGCAGACCGCAAGCCCATCGACTCATGGCTGACCGACATGGACGGAGTCCTGATCCACGAGGGCATCCCGATCCCCGGTGCCGACTCCTTCATCAAGAAGTTGCGCGAGTCCGGCAAGCCCTTCCTGGTGCTGACCAACAACTCCATCTACACCCCGCGCGACCTGCACGCCCGGCTCCGCCGGATGGGCCTGGACGTGCCGATCGAGAACATCTGGACGTCGGCGCTGGCCACGGCGAAGTTCCTGGACGACCAGCGGCCCGGCGGCTCGGCGTACGTCCTCGGCGAGGCGGGCCTGACCACCGCGCTGCACGACATCGGCTACATCCTCACCGACCACGAGCCGGACTACGTCGTCCTCGGTGAGACCCGGACGTACTCCTTCGAGGCCATGACCAAGGCCGTACGGCTCATCCTCGGCGGCGCCCGCTTCATCTGCACCAACCCGGACGAGACCGGCCCCTCCACCGAGGGCCCGCTCCCCGCGACCGGCGCGGTGGCCGCGCTGATCACCCAGGCGACCGGCCGCAAGCCCTACTTCGCGGGCAAGCCGAACCCCCTGATGATGCGCACCGGTCTCAACGCGATCGGCGCCCACTCCGAGACCAGCGCCATGATCGGCGACCGGATGGACACCGACGTGCTGGCGGGCATGGAAGCCGGCATGCAGACCTTCCTGGTGCTGACCGGACTGACCCGTCCCGGACAGGTCGAGGACTTCCCGTACCGGCCCTCCCAGATCGTCGACTCGATCGCGGACCTCGTCGACCGCATCTAGGGCAGCCGGCCGGCCCGTCAGCCAGGCCCCGGGCCCGCGCGCGCCGCACTGAAACCAGGCCCGGGGCAGATCGGGGTGAACCCCACCCGTTCGGAGCAGTCCCGCCCCTGTTGAGGATGCAGGGGCGGGTCGTGCGGGGGAGTCTCCAGGAGTCTGGAGGTTCACCACGATGGGTTCACTGCGACTCACTCTCTGTACGGGCGTACTGGCGGCCACCGCGACCCTCGCACCGGTGGCGCACGCCGCGGACGGCGGCGTCTCGGTCAGCCCCACCACCCCGGCCCCCGGCGGCGACCTGGGGCTGCGGGTGACCGGATGCACGGGAAGGACCGGCGTCGCCACCTCGGCCGCCTTCGTCGGCGAGGCCCGGCTCAGCGGCATGGACGGCACGCTGACCGGCGAGACCAGGATCCGCTCGGCGCTGCGGCCGGAGCGGTCCTACGAGGTCCAGGTCACCTGCGACGGCGCGGACGGGCCCAGGTCGATCACCGCGCCGCTCACCCTCGCCGACGGATCCGTCCGGTCCTCGGACGGGCAGCACCCGTCCGGCCATGCCTCGCCGATCGCCCCCGTCAAGGCGGGGGGCGGGGGCACCGCGCGGCTCGCCGCCGGGGACGAGGACGCCCGGGCGACCGGGCCCAACGCGGCGCACGCCGTCACCGGACTGGTCCTGGCCGGCGCGGCCGGCGTCGCCGTCAAGGTGCTCGGCGGCCGCCGGAGCCGCAGGACGGGCTGAGCGGCGATGTCCGACCGGGAAGGAGCCACCGGCACCGGACGGCTGGTCACGGGCGTGGTCTGGGCGGTGCTGCTGCTCGGGCTGTGGCTGTGGGGCCGCGAGGTGACCGACGTACGGCACGGCACGATGTCGCCCGCCACGGGCGACATGGCGGCGGCGGGCCGCCCGCCCGTCGCCGCCCTGCCGCCCGCCGCCGAGCCGCTGACCGGCGCGCGGCCCCAGCGCCTGGACATCCCCGGCCTCGGCATCCAGGCGCCGGTCGTGGCCCGCGGCCTCGACGCGCAAGGCGCGGTCGACCCGCCGCCGTACGACCAGCCCGGCGTCGTCGGCTGGTACGGGGCCGGCACCGAGCCGGGCGCGGCGGGCACCGCGCTGATGGTGGGCCATCTCGACACCGAGACCCGCCCCGCCGTCTTCCACGCGCTGAGCGCGCTGCGCCCCGGCCAGACCGTCCGCGTCGTCCGGGACGACGGCAAGGTCGCGCAGTTCACGGTGGAGGACGTCACGGTCCTCGACCGGGACCGCTTCGACGCCCAGCGGGCCTACGGGACACGGGAGTCGGGGCGTGCCGAGCTACGGCTGATCACGTGCGGCGGCACCTTCGACCGCGCCGCCGGCAGCTACACGGCGAACGTGGTCGTCTCGGCGTATCTCACCGGAACCGTCGTGTAACAGCTCCCGGCCGGGCCCCTTCGCCACCTCGTGGGAGCAACGCGGCGTATGTCAGGATTGGGCCTTGGACCGGTGCACCCAAGGGGGAGTTGGATGTACGGCAGCAGGGGGGCGGCCGGAGTGCGGGCGACCGCGGTGGTGCTGGGGGCGGCACTGCTGATCGCGGGCTGCACGTCCGGTGACGGAGACGGTGACGGGGACGGCGACGACGCGGGCGGCGCAAGCACCCGGCGGCCCCAGACGGCGACGCCGTTCTGGGTCAACCCGCACGGGAACGCGGCCGAGCAGGTCGCCGCCTACGTGCGCGACGGCAGGGAGGCCGAGGCGGAGGAGATCCGCAAGATCGCCGAGCAGCCGACCGCCGAATGGATCGGCCCGGAGAACCCGCGGCGGGAGGCGCGCGGTTTCACCGAGGCCGCCGCGCGGGCCGACCGGACGGCCCTGCTCGTCCTCTACAACATCCCGCACCGCGACTGCGGCCAGTACTCGGGCGGTGGTGCCGCCGACGGTGCCGCCTACCGGGCCTGGGTGGACGGCGTGGCCGAGGGCATCGGCGACCGCTCCGCGACGGTGATCCTGGAACCCGACGCGCTGCTGCACCTGGTGGACGGCTGCACGCCGGACGAGTTCCACGAGGAGCGCTATGCCCTGCTCGGGTACGCGGTCGGCAAGCTCACGTCCCTGCCCGGCACCGCGGTCTACCTGGACGCCGGCAACGCCGGCTGGGGCCACCCCGACCAGATCTTCGCGTCCTTGAACAGGGCGGGCATCGCCGAGGCCGACGGTTTCTCGGTCAACGTCTCCAACTTCTATTCCACCGAGGAGTCCCTCGCCTACGGCAAGGAACTGTCCGCCAAGGTCGGCGGCAAGCACTTCGTCATCGACACCAGCCGCAACGGCAACGGCCCCTACACGGAGGGCGATCCGGGTGAACGCTGGTGCAACCCGCCCGGCCGCGCGCTCGGCGAGACCCCGACCACCGAGACGGCCGACCCGTCGGCGGACGCCTACCTGTGGATCAAACGCCCGGGGGAGTCGGACGGCGAATGCAAGGGCGGCCCCCGAGCCGGCACCTGGTGGCCCGCGTACGCGCTGCGGCTGGCCCGCGCCTCGTGAAGCACCCGGGCAGCCGCGCCGCCAGGTCCTAGGGCACCCGCACCCACCGGGCCGCGCTCGGCACCCCCGTGCCGTCGACGGCGAACACCATGTACCAGCCCGACGGCACCAGGTTCCGGTTCTCCGGCACGGTCACGGTCACCTCGTCCCCGGTCACGGTGAAGTCCAGCGCGACCGAGCGCTGATCCACGTCCGTCACATGCGTCGACGCGCTCGGCCGGATCAACCGCACCGTGCGCACCGACGCCGCCTGCCGGGACGTGAACGTCCCCGACTCCCCGCGCGCGAGCGTGCGCGGCCCCCCGTCCAGCGCCGGCCGGGGACCCCGGTGGAGATACGGCGGCGTGTAGATCTCCATGCGCTGCTCGAACTCTCCCGGCCTGGTGTTCGCCGCGTCCCCGAACAGCGAGTCCGAGCCGAAGAACAGCACCCGCCCGTCGGGCAGCAGCAGCGACCCGGAGTGGTAGTTGCGCCCCAGCAGCGGATCGGCCACCCGGTCGAGCTCGCCGGTCGACGGGTCGTACAGCCGTGCCTCCAGGATGTCCGAGTCACCGCGCCCGCGGTAGTCCTCGGAGCCCCCGGCGATCAGCACGCTGTCGTCCGGCAGGAGCGAGGCCTGCGGATACCGGGTGCCCTTCCCTAGCGACGGCCCGTCGACGAAGCGCGGCCGGCTCGCCGACAGATCGACGATCCGCGTCCTGCTGCTCGCCAGCGCGGACTCCCCGACCCCACCGCCCCCGATCACCATGTACGTCTCGTCCTGGGCGGGCGGCAGCAGCACCGAGTTCGCGGTCTCCAGCATGTCCGGGTCGCTCATGCCGGGCACCACGGAGAAGGTGTCGGTCCGCACGTCCCAGACGCCCGGCTCCCGGCCCACGTCGTCCGGCCCGTACCCGGCGTTCGCCCCGGAGTAGAAGACCTTCCCGTCCTGCATCAGGAACAGCGCCGGATACGTGGGGAACTGCCGCTCCTTCGCGGTGTAGCTCCACTTCCTCGTCGCGGGGTCGAAGACCTCGTTCTTGCCCGGCACCAACTGCCCGATGTCGTCCAGCCCGGAGACACTGAGGATCCGCCCGTCACCCAGGGTGGTGAGCGTGGGGTACCAGCGGGCCTCCTTCATCGGATCGACCTTGACGTACCTCTCGGCGACGGGGTCGAACTCGTAGGCGTCCCGGATCCCCTGGAAGTCCTTCTTGTCGAGCGCCAGTTTCTGCGCGATGCCGTACGTGTTGCGTGCGTCCGGCCCGGTCAGCCCGTGGACGCGGTAGTTGTCCTGGGTACCGGTCTCGTACCGCGCGCCCTCCCGTGCCGCCTCGACGTAGATCCGCCCGAATCCGGGATCGTTGCGCAGGAAGCGCCCGGTCGCCTCGTCGAAGACCTTCTTCGCGCGCGGCACCAGCACCGGATCCTTGGAGACGAACGTCCTGCCGTTCTCCTTGCCGGTGAACCGGGTGCCGGCGGGGAGGGTGATCGGCCTGTCCGGGTTCTCGTTGTAGACGATCATCAGGCCGCCGGCCTTGCGCACATCGCCCTGGAGCTTCTCGTACCGCTTGGTGCCGCCCGCGATCAGCAGATTGCCGTTCCCCAACTGCGTATGCCCGGTGCAGAACAGGTCGTTGGGCGTCGGGACCTTCTTCACGGTGCCCTCGACCGGGTCCCACAGGCGGGTGTCGAACCTCTTCGCGTCGAAGTTGTCCTGGTCGTTGCCCGACCCGGCCACCAGCAGCACCTTGCCGGTGTGCAGCAGTGCCGCGTGAATGGTGTTCTGCCGGTACGCGTCGGGGAACTCGACGATCTCCCAGCGTCCGTTCTCCGCCTTGTACCCGGGCCGGTCGATCCGGTACGCGTGGTACTTCTCGGAACCCACCCGGTAGAGCCAGGGTCCGTTCATCCCGGCCACCGCGAGGACGACCGCCGTGCCGATCGCGAACCGGCGGAGCCGCCGGCGTTCGGCACGCCCTGTCATTTCGCCACCCCGTGGGCGGGCGTCGGCGCGGGCACTCCGTGCGCCGGCGTCGGGGCGGGCACCGCGTCCTGCGGCTCGGGCGCCGCGGCGGTCCGTCTCCGCGCCTGCCGCAGTTCCCAGCGCCAGGCCAGCACCGGCGTGGCGGTGACCAGCAGCGCGAACGACGCCCAGACGACCATCGCCGGGTGGGAGTGGCCGAATCGGTGGCCGGCGGCGAGCGAGGCGCCGAAGACCAGGATGAAGTACCAGTGGTAGCGGAAGGTCCCGAACCACCGGTCCGGGCTCGCCGAGTCGCCCTTCGGCGTGACCACGAACCGGCTCCTGCGCCGCAGCGCCGCGTCGATCAGCGCCTTCGCGTACAGCGGCGCCGACAGTGCGGACATCACCATGCCGGCGACGCCGCCGGAGCCCTCCGGCTCGTGCGGTGAGACGTTGTGGCGGCGGTTCCAGACGTACAGGCCGATCTGCAGGGCGGAGGCGTTGCCGTAGAGCATCAGCCAGACCGCCGGGTCGATGTTCACGCCGGAGGCGCCGAGCCCGAGGAACAGCGCGCAGCTCAGCGCCGCGAGTATCCAGTTCAGGGCCGACATCGGATAGAAGATGATCATCATCGTGTAGTTGAGGAGCTTGGCCGGCGGCAGCGAGTACCAGCCCTTCCAGTACTGCTTGAGGATCGTCTCGTAGGTCCCCCGCGACCAGCGCATCTGCTGGGTGAAGAAGTCCGTCCAGGCGGTCGGGCCCTCACCGACCGCGAGGACGTCCGGGGTGTAGACCGAGCGCCACTTCCTGCCGGTGACGGGGTTGCGGTGCCGGTGGATCTCGAAGCCGGTCGCCATGTCCTCGGTGATCGAGTCGTACAGACCGCCGATCTGCCGGAGGGCCTTGATCCGCACGGCGTTGGAGGTGCCGACGAACATCGGGGCGCCGTAGCGGTTGCCGGCCCGCTGGATCAGCGCGTGGAAGAGGAACTGCTGCGACTCGGCGGCCTTGGTGACGAACGAGTCGTAGTTGCCGTAGACCTGTGGGCCGATCACGAAGGCGATGTCCGGGTCGCGGAAGTAGCCGAGCATCCGCTCCAGGTAGTTCGGCAGCGGCACGTGGTCGGTGTCCACGGAGGCGAAGAAGTCGTAGGCGTCGCCGTGCGCGTCGAGCCAGGCGTTGTAGTTGCCGTGCTTCGTCCGTGCCCGGTGCGGTCCCTTGGCCTGGTTCCATCGCGGGACGCCCTTGCGGGTGAAGTGGTGCACGCCGAGGCGGGCGCAGACCTCCTTGACCTCGGGGTCGTCGCCCTCGTCGAGCAGCCAGACGTGCAGCAGGCCCCGGTGGCGGATCCGCACCGCCGCCTGAAGGGTCCGGGTCACCATCTCCAGCGGTTCCTTGCCGGGCACGAAGGAGGTGAGGAAGGCGACCGACGTGCCGGCCTCGGGCACCACCGGGACCGGGTCACGGGCGACCAGCGTGGCGTGCGCGTTGGACAGCACGTTCATGCAGCGGAAGAACTCGATCAGACCGATCGCGACCAGCATCACGACGTCCAGCGCGGGCAGGAAGGCGTACGCCGGGTGGTCGCGCGCGGTCCAGTGCGCCGGCTGCAGCAGCCAGACCAGCAGGACCAGCGAGAGCACGGGAGCGGCCGCCAGCATCAGGGCCACCCGGACGCGGTGCGGCTCCTGCGAGATCAGCGAGCGGTACCGCACCCGGTAGGGCCTGCCCGGATCGGGCTCGGTCAGAGGGCCGGCCAGCCGGCTGTAGTGCTCGTAGTCGTAGCGCGGCAGGGTCCTTCTGAGCCGGCGGAACGCTCCCGTGTGGCCGCTCCGGTGCGCACCCGCCCGGAGCCTCGAGGTCTGTGACGGGTCGAGGTGCTGCCGGGCGCCCGTCGGCGTCGACGTCATGAGTCATCCCCCCGCACGCGGGTCGGCACCGCGTGTCTGTCGGTCCCTTCACCCGCTCCGGCCCCCCTCGGCCGTCACGGGCGCGTCCGGTCGCGTGACGCCCCCCTCGGCATCACCTCAGGAACGGGGCCCCTCTCCCCGCACCACCGGCAACCGGTTCCTTCCCCCCCAAGTGGCGTGTCGCCGCGGCCACTTGCGACCAGGGTTCTACGCCCTTCCACATGATCGCAAGATGGGATACACGGTATTTACCCGTTAAACGGGCTCATTCGGACGCAAGTTGGCGTTGACTGGGGCGCTTGAGTGCAGTCGGGTACGAAGGTGGTGGAAGTGGTCCCTGACGGCCTGCTCGGCACGGTGCGTGTCGCCGGAGCGCACCGCGTCCAGGATCTCCCGGTGCTGCCGGCAGGTGACCCGCGGATCCTGCGGCACCTCGACAAGCTTCCTGCTCACCCGGTGGAAGGTGTCCCAGAACGCCTCCAGCACCTCGCTCAGCAGGACGTTGTCCAGCCCCCGGTAGAGGGTGGCGTGAAAGGTCCGGTCGGTCGCGGCGAGGCCGGCCCCCCGTGCCGCCCGCTCGTCCATGGCGTCCACGAGCGTCTCCAGCTCGGCGAGGTCCGACGCCGGGAGCCGCCCCGCGAGCCGGGACACCAGCCCCGTCTCCATCGCCTCGCGCAGATCGAGGAGCTGGCGCAGGCTGTCCTCGCCGCGGTGGTGTCCGGCGACCGTACGGAAGGCGAGGCCCTCGATCATCGGTGCGAGGGACATCCGGCCGACATAGGTGCCGAAGCCATGGCGTATCTCGACGATCCCCATCGCCTGGAGCGCCTTCAGTGCCTCCCGGACCGAGTTCCGGCTCACGCCGAGCAACGCCATCAGCTCGGGCTCGGTCGGCAGCGGCGCCCCGGAGGCCAGCCGACGGTCGACGATGAGCTGCTTGATCCGTTCCTGGAGGTCACGCGCTGCCATGGCCAGAGGGTAACCGGCCATAACCGGGGCGGCTCCTCCCATGCGAAAGGCCCCTCACCGTGGTGAGGGGCCTCGCTGTCGGTGCGCCGCCAGGGACTCGAACCCCGGACCCGCTGATTAAGAGTCAGCTGCTCTAACCAACTGAGCTAGCGGCGCCTGCTGACGTCGTTAACCCTACATGACCTCCGGGCGTGCTCCGGACCACCGCGGAGGGGCCGCCCGGGCCCCGGAACGGGGCCCCGGGGGGCCGTACATCATTCGGACCGTCAACATGCGCGCCCGGAAGACAGTTGTGAAACTGATCAACGTGCACAGGTTCGGAAATTCTCGCCAGGAGTGTGAGGGGAATCGCATGGAGACCCCGGTATTCGAGGAAATCGATCCCGCGAGCGACTGCGACTGCCCCGGATGCGCGCACTGGCGCCGCGTCCTCCCGCATCCCACCCCGCACCGCCCCTTCGCCCACCCCGCCGCCCGACGCGCCCTCGCCCTGGCCGCGCTGACCTCCGCGGCCCTCGGCGCCGACCACACGGCGCCCACCCCGGCGGCCGCCCACGCCCCGCTGCGGCCTGGCGTTCCCGCAGACGACGAGCCCGAGACCCCCCAGGGCGGCACGGCGCCCCTGCACGGTCCGGCCGGGACCCCGGGCAACCCGTCGGACACGGGAAAGACGCCCGAGACGACCCGCGAGAAGATCATCCAGCGGGCCCAGAAGTGGGTCGACGCGAAGGTGCCGTACAGCATGACCTCCTACTGGTCGGACGGGTACCGGCAGGACTGCTCGGGCTATGTCTCGATGGCATGGGGCCTGCCGCAGAACGAGTGGACCGGGTCCCTGCACACCTTCGGCACCCGCATCGCCAAGGCGGAGCTCCAGCCCGGCGACATGCTGCTGTTCCACAACCCCGACAACCCGGAGAACGGCTCGCACGTCGTGCTGTTCGGCGGCTGGACCGACTACACCCGGACGTCCTACATCGCCTTCGAGTCGACCCGCCCGCACGCCCGCCGGGCCGTGACGCCGTACGCCTACTGGAGCAACTCCGCCCGGTACGTCCCGTATCGCTACAAGGGCGTGGTGGAGACCCCGCTCGCGACCTCACCGGAGACCCCGCCCGTGACTCCTCCCGAGACCCCGTCCGCGACGCCGTCGCCGACTCCGGCACTGCCCGGGACCGGCCCGAAGCGGGGTGGCGGGTCGTCCGCCGCGCCGCGCACCGGGGCCCACGTGCCCGCCTCGCACGGAGTGCCGGGCTATCCGGGCCGGGCGATGTTCCGGCCCGGCGCCGACAATCCGTACGTCACCCAGCTCGGCGGACAGCTGGTGAAGAAGGGGTTCGGCAGGCACTACCCGGACGGGCCGGGCCCGCGCTGGGGCGAGGCGGACCGGCGGGCGGTCGAGGCCTTCCAGCGCACCCAGGGCTGGCGGGGCGGTGCCGCGGACGGCTACCCGGGGCCCGAGACCTGGCGCCGGCTCTTCTCCTGACCTGCTGTTCCCCCCCCACGAACGCATCTGGCGCGGAGGCTGGAGACACGCATGACCACGACCACTCCCGAGACACCCGACCCCGGGGGCGCCGAGCAGACCCCGCCGCCCGCGCACCGGGCCACCCGGGTGATCCACAACGAGGCGACCACCGAGATCCCCGTCCATCTGCTGTTCAGGGACGACCCCGATCCGGTGTCCGTGCAGCTGCGGCCCGCCGTGGTCAACCGTCGTCAGGGCACGGGAGAGCAGCCGCGGCTGCGCCGCCCGGCGGGGGCGCGGGCCCGGCCGGTGCCGCAGATCGACCCCGATCTGGTGGAGCGGCCCGCACGGGTCCTGCCGGCGGCCGCGGGCCTGCTCGCCGGTGCCGCGGGGGCGGCCGGGTGCGCGTTCACCTCCTGGTGGGCGGGGGCGATGCCGCCGGCCGTGGTCTCGGCCCTGGGGCTGCCGGCCTCGGCGGGCGCCGGTGCCGGCCCGGCGCAGTGGGCGGCGTACGCCGGGGCCGGGGCGCTCGGCCTGTTCGGGTTCGGCGGCCTGGCGCGGGGGCGGACCGGGCGGGCCTGGGTGCTCGGGGTGTTCGGCCGCTACCGGGGGACCGTCCGGCGCACCGGCCTGATGTGGGTGAACCCGCTGCTGCCGCGCCGCCGGGTGGACGTACGGCTGCGGCACTGGCGCAGTGAGCCGATGCCGGCGGCCGACGGGAGCGGGCTCGCGCTGCGGGTGGTGGTCCTGGTGGTGTGGCGGGTGCGGGACACCGCGCGTGCGGTGCTGGCGGTGGAGGACCACGAGTCGTATCTGCGGGTGTGCGTGGAGGCGGCGCTGGCGCGGGTGCCGGTCGAGATGCCGGGCGCGGCGAAGCCCGCGGTGGACGCGGCGGCCGACGCGCTGACCCGGCTGGTGGCGGCGGACGCGACGCCGGTCGGCATCGAGGTGTTCTCGGTGCAGCCGGTGCGGGTGGAGTACGCCCCCGAGGTGGCCGCCGCGATGCACCGCCGGCGGATCGCCGCGCTGGACGCCCAGCACCGGGCGAGCGTGCTGACCTCGGTGGTGGACTCGGTGGAGGACACCGTGACCCGGCTGACCATGCGAGGGCTCGTGGCGCTGGACGACAACGAACGCAAGGTGCTGGTCAAGGACTTGACGGTGGCGTTCTGCGCGGGGCGGGGAGAAACCGGTCCCTGATTGGTATGGACATGTTCAACTCGCGGCAATAAACTCAGCCTTGGTCTAGACCTGCAAGCTCAGTGAACTTCCCCCACGTTCTCCAGGAGCGGCAGTATGCGTAAAAAGACCAAAGTGTCCGCATTGATGGTGGGTATGGCGACCACCGGTGCCCTGGTTCTCTCCTCCGGCGGAGCCAGCGGCCACGGCTACACCGACCTGCCCATCAGCAGGCAGAAGCTGTGTCAGAACGGCACCGTGACCAACTGCGGCAACATCCAGTGGGAGCCGCAGAGCGTCGAGGGGCCCAAGGGCTTCCCTTCCTCCGGCCCGGCCGACGGGCGGATCTGCTCCGGCAACAACGGGCAGTTCGGCCAGCTCGACAGCTCGCGCACCCCCTCGGGCGGCGCATGGCCGGCGACCAAGGTGAACGGCGGCCAGAGCTACTCGTTCCGCTGGCAGTTCACCGCCATGCACTCCACCACCGACTTCAAGTACTACGTCACCAAGCCGGGCTGGAACCAGAACCACAACCTCGCCCGGTCCGACCTCAACCTGACCCCGTTCCTCACGGTCCCCTACAACAACCAGCGTCCGCCGCAGACCCTCTCGCACAGTGGCACCCTGCCGTCCGGGCTCAGCGGCCGGCACGTCATCGTCGCGGTGTGGACGATCGCGGACACGGCCAACGCGTTCTACGCCTGCTCGGACGTCACGTTCTGAGTGTGCCGGACACGCGAAGGAGCCCCTCGCTTCCCGCGAGGGGCTCCTGCGTGGTGCGCCGCCAGGGACTCGAACCCCGGACCCGCTGATTAAGAGTCAGCTGCTCTAACCAACTGAGCTAGCGGCGCATGACTCCCGCCGTCCGCTGTGCGCGGTCGGCGACGGAGAAAATAATACCCGGTCCGCGCGGGTGCTCCGGACCACCGCCCCAGGGCGCTACAGCGCCAGGGAGAGCAGCACCGGAGCCGCGTTGCGGTTCAGGGTGTCGGCCGCCTGGCGCAGCCGGTGGGCGTGCTCGACCGGGAGCGACAGGGCCAGGCAGCCGACCGCGGAACCGGCGGTGATCGGGACGGCCGCGCAGACCGTGCCGATCGCGTACTCCTGGAGGTCGAGCACCGGCACCGTAGGCGGCTGGGCCTCCAGCCGGGAGAGCAGCACCTTGTCGCTGGTGATGGTGCGCGAGGTGAGGCGGGCCATCTTGTGCCGGGCGAGGTGGTCGCGGCGGCCGTTGTGGTCCAGCTGGCCGAGCAGGCTCTTGCCGACCGCCGTGGCGTGCGCCGAGTAGCGGAAGTCGACCCACTCGTTGACCGCCGGGGTGGCCGGGCCCGCCGCGTACTGGGTGACCCGGACCTCGCCGTCGACGTAGCGGCTGATGTAGACGGCCGCGCCGACGGAGTCGCGCAGCCGGTCGAGGGTGCGCTGGAGCTGCTCGCGCAGGGCCTCGTCGTGATGGTGCGCCGAGCCGAGGCGGGCGAGCGCCGCGCCGGTGACGTAGGCCCCGTCGGAGCCCTGGTCGACGTACCCCTCGCGGCGCAGCATCCGCAGCAGTCCGGTCAGCCGCTCCGCGCGCAGTCCCGTCCGGCGGGCGATCTGGGTGACGGTGACACCGGCGGGGTGCCGTGCCACCGTCTCCAGGACGCGCAGCGCGTCCTGCGCCGAGTGGTACGGCACGGTCGGCTCGTGCTTCAGCGCCACGGTCTCCCCCTGCGCTCGCTCGCTTCCGTCCTGGGCCTGCTCTCGCTCTCCACGATAACCGGCAAGAGGCCGGTAATGAGCGGCAGTTGACGAGATGACGACCTTCTCAGCAGGGGCGTAGCCACTTGGCATATGCCAACGGAATGCCCCGCCGCCCCGACCTCGGGTGACGGTACCGGCGCGTAGTGTGACGGACCGGAAAAAATCACAGCACCGCGCTCAGGAACTCCCGCGTCCGCTCGTGCTCGGCGTCACCGAAGATCTTCTCCGGCGGCCCGGACTCGATCACCCGTCCCGCATCGAACATCAGGACCTGGTCGGAGATGTCCCGGGCGAAGTTCATCTCGTGGGTCACGCAGAGCATGGTGATGTCGGTGCTGCGCGCGATGTCCCGCAGCACGTCCAGCACGCCCGCGACCAGCTCCGGGTCGAGCGCGGAGGTCACCTCGTCGAGGAGCAGCACCTGCGGGCGCATCGCCAGCGCCCGCGCGATGGCCACCCGCTGCTGCTGTCCGCCGGACAGCTGGGACGGCTTCGCGTCGCACTTGTCGGCGAGGCCCACCAGCTCCAGCAGCTCCCGGGCGCGCGCCTCCGCCTCGTCCTTCGACAGGCCGAGCACGGTGACCGGCGCCTCGGTGACGTTGCGCAGCACGGACATGTTCGGGAACAGGTTGAACTGCTGGAAGACCATGCCGATCTTCTTGCGGATCTCACGGATCTGCTTCTCCGGCGCGGGGAAGAGCTTGTCCCCGTCGACGGTGATCGTGCCCTCGTCGGGCTTGATCAGGGTCATCAGCATCCGCAGGATCGTGGTCTTGCCCGATCCGGACGGCCCGATCAGGGTGACGTGCCGGCCGGCCTCGACGGAGAAGTCGAGGTGGTCGAGGACCAGGTTGTCGCCGAACCGCTTGCTCACCTGCTCCAGTCGGATCAGCTCGGCGCTCCGGTCGGTGGCGGGGTTCTTCTCCGGGTTGGGGAGGGTCTCAGTGGGCAAGGCGTCGCTCCAGGGCTCGCAGAACAAGGGAGGCCAGGTAGGAAATGACGATGAAGGCCACGCCGATCACCGTCAGGGGCTCGGTGAAGCGGAAGGTCTCCTGGGAGAACAGCCGGGCCTCGCCGAGCATCTCCAGCACCGTGATCGCCATCAGCATCGGCGTGTCCTTCAGCATGGAGATCACGTAGTTGCCGAGGGCGGGCACCACCCGGCGGACGGCCTGCGGCAGGATCACCGCCGTCCAGGTCCGCCGCAGCGGCAGGTTCAGCGCCGTCGCGGCCTCCCACTGGCCGACGGGCACCGCCTCGATGCCGGCCCGGTAGACCTGCATCGTGTACGTCGAGTAGTGCAGGCCGATACCGATCACACCGGTGGTGAGGGCCGAGGCCGTCACGCCCCACTCGGGCAGCACGTAGAACAGGAAGAACAGCTGCACCAGCAGCGGGGTGTTGCGGACGAACTCGGTGACCACACCGACCGGCCAGGTCACCCAGCGGCTCGGCACCCGCATCAACAGGGCCCACACCAGGCCCAGGACGAAGGAGATCAGCGAGCCGATCACCAGGATCTGCAGGGTGACCAGCAGACCGTCCCAGAAGTGCGGCATGAAGTCCGTGACCGCGCTCCACTCCCAGTTCATCGGACCCCCTCCACCACGGCCGGCTCAGGCGTCCGGACCTTGCGCTGCGGCGCCTTGCCGACCCCGGCCTTCAGCTTCTTCTCCAGCCCGCGCATCACCCGGGTGAGCAGGAAGGCGATCACGAAGTAGATGAGCAGGATGTACGTGTAGATCTCCGCGCTCTCCTGGAGGGCGAGGCGCACCAGGTTGCCGCTGAAGGCCAGATCGCCCATGCCCATGATCGACACCAGCGCGGTGCCCTTGAGCAGCTCGATCAGCAGGTTGCAGAACGGCGGGATCATCTCCGGCACCGCCTGCGGCAGCAGGATCAGCCGCATCCGCTGCCACGGCGTGAAGCTGAGCGCGATCCCGCCCTCCCGCTGCGCCGGGTCGACGGCGTTCAGCGCGCCGCGCACGATCTCCGAGCCGTAGGCGCCGTAGGTCAGGCCCAGCGCCAGGGTGCCCGCCCACAGCGGGACCAGCTGCCAGCCGAAGGCCGGGGGCAGCACGAAGAACACCCAGAAGATCATCACCAGCGCCGAGGTGCCGCGGAACACCTCGGTGTAGAGGCCCGCCAGGAAGCGGACCACCCACAGCCGATGGGTGCGCGCCATGCCGACCGCGAAGGACACGGCGGTGGCCAGCAGCGTGCTGAGGACGAGCAGCTGGATCGTGACCCAGATGCCCTGAAGTACGAGTTCCCACAGTCCCGAGGTCATCCGCCGCACAGCTCCTTCGCGGTCAGATCCGTCATCTCTTCCTCGGTGAACCCGAACGGCTTCAGGATGCGCAGCAGTTCGCCGCTCTCCTTGAGCTTTCGCAGCTCCCGGTTGAAGGCGTCCCGCAGCCCCGTCTCGGTGGGCCGGAAGGCGAACCCGCCGCCGTCGACGTGCGGCTTCCCGCCGACGATCGGCTTGAACGGCTCGGTCGCCTCGGCCTTCGCGGACTTCTTCACCACCTCGCGGGTGGTGAGCGCCGTACCGGCGAACACGTCCACGCGCCCGGCCTCGACGGCGTTCAGCCCGGCCACCTGGTCGGGCACGATGAGGATGTCGCTCTCCTTGTAGCCCGCCTCCACGGCGTACTCGATCTCGGCGTAGCCGGTGCCGGTGGCGAACCTGGCCTTCTTCTCGACGACGTCCCGGTAGTCGCGCAGTCCGAGCGGGTTGCCCTTGCGCACGATGAAGGAGTCGAGCATCTGGTAGTCGGGGTCGGAGAAGATGACCTGTTCGCAGCGCTCGGGGTTGATGTACATCCCCGCGGCCACGACGTCGAACTGCTGCGAGTTCAGGCCGGGGATGAGCGAGCCGAACTCGGTCGGCACGGGCTGCACCCGGTCCACCCCGAGCCGTTGGAAGATCACCCTTGCCAGCTCGGGCGCCTCGCCGGTCAGTTCGCCGTTCGTGTCGATGTACCCGAAGGGGATCTCGCCCGCGATGCCCAGGCGCACGACACCGGCGGCCTTCAGCCGGTCGAGCAGGTCACCGCCCGCCGTGCCGGAGGCGGTGGCCACCCGGGTGCAGCCGGCGGCGCCCAGCGCGCCGAGCGCCGCGACCCCCGCGAGCAGCGACCGGCGGGCGGGCCCGAGGGCGCGTCCCGGAGCGGGTTCGGATATGTGGTCGGTGTTTCTCGTCGGGCTTCTGCGTGGTGGAGCCATGGGCGCGCGGCTACCCGACCGCACGCGGGTTATGCCGATCTTTTCAAGCCCCGCACCCTCCGGGTCCGGGTGCGCGGGCCCCCTTGACCGCGCCGCCGCCGGGCACTCCCATGGAACCCATGGCTGATCGCTACATCGAGGTCTCGCTGGACAAACGCGCCGTCACCTGCACGGCCAGGCTGCTCGACGACCGTGCGCCGATCACCTGCGCGGCCGTCTGGGACGCCCTCCCGTTGTCCGGTGACGTCTACCACGCCAAATACGCCCGCAACGAGATCTACGGACTCTTCCCGCCCTTCGCGGCATCCGAGCCACCCCTGGAGAATCCGACTGTCACCCCCATTCCGGGCGATCTGTGCTATTTCGCCTTTGCCGGTTCGGAGTTGGGCACCCAGGCCTACGGCTACGACCGCGAGGTCCGCGCCGGTACCACCGTCGTGGACCTCGCGCTCTTCTACGAACGCAACAACCTGCTGCTCAACGGTGACGTCGGCTGGGTCCCCGGCATCGTCTGGGGGCAGATCGTGGAAGGCCTGCCCGCGATGGCCGAGGCCTGCAACGACCTGTGGCGGACCGGCGCCGCCGGGGAGACGCTCAGCTTCCGGCGGGCCTGACCCCGGCGGCGGCACCGGCCTCGTACAGCGCGTGCGCGGCCCGCAGGACCAGGTCGTCCCGGTGCCGGGCGGCCACCAGCTGCATCCCGATCGGCAGGCCGTCCCCGTCCGTCCCGACGGGCACGGTCGCCGCGGGCTGCTGGGTCATGTTGAAGGGGTAGGTGAACGGGGTCCAGCCCGTCCACCGCCGGTGCCCCGACCCCTTCGGCACCTCGACGCCCGCCTCGAAGGCCGTGATCGGCAGGGTCGGGGTGACCAGCAGGTCGTACGTGTCGTGGAAGCGGCCCATCCGGCGGCCCAGATCCATCCGGACGTCCACCGCGGCCAGGTAGTCCAGCGCCGTGTACCGGGCTCCCCGCGCGCAGATCTCCCGCAGCCCCGCGTCCAGCAGCGCGCGCTGCTCCGGCCCGAGCCGCTGGGTCACCCGGGCGGCCCCGCTGAACCACAGGGTGTGGAAGGCCTCCACCGGGTCGGTCAGGTCAGGATCGGTCTCCTCGACGTACGCGCCGAGCTCCGCCAGCCGCTGCACCCCCCGCCGTACCGCCGCCGCGACCGCCGGCCGTACCGCCACCTGCCCGCCCAGCGACGGCGAGTACGCCACCCGGAGCCCGCGCACGCCGGCCGCCAGAGCGTCGGTGAAGGCCGTGGCCGCCGGCGGCAGCCCCGACCAGTCGCGGGGGTCCGGGCCGCCGATCACGTCCAGCAGCAGCGCCGCGTCCGCCGCGTCCCGGGTCATCGGACCCACGTGGGTCAGCGTCCCGAACGCGCTCGCCGGGTACAGCGGCACGCGCCCGTACGTCGGCTTCAGCGCGAAGATCCCGCAGAACGCCGCCGGGATGCGCACACTGCCGCCGCCGTCGGTGCCGAGCGCCAGCGGTCCCGCGCCGAGCGCCACGGCCGCCGCCGCGCCCCCGCTGGAGCCGCCCGCGGTGCGCGTCAGGTCGTACGGGTTGCGCGTCACCCCGGAGGCCGGCGAGTCCGTGACGCCCTTCCAGCCGAACTCGGGTGTCGTCGTCTTGCCGAGGAACACCGCGCCGTGCTCGCGCAGCCGGGCCACGGAGGGGGCGTCCTCGTCCCAGCGGCCCCCGGGATCGACCGTCCGGGAGCCGCGCAGGGTCGGGGCGCCGCGCAGCAGCAGGATGTCCTTCACCGTGACCGGCACCCCGTCGAGCAGCCCGTCCGGCTCACCGCGCCGCCATCGCTCCTGCGACTCCCGGGCGCGCAGCAGCGCGTCCTCGGCGGTCAGCCGGACGAAGGCGTTCACCTCCGGCTGGATCGCCTCGGCCCGCTCCAGCGCCGCGCGGACCGCCTCCACCGGGCTGAACTCGCCCTTGCGGTAACCGTCGAGGAGCCGTATGGCGGTCAGCTCGGTGAGCTCGGTCATCCACCCTCCCAGGAACGTCAGTGTCCGGGTACATACCCACGCTGTTTGTCCACCACGTTCGCGAGCGGCCGCCCCGCCTCCCACGCCTCGTACAACTCCACGAACTGCGCGCCCAGTTCGTCCCGCCAGCCGACGGTGTCGCCGCTCATGTGCGGGGACACGATCAGGTTCGGGACCTGCCACAACGGGCTGTCGGGCGGCAGGGGTTCGGCGTCGAAGACGTCCAGGGCGGCGCCCGCGATCCAGCGCTTGGCCAGCGCCTCGGCGAGGGCATCCGCCACCACCAGCGGCCCGCGTCCCACGTTGACGAAGCGGGCGGAGGGCTGCATCATCCCGAACCGGCGGCTGTCGAACATGCCGTGCGTCTCTTCCGTGAGCGGCGCCGCCGCGATCACCCAGTCGGCGCGTGCCATGAGGCGGTCCAGGTCGCCGGGGCCGTGGACGCCGGTGCGCGGGGTGCGGCCGACCAGGGCGGTGGTGACGCCGAGCGCCTTCAGGGTGCGCACGATCGCCCGTCCGATCGGCCCGGAGCCCACCACGACCGCCCGGCCCCCGCCGACCTTCTGCGACTCGCGGTGCCGCCAGATCCGCTCCCGCTGGAACTCCAGCGTGCGCGGCAGGTCCTTGGCCATCGCCAGCACCAGGGCGGCGACGTACTCGGCGATCGGCTGGTCGAAGATGCCGCGCGCGTTCGTCACCACGGTGTCGCAGGCGGCGAGTTCCGGACACATCAGGTGGTCCACACCGGCGCTCGCGGTGTGCACCCAGCGGGGCCGCGGCCCGTCGCCCGGCCATGCCGCGCGCACGGCGTGCGAGGTGAAGTCCCACACGAGCAGCACATCGGCGTGCGGCAGCCGCTCGGCGAGCCCCGCCGCGTCCGTGTGCTCGATCCGGGCGCGGCCGGTGAGGCGGCCCAGCCGGGGGAGGGGTTCGGCGTCCAGGACGAGCAGGGTGGGAAGGGGCATGAGCAGCCGTTTCTCCAGCCGTTCGCGGGGGCGGCCGGCCGTGGGGGCGACGGCCGGTGACGCCATGTCAACGGGGTTCAACCGGGTGTTGACCTGGGAGTGATCCGGGCGGATTGACCACGCTCGCACCCGAACCTACCGTCGTCAACACGGGCGTTCCCCACGATCCGTTGCCCACTCGTCTCCGAGCGTGAGGCCGGTGCCTGCCATGGACGTCGCATTTCTCGGCGGACCGGCTCCGCAACGCGGAATCGGTGTCGTCGCCCCCTTCGACTTCGCGCTGGACCGCGAGCTGTGGCGCTGGGTTCCGGACGAGGTGTCCCTGCACGTCACCCGCACCCCGTACGTGCCGGTTGAGGTGAGTCTGGACCTGGCCCGCCTGGTCAGCGAGCACGAGACGCTGAGCGAGGCGGTGCGCACCCTGAACGCGGTCGAGCCCGAGGTGATCGGCTACGCCTGCACCTCGGGCAGCTTCGTCGGCGGCATCGTCGGCGAGCGCGCGATGTGCGAGGCGATGAGCCGGGCGGGCAACGTGCCGGCGATCACCACCTCCGGCGCGCTCCTGGAGGCCCTGGTCGAGCTGGACGTACGCCGGGTGGCGCTGGTGACCCCGTACACGGTCTCGGTGACGCGGGCGCTGGAGAGCTATGTCGCCGAGGCCGGGGTCGCCGTCACGGGCTGCGCGTTCATGGGGCTGACCCGGCACATCTGGAAGGTGCCCTACCGCGAGGTGGTGGACATGGCGCGGCGGGCGGTGCGCGGCGCCGCCGACGCCCTGTTCATCAGCTGCACCAACCTGCCGACCTACGACGTGATCCCGCAACTGGAGGCCGAGCTGCGCATACCGGTGATCTCGGCCAACCAAGTGACGATGTGGGCGGCGCTGCGACGACTGGGTACCCGTGCGGTGGGGCCGTATCAGGCGCTGATCGATCCGGCGGCGCGCACCGGTCCCGTACTGCCGGGGGACACCCCCGGCGCCGTAGTGCCGGAAGAAGAGCAGCAGCAGGAAGGCTGGACATGACAGCACTGGGATTCCTCTACCCGGGCCACTCCGCCGAGGACGACTATCCGCGCATCGAACAGCTCCTGGGCAGCGACATCCGGGTGGACCTGGTGCACACCGACATCGGGGAGGACGCGCACCGCGTGGACGCCCTGCTCGAGATGGGCGCCCCGGCCCGCCTCGCCGCCGGCGTCCAGGAGCTGCGGCACGCCGGTGCCGACGCCGTGGTGTGGGCGTGCACCAGCGGCAGCTTCGTGCACGGCTGGGAGGGCGCCCACGAGCAGGTGCGCACCCTGGCGCAGGCCGCGGGCATGCCGGCCTCCTCGACGTCCTTCGCCTTCGTGCACGCCGTGCGGGAGGTCGGCGCGGGCCGGGTGGCGGTCGGGGCGACCTACCCCGAGGACGTGGCCAGGCTCTTCGTGGACTTCCTGGGGGCGGCCGGCATCGAGGTGACCGGGGTGCGCAGCTCCGGGATCATCACGGCGGCCGAGGTCGGCACCTGGGGCGAGGCCGAGGTCTTCGCGCTGGCCCGCGCGGCCGACGCGCCCGACGCGCAGGCGGTGCTGCTCCCGGACACGGCGCTGCACACGGCGGCCCACATCACGGCCCTGGAGAAGGAGCTCGGCAAGCCGGTCCTGACCGCCAACCAGGTCACCGTCTGGGAGGCGCTGCGGCTGGCGGACCGCCGGGTGAACGCTCCGCAGCTGGGGGCGCTGTTCACCAGGGAGCCGATCGTGCAGGTCTGAGTCGTGCGGGTGAGGGTGTCGACGGACTCGACGGACGCCCGGAGGGGAATAAGCGGGGACCGTCTCCTGTTCGCGTCCTGAGGAGACCGCACGGCCGAGGACGCAGGAGGCACCCCTTGCCTGACGAGCAGCACGACCAGCAGGAACAGCTCGACGAGCGCGGTGAGCGCGGGGAGCGCGACCGGAACGGGATCCGCGGTAGCGCACCCGGCACCGCCCCCGTCCCGCTGTCCGTACTGGACCTGGTCACCGTCGGCGCGGGCCGCACCGCCACCGACGCCCTGCGTACGAGCGTCGCCCTGTCCCGGCTCGCGGAGACCCGCGGATACCACCGCTTCTGGGTCGCCGAGCACCACTCCATGCCGGGCGTCGCCTCCTCGTCCCCGGCCGTGATCCTCGCCCACCTCGCCGCCCACACCGAGCGCATCCGGCTCGGCTCGGGCGGCGTGATGCTGCCCAACCACGCTCCGCTGGTGATCGCCGAGCAGTTCGGCACCCTGGAGGCGATGGCCCCCGGCCGGATCGACCTGGGCCTCGGCCGGGCCCCCGGCACGGACGGTGCCACCGCCGCGGCCCTGCGCCGCACGGACCGGCTGAACGAGGGCGCCGACGACTTCCCGGAGCAGCTCGCCGAGCTGACCCGGTTCCTGGACGACGACTTCCCCGACGGTCACCCCTACCGCCGCATCCACGCCGTCCCCGGCCCCGTCCAGGCCACCTCGCCCGGCGGTGTGCAGTCCCCGCACCGCCCGCCGGTCTGGCTGCTCGGCTCCTCCGGCTTCAGCGCCCGGCTGGCCGGCCTGCTCGGTCTGCCCTTCGCCTTCGCCCACCACTTCTCGGCGCAGAACACCGTCCCCGCGCTGGACCTCTACCGGGAGTCCTTCAGGCCGTCCGCCCTCCTCGACGAGCCCTACGCCCTCATCGGCGTCTCCGCACTCGCCACCGACGACGAGAAGGAGGCCCGGCGCCAGGTCCGCGCCGCCGCGCTCAGCATGATCCGGCTGCGCACCGGACGGCCGGGCCTCGTGCCCACGCCGGAGGAGGCCGAGGCGCACGAATTCAGCCCGATGGAGGAGGAGTTCGTCACCTCATGGAACGCCAACGTCGTCCACGGCACCCCGGACGAGGTACGCGCGGGCCTCGACGGTCTCCAGAAGCGCACCGGCGCCGACGAGTTGATGCTCACGGCCAACGCGCACAGCGGTGAGATCAGGCTCCGTTCCTACGAACTCGTCGCGGACGCCTACGGGTTGCCGACCGCCTGACCCGAAGGGCACGCCAGCAGCTCGGAGATGCGGTCCGGCGGCACCGGGCGGGAGTACAGCCACCCCTGCCCGGTGTCGCAGCCGATCCGGCGCAGCCGGCCGGCCTGCGAGGAGGTCTCGACGCACTCCGCGGTGACGGTCAGCCCCAGCCGGTGCGCCAGCTGGATCATCGCCTCGACGATGACCTCGTCGGCCGGGCTGGCGTGGGTGCCCGCGTCCTCGTACTGGAAGCCCCGGACGAAGGACCCGTCCAGCTTCAGCACCGACACGGGAAGTCTGCTGAGGTAGGCGAGGTTGGAGTAGCCGGTGCCGAAGTCGTCGATCGCGATGCGGACGCCCATGTCGCTGAGCGCCTGGAGGGCCTGCAACGGGCGGCCCGCTGAGCCCATCACCGCGGACTCGGTGAGCTCCAGCTGGAGCAGCTGCGGGGCGAGGCCCGTCTCGGCGAGGATCTCGGCGACGTCCGCGACCAGGTCCGAGTCCCAGACCTGACGCACGGCGACGTTGACGGAGACGAACAGCGGGGGTTCGTCGGGGCGTTCGAGCTGCCAGCGGCGGGCCTGGCGGCAGGCGCTGGCCAGCACCCAGCGGCCCAGCGGGACGATCGCGCCGTCCTCCTCCGCCAGTGCGATGAACCGATTCGGCGTCAGCATGCCGAACTGCGGATGATTCCAACGGACCAACGCCTCGACCCCGCTGAGCCGGCCGTCCGCCATCCCGACCAGCGGCTGGTACTCCAGCACGAACTCGCCCCGGTCGATGGCCGGGCGCAGCGTGGAGGCGAGCGCCTGGCGGGTCATTCGGTGCGCGTTGCGTTCCGGGTCGAACAGCGTCCAGCGGGACTTGCCGTCCGCCTTCGCCCAGTACAGCGTGGTGTCGGCGGCCTGCATCAGACCGGTCGCGGTGGTGCCGGCCGCCTGCCGTTCGACGACGCCGATCGACGCCGACAGCGACAGCCGCTGACCGGCGAGGTCGAAGGGC
This sequence comes from Streptomyces sp. NPDC107562, assembly GCF_055657325.1. Lineage (NCBI taxonomy): Bacteria > Bacillati > Actinomycetota > Actinomycetes > Kitasatosporales > Streptomycetaceae > Streptomyces > Streptomyces sp. NPDC107562. Next base: position 4,228 of record NZ_JBVKBE010000014.1, on the reverse strand, counting down.
TCCTGCAGGGCCGTGAGCACCGACTCGGCCAGATCGGCCAGTTGCTCGGTGCCCGTGGAGTCCTCGACCAGCAGCGCGAACTCGTCGCCGCCGAGCCTGGCCACCAGCGGGGCGCTCGCCCTGCCGTACCCCGCCTCGTCCGCGCAGCGGCCCAGCCGCTCGGCGACGGCCGCCAGCAGCCGGTCGCCGACCCGGTGGCCGAGGGTGTCGTTGACCGCCTTGAAACCGTCCAGGTCCAGGTAGCACAGGCCGATCCGGCCGGTGCCGCCGCGGGTGTACGACTCCACGTCGAGGGCGGCCGAGAGGCGCTCGAAGAACAGGGTGCGGTTGGGCAGCCGCGTGACCGGGTCGTGCATCTGCAAGTGCCGCAGTCTGCCCTGGAGTTCACGGCGCGCGCTGATGTCGGCCGCGCTCAGCAGCACGCCCGGCGCGCCGTCGGGCAGCGGGGCGACGGTGACCTGCACCCAGACGCTGTGCCCGTCGGGGTGCTTCAGCCGTCGGCTGCACCGCAGCCGGGCCTCCCGCCCGCGCAGCACCTCGCGGTACGCGTGCCAGGTGCGGGCGTCGGAGGCGAGGTCGACGAGGTCGGCGGCGACCCGTCCGGTGAGGTCGCCGGGACCGGTGCCGAGCAGGTCCGCGAGCGCCGCGTTGGCGCTGACCACCAGGCCTTCGCGGTCGACGACGGCCATCGCCAGTGGTGCGGCCGCGAAGGCGGATCGGTAGGAGTCGGAGGCGTCGGCCCCGGTACTTCGCGACGCCTGGTGGTTACTGTCTGTGACGGCCGGCCCGATGAGGTCTGCCGCGGGCGTCGGCCCTTCGGACGTTCCGCTCACCGCTCGCTCCCGCAGTGCACTCGATCTGCTCGATCTCTGCTCGATCTCTGTCCGGGCAGGAAAGGGTCAGGAAAGTGTGCCGATCATAGAGGGCAGCTCCCGCCGCTCGCAGCCCACTGTCCAGTGTCGCGGAACACGCGCGGAAGGGCCCGCCCTCCTGACAGATCGTTTCTGCCCGCCTGAGACCCGGTTCTCCCGTCCCTCGACCGATTGTGACGGACCGTGAGCGGTTCGGGGGTGTCGGCCGGTTTGGTGACCCCGTTCGGCCTCGGTCGCTCTCACTCGTCCGGTGCAGGCAAACAGGGCATACAACAATAAATTCACACAGTCTGGATGCGGTGTCCCGCGAACCGCATCCGGAGGTCCATGTGCCGCGCCAGCTGCCCTTGGGGGAACGCACCCGTGAGGCCCTCGAGGGGCTCGGCCGCGTCGCCGCCCGCCCCCGACTGCGCAGCACCGCGGCCGTGTTCACCACCCTGTCGGCGGTGGCGGCGACCTCCCTGATCGCCTGCCCGTCGGTCGCCGAGCCCTTCGCGGCCGCACCCTGCGCCCTCGCCCGCACCCAGGCCCACCACTCCGAGGGCCTGGACACCTGGAACGCCGCCTATCCACGGCCGGCCGGCACGCTGGACGCGGTGATGGTCTTCCTGTCCTTCCCGGACGCCCGCCCGCTGACCACCCCCGCCGAGCTGGCGGCCGACCACTTCCCGGCCACCAGCCACTACTTCGAACGCGCCTCGTACGGCAAGTTCCGGCTGCGCTCCCACCCGCTGCCGTACTGGATCCGGATGCCGCGTCCCTCCACCGCGTACGCCATACAGCGCGACTGGGGTGCCGCCCACCGGGCCGCCTATCTGCGGGACGCGCTCGCCGTCGCCGACGGCCAGGTCGACTTCTCGCGCTACGACGTCGTCTACTTCGTCGCGGACCCGCACGCGCCGGGAGTCGACTCGGACGCCACGAAAGTCGTCAACCTGGACACCCCGCTGCGCGCCGACGGCACCGACATCCGCCGGGTCGTCACCGTGTTCGAGAACCACCCGCCGGACCGGCTCGTCCTCGCCCACGAGACCGGCCACGTCTTCGACCTGCCGGACCTCTACCACCGCCCGGACGACGGAAAGGGCGACTGGGACACCCATGTGGGTGACTGGGACCTGATGGGCAGCCAATTCGGACTCGCCCCGGATCTGTTCGGCTGGCACAAGTGGAAGCTGGGCTGGCTGGAGCCCCGGCAGGTGGTCTGTGTGCGGGGCGGCACCCCCGTGCGGCTCACGCTGGAGTCGCTCGGCGCCGCGCCCGGACTGCCCTCCACCACCCAGGCCGGTGCCCCCGCCTTCGGGCTGGGGCGCGGGACCAAGCTCGCCGTCGTGCGTACGGGGTCCGACAGCGCCCTCGCCATCGAGGCCCGCGGCTCCGTCGGCAACGACCAGGACAGCTGCCGCCAGGGCGTCCTCGTCTACCGCGTGCACGCCGGTGCCGAGTCCGGCGGCGGCCCGGTCCAGGTGGTCGACGCCCACCCGCACACCGAGGCGTGCTGGGAGGGCTCGGTGTATCCGCCCCTCGCGGACGCGCCGGTCGCCCTCGGGGAGAGCTTCACCGTGCCGGGCACGACGGTGCGGTTGGACGTGGAGGGGCGCACGGCGTCCGGGGGATGGACGGTGAAGATCGCGAGCGGGTAGCGGTCGCGCGAACGGGTGGCGACTGCGGCGGGGCAGAAAAAAGCCCCCCGCGTCCGCGAGGGGCTTTCTCGTTGTCGTGCGCCGCCAGGGACTCGAACCCCGGACCCGCTGATTAAGAGTCAGCTGCTCTAACCAACTGAGCTAGCGGCGCCTGCTGACGTCGTAGACCTTAGCATCCAGGTCGGGGGGAGGAAAAATCGATATCCGCACCGTCGAGCGGGCCGCTCGGACCGCCGCCCAGAGCAGGATCTCGGGGCCTGGGAGCCAGGGGTGGCGGGTGTCGGGGGCGACGAGCCAACGGGATCCGGACGCCGTGTCCGCATCCGTACCGGAGGGGGCGGGGACGGTCACGGCGTCGCCGGTGCCGTGGCACAGCAGGGGAGGGACGGCGGCCGTACGGCCGGCGGCGGCCGGGCCCGTGGACGCCCACTCCTCCCACTCCATCAGCGACGGCAGCCGCTGTGCCGTGCCCGGCGCGGCGAACAGCAGCATCCGGCCCCGGAACACCGCCACCGGCCCCGAGCCGGGGCCGTCGTCCCACAAGCGGTCCAGCATCGCGCGTCCGAAGATCGCGGGCGCGCTCACGACGTCGAAGGCGGAGCCGCACGGCAGCACCACGGGCGCCTCGGGGCGCTCCTCCCACAGGGCGCGGGTGCTACGCGGATACGTTCCGGCCGAGGCGAGCCAGGCGGCGCCGTCCGAGGTCACTGTGCTGCTGCTCATGGCATCTACAGGTACCGGGAGTGAACGTCGCGTTTCCCTGGGTTGCCGGAAACTGGGACAGGGACGGACGACAAGGGGTACCTTGCCCGGTCGGCATATGCCGAAAGGGTGGTCGCGACGGCGCGGGCGGCGTCCGGTCGCTGATGACCCGCGGCGCACGCCCTCAGACGGGATCCGGACCCCGCGCCTCCACGCCCCGCAGCAGGTCCCGGCCGAACTCCACCATCTTCTTGGCGTAGTCCTCGGTCCACTCGGCCCGCTCGGCGATGTCCGCCGCCGTGAGCCGGTCGAACCGGCGCGGGTCGGCGAGCTGGGCCGCGGCCATGGCCTGGTACTCCACCGCGCGGTCGGCGGCGGCACGGAACGCCTGCGTCAGCTCCGTGGCCCGGGCCAGCAGCGTCCGGGGGTCGTCGAGGGACTCCAGGTCGAAGAAGTGCTCCGGATCGGAGGCCGCCTCCGCGGGCTCGAAGAGCAGGGGCGCGGGGCGTAGCCGCGGTTCGTTCCGACGCGGCGTGGGCTCCGCCATGTCCTCATCTCCTCCTCGTACGTTTCCGACGGCACCACCCGTCCAGGGTGGACCACCCTCAATTCTCTCGCGCCCGCGCAAGGGGGCCCTTGCCCCAGAACACCAGACCTGCGCCGGACGCGTCCGGCGAGGGCGAGGCAGGGGCCGGGGGGTGTGCTCGGTGTCGTGGGTCATGAGGTCCAGCGGATGCGGTGTTCGGCCAGGTGGGCCAAGACGGCGTGGTTCGCCTCCCAGCCGTCCGGGGCTGTGTTCATCGGCCGCCTTCGGCGGCGTGCCGGACTCCGTCCGGCGGGGGGTGTGCTCGGTGTCGTGGGTCATGGGGTCCAGCGGATGCGGTGTTCGGCCAGGTGGGCCAGCACGGCGTGGTTGGCCTCCCAGCCGTCCGGGGCTGTGTTCATCGGCCGCCTTCGGCGGCGTGCCGGACTCCGTCCGGCGGGGGGTGTGCTCGGTGTCGTGGGTCATGG
>NZ_JBVKBE010000013.1:0-240159 GCF_055657325.1 Streptomyces sp. NPDC107562 | reverse complement strand
CAACGGCTCGATCACCGCCCACGACTCATCAGTCAACTCATGACGACGCACCACGAACAGACCAACGCACCAACCACTTTACGGACACGACCTAGGGCCTGTCGTGCGGATCGCGCCGCGGCCGCCGCGGCCGTCGAGGCCGCTCAGACGCCGATGTCGCAGCCGTCCTTGCGCCACACGGCCACCACCGCGGGACGGTTCATCTTGCCGGGGCCGTCGGGCCAGGCGCTCAGCGGCTTCTCGGCGGTCGCCCCGTCGAGCTCGCCCGGGTGCTGCACCGCCACCAGGACACGCCGGTCCTGGACGAGCGGGCCACAGGTCTCCGCGCCCTTCGGCACCGTCAGGAACTGCTTCAGCTCACCGCGCCGGTCACCGCGCGTGGCCACACCGAAGAGACCGTCGTGCGAGCCGAGCTGGGCGCCGTCGGTGGAGATCCACAGGTTGCCGTGCGGGTCGAAGGCCACGTTGTCCGGGCAGGAGATCGGGCTGACGTCGTCCTTCGGGAACCCGGCGAAGTAGGTGGCCGGGTCCTCCGGGTCACCGGCGACCAGGAACAGCGACCAGGCGAAACGGGTCGCGTCGGCCCGGTTCCAGCGCTCGGTCAGCTCCAGGATGTGCCCGTGCTTGTTGGCGTTGCGCGGGTTGGCCTCGTCCGCGGCGGCGTTGGTGCCGATGCCGCGGTTGGTGTTGTTGGTGAGCGCGACGTACACCTTGCCGGTGTGCGGGTTGGGCTCGATGTCCTCGGGGCGGTCCATCTTCGTGGCGCCGACCTTGTCACCGGCCAGACGCGTGAAGACGTACACCTCCTCGGCGGTCATGCCCTCGACGTGGGACACGGCGCCGCGCGAGGTGGCCGTGGCCAGCGGGATCCACTCGCCGCTGCCGTCGAACTCGCCGTCCTTCGGGAGCTTGCCGGTGCCGTCGATCTCGATCGCCGGGGAGTCCCCGGTGAGCTTCGCGACGTAGAGGGTGCCCTCGTCCAGCAGCGAGAGGTTGTGCTCGCGCGCGGCGCGGGAGTTGCCCTTCATCATCCGCTTGCTGCCGACGAACTTGTAGAAGTAGTCGAACCGCTCGTCGTCACCGGAGTACACGACCGGGCGGCCGTCGTCCGTCAGGCGCACGGTCGCGCCCTCGTGCTTGAAGCGGCCGAGGCCGGTGTGCTTGCGCGGCTTGGCGTCGGGGTGGTACGGGTCGAGCTCGACGACGTACCCGAAGCGGTGCACCTCGTTCGGCTCCTGCGCGACGTCGAAGCGCTTGTCGAAACGCTCCCACTTGCGCTCGGTGGCGCCGGTGCCGATGCCGTAGCGCTTGTCCGTGGCGCGCGTGGCGTTGCCGAAGTACTGGTTGAAGTTCTCCTCGCCGTGCAGCGTGGTACCCCACGGGGTGACGCCACCGGCGCAGTTGTTGAGGGTGCCGAGCGCCTTGGTGCCGGTCGGGTCGGCGGAGGTCTTCAGCAGGTCGGAGCCGGCGGCGGGGCCGGTGATGCGGAACTCGGTGGTCGCGGTGACGCGCCGGTTGAGCGGGTGCCGGGAGACGGGGGTGAGCTTGCCGGTACGGCGCTCCTCCTCGACGACGACCGCGGACAGGCCGTGCGCGGCCCAGGCGATCTCGACCTGGTCCCTGGTCGGGTTGGCGGCGTCGTAGCCGCGGAACATCAGGATCTCGTCGGTGTACTCGTGGTTGGCGACGAGGATCTGGCGGCCGCGCTCGCCGGGCAGCGGCAGCAGCGCCAGGAAGTCGCAGTTGTAGCCGAACTGACCGGCCTGGGCCTTGGCGGACTGCTTGTCCGGGTCGAAGGCGGGGGCGCCGCGCAGGATGGGCTCGCCCCAGCGGATGACGATGTTCTGGCCGTAGCCCTCGGGGACGGTCACGACGTCGTCGGTGTTCGGCTCGACCGGCGTGAAGCGCAGACCGCGGGCGCCCTTGTCGCCCGGCTTCGGCCACGGCCAGTGACCGGCGGGCGCGGCCTCGGCACGCGGCGCGGCGGCGACACCCGCGGCCGTGCCGGCGGCGGCGGCCGCGGTGACGACGGCGGCGGCGCGCATCACGCCACGGCGGCTGAGGGCGCCGGCGATGACGTCGCCGACGTACGGGTTGGCGGTGGTGTTGGGCACCTCGTGGAAGCAGGCGTCACCACAGCGGAAACGGCAGGTCAGGGCAGATCGTCCGCCCGAATGCGAGTCGTTCGTTCGGATGATCGGCAGCAGATTGCGCACCATTACTCCCCTTGCTTCCCCTTGTATCCAGCGTGACGGACGGTAGGAGGACGTTTGTGCGGGAGCGGAGCCATTGAATGAACGACGCGTGAACCGGGGGTATCGGTCGGGGAGTTGAGGTTTGGCCGCAGTCCGTCCGGGTCCGACCCTTGACGCGGACGCCGTCGGGCCTCCCAGGACCGCTAACCTTACGTGTCCGTCCTGGCCAGGGATTGACGGGCATCAACTCACGCGAAGGGTTGCGCTAATGGGCATTCTCACTCTCCTGCGGAACGCGTTCGGCCGTTCCCGAAAGGGCCGCAGCCCCGAGGCAGAGAGTGTCTCCACGCAGCCGGAATCAACGCCGCCGGCCGCCCCGACACCGACTTCCTCGACACCGGCTCCCACGACGCCGGAGCCGTCGACGCCGACCGCCGAGCCGACGGCCACGACGCCGGACGCTCCCGCCCCCACCCCGCAGGTGCCCGAACCCCGCTCGGAGCACGAACTGGTGTCGGCGGCCTTCGACAAGGTGACGGTCCCCCACCAGACCGGTCCCATTTCAGCCGCCGACCAGAACGGCACAGAGCCCCACCTTCCGGACGCCCGAGTGGAGTCCGACCCGACGGCACACCCGACCGCCGAGCCCGAGGCGGGCCCCGAGGCGGAGGCCACCTCCACGCCGGAAGCGGAGCCGGAGCCGGAGGCGTCGGAGAACGACGGGCCGGCCACCCCGCCGACGGCAGAAGCGGAACCGACCGCCACCCCGGAGCCCGAGGGGACGACCGACGCCGAGTCCGTTGTCGCGGCGGAGGCCGAGGCGGACCCCGAGGCCGAGGCCGCCTCCACGCCGGAGGCGGAGCCGGAGGCTGAGGCGTCGGAGAACGACAAGCCGGCCACCACGCCGACGGCAGAAGCGGAACCGACCGCCACCCCGGAACCCAAGGGGACGACCGACGCCGAGTCCGCTGTCGTGGCAGAGGCCGAGGTCCACCCGGAGCCGGACACGGCAACCGCCACCGAGCCGACCGCGCAGCCGACGGACGAGCCCGAGTCCGAGACGGAGCCGCAGGAGGAGGTGGAGCCCGAGACCGCAGCGGACGCCGAGCCGCAGGCCGAGGCCGAAGCGGAAGCGGAGCCCGAGGCCGACCCGGCCCCGCAGACCGCAGCCGACGCCGAGCCGCAGGCCGAGGCAGAACCGACTGCGACGCCGGACCCGCAGCCGCAGGACGCGGCGACGGCGGAAGCGGAGCCTGAGGCCGACCCCGCCCCGCAGCCGGAGGTCGATGCCGAGGTCGTGTCGGAGCCGGTCGCCGAGGAGCCCGCCTCAGCCGACGCCGCGCAGGCGCCCCCCACGGCAGCCGCAGGCGACGCGCACGACACCCCCGTACCGCCCACCCTCCGCACGGCATACTCCGCGGCCGCCGCCACCCTCACCGCGCACGGCCTCACGACCGCCGCCCCCACCAAGATCCACCTCGTCCTCGACCGCTCGGCGTCCATGCGCCCGTACTACAAGGACGGCTCCGCCCAGGCCCTCGCGGAGCAGACCCTCGCGCTCGCCGCCCATCTCGACCCCGAGGCGACGGTGCACGTCACCTTCTTCTCCACCGAGCTCGACGGGACCGGCGAGCTGACCCTCGCCGACCACGAGAACAAGATCGACGAGCTGCACGCCGCCTTCGGCCGCATGGGCCGTACCAGCTACCACGTCGCCGTGGAGGACGTCCTCGCCCACCACGACAAGGCGGCCGCCCCCGGCACCCCGGCGCTGGTGATCTTCCAGACCGACGGCGCCCCCGACGCCAAGACCCCCGCCACCCAGGCCCTGACGGACGCCGCGAAAACCCACCCGCACCTGCACTTCGCGTTCGTCGCCTTCGGTGAGCACGACAACAAGGCCTTCGACTACCTGCGCAAACTGAAGACCGGCAACACGTCCTTCTTCCACGCGGGCCCCACCCCGAAGGAACTCACGGACTCCGAGTTCTACGAGGGCGTCCTCGCGGACTGGCGCCCGTAGCCCCCGCACCACCCCGGCCGCCCGCCTCCCACCCCTCAAAACGGGAGGCGGGCGGCCCACCCATGTCGGCTACGATTTCAAGGTTCGCAAGGAAACGACCGACCTGGGAGCAGCCGCGATGGCTCGACACCTCATCACCAGCGCCCTTCCGTACATCAACGGGATCAAGCACCTGGGCAACATGGTGGGGTCCATGCTCCCGGCGGACGTGTACGCCCGCTACCTGCGCCAGCGTGGCCACGACGTCCTCTACATCTGCGCCACCGACGAGCACGGCACCCCCGCCGAGCTCGCCGCCAAGGAGCAGGGCCTCCCGGTCGACGAGTTCTGCGCCCAGGCGCACGACGCCCAGAAGGCGGTCTACGACGGCTTCGCGCTCGCGTTCGACTACTTCGGCCGCAGCTCCTCCCCGCAGAACGTCGAGATCACCCAGCACTTCGCGCGCAGGCTCCACGAGAACGGCTTCATCGAGGAGCGCGCGATCCGCCAGGTGTACAGCCCCACCGACGGCCGCTTCCTCCCGGACCGCTATGTGGAGGGCACCTGCCCCCACTGCGGCTACGACAAGGCCCGCGGCGACCAGTGCGAGAACTGCACCCGGGTCCTGGACCCGACCGACCTGATCAACCCCCGCTCGGCGATCTCCGGCTCCACGGACCTGGAGGTCCGCGAGACCAAGCACCTCTTCCTCCTCCAGTCCAAGCTCCAGCACGAGGTCGAGGCCTGGGTCTCCCGCCACGAGGACGACTGGCCCCAGCTGGCCTCCTCCATCGCCCGCAAGTGGCTGAACGAGGGGCTGCACGACCGCGCCATCACCCGTGACCTGGACTGGGGCGTCCCGGTCCCCGCCGACACCTGGCCGGACCTCGCGGCCGAGGGCAAGGTCTTCTACGTCTGGTTCGACGCCCCGATCGAGTACATCGGCGCGACGAAGGAGTGGTCCGACCAGGACCCGGAGAACCGCGACTGGAAGTCCTGGTGGTACGAGGCGGACGACACCGTCCGCTACACCGAGTTCATGGCGAAGGACAACGTCCCCTTCCACACCGTGATGTTCCCGGCCACCGAGCTGGGCGTGCGCGAGCCGTGGAAGAAGGTCGACTTCGTGAAGGCCTTCAACTGGCTGACGTACTACGGCGGCAAGTTCTCCACGAGCCAGAAGCGCGGCGTCTTCACCGACCACGCGCTGGAGATCCTCCCCGCCGACTACTGGCGCTACTTCCTGATCGCCAACGCCCCCGAGTCCGACGACTCGTCGTTCACCTGGGAGCACTTCACGGCGACGGTGAACAAGGACCTCGCCGACACCCTCGGCAACTTCGTCAACCGTGTCCTGTCCTTCTCCAAGAAGCGCTTCGGCGAGGAGGTCCCGGCCGGCGGCGAGCCCGGTCCGGCGGAGGCGGCGCTGGGTGAGGAGATCGCCCGCCTGCTCACCGAGTACGAGCAGCAGATGGAGGCCCTCCAGTTCCGCAAGGCGGCGGCCGCGCTGCGTGCTCTGTGGTCGGCCGGCAACTCCTACCTGGAGGAGAAGGCCCCCTGGCTGGAGATCAAGACGGACAAGGACGGCGCCGCCCTCACGCTGCGCACCGCGATGAACCTCATCCACCTCTACTCGGTGGTCTCGGAACCCTTCATCCCGGCGACCTCGGCGGCGATGCGCCAGGCCTTCTCGCTCACCGGTGACGACGCCACCTGGGTCTCGGCGGACGAGGCGACGTCGCTGACCTCCGTGCCGGCCGGCACCCCGTTCACGGTCCCGCCGGTCCTGTTCGCCAAGCTGACCGAGGACGACCTGGCCGCGTACAAGGAGCGCTTCGGCGGGGAAACAGCCGCGTAACAGCCCTTCTCGGACCCCTCACTCCACCGGTATATCTGGCCGGGATCCCGTGATCGGCCAGGTCACGCGGCACACGAGTGGGGGGTCTCGTCATGGCTCTGTTCGGCAACGCGCACAGCATCGATCCGGCGACGGCCGCGCAGGACTACGCGCGCCTGCTGGGCCAGGGGGAGCAGGTGTACGCCGCGTACCTGCTGATCCGCGACACCATGCTGTTCACCGACCGCCGCCTCATCATGGTCGACAAGCAGGGCATCACCGGCAAGAAGGTGGAGTACCACTCCCTCCCGTACCGCAGCATCACGCACTTCGCCGTCGAGACCGCGGGCACCTTCGACCTCGACGCCGAACTGAAGATCTGGCTCTCCGGCTCCCAGATGCCGATCCAGAAGACCTTCACCAAGGGCGTCGACATCTACGAGGTCCAGGCCATCCTCACCCAGTTCGTGGCCCGCTGACGGCACACGACAAAGGGGGCCGGCGTCGAGAACGCCGGCCCCCCTTCGTCGCGGTGACTACTTCGGCTGCGGCCGCCGCACCGTCAGGTGCAGCTCCTTCAGCCGGGCCTCCTCCAGCTCCGTGGGGGCGCCCATCATCAGGTCCTGGGCGTTGCCGTTGAGCGGGAACGAGATGGTCTCGCGGATGTTGGGCTCGTCCGCGAGGAGCATGACGATGCGGTCGACGCCGGGGGCGATGCCGCCGTGCGGCGGGGCGCCGAAGCGGAACGCGCGCAGCATGCCGGCGAACTTCTCCTCGACGGTCTCCCGGTCGTACCCGGCGATCTCGAAGGCCTTGAGCATGATCTCCGGCTCGTGGTTCCGGATCGCGCCGGAGGACAGCTCGACGCCGTTGCAGACGATGTCGTACTGCCAGCCCAGGATGTCCAGCGGGTCCTGGGTCCGCAGGGCCTCCAGGCCGCCCTGCGGCATGGAGAACGGGTTGTGCGAGAAGTCGATCGCGCCGGTCTCCTCGTCCTTCTCGTACATCGGGAAGTCGACGATCCAGCAGAAGCGGAAGACGCCCTCCTCGAAGTGGCCGGCCCGCTTGGCGGCCTCGACGCGCACCGCGCCCATGATCTTCGAGACCTCGTCGAACTCGCCCGCGCCGAAGAACACCGCGTGACCGGCGGACAGCGAGAGCCGCTTGGTCAGCTCGGCGACGTCGTCCTCGGTGAGGAACTTCGCGATCGGCCCGGACAGCGTGCCGTCCTCGGCGACCCGCACCCACGCGAGGCCCTTGGCGCCCAGCGTGACGGCGTAGTCGCCGAGCTGGTCGAAGAACTTCCGGGGCTGCGCGGAGACGTCCGGCACGGGCAGCGCCCGCACGTGCTTGCCGGCGAAGGCCTTGAACTCCGAGCCCTCGAAGATGTCGGTGATGTCCACCAGCTCCAGCTGGGCGCGCAGGTCCGGCTTGTCGGAGCCGTACTTCAGCATCGCCTCGCGGAACGGGATCCGCGGGAACGGGGACGTGACATGGCGCCCACCGCCGAACTCCTCGAACAGCTCGGTCATCAGCCGCTCGACCGGCTGGAAGACGTCCTCCTGCTCGACGAAGGACATCTCGACGTCGAGCTGGTAGAACTCGCCCGGCGAGCGGTCCGCCCGCGCGTCCTCGTCGCGGAAGCAGGGCGCGATCTGGAAGTAGCGGTCGAAGCCGGAGATCATCAGCAGCTGCTTGAACTGCTGCGGCGCCTGCGGGAGGGCGTAGAACTTGCCCGGGTTCAGGCGGGAGGGGACGACGAAGTCGCGGGCGCCCTCGGGGGAGGTCGCCGACAGGATCGGGGTGGCCATCTCGTTGAAGCCGAGGGCGACCATCTTCGAGCGGATCGCGGCGATCACCGAGGAGCGCAGCATGATGTTGCGGTGCATCCGCTCGCGGCGCAGGTCCAGGAAGCGGTACTCCAGGCGCCGCTCCTCGTTGACCCCGTCCTCGGCGTTGATCGTGAAGGGCAGCGGGGCGGCCGCGCCCAGCACCTCGACGTCACCGACCTCGATCTCGATCTCGCCGGTGGGCAGCTCGGGGTTGATGTTCTCGGCGCCCCGCGAGACGACCTGGCCGTCGACCCGGACGACGGTCTCCTTGGAGAGCTTGTCCAGCGCCTCGTAGGCTGCGGTGTTCGGCCGGGCGACCAGCTGGGTGATGCCGTAGTGATCGCGCAGATCGATGAAGAGGATGCCGCCCAGGTCGCGCCGATTGTGCAGCCAGCCACTCAGCCGGACGTCGGTGCCGACGTCAGAGGCGCGGAGCTCGCCGCAGGTGTGGGACCTGTACCGATGCATCGTCGTTCATCCAGCCTTCGCAGATCGGGGGTGTTTCACGTGAAACACCCCCAGGGTACCGGCCGTCCGGGACGGCCTCTCCATGATTACGGGGGAGGGCTTCGGTGGCAGCGTCCGATCACCTCTCCCTAGAGTGGGGCAATGCGCACTGGTGAGCCCCTGCCCGCCGTGGGGCAGGTTCTCGCCGCCCTCGCGACCGGCCTGTGGCAATGGGACACGGCCACGAAACTGGTCACGGTGGATGCCGAGGCCGCTCGGCTGCTCGGTCTGCCCGCCGAGCGGACGACCCTCACCGAGGCCCAGACCAGGGCCCGGCTGCACCCCGTGGACTGGAACGAGATCATCAGCGTCGTCGGCCTCGCCGTCGCCGAGGGCACGCTCGCCGAGGTCCGGGTCCGGATCATGAACGAGCGGGGCCGGATCATCCGCACCGTCCGCAGCCGGTCCAAGCCGAGCTACGACCCCGAGCGCCGGGCCTTCCAGCTGATCGGCACCCTCCAGGAGGTCACCGACCCCTCACCGGGCACCCCGGCCGGCCGCCGCGCGGTCACCGGCGACTGGCGGCGCTCCCGTGAGGCGTTCCTGCTGGACGCGGGCCGGGCGCTGGCCGAGGCGCGCTCCACGGCCGAGGTGCTGCGGGTGGCGGCCGGACTGTCGATGCCGGGCTTCTCCCCGGACGGCCTCGCCGTCTTCGGCGTGGAGGGCGACCGGCTGACGATCATCGGCCACCACGGACACCAGCCCGGCGACGAGGACCCCTTCTCGCAGATGTCCCTGGTGACGGACTACCCGGCGGCGGAGGTCGCGCGGACCGGCCGGGCCGTCTATCTGTCCTCACCCGAGCAGTACAAGGCGCGCTATCCGCTCACCTGGCACCTCGCCGCGCAGTTCGGCCGCCAGTCCTGGGCCTTCCTTCCGCTGACCGTCGCCGGGCGCACCATGGGCGCCTGGATGGCGGCCTTCGCCTATCCGGTCACGTTCACCCCGGACGAGAGATCCGTGCTGACCACGGTCGCCCGGATGCTGGCGCAGGCGCTCGCCCGGGCCGGGACCGCCGAGTCCGAGCGCGAGCTGACCGACGGCCTCCAGCGCTCCATGCTGCCCACGCTGGGCCTGGAGATCCCCGGCATGAGCGTCGCCGCCCGGTACATACCCACCGGCGGCGGCCTCCAGGTCGGCGGCGACTGGTACGACATGATCCCGCTGCCGGGGGGCACCTCCCGGTCACCGTCTGGGGGAGGACGGTTCGCCCTCGTCATCGGTGACGTACAGGGGCACGACGTACGGGCCGCGGGCCTGATGGGCCAGTTGCGGATCGCCCTGCGGGCGTACGCGGCCGAGGGCCACCGCCCGGATGCCGTACTGTCCCGCGCCTCCCGCTTCCTGCACGGCATCGCCACCACCGACGAGGACCCCTCCGACCTGCGTTTCGCGACCTGTCTCTACGTCGAGGTCGACCCCGAGACCGGGGTGCTGGAGATCGCCCGCGCCGGGCATCCGGAGCCGGCGATCCGGATGACGGACGGCACGGTCCTGAGGAGCCCGACGGCCGGTGGGCTGCCGCTGGGCATCGACCCGGACGCCGACTACCCCACCACCCAGCTGGTCCTCGAACCCGGCGAGACCATGATGATCTGCACCGACGGCCTGATCGAGACCGGAGGGCACGACCTGGAGACCGGGTGGGCGCGCATCCGCGCCATCCTGGAGGAGCACAAGGGAGACCTGGAGGAACTGGCCGAGTCCCTGGTGCAGGCCGTGCACGGGCCGTCCTCCCACCACACCACCGGCCCCCTGGCCGACCGGCGCGAGGACGACATCGCCGTCCTGCTGCTGTGCCGGGACGGCGAGGACTGCGGCTGCGGCGACACGGTGGTCGCGCAGCCGCGTCGCCGGCGCACCATGCTGACGGTCGCCCAGGCGGAGCCCGAGCGGGTCGCCGTGGCACGGCAGCAGCTGCGCGAGCTGCTGCACGACTGGAGCTCCTCCGACCAGGTCGACTCGGCGGTGCTGCTGCTGTCCGAGATGCTGACCAACGTCCTCGTCCACACCGACACCGACGCGCTGCTGGTCGTCGAGGTCTCCGGGGAGCCGGGCGAGCGGCGGATACGGGTGGAGGTCACCGACGCCGGTGACGACCTGCCGCACATGCGCCGGCCCGGCGAGCTCGCGTCGTCGGGCCGGGGCCTGATGCTGATCGAACTCCTCGCGCACTCGTGGGGGGTCGACCCACGGGGCCAGGGCAAGAGCATCTGGTTCGAGCTCGACGAGTCCGACGACACCGCGGCCCTCTGATTTCCGTGCTTCCGGCCGGCCGCTACGGCTGCTGCCCCGCCGCCTTCGGCGGTGTCCCGTGCCGGTCCCGCAGTTCGTGGACGACTCCGAAGGCGGCCGCGGTGAGCGGCACCGACAGCAGGATGCCGAGGATCCCGGCGACGGACGCCCCGGCGGTGATCGCGATCATCACCGCCGCCGGATGCATGTGCACCGTCCGGCTCTGCACCAGCGGCTGGAGCACATGGCCCTCCAGCACCTGCACGGCGAGCACCACCCCGAGCGC
This sequence comes from Streptomyces sp. NPDC107562, assembly GCF_055657325.1. Classification (NCBI taxonomy): domain Bacteria; kingdom Bacillati; phylum Actinomycetota; class Actinomycetes; order Kitasatosporales; family Streptomycetaceae; genus Streptomyces; species Streptomyces sp. NPDC107562. Next base: position 229,265 of record NZ_JBVKBE010000013.1, on the reverse strand, counting down.
CCACAGCGCGATCACGAACCCCCGGTCGGCGAGCGCCACCAGCACGGCCACGGCGCCGGAGAGGAAGGCGCCGAGGTAGGGGATGTACGCCGCGACGAAGACCAGCGCGCCCAGCCCGACCGCGCCGGGCACGCGGAGGATCAGCAGGCCGATCGTGATGCACACGGCGTCGATGAAGGCGATGAAGGTGGTGCCCCGCATGAACCCCTCGACGGCGCGGAAGGCGCGCCGGGCCATGGCCTCCACGGTGTCGGCGGCCCCGCTGGGCACGAGAGCGCGCAGTCCGCCCGCGGCCCGGTGGGAGTCGCGCAGGAAGAAGAAGACGAGCAGCAGCGACAGCACGGCCAGGGCGATGGTCTCGCCGACCACGCTGATGCCGCTGATCACGCCGGAGGCGGCCGTCCCGCCGAACTTGCCCAGCAGCTCGCGGGAGTTGGCGGCGATGTCGTCCAGCGAGGTGCCGGCCGCGCCGAAGTACCGGGCGATGTCCTGGGCCGCCTGCCGCAGCGAGGCGACGATCTGGTCGCCGGACTCGATGAGCGCGGCGACCACGATGTACATCGCGCCGCCCACCACCGCCACCACGGCGACACAGGTGAGCGCGGCGGCGGCGGACCGGTTGACGCCGACGCCCACGAGCCGCCGGTGCAGCGGCCCCAGCAGCGCCGTGCCGAGCAGCGCGAGGAGCACCGGCACGACGGCGGTGCGCAGCGCGCCGCAGAGCAGGATCCCGACCCAGCCGACGCCGGCGGCCAGCAGCACGACGGCGCACCAGGCGGCGAACCGCCGTACGGGAACGGGAAGCAGATGCACGCCTCCCACCCGATCACGCGACGGCCGGGCTGTCCTGTGCGGACGGCCCGGCCGGGTGACGACGCGTCAGGACATCAGTCCCGCGGGCCGCTCTCCGTCATCCCGTGCACCGCCGGGACGGTGCCCAGGCGGCCCTTCTGGAAGTCCTCGAAGGCCTGCATCAGCTCGTCCTTGGTGTTCATCACGAACGGGCCGTAGTGGGCCATCGGCTCCCGGATCGGCCGGCCGCCGAGGAGGACGACCTCCAGGTCGGGCGTGTTCGAGTCCTGCTTCTCGTCCGCGCGGACGGTCAGCGCGGACCCCGCGCCGAAGACCGCGGTCTGACCGAGGTGGATCGGCCGCCGCTCGGCTCCCACCGTGCCCCGTCCGGCCAGCACGTAGGCCAGACCGTTGAAGTCCTCCCGCCACGGCAGGGTGACCTCCGCGCCCGGCGCGATCGTCGCATGGATCATGCTGATCGGCGTGTGCGTGATGCCGGGTCCGGCGTGACCGTCCAGCTCACCGGCGATGACACGGAGCAGCGCGCCGCCGTCGGGGGTGGTCAGCAGCTGCACGTTGCCGCCGCGGATGTCCTGGTAGCGAGGGGCCATCATCTTGTCCTTGGCCGGCAGGTTCACCCACAGCTGGAGGCCGTGGAAGAGACCGCCGGACATCACCAGGTGCTCCGGCGGGGCCTCGATGTGCAGCAGGCCGGAGCCCGCGGTCATCCACTGGGTGTCGCCGTTGGTGATGGTGCCGCCGCCGCCGTTGGAGTCATGGTGGTCGAAGATCCCGTCGATGATGTAGGTGACGGTCTCGAAGCCGCGGTGCGGGTGCCAGGGCGTGCCCTTCGGCTCTCCGGGCGCGTAGTCCACCTCGCCCATCTGGTCCATCATGATGAACGGGTCGAGGTGGCGGTAGTTGATCCCCGCGAACGCCCGGCGCACCGGGAAGCCCTCACCCTCGAAGCCGCTGGGCGCGGTCGTGACGGTGATCACGGGACGCGCGACGGCATCCGCCGGCGCGGTCACACGGGGCAGCGTCAGCGGGTTCTCGACGGTCACTGCGGGCATGTCGGTACCTCCTTGGGCGACGTGCGGTCCACTTTAGTTGAGCGTTGAACTTTCTGCCACCCCACAACGACGACGGCCCGGGGGACATTCCCTCCGGGCCGTCGTCGTCGCGCGGGTGCGCCGGATCCTCGGTTCACTTCCCTCAGTTGCTGAAGTACAAGTACTTCCACGACCCGTACGTCGTGGAGTTCACCGAGTCGCCGGACGAGCCGTTGACGTAGACCGAGCGCATCCGGGCCCGGATCCCGGCCTCACCGGGGGCCTCCAGGGTCACGGCCGACTTGCCGGCCAGACCGAGCGCGAAGTACATCGAATCCGCGGAGTACCAGGTGCCCTGGTAGTAGACCTGGAGGTCGAAGCGCTGCTGACGGCCCGGGTAGTAGGTCATCGTCGTGGTGAGCAGCGGGTCGGTGTTCTTGTGGAACCAGTAGTAGGACGTCGAGCCGATCTTGGCCGTCTTGTAGTGCTTGGAGACGGCGGTGGAGACCTTGACCCGGGCGAAGGCCGTGGACTTCACGGTCTTCGGGTTGTAACGGGCGTCACCCCGGAAGACCGCGGTGACGTTGGTGTCGCGGGTCATGTCGACCCAGGCCGCGATGTTGCCCTGGGAGTCGACCTTGCCGAGCTTGATCCGCTTGTTGGGCTTGTCGCCGCCGAACGGGTCGGCCCAGATCTCCACCGAGCGGTTCTTGTACGTCGTGCCGAGGTGCGCCACGAACCGGACGTCGGAGCCGTAGTTGTACAGCTTGCCGTTGTTGTTCAGGCTCAGCGAGGTCGAGGCACGCGAGACCACGACGCTGTCCGACGCGGTGGCCGCCGTGTGGGCCGCGTCACCGGCGTAGGACACCTTGTAGGTGACCTTGGCGCCGGCCGGCGGGGTGTCGGAGAAGGAGTACGTGCCGTTCGACTGCACGGTGACGGACGGCAGCGCCTTGCCGTTCGGGCTCTCCATGTCGGTGCGGGTGACCGACAGCTTCGCCCCGGCGGGCAGCGCGACGCTCGCCGTGATCTTCCCGGTGACCGTGAGCTTCTTGGCCCGGGGCGCGGTGGCGGGCGCGGCGACGGTGAGGGTCGGCACGCTGAGCGTCGGGCCCGAGAACGTCTTGAGCGTGAAGGTGCCGTTCCCGTTCCCGCTCAGGGCGAAGACCCGTGAGGAGTCGGGCGCCCAGGCCACGTCACCGATCATGGAGGTGCCGGTGTCGAAGCGGCGAACCGGCTTGCTCTCGCCCGTCTTGTAGACGTTCACATGGCGGTCGTAGGTCTGGGCGATCAGGCCGCTCGGCGAGACGGCGGCCGCCCAGCCGGCCTCGTTCAGGCTCGTGCCGTCGGTGAAGGTGCCGTCGGCGTAGGCGAGCCTGCGCTCGCCGTTCCACAGCACCTGGGAGGTTCCGGGCACGAGGTCGACGTCCGAGAAGTAGCGCCCGCGGTCGCTCTTGGCGACCACCTGCGGAGCGGCGCCGGAGACGTCGAGGACGTTCGTCGCGCCGGGGCTGTCACCGCTGTCGGTGAAGGAGAGCAGCCCGGGGGCGGACGGATTCGCGTCGAGGATCGCCGCGTTGTAGTACGGGGCCACCCCTTCCGGGAGCTGCCCCAGGGTCACCGCGGCGGCCGGGTCGGCGGCCACCGGGTCGACCGAGCCCAGATTGCCGTGGAAGCCGTCCTCGGCCTGCGTGCGGTACGAGAACCAGAGCCGCCCGCCGGCGAACGCGACCTCCTGCGGGTCGACCTCGGCGCCGAGGTCGTAGGTGTGCCTGGTCTCCAGGGTGGCCGGGTCCAGGGCCACGATCGCGTGGCCGCCGGGCCGGGCCGCGTACAGCGTGCTGCCGTCGTCGGACAGTGCCAGGTCGCCGACGTCGCCGAAACCGCCGGTCTGGTCGACCAGGGTGCCGTTGTAGTCCGTGGCCAGGACCCGGCCGTCGGCCCGGTCCGCGACGAACACCCGCTTGAGCGTGCCGTCGGCGACAAGTCCGACGGGACTGACGAGAACGGCCGAGGCGGCCGAAGCCGTACCGGCCGATACGACGCTCAGCGCCGCCGAGCTGAAGAGGACCGCGAGCGCCGTCGCGGTCGAAGTGCTGCGCATACGCACAGTGCTGAACCCCCACAAGGAATCCCGGCCGAACCGGGAGGTGAAAAGCGCCGCGCGACACCCGGGGGATCGCGGGATGACGCGATCACGCACGGGGCGCGGCTGCCGGGGGCAGCATAGAACATGAGGACGACAATCGAACGCCTGTTTATTCGACGTCCGGCCCGCCCTCGGACGACTCAGCCGTACATCCGCCGCATGGCGAAGTCGACCATCTCCTCGACGGCCTTCGCGTCGAACACCATCCGGTGCTCCCCCTCCATGTCGAGGACGAAGCCGTAGCCGGTCGGCAGCAGGTCGATCACCTCGGAACCGGTGATCACGAAGTACTTGGACTCCTTGCCCGCGTACCGCCGCAGCTCCTTGAGCGAGGTGAACATCGGGATCACGGGCTGCTGGGTGTTGTGCAGGGCGAGGAAGCCCGGGTTGTCACCGCGCGGGCAGTAGACCTTGGACGTCGCGAAGACCTGCTGGAAGTCCTCCGCGGCCAGCTGCCCGGTGGTGAAGGCGCGCACCGCGTCCGCGAGCGAGGGCGGCGACGGCTCGGGATACAGCGGCGGCTGCTGCCCGTAGCCCCCGGCACCGGGCATCTGCTGCTGCGACTGGGCGTACTGCTGGCCCACACCCGCGCTCTGGTCGTAGCCGTACATGCACGCAAGAGTACTGACCGACCACGAGGGCTGAGTCACAGATACCCGGATCGGGGTTGCTTCTTATTACCGACGGGTAGCATCATCGTAGCTACCAGTTGGTACATGAACTTGGGTGCGAGGATCCAGTGCCTCGCCGATCTCTCTCAACGGAGCCAGTCGCCATGGGGCACTACAAGTCGAATCTCCGCGACATCGAGTTCAACCTCTTCGAAGTACTGGGGCGCGACAAGGTGTACGGCACCGGCCCGTTCGAGGAGATGGACGTCGAGACCGCCAAGAGCGTCCTGGAGGAGCTCACCCGCCTCTCGGAGAACGAGCTGGCCGAGTCCTTCACCGACGCCGACCGCAACCCGCCCGTCTTCGACCCGGAGACCAACACCGCGCCCGTCCCGGCGTCCTTCAGGAAGAGCTACCAGGCCTTCATGGACTCCGAGTACTGGCGGCTCGGCCTGCCCGAGGAGATCGGCGGCACCACCTCGCCCCGCTCCCTGATCTGGGCCTACGCCGAGCTGATCCTCGGCGCCAACCCCGCCGTCTGGATGTACTCCTCCGGCCCGGCCTTCGCCGGCATCCTCTTCGAGGAGGGCAACGAGGTCCAGAAGCACATCGCCTCGGTCGCCGTCGAGAAGCAGTGGGGCTCCACCATGGTCCTCACCGAGCCCGACGCGGGCTCCGACGTGGGCGCCGGCCGCACCAAGGCGGTCCAGCAGGAGGACGGCTCCTGGCACATCGAGGGCGTGAAGCGCTTCATCACCTCAGGCGAGCACGACATGTCGGAGAACATCCTCCACTACGTCCTCGCCCGCCCCGAGGGTGCCGGACCCGGCACCAAGGGCCTCTCCCTCTTCCTCGTCCCGAAGTACCTCTTCGACTTCGAGACCGGCGAGCTCGGCGCGCGCAACGGCGTCTACGCCACCAACGTCGAGCACAAGATGGGCCTGAAGGCCTCCAACACGTGCGAGATGACCTTCGGCGACAAGCACCCCGCCAAGGGCTGGCTGATCGGCGACAAGCACGACGGCATCCGCCAGATGTTCCGGATCATCGAGTTCGCGCGCATGATGGTCGGCACGAAGGCGATCTCCACGCTGTCCACCGGCTACCTCAACGCGCTGGAGTACGCCAAGGAGCGCGTCCAGGGACCCGACCTGGCGAACTTCATGGACAAGACCGCCCCGAAGGTCACCGTCACCCACCACCCCGACGTGCGCCGCTCGCTCATGACGCAGAAGGCGTACGCGGAGGGCATGCGCGCCCTCGTCATGTACACCGCCTCCGTCCAGGACGCCATCCAGGTCAAGGAGGCGACCGGCGAGGACGCCGCCACCGAGCACGCCCTGAACGACCTGCTCCTGCCGATCGTCAAGGGCTACGGCTCCGAGAAGGCCTACGAGCAGCTCGCCCAGTCGCTGCAGACCTTCGGCGGCTCCGGCTTCCTGCAGGAGTACCCGATCGAGCAGTACATCCGGGACGCCAAGATCGACACCCTCTACGAGGGCACCACCGCGATCCAGGGCCAGGACTACTTCTTCCGGAAGATCGTCCGCAACCAGGGCGCGGCGCTGAACTCCCTCGCCGAGGACATCAAGAAGTTCCTGGCCCTCGGCACCGGCGGCGAGGACCTCGCGGGCGCCCGCGAGCACCTCGCCAAGGCCGCCGTCGAGCTGGAGGCGATCGTCGGCCTCATGCTGACCGACCTCGCCGCCACCGAGCAGGACGTCAAGAACATCTACAAGGTGGGCCTCAACACCACCCGCCTGCTGATGGCCTCCGGAGACGTGATCGTCGGCTACCTGCTGCTGAAGGGCGCCGCGATCGCCGCCGAGAAGCTGGAGTCGTCCTCCGCCAAGGCGTTGTCCGCCAAGGACGTGGCGTTCTACACCGGCAAGATCGCGGCGGCGAAGTTCTTCGCGGCCAACGTGCTGCCCGGCGTGACGCTGGCCCGCAAGGTCGCCCAGGACATCGACCTGGACCTGATGGAGCTCGACGAAGCGGCCTTCTGACCGCTTCCCGCCGTCGGCGCCGCGATTTCCACACCGTCCTTACCAGGGCCCGCTCCCAGCAAGGGGGAGCGGGCCCTGGTACGTCGTTAAGGTGAACCCATGAGCGCACCCTCCCGCTTCGACCGCGGCCACACCGACGACCTCATGTCCTTCCTGGCGGCGAGTCCCTCGCCGTACCACGCCGTGGCGAACGCCGCCGAGCGGCTGGAGAAGGCGGGCTTCCGTCAGGTCGCGGAGACGGACGCCTGGGACGGGACGAGCGGCGGCAGGTTCGTGCTGCGCGGCGGCGCGATCGTGGCCTGGTACGTCCCGGAGGGCGCCGCGCCGCACACCCCGTTCCGGATCATCGGCGCGCACACCGACTCCCCCAACCTGCGCGTCAAACCGCAGCCCGACAGCGGTGCGCACGGCTGGCGCCAGGTGGCCGTGGAGATCTACGGCGGCCCGCTGCTGAACTCCTGGCTGGACCGCGACCTCGGCCTCGCCGGCCGGCTGACGCTGCGCGACGGCACGACCCGCCTGGTGAACATCGACCGGCCGCTGCTGAGGGTGCCGCAGCTGGCGATCCACCTGGACCGCTCGGTGTCCTCGGAGGGCCTCAAGCTCGACAAGCAGCGCCACCTCCAGCCCGTCTGGGGCCTCGGCAACGACGCGCGCGACGGCGACCTGATCGCCTTCCTGGAGGCGGAGTCGGGGATCGCCGCGGGCGACACCACCGGCTGGGACCTGATGGTGCACTCCGTCGAGCCGCCGGCGTACCTCGGCCGCGACCAGGAACTGATGGCCGCCCCACGGCTCGACAACCTGCTCTCCGTACACGCCGGCGTGGCCGCGCTGACCGCCGCCGCGACCGGCGGCGCGGAACCGACCTCCATCCCCGTGCTCGCCGCCTTCGACCACGAGGAGAACGGCTCCCAGTCGGACACCGGCGCCGACGGCCCGCTGCTCGGCGGCGTCCTGGAGCGCTCCGTCTTCGCCCGCGGCGGCACGTACGAGGACCGCGCACGCGCCTTCGCGGCGACCGTCTGCCTCTCCTCCGACACCGGCCACGCGGTGCACCCCAACTACGCCGAACGCCACGACCCGACGCACCACCCCCGGGTCAACGGCGGGCCCATCCTCAAGGTCAACGTCAACAACCGCTACGCCACCGACGGTTCGGGCCGCGCGGTCTGGGTCGCGGCCTGCGAGAAGGCCGGCGTGCCCTTCCAGTCCTTCGTCTCCAACAACTCCATGCCCTGCGGCACCACCATCGGCCCCATCACCGCGGCCCGGCACGGCATCCGCACGGTCGACATCGGCGTGGCGATCCTGTCGATGCACAGCGCCCGCGAACTGTGCGGCGTGGAGGACCCCTTCCTGCTCACGCGCGCGCTGGCCGCCTTCCTGGAGGGCTGAGACACCCGCCGCGGGGCGGGAGTTGACGGGCGGTGAGGACTGCATTCCGGGGGCGCGGGTACCCGACGTCCACCGGAAGCTCCGGAATCACCGGACCGGAACAGGGAGGCAACACTCATGGGCCTCGGCGGGTGCATCATCCTCATCGCCGTGGGAGCCATCCTCACGTTCGCCACCGACTGGGACATGCAGGGTGTCAACCTCGATCTGGTCGGCGTCATCCTGATGATCGTCGGATTGATCGGGGTCACGACGTTCAGCAGCATCGCGCGGCGCCGCCGTGTCGTGATGCCGCCCTCGCAACCGGTCGTGGAAGAGGAACGGCACCACCGGCGCGACGGCTACAGCGACGGGTACGGCGTCTGACGCACGGCGCCTGACGCACGGCGCCTGACGCCGTGTGCCGGCCGGCGGCGCCCCGCGAGGTCAGGCGTCCAGACCGGCCAGCACCAGCGGCAGACGGTCCGTCCCCCGCTCGGTGAGACGGACCGGGACACCCCAGTCCTGCTGGTGGACATGGCAGGCCGGGTACTCGTTCGCGGGGTCGTCGTCGCAGGACGCGGCCATCGCGGAGACATGCAGCACGCCTTCCGCCACGGTGGGATCAAGCTCCACGGTGCGGGACAGGTCGGTCCCCGCGCCCTCGCCGTGCGCCAGCAGCTCCGCAGGCGTGGCGGAGACCAGCAGACGGGTCGAGGGACCGTAGCGGGTGTCGAGCTTCTGGCCCGCGGGCGCCTCGAAGATCACGTCCAACCGGAGCCGCCCGGGGGCCACTTCGGTCGCCGCGCGCTGCGTGCGATGGGCGACCGCCTCCACCCGGACCGCCTCCTCCGGCAACCGCAGCCGGGTCAGGCGGTGCCGCGCCGACTCCACGACGACGATGTCGTCACCGGCCAGCACCGCGTCGCTCGGCTCCCGCAGATCCGTGGCCAGGGTGGTGACCTCGCCGGTCGCGGGGTCGAAGCGGCGCAGGGCGTGGTTGTAGGTGTCGCTGACGGCCACCGAGCCGTCGGGCAGGGCCGTGACGCCCAGCGGGTGCTGGAGCAGGGCCTGACCGGCCGGCCCGTCGCGGTGGCCGAAGTCGAAGAGGCCGGTGCCGACGGCGGTGTGCACCGCGCCGTCGAGATCCACCCAGCGCAGGGCGCTGGTCTCCGAGTCCGCGAGCCACAGCCGCTCCGGCGTCGCCGCGAGGCCGGAGGGCTGGGCGAACCAGGCCTCGACGCCGGGCCCGTCGACCAGCCCCTCGTTGGTGGTGCCAGCCGCGACGGCGACACCGCCGCCCACCGGGTCGTAGGCCCACAGCTGGTGCACTCCCGCCATGGCGATCCACACCCGGCCGCCGAAGAGCGCCACGTCCCACGGCGAGGACAGGTTCACCTCGCGCGCCGGACCCGACGTGGCGTCGCCCTGCATCCACTGCCTGCCGGTCCCGGCCAGGGTGACGACCTCGCCGGAGACGGGGTCCAGGCGCCGCAGGGCGTGATTGACCGTGTCGGCGACCACGACCGAGCCGTCGTCGAGGAGGGCGAGTCCCTGCGGCTCGTTGAAGGACGCCGTCGCGGCCGGACCGTCGGCGAACCCGCGCACGCCGGACCCGATCCGCCGCACCACGCTCTCCCCGTCCTGCGCCAGCTCCACCAGCTGATGCCGGGTCGTGTCGCTGACCAGGAACGTCCCGCCGGGCAGCAGCAGCGCCTTGCCCGGGAACCGCAGCACCGTCGGCTCCGGCTCCGGCGCCACGTACGGCCCGTCACCCCGGCGCAGGGTGCCCTTCGCGGCGTGCTCCGCCTCCAGCTCGCTCACCAGCCGCTCGATCGCGTGCACATGCCCCTCACCGGCGTGCTGCGCCACAACGTACCCCTCGGGGTCGATCACCACGAGCGTCGGCCAGGCCCGCACCGCGTACTGCTTCCAGGTGCCCAGCTCGGGGTCGTCGAGCACCGGGTGCTCCACCCCGTACCGCTCCACGGCGTCCGCGACCGCCGCGTGATCGGCCTCGTGCACGAACTTCGGCGAGTGCACCCCGATGACCACGAGCGTGTCCCGATGCCTGGCCTCCAGCTCCCGCAGCTCGTCGACGACGTGCAGGCAGTTGATGCAGCAGAAGGTCCAAAAGTCCAGAACGACAATGCGTCCGCGCAGGTCGGCAAGGCTGTACTGCTTCCCGCCCGTGTTCAGCCAGCCGCCCTTGCCGATCAGCTCGGGGGCACGGACACGGGCACGGCGGCGGCTCGGGGCCGGGGCGGAGTCGTTCATGCATCAAGAGTGCCACTCGCCACTGACAGTCACGTGACCGGCCGTCTCGCGACCCTCGGTCACCCCAGCGCGTGGCCCGTCGTCGCGTCCACGTGTGCCGGGACGTCGTCGTGGCGGTCGCCGACGGTGAGGGTGCCGGTCGGTTCGAACAGGAGGATCGCGGTGGGGACGGGGGCGTACGGCTTGTGCTCGGTGCCGCGCGCGACGGTGAAGAGGGAGCCCCGGGGCAGGACGACGGTCCGCTCGCCGGTGGATTCCCGCAGGGCGATGTGCAGTTCGCCCTCGACGACGAGGAAGAACTCGTCGGTGTGGTCGTGCACGTGCCACACGTGCTCGCCCTCGACCTTCGCGACGCGTACGTCGTAGTCGTTGACGGCGGTGACGATACGGGGGCTCCAGCGGTCGGTGAAGGACGCGAGGGCCTTGTCCAGGGCGATGGGTTCCATGCGGGCATCGTCGGCCGTGGTGCCCGCGCCGGACGAGTGCTAGGAATTGCATATGCCGCAAGGATCCTCTCAGCCGACGGGACCGCATCGCGTCGTCCTGATCGTCGACGACAACTCCAACCCCTTCGAGATGAGCTGCGCGATCGAGGTCTTCGGGCTGCGCCGCCCCGAGCTGGGGCGGGAGCTGTACGACTTCCGGCTGTGCGCGGCCGAACCCCGCACCCGGATGCGGGACGGCTTCTTCACGCTGACGGGAGTGGCCGGACTGGAGGCCGCCGAGGAGGCGGACACGCTGATCGTGCCGAACCGGCCGGACACCGACGCCCCGCGCGCGACGGCGGTGCTCGACGCGGTACGCCGGGCACACGCGCGCGGGGCCCGGCTGGTCGGGTTCTGCTCGGGCGCGTTCACCCTCGCCGAGGCGGGGCTGCTGGACGGACGCCGGGCGGCCTGCCACTGGATGTGGGCGGAGTCGTTCCGGGCGAGGTTCCCGCAGGTGCGTCTGGAGCCGGACGTGCTGTTCGTGGACGACGGCGACATCCTGACCGCGTCCGGCAGCGCCTCGGCGCTGGACCTGGGCCTGCACGTCGTACGGCGGGACCACGGTGCCGAGGTCGCCAACGCCGTGTCCCGGCGCCTGGTGTTCGCCGCGCACCGGGACGGGGGCCAGAAGCAGTTCGTGGAGCGGCCCGTGCCCGATGTGCCCGACGAGTCCCTGGGGCCGCTGCTGGCGTGGGCCCAGGAGCGGCTGGGCGAGCCGCTGACCGTGGCCGGCCTCGCCGCGCGCGCGGCGGTGTCCCCGGCGACCCTGCACCGGCGTTTTCGCGCGCAGCTCGGCACGACCCCGCTGGCGTGGCTGACCGGGGAGCGGGTGGCCCTGGCGTGCCGGCTGATCGAGCGGGGCGAGGAGCGGCTGGACGTGGTGGCCGCGCGCAGTGGACTGGGCACGGCGGCGAACCTGCGGGCCCGGCTGCGGCGCGAGACCGGCCTCAGCCCGTCGGCCTACCGGCGGCGTTTCGGACCGGCCGCGGGGGAACCGGTCATGGCATGAGATTCCTCGTGCGCGAAAGGCTCCTCGGCTTCGGCGACGACTACTGGATCGAGGACGACAGGGGCAACAAGGCCTATCTGGTCGACGGCAAGGCGATGCGGCTGCGTGACACCTTCGAGCTGAAGGACACCCAGGGGCAGGTCCTCGCCGACATCCGGCAGAAGATGTTCGCCCTGCGGGACACCATGGTGATCGAGCGGGGCGGCGAGCCGCTGGCCCGTATCAGGCGCAAGCGGCTGTCCCTGCTGCGCAACCACTACCGGGTGAGCCTGGTCGACGGCACCGAGCTCGACGTCAGCGGCAAGATCCTCGACCGGGAGTTCGCCGTCGAGTACGACGGTGAGCTGCTCGCCGTGGTCTCCCGGCGTTTCCTGCACGTCCGGGAGACCTACGGCGTGGACGTCGTCCGGGACGACGCGGACCCGGCGCTGCTGATCGCGGTGACGGTGTGCGTGATCCATCTGGCGGACAAGGAGCGGGACGACGACTGAGGACGGTTGAGGACGACAGGGGACGGCTGAGGACGACAGGGGACGACAGGGGGCGGCTGAGGACGACAGCGACGACCGAGGACGGCCAGGGCCTGTTCCCGTCCGGACGTGACCGCCTCCGGTCCTGTCCCGTCCGGACCTGACCGCCTTGGATCCGCGCCGCGGGCTCAGACCTCGCGCGTCCGGCGTCGAGGGCGTTCCAGCCCCAGGACCCGGTCCTTCAGGGCGGGGAACTGCTCCCGGGTCGTCGCCACCCTGCCGGGGTCGAACTCCACGGTGAGGACCTCCTGGCCGGGGCCGGCCTGCGCCAGCACCTCGCCCCAGGGGTCGACCACGATCGAGTGACCGGCCTGCGGAACTCCGGCGTGCGTCCCGGCCGTTCCACACGCGAGGACGAACGCCTGGTTCTCCACCGCCCGTGCCTGAGCCAGCAGCGTCCAGTGGGAGCGTCGGCGCTCCGGCCACCCCGCCGGGACGACCAGGGTCTCGGCCCCGGCGTCGACGAGCCCGCGGAACAGCTCGGGGAACCGGAGGTCGTAGCAGGTGGCCAGACCCAGTGTCGTCGCGCCCGGCAGACGGACCGTCACCAGGTCGTCGCCCGCGCCCATCAGCACGGCCTCGCCCTTGTCGAAGCCGAACCGATGGATCTTGCGGTAGGCCGCGACCAGATCGCCGGAAGGGGACAGGACGAGCGAGGTGTTGTAGAGCGGCCCGTCGGGGTCGCGCTCCGGGATCGACCCCGCGTGCAGCCACACGCCTGTGTCGCTCGCCGCCTTGGCCATGGCCTCGTACGTCGGTCCTTCGAGCGGCTCGGCCTGCTGGCCGAAGTCCTCGTAGGCGAAGGCCCCGGTCGTCCACAGTTCGGGCAGCACCACGAGATCGGCGCCGGCCTGCTCTCTTACCAGAGAGACCGCCCGCTGTCGACGTTCCGCGACCGATTCGCCCTCGTCTACGGCGATCTGGATCAGAGAGGCGCGCACACTACCACCGTCCTGGCATTCGAGCCGTCCACACGGGCCTACGATCGTCACACGAAAGCACTGCCGTGGTGCCTCACAGCAGCGTAACTTGGGGGTCCCCTGCTCGAGCGCAGCCGAGAGTCCGGGGGAGTTTCGAGACACCCGCCGAGTGCAGCCACCTCCCACTGGCACCGCCGCCACAATTTGCCCGTGTACCGACCGCCGAGGGGTCCCGTTCCGTGAGTCTGCATCCCACCCTCCAGCCCTACGCCGACGCCTGGACCCACTCCATCGAAGCGATATCCGAACTGGTGCAGCCCCTGGTCGAGGGCGAGTGGAACCGGCGGACGCCGTGCCCGGGCTGGTCCGTGCGGGACGTCGTCTCGCATGTGATCGGGCTGGACTGCGAGATGCTCGGCGACCCGCGCCCGATCCACACCCTTCCGCGCGACCTGTTCCACGTCACCAACGACCATCAGCGCTACACGGAGATGCAGGTCGACGTCCGGCGGCACCACACGGCTCCCGAGATGACCTCCGAGCTGGAGTACACGATCATCCGGCGCAACCGGCAGCTCCGTAACGAGACGCGCGACCCCGGCACCAAGGTGCGCGGCCCGCTCGGCACCGAGCTCACGCTGGAGGAGGCCATGCGGGGGCACGCGTTCGCGGTGTGGGCGCACGAGCAGGACCTGCGCGTGGCCCTCGGCCATCCGGGCAACCTCGACTCCCCCGGCGCGCACATCGCCCGCGACGTCCTGCTGGCCGAACTCCCGGAGGTCGTCGCCGGCAAGGCGAACGCCCCGCGCAGCTCGGCGGTGGTCTTCGACGTGCACGGCCCGGTCGAGTTCCTGCGCACGATCCGCGTCGACATCCAGGGCCGCGGGACCCTGGAGACGGCCCCGGCCCTCGGCCCCGCCGCGACCCTCACCCTGGACTGGGAGACGTACGTCCGCCTGGCCTGCGGGCGCGTCACGGTCGAGGCGGCCAAGGACCGGATCAAGGCGGAGGGCGACCCGGACCTGGCGTCGGCGATCCTGCGCAACTTCACGGTGACGCAGTAGGAGTCACGCGATCCGCGGGGGACGCGATCCGCGGGACGCGGCAGGGATGACGCCGGAGAACTGACGCCGTCGGGGTCCGGGGGCGCATGCCCCCGGGACGCCCGCGCGGACGCGCCGCCCGGACACCCGAAGGGCCCGCCGGGGGCCTAGGCCGGGACGTGCACCGTCTCCACCCGGCTGGCCACCAGCCGCTCCCGCTCCCGTCGCGCCGCCTGCTTGCGCAGCCGCAGCACCTGCGAGAGCCCCAGCGCCTGGAGCACGAACACGGACGAGAAGGCCACGGTGTAGTCGTCGCCGGTCGCGTCCAGCAGCGCGCCCACCGCGAACAGCGTGGTCATCGAGGCGACGAAGCCCCCCATGTTGGTGATCCCGGACGCGGTGCCCTGCCGCTCCGGCGGATTCGCCGGACGGGCGAAGTCGAACCCGATCATCGAGGCCGGCCCGCACGCGCCGAGCACCACGCACAGCACGATCAGCAGCCACATCGGCGCCCGGTCGGCCGGGAAGAACACCGTCGCCGCCCACAGCAGCGACGTCGCGGCCACCGTGCCGAGCGCCAGGGGCAGGCGCGCCCCGTGGTGCCGGGCGACGATCTGGCCGTAGACGAGTCCGACGGCCATGTTCGACAGCACGACCAGGGTCAGCAGTTCGCCGGCGGTGGCCCGGGACAGTCCCTGGGCCTCGACCAGGAACGGCAGTCCCCACAGCAGCAGGAAGACCATCGCCGGGAACTGGGTCGTGAAGTGCACCCACAGCCCGAGCCGGGTCCCCGGTTCCCGCCAGGACGCGGCGATCTGCCGTCGGACGTAGGAAGCCCCCAGGTCCGGCACCGGATCCGGCTCGTGCCCCTCGGGGTGGTCCTTCAGGAACAGCAGGAGCAGCACGAAGACCACGACCCCGGCGAGCGCGCTGCCCGCGAACGCGGCCGTCCAGCCGACGCCGTGCAGCAGCCGGGCGAGGACGAGGGTGGAGACCAGGTTGCCCGCCATGCCGGCGAGGCCGGCGAGCTGGGCGATCAGCGGGCCGCGCCGGGCCGGGAACCAGCGGGTGCCGAGCCGCAGCACGCTGATGAACGTCATCGCGTCACCGCAGCCCAGCAGCGCGCGCGAGGCGAGGGCCATGCCGTAGGTGGGCGAGAAGGCGAAGCCCAGTTGCCCGGCCGTGAACAGGACGACGCCGAGGCCCAGCACCTTCTTGGTGCCGAGCCGGTCGACCAGGAGGCCGACGGGTATCTGCATGCCGGCGTAGACCAGCAGCTGGAGGATGGAGAACGTCGACAGGGCGGAGGCGCCCACGTCGAACCGGTCGGCGGCGTCGAGGCCGGCGACCCCCAGCGAGGTGCGGAAGATGACGGCGACGAAGTAGACCGAGACGCCGGTGCCCCAGACCGCGACGGCGCGCCGGCCGCCGGGAGGATCACCGGGCAGGGAGAGCGCCGCGGAGGTCATCGGACCTCCCCCCGCGCGAGGTGCGAGAACCAGCCGATGTGCCGGTGGACCACGTCGACGGCCGCGTCGGGGTCCCCGGAGCGCAGCGCGTCCAGGATGTCCTGGTGCTCGGCGAGCGTCTTGGCGATCCGGTCGGGGTGGGAGTGCATGACGGCGACGCCCATCCGCAGCTGCCGGTCGCGAAGTTGGTCGTAGAGCCGCGAGAGGATCTCGTTGCCGCCGCTGCGGACGATCTCGGCGTGGAAGCTGCGGTCGGTGACGGCGGCGCCGGCCAGGTCTCCGGCGGCGGCCTGCTCGCGCTGCTGTTCCAGCAGTTCCGCGAGGCGCGCGATGAGTCCGGAGGGCGCGGGTACGGCCTTGCGCGCCGCGTGTTCCTCCACCAGCAGGCGGGTCTCGACGACGTCCGCGATCTCCTGTGCGGAGACCGGCAGCACCAGGGCGCCCTTCTTCGGGTAGAGCTTGATGAGGCCTTCGGCCTCCAGTCGCAGCAGCGCCTCGCGCACCGGGGTGCGCGAGACCCCGACGGCGTCGGCGAGCTCGCCCTCCGTGAGGAGGGTGCCGCCCTCGTAGCGGCGGTCCAGGACGCCTTGCTTGACGTGGGTGTAGACACGGTCGGCGGCAGGGGGTTGTCTCACGGCTGCCAGGGTCATGCCGACAGGATAGATACAACACGTACGCATGGCCTGGTCCGTCCATCATGCGGACCCTGTGCGCGGCCTCGCGGAGCATGCCCGGGAGCCTCGCGGGGCGTTTTCGGGAACTTCCTCACCCCGGCCCGGTTCTCAACACAACCATTGGTACTACTTACGTGTCACACCCATGCGGCCTGCTGTACTCCCGTTCAACTCGGCCGCGCCATAGGGGCATTCGACGTATTCGGGGTATCTCAGTTGATAACCGGCATCAAGGGCATTCGTATCCGCAGAGCCGTCGCCGTCACCGCGACCGCCGGCGCTGTCTTCACCACCGGAGCCCTCACCGCGGCACCCGCGCAGGCCGTGGCCACGCCCACGATCGTCGCCAAGGGCGGCTACATCATGGACAACGCCAACGGCAGGACGCTGTTCGACAAGTACGCGAACACCAAGCGCGCCACCGGCTCCACCACCAAGATCATGACCGCCAAGGTCGTGCTGTCCCAGCCGAACCTGAACCTGGACGCCAAGGTCACGGTCCAGAAGGTCTACAGCGACTACATCGTGTCGAACAACGCCTCGTCCGCCCGACTGATCGTCGGCGACAAGGTCACCGTCCGCCAGCTGCTCTACGGGCTGATGCTGCCGTCCGGCTGTGACGCCGCCTACGCGCTCGCGGACAAGTTCGGCACCGGCTCGACCCGGTCCGCGCGCGTGAAGTCGTTCATCGGCAAGATGAACACCACGGCGCGTTCGCTCGGCCTGACGAACACGAAGTTCGACTCGTTCGACGGCATCAGCAACGGCACGAACTACTCGACGCCGCGCGACCTGACGAAGCTCGCCAGCAACGCGATGAAGAGCGCCACCTTCCGGGCCCTCGTGAAGACGAAGACCACGAAGCAGAAGGTCACCACCCAGAGCGGCGGCTACCGCTACTACACGTGGACCAACACCAACACGCTGCTCAGCAACTACAGCGGCGCGATCGGCGTGAAGACCGGCTCCGGCAGCATCGCCAAGTACTGCCTGGTCTTCGCCGCCACCCGGGGCGGCAAGACCGTCATCGGCACGGTGCTGACCTCCACCTCGGCCGCCCAGCGCGAGGCGGACGCGAAGAAGCTCCTGAGCTACGGCTTCGCCCGACTGGGCTGAGGCTCTACGGACGACGAACGGGCCCACACCCCGGCTTGCGCCGAGGGTGTGGGCCCGTTCGTGTGCGGCGGTGGGCCGGCCGTCACGCCCAGGTGATCAGCCTCTTCGGCTGTTCCAGGATCGCCGCCACGTCGGCCAGCACCTTGGAGCCCAGCTCCCCGTCCACCAGGCGGTGGTCGAAGCTGAGGGCCAGCGTGGTGACCTGGCGCGGCTTGACCTTGCCCTTGTGGACCCAGGGCTGGAGCTTGATCGCGCCGACCGCGAGGATCGCGGATTCACCGGGGTTGAGGATCGGTGTGCCGGTGTCGACGCCGAAGACGCCGACGTTGGTGATGGTGACCGTGCCGGCCTGCATCGCCGACGGCGAGGTCTTCCCCTCGCGGGCCGTGGCGACCAGCTCGCCGAGGGAGGCGGCCAGTTGCGGGAGGGTCTTGTCGTGCGCGTCCTTGATGTTCGGCACGATCAGACCCCGCGGGGTGGCCGCGGCGATGCCGAGGTTCACGTAGTGCTTGACCACGATCTCCTGGCGGGCCTCGTCCCAGGAGGCGTTGATGTCCGGGTTGCGCTTGATCGCCACCAGCAGGGCCTTGGAGATCAGCAGCAGCGGGTTGACCCGCAGGCCCGCGAACTCCTTGTCCTCCTTGAGCTCCTCGACCAGCTTCATCGTGCGCGTCACGTCGACGGTCACGAACTCCGTGACGTGCGGCGCGGTGAAGGCCGAACCGACCATCGCGGCGGCGGTGGCCTTGCGGACACCCTTGACCGGGATGCGCGTCTCGCGCGCCGTGTCCTGCGCGGGCACGGGCGCCGCGTCGGCCACGGGCGCGGGCGCCGCCACCGGCTCGGCGACCGGCGCCGGAGCGGGCGCCGCCGCCGCGTGCACGTCCTCGCGCGTGATGACGCCGTCCGGGCCGGTCGGCACGATCACCGCCAGATCGACACCGAGGTCCTTGGCGAGCTTGCGCACCGGGGGCTTGGCGAGCGGGCGCTCCCGCGGCACCGCCGCGGACTCCGCGGCGGCCGGGACCGGGGTGGCGGCGGGAACCGGGGTGGCCGGGACCGGCGCGACCGGACCGCCGTGCCCGTTCAGCTCGGACTGCAGGGCCGCGGAGGCCGCCTGGACGGGGACCTCGGGGCCCTTGCGCGGGCGGCGCTTGGTGGAGGACGTGGCCACGCCGTAGCCCACCAGCACCGGCTGGCGGCCCTCCGGCTTCGGCTCCTCGGCCACCGGCTCGGCGGGCGTCTCCTCGGCGGGTGCCGCCCCGCCGCTCACGTCCACCGCGATGATCGACGTGCCGACGTCGACCGTGGTGCCCTCGGGGAAGTGCAGCGCGCGCACGACGCCGTCGTACGGGATCGGCAGCTCGACGGCCGCCTTCGCCGTCTCGACCTCGCACACCACCTGGCCGTCGGTGACCGTGTCACCGGGCTGGACGTACCACTTGAGGATCTCGGCCTCGGTCAGGCCCTCGCCCACGTCGGGCATCTTGAACTCGCGCACGGAAGCTTCCGTCATCGTCGTCACGACCCTCTCCTCAGTACGCCAGCGAGCGGTCGACGGCGTCCAGCACCCGGTCGAGGCCGGGCAGGTACTCCTCCTCCAGGCGGGCCGGGGGGTACGGGGCGTGGTAGCCGCCGACCCTGAGCACCGGGGCCTCCAGGTGGTAGAAGCAGCGCTCGGTGATCCGGGCGGCGATCTCCGCGCCGGAACCGAAGAACACCGGCGCCTCGTGCACGACGACCAGGCGGCGGGTCTTCTCGACCGAGGCCTGGAGGGAGTCGAAGTCGAGGGGGGAGATCGAGCGCAGGTCGAGGACCTCCAGCGACTTGCCCTCCTCGGCGGCCGCGTCGGCGACCTCGTGGCAGAGCTTCACCATCGGGCCGTAGGCGGCGAGCGTGAGGTCGGTGCCCTCACGGGTGACGCGTGCCTTGTGCAGCGGGCCGGGGATGGCCTCGGTGCTGACCTCGCCCTTGTCCCAGTAGCGCCGCTTGGGCTCGAAGAAGATCACCGGGTCGTCGCTCTGGATGGCCTGCTGCATCATCCAGTAGGCGTCCGAGGAGTTCGACGGGGAGACGATCTTCAGGCCCGCCACGTGCGCGAAAAGCGACTCCGGGGACTCCGAGTGGTGCTCGACCGCGCCGATGCCGCCGCCGTACGGGATGCGCACGACGACCGGGAGCTTGACCTTGCCGAGCGAGCGCGCGTGCATCTTGGCGAGCTGCGTGACGATCTGGTCGTACGCCGGGAAGACGAAGCCGTCGAACTGGATCTCGACGACGGGGCGGTACCCGCGCAGGGCGAGGCCGATCGCCGTACCGACGATGCCGGACTCGGCGAGCGGGGTGTCGATGACGCGGCTCTCGCCGAAGTCCTTCTGCAGGCCGTCGGTCACGCGGAACACGCCGCCGAGCTTGCCGACGTCCTCGCCCATGACGACGACCTTGGGGTCGGCCTCCAGGGCGTGGCGGAGCGACTCGTTGATCGCCTTGGCCAGGGCCATCTTCTCCACAGCCATGTTCAGACCCCCTCTACGTCCGCGAACGACGCCTGGTAGGCGGCGAACTGGGCTCGCTCCTCGTCGACGAGCGCGTGCCCGTCCGCGTACACGTTCTCGAAGATGGCGAAACGGTCCGGGTCCGGCATCGCGCGGACCGCTTCGCGCACTCGCCTGCCCAACGCCTCGCTCTCCGCCTCCAGTTCCGCGAAGAATCCCTCGTCCGCGTGGTTTGCGGCCTCCAGGTGGCGGCGCAGGCGCAGGATCGGGTCCTTCGCCTCCCAGGCGGCGCGCTCGTCGTCGTGCCGGTAGCGCGTCGGGTCGTCGGAGGTGGTGTGCGCACCCATGCGGTACGTGTACGCCTCGACCAGCGTCGGGCCCTCGCCGCTGCGCGCCCGCTCCAGCGCCCACTTGGTGACCGCGAGACAGGCGAGGACGTCGTTGCCGTCGACGCGGACGCCCGGGAAGCCGTAGCCGCGGGCGCGCTGGTACAGCGGCACACGGGTCTGCTTCTCGGTCGGCTCGGAGATCGCCCACTGGTTGTTCTGGCAGAAGAACACCACCGGGGCGTTGTAGACCGCCGAGAAGGTGAACGATTCAGCCACGTCGCCCTGGCTGGACGCGCCGTCGCCGAAGTAGGCGATCACGGCCGAGTCCGCGCCGTCCTTGGCGACGCCCATCGCGTAGCCGGTGGCGTGCAGCGTCTGGGAGCCGATGACGATCGTGTAGAGGTGGAAGTTGTTGCCGTTCGGGTCCCAGCCGCCGTTGTTCACGCCGCGGAACATGCCGAGCAGGTTGGTCGGGTCGACCCCGCAGCACCAGGCGACGCCGTGCTCGCGGTAGGTCGGGAAGACGTAGTCGTCCTCGCGGGTGGCCCGGCCGGAGCCGATCTGGGCGGCCTCCTGGCCGAGCAGGGACGCCCACAGGCCCAGCTCGCCCTGGCGCTGCAGGGCGGTGGCCTCGGCGTCGAAACGACGGGTGAGCACCATGTCGCGGTAGAGGCCGCGGAGCTCGTCGGGGGTGATGCCGTCGACGTACCGGTCGTACTCGGCGTTCTTGACGCGCTCACCCTCGGGCGTCAGCAGCTGTACGAGCTCAGGGTCGGTGTCCTGGGCGGTGTTGCGGGTGGTGCGCTTGGTGCCGGCCTTGCCTCCGGCGCTGCGTCGCGGCTTGCGCGCGGCAGTGCTCTCCACGGTCACGTGTGCTCCTCCGTCGGTCCGGCCCCCGGGATTGCCGGGAAAGCCAGTGCGGCTCACCTGTTCCGTTCCCGTGCACGGGGTGGGTGCCGCTCGGCCGGAACAGGCGTGACAGGTGCCCCGGCGAGCGCCCTGCAACAGTCACGTTACCCAGTGCTCCACATTTCTGTGAAACCCCTCTTGACCTGCGTTTTTGCTTGGAAATCCAAGTAAATCGAAAAGCCGGGGAGGGGGCCCTGGTCACAGCCTTGCAGGGGGCCGGAACACCGGCACGTTATCCCGCTCACCCAGCTCTCGGGAAGAGCTGTATGTGAGACTGACCTCGTGCGCGAAAACCGAAAAATACGGGTATTTCTGCTCGACGACCACGAGGTCGTCCGGCGTGGCGTGCACGAGCTCCTCTCGGTCGAGGGCGACATCGAGGTGGTGGGCGAGGCCGGCACGGCCGCCGACGCGCTGGTGCGGATCCCGGCCACCCGGCCGGACGTCGCGGTGCTGGACGTACGCCTGCCCGACGGCAGCGGCGTCGAGGTGTGCCGCGAGATCCGCTCCCGGGACGACACGGTCGGGTGCCTGATGCTGACGTCCTTCGCCGACGACGAGGCCCTCTTCGCGGCGGTCGTGGCGGGCGCGTCCGGGTATCTGCTGAAGGCCGTGCGCGGCGACGAGCTGCTGTCGGCCGTGCGGGCGGTGGCGGCCGGGAAGTCCCTGCTGGACCCCGTGGCGACGGCCCGGGTGCGGGAGCGGCTGCGCGACGGCGGGAGCGCTACCGAGGACGACGAGCGGCTGACACGGCTCACCGCCCAGGAGCGCCGCATTCTCGAACTGATCGGCGAGGGACTCACCAACCGGCAGATCGGCGGGCAACTGCACCTCGCCGAAAAGACGATCAAGAACTACGTGTCGAGCCTGCTCGCCAAACTCGGAATGCAGAGGCGTTCCCAGGCCGCGGCATACGTCGCGCGCATGCAGGCCGGGAAACAGTGGCCGCCTTTGTCGCCCCACTTGTGACCGAAAGCGACCGCCGACGACTTCCTGTGACAACGCCCAGCTCACGCGCCTGAATCGTGCCCTAGCATCTGCCGCGTGCCGCGCCCTTGTGTACCACCCCCCGCACCCCACGCGCCCCCGCTGGGCGCCCTGCTGCGCCAGTACGCCGCCGGTTCCGCCGTCGCCTGCGACCCCGTCGACCAGGGCCTGCTCAACCGGGGCTACCGGCTCTGCACCACCCGCGGCCGCTACTTCCTCAAGCACCACTTCGACCCCGACACCGCCGACCCGGCCGCCATCGAACGCCGGCACCGGGCCACCCAGCGGCTGGCGGACCTGGGCGTCCCGGTGGCCCCGCCGCTGGCCGGGCGCGACGGGCGCACGGTCGCGGTGGTGGGCGGCCACGCGTACGCCCTGCACCCGTGGATCGACGGGCGGCACCGGCACGGCGGGCAGCTCAGCACCGGGCAGTGCGCCCGCCTCGGAGCCCTGCTGGGCGCGGTCCACGCGACGCTGGAGCGCGTGATGCCGCCGAAGGGGCGCACCGCCCCGGCGACCAGTCCGCATCCCGTGGAGAGCGCCGACCCCGCGAAGACGTTCGACCTCATCGACGACCTCCTCGCGCGCGTGCGCCGGCACCGTCCCGCCGACTCCTTCGACGAGCTGGCCCGGCACCGGCTCCTGGAGCGGCGCGCGCTGCTGGAGCGGCACGCCGACCGGCGTCCCCCGCGCGGGGGCTCGGTGGGCTGGGTGCACGGCGACTTCCACCCGTTCAACCTGCTCTACCGGGGGGACGCGCCGGCCGCGATCGTCGACTGGGACCGGCTCGGGGTCCAGCCCCGCGCCGAGGAGGCCGTACGCGCCGCCGCGATCTTCTTCGTACGGCCCGGCGGCACCCTCGACCTGCCGAAGGTACGGGCGTACGCGCGCGCGTACCTGCGCACGGCCGGCGCCACGCCCTCGGAGCTCGCCGCGGCGGTGCACCGGGTGTGGTGGGAGCGGCTGAACGACTTCTGGATGCTCCGCTGGCACTACGAGCGCGGCGACACCCGTGCCGATCCCCAGTTCCCGGCGGCGTCCGCGCTGGCCGTGTGGTGGACACGGCAGTACGAGGCGGTGTGCGGGGCGTTCGTGGACTGAGCCGGGAGGCGGCGCCGCCGGCCTCGGCAACGGCCGCGCGCGTGGGCCCGGTCGGGCCGCACGCGCGCGTGGTGGGGTCTTCGGTGGGGGAAGGCCGGTGGATCAGCCGCCCGTGGTGCCCTCGGTGAGGCCCTCGATCGTGCCGCCCGTGGGCTCCTCCGTCGGCTCCTGCGGTTCCGAGGGCTCCGGGTCCGAGGGCTCCGGGTCCGAGGGCTCCGTGGCCGTCGGCTCCGGGTCGGTCGTCCCGGGGTCCGTCGGCTCGTCGGTCGGAGTGTCGGAGGGGGTGTACGACGGGGTGTACGACGGCGGGTTCTCGCCCCATCCGGAGCCCGAGTTGTCGCCCTCGTCCTCGGTGGACGTGTCCGTGGACTCGTCGCTCGCCTTGTCGCTGGGCGTCTCGTTCGACGTCTCCTTGTCGTCGGTCTGCGAGCTGGTCGGCGTCGGCTTCGTGCCCGTACCGCCCTGTTCGCCACCGCCGTTGTTCAGCGCGAGCGCGACCCCGGCCGAGATCGCGATCACCGCGAGCACCGCGAGGATCCACAGCTTGCCGCGGCCGCTGCCCCGGTTGCCCTGGCCCTCGAAACCGCCGTCGTCACGGCCGCCGTTGCCGGGGATCATCGGCTGCGGGATCTGCGCGGTGCCCTCGGCCGAGTGCGGCAGCACGGCGGTGCCCGCCATGCCCATCGCCGGGGTCTTCCCGGAGTCGTGCCCGGTGACCGGGCCGGTGTTCCAGGTGCCCGTGTGGGGACCCTGGTCGTAGAGCATCTGCAGGCCGTACTGGACCAGCCCGCGCATCTCCTCGGCGGTCTGGAAACGGTCGTCGGGCTCCTTCGCGAGCGAGCGCATGACCAGGCCGTCCAGCTCCGGAGGGCAGCCCTCGTGGATCCCGGACGGCGGGTTCGGGATGTCCTGGACGTGCTGGTAGACCACCGACAGCGGGGTCTCACCGACGAACGGCGGGCGCAGCGCGAGGAGTTCGTACAGCAGGCAGCCCGTCGCGTACAGGTCGGAGCGGTGGTCGACGGCCTTGCCGAGCGCCTGCTCCGGGGAGAGGTACTGCGGGGTGCCCATGACCATGCCGGTCTGCGTCATCGTCGTGGACGCGCCGTGCAGGGCGCGGGCGATGCCGAAGTCCATGACCTTCACGGCGCCGTTGTTCGTGATGATGACGTTCGCCGGCTTGATGTCGCGGTGCACGATGCCGTGCTGGTGCGAGTAGGCGAGCGCCTCCAGGACGCCGGACACGATGATCAGCGCCTGCTCCGGGCCGGGGGCCTCGGCGTTGTGCAGCAGATCGCGGATGGTGCGGCCCTCGACCAGCTCCATCACGATGTACGGCACCGACTGGCCGCCCACGAAGTCCTCGCCGGAGTCGTACACGGCGACGATGGCGTGGTGGTTGAGGCCGGCCACCGACTGTGCCTCACGCGTGAAGCGGGCCTTGGACACCGGGTCCTCGGCGAGGTCCGCGCGCAGCAGTTTGACCGCCACGGTGCGCCCGAGGCGCACGTCCTCGGCCGCGAACACCTCGGCCATGCCGCCCCGGCCGAGTCTGCCGGTCAGCCGGTACCGGCCGTCCCCGACAAGTCCGCCGTTACCCCACATCTCCGGCGCATCTGACATTCCGCCGCCAGTCGCCTCGGGGTCGGACGGGCCCTGAGCGCGCTGCTGCTGTGCCATCGGTCCTCGCCGTCGTTTCTGCCCGCGGTGCGCGCGGTGTTGTTACGGTCTCCGTCGGCCACGCTACAGCCTTCGCGCAAGCCGCCGGTCCGAGATGGATACAGGGACCGGTCCAGGACGGACGGGCCGTCGAACCGGTCATGAAACCCTCGTGCCGTCGCGTCGTGCAAATCCTGTGTACCGGCGGTACGGCCGCTGTAACGCTTCCGCGACGCTTCTTTCGCGTACGGTCACGGAACGGGCACCGAGCTTGACGTGTCGGTGCCCTGGGGCAGACTTGGCCGGGAATAGCACTTTCGATCAACGGCGCCTCAAGGCCCACGGGGGATACGGAACATGAGCCAGGACGGCGCACAGGGCCGGTACACGGGGCGGGCACTCGCCGGTGGCCGGTATCAGCTGCGTGACTTGCTCGGCCAGGGCGGCATGGCCTCGGTGCACCTCGCTTACGACGCCGTGCTGGACCGTCAGGTCGCGATCAAGACCCTGCACACCGAGCTGGGCCGCGAGCAGGCGTTCCGCGAACGCTTCCGCCGCGAGGCGCAGGCCGTGGCCAAGCTCACGCACACCAACATCGTCTCGGTCTTCGACACCGGCGAGGACGACCTCGACGGTCTGACGACGCCCTACATCGTCATGGAGTACGTCGAGGGCCGTCCGCTCGGCTCCGTGCTCGACGAGGACGTGCGGCGGGCCGGGGCGATGCCCGCGGACAAGGCGCTGAAGGTCACCGCCGACGTGCTCGCCGCGCTGGAGATCAGCCACGAGATGGGCCTGGTCCACCGGGACATCAAGCCGGGCAACGTCATGGTGACCAAGCGCGGTGTGGTCAAGGTCATGGACTTCGGCATCGCCCGCGCCATGCAGTCCGGCGTCACGTCGATGACGCAGACCGGCATGGTCGTCGGCACCCCGCAGTACCTCTCGCCGGAGCAGGCGCTCGGCCGCGGCGTCGACGCCCGCTCCGACCTGTACTCGGTCGGCATCATGCTCTTCCAACTGGTCACCGGACGGCTGCCGTTCGACGCCGACTCACCTCTCGCCATCGCGTACGCGCATGTGCAGGAGGAACCCGCCGCCGCGTCCTCGATCAACCGCGCGCTGCCCCCGGCCGTGGACGCGCTGATCGCCCGCGCGCTGAAGAAGAACCCGAACGAGCGCTTCCCGACGGCCGAGGCCATGCGCGACGAGTGCCTGCGGGTGGCGGCGTCCTTCCAGGCGGCCCCGCCGAGCATCGTGCCGGGCGCACCGACGCAGAGCGGCGCGGGCGTCGGCTCCGCGGTGTTCCCGCCGGTCGACCAGACGACCGGGGCGCCGCCGCACGGCAGCGTGCAGACCCCGTACCAGCCCCACCCGACGCCCCATCCGTACGGCACTCCGACGCCCAACCCGGCGCCCTCGCCCGCGTACGGCTACCCGCAGCAGGGCGGCTACCCGACGCCGCACGCCGCGTACGGGCCGCAGCCGACGTCGAGCACGCCGCCGCCGTACAACCTCACGCCGCAGTCGCAGACGCCCACGGGCGGCGGCCGGAGCAACAAGTCGGTGATCATCGCTTCGGTCGTCGTCGCCGCGCTCGCGGTCGGCGGCCTGGTCACGGCCCTCGCGCTGAACGGCGGCGACAAGGACGACAAGGGTGGCGGGGGCGGCGGCGGCCGGACCAGCTCCTCGGCGTCGTCGACCGAGGTCCCGGGCTACCGGGGGCCGGACCCGTCGAAGACGATCGAGAAGGAGGAGTGCTCGGAACCGGAGGAGGCGTACAACGACCCCGAGAAGATCCGGATTCCGAACTTCCAGTTCAAGAACCTCACCTCGGTCAGGGAGTGCCTCCAGGCCGCGGGCTGGCAGCTGAAGACCAAAGAGGTCGACGAGAACACCTACGGCAAGGACGCCGTCATGAACCAGTTCCCGTCCGCGGGGACGGACGTGGACCCGGAGGACATGCCGGAGATCCTGCTGGAGGTCTCGACGGGGTACCCGCCGTCCTGAGCCGTCGCCACCGGACGACGGTGTCGCCACCGGACGACGGTGGAGACGCAAGAGACGCAGGAGCGGGAAAAGAGGAAGGGCCCGGCGGATGCCGGGCCCTTTTTGCGGTGTCCTGCGGGGTGCGGCGCCTAGAGGTACGGGCCGCCCGAGCGGCCGACCGTCCGGGGGTCGTCGCCTTCCTGGCCGATGCCGGGCGGCAGCGCGCGCCGCATCTGCTCCAACTGGGCGCGCGCCGCCATCTGCTGGGCGAACAGCGTGGTCTGGATCCCGTGGAACAGGCCCTCCAGCCAGCCGACCAGCTGGGCCTGCGCGATCCGCAGTTCGGCGTCGCTGGGCGTTCCCTCGTCGGTGAACGGCAGGGAGAGCCGCTCCAGCTCCTCCACGAGCTCCGGCGCCAGGCCGTCCTCCAGCTCCTTCACCGAGCTGGCGTGGATCTCCTTGAGCCGGACCCGGCTGGCCTCGTCCAGAGGAGCCGCGCGCACCTCCTCGAGCAGCTGCTTGATCATGCTGCCGATCCGCATCACCTTGGCCGGCTGCTCGACCTGCTCGGTCAACGGAGTCTCATGGGAGTCGTCGTCCCCGCCGCCGCCGAGTGCCATGCCGTCCTGGCCCACGACCAGGATCTTCTGGGCGTTCTCCGACGACCGTTCGTTCCTCGGCATCTCCATGCCGTCATTCTCTCGCACCCGTCCACCTCATCACCGAGGCGGCCCCCCTCGCAGGGTGATCCACAGATGACGCCCCTTCGTTACGTCCGCTCGGCGGCGCCCGGAATGCCGGGTTCCTAGGGTGATGTGAGGCTTGTGCCGTCGATTGTGGCGATCTGTTTGCGGGAGGGGGTCACCGACGTGACTCCAGGACGGCGCGCGAGGCGGGCGGCGGCAGCGGTGTCGGTGGTGGCGCTGAGCACGGTGCTGCTCGCGTGCGGCCCCGTGGCCTCGTACGGAACGGCCGGGTCCTCGTACGACAGGGACGAACCGTCCGCCGCCCCGTCCCCCTCTGCTTCCGGCTCCGTGGCCCCGAGCTGGGCCGGCAGCAGGGCCGGGGAGGGGCGGCTGCGCCCGGGACGGCCCGAGGAGCCCGGGACGGAGACCGCGCCCCCGAGCCGGAGCGGCACCGCCGACAAGGGGTCCGCGTCCCCGTCGGCGTCCGAACCCGGGACGGACGAGGACGTGCAGGCCGTACCGGACGCCGACCCATCCGGACCGGTGCTGCGGATCCTGCCGCTGGGCAGCGGACTGGTACTCATCGGCCTGGGCCTGGGCATCGCCTTCGTGGCGCTGCGGGTGCGCCGGGTGCGGGGGTGAGGCGCGACGGTCTCGACGGTGTGCGGCGCGAGGGCCCCGCAAGGGCGCGGCGCGAAGGCCCCGAGGCTGCGGCTCGGGGCCGTTCGTCACGCCGTGACCAGCAGGATCTTGCCGATGTGACCGCTCTCCTCCAGCAGGCGGTGGGCTTCGGGGGCCTCCCGCATCGGCAGCTCGCGGTCGACGACCGGGCGGACCTGGCCGGATGCGAGCAGCGGCCAGACGTGCTCGCGGACGGCCGCCACGATGGCCGCCTTCTCACCGAGCGGGCGGGCCCGCAGCGAGGTCGCGCTGATCGCGGCGCGCTTGGCGAGCAGCGCACCGATGTTCAGCTCGGCCTTGACGCCGCCCTGCATGCCGATGATGGCCAGCCGGCCGTTGACGGCCAGTGCCTGGACGTTGCGGTCGAGGTACTTGGCGCCCATGTTGTCGAGGATGACGTCGGCACCCTCGCCCGCCGTGGCCTGCCGGATCTCCTCGACGAAGTCCTGTTCGCGGTAGTTGATCAGGATGTCGGCGCCCAGCTCGGCGCAGCGCTCCAGCTTCTCCTTGGTGCCCGCCGTCACGGCGACCTTGACGCCGGCGGCCTTGGCGAGCTGGATCGCCATGGTGCCGATGCCGCTGGAGCCGCCGTGCACGAGGAGGGTCTCCCCGGGGCGCAGGTGGGACACCATGAAGACGTTCGACCAGACCGTGCAGGTCACCTCGGGCAGTGCCGCCGCCTGCCGGACGTCGAGGCCGGCGGGCACGGGCAGCAGCTGACCGGCCGGAACGGCGACCTTCTCGGCGTACCCACCGCCGGAGAGCAGCGCGCACACCTCGTCTCCGACGGCCCAGCCGGAGACGCCGGCGCCGAGCGCGACGATCCGGCCGGAGCACTCAAGGCCCGGATAGGGGGACGCGCCGGCCGGCGGGTTGTAGTGGCCCTGACGTTGCAGGACGTCGGCACGGTTGACGGCGCCGGCCACCACCTCGACCAGCACCTCGCCCTCCTGGGCGACCGGATCCGGGACCTCGTCCCACACCAGCGCCTCGGGCCCACCAGGTTCGGGAATCGTGATCGCATGCATGAGGGGGACGCTACTCCTCCGTCTTCGGGCCGGGCCGACACCGCCGTCGGTCCGGTTCGCCGACAAATCCCTGCGCGACCGATGAGTTTGCGCGACGGTAAAGGTCTCCTCATGCGTTACCCAAGTACGGGGAAGGACAACACACCATGAGCCAGCAGACGCCCGGTCTGGCCATCGAGACCGCGGGCCTGGTGAAGACGTTCGGCGACACGAGGGCCGTCGACGGCGTCGACCTGGCCGTTCCCACCGGAACGGTGTACGGCGTCCTCGGTCCCAACGGCGCCGGGAAGACCACCACCGTGAAGATGCTCGCCACCCTGCTGCGGCCGGACGGCGGCGAGGCCCATGTCTTCGGCCACGACGTCGTCCGCGAGGCGGACGAGGTACGCGGCCGGGTCAGTCTGACCGGGCAGTACGCGTCCGTGGACGAGGACCTGACCGGCACCGAGAACCTCGTGCTGCTCGGTCGCCTCCTCGGTCACCCGAAGAAGGCCGCGCGGGAGCGCGCCGCCCAGCTGCTGGAGGCGTTCGGACTTGCCGAGGCGGCCGCGAAGCAGGTCAAGAACTACTCCGGCGGCATGCGGCGCCGCATCGACATCGCCGCGTCCATCCTGAACACGCCCGACCTGCTGTTCCTGGACGAGCCGACCACGGGCCTCGACCCGCGCAGCCGCAACCAGGTGTGGGACATCGTGCGCGCGGTCGTCGCCCAGGGCACGACGGTGCTGCTGACCACGCAGTACCTGGACGAGGCCGACCAGCTGGCCTCCCGGATCGCCGTCATCGACCGGGGCAAGGTCATCGCCGAGGGCACCAAGGGCGAGCTGAAGGCGTCCGTCGGTGCCGGCTCCGTGCATCTACGGCTGCGCGAGGCGGAGCAGCGGCCGGAGGCCTCGCGGGTGCTGCGGCAGGTGCTCAGGGCGGACGTCCAGCTGGAGCCGGACCCGGTGGCGCTGACCGCGCGCGTCGGAGCCGAGGGCGCGGACGGCCGGGGCGCCGCCGAGCAGGCCGCCGCGGCGCTCGCCGAACTGGCCCGCGCCGGTGTCGTGGTCGACAACTTCTCCCTCGGCCAGCCGAGCCTGGACGAGGTCTTCCTCGCCCTCACCGGACACGACACCCAGGCGCACGACGCGCCGCAGGCCCACGACGGACACGACGCGAAGGACGGGGCAGCCGCATGAGCACCGCGACCAGCACCGAGACCAAGGAACTCGCCCCCGTCAGCACCGAGTCGCTGGCCGCCCTGCTGGTGGCCAAGGAGCGGCCACCCCGGCCGAGCGCCCTGTCGGCGTCACTGACCTTCGGCTGGCGGTCGATCCTGAAGATCAAGCACGTACCGGAGCAGCTCTTCGACGTCACCGCCTTCCCGATCATGATGGTGCTGATGTACACGTACCTGTTCGGCGGGGCGCTGGCCGGTTCGCCGAAGGAGTACATCCAGTTCCTGCTGCCGGGCATCCTCGTGATGTCGGTCGTGATGATCACGATGTACACGGGCGTCTCGGTCAACACGGACATCGAGAAGGGCGTCTTCGACCGGTTCCGCAGCCTGCCGATCTGGCGGCCGGCGACCATGGTCGGCTATCTGCTCGGCGACGCGCTGCGCTACTCCATCGCGTCCGTGGTGATGCTGACGGTCGGCATGATCCTCGGCTACCGGCCGGACGGCGGCGTCGGCGGGGTGCTCGCCGGGATCGCGCTGCTGGTGGTCTTCTCGTTCGCGTTCTCGTGGATCTGGACGATGTTCGGGCTGATGCTGCGGACCGAGAAGTCGGTGATGGGCGTCAGCATGATGGTGATCTTCCCGCTGACCTTCCTGTCCAACGTCTTCGTCGACCCGCGGACGATGCCGGGCTGGCTCCAGGCCTTCGTCAATAACAGCCCGGTCACCCACCTGGCGTCCGCGGTGCGGGGCCTGATGGGCGGCGACTGGCCCGCCGACGAGGTCGCCTGGACGCTGGGCTGGACGGGCCTGTTCATCCTGGTCTTCGGACCGATCACGATGCGGCTGTACAACCGCAAGTAGCCAGGACTCCGCGGGCAGAGGATTCCGTAACCGCTACGGGCTTTCCCTGTCCGCGTCGTGCGGTGTCTCCGGCCCAGGGGTCCCTGGCTTCTCCGTCCCCGGCTTCTCCGTCCCCGCGGGGCGTGGCTTCTGGGGGGCGGCGGTGCGGGGGGTCTTCGGGCCCTCCGTCCGGGGCCTGTCCGGTGCCGCGGTCCGTGTCCTGTCGGATGCGGCGGAGGGCCGGGGCCGGTCGGACGCCGAGGTCCGGGGCCTCTCCTGGCCGGTGGTCCGGGGCATCTCGGGGGCGGCGCTGCGCAACGCCGCCTCGGGGGCGGCACCGCGCGGCTTGTCGGAGGTGGGCCGGGGCACGATGGTGATCACACGGTCGGTCAGCTCCAGCGTCCGGACGGCCGGGTCGTCGTAGTGCAGCACCCGGTGCCCGCGCACCACGCTGATCACCAGATCCTCGGTCTCGCGCGGGCTCCTGCCCACCTCCGCCCGGGTCACCGGCCGGTCGACCACGTCCAGCCCGCTGCCCTGCCGGATCAGGTCCTCCATGACCAGCCCCGCGGTGGGACTGAGCACGGACAGCCCGAGCAGCCGCCCGGCGGCACCCGCGCTGGTGATGACCTCGTCGGCACCGGACTGCCGCAGCAGCGGCGCGTTCTCCTCCTCGCGCACCGCGACCACGATCGTCGCGGCCTGGTTGAGCTGGCGGGCCGTCAACGCCACCAGCACGGCCGTGTCGTCCCGCTGGGTGGCGATGATGATCTGCCGCGCCCGCTGCACCTCGGCCCGCTTCAGCACGTCACTTCGGGTCGCGTCCCCGAGCACGGCGTCGTAGCCCTGGGCCGTCGCGGCGTCGACGGCCTTGGCGCTGGGGTCGATCACCACGACCCGGTCCTTGTTCAGCCCCGTGGCGCAGACGGCCTGGATCGCCGCCCGGCCCTTCGTGCCGAAGCCGACGACGACGGTGTGCTCGCGCAAGGAGGACCTCCAGCGGGAATTGCGGGCAGCCGAGCGGGTACGGCTCGGACGTCGGGTCCGACGCTACCCAGCGGCCGGACACGCGCCCACCCCGGTCGGCGTGTCGGGGCGGGGGGCACGACGTCCGCAGCAGGCGCGGTGCGGAACGATGGACCCGACAGCCGGACGGAGCCGCAGGGGGCAAGCCATGAGGGACGACGAGCAGCCGACCACGCGGGGCGCGAGGTCCGCACTGCTGCGGTCCCTGTGGAGCCGCTCGCGCAAGGAGGCCCGCGCCGACGCCGAGGCCGGCCGGTCCATCACCATGCCCGTGCTGAACGTGGTGCCCCCGCTCCAGCAGGTCCTCAAGCGCCTGTTCGTGGCCATACTGGTGCTGGCCCTCACGGTCCTGATCGTCTACCTCGACCGCGCGGGGTACAACGACAACTCCGACGGCTCCGTGGACCTCCTCGACGCCGCTTACTACGCCACCGTCACGCTCTCCACCACCGGCTACGGCGACATCACGCCGGTCAGCGAGACCGCCCGGCTCACCAACATCTTCGTCATCACACCGCTGCGGGTGCTCTTCCTGATCATCCTGGTCGGCACCACGCTGGAGGTGCTCACCGAGCGCACCCGCCAGCAGGTCCGCATCCACCGCTGGCGCGCCCGCACCCGCGACCACGTGGTGGTCGTCGGGTACGGGACCAAGGGCCGACACGCCGTGGAGACCCTGGTCGGCCAGGGCATCGGCAAGGAGCGGATCGTCGTCGTCGACGCCCAGCGCAAGACGGCCGACGCGGCCGGCGACGACGGGCTGGTCGCGGTGACCGGCGACGCCACCCGCTCGGAGACCCTGCTCAAGGCGGAGATCCACCGCGCCACCCGCGTGATCATCGCCCCGCAGCGCGACGAGACGGCCACCCTGATCACTCTCACCGCGCGCCAGCTGAACAAGCACGCCACGATCGTCGCGGCGGTCCGCGAGGACGAGAACGTGCCGCTGCTCAAGCAGAGCGGCGCCGACACCGTCGTGACCAGCTCCAGTTCGGCCGGCCGCCTGCTCGGCACGTTCACCGCCAGCCCCGCCGTGGCCCGGACGCTGGAGGACCTCATGACCCTCGGCAGCGGCATGGACCTCATCGAACGGCCGGTCACCCCGGCCGAGGTGGGTCGGACTCCCCGCGAGTGCGCCGATCTGGTGGTGGCGGTCGTACGGGACCGGAAGATGCTGGGCTACACCGACGGATGGCGGACGGAGCTGCGGGCGGGGGACCGGGTCATCACGGTCAGCCGCCCGGTCACCGTCGCCTGACGGGCCTTCCGCCCATGTTTCACGTGAAACGCCCGCCAGGGGCGTCCGTGGCCCACGGCAGCTGAAGGATCTCCACCGCCTGACCGGGCCGTGCGCCGCCGGGCGGTACGACCGCGAGGGCGTCGGCAACGGCCACGCCACGCAGCATCGCGGGGCCGTTGTAGTGCAGCGGCACCGCGCGCTCGGCGCGCAGGACCACGGGCACGAGCCGTGTGTCGTACGGATGCCCCTGCACCGTGTCCCGCAGGGGCAGCGCGTACGGCTCCCGCGCCGGCCGGGCCGCGAGCGTGCGCAGCAGGGGTTCGGCGAGGGTGAGCAGCCCCGAGACCGCTGCCAGGGGGTTGCCGGGCAGGCCGACGAGGTGCTGGTTCTCCTTGGTGCGGGCCAGCAGCATCGGGTGGCCCGGTCGCACCTTGACGCCGTTGACGAGGAGTTCCGCGCCGCTGCGGCGCAGCGTGGGTTGGACGTGGTCGACGGGGCCGGAGGCGGTGCCGCCGGTGGTGACGACGAGGTCGGCCTCGCTGGCCGTGATCGCCTCGTACAGGGCGTCGGCGTCGTCGCCGATCCTGCGCACGGACGTGACGTCCGCCCCGATCGCCTTCAACCAGGACGGCAGCATGGGACCCAGGGCGTCGCGGATGAGGCCGTCGTGCGGGAGGCCCTCGGTGAGCAGTTCGTCGCCGAGGACGAAGACGTCGGCGCGCGGACGGGGGACGGCGGTGAGGGTGTCGTACCCGGCCGCCGCGGCGAGGCCCAGCACGGCGGGGGTCACAAGGGTGCCGGGGGGCAGCAACTGGTCGCCGCTGCGGCACTCCTGGGCCCGCGGGCGGATGTCCTGACCGTGCCCGAGGTCACGGGTGGCGTGCAGCCTTCCCCGGTCGTCCGTGCGGCCGTGCTCGCTGCGCAGCACGGCGGTGGTGTCGGGCGGGACCCGGGCGCCGGTCGCGATCCGGACGGCCTCGCCGTCGCCGAGGCGCTCGGGTGCGGCGTGGCCCGCGAGGACGCCCTCCTCCTGGACCATCCAGGGTCCTGGTCCGGCGACCGCCCAGCCGTCCATGGCCGAGGTGTCGAAGGACGGGAGGTCGGTGAGGGCGGTGAGCGGAGCGGCCAGGCCGAGGCCGAGCGCGGCGTCGAGGGGGAGCGTGACGGGCGCACCGCGCCGGCCGTTCCTGGCGGCCCGCGTGGCGATCTCGCGGGCCTCGGGCCAGGGTGTGGCCTGGTGATGACGGTCCTGACGGCCGCCGGACCGGGAAGACTCGGAGGGGGCCTGGTGAGGGGCGCCCGGTTCGGAGGTGCGGTCCTGAGGGTGCGGCGCGCGGGCGTCCCGGGCGGAGGCGCTGTCCCGGGCGGAAGCGCTGTCCCGGTGAGGAGCGCTGTCCCGGCGCGAGGCGGCGCCAGGGCCGCCGGTGTCCTCGCGTCGAGGGGCGTCGGCACGGTCAGGTGCGTCGCCCCGGTGACGGGCCTTGTCCCGGTCCTCCTTCACGAGCGCCAGCGCCTCCTCGACGTCCCGGTCCGCGATGCCCCTGCCCCCGACGGCCTCGCCGTCCTGGAGTCCGGGGCCGGTCATCCGGCGTCCGGGCGGGACTCGGTGGAGGGCCCGCCGTCCCCGCCGGAGCCGTCCTCCTCCGCCCACCGCAGCGCCAGCGCGGCGGCCTTGCGGGAGGCCTCGGCGACGGCTTCGGGTCCGCCGCCGGCGCGTGCCGCGGCGTAACCGACGAGGAAGGTCGTCAGCGGTGCCGCGGGGCGTGCCACCCCGTGGGCCGCGTCGCGGGCGAGATCGAGCAGGACACCGGTGTCGACGTCGATGTCGATGCCCAGTTCGTCCTTGACTGCGGAGATCCATTCGTCCAACACGAGCCCATGCTCCCTGATGCGTGATCTGGCAGTGGCGATGTCGTCCCAGGTGTCGCAGTCGAAGGACGCGACGGGGTCGAGGACGCGGGTGAGGCGGAGTTCGGCGGTGAGGAGCCGCAGCGGCAGACCGGTGAGCCCGCCGTGCCGGGCTCCGAGGTGTGCGAGCGTGGCGCGCAGGCGCTCCGCGCGATAGGCGGCCACGAGCGGCTGGTCGCGGCCGTCGGGGTCGGTGAGCAGCACGCCGTCGCCGGTGCCCGCGTCCAGCTCGGCGAGCAGCCCCTTGACCGTGGGCGCGCCGAGGAAGGGCAGGTCCGCGGAGAGGACCACCACCCGGCCGGTGCCTGCTGACGGCAGACCGGCCGCGAGGGCGGCCAGTGGTCCACCGCCCGGCGGGTGCTCACGTGCCCAGGCCACCGGGCGTGCCGTGGGTCTGGGGTCGGCGACGACGACGGTGGTCCGGGCGTCGGCGCAGGCGGCGAGCACCCGGTCCAGCAGCGAGCGGCCGCCCACGCGCACGCCGGGTTTGTCGGCCCCGCCGAGCCGCCGGGCGGCACCGCCGGCGAGCACCACGGCGTCGTAGCCGGGGTCACCGGACGCGGTGCGCTGCTTCTCGCTCACCCCCTGAGTATGGGGTCCGCCGGCCGTCTCAGGGAACGCGGGCGGACCGCCCGATCACAACGTGCGCAGCAGTACCGCCGGCTGTTCCACGCAGTCGGCGACATAGCGCAGGAAACCGCCCGCCGTGCCACCGTCGCACACCCGGTGGTCGAAGGTGAGCGAGAGCTGGACGACCTGGCGCACCGCCAACTCGCCCTCGTGCACCCAGGGCTTGGGGATGATCCGGCCGACGCCGAGCATGGCCGCCTCGGGGTGGTTGATGATCGGTGTGGAGCCGTCGACGCCGAACACTCCGTAGTTGTTCAGCGTGAAGGTGCCGCCGGTCAGATCCGCGGGGGTGAGCCGCCCAGCCCGGCCCGCCTCGGTCAGCCGGGCGAACTCCGCGGTCAGGCCCTCGGCGTCCCGGGTGTGCGCGTCCCGGACGACCGGGACGACCAGTCCCCGCTCGGTCTGCGCGGCGAAGCCCAGGTGCACCTGGTCCAGCCGGACGATCTCCCGGGCCGCCGTGTCCACGGTGGAGTTCAGCTCGGGGAAACGGGCGAGGGCGGCGGTGCAGATCCGGGCCAGCAGCGCGAGCAGGGAGATCTTGGGACCGCCGGACGCGTTCATCGCGGTGCGCGCCCGCATCAGCTCGGTGGCGTCGGCGTCGACCCAGCAGGTCGCATCCGGGATCTCCCGCCGGCTGCGGGAGAGCTTGTCGGCGACGGCGCCCCGGACGCCCTTGAGCGGCACGCGGGTGCCGGAGGTGAGGCCCGAGGTGGTCGGTTCGGCCGTCCGGACGGTGTCCGCCGAAGCGGGGACCGCGACCGGCGCGGCCGGTGCGGGCGTCACCCGGGTCTGCGGACCGGTCTGCGCCGGGGCGAGGCGGCCCTGGGCGGCGGCGGCCCGCAGCGCGTACTCCACGTCCGCGCGCAGGATCAGCCCGTCGGGGCCGGAGCCCGTCAGTTCCCGCAGGTCCAGCCCGTTCTCGCGGGCGAGCCGCCGCACGAGCGGCGAGATCACCGGCAGGGGGCCCTCGCCGCGGCCGCTGTCACCGCTGACGCGGTCGTCGTCCGGGGCTTGTGGTGCCGGGGCGGCGGCCTGGGTGTCCAGGGCCGCCGCGGCCCGCTGGGGAGCTATCGGGACCTGCGGACGCACCCTTCGGCGCCGCGCCGGAGGCGCACCGGTGCCGTAGCCGACGAGGACGTTGCCGGAGCCGCCACCGGAGCGTGCGCCGGAGCCGTTGGCCGAGACCGTACCGGAACCGCCGGAGCCCGAAGGGGAGCCGGGCCCCGCCCCCGGGGCCGAGCCGTTCGCCGCACCGGGAGCGATCTCCACGGCCGCCCCGGAACCGTGGTCCGCGCCCTCGCCGCCCGTGCCGGAGGCCTCCGCGCCCACCGCCACGGTCAGCAGCGGCGCCCCCACCGGGAGTTCGGCGCCCTCCTCACCGAAACGGGCCGTGACCACGCCGCCGTAGGGGCAGGGGACCTCGACCATCGCCTTGGCCGTCTCCACCTCGACGACCGGCTGGTCCACGACGACGACGTCGCCGACCTGCACCAGCCAGCGCACGATCTCCGCCTCGGTGAGTCCTTCTCCGAGGTCGGGGAGCTTGAACTCCAGCACCTGTGCCATCAGCTCTCGGCCTCCCATTGCAGACGCGCCACGGCGTCCAGGATGCGGTCGACGCCAGGAAGATGGTGCCTCTCCAGCATCGGCGGCGGGTAGGGGATGTCGAATCCGGCCACGCGCAGCACCGGCGCCTCCAGATGGTGGAAGCAGCGTTCCGTGACCCGGGCCGCGATCTCGCCGCCCGGTCCGCCGAACCCGCCCGACTCGTGGACGACGACCGCCCGCCCGGTCCGTCGCACCGAGGCCGCGACCGTCTCGTCGTCGAACGGCACCAGCGAGCGCAGGTCGACGACTTCGAGGTCCCATCCCTCGGCCCGGGCCGCCTCGGCGGCTTCGAGGCAGACAGGTACCGACGGGCCGTACGTGATGAGCGTGGCGCTCCGGCCGGAGCGCCGCACCACCGCGCGGCCGATGGGTTCAACGGTCGCCGGCTCCTCCGGGTTCCAGGCGTCCTTCGACCAGTACAGACGCTTGGGTTCCAGGAAGACGACCGGGTCGTCGGAGGCGATGGCGGCGCGCAGCAGACCGTAGGCGTCGGCGACGGTCGCGGGCGTCACGACATGGAGGCCCGGGGTCGCCACGTAGTACGCCTCGGACGAGTCGCTGTGGTGCTCGACGCCGCCGATGCCGCCGCCGTAGGGGACGCGGATGGTGATCGGCAGGGGCATGGCCCCGCGCGTGCGGTTGCGCATCCGCGCCACATGGCTGACGAGCTGTTCGAACGAGGGGTAGGCGAACGCGTCGAACTGCATCTCGACGACCGGCCTGAGCCCGTACATCGCCATGCCGACGGCCGTGCCCAGGATGCCCGCCTCGGCGAGCGGGGTGTCCGTGCAGCGGTCCTCGCCGAACTCCTTGGCGAGCCCGTCGGTGACGCGGAAGACGCCCCCGAGGGTGCCGACGTCCTCGCCCAGGACGTGCACGGACGGGTCGGCGGCCATGGAGTCGCGCAGCGCGCGGGTGAGGGCCTGGGCCATGGTCGCGGGCTTCACGGCAACCGTGGTCATGACAGCTCCTCCTCCTGGCCCGCCTCCAGCTCGGCCCGCAGCAGGGCCTGCTGCTCACGCAGCTGCGGGGTCGGCTCGGCGTAGACGTGGGCGAACAGGTCCATGGGGTCGAGCCCGGGGTCCTGGTTCAGCCGGGCGCGCATGTCGGCGGCGAGCGTCTCGGCGTCCTCGCGCGCGGCGTGCACACCGGCCTCGTCGAGCCAGCCACGCTCGGTCAGCTCCCGCTCCAGGAGCGTGATCGGGTCGTGGTCGCGCCAGGCGTCGAGCTCGGAGTCCGCGCGGTAGCGCTTGTCGTCGTCGGCGTTCGTGTGCGCCTCCAGGCGGTACGTCACCGCCTCGACGAGCGTCGGACCGCCACCCGCGCGCGCGTGCCGCACGGCGTCGGCGAGCACCTCGTGGACCGCGGCGGCGTCGTTCCCGTCGACCAGGCGGCCGGGCATCCCGTACCCGACGGCCTTGTGGGCCAGGGAGGGGGCGGCGGTCTGCTTGGCGAGCGGGACGGAGATCGCGAAGCCGTTGTTCTGGACCAGGAAGACGACCGGTGCGCGCCAGACGGCGGCGAAGTTCAGTGCCTCGTGGAAGTCGCCCTCGCTGGTGCCGCCGTCCCCGACGATCGCGAGCGCGACCACGTCGTCGCCCTTGAGGCGGGCGGCATGAGCGAGCCCGACGGCGTGCGGCAACTGGGTGGCGAGCGGGGTGCACAGGGGGGCGACGCGGTGGGCGTGCGGGTCGTAGCCGGTGTGCCAGTCGCCGCGCAGCAGGGTGAGCGCGTCGACGGGGTCCACCCCGCGGACGACGGCGGCGAGGGTGTCGCGGTAGCTGGGGAAGAGCCAGTCGCGCTCCTCCAGGACCAGCGCGGCGGCGACCTCGCAGGCCTCCTGGCCGGTGCTGGAGGGGTAGACGGCGAGACGGCCCTGCTTGGTGAGGGCGGTCGCCTGCGCGTTGTACCGGCGGCCGCGCACCAGCTGTGCGTACAGCCGGCGCAGCAGCTCGGGGTCGGCCTTGGCGGCGGCCTCGGTGCCGAGCACGCGGTACGGAGCCGCGTCGGGCAGCAGCGGCGTGGGGTCGGTGCGGGGCTGCCAGGCGGGCGGTGGCGACGGCCGATACGCGCCACGCTGCTCCATGACCGTCATGACGGCACCTCCTCGTGGGAGCGGCTTCGGGGAGGCGCGCGTCTGTGATGCGCCTCACCTACCGATTGTTCGGTCGACGGCACATTTTGGCTACAGGCGCCCCAGGGCTGTGGACAAACGGTTCTCCACAACCTGAGATGGACGCATTACGTCCATGGTAGAGAGGCGGGGGGACATGGCATCTGAACAAATGGCCGAAGGGACGGAGCCCGCCGCCCCGCCGCCGCCCCGTCCCCTCGACGCGATCGACGAGGACATCCTGCGGATGCTCCAGGCGGACGGCCGCGCGTCGATACGCTCCGTGGCCGAGCGGGTCCACGTCTCGCGGGCCAACGCCTACGCGCGGATCAACCGGCTCCTCGAGGACGGCGTCATCCGCGGCTTCGGAGCCCGCGTCAACCACGAACGGGCGGGGCACGGCACCTCGGCGTACATCACCTTGCAGATCGTCCAGAACTCCTGGCGCACGGTGCGCGAACAGCTCAGACAGCTGCCCGGCGCCTCTCACATCGCCCTCGTCGGGGGCGATTTCGATGTGCTGCTGCTGGTGCACACCTCCGACAACCGGGCGCTGCGCGAGGTGGTGCTGACCCGGCTCCAGGCGATCCCCGAGGTCCTCAGCACGCGCACGCTGCTGGTGTTCGAGGAGGAGGACCTGGAGCCCCAGGGCTGAGCCGCCGGGGTGACGGCCGGAGACGGCGTTCAGCGCGCCCGGCGCAGCCCCTCGAACACCAACTGCGTGACCGCGTCGGCCACTTCGCGCTCCCCCATGCCACGCCCGTCGGGCCGGTACCACTCGACGATCGAGTTGATCATGCCGAAGACCAGCCGGGTGGCCAGCCGCACCTCCACGTCGCCGCGCACGTCGCCCTCCGCGGCGGCGGCCTTCAGCAGCTCGGCGACCCGGTGGTCGAAGTCCCGGCGCCGCTCCAGCGCCCACCGCTCGGTGCCCGTGTTGCCCCGCACCCGCAGCAGCAGCGTCACGTACGGCAGTTCGGCGATGAGCACCTCGACCATACGCCGGACGACGTACTCCAGCCGCGCGGACGCGGGCCCCCCGCGCGCGTGCTCCTCGTCGAGGATCCCGAAGAGCCCGTCCAGCGCCCGGCTCACCGCCCGGCGCAACAGCTCCTCCTTGCCCGTGACGTGGTGGTAGATCGACGACTTGGAGATGCCGGCCGCCTTGGACAGGTGCTCCATGGAGGTGCCGTCGTAGCCGCGCTCGTTGAAGACCCGGACGGCGACCGACAGCAGAGTCTCCGGGGTGTACGTGTCGCGCTTGGCCGTGGTCATGGGGTGCCCTCCCGCTTGTCGGTGGAGTGTCCGTGGCGGTAGAGCGCCAAGGAGGGCGCGTAGCGGCCCGACGGCTCGCGCAGGTGCAGCTCCTCCAGCAGGTCGTGGGCCCAGACCCGGCCGAGCCGGCGGCTCCACTCGAAGGGGCCGAGGGGGTAGTTGACACCGAGGCGCATCGCGGTGTCGATGTCCTCCTCGGTGGCGACGCCCTTGGCGACCGCGTC
Organism: Streptomyces sp. NPDC107562; assembly: GCF_055657325.1. NCBI lineage: Bacteria > Bacillati > Actinomycetota > Actinomycetes > Kitasatosporales > Streptomycetaceae > Streptomyces > Streptomyces sp. NPDC107562. The sequence continues at coordinate 187,859 of NZ_JBVKBE010000013.1, read as the reverse complement.
GTACGCGAGGTCGACGATCCTTGCGACCGTGCGGGCGACGATCATGCCGGGCACGTCCCCGATGACGCTGACGTCCTTGCCGAGCGCCTGGAAGAGGCCGACGGCCTCCGCGAGGGTCTGCGAGGAGGTGTCCTTGGAGGCGGACAGGGCCACGCGGGTGGCCTTGCGGTAGTCCAGGGCAAGGTCGAAGTGGACGACGTCCCGGAACTCCACGGAGGTCTGACCGTCGGCGAGGACGAGCCGGCCGCCGCTCGGCAGCACCAGACACGCGCCGCTGTCCTCGTCCTCCTCGCGCACGAGGATGCCCGCCTCACGGATCAGCGCCGGCAGTTCGGAAGCGGGACCCAGGTCCCCCTCCGCGACGACGTACGCGGGCGGCGGGGCGGCCTCGGCGGTGTGCGGTTCGGGGCGTTCGGCGCCCTCCCGGTAGTCGTACCAGCCCTGTCCGGACTTGCGGCCGAGCCGGCCGGACTCGACCAGGCGGCGCTGGGCGAGCGAGGGCGTGAAGCGCACGTCCTGGAAGAAGGACTGCCACACGGACTGCGTCACGGACTCGTTGACGTCCTGCCCGATGAGGTCGGTCAGCTCGAAGGCGCCCATCCGGAACCCGCCGCTCTCGCGCAGCACGGCGTCGATGGTGGCGGGGTCGGCGCCGTGGGCCTCGTAGACGGCGAAGCTCTCGGCGTAGAAGGGCCGGGCGATGCGGTTGACGATGAATCCGGGGGTGTCGGCGGAGGCCACCGGCGTCTTGCCCCAGGCGCGGGCCGTCTCGTACGCGCGCGTGGCCGAGCCGACGTCGGTGGCGAAGCCGGAGACCACCTCGACCAGCGGCAGCAGCGGGGCGGGGTTGAAGAAGTGCAGGCCCACGAAGCGGCCGGGGGTGCGCAGGCCGCCTCCGATGGCGGTCACCGACAGGGAGGACGTGTTGGTGGCCAGCAGACAGTCCTCGCTGACGACGTCCTCCAGCTCGCGCAGCAGGTGCTGCTTGACGTCCAGGCGCTCCAGGACGGCCTCGACGACCAGGGTGGCGTCGGCGAGCTCGGCAAGGGTCCGGGCGGGCAGCAGACGGGCGCGTGCCGCGTCCCGGTCGGCGCCGCTCAGCCGTTCCTTCTCGACGAGCCGGTCGAGCCGGGCACCGATCGCGGCGGCGGCCTCCTCGGCGCGCCCGGGGACGGCGTCGTACAGCCGTACGGGGTGGCCCGCGACCAGCGCCACCTGGGCGATGCCCTGGCCCATGGTGCCGCTGCCGACGACTGCCACGGGGCTGCTGAGGTCGAGTGCTGTCATGAACGCGATCCTCCCGCACGGGGTTTTCCACAGATGCGGCGGACCCCCTTGAACCGACCGATCGTTCGGTTACTCTAACCCTGACCGCCCGATCCCGCCCCTGTTTCTGCCCAGGTCATGAGCTCGACGAGGAGCTCACAAGACGAGGAGTTGGTCCCGCATGGCCGCCGAACTCACCGCCCACGAGCTGATCGCCCAGCACCGGCCCACCCTCGACCAGGCGCTGGAAGCGATCCGCACGCGCGCGTACTGGTCCCCGCATCCCGAGCACCCGAAGGCCTACGGGGAGAACGGCAGCCTGGACGCGGCCGCGGGCAAGGCCGCCTTCGACGCCCTGCTCGGCACCCGGCTCGACCTCGGCCAGCCGGGCACGGACGGCTGGGTGGACGGCGAGACCTCGCCCTACGGCATCGAGCTGAGCGTCAGCTACCCGCACGCGGACGTCGACGTGCTGCTGCCCGCGATGCGCGCCGGACAGCGTTCCTGGCGCGACGCGGGGCCGGAGGCCCGGGCCATGGTCTGTCTGGAGATCCTCAAGCGGATCAGCGACCGGACGCACGAGTTCGCGCACGCGGTCATGCACACCTCCGGCCAGGCCTTCATGATGGCGTTCCAGGCGGGCGGCCCGCACGCGCAGGACCGCGGCCTGGAGGCGGTCGCGTACGCGTACGTGGAGCAGGTCCGCACCCCCGACACCGCCGAGTGGACCAAGCCGCAGGGCAAGCGTGACCCGCTCGCGCTGACCAAGGCCTTCACCGCGGTCCCGCGCGGGATCGCCCTGATGATCGGCTGCAACACCTTCCCGACGTGGAACGGCTACCCGGGCCTGTTCGCCTCGCTGGCCACGGGCAACGCGGTCCTGGTCAAGCCCCACCCGCGCGCGGTGCTGCCGCTCGCGCTCACCGTGCAGGTCGCCCGCCAGGTGCTCACGGAGGCCGGCTTCGACCCGAACCTGGTCGCGCTGGCAGCGGAGGCGCCCGGTGAGGGCATCGCGAAGACCCTCGCGGTCCGCCCCGAGGTCCGGATCATCGACTACACCGGCTCGACGGCGTTCGGCGACTGGCTGGAGGCCAACGCCCGCCAGGCGCAGGTCTACACGGAGAAGGCCGGCGTCAACACGGTGATCGTGGAGTCGACCGCCGACTACAAGGGGATGCTGTCCAACCTGGCGTTCTCGTTGTCGCTCTACAGCGGCCAGATGTGCACGACCCCGCAGAACCTGCTGATCCCCCGCGACGGCATCCGCACCGACCAGGGCCCCAAGTCCTTCGACGAGGTGACCGCCGACCTCGCCCAGGCCGTCGACGGCCTGCTCGGTGACGACGCGCGCGCGAACGCGTTGCTCGGCGCCATCGTCAACCCGGACGTCAAGGCCCGCTTGGAGGCCGCGGCCGGTCTCGGCGAAGTCGCCCTCGCCTCCCGCGAGATCAGCAACCCCGAGTTCCCGGGTGCGGTGGTTCGGTCGCCCGTCCTCGTGAAGCTGGACGGCGCCAAGCCGGACGACGAGGCCGCCTACATGAGCGAGTGCTTCGGCCCGGTCGCCTTCGCCGTCGCCGTCGACTCGGCCGCCGACGCGGTCGAGTTGCTGCGCCGGACCGTCCGTGAGAAGGGCGCCATGACGGTCGGCGCCTACACGACCGACGAGGACGTCGAGCGGGCGATCGAGGAGGTCTGCCTGGACGAGGCCGCGCAGCTCTCGCTGAACCTGACGGGCGGGGTGTACGTCAACCAGACCGCGGCCTTCTCCGACTTCCACGGCTCGGGCGGCAACCCGGCGGCCAACTCGGCGCTGACCGACGGGGCCTTCGTGGCCAACCGGTTCCGCGTGGTGGAGGTGCGCCGCGAGGCGTGACCCTCAGGCCGACGCGCCCCCGGAGGCGCTCCAGTGGTACAGCGTCATGGCCACACTGGTCGCGAGGTTGTAGCTGGAGACCTGGGGGCGCATCGGCAACGCCACCAGCTGGTCGGCACGCGCGCGTACGTCCGCGGACAGGCCGCTGCGCTCCGAGCCGAAGGCGAGCAGGGCGTCGTCGGGCAGTTTCAGTCCGCGGATGTCCTCGCCCTCCGGGTCCAGGGCGAACAGCGGCCCGGGCGGCAGGTCCACGACGTCCAGCCGCTCCACGGCGGTGGCGAAGTGCAGCCCGGCGCCGCCGCGGACGACCGTGGGATGCCAGGGGTCGAGCGTGCCCGTCGTGACCACACCGGTCGCCCCGAAGCCGGCCGCGAGCCGGATCACGGCCCCGGCGTTGCCGAGGTTGCGCGGCTGGTCGAGGACCACGACGGGGGCGCCGCGGGGCGTGCGGGCCAGCGTCCGCAGACTGCCCTCGCGCGGCGGGCGTACGGCCAGGGCGGCCACGGCGGTCGGATGCGAGCGCGGCACCAGGGAGGCGTAGACCGCCTCCGGGACCTCCGTGAGCAGCGCGGCGAGCGACTGTCGTACGTCCGGGGCGAGCTCGTCGGCGAGCGCGAGGGTGGCCTCGCGGTCCGCGGTCACGGCGAGGGGCACCTCGGCGCCGAAGCGCAGGGCGTGCTTGAGCGCGTGGAAGCCGTCGAGCAGCACGGAGCTCCCGGCGAGACGGTGCCAGGCGCTCACCGGCTGCGACGGGGAGCCGGTGACCCTGTCCGCGGGGTCGTTCATGCCCTGAAGCCTACGTGGGTCTGCGCGGCGTCCCCGTGGCGCTCGGCGTCGTCCGGCGTCCGCTGCGCGGGCACCTTGGGAAGGCGGGGCCGGGACAGGCGCCCGCGCGCGCGGGCGCTCCAGTGGCCGAGGCGGCGCAGGAACGACGTCGGCAGGAAGACGGCGTCAGCCGCGATCATCGCCAGCGAGAAGAACGGCAGCCCGAGCAGCACGGCGATCACCGCGTGTTCGAGGATCATGACGGCCAGCAGCACGTTCTTGACCCGGCGGTGGAACAGCGTGAACGGGAAGGCGACCTGCACGATCACGGTCCCGTACGTCACGAGCATGACCACGATGCCGCTGGTGGACATCAGCTCGGCCAGGGCGGGCCAGGGCGAGAAGTAGTCCAGTTGCAGCGGGTAGTAGACGGCGGTGCCGTCCTGCCAGCGGGAGCCCTGGATCTTGTACCAGCCGGCCGTGGCGTAGATCAGACAGGCCTCGGCCATGATCACGAACAGTGCGCCGTTGTGCAGGATGTTGGCGATCACGTCGAGCATGATCCGGGGCTCGCCGGTGCGGGTGAGGCGGCCGACGAGCCACCACAGGGCCTGCGCCACCCACACGCCCCACAACAGCGCCGGGACCATCCAGTCGCCGTCCAGCCGGCCCAGAGCGGTCACGCCGGCCAGCACCAGCCCCAGGACGCCCCACAGCAGCGGGCCGGTCCGGTCGGCGACCCGCTCCCCGCGCGCGTGCGCCTCGCGGGTGCCCCGGGCACGGCGGGCGTCCAGCGACCAGACCTGGCCGCAGCGCGTGAACACCAGGTAGATGCACATCAGGTGCAGGACGTTGTCGCCGCCGTCGCCCATGAAGACACTGCGGTTCTGCAGCGAGAGCACGCCGACCATGAAGAGCACGGACATCGTGCGGGTACGCCAGCCCAGCATCAGCAGCAGGCTGGAGAGCACGCCGAGCGCGTAGACGGCCTCGAACCACAGCCGGCCGTCCGACCACAGCAGGGCGGTGAAGGCACCGTTCGCGCCGACCAACTGCTCGGCGAGATCCCAGCCCCACGGGCCGTCGGGGCCGTACAGCTCGTGCCGGTGCGGGATCTCCCGCAGCAGGAAAAGCAGCCAGGTGGCGGCGAAGCCGATCCGGATCACGGCGGTCTGGTACGGGCCGAGCGGGGACCCGGTCACCCGGGCGATGCCCCGGGAGAGGGCCAGGGCGAAGCGGCTCACCGGTCGCCTCCCCGCGCCTCGTCACGTGACACCGACCACCAGGGCAGCTCGCGGTACACCGGCTTGAGCGAGATCCGCTCCTCGCTCCAGTGCGGCGGGCGGACGCTCGCGGTGCGCGAGCGTATCTGGACCCGCTCGACGGCACCGCCCGGCCCGGCCGCGTCCACGCGGTCCAGGCGCATCAGCACGATCCGGCGCATGTAGGTCTCGCTCAGCGCGCCGCGCAGGCCCGACGGGCGGTTGCCGCCGTCGTGCGTGGCGGTGAAGAAGTCCCACGCCCGGCGCAGCTCGTTCTGCTGGGTGTGGCTCGGCAGCAGGTTGCCGTCGATGGCCTGGCCGTCCTGCGCGGACAGGTCGTACCAGCCGGTGACACGGCTGCCGCCGTCACCCGTTCGGATCTGGGCACGGACCTGGACGGCGATGTTCTGCTGGAGTGGGTTCGGTGCGAACAGTTTCCAGTTCTGTTCGAACTCCGGGTAGATCCAGTCGTCGATCGTCGCGCTGTGCTGCTTGGTGATCGTGTTCGACGGGGCGACGTGCAGAAAGACCATGCCGATGTGCACACAGACGGCGATCGCCACGACGGCGAGGGCCAGTGCGACGCCGACCTGGTAGCGCGGGGAGAGGGCCGCGACCCCGGTGCGGGGTTCCGCCAGGGGCGCGCGCACGTCGGGTGTGCCCGGCTCGTCCCGCGCGTGCGGGACGCCTGCACCCCTGTCGTACGTGTCCTTCGCGCCCTGCGCGTCCATTCCGCCCCGATTCCGTTCCCGATCCGGTCCTCGTCCGCCGCCCGCAGCCCCCTCGCACGCGAACGCTACTCAGGCCGACCCGTCGGGCACAGCCCCTTCGATCAGCTCGCGCGGGGCCGCGCCGACGGGTTTTCCACAGCGGTTGACACCTTACGGCGCCCGTCCGACCATGGAACCGCACGAACCGAACGATCGGTCGGGAGCATGCTCCGGACGGACCCACAGGTCGAGGGGGCCACATGGCGACAGCAGCCGCGCAGAAGACGGACCGGACCGCGCCGTACGGCGAGGGGGACAGCACCCTCGCCGGGTACGAGCACGCCTTCGACGCCGCCGTGGCCGCCGACGAGCGCATCGAGCCGCGCGACTGGATGCCCGACGCCTACCGGGCGACGCTGGTCCGGCAGATCGCCCAGCACGCGCACTCCGAGATCATCGGCATGCAGCCGGAGGCCAACTGGATCACCCGTGCGCCCTCGCTGCGCCGTAAGGCGATCCTGATGGCCAAGGTCCAGGACGAGGCCGGCCACGGCCTGTATCTGTACAGCGCGGCGGAGACCCTCGGCACCAGCCGCGACGAACTGCTCGACAAGCTGCACAGCGGCCGCCAGAAGTACTCCTCGATCTTCAACTACCCCACGCTGACCTGGGCCGACGTCGGCGCGATCGGCTGGCTGGTGGACGGCGCGGCGATCACCAACCAGGTGCCGCTGTGCCGCTGCTCCTACGGCCCGTACGCGCGCGCGATGGTCCGCATCTGCAAGGAGGAGTCCTTCCACCAGCGCCAGGGGTACGAGCTGCTCCTCGCCCTCAGCAAGGGCACCCCCGAGCAGCACGCGATGGCACAGGACGCGGTGGACCGCTGGTGGTGGCCGTCCCTGATGATGTTCGGCCCGCCCGACGACGAGTCGCAGCACTCCGCACAGTCGATGGCCTGGAAGATCAAGCGGCATTCCAACGACGAGCTGCGCCGGCGCTTCGTCGACATCTGCGTCCCCCAGGCCGAGTCCCTCGGCCTCACCCTCCCCGACCCGGACCTGCGGTGGAACGAGGAGCGGGGACAGCACGACTTCGGGGCGATCGACTGGACCGAGTTCCGCGACGTCCTCAAGGGCAACGGCCCGTGCAACGACCAGCGCATCACACAGCGCAGGCAGGCCCACGAAGAGGGCGCCTGGGTCCGGGAGGCGGCCGCGGCGTACGCGGTCAAGCACAGCGAGACAGGAGCAACGCGCGCATGACGAACACCGACTGGCCCCTGTGGGAGGTCTTCGTGCGCTCGCGCCGGGGCCTGTCCCACACCCACGCCGGCAGCCTGCACGCCCCGGACGCGGAGTTCGCCCTGCGCAACGCGCGCGACCTCTACACCCGCCGCGGCGAGGGCGTCTCCCTGTGGGTCGTGCCCTCCTCCGCCATCACGGCGTCCTCCCCCGACGAGAAGGACCCCTTCTTCGAGCCGGCCGCCGACAAGCCCTACCGCCACCCCACCTTCTACGAGATCCCCGAGGGGGTGCAGCACCTGTGACCACCACGGTTCCCACGACGGCCGCCCTCGCCCTGGGCGACGACGCCCTGGTGCTCTCCCACCGCCTGGGGGAGTGGGCCGGCCACGCCCCCGTCCTGGAGGAGGAGGTCGCCCTCGCCAACATCGCGCTCGACCTGCTCGGCCAGGCCCGCGTGCTGCTGTCGCTGGTCGGCGACGAGGACGAGCTGGCCTACCTGCGCGAGGAGCGCGCCTTCCGCAACCTCCAGCTGGTGGAGCAGCCCAACGGCGACTTCGCCCACACCATCGCCCGCCAGCTGTACTTCTCGACCTACCAGCACCTGCTGTACGCCGAACTGGCCACCGGCGACGGCCCCTTCGCCCCGCTCGCCGCGAAGGCCGTCAAGGAGGTCGACTACCACCGCGACCACGCCCGGCAGTGGACCCTGCGCCTCGGCGACGGCACGGACGAGAGCCATGAGCGCATGCGCCGGGCGTGCGAGGCGCTGTGGCGCTTCACCGGCGAGATGTTCCAGCCCGTCGAGGGCCTGGACGTCGACGGCGAGCAGCTGCGGACGGCCTGGCGGGAATCCGTCGGCGAAGTGCTCCAGCGCGCCACCCTCACGGTCCCCGAGGGGCCGCAGACGGGCGCCTGGCGCGCCGGAGCGGGCCGTCAGGGCCTGCACACCGAGTCGTTCGGGCGGATGCTCGCCGAGATGCAGCACCTGCACCGCAGCCACCCGGGGGCGTCATGGTGACCACCACCCCGCTGGAGGAGCGGCTCGTCGCGATCGCCGGCTCGGTGCCCGACCCCGAGCTGCCGGTCCTCACCCTGCGGGAACTGGGCGTCCTGCGCGCGGTGCACCTGCGCGGCGAGGACGCGGTCGAGGTGGAGCTGACCCCGACGTACACGGGCTGCCCCGCCGTCGAGGCCATGTCCCTGGACATCGAGCGCGCGCTGCACGAGCACGGCGTACGCGACGTCACCGTGCGCACGGTGCTCTCGCCGGCCTGGTCGACGGACGACATCACGCCCGAAGGGCGCCGCAAGCTGCGCGAGTTCGGCATCGCGCCGCCGCGCGCGGGGGCGCGGTCCGGGCCGGTGCCGCTGGAGCTGGGCCCGGTGCGCACACTCACCGCGGCACGCGAGGAGGCCGAGCCGGTCCTCTGCCCGCACTGCGGCTCCGCCGAGACCGAACTGCTGAGCCGCTTCTCGTCCACGGCCTGCAAGGCACTGCGCCGCTGCCTGTCCTGCCGTGAACCGTTCGACCACTTCAAGGAGTTGTGATGGCCCGCTTCCACACGCTCCCGGTGACCGCGGTCGACCGGCTCACCGACGACGCGGTCGCCGTCACGCTCGCCGTCCCCGAGGAGTTGCGCGAGGAGTTCCGGTACGCGCCCGGGCAGCACATCGCGCTGCGACGCACGGTCGACGGCGTCGACATCCGCCGGACGTACTCGATCTGCTCCCCGGCACCGCGGGACGGCGCGGCACCGCGCGCCCTGCGGGTGGGCGTGCGGCTGGTGGAGGGCGGGGCCTTCTCCACGTACGCGCTGAAGGAGATCGACATCGGGGACGAGCTGGAGGTGATGACACCGGCCGGCCGTTTCACCCTCGATCCCGCGCCCGGGCTGTACGCGGCGATCGTCGGCGGCAGCGGCATCACACCGGTGCTGTCGATCGCGTCGACACTGCTGGCCCGCGAGCCGAAGGCCCGCTTCTGCCTGATCCGCAGCGACCGTACGGCCGCCTCGACGATGTTCCTGGAGGAGGTCGCCGACCTGAAGGACCGCTTCCCTGAGCGGTTCCAGCTGGTGACGGCGCTCTCCCGGGAGGAGCAGCAGGCGGGACTGCCGACCGGACGACTCGACCACGAGCGGCTGTCGGGGCTGCTGCCGGCGCTGCTGCCGGTGGCCGAGGTGGCGGGCTGGTTCCTGTGCGGGCCCTACGGGCTGGTGCAGGAGGCCGAGCGGGCGTTGCGCGGACTCGACGTGCCGCGCGGCCGCATCCACGAGGAGATCTTCCATGTGGACGCCGCTCCGGCGGCCGCCCCGTCGGCGGCGCCCGCCCACAGCACGGTGACCGCGCGCCTCGACGGCCGCGGGGGCACCTGGCCGGTGCGATCCGGTGAGTCGCTGCTGGAGACGGTGCTGCGCAACCGTTCCGACGCCCCCTACGCGTGCAAGGGCGGGGTGTGCGGCACGTGCCGGGCCTTCCTGGTCTCCGGGGAGGTCCGCATGGACCGCAACTTCGCGCTGGAACGCGAGGAGACGGAGGCGGGGTACGTGCTGGCCTGCCAGTCCCATCCGGTGACGGAACAGGTGGAGCTGGACTTCGACCGGTGACCGGCGCGGGCGCCGGCGCCGCCCCTGTTCGGGCGCCGACGCCCATTCCCTTCTCCTAGAACCTGTTCTATCTTGACGCACCGTCAGACAGCGGGAGCCGCCGGGAGGACAGGACCGTGGACTTCACCTTCACCGAGGAACAGCAGGCGGCTGCCGAGGCGGCGCGGGGGGTGTTCGCCGACGTCGCGCCGGACACGGTGCCGAGCCCCACTCTGACCAGGGGCGCCGTGGCCGACGACTTCGACCGCGCCCTGTGGGGCAGGCTCGCCGACGCCGATCTGCTGGGCCTGCTGCTCGACCCGGAGCACGGCGGACCGGGCCTCGACGCCATCGCGCTGTGCCTGGTGCTGCGCGAGGCGGGCAAGGTGCTGGCGCGGGTGCCGCTGCTGGAGAGCAGTGCGGCACTGGCGGCCGTACAGGCCTACGGCGGGGCAGAGTTGAAGGCCGCGCTGCTCGAACGGGCCGGGCGGGGAGAGGTCGTGCTGACCGTCGCCGCGCAGGGGCGTACCGGCGGCCACGATCCGGCCGAGCGGGCGGTGACCGCTCGGCGGGACGGGGACCACTGGGTCCTGGACGGGGTGCAGACGGCGGTGCCATGGGCCTACGACGCCGACTTCACCGTCGTACCGGCGCACACCGGCGCCGACTGCGGGGTCCTCGCGCTCGTCCCCCGGGGCCACCAAGGGGCCGCGCTCGCCGAGCAGTTCGCGACCAACGGCGAGCGGCTCGGGGAACTGCGGCTGGAGTCGGCGCGGATTCCGGAGCGGTACGTCCTCGTGGCCGAGGGGGCCTGGGAGTGGCTGCGGCAGCTGCTGGCCACCGGGACCTGTGCGCTGGCGCTGGGGCTCGGGGAGCGAGTGCTGCGGATGACCGGCGAGTACACCGGGAAGCGCGAGCAGTTCGGCCACCCGGTCGCGACGTTCCAGGCCGTCGCCGTGCAGGCCGCCGACCGCTACATCGACCTGCGGGCGATGGAGGCCACGCTGTGGCAGGCGGCGTGGCGGATCAGCTCCGCGGCGTCCGGCGCGCTGCCGGCCGCCGCCGATGTGGCCGTCGCCAAGATCTGGGCGGCGGAGGGGGTGCGGCGGGTGGTGCAGACGGCACAGCATCTGCACGGGGGGTTCGGAGCGGACGTCGACTATCCGCTGCACCGCTACCACGCCTGGGCCAAGCACCTGGAGCTGTCCCTGGGACCGGCGGCGGCCCATGAGGAGACCCTGGGCGACCTGCTCGCGGCGCACGCACCTGGGTGAGCATCCTCGCGGACCCGCGGACCCGCGGACCCGCGGACCCGCCGCTCCGTCGGCCGCAGCGCCGGCCCGGTGGGTGGCGCCGCGAGGCCGTAGCCCAGGCGCACGGCGACCGTGGTGCACGCCCGGTCGGCCGCGCCGGAGAACGGGAGCCACGGCATCCGCGTGACGGGCGCGACACCGCGCCCGTACCTCACCCGGCCGGACTCAGACGACCGCTCCCGGCTCCCCCGCGTCCGTGACCACCGGGCGCCCGGTCGCCTGCCAGGCCTCCATGCCGCCCGCGACGTTCACGGCGTCGACGCCCTGCTGGTTGAGGTACATCGCGACCTGGGCCGAGCGTCCGCCGGAACGGCAGATCACGTGGACGCGGCCGTCCTGCGGGGCGGCCTCGGTCAGCTCGCCGTACCGGGCCACGAACGCGCTCATGGGCAGGTGCAGCGCGCCCGCCGCGTGACCGGCCTGCCACTCCTCGTCCTCACGGACGTCCAGCAGGAAGTCGTCGTCCTTGAGGTCGGTGACCCCGACCGTGGGAACAGCTCCGAAGTTCATGGTCCCGACGCTACCCGAAGCGCTCCCCAGGGCGGCTCGGAGGCCGCCCGGCCGCTCACTGGCCGACCAGCGCCGCCAGCTCCGCCTCGCGCCCCGCGACCTCCTTGAGCAACTGCTCGGCGATCTCGTCGAGCAGGCTGTCCGGGTCGTCGGGCGCCAGCCGCAGCATGGAGCCGATCGCGCTCTCCTCCAGGTCACGGGCGACGACCGAGAGCAGTTCCTTGCGGCGGGCGAGCCAGTCCAGCCGGGCGTAGAGCTCCTCGCTGGGGCCCGGCCGGCGCTCTTCGGGCACCGGACCCGCCGCCCATTCCTCGGCCAGCTCCCGCAGCAGCGCCTCGTCACCGCGGCCGTAGGCGGTGTTCACCCGGGTGATGAACTCCTCACGCCGCTTGCGCTCACCGTCCTCCTGCGCGAGGTCGGGGTGGGCCTTGCGGGCCAGCTCGCGGTAGAGGCGGCGGGCCTCGTCGCTGGGGCGCACCCGCTGCGGGGGCCGGACGGGCCGGTCCGTCAGCATCGCCGCGGCCTCGGGGAACAGGCCGTCGCCGTCCATCCAGCCGTGGAACAGCTCCTCCACGGAGGGCATGGGCAGCACCCGGGCCCGCAGCTCCTGCGCGCGGCGCAGGTCCTCGGCATCGCCCGTGCGGGCCGCCTTCGCCTCGGCTATCTGCGCGTCCAGCTCCTCGAGCCGGGCGTACATCGGCCCGAGCCGCTGGTGGTGCAGCCGGGAGAAGTTCTCGATCTCGACCCGGAAGGTCTCGACCGCGATCTCGTACTCGATCAGCGCCTGCTCGGCCGCCCGCACGGCCCGCTCAAGCCGCTCCTCGGGCCGGGGGGCGCCGTCCTCGGGCGTCGCCTGCGCCTCATGGGCGACACCACCCTGCTCAGCTTCCGGGGTCGTCACCCGACCAGCGTAGGCCACGCCACCGCCGGCTCCCGGAACCCCGGCCACACCCGCCCGCTCCACAGCACGGGAAGACCCCTCGCCGACAAGGGCAGCCCCCTCGCCGACACGGGCAGCCCCTTCTCCGTGCACGAGCCCTTCATCGCCGATCACCCGCGCTCACACCCCTTCCTCCGCCGGGACCCGCCCCGCCCGGACGGCCGCGACCAGCTCCGAGTGATCGGCCTCGGTCCGGTCGGCGTACGCGACGGCGAAGGTGGCGAGCGCCTCGTCCAGCTCCTCGTTCTTGCCGCAGTAGCCGGAGACCAGGCGCGGGTCGGCGCTGTGGGAGTGGGCGCGTGCCAGGAGCGCGCCCGTCATGCGGGCGTAGTCGTCGAGCTGGTCGACCGAGAGGGCCGCCGGGTCCACACTGCCCTTGCGGTTGCGGAACTGGCGGACCTGGAAGGGGCGGCCCTGGACGGTCGTCCAGCCGAGCAGGATGTCGCTGACCACCTGCATCCGCTTCTGCCCGAGGACCACCCGCCGGCCCTCGTGATCGACGGACGGCGTCTCGAACCCGGCGGTCCGCAGATGCGGCAGGAGCGCCGATTCGCGGGCCTCCTTCACCTGGAGGATCAGCGCCTCACCGCGGTGGTCCAGCAGCAGGACGACGTACGAACGCAGGCCGACGCTGCCCGTGCCGACGATGCGGAACGCCACGTCGTGCACCGCATGCCGGGACAACAGCGGCAGCCGGTCCTCGGACAGCGTCGTCACGTACTCCTCCAGGGCGCCGGCGACCGCCGCCGCCTCGGCGTCCGGGACGCGGCGCAGCACCGGCAGCGCGTCCACAAAGCGCCGGCCGCCCTCCTCGGACGGCTCGGTCGACCGCGCCGCGAACCGCCCGCTGGTGTTGGCCCGCGCCTTCTCCGAGACCCGCTCCAGCGTGCCGAGCAGATCGTGGGCGTCGGTGTGGGAGACCAGTTCCTCGTCCGCGATGGCGTTCCACGCGTCCAGCACCGGGAGCTTGGCCAGCAGCCGCATCGTGCGGCGGTAGGCGCCGGCCGCGTCGTGGGCGGCCGACCGGCAGGTGTCCTCGTCGGCGCCCGCCACCCGGCCCGCGAGCACCAGCGAGGCGGCGAGCCGCTTGAGGTCCCACTCCCAGGGGCCGTGCACCGTCTCGTCGAAGTCGTTCAGGTCGATGACCAGGCCGCCGCGCGCGTCGCCGTACAGACCGAAGTTCGCCGCGTGCGCGTCGCCGCAGATCTGCGCGCGGATGCGGGTCATGGGGGTGCGGGCGAGGTCGTACGCCATGAGGCCCGCCGCTCCGCGCAGGAAGGCGAACGGGGTCGCCACCATCCTGCCGACCCTTATCGGCGTGAGCCCGGGGATACGGCCCTGGTTGGACTCCTCGACCGCGGTCACCGCGTCGGGCCGGGCACCGTCGACGTCGAGGGTGGCGTGGGCGCTGCGCGGCACCCGCTCCCGCAGGGCCTTGCCCTCCGCCTTGGGCGAGCGCGCGCCCTGCGCGGACGGCTCGGCGAAACCCCGCACCCGCGGAATCCGCACCGACCCGGAACCCGCCTCCCGCACACCGGTCTCGGTCACCGCGACCGCCTCCCCCGTGACTCGCCGGAACATCAACTCGTGCCGACCGTACAACCGGCGGACGGCATCCCGTCAGACCCTGTGGACAACTCCCCACCTGTGGAAAACCCCGGCGCACGTCAACTCCCCGACCTGCCCGACCCGGTCCTGCGGCAGGTGGCCGACGCCGGTCCCGCAGCCGCACGTCCGCCTGTCGGCCCTCGTCCTTGAACGCGGGCGGCATCGGCCCGTCCGACACCACCACGCCCGACATCACCGCCACGGCACGGACCCCCCGCACGACCACCACGACCTGAGACGTTGCTCACACAGGAACAGGCAGCACGGTGAGGGGCTTCACGGGGTACGCCTCCGAAGGCCCGGGAGAACGACGGGAGAACAAAGAGAAGCGGTCGGCATCGTGATCACGATGCCGACCGCTTCAGCTGTGCGCGAGGGGGGAGTTGAACCCCCACGCCCTTGCGGGCACTGGAACCTGAATCCAGCGCGTCTGCCTATTCCGCCACCCGCGCATTGGGTGTGTCTCCGGCCCCGTCCCCTTGGGGTTGGCGCCTTCCGACACCCAGAACATTAGCACGCTGGACGGGGTGGGTTCACATGCCTTATCCAGGGCAGGGGCACCCTCACATGGGCACGCCGACCGGCCGGAACGCCTCCGCACGTATCAACCTCGTACCGGTCCTGCCCGTCTGCCCAGGAGCCGGACCGAGTCCGCAGTCCGGTGCGGGACACTTGTTTGCGACCCCCTCTACGATCCATGCCAGAAGTTCGAAGGGGAGCGCCGCAGGGAACTTCGTCAGGCGTCGACACCCGTCGACACCCGTCGACCGGGCTGACAGGGGGAACCAGCCGATTAACCGGGGCGTGGATACGATCAGTAAGCAGTACCGGGTAGGCAGTGCACGGGTAGGCAGTACACAGGACGGCAACGCCGGAGGAGGTGCCCCATGGGAGTCCTGAAGAAGTTCGAGCAGCGTCTCGAAGGTCTGGTCAACGGCACCTTCGCCAAGGTGTTCAAGTCCGAGGTGCAGCCCGTGGAGATCGCGGGAGCGCTCCAGCGGGAGTGCGACAACAACGCGACCATCTGGAACCGCGACCGCACCGTCGTGCCCAACGACTTCATCGTGGAGCTGAGCGCCCCGGACTTCGAGCGCCTCAGCCCCTACTCGGGCCAGCTGGGCGACGAGCTCGCGGGCATGGTCCGCGACTACGCCAAGCAGCAGCGCTACACCTTCATGGGAGCGATCAAGGTCCACCTGGAGAAGGCGGACGACCTGGACACCGGTCTGTACCGGGTGCGCAGCCGTACGCTCGCCTCCTCCACCGACCAGCAGGCCCCCGGCTCCGCGGCCGGCGGCGTCCGCCCCCCGGCCGCCGCGGGTGGCTACGGGTACCCGCCCGCTGCTGCCCCGCCGCAGCCCGCCGGCGCTCCCCCCATGCCTTCGGCACCCCCACCCGGCGCCCGCCCCGGCGGGTACGGCTATCCGCAGCCGGCCCAGCCCGCCGCGCAGCGTCCCGGTGCCGCGCCCGGCGCCTCCCCTGGTTCCCGCACCAGGTACTGGATCGAGATCAACGGTGCTCGCCACCAGATCTCCCGCCAGACCCTGGTAATGGGCCGCAGCACCGACGCCGACGTGCGGATCGACGACCCCGGCGTGTCCCGCCGGCACTGCGAGATCCGGACCGGAACGCCCTCGACGATCCAGGATCTCGGGTCCACCAACGGCATCGTGGTGGACGGGCAGCACACCACCCGCGCTACGCTCCGCGACGGCTCGCGGATCGTCGTGGGCAGCACCACCGTTATCTATAGGCAAGCCGAAGGGTGATCCGGGGGCAATGTCAGAGCTGACCCTCACGGTCATGCGGCTGGGTTTCCTGGCCGTACTGTGGCTGTTCGTGATCGTGGCCGTGCAGGTCATCCGCAGCGATCTGTTCGGAACGCGCGTCACACAGCGCGGATCCCGACGGGACGCGGGCCGGGCGCAGCAGGCCACGCGCCAGGCGCCTCCGCAGCAGCGCCAGCAGCCGGCCGGCGGCCGGTCGCGGCGGAACGCCCCGACCAAACTGGTGGTGACCGAAGGCACACTCACCGGCACCACCGTCGCGCTCCAGTCCCAGACCATCACCCTGGGCCGGGCGCACGACAGCACCATCGTGCTGGACGACGACTACGCCTCGAGCCGGCATGCCAGGATCTACCCGGACCGGGACGGTCAGTGGATCGTCGAGGACCTCGGGTCCACGAACGGCACCTATCTCGACCGGACCCGCCTCACGACCCCCACGCCGATCGCGTTGGGTGCACCGATCCGCATCGGCAAGACCGTCATCGAGCTGCGGAAGTAGTGCTACATCATGAATGAGCGCGAGCGGAGCGAGCACGCAGCGGCGGTCCACACCCGGGGCCCCGGCGCGCTCCCGACCGGAGGGTGGGCAGTGTGGCTCGACACGATCGGCTGTACCCGGAGCCGACGGGCGAGGTGCGCATGAGTCTGTCACTGCGCTTCGCCGCCGGTTCGCACAAAGGCATGATCCGCGAGGGCAACGAGGACTCCGGATACGCCGGTCCGCGCCTGCTCGCGATCGCCGACGGCATGGGCGGCGCCGCGGCCGGCGAGGTCGCCTCCTCCGAGGCGATCTCCACCATCGTCCAGCTCGACGACGACATCCCCGGCTCGGACGTCCTCACCTCGCTCGGCACCGCCGTCCAGCGCGCCAACGACCAGCTGCGTCAGATGGTCGAGGAGGACCCCTCGCTGGAGGGCATGGGTACGACCCTCACCGCTCTGCTGTGGACGGGCCAGCGGCTCGGCCTGGTGCACGTCGGCGACTCGCGCGCGTACCTGCTGCGCGACGGTGTCCTCACCCAGATCACACAGGACCACACCTGGGTGCAGCGCCTCGTCGACGAGGGCCGGATCACCGAGGAAGAGGCCACCACCCACCCGCAGCGCTCCCTGCTGATGCGCGCGCTCGGCAGCGGCGACCACGTCGAGCCCGATCTGTCGATCCGCGAGGTGCGGGCCGGCGACCGCTATCTGATCTGCTCCGACGGCCTGTCCGGCGTCGTCTCCCACCAGACGATGGAGGAGACGCTCGCCAGCTACCAGGGTCCGCAGGAGACCGTGCAGCAGCTGATCGAGCTGGCGCTGCGCGGCGGCGGCCCGGACAACATCACCGTGATCGTCGCCGACGTGCTCGACCTGGACACCGGTGACACCCTCGCCGGGCAGCTGTCCGACACCCCGGTCGTGGTCGGCGCCGTCGCCGAGAACCAGAACCACCTGCACGACAACGGCATCATGCAGACCCCGGCCGGCCGGGCCGCCGGCCTCGGCCGCCAGGTGCCCGGACAGGGCGGCGGGGGCGGCGAGTTCGGCCCGCCCGGCTCCGGCGACACCACCGGCTACATCCCGGCGGACGGCTTCGGCGGCTACAGCGACGACGACTTCGTCAAACCACGGCCGCGGCGCCGCTGGCTGAAGCGATCCTTCTACGGCGTCCTCGCGCTGGCCGTCATCGGCGGCGGCCTGTACGGGGGCCACCGCTGGACGCAGACCCAGTACTACGTCGGCACCAACGACGAGCACGTCGCCCTGTACCGGGGCATCAGCCAGGACCTGGCCTGGGTCTCCTTGTCGAAGGTCGAGAAGGACCACCCCGAGATCGAACTCAAGTACCTGCCGCCCTACCAGCAGAAGCTGGTCGAGGCGACGATCGCCGAGGGCGGGCTGAAGAACGCCCAGGCCAAGATCGTCGAGTTGGGCGTGCAGGCCTCCGCGTGCAAGAAGGAGGCGCAGCGACGCGCCGCCGAGAGCGAGAACAGCGCGCAGACCGGCCAGGGCGAGGCAGGCGGCACCACGGGAACCACCCGTACCTCTGTCACGTCCAAGGCCACACCGACACCGTCGGCCACCGGTTCCACGTCCCCGAGCCAGTCCGCGACCGCGCCCACTCCCAGCCCCGGCCCCAGCCTCTCGGAGGAAGAGCAGAAGGTCGTCTCGCTGTGCGGTAAGCAGTAGGCAAGCCGTGAGAGGCCCCGTCACACGATGAGCAGTACTCCCAATCCGTCGACGCAGCACACGTCCACGATCGGCTCGATCGGCACGCCGAGCCGGCGCAACACCGAGCTCGGGCTCCTGGTGTTCGCCGTCCTCATCCCGGTCTTCGCCTACGCCAAC
Source organism: Streptomyces sp. NPDC107562 (assembly GCF_055657325.1). Lineage (NCBI taxonomy): Bacteria > Bacillati > Actinomycetota > Actinomycetes > Kitasatosporales > Streptomycetaceae > Streptomyces > Streptomyces sp. NPDC107562. The sequence goes on along the minus strand of NZ_JBVKBE010000013.1, from coordinate 169,659 downwards.
GTCGGTCTCGCCATCAACGACGAGGTACCGGCCGGCCTGCTGAGCTACGGGCTCGGTCTGGGCCTGCTGGCCGGCGTCGGCCATGTCGTCGTCCGCAAGTTCGCGCCGTACGCGGACCCGCTGCTGCTGCCGCTGGCCACCCTGCTCAACGGGCTGGGCCTGGTCGCCATCTGGCGGCTGGACCAGTCCGAGCTGCTGCAGGACATCGGCCAGGCCGGCACCGCCGCCCCGCGCCAGCTGCTGTACACGGCGATGGGCATCGCGCTGTTCATCGTGGTGCTGATCTTCCTCAAGGACCACCGCGCGCTGCAGCGCTACACGTACATCTCGATGGTCGGCGCGCTGTTCCTGCTGCTGCTGCCGCTGGTGCCGGGCCTCGGCCAGAACATCTACGGCGCCAAGATCTGGATCAACGTCGGCGGATTCTCCATCCAGCCGGGCGAGTTCGCGAAGATCGTCCTCGCGGTCTTCTTCGCCGGGTACCTGATGGTCAAGCGGGACGCGCTCGCCCTGGCCAGCCGCCGCTTCATGGGCCTGTACCTGCCGCGTGGCCGCGACCTCGGCCCGATCCTCGTGGTCTGGGCGATCTCGATCCTGATCCTGGTCTTCGAGACCGACCTCGGTACGTCGCTGCTGTTCTTCGGAATGTTCGTCATCATGCTGTACGTCGCCACCGAGCGGACCAGCTGGATCGTCTTCGGTCTGCTGATGTCCGCGGTCGGCGCCGTCGGCGTGGCCTCCTTCGAACCGCACATCCAGCAGCGCGTCGACGCCTGGCTCGACCCGATGCGCGAGTACACGCTCTCCCGCCAGGGCGTGGGCGGCCACTCCGAGCAGGCGATGCAGGCGCTGTGGGCGTTCGGCTCCGGCGGCACCCTGGGCACCGGCTGGGGCCAGGGGCACTCCGAGCTGATCCGGTTCGCCGCCAACTCCGACTTCATCCTCGCCACCTTCGGCGAGGAGCTGGGCCTCGCCGGCGTGATGGGCCTGCTGCTGCTGTACGCACTGATCGTGGAGCGCGGCGTGCGCACCGCCCTCGCCGCCCGCGACCCGTTCGGCAAGCTGCTCGCCATCGGCCTGTCCGGCGCCTTCGCCCTCCAGGTGTTCGTCGTCGCCGGCGGTGTGATGGGGCTCATCCCGCTGACCGGTATGACGATGCCGTTCCTGGCCTACGGCGGCTCGTCCGTGATCGCCAACTGGGCCCTGATCGGCATTCTGCTGCGCATCAGCGACACCGCGCGCCGCCCGGCGCCCGCCCCCGCCCCGAACCCCGACGCCGAGATGACCCAGGTGGTCCGCCCGTCATGAACAAGCCCCTGCGCCGGATCGCGATCTTCTGCGGACTGCTCGTCCTGACGCTGCTGATCCGCGACAACTGGCTCCAGTACGTCCGGGCGGACGAGTTGGCCACCGACACCGACAACCGCCGGGTGGCGATCGAGCGGTACGCCACCCCCCGCGGCGACATAATCGTCGACGGCAAGGCCATCACCGGCTCCAAGCGGGCCGCCAGCGGCGACTTCGAGTACGTCCGCACCTACAAGGACGGCCCCATGTGGGCCCCGGTCACCGGCTACGCCTCCCAGGCCTTCGGCACCAACCAGCTGGAGAACCTGGAGGACGGCATCCTCACCGGCAACGACGACCGGCTGTTCTTCCGCAACACCCTCGACATGCTCACGGGCAAGAAGAAGGCCGGCGGCAACGTCGTCACCACCCTCAACGCGGCCGCGCAGAAGGCGGCGTACGAGGGCCTGGCCAAGCGCGGCAAGGGCGCCGTGGTGGCGCTTGACCCGGAGACCGGCGCGATCCTGGCGCAGGCCTCCTACCCGTCCTACGACCCCTCGACGATCGCCGGATACTCCGACGACGACCAGAAGGCCTGGAACAAGCTCCAGAAGAAGGACGACGCGAACGACCCGATGCTCAACCGGGCGCTGCGCGAGACCTACCCGCCGGGCTCGACCTTCAAGGTCGTCACCGCGGCGGCGGCCCTGGAGCACGGCCTGTACCCCGAGGCGGACTCGCCCACCAAGACGCCGCTGCCGTGGACGATGCCGGGCACCACGACCGAGCTGAAGAACGAGGGGACCATCCCCTGCAAGAACGCGACCCTCCGGGTCGCCCTGCAGTGGTCCTGCAACACCGTCTTCGGCAAGGTCGGCTCCGACCTCGGCAACGACAAGATGCTGGAGACGGCGAAGAAGTTCGGCTTCACCGAGGAACAGTTCACGCCGGTCCGCGCGAACGCCTCCGTGTTCTCCGAGGACATGGCCCCCTCCGAGGTGGCGCTGTCCTCGATCGGCCAGTTCAACACCGCGGCGACACCGCTGCAGATGGCCATGGTCGCCGCCGCGGTCGCCAACGACGGCACGCTGATGAAGCCGTACATGGTCGACAAGCTCCAGGCGTCCAACGTCGACACCATCGAGCAGACCGAGCCGGAGGAGCTCAGCAAGCCGCTGTCCTCGGACAACGCGCAGGTGCTGCAGTCGATGATGGAGACCGTCGTCGACAAGGGCACGGGAAGCAACGCGAAGATCGACGGCGTGACCGTGGGCGGCAAGACCGGTACCGCCCAGCACGGCGTCGACAACAGTGAGAAGCCGTACGCCTGGTTCATCTCGTACGCCAAGCTCTCCGACGGCAGCTCGCCGGTGGCCGTGGCCGTCGTGGTCGAGGACCAGGAGGCGGACCGTGGCGACATCTCCGGCGGCGGCCTCGCGGCGCCCATCGCGAAGAGCGTGATGGAGGCGGTCATCCAGAGCAAGCAGTGAGAGCCCCGTCACGTCGCCTTCACATTGATGCACGTTGCGATACCGGTCCTGTATCGGCTGACGGGCTTGGCCAGGTCATACAAAGCGAGCCGGGTACGGTAGGCCCGGACGGCAGTCTCCGGCCGCACGACATGCCGGCCGGGACCGACGGAGAGGGCTGGTAGGTAGCTATGGAAGAGCCGCGTCGCCTAGGCGGCCGGTACGAGCTGGGCCCGGTGCTCGGCCGTGGTGGCATGGCGGAGGTTTACCACGCGCATGACACCAGGCTGGGGCGCCAGGTGGCCGTGAAGACGCTGCGCGCGGATCTCGCACGCGACCCGTCGTTCCAGGCCCGCTTCCGCCGGGAGGCCCAGTCGGCCGCCTCGCTCAACCACCCCGCGATCGTCGCGGTCTACGACACGGGCGAGGACTACATCGACGGGGTCTCGATCCCGTACATCGTCATGGAGTACGTCGACGGCTCCACGCTCCGTGAGCTGCTGCACTCCGGCCGCAAGCTGCTGCCGGAGCGCGCCATGGAGATGACGATCGGCATCCTCCAGGGCCTGGAGTACGCCCACCGCAACGGCATCGTCCACCGCGACATCAAGCCGGCGAACGTCATGCTGACGCGCAACGGCCAGGTCAAGGTCATGGACTTCGGCATCGCCCGGGCCATGGGCGACTCCGGCATGACGATGACGCAGACGGCCGCCGTGATCGGCACCGCGCAGTACCTCTCGCCCGAGCAGGCCAAGGGTGAGCAGGTCGACGCGCGCAGTGACCTGTACTCCACCGGCTGCCTGCTGTACGAGCTGCTGACGGTACGCCCGCCGTTCGTGGGCGACTCCCCGGTGGCGGTCGCGTACCAGCACGTCCGGGAGGAGGCCCAGCCGCCGTCGGTGTTCGACCCCGAGATCACGCCGGAGATGGACGCGATCGTCCTCAAGGCGCTGGTCAAGGACCCGAACTACCGCTACCAGTCCGCCGACGAGATGCGCGCCGACATCGAGGCCTGCCTCGACGGCCAGCCGGTCGGCGCCACGGCGGCGATGGGCGCGGTCGGCTACGGCGGCTACCCGGACGACCAGCCGACGACGGCCCTGCGCTCCGACGGCCACGGTGGCGCGACCACCCTGCTGCCCCCGACCAACCCGGACGACGGCGGCTTCGGCTACGACGACCGGCCCGACCGGCGTCGTCAGAAGAAGTCCAACACCTCGACGATCCTGCTGGTCGTAGCGGCGGTCCTGGTCCTGGTCGGCGCGATCCTGATCGGTCGCTGGGCGTTCGGCGGGGACGGGGTGAGCAACGACTCGGTGCAGGTGCCGAACTTCGTGGGGCTCACCCAGGACGACGCGCAGAAACAGGCGACCAACGCCGATCTCGAGCTGTCCGTCAGCAACAAGCCCTGCGAGGACCAGCAGAAGGGCAACGTCTGCTCCCAGGACCCGCCGCGGGGCACGGAGGTCGACAAGAACACGGCGATCAACGTCGTGGTGTCGACCGGCGCCCCGAAGGTCGCGGTGCCCAACGTCATCAACGAGAACGTCGAGGACGCCACGGCGAAGCTCGAGGGCGACGAGTACGAGTTCAAGGTGAAGACGGAGGTCCGCGAGTCCTCGGACGACCCGGGCACCGTCCTGGAGCAGGACCCGGTCTCCGGCAAGGAGGTCGAGAAGGGCTCCACGATCACCCTGACGATCGCGAAGGCCGAGGAGAAGGCGACCGTCCCGAACGTCGGCGGCCAGTCCTGCGACGACGCCAAGAAGCAGCTCGAGGACAACGACCTCACGGGCAACTGCACCGACGTGCCGGTCACCGACCCCAACCAGGACGGCAAGGTCATCGAGGTCAACCCGCCCGCCGGTTCGCAGATCGACAAGGGCTCGACGGTGAACCTGAAGGTCGGCAAGCTCCAGCAGCAGAAGGCCAAGGTCCCGAACGTCGTCGGACAGACGGTGGGACAGGCCAAGCAGATCCTGAACGCGGCCGGCTTCACCAACATCCAGTTCGAGAACGGCAGCGACCAGAGCGACGGAGCGTTCGTCGCCGCGCAGAACCCGCCGGGTGACCAGGAGGTCGACAACCCGGGCGGGACGCAGATCACGCTGCGCACCGTGGGACTGGGCGGCAACAACGGAGGCAACAACGGCGGCGGCATCTTCGGAGGCAACGACGGCGACTGACCGCCCTCGCCGCACACGACGGAGCCCCGGCACCCCCTCTCAGGGTTGCCGGGGCTCCGTCGTACGTGGCCGTGCGGCGCGGTCTAGCGGCGCAGTTCCTTCGGCGGTGTGCGGTCGCCGTTCACCTTCTCCACGCGGTCCAGCTCGCCCCAGACGACGTACCGGTAGCGGCTGGTGAAGACCGGGGTGCAGGTGGTCAGGGTGATGTACTTGCCGGCCTTCTTGCGCCCGGACTCCGCGGGGATCGCGTCGAGGACCTTGACGTTGTACTTCGAGGTCTCGGGCAGGACGGCGTAGACCTTGTAGACGAACCACTTGTCCTTCGTCTCGAAGACGACCGGGTCGCCCTTCTTGAGCTTGTGGATGTCGTGGAACTTGGCGCCGTGGCCGTCCCGGTGGGCGGCGAGCGAGAAGTTGCCGTTCTTGCCGCTGGTGGGGAGGGTCGCCTTGACGGGGTCGGTGTAGTAGCCGGCGACGCCGTTGTTGAGCAGCTCCGTCGAGGTGCCCTTCTTGATCAGGATCTCGTCCCTGTTCATCGCCGGCACGTGCAGGAAGCCGATGCCGTCCTTGGTGTCCAGCCGGCCGGGACCGGTGGGCTCGGAGGTGGCCCAGTGGTCGCGGACCCTGTCGCCCTCCTGGTGCGCCTTGCGGTCGGCGAGGACGTTCGTCCACCACAGTGAGTAGACGACGAACAGGCCGAGCACGAGGCCCGCGGTGATGAGGAGTTCACCGAAGACGCTGACCGCCATGGCGATCCGTCCGGGTCCGCGGCGCCGTGGCTCGGGAGCCCCGGGAACGGCGTCGGTGTGCTCTTCACGATCGGTGGTCGCTGCCACGTGTCATCTGCCCTTAACTGACGAGCGCATCCGGCTTGCCCTTGCTGCGCGGCCGTTCCTCGACCATCTTGCCCCAGACGATCATCCGGTACTTGCTGGTGAACTCCGGTGTGCACGTCGTCAGGGTGATGTAGCGGCCGGGCTCGGTGAAGCCCGACCCCGGGGGTACCGGTTCGAGGACGCTCACGTTGCTCGGCGAGGTCACCGGCAGGATCGACGCCATGTCGTAGACAAAGTACGTGTCCTGCGTCTCGACGACGATCGGATCGCCCGGCTGGAGCTTGTTGATGTAACGGAAGGGCTCGCCGTGCGTGTTGCGGTGGCCCGCGAGCCCGAAGTTGCCGGTCCTGTCGTCGGGCATCGCCGTCTTCAACGCGCCCTCGGCGTAGTGACCGACCATTCCCCGGTCGAGCACCTTGTCGCTGTTGATGCCCTCGGCGATCGGCACGACCACGTCCAGCTTGGGGATGTGCAGCAGCGCGAAGCCCTGCCCCGGCTGGAAGGCACCCGGGTTGCGCTTGCCGTTCGCCCAGTCGTCCTGGAGCTGGCTGGCCTCGTTCCCGGCCTGCGCGTGCGCCCGGACGTTGGTCCACCACAGCTGGTAGGTCACGAAGAGCAGCATCAGCACGCCGGTGGTGATGAACACCTCGCCGATCAGCCGGCTGGCCACGACGGCGGCACCGGGCTTGCTCTCCCGCGCGAGCCTGCGCGCCTCGACACGGGAGAGCGGCCTGCCCCGGTCGCCGCCCTCCGCGGGTGATCCGGCCGGGGTGGCGGGGTCGGCGTGGGCGCCATGGCGCCCGTGGCGGCGCTTGGCGGCCTTTCTGCGGGCCGCACGGCCACCCGGAGCGGCTCCGGCCGCACCGGAGCCCGCCGACGTTCCTGTGGCTCCTGTGGCGCCCGCGGCTCGTGTGGTCCTGCCCCGGCCCGCCGCGGCCCCCGTCGCTCCGGGTCCGCCCGGCGGCTCCGGTATCCGCAGGGCCATCGTCTCGTCGTCCACCCGGGCCCCGCCCGTCGGTGCGGGGCCCGGGACACCGCCCGCCGGCCCCGGGTAGGGCTGCTGCCCGTACCAGTCCCCGAACGCACCCGCCGCCTCGTACGGCTGCTGCCCGTACGAGGTGCCCTGGTCGCCGGCGTCGCCGTAGGCGGTGCCGGACTCGCGCTCGGGGCGCAGCGCGGTCACGCCGTGGCCCTGCCCACCACCGGGGCGAGCCCCGCCGACCTCGCCACCGCGCCCTCGTCGCCGCACTCCGTCAGCCAGTTGGCCAGCATCCTGTGACCGTGCTCGGTCAGTACCGACTCGGGATGGAACTGCACGCCCTCGACCGGGAGTTCGCGGTGCCGCAGGCCCATGATGATGCCGTCGTGCGTCCGCGCCGTGACCTCCAGCTCCGTCGGCACGGTCGGTGGCTCGGCGGCCAGCGAGTGGTAGCGGGTCGCGGTGAACGGCGTCGGCAGGCCGGCGAAGACGCCCTTGCCCTCGTGCTCGACGAGCGAGGTCTTGCCGTGCAGCAGCTCCGGCGCGCGGTCCACGACCCCGCCGTAGGCCACCTGCATGGACTGCATGCCGAGGCAGACGCCGAAGACGGGCACGCCGGTGGCGGCGCAGTGCCGGACCATCTCGATGCAGACGCCGGCCTGCTCGGGGGCACCCGGGCCGGGTGACAGCAGCACGCCGTCGAAGCCGTCGCCCGCGTGCGTGGTCGAGACCTCGTCGTTGCGCAGGACCTCGCACTCGGCGCCCAGCTGGTACAGGTACTGGACCAGGTTGAAGACGAAGCTGTCGTAGTTGTCCACGACGAGAATGCGCGCGCTCACTGGTTGTCCACCGTCACATCGTTGAAGGGCAGCAGTGGTTCGGCCCAGGGAAAGACGTACTGGAACAGGACGTAGACCGCGGCCAGGATCAGTACCAGTGAGATCAACGCCCTGACCCAAGCGTTCCCCGGCAGATGCCGCCAGATCCAGCCGTACATGCCGTCCCTTCCGTCGCACCACGGCACCAGAAACCCACGCCGTACTCCACCAGACTAACGGCGCAGGGCGGCTGGTTTCCCGGCCTCCACGGGCTGCGTGGAATCCAGATGGGCCCAGACGATCAGGCGGTGGCTGTGGCCCCACTCCGGTTCGCAGGTCGTGAGGGTCAGATAGCGGCCCGGGCGTGTGTACCCCGACATACGTGGCAGCGGGTCGATCACCTCAACGTCCGTCGGCACGGTCTTGTACGGCCCCTTGTCGACCCGGTACGTGAACCAGGTCGTCCCGTCCGTCAGCACCACCGCGTCACCGGGCCGCAGCCGCGGGAAGTCCTTGAAGGGGTCGCCGTACGTCCGCCGGTGCCCCGCGACGGAGAAGTTGCCCCGCTGCCCGAGGTGCGCCGTACCGGCGTAGTGCCCGAGGCCCTTCTTCAGGGTGTCGGTGCGGGTGCCTTCGAGGACGGGCTTGTTCCACGTGAAACCAAGCCGCGGGATGTACATGATCGCGAAAGCCCGGCCGTTCTCGTAGGCCGCGGGTTCCGCGGGCGCGGCGGGGGTGCCCGGGGCCGCCGCCGTCTGCGACGGACGGACCTCACCCTCGGCCCACTGCCGCTGGAGCCGGTCGATCTCGTCGTCCATGACCGTGTCGGCCTTCACGCCGGTCCAGAAGAGCACGTAGGCGACGAACAGCACGATCACGGTGCCGACGGTGATGCACAGTTCGCTGACGGTCCTGACGACTAAGCGCACCGGCGGCTCCTGGGAAGGCGCTCACTCCATGGGCTGGGCGTACCGCAGATCCACTGTGCCCGAGTAGCCGGGCAGAGTCACCGTCCCGTTCTCCTCGACTTTCCAGCCGAGGCCGTACACGTTGACGTACACCATGTAGTTCTGGATCGCCGGGGAGGCGGAGAGCGCCTGCTGGAGCTTCTCGGGGTCCCCGACCGCGGTGATCTTGTACGGCGGGGAGTAGACGCGGCCCTGGAGGATCAGGGTGTTGCCCACGCAGCGCACGGCGCTGGTGGAGATCAGCCGCTGGTCCATGACCTTGATGCCCTTGGCGCCGCCCTGCCACAGGGCGTTCACCACGGCCTGGAGGTCCTGCTGGTGGATGACCAGGTAGTCGGGCTGGGGCTCGGGGTAGCCGGGGAGCTTGGCCGTGGCGTTCGGCGGGGCGTCGTCCAGGGTCACCGAGATCGCCTCGCCGGTGAGCTTGTGGGTCCCCGCCTCCTTCTCCAGTGCGGCGAGCTTGTCGTCCTCCGCCTTGGTGCTGCCGTCGCCCCGGTCGGCCAGGGACTCCACGTCCTCACGCAGGGCGGCGTTGGCCTCGCCCAGTTCGCCGTTGTTGCGGCTGCGTTCGTGGATCAGGTCCGAGAGCTTCAGCAGGGACGTGTCCGTGCGGATGTTGGTGCCCTTGGCCGTGTGGAAGCTGGTGAAGAAAATGAGGCCCGCGAGAGCGAAGACCGCCACCGTGAGCAGCCGCACGGGCCGGAAGGCCCATCGGCGCCCAGCGCTGGATCCCGTCCCGGGGGAGTCGGCAGAATTGCTCAACGTACCCTTATCTCCTTCGGCGCCACGGAAGCACTACGCTAACGGACGCCCGGGGGAGCGCTCAGTGTCCCCTTGTACGCTGCCCCCGAGCCCGACCCAGTTCCCTGCGCGGCCACGCAGCGCATCGACAGGAGAGACCCTCGTGCCGAAGTCACGTATCCGCAAGAAGGCCGACTACACGCCGCCGCCCTCGAAGCAGGCGACCAGCATCAAGCTGACGAACCGTGCATGGGTCGCACCGGTCATGCTCGCCTTGTTCCTCGTGGGCCTGGCCTGGATCGTCGTCTTCTATGTGACCAACAGTTCGCTGCCCATCGAGTCGCTGGGCAACTGGAACATCGTGGTCGGCTTCGGCTTCATCGCGGCCGGGTTCGGCGTCTCCACGCAGTGGAAGTAGCCGGTCTCCGCCCGGTGCGCGGCCCGTCGAAGGGCAGGCCACCGGGCGGTGAACGGAGTTCTGCCCACGGCTATCCGCTGAGTTATCCACAGCCCGGGGAGAATTTCCACACCTGACCTGGGGAAAAGACGACGATCTGTGGATAACCCATCGGACGTTGACGCCGGTACGACCGTCACACGATCCCCCGAATGCCCGTTCGCCCCCTTCCTGACCTGTACAAACACCGGCCAGCGACAGGGGGCACATGTGTTCTCGCACAGCGTGCACAAGATCCGACACACGCTGTGGACAACTGTCCAGCTCAGTGGATAACCCTCGGGCTCAAGTGAGCTGCGCTGTTCGCAGCAGCGTCACTCCGACCACCACGGCCAGCATCAGCGCGCAGACGCCGTACTGCACCAGGGCCCTGCGCTCACGCGGGGCGTGGACCATCACGTAGCCGATCACCAGGCCGGCGAAGAGACCACCCACGTGCGCCTCCCAGGCGATGCCGGCCACCGTGAACGTGAAGATCAGGTTGATCACCAGCAGCGCGAGGACGGGCCGCAGATCGTAGTTGAGCCGACGCATCAGGACGGCTGTCGCGCCGAAGAGCCCATAGACCGCACCGGAGGCACCGAGCGAGGAGGTGGTGGGAGCCGCCAGCAGGAAGGTCAGGGCACCGCCCGCGAGTCCGGAGATCAGGTACAGCGCCAGGTAGCGGACGCGGCCGAGGGCCGCTTCCAGGGGGCCGCCGAGCCACCAGAGGCTGAGCATGTTGAACGCGATGTGCCAGATCGCCTCGTGCGTGAACATCGAGGTGACCAGGCGGTACCACTCGCCCTCGACCACGCCCTCCGTTTGTCCCCAGGGCGCGGGCGGCCACGCACCCGTGAGCACCAGATCGTTCAATACCGAGGGACGGGCCTTGACGAGGAGGAAGACCGCGAGGTTGATCCCGATCAGGATCTTGGTCATCAGCCGGGGGTCGGCGGCGACCGTGCCGCCCGCGAGGGTGCGGGGGCGGGAGGCACCCGGCGCGTGACCGGTGCCGGCGGAGCCGCGGACACATTCGGGGCACTGGAAGCCGACCGAGGCGCTGATCATGCAGTCGGGGCATATCGGACGATCACAGCGCGTGCAGCGTACACCGGTCTCACGACCCGGGTGGCGATAGCAGACGGGCGCGCTCTCCGCGTCCGGCCGGCTGCCCTGCGCCTGGTCCATGAGCTCCCCTAAGTCGTCGTCGTGGCACTGCAACGCCCCGCTCATCTTTACGGACGAGCGGGGCGTTTGGTTCCCCACCGGGAGGTCTCGGGCCCCGCGTCAGGGCCCCGACCTCGGCACTCACGGGAACCAAGCCCGTGCGGGAGCCGGACTCAGGCCTCGCGGGACTCGACGACGACCGACTCGATGACGACGTCGTTGAGCGGACGGTCGGTGCGCGGGTTGGTCTGGGCGCCCGCGATGGTGTCCACGACCTTCTGGCTGGCCGCGTCCGTGACCTCGCCGAAGATGGTGTGCTTGCGGTTCAGCCAGGCCGTCGGGGAGACGGTGATGAAGAACTGCGAGCCGTTGGTGCCCGGGCCGGCGTTCGCCATGGCCAGCAGGTACGGCTTGTCGAACTGCAGGTCGGGGTGGAACTCGTCCCCGAACTGGTAGCCCGGGCCGCCCGTGCCGTTGCCCAGCGGGTCGCCGCCCTGGATCATGAAGCCGCTGATGACGCGGTGGAAAACCGTGCCGTCGTACAGCTTGTCCGTGGACTTCTCACCCGTCGCGGGGTTGGTCCACTCCCGCTCGCCGCCTGCGAGCTCGACGAAGTTCTTGACCGTGTTCGGCGCGTGGTTCGGGAACAGCCGAACCGCGATGTCGCCGTGGTTGGTCTTCAGGGTGGCGTAAAGCTGCTCAGCCACGATCTGCCTTCCGTTGTCTTCCTGTGACTCCACGATCCTCGCACGGTCCACGCCCGGCGTCGCCCGGCGCCCGCCTCCAGCCGTGTATCCGGGCGTTTCGCTTGCGGAATTCCCGACGAGTCGCCCCGGGACACGGGCGCTCAGCCCCGATCCGTGGCATTGTCGACGACAAGCTCCTGTTGTCCCTTATTCATCCGCTATTGCACCGCAATCGTGACCCGGATGCCCGCCCTCGCATGCCGCATCGCGCTCCGACAGGCATGATCCGTAAAAGGGTGGAAAGTCGAATTACCGTACGCCACCGAGGAGGAGGAAACCCGTGACCCGCATCGACAGCGTGCGCGCCGCGACCGGCTCGGCGAAGGACAGCGTGCTGCACGCCGCGGAAGTGGTGGCGCCCTACGCCGACACGGCCAAGGACCGGGCAGCGCACTACGCACACGAGGCACGCGTACGGCTCGCGCCCAAGGTGTCCCAAGCCGCCGGACAGGCTCGTGTCCAGTACGCCGCGCATCTCGCGCCGCATGTGGAGCAGGCCCGCTACCAGGTCCGCACGCATGTGCCGCCGAAGGTCGACCACGCCGCCCACGAGGCCGCGTCCCGCGCCCGCGGGGCCGCCCGCCAGGCCGCCGACTACTCCCTGCCGAGGATCGAGCAGGCGGTGGCCGCGGCCGGACCCGTCAAGGACGAGGCCGCGGCTCGGGGCGTCGCCGCACTGGCCGCGCTGCGCGGCCAGGTCTCGCCCAAGGAGATCCAGAAGCTCGTCCGCAAGCACGAGCGCCGGGCCCGGACCGGCCGGGCCATGAAGGTGCTGGCCGTGATCGGCGTCGTCGCGGGTGGCGCCTTCGCCGCCTGGAAGTGGTGGGACAAGCAGGCCAACCCCGACTGGCTGGTCGAGCCCCCCGCCGCGACCGAGGTCTCCGAGTCCGGCCGGCTCACGTCGGTGGACGGGAGCGGCCAGTCCGTTCTCGACCCCGAGGTGCAGGCCAAGCAGGCCGAGGACGAGGCCGCCCACCGCGACGACCGCGGCTGAGCCGAGATCGCCGAACGACTGTGGGGCGGGTGACCTGAGGGTCGCCCGCCCCACAGCGATGTTTCACGTGGAACCACAACCGACCTCCGGTGGCGGACATTTGGGGCCCTGGAGGTGCGGCGAGCCGCATGCGCCGCGATGAGAGTGATCGCGGATGCAATGGCGAGCCGGGTTCGTACCTCGTCACGGTGTGACGGGAGAGATAAGCGGCGGGCATTTGCGCAAAGGGGAGACCGCTCTGCTGGGCGGTCGGCCTGCCGAGGCCGCTGCCGATCGGCTCTCAGGTCGGCTGGGCTCTGCCGGGCTCGGGTCCCGGGCCCGAAGACGCACGCGTCACGGGCGGGAGGCCCCGGGGGGCCGACCGTGGCGCCGATCAGCGCTCCCGAACCGGCACGGCGGTACCGAGGACAGGGGATCGACCGGTGCCGTCGGATCGGACCGGGGCGTCGGCCCCGCCGATGCACCAACCCCGCCCGCCCGGCCCGCCCTCCCCGACGAAAAAAGCCCTCTGCACCGCGTTTCCGCAGTTCAGAGGGCTTTCTGCTGTGGAGCCTAGGGGAGTCGAACCCCTGACATCTGCCATGCAAAGACAGCGCTCTACCAACTGAGCTAAGGCCCCGAAAAGAGGACATCCGCCGGAAGTACCGCGTACCGGCAGGCGCCGCAGACCAGAGTAGCGGGTCACCCCCGGTATCCCGCAAAAAGATTGGGGGGTCCCCGTGAACGACCACTCTCCGTAAGATGCTCGGCGTGGTTCGCGACAGCGAACCGCCGTTTTAGGGGAAGCGATGGGGAGACGCAATGGACGCCGCACAGCAGGAAGCCACCGCAAGAGCGCGGGAACTGCAGCGGAACTGGTACGGGGAGCCGCTGGGGGCGCTCTTCCGTAAGCTCATCGACGATCTTGGTCTCAACCAGGCTCGTCTCGCGGGGGTGCTGGGACTGTCCGCACCCATGCTGTCCCAGCTGATGAGCGGTCAGCGGGCGAAGATCGGCAATCCGGCCGTGGTGCAGCGGGTGCAACTGCTCCAGGACCTGGCCGCACAGGTGGCGGACGGCAGCGTGAGCGCGGCCGAAGCCACCGACCGGATGGACGAGATCAAGAAGTCCCAGGGGGGCTCGGTGCTCAGCAACACCACGCAGACGACGAACAGTTCGGGGGCACCGACGGTCAAGCGGGTGGTCCGTGAGATCCAGTCCCTACTGCGGTCCGTCGCCGCCGCGGGGGACATCATCGACGCCGCGGACACCCTCGCCCCGACCCATCCCGAGCTGGCAGAGTTCCTCAGGGTGTACGGCGCGGGCCGCACATCGGACGCCGTCGCGCACTACCAGTCGCACCAGAACTGAACCGGGCGCCGGTCACGGCAGCGGGTGCCGCCGGGGGGCGCGGCGCCCACCCGTGACCGGGTGTGCCGCAGGGGGTGCGGCACACGTCCGGGAGGGGTTCTCCCACATGTCGAGGGGCAGGCAACGGGGGAGCCCCAGGACCGAACTGGGACTGAAGGGACCGCAGGGGGAGGAGCGACGCACCGCGATGGGAGAGATCTTCGCCGGGCGGTACGAACTGGTCGACCCGATCGGACGCGGAGGAGTGGGCGCCGTCTGGCGCGCCTGGGACCACCGCCGCCGCCGTTATGTGGCCGCCAAGGTGCTGCAACAGCGCGACGCGCACTCCCTGCTGCGCTTCGTCCGTGAGCAGGCACTGCGCATCGATCACCCCCATGTCCTCGCGCCGGCCAGCTGGGCCGCCGACGACGACAAGGTCCTGTTCACCATGGATCTGGTCGCCGGGGGGTCCCTCGCGCACGTCGTCGGGGACTACGGTCCGCTGCCGCCGCGCTTCGTCTGCACCCTGCTGGACCAGCTCCTGTCGGGTCTGGCCGCGGTGCACGCGGAGGACGTGGTGCACCGCGACATCAAGCCCGCCAACGTCCTGCTGGAGGCGACCGGCACCGGGCGGCCGCGACTGCGGCTCTCCGACTTCGGGATAGCCATGCGGCTGGGCGAACCGCGGCTGACCGAGACCAACCTCGTGGTGGGGACGCCCGGATATCTCGCACCCGAGCAGATGATGGGCGCCGAACCGGACTTCCCGGCCGACCTGTTCGCCGTGGGGCTGGTCGCGCTGTATCTGCTCGAGGGCGCGAAGCCGGACGCCAAGGCGCTCGTCCAGTACTTCGCCGAACACGGAACTCCGGGCGCGCCCACGGGCGTTCCGGAACCGCTGTGGCAGGTCGTGGCCTCGCTGCTGCAGCCGGATCCGATGGCCCGGTTCCGCACGGCCACGGGGGCGCGGAAGGCGCTCGCAGCGGCGGCCGAGTTGTTGCCGGAGCCTGGTCCTGACGACGAGCAGATCGAGATCTTCGACCAAGTCGGTCCGCTTCCATCGGGGTTCGGGGCGAGCGGACCACTCACGCCGGCGCGTGCGGCGCGGGCGACGGGACCGGCCGAGGGCTCGCACGGCGGACGCGGAGAGGTGCGGCCCGAGCGCTCCGGAGCAGCGGGGGGTGACCCCGCGTCCGTGGCCTCGCAGCCCCAGGGCTCGTCCGCGGGAAGCGGCTTCGTGCCGGGCGAAGGCCTGCCACCGAGCGCCGGGTCCATGCCATCCGGGATGCCACCCGCGGGCTCGCGCCCAGCTGGCGGTGCGCCGCCGCCCGAGGACCCATGGCCCGGCACGGGTTCGGGAACCGGCAGGGCCGGCGCCGTGAACGTACCCTCTGATCCCCGGCACCGGCAGGCACCGCCGGCGCAGCCTGCCGGCATGTCCGACACCGGCAGCTTTCATCTGCCCCCACCGCAGCCGAACGTCACCACGCGCCGACCCTCTGCCAGTCCGCCACAGCGGCAACAAGAGACCCAGCAGCCCCAGCAGCAACACGCCACCCCACCGCGCCCCCAGCACCACCCACAGCCCGAGCACCCGCGACCACAGCACCCTTCCTTCGCCTCCCCCCAGCCGCACACGCCGCGCCCTGCCCCCTCGGCGCCCCTTGAGGCCCCCTCGGTGTCGTCGCAGCGCGCTGATCCCTCTACTGCTTCGTACACCGCTCAAGACCCGCAGGTTCCGCCTTCCGCGCCCTCAATTTCCCGGCCGCCCGCCGGGCATCGCCGCGGCGGGCGACGTGCCCGGCGCCCCGGCCCACCCGCAAAGGCGGTGATCCCCCTGCTCCTGCTGGCCCTGGCCTGCTACGCCCTGGGGTTCTGGGCGCTGACCCGTATCTGACGGAACGACGCCCGAGGGAAACGCACCTGACGGCGGCACCGTGGAGAGGGGCCCTCGCCTATCCGGCGATCCCAGCCCTCCGCCGCGCGACGGCCGTCCACACGCCGAGCCCCACGAGGATCACGCTGCCCGCGCCGATCCCGCCCACGGCCAAGGCCGTCATGGCCTCGTCACCGCCGTCTCCCTGCCCCGCACCCCCGACCGCCGCCCCCCGGCCGCCGCCCAGGCCGCCTGCCCGCACGGCGAAGAGGCCCTCCGGCACGGACTCCCCCGCATAAGCGGGCCCGTCCTGCGCGTCCCCCTTCACGCCCACGCGCAACGTCAGCCCGAGCGGCCCGTCCCCGAACTGCTCGGCGACCTCCGAGGAAAGATGCACGGCAAGGTAATAGGAGCCCGCGAAGCGCATCCCGTCCACACGGCTGCTGAAAGAGAGACGGTTGGCGTGGTCGACCGGCGGAAGCGGAGCCAGCGCGGCGGCCCGCTGTTTGCCGTCGTACCCCACGCTCCTGTCCGCGACGAGGGCGCGCACGGGGTTGTAGAGGGAGAGGTCCAGCGCACTGCCGGCGTAACCGGAACCTCCAGTCGCCGTGCCGAGCTCGGCCGTGGCGGACACCTGCTGGCCCCAGTCGACCGGGACCTCGTAGAAGAGGGTCTGCCCGGGTGCGATGTCGTCGGTCCAGACACCGTGTCCCAGCGCGGCCGCCGTAGCGAACCCGGCACCGCCCCGGCGGCCCCGGGGCTCGTCCGTCGGCGGTGCGGGCGTGGCGAAGTCCCAGTCCTCCGGCGCCTGTGTGGCGCCGGCCCGCGTCAGCCCGGGCTCCTGGACCGCGGTGAGCTCGAGTTCCCACTCGGCAGGCGCGAAGTCGCTCGTACCCGAGCGTTCGACGACCACGTAGTACGTTCCGGCGCCCTGGCAACGGCTCCCGCCGACCTCGCGCGCACCCCCCGCCGCGATCGGATGCGGGCTGCGCGCGGCCCCGAAGGTGGTGGTCTCGGACGAGCAGGACCTGCCGTCGGCGTCCTGCACGGACACCTTGATGCCCTCGATCGCGGAGACGGCGGCGTCCGGGTCGGGCACGGCGGTGGCGGAGACGTACGCGTTCGAGGTGGCGTCGAGCACGAGGCGGTAGTACGCCTCCCCGCTGCCCGGCAGCGCGCTCCGGTAGGTGCGTCCCGGCTCCAGGCGAGCCGCGTCAGTGGTACCCGAGGCCCCGGGGACGGACCGGGCGTCCTCCGCGAACGCGAAGGACGAGGACGATGACGATGACGAGGTTGAAGACGAGGACGAAGACGAAGACGAAGACGACGAAGGGGACGACAAAGGGGAGGTCGAAGAGAAGGCCGAGAAGGTCGACGGTGAGGAAGCGGACGACGAGGACACCCCCGGCGTCGCCTCACCAGCCACAGCGACCCCGGACAGCCCCAGCCCCGAGGACGACCCCGCCGGCCCCGATCCCACAGGCCCCACCAGCCCCGCGAGCCCCGCAGAACCCGGCAGCACCAGCACCACCCCCGGCAGCGCGCGACTCACCGCCCGCCCCCACGCCGTACACCGCCGCCCGATCACGCGCAACCCACCCCCGGGAGTTCCGACCACGTACCGTCCGTGCCTGGCACATCCTGCACCCCGAGCACCTCGGCGAGCACCCGCATCACACGCAAAACCCCGACCGCAAGGCGGCCGGGGTCTGTTCAGATTCGGTTGTCGGTACTCACGAACCCGTGGGCACGGAGTCAGTCGCCTCCGTCCACAGATCCTGCTCGGCGCGATCCGCCTGGATCTGGCGGTACACGAGGAGCCCGCCGATGGCGGCCAGTGCGACCAGGAGAAGCTTCTTCACCGCGCGACCTCGTCTTTCCTTGACGTAGGGGACCTCTGGCGCCCGACTATACACACCGGCCGATATCGATCGGTGACCTGCGTGGGCGCCCCAACTTCCCTCCGGAATCGCGCACTAGAGGCCGAGCCGAAACCGAGTCACGACGGACCGCACCACCCCCCTCCCCGTGTGATCACCCCCTCACGGAGGGTGAGATTTGCCCCGACTTCGCCTCCCTCGCCCCGGCTTCCCAGCTTTTCTGGCCTCTTGCGTCCATCCGAGTGGTGTTCATCCGAAGATCCACGCGCCGCGGGCGTCGGTCCAACACTTCGCGAGCCCCATACACATCATGAGGAAAGTACGCAAATCGCCCAACCCGAAAGTGAGGGGCCATGGCCCGGAACTCGGTCATGAAACTGTGGAACGTCCTCGTCACCGCCTTCCTCGCGCTGTTCACGGCGCTCGGTCTCATTACCACCTCCGCCTCCGCGGCGGTACCGCAGCCCGAGCCGGCTCGCAACAGCGCCGCGAGCGTCACCGTGCCGACGATGTCTCCCTGGGCCTGGGTACACGCCAGGTCACTGCCCCCCACGATGAAACAGCGGATCCGGGCCGAGGCCCACGGAAAGTCACCGAGCTGCCGGAACCGTCCGCTCGCCGAGACCGACCAGACCACGGCCGAAGCCCCGGACACCGCCACCGCCGAGCGGACCGAGGACTGCGAGGCACAATCACCGCTCACCTCCGGACCCGAGTCGATGCCTCTCCAGCGCTGAGGCCGCCACTCCGCCTCCTCTTATCCCTTCTGCTCCACCTGCACCACCTGCTCCACCGCACCTTCTGCTCCTCCAGCCCCACCCATCCCTCACTCTTCACCCAGTCGTCGCGGCGAACTTGCGTACCCCGCGCCCAAGCCGAGGCCCGGCCACTCCACAGTGGCCGGGCCTTCGTGTTGTCGGCTCGCCTTTCCTGCCGTCCATCCCCTCCGTCACGTCCCCTCTGGGGGAAAATCGATGACGACGGCCCGCACGACGGCCACTCCTGAGCCACCCCTGAGCCACTGCTGGACACCCCTTCGCCGTCTGTGCCTCATGCGCCGCCTCCGTCACGTCGAGAGGAACGCCCGTGGACTTCGACACCGTCGCCGACGAGCTGTACGCGCTGCGGCCGGAGCAGTTCACGAGCGCCCGCGACACCCACGCCGCGGCGGCCCGCAAGGCCGGTGACCGCGCCCTCGCCGAGAAGATCGGCAAGTTGCGCCGCCCGAGCCTGTCCGCGTGGGCCAGCAACCTCCTGGTCCGTGAGCGGTCGGACGAGGTCGCCCCACTGCTGCGACTCGGGGAGGGCCTGCGCCAGGCCCACCACGACCTGGACGGCGCCCAGTTGCGCGAACTCATCCGCCAACAGCGCCTCTTGGTGGGCACCTTGTCCCGACAGGCCGCCCAACTCGCCGCACAGGCAGGCCGTCCGATCACGTCGGACGCCCAACGCGAGGTCGAAAGCACCCTGCAAGCCGTCCTCGCCGACCCGGACGGCGCCCGGGAGTGGGCGGCAGGCAGGCTGGTCAGACCCCTCGCCGCCGCCGTCGGGTTCCCGGCGGCGGCACAGGGCGCCGTACGCGCCGCTCCCCCCGTCTCCGAGGCGCCGAAGCCGGCCGCCGAGCGTCGGCGCGCGGCGGACGAGACCCAGCGGGAACGTCTGACGAAGGCACGTGCGGAGGCCGGTGCCGCCGAGGACGGCCTCCGGGCCGCGGAAGAGGAGGCATCGGCGGCCGCGCACGACGCGCGGAACGCCAAGAGCCACGCCGACGAGCTGAGACAGCGTGTCAGCGACCTGGGCGAGGAGCTGGCACGGGCCGAGGAGGAGCACCGGCAGGCCGCCGCCGCCGAACGTCAGGCGCGGGAGCGTACCCGCTTCGCCGAACGTCGCGTGAGTGAGGCCCGTCGCAAGGCCAGGACAGCGGCCGCACGCGTGGAACGCCTGACGACGGAAAGCCGCTGAGGCCCTTTCGGAGCCCGTCAAGGGCGAAGCTCACCAGGTCGGACCGGCCTCCGGCGCCCCGGACGACACGGTCGGCCGTGCGGCAGGTGCGGTCGACGCACCAGGCGTCGTCCGCCCGGCAGCCCCCTCACCCCGCCGCCCCGCCGCCCGACAACCAAGGCACCCCGCATGCCCCGCTCGTGCGGCCGTGTCCCTCACCCGCAGCCCCCATTCCGCCTCGGGCCGCGGCCCGGACGGCTTTCCCCACCCGGCGAGATGCAGACCCCAGGTGACCAGTGCGGCCACGACCACGACGCCCGCGCCCAGCCACAGGCCAGGCCGCCACCCGCACACCCCGAGGCCCAGCCCCGCGCACCCCACCGTGGCGATCGCGACCCCCGACCACCCTGCGATGGTGTGTCCCTCGTCGTATTCATGTCCGCCCACGTCTGCTCACCCCTCGGTCCTGTCCGTCCATGCCTACACTGCCTTAGCAGGTAAGCAATTTAACTTAGCAACTAAGGGATTTCAATGGAGGGCTCGCCCCCACCCCCCGCGCCTGTCTGGGCCGCGATCAACGCGATGGACGACTTCGTGGCGACGGCCATGTTCGGCCAGCAGGAGTTCGCCCGGAACCTGGGCCTGAGCGTCACCGACCTCATCTGCTTCGCGTACGTCCTCCAGGCCGGCCCGGACTCCCCCCTCACCGCGGGGGACCTGGCGGAGCGCGTGCACGTCACGACGGGCGCCGTGACCGGCATCCTGAACCGTCTGGAGCGCGGCGGCTTCGTGACCCGGCAGCCCGACCCCGCCGACCGCCGCCGCGTACGCGTGGTCGCCGTCCCGGCCGCCGCCGAACGGGTACGCGCCATCTACGAGCCGTACTACGTGCTTCTCGCCGAGTTCTTCACGCGCTACTCGTCGGACGAGATCGCGCTCATCACCGACTGGTTCACCCGCGCCGGCACGCTGTCCCGCACCTACCTGGAGCAGTCCCGCGAGGGCACGAGAGCCGACCCCGGCGCTCGTTGATCAGGGAGCGGACGGCACGGCGGCCGTGGGATCGTCCTCGCCCAGGGCGCCGCGCAGGGCTGCGGCGGCGAAGGCGACCATGGAGGCCACGAGCAACAGTGCGAGCGGGCCCCAGACCGCCGGGATCGTCCACAGGGGCCAGTCGCCGGCCTGCTGCGCCCACAGGGTCAGGATGGCCGCGGCGCCCAGGCCCACGCCGTGCCACCGCACCACGGCCGCGGCTCTCATGTGGCGGCGACCGCCTCGCGCGAAGAGCGACCACAGCGCTCCGACGAGGGCCGTCGCACCGAACGAGATGCAGGCGAGCGCGCCGCCGAGGCGGTCCTCCGGCCACTCCACGGGCCCCTCGGACGTCTGCTGCCGACGCCCGTCGCCGTCCCGCACCTCCACGACCTGCCCGTACCAGATCAGGCCCACGATCTTGTCGCCCGGCCCCAGCCGCGACGCCACGGGGTCCGCGGTGCGGAACGTCACGTCCCACGTCTTGCCGGACGGCAGCACCAACTCCGCCTCAGGCGACTCGCCCCGCGCCCCCCTGTGCATGTCGGCCTTCCGCACGGTGAAGTCCTGCTTCCACACGCACCCCGACACCTCCACCGGTACGGAGGCGCATGCCGGCGCGGCACGGAACTCCCGCTCCCGTTCCAGCACCCCGGGGACCTCGAAGGCCATCGCCACACCCACGACGAGCGACACCAGAGCGAGCACCAGCCACGCCACGGCCCCGCCGACTCTTTCCGCCTTCGACTCCACCGCTCCCCCTCACACTTCCCCAACCCCTCACCCCCGCATCCGAACACACCGGCCGACGGCCTCCCATGCCCCTGCCCAGCAGCACACAGCGCCTCGAAACTGCCGGACCCGGGAAACCAGCGCCGCCCCCGACCCTGGTCGCACCTCGACGGGTGCCGCCCGGACATGCCAAAGACCCCCGGCCCAAGTGGACCGGGGGTCTTCGTGCTGGTGGGGCTAACAGGATTTGAACCTGTGGCCTCATCCTTATCAGGATTCAGGCCTAACTAGTCGATCTTCGCAGGTCAGTTGACCTGTGCCGCGACCTGGCATCTACCGGCGTCTACCTCGCCCGTACCCTCTCCGCCCCAACCCCCATTAGGTCGCTGCTGGGGTAGTTCTGGGGTAGCCCTGGGGTAGCTCACGCCGCCGACACCGACCGCAGCCGACGCTTCGGCGGCCGCGCCGCACCGGGCTTCCGCTCCTCCAGCGCCGCAAGCACCTGCCCCGCGTAGTCGGCCGCAGCGTGGGTGTAGATCCACGTCACCTCGCCCGCGCGCTCATGCCCGAGGATCTCCTGAGTGATTACTTCGGGCACGCCGCGGTCGTGCAGGCGCGACGCGAAGGCGTGCCGACAGTCGTGGAAGTCGGGCCACCAGTCCGTGCGGTCGACCTTGACCGCGCGGGTGCGGCCGGTCTGCTCGTCGAGCTGCTGGACAGTCACGGTGCGGACGGTCTTCCGTACGACGCCGGCCTTGTCGATAGCGTCCGTCCACACGCGGCGGAAGGCGCTCCGTCGGAGCGGGGCGCGGTACGGCTCCCCCACAGAGCCGTTCACCCGAGATCCGCGGCGGACCTTGTTCCTGCCGTGGAAGACGAGTTCGTCCTCGCACAGTCCGTCCTTCGGCTCCGAGACGTCACGGCTCGGAGTGCCCTCCGCGCTCTCTTCCGCCCACAGGTCCCGGAGCACCCGAGCCGCGAGCCCGGTGAGCGGCACGGTGCGCAGGCCTGCGTCGCTCTTGGGGTACGACTTCCGCTTGATCTTGCCGCGCGGCTCCACCAGGACCTCGCGGACGTGGATGCGCCGGCCGTCGAAGTCGACGTTGCACCACCGCAGTCCGGCGAGCTCCTGAAAGCGGAGCCCGGTCTCCTGGGCGACGATCAGCACCGCGTGGAAGTAGTCAGGCAGCTTCTGCCGGATGAGCCACAGCTGGGCGTACGTCGGCGGCCGCCGGTCCTCGGGGTGCTTCTTCTTGATCGTCGGCAGCCGTACGCCCTCGGCCGGGTTGTAGGGGACACGGCGGTCCCGCTTCGCGGACTCCAGCATCCGGTCCAGGACCTGGAAGCACTTCGTCACCGAGCTGGCGGCGAGCGGACCGCCGTTCTCGTCGTGCAGGCCGTTCACCCAGGTCTGGATCTCCAGCCAGGCCAGCTCGTACAGCTTGTAGCTGCCGAGGGTGGGCGCGATGTGGATGCGCCACATCCCCTCGTCGCGCAACTGGGACTGCGTCCAGTCCTCAATCTGCGTGCGGCCCTTGGTCTGGGTCGGCCACCACAGCTTCCACCAGGCCGCGAGGATGATCTCTCCTCGGGCAGGGTCGATCCAGGTCCGCTGGCGCATCTCGGTGCGAGTCTGCTCCAGGGCATGAACGGCTTCGGTGTACGTGGGCCTGAACAGGCTCCGGCTTTTGCCGCTGGGGTCGGTGTACCGGCCTTCCCATGAGCCGGTGTGCTCGTCGGTGGGTGAGCGGTCGCCGGGGTGCCGCTTCAGGCAGGTCGGACAGCCGCAGCGCTTGGAAGGGCTGGGCCTCGGGTTGTTGGTAGGCCTGGTCTGGGCCTTCTTGCGCGCCATTGAGCGTGCTCCTGATCAGAGAGTGGCGCCGGCGGGCAGTGCGTCGATGGTGAGCTCGCTGGGAAGCTCTACGCGCGTACCGCAGAAGCAGAAGACGGCGCCGGGAAGGTCGGGTGCGCCGAGGTCCACAGTGAGGATCGCGTGGATCTCTCTGATCAGGTCGTGGGGGTGGGTGCCCCTGTCTACGAGGATGGTGACCTCGTCCGGGTCCCAGATGGCGATCGTCGAAAGGTCGTCGACCACAGCGATGCGAATGCACACAGGTGTCCCCCAGGATGTGCGTGCGGGCACGGAATGGGCCGCTCCGGGAGGACAGCGGGTGACTGATCGTACCTGTGTGTGAAGGACTTGTGCAGAGTGATTGGCATATTCGCTGGGTTTGTTTTAGCTCTCAACTATGGCCCCATACGCCCCCCTACCTGGGCAGATCGGACACCTAAAACAGGACGTATCCACTAAGGCAACCCTTAGTTTCTGTCACGAGGCGCGGCTAGCCCGCGCCGCCGCCTCGGCGTCCTTGAGCATGACGTCAGCGAGTCGCACGAGGTCGCGTTGCTTGGCCTCCGGAAGCTGACGGTAGAGCCGGAGCAACCGGGCTTCCCGTTCCTGGTCCGCGCGACCAGGCACTGGGCGACCGGACGCGCTGAACATTTCGGCAACCGACACGTCCACGCCCCATCGGCGGAAGACGCCCGCCAGGTCTCGGAGGGTGTCGGGCTCGATACGCGATGTGCCCCTCGTCCTGTTCATCCAGGCATTGAGGGTCGGATAGGAGATGCCGGCCTCGGCCGCCAAGTCCTTCTGTGTCCTGTCACGGACCTGATCGAGTAGGCGCTGGAGTAGAGCGGCCAAGTCTTCCGCCTGGTCCGCCTTGTCCGGCTCGACGGGATGGCTCTGGTCGCGGGTCACGGTAGGAGTTTCCGGGATGCGCATCTACATGCGCAAGTAGATCGAAGATTGATGGCCGGTCCTTGACCCCGATTTTCCGCCAGAGCGGGGAATCTACACGGCCCCTGTGCGCCCCAGTTGGGCACTCCAGCGCCCTCGTGTGTCTCTCTTGACGCGATATGCATCTACACGTAGATTGTAGATATCGCAGGTCAACAAGACCGGCGAACCCCCTACTGGCCATGCGCCGGAGGTTTCACCATGCGACGACTGGAGAAGGGAGCTCCACTCCGCGACGCCATGCGGGCGGCCGGATTGGACATCCCGCGCCTCGCCGCCGCGACGAAGAACGTAGATCCGAATGGCGAGGGACTGTCCCGAGCCTCGGTGGGCCACATCGTCGGCGCCGGCAAGACAGCCCGCGAAGAGTGCAGTGACCGAGCCGCGGAGCTCATCACAGCCGCACTCGCTGCGGCCCTCAACCGGGAGGTCACGGGCCTGTTCGAGGTGCCCGTTTTCACGCCGGAGCGATCTACATCTACACGCAGATCGCAGATTCCGGGGCCTCGGATGCCGCAGCTGCCAGAGCAGCTGATGACGCAACCGGAGCTCGCTGCCTTCCTCCGCAAGTCCCTGAGCTGGATCGATTCCCAGATCTCGGATGCGAGGGAGCGGGGCGAGGTCTGGCCCGGCCTGATCTACGTCGGCCGCAGCCGACGGTTCGACCCGCATGCGGTGCTCGCCGGCATGAAGCGGCAGCACGTCAACGCCTGACACCACGAAGGCCGCCCCGGACGCGACCCGGAACGGCCCTCACCACAACCCGCGAAACCCCTACGTCAAGGAGAAACAGGCCGTGACCTCAAAGGTTAACGACAAGATCAGCCCGCCGGGAGGCCCCAACCTGGTGGCCCAGGCCGTGGCGGGTGACCGCGACGCTTTCGCTGCTCTGTACAACGAGCACCAGCCCGCCGTGTTCGCCTACCTGTACAGGCGGACCCGGAACCGCGCCCTCGCGGAGGACCTGACGCAGGACGTCTTTCTGCGCGCCCTGAGCAAGCGGGAGACCTTCACCGGCGCGCGTGGTGGTGGCTTTGCCGCGTGGCTGACCGTGATCACGCGGAACATCCACCTGGACTACGTGAAGTCGTCCCGGGCCAGGCTGGAGGTGCCGGTTGCCGACTTCTTCGAGGAGGAGCAGCGGGACCGGTCCGCCGAGGGCTCGGCCCTGCGTGAGCTCGACATCGCCGAGGCCACCGAGACGGTCGTGACGGCGATGCGCAGCCTCAACCCGGCGCAGCGCGAGTGCGTGCGTCTGCGGTACATCGAGGGCTTGTCGGTGCCGGAGACCGCCAAGGCCATGGGGAAGGCCGTAGGCGCTACGAAGACCCTCACCTTCCGCGCCATGGAGAAGATGCGCACCGAGCTCGCCCGGGCGGTGGCCGCGTGAACGGGAACCACATCGAGCGCGGCCGTGTGCTGCACCGTACGCCCGCCGGCGGATGGTCCGAGCAGCCGCAGCCGCAGCAGGAGATGACCGAGCTGGAGCGGCAGGCACTCGCCTGGGACCAGTCGTGCCAGCGGGCCCGGACCGTGGCGGCCGTCATCGTTCGCGAGCTCGGCGAGCACCCCTCGTACCAGAACGTGCAGTTGGACGGAGACAGGGTCTTGGTCGCGCTGCACATCACCGACCAGGCCCAGTGGGTCGAATGGCGCCGCTACTTCAGCATCACGCACGACCAGGAGCAGCCGCTCCCGTACGCGGTGGCCGGGGTCGGCTACCGGGACGGCGTTCGGGTGTCGGTCGTGGCCTACGACCTCCCGGCGGTGCAGACCCGCACGGAACAGTCCGCAGCACGTCCGTTCCGCCTCGGCGGCATCGTCTACGACCTGGCGCTGCCGCAGCGCGACTCCCACGGCGACGTCTGGTACTTCCAGGGCGAACGCGCCTCGGACGGCATGCCGTTGCTGTCGCTGGACGGCCGCCCGGAGCGCTGCTCGCTCGCCAACATCGCTGGCCACGTCGGCCCGCTGACGCCCGTCACGACGGACGACATCTCGCCCGACCGTCCCGACCGCCTTACGCAGACCTTCGCCCCCACCCAGGTCCTTCGGGGAGAGGTGGACGAGTGAGCGCCTACACCACGGCCTACAAGGCCCTCACCAGCGGACGCCCTCTCCAGCCCACCGAGGCTGCCGCGCTTCTCGCCCAGCTCCGTAAGGAGTTCGGCGACGAGCTCGCGGCCGCCGTCGAGAAGGAGCTCGACGGCCGCTACCGGCGGACGGAGAAGGACACCGACGCCGAGTTCCGCAGGAAGCGCCGGCAGTACGGCGCCGCCATGCGCACCGTGAACCGCGTCCGCGAGTTCGCTGCCCTCCGCCTTTCCATGCCCGACCAGCGCAACCGGAGCACGTCATGACGACCTTCACCTTCGCCCCCGCGACCCGCGAGACTGCCAAGGCCCGGATTGCCCTCCAGGGCCCCGGCGGCTCCGGGAAGACGAAGACCGCCCTCCGCATGGCCGAGGCTCTCGCGAAAGGCGGGCAGATCGGCCTCGTCGACACCGAGCGCGGCTCCGCTCTCAAGTACGCCCCCGTCCCCGGTCGCCCGGACATCGAGGCCCACGAATTCGCCCACCTGCCCATGGGGTTCTGCTCCCCGGAGAACCTGATTGGCGCGGTGAACGCCGCCATCGAGGCGCGCGTCGCCGTCCTCATCATCGACAGCTGGTCTGCCTTCTGGGCGGGCAAGGGCGGACTCCTCGCCCGCGTCGACGAGGAGTCGAAGAAGGCTGGCAACTACGGCGGCAAGTTCACCGCCTGGGGCCCCGTGAACGAGCTGGAACAGGAGATGCTCGACGCTCTCCTCAACTTCCCTGGCCACGTCATCGTCACGATGCGGACGAAGAACGACTACGCGATGGAGGGGAAGACCGTCACGAAGATCGGCGTCAAGACCGTCCAGCGCGAGGGCGCCGAGTACGAGGTCGACGTCGTGATCGACATGATCGCGGGCACCGGCACGGTCACCAAGACCAGGTATTCCGCGCTGGATGGCGCTTGCGTCCACCACCCCGGCGAGAACTTCGCCGAGGCGATCCTGGAGCAGCTCGGCCAGGGCGTCGACCCCGTCCAGGTCATCGTGGACGAACTGGTCCGCGAGGGCCTGACCTATGACCGAGCGCTGGAGCTCCACGGCCAAGCCAACAACCGGCGCATCCTCGGCGCCGACCTGCTCCACCCGAAGAACAGCGAGCCCGCGAAGCTCGGCGACGTCATCAAGGAGTACGGGCAGGCCGTCAAGCCCGCCGCGACGCCCGTCACGACTGGCCCAGCAATCCCCTCCGCGCCGCCCGCCGAGCAGCAGCAGGACGCCCCGCCGGCCGGACCGTCGGACGCCCAGCAGGACCAGGGTCCGACGCCCGTCACGGCCCCGCAGATGCGGATGATGCACGCCTGCTTCACCAAGGTCGGTCTCGGCCACAAGGACAGTCGTGCCGCGCGGCTGCACTCGACGTCGCTGATCATCGGCCGTCAGATCGGCTCGGCGAACGAGCTGACGAAGGACGAGGCACAGACCCTGCTCGACACTCTCACGGCCTTCGGGGAGCGCGGGGAGACCGCGGCCGCCGACTTCGCCGAGATGGTCCAGGGCCTGGAGAAGGCCCTCACGTCCGCCTGATTCACCACTGACCGCGGGCCCGCCCCGACCCCACGCCGGGGCGGTCCCGCACCCCCTGAAAGGAGGTGCACCCCAGTGGTGAACCCCACCATCGAGCAGGCCGAGGCGATCGACGCGTACGGCGACGGGCTCGACCTGGTCCTCCAGGCCGGCGCAGGCTGCGGCAAGTCCGCGACGCTCAAGATGATCGCGAAGAGTGACCGGCGACGCCGGATGACGTACGTCGCCTACAACGCGTCCATCGCGGCCGATGCCCGCCGTTCCTTCCCGTCCAACGTGATGTCCAAGACCGGCCATGGGCTGGCCTTCGACCCGCGATACGGCGCGCGGCTCCAGCGGCCTCGCCAGACCGCGCACCAGGCCGCGCAGGCCCTCGACATCCGCTCGATCCTCGGGATCATCGGCGCGACCCCTACGGTCCTCACGGACCGGGGCGGGATGAAGGCCCTGACGTCGAAGATCATCATGCGGATGGCGCTGGACACCGTCGAGCGCTTCTGCCACAGCTCCGACCCGGAGATCATCCAAAAGCACGTCCCGCAATTCGACGGCCTGAAGAAGGCCCGCGGCGAGGTCGTGAAGCTGGTCCTGCCGGTGGCCCGGGCCGCCTGGGCAGACCTCCAGGACGACGAGTCCGTGCTGAACCTCTCCCACGACCACTACCTGAAGATGTGGGCGCTCAGCGAGCCAAAGATCCCGACGGACGTCGTGCTCCTGGACGAAGCTCAGGACACCAACGACGTCTTGAGCGCCGTACTGCTCGCCCAGGACCACGCCCAGCGCATCGCCGTCGGCGACTCCGCCCAGCAGATCTACAGCTGGCGCGGCGCCAACGACGCCCTGGAGGGCTTCGTCCAGAAGCTCGGCTGTCCCGAGCTGACGCTCAGCCAGTCGTTCCGGTTCGGCCCGGCCATCGCCGCCCGTGCGAACGTCTGGCTACACCTGATCGAGGCCCCGCTCCGGCTCGCCGGCTGGGAGGCCGCCGAGTCCAGCATCGGCCCGCTCGACGCCCCGGACGCGATTCTCTGCCGCACGAACGCAGGCGCGATGGGCATCGTCATGGAGGGCCTTGCGGCTGGCCGGAAGGTCGCCCTGGTGGGCGGCGGCAGCGCTATCAAGCAGCTCGCGTGGGCCGCCGAGGCGCTCCAGGGAGGCAAGCCGACCGATCACCCCGAGCTCATGGGCTTCACCTCCTGGGACGACGTCCGGCAGTACGCCGCCGAGGAGGACGGCTCGTTGGAGGTCCTCGTCAAGCTGGTCGACGAGCACGGATCCGAGCGGATCGTCACCGCAGCGGACGGACTGTGCTCGGAGACGCAGGCCGAGCTGGTGGTGTCGACCGCGCACCGAGCGAAGGGCCGCGAGTGGCCGACCGTCCGCATCCACGCGGACTTCCGCGCCCCGAAGCCGGACCAGAAGACCGGCCTGGTCATCCTGCCGCGCGAGGAGGCCCGCCTCGCCTACGTGGCCGTGACCCGGGCGCGCGAACAGCTCGACGACACCGCCCTCGCCTGGGTCCGCGACGTCACGGCGGTGACCGAATGAACCGCGCACAGCAGCCCCGACGCCCTCACATCCTGGCGTCAGCGATCACCGGGACCTGGATCCGCGTCCCGATCCCCTTCCCCACAGTGTGGATGGCCACCGCCGACGGACTCGCCTGCATCGACATGGTTGCCGTCGAGCGCGCCATCAACGGGCATCGAAACGGCTGGACGCTCACCAGCGACGAAGCCCAGTACGCCGCGAACCTGATGCTCAAGCAGGGTCACACGTACTCCTCCGTCGCCACCCTTGTCGGTGTCAGCGGCTCGACGATCAAGGACTGGTTCCCGGACCTGGCCGTCCCACACAGCGAGCGCGCCGCTCGCCCCCGGCCGCACACCCCGAAGGCTCCCCGCCGGGCACGCAGGGTCGCCAGGTGCGGCACCCGTGGCGGCTACCGGCGGCACCTCCACCGCGGAGAGCCCGCCTGCGAACCGTGCCGGACGGCCAAGGCCGCCGCGGAACGGCACTACAAGGAGCACGGGACGTACGTCGGCGCCCCGGTGATTGCCGCATGACGCCCGTCAGCGACACCCGTCATGCACCCGCAACCAGCGCGGATTCGTTGGATCTTGACCGAGCGAACGGAGGCCTCATGGACCGCGATTGGGAGCTGGAGGCCATCTGCAGGAACCAGGACCCGGAGATCTGGTTCTCCGGGGCGACCTTGGCGAAGGCCAAGAAGATCTGTCTCAACGAGTGCCCTGTGCGCGAGGAGTGCCTGGCGGCCGTCCTCGCCCGCGAGTCAGGCACGCCGGACACGTACCGCATCGGCATCTTCGCCGGCCTGACCGGCCCGCAGCGCGTCCGCCTCGCTCAAGAGCGACGGGGCGAGGCACCCGCACCGAAGAAGCAGAAGACCCCGGGGTCCGGCCGCGCGATTGCGCCTTGCGGAACCAGGTCCGCCTACGAACGGCACCGGCGCAACAAGGAGCCGATCGACGACGCCTGCCGGACCGCGAACGCCAGGACCAAGCGGCAGTACGACCGCACCGGCTCCACCCGATTCCCGGTCGGCGCCTGAGCACCGGTGGCCCGGCGGATGTGATCGGCCCCGCCGGGTCACCGGCCACCACCCCACCTACTGGAAGAGGAGCGCGTGAGCACTGAGGCTGTCTCCTGGGCGATGGACGACGCCCCGATGCTGCGGACGGACAAGGACCGGCCCGACAGCACGGCGCGGCACGTCCTCCAGGTCCTGGCCGAGCACGCGCGCCCCGACGGCTCCAACGCGCACCCTTCGATCCTGCGGATCCAGTACCGGACCGGCTACGACGAGCGGACCGTGCAGCGCGCCGAGCGCCGCCTGGAGGCCGGTGGCCTCATCAAGCGGACCGGTACCCGCCAGGGGCGCCCGGTGTGGAAGCTCCAGCTGCACTTGCGGCGGCCAGAGTTCGACTGGGCGGAGCTGGAGACGGAGGCCGAGGAGGGGCGCAAGCAGGCCGCGGAGCGTCAGCGGCGGGCCCGCCAGAAGCGTGTCACGCAGTCCAACGACGTGACCGTCACGCACGGAGAGTCCGTGACTGTCACGCACGCAGACGACGTGACAGAGGGGGGTGTCACGCACTCAGAGTCCGTGAGTCACGCACTCCCGATGCGTGACGTCACGCACTCTGCGTCCGAATGTCACGCACTCAGTGCCCCCCTAACCGTCATTAACCACCAGCAGAACCACCAAGAACCGTTCGCGGGTCCCGCCGACGCTTCCGGTCCCGCCGCCACACCCAGCCCTGGTGACACAGGAGCCGCGCCCGACGACGTGATCGACGTCGAGCCGGAAGACGACGCCGAGGCGGACGTCCTCGAGGAAGCTCCCGTCACCGCGCAGACGATCGTGGGCGAGTGGCTGGACCGCTGCACCGCGCGCCCGCCCAAGTCCGTCATCGGCCAGATGGCCAAGCAGATCCGCGTGCTCCTCGATGAGGACCAGATCGACCCGTACTGGATCCGCCGCGGCATCGCCCGCTGGATGGAACGCGGCCTCCACCCCGCCACGCTCCCCAGCGTCGTCAACGAGGTCATGAACGGCGCCAGCGCCTCGGCCGCACCTCGCCAGTCCGCCGGCGGCCCGGGCTACGACGCCGCCACCGGTACCGACCTCTTCGCCCGCGCCATGGAACGCGCCAAGGCCCGTGACGCCGCAGCAGCCGCAGAAGGAGGCACCCCATGAACAGCCAGGAGGCCACGGCCCTCTGCGCCTACGTCCACCAGCTGTGCCCCGCGCAGCGCTTCAACGAGCACACCCCCGACGTCTGGGGCGACGTCCTCGCCCCGTACGCCTTCGACGAGGCCCGCGCCGCCGTCGTCGCCGTCGCGTCCCGCCAGGCGTTCATCGCTCCCGCCGAGATCATCGCCGAGGTCAAGGCGCGCCGTGCCGAGCGCATCGAGCTGGCGAACATCGTCATCGACGGCGACCCGAACCAGACCGGCGCCGAGTCCGCCGCCGTCCTCCGGGAGATCATCCGAGCCGCTGGAGACGGCCACACGGGCCCCAGCAGCATCCGAGCCTCCTTGGGGGCCGGAGATCGGCTCGCGCTGCCTCCTGGCGCCGATCATGGCCCGTACGAGGGCCGTGCAGCCGCCGCCCGCGCAGCCATCGGCAAGATGCCCGCCGACCGCGACCCCTCCAGCGACCCTCGCGGCCGCGCCTGCCGACGCTGCGGTGCCGCACCCGGCAGCAGCTGCACCACCGGCAACCGCCGCCGCCAGGACGTCCACCCCGTCCGCCTGGAGGACACGAAGCGCGCGGCCGCCGGCCTGCCGCTGCTTGACCACGACGAGGCCGAGGCCCGCATCAAGGCCGCGGCCGCCGCCGCCCTCGCCCTGGCCGTCGACGACCAGGAGCAGGAGGCCGAGGCGTCATGACGCAGCCGATCCCCCGTCAGCCCGTCCCGTACCGGTTCGCCGCCATGGCGATCCTCTGCACCTGGTGTCGCGCCCGCCCGGGCCAGCTGTGCACGAATCAGCGCGGCACCTCGGACCGCCGCAGGGACGTGCACACGACCCGCGCCCTCGACTGGATCAGGGTCATGTCAACCCGGTGCCCTGAGCGCATCTGCCAGGCCCCCGACGGCCAGCCCTGCACCCTCGCCCCCAACGTCCACGCCGCCCGCGTCACCGCCGCGGCCCTCCCCACCACCACGCCATGACCAGACGACTCGCCACATGCCACGACTGCCGCCGCCCCATCCTCTGGACCATCACCGAGGCCGGGAAACGCCTCGCCGTCGACCCCACCCCCGACCCCACCGGCAACGCCGCCATCTGGCGCGACGGAACCGGCGCCGTCCGATCCCGCCGCCCCACGGACGAACTCCCCCTCTGCGGCTGGGAGCGACTCCACAAGCCGCACGTCGCCACCTGCCCCACCCGCGTACAGCAGCTGCCGCTCCCCGTCGGCGTAACCAGCCTCGCCGCACATCGTCGAAAGAGGCGACCCCGATGAAGTGCCGGTACTGCCCGCAGCCGCTCCGCACCGCCGAGTCCAAGGCCCGCGGCTACGGCCCCATCTGCGGCCGGAAGCTCGGCCTCATCCCGCCGCCGAAGCCCCGTCACACCCGTTCGCCCGGACCCGTTACGCCCGTCACGACGCCCGCCGTCCACCCCGACCAAACCGCCATCCCCATCCAGCCCCAACTACCCGAGGACACGACGTGGAGCTGATCTTCAAGCCGTGCGAGCCGGAGGACTCGCCCGACGAGCCCGCCCGGGACGAGTGCCCGTGCGAGAAGCCGGACGACCAGTACCGCCTGGAGATCGACGCCGGATCGGTGTTCCTCACGCACGCCGCGTGCGGCAAGCCGCCCCGGGACTCCAGCGAGATGGTCGAAAACCTCCAGCTCGGCCCGGTCCCGGTGCAGATCCGACCGGAGAGCGACTGCACCGGCTTCCACCACGAGTACTCCTGCGACTGCGACTTCTGGGCGCAGGCGACCATCCCCGGCCTGCCCACGCAGGCCACCACCACGAAGGAGAAGTGACCTTGCTGCCCACCCTGACCGGCGTCGGACGACTCACCTCCGACCCCGAGATGTCCTTCACCCAGTCCGGCAAAGCCGTCGCGAACGTCTCGCTCGCCTTCAACAGCCGCCGCCTCAACCCCCAGACCCAGCAATGGGAAGACGGAGAGGTCTTCTTCATCCGCGGCTCCGTTTGGGAGCGCCTTGCCGAGAACGTCGTCGAGACCCTCGCCAAGGGCATGGAGGTCCTGGTGACCGGCGAGATCCGGACCCGGTCGTGGGAGAAGGACGGCGTCAAGCACGAGCGGCCCGACCTGTTCATCCGCTCCATCGCCCCGAACCTGGCCTTCGCCGTCGCTCAGGTCTCCAAGGACGCCGCGAGCCAGCAGAACGGCCACGGCGGACAGCGCCAGACCCAACAGCGCCCCCAGGGACAGGGACAGCAGCAGCGGAACTCCGGGCCGCCCCCGCAGGACGACCCGTGGGCCGTCGACAACGCCAAGGGCTACAGCGACGAACCCCCCTTCTAGGAGAGCTCATGCAACGCACCATCGTGATCATCGCGGCCACCATCCTCGGAGCCGCCACCCTCACCGCCTGCAACAACACCGGCGACTGCGAGGACTTCGCCGCCCCCGCACCCGCCCCCCAGATCGCCCCCCACATCGCGGGCGAACGGACCGGCGGCTCCAGCGGCGGACGCTCCAGCAGCAGCTCCCGAAGCGGCAGCAGCGGCAGCAAGTCCCGGCCCGCCAAGACCACCACCGGAGGAACCGGCAGCCTCCACGCCGACCACGACGTCGACTGCGACGACGACTGACATGGCCACCGTCCTCCGCTTCGGCAGCCCCGACGAACTCGGCGAAATCGTCGAAGCACTCCTCACGGCCGCGGAGGCCAAAGAGACCGACGCACCCGAACTCGCCCTCCGCTGGCGCTGGCTCGCCAACGACCTCGGCGACGCACTCGACAAACTCCCCGCACCCAAGCAGTAACCACCACGGACAGGGGCCCCACGCAGGGACCCGCCCCGGACACAACACCGGAGGCACCCCATGTCCATGACACTCTGGCGACGCCGCAGGAACCAGGAACCGGAACCGGTTCGCCCCGAGGCCACGCGCGCGATCACCGCCCCGCCGGCCCCCGACCCGCTGACCCTCCTCGCCGCGCAGCTGATGCGAGCGCAGGACGACGCGAACCGCTGGAAGGCGCACGCGGACTCCTACGACCAGGAGCGCGAGCGCGCGGTGAAGGCCCTCGCCGACCGCATCCGCGAGCGTGACGGCGCGTACCGCGAGCGCGCCCACCTCCTGGCCTGGCTGGCCGCGCTGCACCCGTCATCGGCCGTCATCACCCCGGCCTCCGACATCTACGAGGAGGACGGCTGGCACCTGCTGTACCTCGTGGCCGGCGGCTGGCAGATGTCCTGGCACATCGCCCCCACCGACGTTCCGCTGTTCCGTCACGTGGAGCTGGTTGAGCAGTCCGACCCGCGCGTGCAGTGGGACGGGCACGGCACCGAGCAGAAGTACGAGCGGATGCGCGGGCACGTCCGGCTGCTGGCGCTGGAGAACGGGTCGTCAGCGCCCGTCACGCAGGAGCCGGAGGCGCGCAGTGCTTGAGGCCCTGGCCTTCGTCGTCCTGGTCGTCATCGTGGCCGGCCTTCCCCTCGGCTACGCCTACGAGCCCTGGCGCAAGCACCCGTCCGACGCACCGTGACGCCTCCCCGGTGACGCATGAGGCCGCCCCCGCAGCGACCGGGGGCGGCCCCCTTCAGCCTTCCACACCAGCCCAGGAGCAGCACATGAGCAAGCGTCCCGCCGGCCCTCCGTGCGGCAACAACCCGAACCACCGGCTGAGCGATGGCGACCGCCAGGCCGTCGAGGAGTTCCGCGCGTACCTCGCAGGCCGGGCCGCCCGCTACCCGATCGCGTTCGTGGACTGCGAGACCACGCACCTCGACGCGGAGGTCGGCAAGGTCTGGGAGCTCGCCGTCATCCTCCGCACCCAGAACGACGGCCAGCCCCCCATCGACACCGAGTACCTCTGGCAATTCGCCGTCGACGTGGAGACCGCCGACCCGGAAGCCCTGCGCATCGGCCGCTACCAGGAGCGCACCGTCATCGGCAGCAGCTGCGGCTGTCCGGCCGCGGCTATCACCCCCGAGCACATCACCTGCCTGTCCAGCGCGGACGCGGTCGACGCCATCACCGATGTGCTGTCCGGAGCCGTGATCGTCGGCTCGAACCCGGCCTTCGACGAGCGGTTCCTCCGCAAGCTCCTCGGCCCTGGCGGCGCCCAGTGGCATTACCGGCCGTACGACATCGTGCAGCTGGCCGCCGCCAAGATCGGCGCACAGCAGGCCGGCCCGCTCCCGTGGCGGACGCACGTGCTGTCCCGCGCCGTCGGTGTCGAGCCGCCGGCGGACGACGTCGCGCACACCGCCCTCGGCGACGCCCGATGGGCCCGCGACGTGTACGACGCCGCCACCCGTCGGCAGCCGTACGAGCTCACCGTCGAGGGCCGCGCGCAGCACGCCATGGGCCTGTACGTCGAGACGGCCGTCCAACTGGAAGACGCCCGCCGCGACCTGACCACCAGCGAGACCACGCTGGCGCGCCTGCGAGAGCGCCACACGAGCAGCATCCGACGCGCTGAAGAGATCAACAACGAGCTGATGGCCGAGGTCCAGCGCTACGCCATCGGCACGGAACGTCCCGTCCTCTGGTCCGTCTACAACCGCATGCACAACCGTGCGGCGACGGCCGGGGCAGCGATCGAGCGAGCCCGCGCTCTCCTCGCCCAGCCCTGGCTCGCCGCTCCTCACGGCGACGACGACCACGATCACCTCTGCCCCGACGAGGTCCGCAAGGCCGTCACCGAAGCTCTTGACGGCCCGTCGACGCCCGTCACGCGGACCGAGCGGGAGCACTGGGTGGACATCGCCGATGTCCTCAATGCCGCGCACGCCGCGGGCATGCCCGTGAGCATCGACCTCGACGGCACGCTCACCGACCACAACGCCTGGTCAGTGATCTGGGACTCGGACGCCCAGCAATGGGCCGTCGCCGGATACGACGAGGACGACGAGCCCCCGTGCACCTGCACCGTCGGCGAGGTCTGCGACCAGTGCGCCGACGACGACCAGGACGATGACGAGGAATTCGAGGAGACGGGCGACGCGGACGGCGACGTCCTGGAGCTGATCTCCGGGATCGCCTCCCGCCTCCGGGACGCGACCGACGGAGGCGAGTACCACGCCGCCGGCCTGATCTACGACCTCGCCAACGGCCTCAAGACCATCGCCGAGGCCCGCGCCGAGCTCGCCGAGATCACCTTCCGCCACGTCTGACCCTGTTCGGCCGCCCGCAAGGACCGCGGGCGGCCGGCCCCACCATCCCACCAGGAGCCCGAATGTCCATGGACGACCGCCCCCAGGCCCTCGACGCCCTCCTCAACCACGTCGCCGACAACCTGCCCGACAAAGAGGAAGCCGCGACCGGCCCCGCCCGCCTCGACCAAGTCCAGCCCGCTTACGACGCCGTGACCGCGTACATCCGCGGGCTCGGCGAGTACCTGCCGCCCGACCTGGTCCACCGCAACGCGACCATCTGGCACGCAGTCCACGCCGCGCTCGGCGCCACGCCGGTCGGTCGCTGTGTCTCCTCGCACTGCGTCGAAGGCGACCACATCCTGCTTGTCCCGCAGTCCGAGGCCCCGTACGGACCACAGCAAAGGAGCCGCTGACCATGGGATTCGGCAGCGCAGGACTGACCTTCTTCAACCCCGTCGCCCGCTCCCTCATCGAGGCCGGCGCCTCCGACGAGCTGAAGGAGCAGGTGCTCACCCAGCTGATCGCCGACCTCCAGGGCGAGGACTGGGACACCGAGCTTGACAGCCTCCAGCTGTTCCTCGACGACCCTGCGATCGTCCGCGCCTTCGCCAGCAACGGCATCACCTGGGACTGAGCATGCAGAAGGGGCGCGCCCGTAACCTCCCCAGGCTCGGCGCGCCCCCGGCAGTGATCACCGTACCCCCGCAACCCCCGGAGTCACGATGACCACCGCCAACCACCTCCAGCACGTGATCAACCACTGGCAGGACCTCACCGAGGCCCTCGCCACCAGCCAGGCCGACACCTGGCCCCCCGTCATGGGCATCGCCCGACTCCACGACCACCTCCGCGCCACCGAGGAAGCCACGGAACAGCGTGCCCAGGAGCGCTCCCCGGACCAGATCGGCGCCACCACCGCCCCGCTCCGCATCGCGATCCTCGACACCATGACCGCCCTCGACCAGCGCCTGGTCGACGGGGCCGACATCATCGCCAGCCACGTCCAGCGGGACCCCGTCGGAGCCCGAGTCCAGGTGGCCGGCCCCGGCGACGACATCGCCCTCCAGCTCCGCACGCTGATCCTCAAGGACGAGCACGACGAGCGGCGTTGGTCCTTCACCAACCCCCGGCGCAGGAGCGCGCCGTTCGCCGCCGCATGGCTCCTGGCCCGTCACGACGGGGCTCCCGGCCCCTTCAAGAAGCTCACCCCACGGGCCGAGGACGCCCTGGCCACGCTCGCCCGATGGGCTGCCGGGCAGGTCGACCAGGCCCTGGAGATGACCCGACGCACGCAGGTCCTGGAGCAGCCGTGCCCGCGCTGCCGGGGCGTACTGCGCATCGAGGGCGGGGACGGCAAGCCACCGGCCGTCCGCTGCCGTGACTGCGGCCGCACCTGGACCGAGACCGCCGCCGTCGCCTGAGACTTCCCCACCCGACCGGGTCGGGGACCAACCTGAAAGGAAGCCACCATGGCCGATCGGATGATCACCCGGACCGCCGAGGAGCAGACGCGCGCCCAACTGCTCGACGCGATCTGCCAGCAGGCCGACCAGGCGGCGAAGGACATTCCCCGCCAGGGCGCGGCCTCGCTCCGCGACCTCGCCGAGGCGTACGCGATCGTCACCGCACCCACCATGCCGCCGCTGTCGAGCCCGGCACACGAGGAGTGACGGGCGCTGACGGCCCCCGCGAGCCCCAGCCGTGCGACGTCCCCACCGGGGAGCACGCGCCCGGGCCCGCGCGGCTCTACCCCTGCGGATGGCGCTGCACCACCCACCGCCCGCGCCCCCGCGTGACGCCCGTCAGCCCGGTCCGTTGAACCCGTAGCAAGGCCCGCGCACCGCGCGGTACCGTCATGGACGGCAGATGCCCCCCGTAGGGCGTCACCTCCAGAAAATGTGCGAGCCCCGGACGCGGAGATACCAGCTCCGGCCGAGGCTCTGACCACAGGAGAGTGACCTCCTATGGCTGAGCTGCACCTTAGTGCGCCCGCCCACCCCGACGACACCCCGACGCCCCGATGGGTCTCCTGGCTGACCGACGGCGGACGCCCCGCCGTCGCCGTCTGGGTCATGATCATGTGCGCGCCCGGTGAGCACCACCTCGGCCGCCTCGCCGGATGGAACGACACCCTCGCCTGGGGCATGGCTGGAGTCCTTGCCGCATACGCCGGCATCGCGGCCGCCGTCGCCTCGAAGCGCCCCAAGGGCGCGCCCGGCAAGTTCTCCGCCGTCGCTGGCGCCTGGCTGTCCCTCGCGGCCGCCATGTCCGCCCAGCCGATCAGCCACCTCTTCGTGACCGGGCACTGGAGCGCCGACCCGCGCCCGCCCGTGTGGCTGGTCGTCTCCGTCAGCTGCGTCCCGCCGCTGGTCCTCGGTCACCTGCTGCACCTCGCGGCCACGCCCGCGCGCATGACGCCCGTCACCGCCCCGGCCGCGCCCGTCACGGCACCCGTCACCCCGGTACCTAAGCCCGCGGCCGCGCTGCCCTCCAGCGCCTGGACGCTGGCCGTCCCCGCCGGCGCCCGGCTGCTCCCGATCGTCCCGGCCACGGCACGGCAGATCGACTACAGCGACCCGCGCTGCGCTGTGATCCGCGCCCTGTACGAGACCGGCACCCGCCCGGGCACCAAGGCCATGAAGACCGCGCTCCTCGACGCAGGGTTCGGCGAACCGTCCGAGGGCGTCATCCGGGGCCAGCTCCGCGCCGAGGTCGAGCGGCACGAGCCGCACCTCGCGCAGCTCCCGGCCGCCCCCGTCGCTTTCAGCGCCTGACACCCAGCTGATGACCGCCGTGTTCGGCGTGTTCTGTGCTGCGTGCGCGCTGCTCGCGCTCGCCGGTCTGGCCCTCGTGGTCCCCCGCGACGTCCCCCCGATCACCGGGACCGTCGCCCTGATCTTGACCTTCGCCGCGCTCGGCGTGGCCATCCTCCGCTGAGGACCCATGAACGCGATCACCATCGGCGGTGTCACCGTCGGCTTCTGCATCCTCGCCTACCAGCTCGTGCGCTGGTGGCCCGGCAGCAAGGCCCTCCGCGCCGACCCGTTCCGCCAACTCGCCCGCCTCCTGCCGTTCGTCGCCGCCTGGTGCTACGGCACCCTCGCCGTCCTCAGCATCGGCGGCCTGATCGGCTGGCTCTTCGACTCCTGGCTGTGGATCTCCTCGTGGCTCGGCGACGTCGCCCTCGTCTGGGGTGTCGGCGGGCAGGGCGGCACCAGCGCGTCGGGCGCCGCGTACCTGCCGCTCACGCAGGCCGGCGGAGGTGTGACGCTCATCCTGACCGCCGCCATGCTCGCCGCCCTCAAGGTCAGCCCCCGCCGCGATGATCTGTTCTGGGGCATGTGGTGCGGCCTCACCCTCGGCACGAGCGCGGGCGTTGCAGGCCTCGCAGCGGTCCCGCTCGCGCAGGCCGTGAACTGGCTCGGCGGCACCCTGTACGGGCTGTCCGGGGCAGTCGCATGAGCACCGAAAAGATCACCACGGACGACACCGGGGGAGAGGACGACGCTCCCGGGCGCCTCGCGGGCGGGTGCGTCGCCCTGGTCCTCCTCGGCGTCCTGGTTCTGGTCCTCAAAGCCACCGTGTCCGTGGCTCCGTACGCCGCGTACTTCGTCGCCGGAGTCGTCGTCACCATCGCCTGGCAGAAGGTTGCAGCGTGGCTGCGCGGCCGCCGGGACGACGAGGGGGAGCAGCCGAAGGAGGCGACGCCGGACGTCGGCAAGGCCCTCCGCCGCCTGGTCGGCGACGACCGCGGCGTGCTCCTCACCCGTCTCCGCGACGACCTGAAGCTCCCCGACACGAAGCGCGTGAAGCAGCTGCTCGACGAGGCCGGCATCACGCACAAGGCGGTGCGCACGCCTCACGGGAACGGGCCCGGCGTACACCGGGACGACATCCCGCCCGCCCCCTCCCCTGTCGCCGAGGCCCATGGCGCGGGTTGTTGTTGCAGGTCAGGCGACAACGACAACAGCGACAACGCCGAGGAGCCCCCGCCGCGAGAGGGGTCGCGTGTACGGCGCATGCGTTTGCGTCGGGCGCTCTACGACCCGAACGACAACGTCCGTCGCCACCAGCGCGACGGAGCTTGAGCCCGGGGCGGCCGATCGCTGCCAGGCATCCCGGCCGCCCCGGTCCCCATCCCGAACACACGAGACAGGAGCGCCATCATGGCACTTGGATGGAAGACCCCTCCGGCGCCGGACGACCCCCGGCTCAAGGGGCACGAGACCGACTACCAGTCCTCGCGCGGGGGGCACTTCCCCGCGCCGGCCAAGCCCGTTCCGGGCACCCCGCAGGAGAAGGAGAGCACCCGATGAGCGAGCGCGTCAGGGTCAAGGTGCTGTTGCTGTTCGGCGACCAGGCCGAGGTCACGGCGGACGCGCCGGATGCGGCGGACCCGGTCCGGTACCCGGCGGCCGAGATCGCCGAGGCGGTGGGGCTGTCGCCGAGCCAGCTGCCGGGCAAGCGGCTGTACGCCACGGTGGGGCGGGATGATCGGCTGAGCGGCTGGGAGTTGGCCTGATTGCTGGTCAGGGCTCTGATCCTCGTGTGGGATCGGGGCCCTTTTCCCTCCCTGGAAGTGTTGCAATTCAGTGCACCACTGTGCCACAATAGACCTGTAAGCGGGAACGGGCCGCCAACCCGGACCCACCACCCACAAGCGGAAAGGCCGCCACAATGGCTGACGAAAACGACAAGCAGTTGGAGCAGCTGGCCATCCAGCTCGCCCTCGGATACGGCGAGATCGCCGTCGCTCTGGCCCACCTGCCCATCCCGATCAAGCTCCCCGAGGGCCTCGTGCAGCCGCACGACGCCGTCCAGGGCGTCATGCGGGCGCTCGACCTGGTCGAGTCCGAGCCGGTCCCCGAGGGCATCCGGACCGAGCTCCAGATCGCCTGCTGCGCCTGGCTGGCTGCGGAGGACCTCCTCCGCCTCCAGGTCGCTAAGCCCCGGCCCTACCGGATCGCAGCGGCCACGCTGAGCCTCATCAACGCGACCGAATCGGTCGTAGAGGCCATGGAATGGCTGGTCGACAACCAGGAAGACGAGGGCAAGGCCCAGAAGTAACAACCACAATCGCCCCCGGCAGCCAGCCGGGGGCGACCCCATGTCCAAGATCAGAAAGAGCGACCGGCAGGCCCGAGCCGAAGCCCAGACACCCGAAGGTGCTCGCCAAAACCTGCCGGTCCCACCCAGCCGAAAGGCCGGAACCACCATGGTAGAACCCACCCCCGAGGGCGAGACCCTCCGCGAGATCGCCGCCCGCCACGGCCGCGCATACGACACCCTCCGCAACCAGTGGTCACGACACCCCGCCTGGCCCGACCCCACCGGCAAGCGCGGACGCTCCTACGTTTACGACCCGGCCGCCGTCGACCGCGTCATCGCTGAGCACTTCGAGCGCCAGGCCGTCGAGCTGGAGCCCCGCCGCCTCTACACCGCCCAGGAGATCGAGGCCCTGACGGGCGTCACGGCCGCGACGATCCGCGCCGACCGCTCGAAGGACCGTTGGCCGGCACCCGACGGCAAGGAGGGCCGCGCGCACGCCTGGTACGGCGAGACCGTCACGGCAGCGCTGACGGCCCGTCGCGGATACCGGCGCGCCGAACGTGATTGAAATCGAGTGGATCATGCCGCATCCTGAGGGCAAGTCCGGCGTGCCCGGACACAGGAGGCCTGCCACCCGGCGGGCCTTTTGTCATGGCGCTCCCTCGTTCGCGTCACAGGAACGTCACTTGCCCTACACGGCTCCCTCACACATCGCATGATGCTCCCCCAGTCGCAACCACCAGGGGGACACCATGCGCACCCGCACCGCTGCCGCCGCACTGGCCGCCGCCGCCCTTCTCACGCTCACCGCGTGCGAGGGCACCGAGGACACCGGCTCCAGCAAGCCGGACACCGCCAGCCAGGACGTCGTCGAGCAGCCGAAGCAGGACACGGCCACGGAGACGCCCGAGGCGCCCGAGGACGACCCCGCAGAGCCTGACACCGAGGCCGAGGCAGCCGAGACTGCGGCGCTGCCCAACCTCGTCGGGCAGGACCTCCAGGCCGCCCAGGACGCCGCGCAGGCCGCAGGCTTCTTCGTCCTCGACGACCAGGACGCCAGCGGGCAAGGCCGCCTCCAGGTCATGGACCGCAACTGGACCGTGTGCAGCCAGGAGCCCGCTCCCGGCACGCACCCCACAGACACGGCCGTGACCCTGTTCGCCGTGAAGGACACCGAGAGCTGCTGACCCACCCCCGCTGACTGGCCCGGCCGCGCCCGTGCGAGGCCGGGCCTTCGCGCGTCCAGGAGGTGACCGCCATGGGCAAGGCCCGCCCGGTCACCGACGAAGACCGCCAGCGCGTCCGCGAGCTGCACGCCGAGGGCAAGGGCCGCAACGAGATCGCCGAGATCCTCGGCCGCGGCGGCCGCACCATCAGCACCATCGCCAAGGACCTCGGCCTCTCCTTCTCCCGGGCCGCCGAGGTCCGGCAGGCCACGGAGATCCGTCAGGCAGACCTCGAAGCGCGCCGCGCAGCCTTCGCCGTCACCCTCCAGGACATCGCCGAGCGCGAGGCCTCGAAGATGACGAAGCCGCACCTCTACTGGGACTGGGGCGGCAAGGAACATGACTTCGACACGTACGAGGCCACCGAACCGACCCCCGCCGACAAACGGGCCCTCATGGCCACCGTCGCGACCGCCCTGGACCGGTCGATGAAGCTCGTACCGCCGAAGGACGAGAACGGCTCTGGCGAGGTCGGCTCGCTGCTGACGGGCCTCTTCGACCGCCTGCGAGACAAGCATGGCGACGGCG
Source organism: Streptomyces sp. NPDC107562 (assembly GCF_055657325.1). Taxonomy (NCBI): domain Bacteria; kingdom Bacillati; phylum Actinomycetota; class Actinomycetes; order Kitasatosporales; family Streptomycetaceae; genus Streptomyces; species Streptomyces sp. NPDC107562. The sequence continues at coordinate 126,170 of NZ_JBVKBE010000013.1, read as the reverse complement.
GCTGATCCGCAGCTCTCCGACAAGCAAGAGATCTCCATCGCTCACTCCACGGCCTGGCTGAACGTGTGGGAGGGCAGCGTCCGTAGCGGGAAGACGATCGCGTCCCTGCTGCGCTGGCTGATGTACGTGGAGAACGCGCCGACTGGCGGAGAGCTGGTCATCGTCGGCAAGACCTTCGACACCGTGGCGCGCAACGTGTTCGGTCCGCTCACTGATCCTGGCCTGTTCGGCGAGGCCGCAAAGCTGGTCCACTACACGCGCGGGGCGTCCGTGGCGACGATCCTCGGCAAGCAGGTTGAGGTCATCACCGCCAACGACGCCAAGGCAGAAGGCCGCCTCCGAGGCCTCACGGGCGCCGGCGCGTACGTCGACGAGTGGACGCTGCTCCCGAAAGACTTCTTCAAGCGGCTCGTCGACCGGCAGTCGGCGCCCGGAGCACTGATCTTCGCCACCACCAACCCGGACAATCCGGGCCACTGGGCGCGGAAGGACTGGCTCAACAAGGCCTCGGAGCTGGGCATCCGGTCGTGGCACTTCACGCTCGACGACAACCCGGCGCTCCCCGCCGACTACGTCGCCCGAATGAAGCGGTCGTTCACCGGCCTCTGGTACCGCCGCTACATCCTCGGCCACTGGGTCATGTCCGAAGGCGCCATCTACGAGGCCTTCGACTCGGCCCGGCATGTCGTCGACGAGGTCCCCACGATCACGCGCTGGCTGTGCGACAGCGTGGACTACGGCACCGTCAACCCGTTCGCGGACCTGCTGATCGGGCTCGGCGCGGACGGCCGGATCTACGTCACGTCCGAGTACCGGCACGACTCCCGTGCCGCGCGCCGGCAGATGACGGACGCCGAGTACTCGGCCGCGCGCCGCGAGTGGCTTGCAGCCCAGGGCGTACGGCCAGAGTTCACGGTCGTCGACCCGTCCGCAGCGAGCTTCATTGAGCAGCTGCACCGCGACAACACCCCTGGCGTCGTCCCGGCGGAGAACACGGTCCTCGACGGCATCCGAACCGTGGCGAGCCTCTTCGCCGCGGACAAGCTGCGGATCCACCGCTCCTGCGCTGGCCTGATCGACGAACTCCCGGGCTACAGCTGGGACGACGAGGCCGCCGAGAAGGGCGAGGACAAGCCGATCAAGCAGGACGACCACTCCTGCGACGCCCTCCGGTACGGCCTCCGCACGACTGAGGCCCTCTGGCGGCCGCACATCCCGCTGCACCTGGAGGTGGCCGCGTAATGCCGACGATCGAGCAGGCCCTCGCCAACGCCGCCCGGCTCCTGGAGCAAGCCGAGCTGGAGCTCACGAACCTGCCGCTGATGGAGCGACTCGACGAACTGGCCACCTCGTGGCTGTCGCTCGCGCACCTGCTGATGGAGAGGGAGCGAGCCTGATGCCTCTGCCCACGAGTGACGAGGTGTGGCCGCCTGTCGACGACCGCGTTCAGTACGCGCTCGCCGACTGGGACGCCTGGTACTCCTCGGACCCCGATCGGCTCGAAGCGCGCTACAGCGGCCGCGGCAACCGCGAAGCGGTCGACCGCCCGTCGCAGCACCGCGGCGGAGTAGTCGGCCGGCTCGCCCGCTGGTTCTGGGGCCAGCCCACCCCGGAGGGCGAGAAGCGCGACAAGCTGCACGTTCCCCTCGCCGGGGACATCGCCCGCACCTCCTCGGAGCTGCTGTTCTCCGAGCCGCCCAAGCTGCTCGCCGCCGAGGACGCCAGCGACGCCACCCAGGACGCCCTCGACGCCCTCATGGAGAACGGCCTCCAGCCGACGCTCCTGGAGGCCGGCGAGATCTGCGCCGCGCTCGGAGGCGCCTACCTGCGGGTCGTCTGGGACGACGAGGTGTCGGACCGGCCGTGGATCGACACCGTGGCCGCTGACCGCGCGGTCCCTGAGTTCCGGTACGGCCGGCTGACCGCGGTCACGTTCTGGACCGTGCTGGAGTCCGAGGGCAGCGACCGCCGGGTGTTCCGGCACCTGGAGCGTCACGAGAAGGGCCGGATCTACCACGGCCTCTACGAGGGCTCCGCGTCCAGCCTCGGCGCGGCCCGGCCGCTCGCAGACCACCCGGTCACCGAGCCCTTCGCCGCCCTGGTCGACGCCGAGGGCGGACTGGACACGGGCGCACCCGACCATCTCACGGCCGCGTACGTGCCCAATGTGCGCCCTGCCCGGGCCTGGCGGCACATCCCCACCGCCAACTACTGGGGGCAGTCCGACTTCCAGGGCATCGAAGGCCTGATGGACGCCCTCGACGAGACCTACTCGTCATGGATGCGGGACGTCCAGAACGGCAAGGGCCGCATCGTCGTACCCAGCGTCATGCTTGACTCCCTCGGCCCCGGCCAGGGCGCCGCGTGGAACGAAGAGCGCCGGATCTACTCCGGGCTGAACATGCTCCAGCGGCCCGGTGACCCGAACCCCCTCACCGTGGTGCAGTTCGAGATCCGGGTCCAGGAGCACCGCGACACCTGCCAGGCCCTGATGGAGCAGGCCGTCCGGCAGGCCGGCTACTCCGCCGGCAGCTTCGGGGAATCCGACGGGGAGCCCGTCACCGCGACCGAGGTCAAGGCCCGCAACCGGCGCTCCCTCGGCACGGCAGGCCGTAAGGGCCTGTACTGGCGGCCCGGCGTCGCGGACATCAGCGCCGCGTACCTGGCAGTGCTGGCCGGGCCGCGCTTCCGAGTATCGGGCCTGGCCCTGGAGCCACCACAGGTGGAGCTCCAGGACGGCATCAGCGAGGGCCCGGCCGAGCTCGCCACCACGGCCGAGCTGCTCCGCCGCGCCGAGGCAGCATCCACGGACACCCTCGTGCGGATGGTGCACCCCGACTGGAACGACGAGGAGCGCATCCAGGCCGAGGTGGACGCGATCCTCGGCGAGTCCGGCCGGGTGACCGCTGACCCGACGTTGACCGGAGCCGAAGGCGAGGGGGCCCCGAATGCCGGTTTCCCCAGCGATGGCGGAGGACCTCGCGACTGAGGTCCGGCGTCTGTACGAGGACGCCGAGGACGCACTCCTTCAGCGCCTCACCAGGGCCCTGGAGGCCGACCTCGAGTCGCCGCTGTGGGCCGAGCTCAAGTTGGCTGCGCTCGGCAACCTGCGGACGGCCGTGGAGACCGTCACCGAGGCCCTGCAGCAGGACACCGACGGAGCCGTACGCCGCGCGCTGATCGCGGCGTACAACCGCGGCCGCCAGGCGGCCGTCGCCGAGATGGGGGCGCTGGACATCGGCCGCGAGCTGGTGGCCCGCGACACCCTGCCGAACGCGCCGGCCGTCGACCGGCTGGCCGCCTCGATGGCGGAGGACACCCGCCCGGTGTACGTGCGGATCACGCGCGCGGTCGTCGACGCGTACCGGCGAGTGGTCGCGCGTGCGTCCGGCAACGTCCTCCTCGGCACGCTGACCCGGCGGCAGGCCGCGCAGCGCGCACTGGACGACTTCGCGCGGCGCGGGATCACGGGCTTCACGGACCGGTCTGGCCGCTCGTGGGACATGGCGTCGTACGCCGAGATGGCCGTGCGCTCGGTCACCGCCCGGGCCGCTGTGGAGGGCCATATCGACGCCCTGGCCGAGATCGGCGTGGGCCTGGTAATCGTGTCGGATGCCCCGCTGGAGTGCCCGCTGTGCGCGCAGTGGGAGGGCGAGGTCCTCACCCTGAACGGGCCAGCCGGACCGCAGTCACTGCGCCTGCCGCGTGCGGTGCAGCCTTCGGGGCTGTTCGCCCGGGAGCGCACGGTCGTCGTCCACGTCGCCGGGTCTCTCGTGGAGGCCCGCGCGGGAGGGCTGTTCCACCCGAACTGCCGCCACAGCCTCGCGGCGTACCTGCCCGGGGTGACGACCAGGCCACCACACCACCCGACGCCCGGAACGACGTACGAGGACACCCAGCGACAGCGGGAGATCGAGCGGCAGATCCGGGCGTGGAAGCGCCGCCAGGTCGCCGCGTTCGACGACCGGCAGCGCCGACGCGCGGGCGCGTACGTCCGCGCGTGGCAGGCCCGCATGCGCGAGCACCTGGACGCGCACCCCGACTTGCGCCGTAAGCCGCAGCGCGAGCAGATCACGGCGGCCCGATGACCAAGTCCGGTCCCAGGTCACAGTCGTAGTTGCGGCACGGCCCCGACAGGGTTAGCAAGCGCGGACGCCGGAGCGTGCCCACGTTGCGGGTCTCTGGAGGCAACGGCTCACCGCACTCCAGGCAGCGGTTCTGGTCGTCACGCGCTTCTGCACTCGTCACGTGGCGGCAAGGTACATCGGCCTCCTTCCGATCCGCGAGCAGTCGTCAGGACTGCCCACAGACTCCCGGCACCCGCCGCACGGCGACCGCCGGACAATCCCGCACGGGAGATCACAATGCAGGTCCCTTTCAAGCACCCGCTGGCAACTCACGCAGCGGGCACGGTCCTTGGCCTTCGCCGCGACGGGTCGCCGGTCTACGCCATCGCGGGTGGCAACGGCGAGGGCGAAGGCGGCTCCGGCTCAGGCGGCCAGGGCGGCTCCGGTGACGGAGGCGCAGCGGGCGGCCAGGGCGGAGGCGACAACGGCGCGGGCGGCCAAGGTGCCGGCCAGGGCGGAGGCAACTCCGGCCAGGGAGCCGACGGCCAGTCCGGTGCAGGCTCCGGCAGCGGAGACAGCACGGACTGGAAGGCCGAGGCGCGCAAGTGGGAGAAGCGCGCCAAGGACAACAACACCGAGCTGGAGACACTCCGCGCCGCGAATATGAGCGAGCAGGAGAAGGCCGTAGCCGAGGCGGAGACGAAGGGCCGCACGGCCGCCGCTTCCGAATACGGCAAGAAGCTCGCCGCCGCCGAGTTCCGCGCTGCTGTCGCGGCGGCCGGAATGGACCTCGGCGAGGCCGCCGAGCTCATCGACGTGACCCGCTTCGTCGGCGACGACGGCGAGGTCAACGTCACCGCGATCAAGTCGGCCGTCACCAAGCTCTCCAAGCTCGCTCCCAAGGGCGCCGGTCGTTCCGGCGGCGACATGGGCGGCGGAGGCGGCTCCGGCGACCAGGCCGCGTCCCTGGACAAGCAGATCGCGGACGCCACCAAGGCGCGCGACTTCGCGACCGTCATCCGACTCAAGCGGCAGAAGGCCGCACAGAACACGTAAGGAGCGTGACCTATGGCCGGCATCACCGGGATGGGCACGACGTTCGACCTTCCCAACTACGCGGGCGAGCTGTTCGCCCTGACCCCGGCGGACACTCCGTTCCTGTCGGCCATCGGGGGGCTCACCGGCGGTCGCATGACCACCTCGCAGGAGTTCGAGTGGCAGACCTACGACCTGCGCGACCCGGCGCAGCGCACCCGGGTGGAAGGCGCCGCAGCGCCGACCGCTGAGGAGCGCGTCCGGGCGAACGTGCGGAACGTCGTCCAGATCCACCAGGAGAAGGTCAGCGTCTCGTACACCAAGCAGGCCGCCGTGGGCGCCATGGCCACGCCGGGCGCGGCCCCCTTCCGGGGCGTGAACGGGTCGAACCCGGTCACGAGCGAGCTGGACTGGCAGGTAGCCCAGGCGCTCAAGAGCATCGCCCTGGACGCGAACTACTCATTCATCAACGGGAGCTACGCCAACCCGACGACGAACGCGACCGCGCGGAAGACCCGCGGCCTCCTGGCTGCGATCACCTCCAACCGGATCGCGCGAGGCACCACGGTGACGGGCGCCAGCTCGGCCACCGACACCATCACGTCGACTGCGCACGGTCTGGTTGACGGCGACAAGATCGTGTTCACCAACACGAGCACGGCCACCGGCATCGTCGCGGGCCGGATTTACTACGTCGACCAGCTCGACGCGAACACCTTCAAGGTGTCCACGTCGTCAGGCGGTGCCGCGATCACCCTGGGCACGGCGTCCGGCATCGCGTTCACCAAGCCGTGGGCGACCGCGCTGACGCCGGACCACGTCGAGGACCTGATCCAGCTCGCCTACGACAACGGCGGCATCTCCGAGCAGGAAACAGCGACCCTGCTGGTCAACTCGGCGCAGCGGCGCGCGCTGTCGAAGGCGTACGCCGAGGCCTACGGGAAGTACCAGGAGACCTCCCGGACCGTCGGCGGCGTGGCCGTGGACACCATCGTCACGAACTTCGGCACGCTCAGCGTGATGCTCGACCGGCACATGCCGCAGGACAGCATCGCGGTCGCCTCGCTGGAGCAGTGCAGCCCCGTGTTCCTCAACATCCCCGGCAAGGGGGTCATGTTCGAGGAGCCGCTCGCCAAGACCGGCGCTTCCGACGAGGTCCAGCTGTACGGCGAGCTCGGCCTGGAGTACGGCAACGAGCGCGCCCACGCGGTGCAGACCGGTCTGAAGGTGTGATGCCGCATGGCGATCTACGAACGATCCTCCGGTGGCTACGTCGCTGAGCGCGTGAGCCCCGTCTCGGGAAGCGACGAGGCCGAGCGCTACGCGGCCCTGGCCGCCGACCCCGAGTCGGGCTGGCGCTGCGCCGAGCCCGACGAGAAGCCGGAGCCCGTCGTTCTGGAGCGGCCAGCCAAGTCCGCCTCCAAAGCCGACTGGAAGGCGTACGCCGTCCAGGAAGGCATGGGCGAGGACGAGGCGGACAAGGCCACCCGCGACGAGCTCGCCGCGAAGTACGCGGACGGAGGCGGCGACTGATGGCCCTCACCCGTACTCGGGTGGAGGTCAAGCTCACCGCCACCCAGACCAAGCCCGACGACCTGTCCGTTCCACAGGACGTGATCGAGTACCTCAAGGCCCTGTCCTTCGCGGACGGGGCCGGGACGGGTGCGGCAAACCTGGTCTTTCACGACCAGCGCACCCTCGCCGCGTCAGCGACAGAGAGCCTGGACCTGGCCGGGGTCCTGTCCGACAAGTTCGGCCAGGCGCTCACCTTCGCCCGGATCAAGATGGTGCTGGTCGTCGCGGCCGCAGCGAACACGAACGACGTGCAGGTGTCGCGCCCCGCAGCCAACGGGGTGCCGCTGTTCCTCGCCGCGAGCGACGGTATCCCCGTGCAGCCGGGCGGCCTGTTCCTCTGGGGCAGTCCGAGCGCGGCTGGCGTCGTCGTCACGGCGGGTACGGGCGACCTGCTGACCTTGACGAACAGCGCTGCGGGCACGTCGGTGACGTACGACGTGCTGATCCTCGGCGCGGCTACGTAAGGGGGTGCCCGGTGGCCAGGACCTACGCCACATCCGCGCAGTACCAGGCGTACACCGGGCAGACCCCGCCCGCGGACATCGACGCCCAGCTCGGCCGAGCCTCCAGGTTCCTGGACTCCGAGGTGTTCTGGCTGTGCTGGTACGAGGTGGACGAGGACGGCTATCCCGCCAACGACGTGGTGCGGGAAGCCTTCGCGGACGCGGTGTGCGCGCAGGTGCAGTGGTGGGGGGAGATCGGCGACGAGCTGGGCACGGCAGGCCGCTGGGGCTCGGTGAAAATCGGCTCCGTGGCCCTGTCCGGGCCCGGCTCGGCGTCCGGTAGCACGGGTCCGGTCGGCGGCCGGGAGGTCGCGCAGACCGCACTGGAGGCCCTACGCGGGCCGGATCTGACCCGGGACGTGTTCGTGCTGGGGATGGTGACCCAGTGCTGATCCCCGGCTACCTGCTCCGCCATGAGGTGACCGTTGAGCCGTACCTCGGTGACTCGGCGTACGGCCCCCGCTACGGGGACCCCGTCGCGGTGCGGTGCTTCCTCGAGGAGAAGACGCGCCTGGTGCGCGCCGCCGACGGCCGCGAGGTCACCTCCGGCGCCACCGTCTACTGCCGCCTCGGCGTCGTGGACGCCTTGCCGGAGTCCCGCGTCACGCTGCCCGGCGGCCGCCAGACCACAGTCATCAACCAAGCCCGGCGCGACGGAGGCGGTCTGTCCACGCCGGACCACCTGGAGGTGAGCCTTGTATGACGCAGTACACGCGTATGCGCTGGGAGGGCCACCGGCTGTGGACGTCGCGCGGCCGGCGCCTCGCCTCCGACGGGCTTCGCCGCGCGCTGGAGTACACCCTCGGCGTCTCCAACCAGCGGGTGCCGCTCGACGAGGGCACCTTGGAGCGGTCCGGGAAGGTCGACGTGGACGGCCTCGACGGGTCGATCTCGTACGACACGGTGTACGCGCGCAGGCAGCACGAGGAGCTGACCTGGAAGCACCTGCCCGGGCGGCGGGCGAAGTACCTGGAGTCCGCGATGAACGACTCGCGGGACGTCATGCTCCAGCTGATGGCCGTGACGCTGCGGAGGTTTTTCCGTGGCTGACCTTCTCGACGGCCTCGCCCGGCACCTCCAGGAGCAAGGCCTCCTGACGTACGAGACGGACGGCACGGGCGGGGACTGCTTCATCGACAGCATGCCGCCCGCGCCGGACGTTGCGGTGGTGCTGTCGACGTACGACGACGGGCGGGAGCCGGACGCGGGCCTGGGCTACGACGAGCCGCGCGTGCAGGTACGCGTGCGCGGCACGAAGGACCCGCGAGTGTCCCGGCAGCGCTGCCGGGACATCTACGACGAGCTCCACGGCCTGGGGCCGGTGACGCTGCCGGACGGCACCGAGCTGATCCTCTCCGTCGCTCTCCAGAACGGCCCGGCCTCGATCGGCACGGACCAGCTCGGCAGGCACGAGCACGTCTGCAACTACCGCATGGAGCACCGCGCGCTGACCCAACACCGCGAGTAGCCCAACCCCCTGTCCAGCCCGAGCGGTCGCCGCTACGGGCATTTCGTCATGCCCGGAGGAGACATGGCACTTCAGAAGTACAACGCCCGCGACGTGGAGTTCCAGATCGAGGACTTCCTGTCCCCCGGCACGTGGATCCCGATCGCCGGCATCAACACCTTCTCCAAGAGCCACGAGGAGGAGACGACCCCCACCACCACCTTCACCTCCAACGGGCAGGCCGAGAGCCAGAAGATGGAGATCGGAAAGCAGCTGGAGATCGAGGGCCTGCGTCTGCGGGACAACGTGACCGGCGCGCTCGACCCCGGCCAGGCGAAGGTGGAGGCACTCTCCGAGCGGCTCGGTGAGGACAGCCTCGGTCGTGTCCGCTTCTCGCACAAGCAGGACAGCACGTGGGAGGTGTGGACCGCGCACGTCACCCTGGGCGACCAAGGCGGCGGCAACAACGACAAGACATCGTGGGCGGCCACTTTCACCCGCTCCGGCGCGAACACCACGGCGGCAAAGCCGTGAGCCCCGCGCGCAAGCCCGCCGCCGGGCACGAATCGTGGGACGACTTCTGGGCCGAAGCCTCCGGCACCCGCACGGAAGTCATCCGCGGCGTGGAGATCCGAGTACCCACCGACATCCCGCTCGCCATGGAGAAGCGAGTCGAGGAGCTCCGCGACTCGGACGCCGAGGAGGACCTCGCCGAGCTGCTGCGGATGCTGTTCGGCGCCGACGTCCTGGAGCAGTGGATGGAGGTCGGCATGGGCGCGTTGGAGCTCCAGACCGTGCTCACGTGGGGCATGGCGCAGGCTGGCGGCCGAGACCTGACCTTTGCCGAGGCGCTGGAGTTCGTCCGGACGGGCGGCGGCGAGGGAAAAACGCTCGGCCCGAAGGGGCCGAACCGGGCAACGCGGAGGGCTGGCGGACCCGCGAAGCGATCCGCCGCTGGTGGTGGGCAGTCGAAGCGGACTTCCGCCGCGAGTACCAGCTCACGCCAGAAGGCATCGCGCAGCTGACCCGCCGCACCTTCTACACCCTGCTCGCGGGCCTGTCCCCGGAAGCGGTCTTCCGGCAGGTCTCCAAGGACTTCGTGTCCGTGATCGACGACGACGAGCAGATCCGGGCCGCCCTGCGCAGCTGACCACCACAACTCATCAGCGGACGGACGGGGGTGGGTGGGATGGCCCTGTCCATCGGCGAGCTGGTCGGCTTCCTCCACGCGGACGACAGCGGATTCCGGCGCGGCCTGGACTCGGCACGGCTGCGCATGCGCGGCCTGCGCCGCGACACCGACGGCCAGCTCCGCGACCTCCGCGGTCGCTTCATCTCCGAGGGGGAGGCGGCCGGCCGAGGCCTGGCCGACGGGATCCGAGCGCACGCGGAGAGGGCCGCACCGGCCGTCAAGGCGGTGGGTATCGCGGCGGCCGGGATCGGGGTGGGCCTGCCGGCCGTGACCGCGGTGGGGGCAGCCCTCGGCGGCATCGCGGCAGGCGCGGCCGCGGCCGGCCTGGCCGTGAAGGCCTTCCAGCTGGCCGCGAAGCCTCAGCTGGAGGCGGTAGCGGAGGCGACGAAGGCGGCGGAGACCGCCGAGGCCGCGCACGAGAAGGCCGCGCTGAAGAAGGCCGCCGCGCAGAAGCTCGCTGCGAAGGGCGGCGACGAGTACAAGGCCGCGCTGAGGGAAGCCGAGTCGGCGACGAAGGCCGCCAAGGAGGCCGACGCCGCGTACAAGCGCGAGCTCGAGGCGCTGCCGCCCGCGACGCGCGCGTACGCGGTCGCGTTGCAGGGGCTGAAGACCGACCACGAGGAGTGGTCGGCGTCCCTGGCCGACACGACGATGCCCGTCTTCACCAAGGGCATCGAGATCCTGCGGAGCCTCCTGCCGCAGCTCACGCCGTTCGTCCAGGCGGCGGCCACCGCTTTCGGTGACTTCCTTGGCCAGGTGGCCGTGGGAGTGAAGTCGGCTCGCTTCAAGGAGTGGGCGGCGGACATGTCCGCGGCCGCGGGCCCGGCCCTGGCCGACTTTCTCCAGGTGATCAAGAACCTGGCGGTCGGTTTCGCAGGCCTCCTACAGGCGTTCCTCCCGGTCTCGGACGACATGACCGGCGGCCTCGTCTCCATGACCGAGGCGTTCGCCAACTGGGGCACCTCGCTGGGCGACAGCCAGGGCTTCGCCACGTTCATCGACCTGGCCCGCGAGGGCGGCCAGACCTTCGGGGTGCTGGCAACCGCGGCCCTAGAGGTGTTCTCGGCCCTGTCACCGCTGGTCGGCATCACCGCCCAACTGGCGATCTTCCTCGCGGACATCATCAACGCGACGCCGCCGGGCGTCCTGTTGGCGATCGGTGCCGCCTGGGCAGCGATCACCCTCGCCATCAAGGCGTACACCCTGTACACGCGCATCGCAGCGATCGCGACCCGCGCATGGGCCATCGCTCAGGGCCTGCTCAACACCGTCATGATGCTGAACCCGGTCGGCCTGGTGATCGCTGCGATCGTGGCCCTGGTCGCGATCGTCGTGATCGCCTACAAGCGGTCGGAGACCTTCCGGGACATCGTGCACGCGGTCTGGGAGGCCGTGAAGAAGGCCATCATCACGTCCGTTGCATGGATCATGGACGCGATCGGCTGGTTCGCGAAGATCCCCGGCCTCATGGCGCGGTACTTCGGGCTGGCGAAGGACTGGGCGATCAGGAAGTTCTTGGAGCTGGTCGCGTGGCTGGCCGGTCTGGACGACCGCGCGAAGGCTGCACTCTCCGGCCTCGCGGGCGCGTTGCAACGGCGCGCGGCTGAGGCCGGCATCAAGCTGGTCACGGCGATCCGGCAGAAGCTGAACGACGCCGTGAACTGGGTCCGGGGCTTGCCGCAACGGGCGCGGTCGGCGCTGGGCAACCTCGGCGGCCTGCTGTGGAGCGCCGGGCAGAGCCTGATCCGCGGCTTCATCAACGGCATCAAGTCCATGATCGGCTCCGTGCGGGACGCAGCCTCCAACGCCGTATCGGCGGCGCGGAACTTCTTCCCGTTCTCCCCGGCCAAGGAAGGCCCCTTCTCCGGCCGCGGCTACACCACGTACTCCGGGCGGGCCCTGATGGAGGACTGGGTGAAGGGCGTCGAGGACCGCATGCCGGCGGTCCGGTCGGTGCTTGCGGGCATGGAGATGCCCATGCCCGCACTGGCGGCTGCTGGTGTCGGCCACCCCTGGACGGGCGCGCCTGCGGGAAGCACAGAAGGCAGCCGGGCCGTGCGGCACCTGCACCAGGTCAAGCTTCAAATCGCGGGCCCGGAGGAAATGACCAGGCTCATTCGAGGCATCGTCTCCGACACGGGAGGCGGAGACGTGCAGCTGACGTTCGGCAGGAAGTGGTAGGAGGCAACGATGGAGCTGGATCTTCGCGGGGAGTTCCTGATCGACGGGCAGTGGGTGGACGCCACTGGCAACCTGCTGAAACGCCAAGCGATCACGCACACGCGCGGGCGCCAGGACCAGGGCGCCCGCGTGGATCCCTCCACCTGCCGCCCACTGATCAACAACACCGATGGCAGGTTCAGCCTCGACAACCCGAGAAGCGAGTATTACGGGAAGTTCGGCCGTAACACGCCCTTCCGGCTCACCATCGCCGGCGGCCGGACCTCCCTGGCGACGACCGGCGCGACAGACCGGGCGGAGACGCCGGACGCTCCGGCGCTGGGCATCACCGGTGACCTCGACATCCGGGTGGAAGCCACGCTCACCTCGTGGCGGTCAGGGGACGTGGTCGAGCTCGCCGGAAAGTGGGACTTCGCCACCCAGAAGTCGTGGTTCCTCAGCCTGTGGTCCAACCGGATCCTGCTGTGGTGGTCGTCGGACGGGTCGGTCGAGCTGAGCGACTCCTCATCGGCTGAGCTGAGCGACCCGCCCTCGGGAAGGATGGCCATCCGCGCCACCCTGGACGTGAACAACGGCGCGGGGGGTCGCACCGCCACCTTCTACACCGGCCCGTCCGTCAACGGCCCGTGGACACAGCTCGGCGCCCCCGTCATCACGGCCGGTACGACGTCCGTCTTCGACAGCACGGCCAGCCTCGACGTCGGCGCCGTGTCGAACATCGCTTTCGCCGACCCGGCCGGACGCTTCCACGCCTTCCAGCTACGCAACGGCATCGACGGCCCCATCGTCGCGAGCCCGGACTTCGGCGCCCAGACGCCCGGCGCTACGTCCTTCGTGGACGGCAGCGGCCTCACCTGGACGCTTGCCGGAAACGCCGCCCTGACCAACCGGCACACCCGGCTGAGTCACGAGCTGGCGGCCGCCCCCACGGAGTGGCACCCCTCCGGCAAGCACGTATGGGTCTCGGCCACGACAGCGGGAATCCTGCGCCGCATGCGCCGCAGCAGCAAGGCCCTGGAATCGACGCTCCGCCGGCGTATTCCCTCCGGTAACCCCCTGGCGTATTGGCCCATGGAGGACGGACGGAACGCCACCCAGTTCTACTCGCCGATCCCCGGGGTGCGGCCTTTGACGACGCACGGCATGGACCTCGCTGCGGACGACACTCTCGCGGGGTCCAACGCGCTGCCCGCCGTCCGCGGCGGAGCCTCACTGGCGGGCAACGTGCCGGCCCCCGCTGGCAACCCGGCCCAGTGGCACACCGAGTTCATTTTTTACCTGCCCAACAACGGCCCGGCCACTGCGCGAACTGTCTTGCAGTGGCTGGGCACGGGCACGGTCAAGCGGTGGCGGCTGATGCTCACCACCAACGGGTCGAACGTCTTCGGCTACGACGATGACGACAACGTGATCACGTCCTCACTCCTGAGCCTGACCGGGGTGGGCGTGTTCAACGCGTGGTGCCGCTGGCAGCTGTTCGCCCGGCAGAACGGCGGCAACGTCGAGTGGAACCTTCGCTTCGTGCCGATCGGCGGCCAGGGGTCGGGCCTGATCACGACCAGCTTCCCGGGCACCGTTGGGCGCATCTCCGGGGTGCACGCTGGCAGCTGGCACAGCGACCTCGACGGCCTCCTCCTGGGCCACATCGGCGCCTTCACGACGATGAACACCACCATCTACAACAGCGCCGACCTCGGCTTCACCGGCGAGACAGCAGGCCGGCGCATGCAGCGACTCGTCAGTGAGGAGAACCTTCGCCTCACCGTGACGGGCCGCATCGACGAGCAGACCCGCGTCGGTCCCCAGCGTCCGGCCCAAGTCCTCGAACTGCTGGAAGAGGCCGCAGACGCTGACGGCGGCATCCTGTATGAGGACCGGGAGCGGCCCTCGCTGCGCTACCGGGACCGGAAGTCGATGTACAACCAGTCGCCGGCGCTGGTGCTGGACTACAACGCTCCTGGTCTGGCTCCGCCGTTGCAGCCGACGGGCGACGACGAGGCGACCGAGAACGACGTCGAGGTGCAGCGCGTCAACGGCAGCACTGCCCGCGCTGTCCTGGAGGATGGGCCGCTGTCGGTGCAGGACCCGCCGAGCGGGGTGGGCCCGTATCCCGTGTCGGTGCCGCTCAACTTGCACTCCGACGATCAGGCGGAACCCATCGCTTTCTGGCGGTTGCACCTCGGCACGTTCGAGGGCCGCCGCTATCCCCAAGTGCGGGTGATGGTCCACAGCGCTCCCGGGTTGCTGGACCAGGTCCTCGCGGTCGATGTCGGCGACAAGATCGTCATCAAGAATCCGCCGCCCTGGCTCGCGCCGGGTGACATCGAGTTGATCGTGCAGGGCTACGAGGAAGTTTTCGCCAGCGAGCGGCAGTGGGACATCATCTTCAACTGCACCCCGGGCCAGCCCTGGAACGTCGGCGAGATCGCGATCGCGGAAGACTTCAGCGACGCCACCTACGCGGTCACCATCACCCCCGGCGGAAACCTGCCGTGGGTGCGGTCGCAGGCGCACTACAACTCCGGCACCTGGGCGTTGAGGTCCGGGGCGATCGCCAACAACCAGACCTCCGACGCGATCGTCACCGTGCCGGCCGGGATGACCGCGTTGTCGTTCTGGTACTGGACGTCCAGCGAGGGCTCTGGGCCCGGGTTCGAGGGTGACCGGCTGCTGGTCCTCGTCGACGACGTGCAGGTCCTGCGCGCGCAGGGGAACACCCCGTGGACACCGGCCAGCATCGACGTCACCGGCAAGACTGCCGTGACCTTCCGCTACATCAAGGACAACTCCGCGACCGGCGGCGAGGACGCCGTTTACATCGACGACCTGCTGTTCACCGGGCGGGCACCGGTCCGGATCGACGCCAACGAGGGCGGATCGACGCTCGCCCTGGCGGCGTCGGACACGGCGACGCAGCTGCTCGTACACACGCCCGCCCGCACGGTGATGGCACCCACCCCGTGGATCACGTCCGAGGGGCCGGCGCCCGTCTATCCGGGGGACTTCCCGCTCGACATCCGGCTCGGCGGGGAGGCGGCCCGCGCGACCAAGTGCACGCCGGCAGCGTGGGACACCTTCACGCGCACTGTCGCCAGTTCGTGGGGCACGGCCGACAACGGGTTGCCGTGGGTGGACGCCAACGGGGCCGCCTCCGACCGGTCCGTCAACGGATCGGCCGGAGTGCTGACCCTGGCGTCGGCTCGGGACACGCCGCGCTTCGAGCGGATCGTCGGCAGCATCACGGACTGCGAAGTCCTGGTACGCATCAGCGTTGACCAGGTGGCCACTGGCGCGGCCCTGCTCCCGGCGATTCTGCTGCGCTACGTCGACGTGACGAACTATTACAGGGCGCGCCTGCACTTCGACACGTTGGGATTCCTGGCCGTGTCGATCACGCGCGGGACCACTGCTGTGGGCAGCTCGGTAGCGCTTGTCCCCACTTACAGCGCCGGACAGTGGATCTGGCTCCGCGCCCGCCTGACGGGGCACCGTGTGCAGGTACGCGCGTGGCCCGACGGCACGACCGAGCCGGGCGTCTGGCATGCCGACCAGACGGTCATCACCAGCCCGATCGCGTCCGGCCAGGTCGGCATCGCCGGGTCAGCGTTCGCCACCAACACCAACACCAACCCACAGCTCCGGTTCGACGATTTCCGCATCGTCACGCCCCAGATCATGACCGTCCAGAGGTCCCTCAACGGCATCACGAAGGCGCACACAGTCGGTACCGAAGTGCGTGTGGACCGGCCCGCCGTCATCGCCTTGTAGGAGGACCTCGTGACCTTCATCGCATTCCCGGGCTGGCTGCCCGGCATGATCATGACCGAGGAGCGGGCCAACTCTGCTGCTCTGTCGGGGCGGGTCGTCTTCAAGGCGACGCGCGACACCAACCAGTCCATCCCGACGACCGGGTCCGCCAACCCTGACAACGCCAACTCCCTCAGCTGGGAGACCGTCAACGTCGACGACCTCGGCGGCTGGTCGGCGGCATCACCCACCCGCTACACCTGCCAAGTCCCGGGCTGGTACAAGGTCGACGCGCGGGCCGGCTTCAACGGCTCGGTGGCCGGGACGGCACGCACGCTGGGCATCTTCGTCAGCGGGACACTCGCACCCGGCGGCCACTTCCGCAATTCGAGCTCGTTCACCAACTCCAGCCATACCGTGGACGGCTACCTCACGGCCCTACTGGGGGTAGGCGACTACATCCAGATCGCGCCAGGCCAGGACACCAGCAACCCCCTCCTGACGGCGACGGGCGGTGTCCGGCCCACGATCGAGATCCAGTTCGCGCACCCGGCGTAGCCCCTCACCACCCCGCAGCCCCGAGCCAGCCGGCCGGGGCTTTCTCATGCCCTGGAGGAATGCATGGCCGCAGTGGTCCATCCCGCGATTACCCAGATGCTCCGCAACTTCCGGTTCGACCACCTGCCCCCTCACCTCCAGGAGGTGAGCAAGCCCTTCCACGACCTGGCGCACCGGCTCGCCGGGACGCTGGCCGGTCCGGAAGTCACGAAGGCGCTGGACGACCTGTGGAAGGCGAAGAACTGGGCGGTTGTCGCCGCGTCCAATGGTGGGCAGGAGGGGAGCGGCTGATGGAACTCGTTACACGAGGGCAGCTCGGCTGGCCGGCTTCCGCTGCCCCCGCCCAGGCGACAGCGAAGGGTGTCAAGGTCCACTGGCTCGGCCAGGCGGTCTCCGCTGCCCTGGCCAAGGACCACTCCCGGTGTATCGCCCTTTGGCGCAGCATCCGGGAGGCCCACCTCGCGAACACCGAGGAGAACTACTCGGACATCGCGTACAACCGCGGTGCCTGCGTGCACGGCTACGTCCTCGAGGGCCGAGGGCCGGGCAAGCGAACGGGCGCCAACGGCAATCAGAAGCTCAACCAGGCCCACTACGCGATCGTGGCCCTGATCGGGGACGAAGGGCTTACCGAGCCGACCGATGAGCTCCTGCACGCGCTCCGCGACGGAATCGAGGACCTGCAGAAGCGCGGCGCCGGGAAGGAGATCCTCGGCCACCGGGACGGCTACAGCACCGAGTGCCCCGGCCCGGACCTGTACGCCTGGGTGAAGAAGGGCGCACCCCGCCCGGGCGGGAAGCCCGGCCCGCCATCGCCGGGGGCGACGCACCCGGTAGTCGACCTCTCCCAGCTCGTCGCCGCGCGGAAGGCCGATCCGCCCAAGCCCGGCACACCGGTCTCGTACGCCGGGACGAGGACCGTGGAGGCCGCCCTCGTTGCCGAGGGCCTCCTCACCAAGAGCCTGGCGGACGGCCACTTCGGCACCGCCACCGTCACGGCCTACGCGGCCTGGCAGCGGCGTTGTGGCTGGTCCGGCGCCGACGCCGACGGCACGCCCGGCATCGCTTCCCTCACCAAGCTCGGCAAGCGCCGCGGCTTCGACGTCAAGGAGTAGCCCATGTTCACCCTGCCCTTCTGGAAGGCGACCGGCGAGCGGTCGGTCCGCACCTTCGCCCAGGTCCTCGTCGGTACTCTCGGCCTCGAGGAGCTCGGCCTCATCAGCGCCAACTGGGGTGAGGGCCTGACGCTCGGCGCCGGCGCTGCGGTGCTCACCGTGCTCACGGCCGTGGCGACGTCTGGTGGTTCGGAGGGACCGGGTCTCACCGAGATCGTGAAGCGCCGGTGACCGTTCCGGATGCGACTGTTGCCGTGGAGCTGGAGCGGCTCCGCGGCACGGTCGCAACGGGATTCGCGGAGGTCAAGGGCTCGCTGTCGGTGCTCGTTGAGAGATCGGCGCGGCACGAGCAGGACCTGGTCCAGCTCCGTGACGACACGGAGAAGGACCTCGACGCCATCCGTGAGGATGTCGAGGCCTTGAAGAGGAACCGGTGGCCCCTGGCGGCCGTCGGTGCGCTGACGGGCGTCGCTGGCGCCGCGACGGGCGTGATCGCGCTCCTGACACGTTGATCTGGCCCCCTCCTGCCTTCGGGCGGGAGGGGGCTATTCGTCGTGTCTGGGGTCAGTGCAGGGCCTCGATGGCCCGGAGGACCAGGGCCCGCGCGTCCGCCCCGTACACGGCCATCCCGCGGAGCTTCTCGAAGGCCTTCAGGTAGAGGGCGACTTCTGACGGCTGGGTGACTCGCACGCGGGCGGACATCAGCTCCACGGACACCAGCTGGTCGTCGTAGACGTGGAATACCTCCTGGGGCCAGATCGTCCGCTGTGTCGTCCTCGGGATGATGCCGAGGGACACCGAGGGCAGGGCGCCGGCGGTCAGGAGGTAGCCGAGCTGGGCGGCCATGGCGTCGGCGTCGCCGAGCTGGTGGTAGAGAACGGCCTCTTCGATCACCATCACGAAGCGGTGGCCCGGCTCGTGCACGATCTTCGAGCGCTCCATGCGGGCGGCGGCGGCCTGGTCGACGTCGTCCGGCGCGTCGTACAGCTCGGCGACGCCGGCCAGGATGCCGCGGGCGTATCCCTCGGTCTGGAGTAGGCCTGGCACGAGGGTGGGCGAGTAGACCCTGAAGTGCTGCGTGTTGCGGAAGAGGTCGCCGGCGCTGTCCTGGAGGCGCCGCAGCCCGGCGCGTACTTGGCGTCGCCACTCCATGTAGGCGGACTCGGCGTCCCGCGACTGGGCGATGACGTCGGCGGCCTGGTCGTCGGCCTCGCACGCGTGGCACCAGCGGCGGATGTCGTCTGGCGTCGGTGGCGTGCGGGCGTTCTCGAGTCGGCTCGTCTTGGGGTGGGTCCAGCCACAGCGCGCGGCCAGCTCCTTCCCGGTCAGGCCTGCGTCGGCGCGCAGGTCTCGCAGCCGTCGGGCGACGCGTTCGCGCGCGGCCTGGGCTGAGGAGGAGGGAGAGGTGGCCATGTGCTGGGGCTGGACCCTTCGTGCTAGCTGATCTTGTACTCGTCGTGCGGGATGGCCCGTGCCCAGACCGCCTCGAAGGCGTCGGCGCACAGACGGGCTGCGTCCGGGTCCTCGCTGATCTCTCCTGGCGCGCTGGCCCCGTCCCCGGTGAAGTGGTTCCACCGGATCAGACGGCCGTCGAACAGCCAGAAGTCGTTTCCGGGCAGCGCGATGTCCGAAGCACGGCGTCGGGGCAGCCAGCGGACTTGTTCACCGGCGGCCACGTTCGCGGCCGTGCCCGCGTGCTCGTATCGGATGTATTCGCTGACCGGCTCCGAGACGATCCGGGCCCGCCGCACGGTGACGCCGCGGGCGATGGTCCGACGGATCAGCTCTGTCCACGGTGCCCAGTAGGCGGACTCGGGGTCGTCATCGACTTCGCCGGACATCTTCCAGCGCGTGAAGGCGTCTGCCTCCCCCGTCACGCCGTACGCGTCGCGCATCTCCAGATGGACCGCCGAGTGTTCGGCGGTGTCCAGTAGATCAGGAAAGCTGGGCACGCTCTGCGGCATCGCACGCCTCCCTCAGGATCGGCACCATGCGGGCCGGTACCCGCACAACTTGCTCGGTCTCGGGGATGCCGACGGCGTGGCCCGGCACCGTGAAGGCCGCGCACTCCGCTTCCGTGACCTGGTCGGGCTTCCACCCCTGAATGACCAGCTCGCCCCTGCTCTCGTCGACCCAGACGGTCGGGCTCTCGGACTGACCGGTGTTCGGGTCGATGCCGATGAACCGTAGTGACATGGCGGCCTCCCGCGCTCGGCGTGTACACGAATGTTCACACGCTGACGCGGATGGGCGACGGGGTCAAGAGTGCCTGCAAGCCGCTCAGCTGGATGACCGGATCTCAGCGAACATTCGTGAACATTGCTGGATGTGGCGCGGGTCACGCTCGTAGCGTCGGGAGGCACAAGTAACCCCGGCGAGGCGGCTACCTCCCGGGGCATGGCCGACTGGTTGGAGTCGACATGGCGCACGGTACCGCCCCCACCCACCACGTGTCCGCAGTGCGGCCCGTGGAGACCGAACCCGGGGTGCTGGTCCACCCCTCTTCAGACCGGCGCCTGGCAGTCGAGCACTGGCTCCTGTCGACCCTCCCCCCGTCCGACCACGCCCGAGCCCGCATGGAGTGGCAGGAGCACCAGGTGGCGATGCTGCCCCTGGGCGGCCTCTTCTCCGCCGTACGCATCCCTGGACGGCTGATCTTCGCGCTCGCCGCGAGCGACGACTCCGGCGTCGTCGACCCCTTCCTGGCTGACGCTCTGGGCGGCCCGGTCATCTGCGACCCCCACCATGGCGGCCGGTACTACGCCCTGGTGCCGGGCCGTGTCCCGATCACCTGGCGCGGAGCTGCTGACGACTGGCGCGAGCAGGACGTCGATGTCCTCGGACGCGAGACTCTCCTTGGCGTGCCCCGGGTCGACGCCACGACGTACGTCCCGAAGGTCTCGTACTGGTCAGTGCCGATGCCTTCGGCCGGCGAGTTGTGCGCGCCGCTCACGGTCGCTCGGCTGATCGCCGCGGGCCTCCACCAGCTGGCGGAGGAGGTCGGCGCATGACCGACCCGATGGCTGCCGCCTGGAGCGCCTACTGCGCCCACATCGCCGAGTGCGGGCAGTGCCACAAGGGCTTCGCTGTCCGGCATCCGGTCTGTGACGGAGCCAAGCAGCTCGGCCAGGACTACCTCGCGGCCTATCGGGAGACCCGCAGGCAGCGCGCCAGCGCGGTGTCGAGGGGGGCCGAGCGGTGAACTGCGCCCGGTGCAGCCGACCACTCACCGCAGGGGCCTGCGACGTCATCGCGAACCCTGGAGCCACCGCGGCCGGCGCCGACATCCCTGTCTGCCGTGGGTGGTGCCGGTCGACGCCGCCTCAGGCTCCTCCGAAGCGGGACATCGTCCTCAGTGACCCTGTCCCTCCGTTGCCTCGCTCCCGGAAGCGCCGCCGACCGCGCCGGTAGCGGGTGGGCGGCCGCCCCTCAGTCCCCCGCAGGGGCGGCCGCTTGGGTGCCGTGTTGGTGCCCCGTTGGTCGCGGGGCTGTGTGATGTGCGTCCGCAGTCCCGCAGCGCCAGCCGGTCTCCGGTTGAGCGCGGCCGCCCCGTCCTCCGTACTGGAGGGCGGGGCGGTTTACTGTCCTAGGAAGCGCCCCCCGCCGTATCGTCCGGCGGGGGGCGCCCTTCCGACCAAGGGCCGGGGCAGCCGGCCTCGGGTAGCCTCCCGAGCTCCTCGGCCGGGCAGACCCCTGTGCGCACCTGGGTCGGGCTTGTCTGGGGTTGTGCGTCAGGCGGACGGAGCGATCTCTTCCGCCTCCCCACCACGCACTTTACCCACAGCAGCCCCGCGTCTACAGGGTGTAGACCATTCGCGCACAAATCCTTCGCTGCCTGTTCGACCGACTATGCATGCGAATGTCCCGTTGATCCCCGCATGGTCGTGAGTGAATCTGTCGACTTGAGTGCGGCGAGCGTGGCAGGCTTCCCCTAGCAGCCTATTCGGATGAACGTTCGATTAGGCTGCTACTCGATCCGGTCGAGGACGGGAGGCCACGGCCGGACCGACAGCGCCCCCTGCCGAGTGAGTCGGCAGGGGGCGTCCTGCAAGAGTAGAGGGCCCCGCAGACATCACCCCGACCCAACCGGGCTTTGTTACGGGGTAGTAGTGGGGTAGCAAGATCCACAAATGTAGATGGCCGGTAGATCCTGGGGATCTACCGGCCATCTGACCAGGCGTTACGCCTCGGTGGGGCTAACAGGATTTGAACCTGTGGCCTCATCCTTATCAGGGATGCGCTCTAACCAACTGAGCTATAGCCCCGCCGCGCTCTGCGGTGTGTGTCCCGCGCGCTGACTCCTGAAGATTAGCGCACGACTGCGGCACTCCCAAAATCGATAGTCGCAGGACGTTTAGGGGACCGTCACTCGTCCTCGGCCAGCGTCAGCTCCACCCCGCCGACGAAGCCCGCGGAGAGGTTGTAGATGAACGCGCCGAGCGTCGCCAGCGCCGTCGCGAGGACGACGTCGATGACCGCGATGATCGCCGTGAACATCAGGACGTTGGGCAGCGACAGGAACGCCTGCAGGTCGAAGCCGTTCGACTCGTTCGAGCCGGTCGCCTCGGAGATCGTGCCGCCGACCGTGGAGAAGACACCCATGGCGTCCATGACCATCCACAGCACCGCCGACGCCACGATCGTGCAGATGCCGAGCGCGATGGAGAGCAGGAAGCTGACCTTCATCACGGACCAGGGGTCGGCCTTCGCCACCCGCAGCCGCGCCTTGCGCACCCGCGGCGTGGTGCGCGCGCCAGTGCGCGGCCGGCGTACCGCGTTCGCGGCGCCCGGCGCTGCCGGGTAGGCCTGCGGCGGGTGGTACGGCCCGGAGGCCTGCTGCTCGGCCGGTCGCTCGCCGGGCAGCGGGGAAGCCGTCTGCGGGGCGCCCGCCGGCTGCGGCTGGGCGCCCGCTGGAGCGGCCGGGCCCGCTCCAGCCGCGTAGTGCTGGGTCTGCGGGCCACGGGTGTCCGTCACAGTTCCCCCCTGGGATCCATGAGTGTCAGGCGAGTTGGAGGGCGTCTGAGCATCCTTCGCGGGCGACTTGATCGCCCGCAACTGGGTGGTGTGCGGGTCCGTCGCAGACGCGGCGGAGCCACGGCCGCCGCCGCCCGTCTCCGCGCCGGTCGAACTACCGGCCGGGATACCGGTCGATCCGGCGCCCGTGGCTCCGCTCACGCTGACTCACTCCTCGTGCTACTCGGCCGAGGGCGCCGCGCCCTCGTCCGTGCCGGTGGTAACAGCACCCTCGGCACCCTCGGCGGAGTCGTCGACAGCCAGACCGCCGTCGACCTCTTCCGCCTCGCGTCCCGCCTCGGCGTTACGAGCGATACCGACCACGGCATCGCGCTTGCCCAGATTGATCAGTTGGACGCCCATGGTGTCACGGCCCGTCTCCCTGACCTCGTTGACTCGCGTGCGAATCACACCGCCGGACAGCGTGATGGCGAGGATCTCGTCGGTCTCCTCGACCACCAGCGCGCCGACGAGCGAACCACGGTCCTCGACGATCTTGGCAGCCTTGATGCCGAGGCCGCCGCGACCCTGGACGCGGTACTCGTCGACGACGGTCCGCTTCGCGTACCCGCCGTCTGTGGCAGTGAACACGAACGTACCGGGTCGAACAACATTCATCGAGAGCAGTTCGTCCCCCTCGCGGAAACTCATGCCCTTCACACCGGATGTCGCACGTCCCATCGGGCGAAGCGACTCGTCCGTCGCGGTGAACCTGATCGACTGCGCCTTCTTGCTGATCAGCAGAAGATCGTCGTCCGGCGACACGAGTTCGGCCCCGATCAGTTCGTCGTCGGATCCGTCCTCCCGCTCGCGCAGATTGATCGCGATGACACCACCCGAACGCGGGGAGTCGTAGTCCTTGAGCGAGGTCTTCTTCACCAGGCCGCCCTTGGTCGCCAGGACCAGGTACGGCGCCGCCTCGTAGTCACGGATCGCGAGGATCTCGGCGATCGCCTCGTCCGGCTGGAAGGCCAGCAGGTTCGCGACGTGCTGCCCGCGCGCGTCGCGGCCGGCGTCGGGAAGCTCGTAGGCCTTCGCCCGGTAGACGCGGCCCTTGTTGGTGAAGAACAGCAGCCAGTGGTGCGTGGTGGAGACGAAGAAGTGGTCGACGATGTCGTCCTCCTTCAGCTTCGTCCCGCGCACGCCCTTGCCCCCGCGCTTCTGCGCCCGGTAGTCGACGGTCTTGGTGCGCTTGACGTAGCCACCGCGCGAGACGGTCACCACGATGTCCTCTTCGGCGATCAGGTCCTCGATGGACATGTCACCGTCGTAGGGCACCAGCGTGGTCTTGCGGTCGTCGCCGAACTTCTCGACGATCGCGGCGAGCTCCTCGCTGACGATGCCGCGCTGGCGGACCGGCGAGGCCAGGATCGCGTTGTACTCGGTGATCTTCGCCTGGAGCTCGTCGTGCTCCTGGACGATCTTCTGGCGCTCCAGGGCGGCCAGTCGGCGCAGCTGCATCTCCAGGATGGCGTTGGCCTGGATCTCGTCGATCTCCAGCAGCTCCATCAGGCCCGTACGCGCGATCTCGACCGTGTCGCTGGCCCGGATGAGGGCGATGACGTCGTCGATGGCGTCCAGGGCCTTCAGCAGGCCGCGCAGGATGTGCGCCCGCTCCTCGGCCTTGCGCAGCCGGAAGCGCGTACGGCGGACGATGACCTCGATCTGGTGCGTCACCCAGTGGCGGATGAACGCGTCCAGCGACAGCGTGCGCGGCACCCCGTCGACCAGCGCCAGCATGTTGGCGCCGAAGTTCGTCTGGAGGTCGGTGTGCTTGTAGAGGTTGTTCAGCACGACCTTGGCGACCGCGTCCCGCTTCAGGACGATGACGAGCCGCTGACCGGTACGGGAGCTGGTCTCGTCGCGGACGTCGGCGATGCCGCCGATCTTGCCGTCCTTGACCAGGTCGGCGATCTTCTGCGCGAGGTTGTCCGGGTTCACCTGGTACGGCAGCTCGGTGACCACCAGGCACTGGCGGCCCTGGATCTCCTCGACCTCGACCACCGCGCGCATCGTGATGGAGCCGCGCCCGGTGCGGTACGCCTCCTCGATGCCCTTGCGGCCCACGACCAGGGCGCCGGTGGGGAAGTCCGGGCCCTTGATGCGCTCGATCAGCGCGTCCAGGAGCTCCTCGTGCGAGGCCTCCGGGTTCTCCAGGTACCACTGGGCACCGGCCGCGACCTCGCGCAGGTTGTGCGGCGGGATGTTGGTCGCCATGCCGACCGCGATGCCGGCCGAGCCGTTGATCAGCAGGTTGGGGAAGCGGGCGGGCAGGACGGTCGGCTCCTGGGAGCGGCCGTCGTAGTTGTCCGTGAAGTCGACGGTCTCCTCGTCGATGTCGCGGACCATCTCCATCGACAGCGGCGCCATCTTGCACTCGGTGTAGCGCATGGCCGCCGCCGGGTCGTTGCCCGGCGAGCCGAAGTTGCCGTTGGAGTCGACGAGCGGCATGCGCATCGACCACGGCTGGGCCAGGCGGACCAGGGCGTCGTAGATGGAGCTGTCGCCGTGGGGGTGGTAGTTGCCCATGACGTCGCCGACCACGCGCGCGCACTTGTAGAAGCCGCGCTCGGGGCGGTAGCCGCCGTCGTACATCGCGTACAGGACGCGGCGGTGGACGGGCTTGAGGCCGTCCCGGACGTCCGGCAGCGCACGGGAGACGATGACGGACATCGCGTAGTCGAGGTACGAGCGCTGCATCTCCGTCTCGAGCCCGACGGGCTCGACACGGAGGATCTGGCCCTCGTCCTCAGGCGTGACAGGGGTGTTCTCGTCGGCCATAGCTGGTGAAGATCCTTCCTGGAGCGGTCAGCTGAGACCGACTCAGATGTCGAGGAAGCGGACGTCCTTGGCGTTGCGCTGGATGAACTGGCGGCGGGCCTCGACGTCCTCGCCCATCAGGACCGAGAACAACTCGTCGGCCTGCGCGGCGTCGTCGAGGGTGACCTGGCCGAGGACGCGGTGCTCCTGGTCCATCGTGGTGATGCGCAGCTCCTCGGCGTTCATCTCACCGAGACCCTTGAAGCGCTGGATCGAGTCCTCCCTGATCCTCTTGCCGCGCTGGCGGCCCATCTCGATCAGCGCGTCCCGCTCGCGGTCGGAGTACGCGTAGTCGATGTCCTCCCGGCCCCACTTGATCTTGTAGAGCGGGGGACGGGACAGGAAGACGTGGCCCGCCTCCACCAGCGGCCGCATGAAGCGGAACAGGAAGGTCAGCAGCAGGGTGTTGATGTGCTGGCCGTCGACGTCGGCGTCCGCCATCAGGATGATCTTGTGATAGCGGAGCTTCTCGATGTCGAAGTCCTCGTGCACACCGGTGCCGAAGGCGGAGATCAGCGCCTGGATCTCCTGGTTCTGCAGGATCTTGTCGATGCGCGCCTTCTCGACATTGAGGATCTTGCCTCGGATCGGGAGGATCGCCTGGTACTCCGGGTTGCGGCCGGACTTGGCCGAGCCGCCGGCGGAGTCACCCTCGACGATGAAGATCTCGCACTTGATGGGGTCGTTCGACTGGCAGTCGGACAGCTTGCCCGGCAGCGACGCGCTCTCCAGCAGGCCCTTGCGCCGGGTGAGGTCACGCGCCTTGCGGGCCGCCACGCGCGCGGTGGCCGCCTGGATGCCCTTGCGGATGATGTCGGCGGCCTCGACCGGGTTGCGGTCCAGCCAGTCGTTGAGGTGCTCGTAGACGACCTTCTGCACGAAGGTCTTCGCCTCCGTGTTGCCCAGCTTGGTCTTGGTCTGGCCCTCGAACTGGGGCTCGCTCAGCTTGACCGAGATGATCGCCGTCAGACCCTCGCGGATGTCGTCACCCGTGAGGTTGTCGTCCTTCTCGCGCAGCAGCTTCTTGTCGCGCGCGTACTTGTTGATCAGCGAGGTCAGCGCGGCGCGGAAGCCCTCTTCGTGCGTACCGCCCTCGTGCGTGTGGATGATGTTCGCGAACGAGTAGACGCCCTCGGTGTAACCGCTGTTCCACTGCATCGCGACCTCGAGGGACAGGTTCTTGTCCTTGTCCTCCGCCTGCAGGTCGATGACGGACGGGTGCACCACGTCCCCCTTGCGGGAGTTGAGGTACGTCACGAAGTCGACGATGCCGCCCTCGTAGTGGTACGTGACGGTCTTGGGCTCCTGCTTCTCGTCCGCGCCCGCCTCGTCCGCGCCCGCCGTGGCCTTGGCCGACTCGCGCTCGTCGGTGAGCTTGATCGTGAGGCCCTTGTTCAGGAACGCCATCTCCTGGAAACGCCGCGAGAGCGTCTCGAAGGAGTACTCCGTGGTCTCGAAGATGTCCGCGTCGGCCCAGAACGTCACCGACGTGCCGGTCTCGTCGGTCGCCTCGTGCTGGGAGAGCGGGGCCGTCGGGACGCCCATCTTGTAGTCCTGCGTCCAGCGGTGGCCGTCGGTCCTGACCTCGACGGCGACCTTGGAGGACAGGGCGTTGACGACGGACACGCCGACGCCGTGCAGACCGCCGGAGACCGCGTAGCCGCCGCCGCCGAACTTGCCGCCCGCGTGCAGGACGGTCAGCACGACCTCCAGGGCGGGCTTGTTCTCGGACGGGACGATGCCCACCGGGATGCCTCGACCGTTGTCGACGACCCGGACCCCGCCGTCGGGGAGGATCGTGATGTCGATGGTGTCCGCGTGGCCGGCCAGCGCCTCGTCGACGGAGTTGTCGACGACCTCGTACACGAGGTGGTGAAGGCCGCGTTCACCGGTCGAGCCGATGTACATGCCGGGTCGCTTGCGGACCGCGTCCAGACCCTCGAGGACGGTGATGGCGCTGGCGTCGTACGAGGCCGTGACCTCGCCGCTCGATGCGGTGGCCGCGGCGGTCGCGCCGGCGTCGGTGGACGGGATGTTCTCGTTGGGGTTGCCGGAATCGGCCACGAAGCGCCCTTTCTGGCACAGCACGAGCCGGGCTCGTCGGCGGGTTGCCGGAGCGGCTGCGGCATGTTGCGTTGGTAAGCCTTGTTCAGCGTTGCTCAGCTTTTCCCGGGCGGTCCCCACGATCGGGGCGGGATTGTCTCCCAGTCTACCGGTAGCGCCGACAGTGATGGGGGTTTGCCGGTACCTGAGTCCGCATGTGCCGCCCTGAACCATCCTCTTCCGGGTCCCGATATGTGGAAGGGGGCTCCAAGAGGCTCACGGAGGCACTCAGCGCTTCCGGGCGTCAACCCTTCGCTACTCCGGCGTCAGGTCAGGATTCGCAACCGCGTGCGGTTGTACGACGATCAGAGCGGGCCTGTGGAGAACCCCGGTCGTAGAGGGCAGCAGACGTGGCGTCGGTCACATTCGGGACGTGATGCAGTTCACTTCCGAAAGAGGCGCGACGCAGCCGTGAGCGGCGCGGTTCAGCCGTAGGTGTCGCCGGGGCCGGTGCTCCCGGGGGCGCGCAGGGGGCCGTAGCGACGGGTGGGGCCGCTGGGGCCCTGCACCTTGATCGCCTTGACCGCGCCGTGGCCGAGGTCCTCGTTGAGCCGCGCGACCAGGGTGGGGGCGAGCAGCCGCAGGTTGGTGGCCCAGGCGGTGGAGTCGCAGCGCACGAGCAGCACCCGCTCGTCCTCGTCGTACCTCTCGGGGACGCAGTGCTTGGCCACGTCGTCGCCGACGATCTGCGGCCAGCGGCCCATCACCCCGCCCACCGCGGCCGGCGCCTCCCAGCCGCGCTCGCTGATCAGCCGGTTGATCGCCGAGCCGAGCGCCATGGGGTCGCGGCCGTCGGCGCGTGCGCCGGAGCGCAGGCCGCCGCGGCGCGCCTGTCTCTTCTGCTGCACCGCGTCACCCCGCGCGCGTGCCGCCTCCTTCGCCGCCCGCAGCGCCACCCGCGCGAGGTCGACGCCGGACGGTTCGGGGTTCTTCCCCGGGGCCGGTCCGTCCGCCGTCATACCCGCTCCACCGCCCCGTCGGCCACGGTGTACCGCGCCCCCACCAGCACATGCGGTACGTCGTCGTCGACCGCGGCCGTCACCAGCACCTGCTCGCCGGGCGCGACGAGTTCGGCCAGCCGCTCGCGGCGGCGGGTGTCGAGCTCGGCGAAGACGTCGTCGAGGATCAGCACGGGCTCGTTGCCCTCGGCGCGCAGCAGGTCGTAGGAGGCCAGACGCAGCGCCAGCGCGTAGGACCAGGACTCGCCGTGGGAGGCGTAGCCCTTGGCGGGCAGCGCGCCCAGCTTGAGGTTCAGGTCGTCCCGGTGGGGTCCCACCAGGGTGACGCCGCGCTCGATCTCCTGCTTTCGGGCGTCGGCGAGGGTGGCCATGAGCTGCTCGTGGAGCGCCTCGCGCGTGTGGGCGTCGCCCGGGGACGACGGCTTGTACTCCAGGGCGACCGGACCGCCGCCGGGCGCGAGCTGCTCGTAGGCCTTGTCCGCGAGCGGCTGGAGCGCGGAGATCAGTTCGAGGCGCTGGGCGAGCAGCTCGGCGCCCACGCGCGCGAGGTGCTGGTCCCAGACGTCCAGGGTGGACAGGTCCATGGAGCGGCCGCCGTGCCGCCGGGCCAGCGCGGCGGACTTCAGCAGGGTGTTGCGCTGCTTGAGGACCCGGTCGTAGTCGGAGCGCACGCCGGCCATCCGCGGGGAGCGGGCGGTGATCAGCTCGTCCAGGAAGCGGCGCCGCTCGCCGGGGTCGCCCTTGACCAGGGCGAGATCCTCGGGGGCGAACAGCACCGTCCGGACGATGCCGAGTACGTCACGGGGCCTGACCTGCGAGGACCTGTTGATACGGGCGCGGTTCGCCTTGCCGGGGTTCAGCTCCAGCTCGATGAGTTGCTGCCGTTCGCCCTGGCGGACCTGGGCGCGGATCACCGCCCGCTCGGCGCCCATGCGGACCAGCGGAGCGTCGGAGGAGACGCGGTGGCTGCCGAGGGTGGCCAGGTAGCCGACGGCCTCGACGAGGTTCGTCTTGCCCTGGCCGTTGGGGCCGACGAACGCGGTGACGCCCGGGTCGAGCGGGACCTCGACCCGGGCGTATGAGCGGAAGTCGGCGAGCGACAGATGCGTGACGTGCATGGTGGTGCGCCGACCTCCCCCGGTCCGCTTGGTTGCTGCTTGGTTGCTACTGCTTCGGGCTGCTTCTCGGGACTACTTCTTCTCGACCGCGTGGCCGCCGAACTGGTTGCGCAGCGCCGCGATCATCTTCATCTGCGGGGAGTCCTCCTGGCGCGAGGCGAACCGCGCGAAGAGGGAGGCCGTGATCGCGGGCAGCGGCACGGCGTTGTCGATGGCGGCCTCCACGGTCCAGCGGCCTTCGCCGGAGTCCTGTGCGTAACCGCGCAGCTTGTCCAGGTGCTCGTCCTCGTCGAGGGCGTTGACCGCGAGGTCCAGCAGCCAGGAGCGGATGACGGTGCCCTCCTGCCAGGAGCGGAAGACCTCCCGGACGTCGGTCACGGAGTCGACCTTCTCCAGCAGCTCCCAGCCCTCGGCGTAGGCCTGCATCATGGCGTACTCGATGCCGTTGTGGACCATCTTCGCGAAGTGACCCGCGCCGACCTTGCCGGCGTGTACGGAGCCGAAGTCGCCCTCCGGCTTGAGCGCGTCGAAGACGGGCCGCACCTTGGCGACGTCCGCCGCGGAGCCGCCGTACATCAGCGCGTAGCCGTTCTCCAGGCCCCAGACGCCGCCGGAGACACCGCAGTCGACGAAGCCTATGCCCTTGGCGGCCAGCTCCTCCGCGTGCTTCTCGTCGTCCGTCCAGCGGGAGTTGCCGCCGTCCACAACGACGTCCCCGGGCTCCAGGAGCTCGGCCAGCTGGTCGATGGTCGACTGGGTGGCGGCCCCTGCCGGGACCATCACCCACACGACGCGCGGGCCGCTGAGCTTGCCCACAAGTTCTTCCAGGCTGTGGACATCGGCGAGGTCCGGATTGCGGTCGTATCCGACGACGGTGTGGCCGGCGCGGCGGATCCGCTCGCGCATGTTGCCGCCCATCTTGCCGAGGCCGACGAGACCGAGCTCCATCAGTTGTGTTCCTTAGGTTGCGACAGGTGTTGCGAGGTGGCGTCGGGCACGTTCGTACCCGTGTCCGAGCCTAGACCCGGACGGTCGCGCACATCTGTGGGCATACGCGCTCACGCGTACCGCCCCACCTGCGGCTTTCGCATCCGGTGATCCACAGGACCGCGAGGGCTGTGGATCACCGGACCGCCCGGCCCGGACCTCGTCAGCCGCTGAGCCGCACCGGCATGATCAGGTACTTGTACGCCTCGTCCGCCTCGGCGTCGAGCGCCGGCTTGCCGCTGAGCAGGGCGGGCTTGGTGGACGTCGTGAAGGACAGCTGGGCCACCGGGGAGTCGATGGCGCTCAGGCCGTCCAGCAGGAAGGTGGGGTTGAAGGCGATCGAGATGTCGTCGCCCTCCAGCTGCGCGTCGACCCTTTCCACAGCCTGTGCGTCGTCGCTGGAGCCGGCCTCCAGGATCAGCACGCCCTGCTCGAAGCTCAGCCGCACCGGGGTGTTCCGCTCGGCGACCAGGGCCACGCGCTTGACGGCCTCGACGAACGGCGGGGTCTCGATGACGGCGACGCTGTTGAACTCCGTCGGGAAGAGCGTGCGGTACTTCGGGAGGTCGCCCTCCAGCAGGCGGGTCGTCGTACGCCGTCCGGCGCCCTCGAAGCCGATCAGGCCCTCGCCCGCACCCGAGCCGGACAGCGCCAGCGTGACGCTGTCGCCGCTGGTCAGTGCCTTGGCGGTGTCCAGGAGCGTCTTGGCGGGCACCAGGGCGACCGCGGAGGCCTCCGGGTTCTCCGGCTTCCACAGGAACTCACGGACCGCGAAGCGGTAGCGGTCGGTGGAGGCGAGCGTGACCCGGTCGCCCTCGATCTCGATGCGCACGCCGGTCAGCACGGGCAGCGTGTCGTCCCGGCCGGCGGCGATGGCGACCTGGGCGGCCGCGGAGGCGAAGACCTCGCCGGGGACCGTGCCCGTCGCGTTCGGCATCTGCGGCAGCGCCGGGTACTCCTCCACAGGCAGGGTGTGGAGTGTGAACCGCGAGGAGCCGCACACCACCGTCGCCCGTACACCGTCTGTGGAAATCTCCACCGGCCGGTTGGGCAGGGCGCGGGAGATGTCGGCGAGCAGGCGGCCGGAGACGAGCACCGTGCCGTCCTCGTCGACCTCGGCCTCCACCGACACACGTGCGGAGACCTCGTAGTCGAAGCTGGACAGGCTCAGCTGGCCGTCCTCGGCCTTCAGCAGCAGGCCGGCGAGGACAGGCGCCGGCGGCCGCGCCGGGAGGCTGCGCGCCGCCCAGGCCACGGCCTCCGCGAGTACGTCGCGTTCCACCCGGATCTTCACTGTTGCCGCCTCCTGCTGTTGCCGGCGCTTCTCGCCCTGCCTGGCTTCGTCGTCTGTCTCGGTGTCGCTGGCCCTGGGGTGGGAAGAACACCGGGGACCAGTCTGACGCACCGCACTGACAGTAGGCGCCTCTCGGGGTCAAGTCGTGACGAGGGGCAGCCGGGCCTCGAAGGGCGAGTTGTGCACAGGACCCCCTTCGAAGCGGATTTCTCACTCTCTCTGGTCGGGAGTAGTAGTAGGGGCTGTGGATACCGTGGATAACCGCGTTTGCGCAGCTCAGAGCGGAAATTTTGTCCACGGGCCCTGTGGGCGACGGCGGTGGACAACCGGGGCTGTCTGTGGAGAAAAGAAAGTTCTGCACACCCCGTGCACAGGCCGAGGCGACTTCTCCCCAGCGCCGTCCCCAGCTTTACCCGGCTTTCCCACAGCCCAACCTGGCACCTTTGTGTGACGCCTTTCACTCGACCCGGTGAGCAGGCGCGTCGCGTTGCCGAACAGTGGACAGAGCTGTGGAGAAGCTGGGGATCGCTGGGGACAACCGCCCCCGGCCTGTGGGTTGCCCGTGGACAACTTCGTGCACAGGGTGTGGATCCCTCGTCCGTCCACAGTCTGTGGAGATCCTTCGTCCACCAATCCACAGGCAGTTGACCTGGTCTGATGGTCTTTCAACAGGCACGGCTGTGGAC
Organism: Streptomyces sp. NPDC107562; assembly: GCF_055657325.1. Lineage (NCBI taxonomy): Bacteria > Bacillati > Actinomycetota > Actinomycetes > Kitasatosporales > Streptomycetaceae > Streptomyces > Streptomyces sp. NPDC107562. Next base: position 93,770 of record NZ_JBVKBE010000013.1, on the reverse strand, counting down.
ACGATCTGGACAACTTCCCAGTCCCCAGCATGTGGACGGGAAAAACTCGCCGAATCTGTGGAGAGGGGCCGTAACCCGGCACGGATTCGAACAGGGGATGACGGCGGAACGACGAAGGGCGCCCCGGGAGATCTCGTCCCGGGGCGCCCTCAGTGGCCTGTGGCGGCGGCTGTCAGCCGTTCTTGATGCGGTTCGTCAGCTCGGTCACCTGGTTGTAGATGGAGCGCCGCTCGGCCATCAGATTGCGGATCTTGCGGTCCGCGTGCATCACCGTCGTGTGGTCGCGCCCGCCGAACAGCGCGCCGATCTTCGGCAGCGACAGATCGGTCAGCTCACGGCACAGGTACATGGCGATCTGGCGGGCCGTGACGAGCTGGCGGCCGCGGGAGCTGCCGCACAGGTCCTCGACCGTCAGGCCGAAGTAGTCGGCGGTGGCGCTCATGATGGCCGTGGAGGTGATCTCCGGGGTGGAGTCCTCGCCGCCGGGGATCAAGTCCTTGAGGACGATCTCCGTCAGCCCCAGGTCCACGGGCTGCCGGTTGAGCGAGGCGAACGCCGTCACCCTGATCAGCGCGCCCTCCAGCTCCCGGATGTTCCGCGAGATCCGCGAGGCGATGAACTCCAGTACCTCCGGCGGGGCGTTGAGCTGCTCCTGCACCGCCTTCTTGCGCAGAATCGCGATCCGGGTCTCCAGCTCCGGTGGCTGGACGTCCGTGATCAGTCCCCACTCGAAACGGTTCCGCAGCCGGTCCTCCAGCGTCACCAGCTGCTTCGGCGGCCGGTCGCTGGACAGCACGATCTGCTTGTTCGCGTTGTGGAGCGTGTTGAAGGTGTGGAAGAACTCCTCCTGCGTCGACTCCTTGTCCGCGAGGAACTGGATGTCGTCGACGAGCAGGATGTCCATCTCCCGGTACCGCTTGCGGAAGCTGTCGCCCTTGCCGTCGCGGATGGAGTTGATGAACTCGTTGGTGAACTCCTCCGAGCTCACGTACCGCACGCGCGTGCCCGGGTACAGGCTCCGCGCGTAGTGTCCGATCGCGTGCAGCAGGTGGGTCTTGCCGAGCCCCGACTCCCCATAGATGAAGAGGGGGTTGTACGCCTTCGCCGGCGCCTCCGCGACGGCCACGGCGGCCGCGTGCGCGAAGCGGTTCGAGGCGCCGATGACGAAGGTGTCGAAGAGGTACTTCGGGTTCAGGCGCGCCGTCGGCTCCCCGGGACCGGTCGCCGGCGCGGGCTGCGCGGCCAGCGGGCCGGGGGCGCCGCTGGACACCGGCAGCGTGGCGCCGGCCGGACCGCGGTGCTGGCCGCCGCCGACCGACTGCTCGGGCAGTTCCCGCCGGGCGTCGCGCTGGTCGTAGTCACCACGCGACGGCTCGTACTCGGAGCGCTGCTGGTCGTACGGCCGCTCCCGGCCCTGCGGACGGTAGTCCTGCCCGGGCGGGCCGTAGGAGTCGCGGGACGGGGGGCCGTACGAGTCCTGCGAGCCGTAGGTGTCCTGCGGACCGTACGAGTCCTGTGAGCTGTACGTGTCCGGTGGACCGTAGGACTCCGGCGCGTCGTACGACTCCCGGGACGGCGTCGCGTACGGGTCGCGCTCGGGGAAGCCGAGGCGCGGCTGCTGCCAGCTGTACTCGTCCTGCTGCTGCCGCGGCCAGGCACCCGGCTCGGGGCGCTGGTACTCCGAGGGATAGGCGGGGCGCGGGTTGGGGAGCTGATCGCCGGGCGAGTTCTGGAGCTGCTCGGCACGGTGGCGGCCGTACCCCTCGTACTGACCCGGCGAGGGGAGCTGCTCGGGCTCCTCGTAGCGGCGCTGGTGCTGGGCCGGGGGCGGCGAGGGCGGGGGGTCGCCCGCGGAGTCGTCGACGGTGATCGCGATCCGGATCGGGCGGCCGCACTCACGGCTGAGCGTCTCGCTCACGATCGGTGCCAGGCGTCCCTCCAGGACACCCTTCGCGAACTCGTTCGGCACGGCGAGCAGCGCGGTGTCGGCGACAAGCGCGAGCGGCTGGCAACGCCTGATCCAGTGTTCGTCCTTGGTCTCGACGCCCTGTCCACGGCCCTCACCGAGAAGTTGCTCGAGTACTCGTGGCCACACTGCGGCAAGATCGGCAGGTACGTCAGCCACAGGGCACGCTCTCTCACGGGTCCCACGAACGTGTGGTTGTGGGACGGGTCGGGATGTAAATCGGGTCGGGCGGGGATAAGGGAACGAATCGGAGTCCAGTCACGGTAGTCAGGGCGACGGGTACGGTTCAAGTTGTTGTCCCCAGCCTGTGGACAGTGTCTCCCCGCCGCCCCTGGTTTGACCGAATGGCGTAGCCGCGCGTACCGTAACCAGGTCGAGTTGTCGATGGCTGCTGCCGCCTGCCTCCGATGGGCACAGATCGCGTCAAGGTGATCGGAAAGCGGTGCACTCGGGCGTAACGCGAGCTACTCGTGGGCGCACGGTGACAGCCAGGACGGCACCCCGCAAACCCCGATTTCTTCTGGAGCCCCCGAGTGAGCAAGCGCACCTTCCAGCCGAACAACCGTCGTCGCGCCAAGACCCACGGCTTCCGGCTGCGTATGCGTACCCGTGCCGGCCGCGCGATTCTTGCGTCCCGCCGTAGCAAGGGTCGCGCCCGTCTGTCCGCCTGATCCCGATCAGGTCATGACGTCGTGCTGCCCACCGAGAACCGGCTGAGGCGGCGCGAGGACTTCGCGACCGCGGTACGACGAGGGCGCCGGGCCGGACGCCCGCTCCTCGTCGTCCACCTTCGTAGCGGTGCCACGGACCCGCACGCGCCTGGGGAGAGCGCTCCCCGGACACGTGCGGGTTTCGTCGTGAGCAAGGCTGTCGGTGGCGCGGTCGTACGCAACAAAGTGAAGCGCAGACTGCGCCATCTGATGCGTGACAGGGTCGACCTGCTGCCCCCCGGTAGCCTGGTAGTGGTACGAGCGCTGCCCGGTGCGGGCGACGCCGACCACGCACAGCTGGCCCGAGACCTGGATGCCGCCCTACAGCGGCTGCTGGGAGGGGGCGCGCGATGAAGTACCCGCTGCTGGCGCTGATCAAGCTGTACCAGTGGACCATCAGCCCGCTGCTGGGGCCGGTGTGCAAGTACTACCCGTCGTGTTCCCACTACGGCTACACGGCCATTGACCGGCATGGTGCCCTCAAGGGCACCGCACTCACGGCCTGGCGCATCCTGCGTTGCAATCCGTGGTCGCTGGGCGGCGTGGACCATGTCCCGCCGCGTAAGCGCCCGCGGTGGCACGAGATGCTGCGCAACACATGGCGCGCACGCAAGGGCGGGCCCTCCGCCGCCGAAACGGCCACCGAAGAGAGCGTTCACTCGACTACCGCGAGCGACGTCCCTTCAAGCCCGGCCGCAGAGACCCCGTCCCATGCCCAAGGAGCATGATTAGTGGACACGATTGCCAGCCTCTTCAGCTTCATCACCACACCCGTTTCGTGGGTCATCGTCCAGTTCCACTCGCTGTACGGTGCGCTCTTCGGCCCTGACACGGGCTGGGCCTGGGGCCTGTCCATCGTGTCGCTGGTGATCCTGATCCGCATCTGCCTGATCCCGCTCTTCGTGAAGCAGATCAAGGCGACCCGGGCCATGCAGACGCTGCAGCCCGAGATGAAGAAGATCCAGGAGCGCTACAAGAACGACAAGCAGCGTCAGTCCGAAGAGATGATGAAGCTGTACAAGGAGACGGGCACCAACCCGCTCTCCTCGTGCCTTCCCATCCTGGCGCAGTCGCCGTTCTTCTTCGCCCTCTACCACGTGTTGAACAGCATCGCGTCGAACGACACGATCGGCGTGATCAACGAGCGGCTCCTGGAGAGCGCGCAGAAGGCGCACATCTTCGGCGCCCCGCTCGCCGCCAAGTTCACCGACAGCGCGGACAAGGTCGAAGCGCTCGGCTCGTCGATCCTCGACGTGCGGATCGTCACCGCCATCATGATCGTCCTGATGTCGCTGTCGCAGTTCTACACACAGCGCCAGCTGATGACGAAGAACGTCGACACCTCGGTGAAGACGCCGTTCATGCAGCAACAGAAGATGCTGATGTACATCTTCCCGATCATGTTCGCCGTCTTCGGTATCAACTTCCCGGTCGGTGTCCTCGTCTACTGGCTGACCACCAACGTGTGGACCATGGGCCAGCAGATGTACGTCATCCACAACAACCCGACCCCGGGTTCCAAGGCGCAGGCCGCGTACCTGGAGCGGTTGACCAAGCACGTCACGCAGAACGGCAAGACCCGCGGACGTGGTCAGCGCGCCATCGTCAAGGCCATCGTCGCCAAGGGCCGGGATCGCAACGATTACGAGCGCAAGTTCATCAACGGCCTCAGCAAGGCGGGTCTCGCGGCCCAGCCCGACGGCAACGTCGTGAAGAGCGAGGGCGCCGTGGCCACCGTGACCGAGGACGGCACGCCGGCCACCCCCGGCGTCGCGAAGCGTCAGCAGCCCAAGCGGCAGCCGAAGGCGAAGCGCCAGGGCGCCGGCGGTCCCAAGCCCGCGGGCGGTGCCGAGAAGACCGGCGCCGAGAGCACCGCGCCGACGACCTCGCTCAGCAAGTCCGACGACCCGGCGGACGCGGGATCGTCGGACGCGGCCGGCAAGGCGGCCCCCAAGTCCGGCGGCGGCCGCAGTCGGGCCCAGTCCGGCCAGCGCAAGGGCCCGCAGCGACCCAAGTCCTCTTCCAAGAAGTAAGAAGGAGTCCATCCCGTGACGGAAGGCACCACCTCCGCCGCTGCCGAGGGTGCAGACACCCTGACCCGCCTGGAGCAGGAGGGCGAGATCGCGGCGGACTACCTCGAAGGCCTGCTGGACATCGCCGATCTCGACGGCGACATCGACATGGACGTCGAGAGTGACCGCGCCGCTGTCTCGATCATCAGTGACGCGGGTGGCCGTGACCTGCAGAAGCTGGTCGGCCGGGACGGTGAGGTGCTGGAGGCTCTCCAGGAGCTCACGCGCCTGGCCGTGCACCGGGAGACCGGTGACCGCAGCCGGCTGATGCTGGACATCGCGGGCTACCGCGCCCAGAAGCGCTCCGAGCTCTCCGAGCTGGGCGCCAAGGCCGCCACCGAGGTCAGGAACAGCGGCGAGCCCGTGAAGCTCAAGCCGATGACGCCGTTCGAGCGCAAGGTCGTGCACGACGCCGTCAAGGCCGCGGGGCTGCGCAGCGAGTCCGAGGGCGAGGAGCCGCAGCGCTTCGTCGTCGTGCTGCCCGCCTGAGCGGTCCCACGCTTCACCGGCCCCGTCTGTTGCGCAGGCGGGGCCGATCTTTGTCAGCCTGGTAGTCAGCGCGCGAGCGCTGGAGGGTACGGAAGGACGGTCCCCGTGACGGAGGCAGCGGAGCTCCCCCCCGCTCCCGAGGAAGCCCGTGCGGTATTCGGCGATCGCTTCGCGGACGCGGTCCGGTACGCGGAGCTGTTGGCCGAGGCAGGCGTACAGCGAGGGCTCATCGGCCCTCGGGAGGTGCCCCGCCTGTGGGAGCGGCATCTGCTGAACTGTGCGGTTCTCTCGGAGGTCGTCCCCGAGGCCGTCACGGTCTGCGATGTCGGCTCGGGCGCCGGTCTGCCGGGCATCCCGCTGGCCCTGGTCCGCGAGGACCTCAAGATCACGCTGCTGGAGCCCCTGCTGCGCCGGACGAACTTCCTCACCGAGGTCGTCGAGCTGCTCGGCCTCGACCATGTCACCGTCGTACGCGGTCGCGCCGAGGAGGTCATGGGCACGCTCCCCCCGGTGCATGTGGTGACGGCACGGGCGGTGGCCCCGCTGGACCGGCTGGCCACCTGGGGTATTCCGCTGCTGCGTCCCTACGGCGAGATGCTCGCGCTCAAGGGCGACACCGCGGAGGAGGAGCTCAAGGCAGCGGGTACCGCGCTGACCAAGCTCGGGGCGGTGGGCACTTCCATCCTGCATGTGGGTGAAGGTGTCGTGGATCCCCAGTCCACCGTCGTACGGGTCGAGGTCGGGGAGAGCCCTGGCGGTGTGCGGTTCGCCGCCAAGCGGGCGAAGGCCGCGCGGACCGGACGGGTACGCCGGCGCCGCTGATCCGTCCTGAGGACGAGACGTACTCCACACAAGCTGCCAAACCTATGCGACCCGGAGTGTCGCGACAGTCCGGTCACGGCTGCTGTGCATCGTGTTTCACGTGAAACGTCGCTCACTGCTGCACGGCATTATCAGCCGCGGCCGGGCCGCGGCCGAACCCCGAGACCGCAAGCCCCTCGGTTCACTCGGCGAGGCTCCGGCCGTTTCCGATGACGCTCCGCCCCCCTCAGGGGGTCCGGAGTTGTCCACAGAGGTGGATTTCTCCACAGAACAACAGGCCTCACTGGTTCACGACCCCGAAGGCATGGGAGGCTCTGTTCATTGCGAGCCTGAAGTCGAGGAGAGTGAATCCTTGCGGTCCGACGCCAACATCGCGGGACCGATGACCGATCCGGTCCCCGGTCCCCGTACCGAGTCGCCGGGGGAGGATGTTTCACGTGAAACACCGCCCCCGATGGACGACACTCCCATCGGTCGTGCTGCCCAACTGGCGGTCGAGGCTCTGGGCCGGGCCGGGGAGGGTCTGCCGAGACCTGAACAGACCCGTGTCATCGTGGTCGCCAACCAGAAGGGTGGGGTGGGCAAGACGACGACGACCGTCAACCTGGCCGCTTCGCTGGCTCTGCACGGCGGTCGCGTCCTGGTGATCGACCTCGACCCGCAGGGCAACGCGTCCACCGCTCTGGGGATCGACCATCACGCCGAGGTTCCCTCGATCTATGACGTGCTGGTCGAGAGCAAGCCGCTCTCGGAGGTCGTCCAGCCGGTCCCCGACGTCGAGGGTCTCTTCTGCGCCCCCGCCACGATCGATCTCGCCGGTGCGGAGATCGAGCTGGTGTCCCTGGTGGCGCGCGAGAGCCGTCTCGAGCGAGCGATTCAGGCATACGAACAGCCGCTGGACTACATCCTGATCGACTGCCCGCCCTCGCTGGGCCTGCTGACGGTCAACGCCCTTGTGGCGGGCCAGGAGGTCCTCATCCCGATCCAGTGCGAGTACTACGCGCTGGAGGGGCTGGGTCAGCTCCTGCGTAACGTCGACCTGGTGCGGGGGCACCTCAACCCCGCACTGCACGTCTCGACGATTCTGCTCACCATGTACGACGGCCGGACGCGCCTCGCGTCCCAGGTCGCCGACGAGGTGCGTAGCCACTTCGGTGACGAGGTGCTGAGGACGAGCATCCCGCGCTCGGTCCGTATCTCCGAGGCGCCGAGCTACGGGCAGACGGTCCTGACCTACGATCCAGGTTCGAGTGGTGCCCTCTCCTATCTGGAGGCGGCACGAGAAATCGCGCTGAGGGGTGTCGGCGTCAGCTATGACGCGACGCACGCCCATATCGGCGCCCAGAGCGACCACAGCATGGTGGAGGGGATCCAGTGAGCGAGCGACGGAGGGGACTGGGCCGTGGACTCGGGGCACTGATCCCTGCGGCCCCGACCGAGAGGACGCCGGCCCAGGCGGCTGTGGGAGGTGCCGCATCCGCGTCTCCCGCCGCGGTACCGGTGCTGACGTCCGACCGCGGGGTGGCCGCGGCCAAGGTGGCCACACTGCCGCCTGTTTCACGTGAAACCGAAGAGCCGCCGATGGACGACGCGGTGGACATGCCCGCACCTCCCATGGGCGCCCACTTCGCCGAGCTGCCGCTCGACTCCATCACACCCAACCCGCGTCAGCCCCGTGAGGTCTTCGACGAGGACGCGCTCCAGGAGCTCGTCACCTCCATCCAGGAGGTCGGCCTTCTCCAGCCCGTCGTAGTACGTCAGCTGGGGCCCTCGCGCTACGAGCTCATCATGGGCGAGCGGCGCTGGCGAGCCTGTCGTGAGGCGGGCCTGGAAGCCATCCCGGCGATCGTCCGTGCCACGGACGACGAGAAGCTTCTCCTCGACGCCCTGCTGGAGAACCTGCACCGGGCGCAGCTGAACCCGCTGGAAGAGGCCGCCGCCTACGACCAGCTGCTGAAGGACTTCAACTGCACCCACGACCAGCTGGCCGACCGGATCGGCCGGTCCCGTCCGCAGGTATCCAACACCCTGCGTCTGCTGAAGCTTTCGCCGGCGGTGCAGCGGAGGGTGGCGGCAGGCGTGCTGTCCGCCGGACACGCCCGCGCCCTGCTCTCCGTGGAGGACTCGGAGGAGCAGGACCGGCTGGCCCACCGGATCGTGGCGGAGGGTCTCTCGGTGCGCGCGGTCGAGGAGATCGTGACCCTCATGGGATCGCGGCCGACGACGGCCCAGCGCTCCAAGGGGCCGCGGGCCGGTGCCCGGGTCTCCCCGGCGCTGACCGACCTCGCGACGCGGCTGTCGGACCGCTTCGAGACACGGGTCAAGGTCGACCTCGGTCAGAAGAAGGGCAAGATCACCGTGGAGTTCGCCTCCATGGAGGACCTGGAGCGGATCCTCGGCTCGCTGGCCCCGGGTGAGGGCCCCGTCCTGCAGAAGAGTCTCCTGGACGGCGGCGACGCCGAGGAGACGGAGGACTGAGGCCCCGGGCGGCGACATGGTCCCGCTCGGTGACCGCTCGTGCGGGTCGTGTCCGGTGTGTACCGGAACACGGCCCGCACTTTGCTTTCTGGCGGTATCGATGGAATCGCTTCATGGATACGATGCGATCGGGTATGGCGCATCCACCTGGCAGTACGTCTGCGGTACGTCTATGGGGAGGCGGGGCCATGCGAACGATGAGCCGGGCCGGACTGCTGAGCGCGGGACTGGGCCTGGGGGCGGTCGGCGGGTTCGTCGGCAGCCTGCTCAGGGAACGGAGTGCTCTGACTGCCGCTCGTGATGCCGCGAGCGAGGGAAGCGAGGAACAGCCTTCATGGGGCGTCGGCTCGTACCGCTCACGCTGGACAACCTTCCGGACCTTCCCCGGCGCTGCCGCACGTGTGTCTTCTGGGAACTCGACCCGGTCAGCGGCGAGGCCGCGGTAAAGGCAGGCACCGCCGCCGACGAGAAGGAAGCCTGGATCTCGGCCGTCCTGCTGGAGTGGGGCTCCTGCGGCCGGGTCGTCTACGTCGACGACGTGCCGGTAGGTTTCGTGCTCTACGCGCCTCCGGCCTATGTGCCGCGTTCGACGGCGTTCCCCACCAGCCCTGTGTCGCCCGACGCGGTGCAGCTGATGACCGCGTTCATCGTCCCCGGGTATCAGGGTCAGGGGCTTGGGCGGGTGATGGTCCAGACGGTCGCCAAGGACCTGCTGCGGCGGGGCTTCAAGGCGATCGAGGCGTTCGGGGACGCGCGCTGGAAGGAACCCGCCTGTGTGCTTCCCGCAGATCATCTGCTGGCGGTGGGCTTCAAGACGGTCCGGCCGCATCCCGCCTACCCGCGTATGCGGCTGGAGCTGCGGACGACTCTCTCCTGGAAGGAGGACGTCGAGATGGCACTGGATCGGTTGCTCGGCGCGGTCCAGAAGGAGCCGGCGCTGCGACCGCTGTAGCCCGCTTCACCCCGGGCCCGACGGCAAACGAATGGGCCAACCCGAGGGGGTTGGCCCATTCGTGTTTCACGTGAAACATACGCCGCCGACGCGACGGCGCAGTCCGCTACTCGGCGATGAAGTCCTCAAGGTCACGCAGAAGCGCGGCCTTCGGCTTGGCGCCGACGATGGTCTTGGCGACCTCGCCGCCCTGGTAGACGTTCAGGGTCGGGATCGACATGACACCGTACTTGGCCGCCGTGCCCGGGTTCTCGTCGATGTTCAGCTTGACGATCTCGATCTTCTCGCCGTACTCGGCGGCGATCGCCTCCAGGGACGGCGCGATCTGGCGGCACGGTCCGCACCAGGCGGCCCAGAAGTCCACCAGGACGGGCTTGTCGCTCTTGAGGACGTCCTGCTCGAAGGAATCGTCGGTCACATTCTTCAGGGTGCCGGCCACGGCGGGCTCCTTAACTGGTTGGTGCGTGGGGGTGGGGAGGGGATCAGACAGTGGTCTTCTCGGGTTCGGCCTTCTCTTCGTCCGCGAGGGCGGCGAGGAAGCGCTCGGCGTCCAGGGCGGCGGAGCAACCGGTGCCGGCCGCGGTGATGGCCTGGCGGTAGGTGTGGTCCACCACGTCTCCGGCTCCGAAGACACCGGTCAGGTTCGTCCGCGTCGAGGGGGCCTCGACCTTGAGGTAGCCCTCCTCGTCCAGCTCCAGCTGGCCCTTGAAGAGCTCGGTGCGCGGGTCGTGGCCGATGGCGATGAAGAGACCGGTCACCGGCAGGTCCGAGAGTTCACCGGTCTTGACGTTGCGCAGCTTCAGGCCGGCGAGCTTCGGATCGCCCTGGATCTCCGCGATCTCGCTGTCCCAGACGAACGTGATCTTCGGGTCGGCGAAGGCACGCTCCTGCATCGCCTTGGAGGCGCGCAGGGTGTCCCGGCGGTGGACGATCGTCACGGACTTCGCGAAACGCGAGAGGAAGGTGGCCTCCTCCATGGCGGTGTCACCGCCGCCGATCACGGCGATGTCCTGATCCTTGAAGAAGAAGCCGTCACATGTGGCACACCAGGAGACACCGCGGCCGGACAGCGCGTCCTCGTTCGGCAGGCCCAGCTTGCGGTGCTGGGAGCCCGTGCTGACGATCACGGCCTTCGCACGGTGCACCGTGCCGGCGGTGTCGGTGACGGTCTTGATCTCACCGGTCAGGTCGACGGAGACGACGTCGTCCGGAACGAGCTCGGCACCGAAGCGCTCCGCCTGGGCGCGCATGTTGTCCATGAGCTCGGGGCCCATGATGCCGTCCTGGAAGCCGGGGAAGTTCTCGACCTCCGTGGTGTTCATCAGGGCGCCGCCGGCGGTGACGGCTCCCTCGAACACCAGTGGCTTCAACGACGCGCGCGCGGTGTAGAGCGCCGCCGTGTAGCCGGCGGGCCCGGAGCCGATGATGATCACGTTACGGACGTCGCTCACGGCTTGATTCCTCGTCTCTGGACTGCGTCTTCGACCGGTGGGAGACCTCGGCGGACTCTCACCCCACCCAACGGATCCTAAGGGGCTCGCATTCCCGCTGTGCCCGGGCACACGGAGTGCCGTCACAGGAGCGGATACCCCGTGGGAGAACGGGCCAGGCGAGGGGTGGGCGTGCCTTCTCGGAACGGCTTGCCCTCAGGAGCGCCGGCTCTCTCAGGGATGCGTGTAGGACTGCTTCAGGAACACCTCGGCCGACCCCTTGGGGGACTGCTCCACACACGTGGCATCCACGAGGTAGGCCGTCACCTGTGCGGGGTTCACGGTGTCGGGCATGACGACGAGCAGAGCCGTCGTCCCCTTGTACGTGCCGGGCTCGGTCGCCAGGGCGTCGTCGTCGCGACCGATGCCGTTCTGCACGCACTCAGGGACGGGGACCGCGGGCTTGGTGAGGACGCGGGGGCCTTCGGAGACGACGTTCGGGTCCGCACCCCTCTCGCGGGGCGTGCGGGAGGTGCCACCGGATTCGTTCGTGGCCAGAAGATCCGTGACCTGCTTCTCCAGCCGGCTCGCGGCGAAGGTGTCTGGAGCCGTGGAGTGGTGCCCCTCGGCGGTGGTGCCGTGGTCGCCGTCCATCGAGGACACGAGGAGGGACGCCAGTCCCAGAGCGCCGACCGAGAGGACGGCTCCCAGAACGGCCACCTTGCGGCGCCTGCCGGGCTTGCGTTCCTTGCGGCCCGGACCGGTGGTGGAGGTGCGGGCGCGACCCGAGGGGCGGGTGGCGGGAGGCGACGTTTCACGTGAAACATCCACGCCCTCGCCCGTAGCGGCCGCCGCGACGGGTGCGGTGGTGTTCGCCGTATCGGGAGCAGTGTCTGCGGTGTCGGGAGCTGTGGCGTCGAGCAGCGCCTCCGCGGCGAGGGCGGCGTCGATCCGTTCGGCGACGTCGGTGGGCATGCGGGAGGGGCCTGGCAGGGTGCCGAGCATGCCGCGGATCTCCTCCAGCGAGGCGAAGACGTCCGCGCAGAGCTCGCACTCGTCCAGGTGGCGTCGTACATCCGCTGTCCGGTCGGGTGGAAGCAGTCCCTCGGTGAGGTCGGAGATCTCCGAGACGTCCGGGTGCCCGGCCGTGTCCGTCGTGGAAGTCACGCTCGCCCACCTCCGCCCTTCACAGCAGCTGAGTCGCCTGGCCCTGCATTGCCTGGACCCGCGTCGTGCGGGCCCGCTGCCGGTGGGACGGATGTCCCCTCCGCCCGGTTCCGTCCGGCGGCCGGCTCTTCGCCCTCGCCGGTGCTCCCCGGTCGCAGATGGGTGAGCAGCGGCAGGAGTCTGGCTCTGCCGCGGGCACAACGGCTCTTCACCGTGCCGGTCGGGACGTCCAGGACGCGGGCGGCCTCGGCGACGGGGTAGCCCTGCATGTCGACCAGGACGAGGGCCGCCCGCTGGTCGTGGGGAAGGGTGCCGAGCGCTTCGAGGAGCTGGCGGTGCAGGTCGTTGCGCTCGGCGGGCGCGGACGCCGACTCGTGCGGCTCCAGCAGCTGCTCCAGCCGCTCGGTGTCGTCGACCGGGGACGTCTTACGTGACGCCGCCTTGCGGGCCCGGTCGAGGCAGGCGTTCACCGTGATGCGGTGCAGCCAGGTGGTGACGGCCGACTGGCCGCGGAAGGTGTGGGCGGCCCGATAGGCGGAGACAAGAGCGTCCTGGACGGCGTCAGCGGCTTCCTCGCGGTCGCCCAGTGTGCGCAGCGCGACTGCCCAGAGACGGTCGCGGTGCCGCCGCACTATCTCACCGAAGGCATCGGGGTCGCCCTCCACGTGGCGGGCGAGCAGATCCTGGTCGCTGGCCGTCTCGTACCCGGCGCCCTCCGCCATCGGACCCCCTCTCCCCTCGGTGAGACGTCAGCCCGTGAACTTCACATCGGTCACGGCCTGCTTGTAGCCGCTGCCGCTGTAACCGTCGGAGGGCGCGTTGGGCACTGCCGTGATCCACAGCAGCACGTACTGCGTCTTCACCGACTTCGACGCCTTCACGCTCACAGAGGTGCCGCTGGACGTAGCGGTTCCGATCTCCTGCATTCCGTCGACCCCGGTCGAGGGGGTCAGCGAGTCGGTCGCGTAGAGGTGGACCGTCGTGTGGTCACCCGCGTACCGGAGCCCTATCGACGCGGCCGAGATCTGCTGGGCGGAGCCGAGGTCGTAGACGATGCCCACACCGGGCTTGTAGGGAGCCAGCTCCGGGCCGTCGTTGTAGCGCCTGGTACGCCAGTACGTCGAGCTGTCGCCGTCGTAGGTGAGTCCGACGTCGGCGGCCGCCTGGGCCTCGCCGCTGGCGACGTACTCCTGGGCCCCCTCTATGGTGAGCGGCTTGGCCGTGACCTTGTCCTCCGTGGAGCCCTTCTCGTTCCCGTCCGTCGTCTGCGACTTGTTGGGGTCGTCCGACTGGTTGCCGCGTTCCATCAGCGCGTCCGCGAGCTGCCAGCTGCCCAGTCCCAGCGCGGCGATGAGGAGCGCGGAGACGGCCCACTTCAGGGCCTTGCCAGTACGGCTCTGCAGCGGGGGCGGCGGGGACGCCACCGGCTGGGTGGCGCCGGGGTGCGAGGAGGTGCGGCCGTACGTGCCCTGTTGGTACGTGGTGCGCTGGTAGTCCGACGGCGCGCCGAACGCGGGCTCCGGCGGCCGGATGCGGGGCATCTCCCCGATCGCCTTGCCCAGCTCCTCCGGCGTCGTGCACGGGGACTCGTGCCGCGAGGCGGTCGCGCCGTCGTTGGCGAGCGCGCGCATGGCGAGCTCCGACAGTCCGCGGTGGACGCCGGCGCGCACCTGGTCCGGTGGGATGAGGCCGACGTCCTTGGGCAGGCCCGAGAGACCGTAGGCGTCGCTCTCGTAGGGCCAGCGCTGCACCAGCGACGCGTACAGCAGGGCGCCGATCGCCTCGGTGTCGGTGCGCTGCGGGGTGTCGGAACTGATGCCACGCAGCGCGGCGTTCACGGCGAGGCCGCGGATGCGCCACTGTCCGGTGGAGGTGCGCAGGATGGCGTTGGGGTTCAGCCGGAGATGGGCGAGGCCCTCGCGGTGGGCGGCGGCCATGGCGGCGGAGACCTGACTGACCATCTGGTAGGCGTCGTGCGGCTCCAGCGGGCCGGCGGACAGGAGCGTGGTGAGCTCCGTGGCGTCCGGCAGCCACTCGTGCACGACGTAGACGAGGTCGTTCTCCTCGACGGCGTCCAGCACCTGGACGAAGCGCGGGTCGCCGAGCAGGGCGGACGAGCGGGCCGCGGCCAGCACCGCCCGGGCCCGTGTGTGGTCGGCCGGCAGGACGTGCACGCCGACGGCGCGGCGCAGCTTCTCGTCGAACGCGCGCCAACTGCTGAATCCGTCCAGACGGGTGACACAGTCCTCGAGCCGGTAGCGTCTGGCGAGCTTGTGACCGCTGTGCAGTTCGGGCGATGCACCCTTGGCTCCGGGACTCTCGGTCCCCCCACTCCCCTGTGCCTGGTTGTGTTCCGTGTCCCGCTCCGGGTTCTTGGCCACCCCGTCGGCCGTGGACTGGTCCGCCTTGGCGGTCAGCGGCTCGTCGCCGCTGTTGTCTGCCACGTCGACGGCAGCCGTGCTCCGTTCCGCCACCGTCGTTCCCGCCTCCCCATTCATAGCGCGCCGGCGAACTCCGTTGCGCGCCGTCCGACGCCGAAACCAATTGTGCCCACAGTCCGCCGCTATGCACGACACGCGATGGCGGACGATGGTTGTGCGCGTACCCCCCGATTCAGCGGCCCAGACGCCCCCGGACCATACCGACGAGCGAGTTCAGCTCCTCGATGCGCATCCGCCGGGCGGCGACGTAGAAGACGCCCAGCAGGACGGCCCCGCCGGCGACCAGCGCGGCGAGCGATCCGGCGACACCCTGTCCGAGTGCCTTGGAGATGTAGTAGCAGGCCGCGCCGCTCAGCAGTGCGGCGGGTACCGAGGCGATGCTCAAGCGCGCGTACGTCCGCATGACGCGGGCGCCGTCGAGGTCGCCGCCCAACCGCTTGCTCAGCCGGTGCCAGGCGACACCGACGCCGATCACGTAGGCGAGGCCGTAGGAGGCGGCCATGCCGACGACGGCCCAGCGGGAGGGGAGCACGAAGTAACAGAGGGCGGACGCACCGGCGTTGACGGCGGCCACGATCACCGTGTTGTAGAAGGGGGTGCGGGTGTCCTCGTAGGCGTAGAAGGCCCGCAGGACGACGTACTGCACGGAGTAGGGGATCAGCCCGAGGCCGAAGGCCATGAGCATGAAGCCCATGTTGGTGGCCTCGCTGCTGCCCGAGGAGCCGAACATCAGCGTGCACATCGGGATGCCGAGCGCGAGGAAGCCGAAGGCGATGGGCACGATCGCCACCGCCGTCGTCCGCAGGCCCTGGGAGATGTCGTCACGGACGGCGCCGGTGTCCTGCTCCGCCGCGGAGCGCGCGAGGCGGGGCAGCAGGGCGGCCATCAGGGAGACGGTGATGATGGCCTGCGGGAGGCCCCAGATCAGCTGGGCGTTGGCGTAGGCCGCGAAGCCGGTGCCGTCGACGGGTGAGTCCTTGCCGGCCGCCGTGGACAGCTGGGAGACGACGATGGCGCCCGCCTGGTTCGCGAGGACGAACAGGACGGTCCACTTGGCGAGGGTGACCGCCTTGCCGAGGCCGTGGCCCTTCCAGTCGAACCGCAGCCGGATCCGGAAGCCGGTCTCGCGCAGGTACGGGATCATCGCGAGAGCCTGGACGACCAGACCGAGCAGCACACCGACACCGAGGAGCCGCTCGCCCTCCGGCGGGATGTTCGTGACCTTCATCCCCGAGCGCTCGGCCGTGCCGTAGACCCAGAGGAACATGCCGAGCGTGGTGATGATGACGATGTTGTTCAGGACCGGGGTCCACATCATCGCGCCGAACCGGCCACGCGCGTTCAGGATCTGCCCCATCACGACGTGGATGCCCATGAAGAAGATCGAGGGCAGGAAGAAGCGCACGAAGGTGACGCCGACCTCGTTGGCCGCGGGATCGCTGGCCACCGCGCCGGACAGCATGCGGATCAGCAGGGGCGCGCCGAGGAACGAGAGCACGGTGAGCGCGCCGAGCGCCACCATGACGAGCGTCAGCAGCCTGTTCGCGTAGGCCTCGCCGCCGTCGTCGTCCTCCTTCATGGCGCGCACGAGCTGCGGCACGAAGACCGAGTTGAGTCCGCCGCCGACCGTCAGGATGTAGATCATGGTCGGCAGCTGGTACGCGACCTGGAAGGTGTCGCCGAGCAGGCCGACGCCGAGCGCCGAGACGATCATCGCCGACCGGATGAACCCGGTGAGGCGGGACACCATCGTGCCCGCCGCCATCACCGCGCTCGACTTCAGCAGCCCCGCGGCCCGTCCGCTCTTCGCCGGAGCGGCCGGAGCGGCGGGAGCGGCCGGAGGGGTGGCGGGGGCCGGCTCGGCGGCGTGCCGCGGCGTGGGCGCCTGGTACTGCCCTGCGGGAGCCTGGGGACCGCCGTACTGGCCCTCCTGGCCGTGCGCCCCCTCGTACTGACCGGGCGCCGCGGCCGGACCCGGCACGCCCGCGTAGTCCATCGGCGGGCGGGCGCCGGTCTGCTGCTGGTCCCGGAACAGGTGGGCGAAGGCGTCGGGCTCGTGACGCTGGTCACCGGCCTCGGTCACCAGGTCGTCCACGCCCACGTACTGGGTCGTGCGCGGGTCGTCGCCGTACGGCAGGTGTTGCGTGGGGCCCGCCGGCTCGGGGGCCGGAGTCTGGGCCCACACGCGCGGGTCGGGGGCGTACGGCGACTGCGGCGGCTGCGCGTACAGCTGCTGCGGCGGCGGGTACGTCCCCGGCGGCGGCGGGGGGTGTGCGGCGCGGTCGTAGAGCGCCTCGGTGACCGGGTCCTGGGCGGCCAGGTCCTGCGACCGGTAGGGGTCCTGCTCGTAGGCGTCCTGGAGGTACATGTCCGCGGGGTGCTGCGGCGGCACCTGGCCGCGCTCGGGCGGCGGACCCTCGGGGTGCCCCGAGCTGCCCGCGGCCTGGCCGCGGTCACCGTCGTACGGCGCGTTCATGGTTACCCCACCTCATCGTCCCGGGCCCACCGGCCACGACATGTCAACGGTCCACTCTCTCACCCGTCCCGGACGGGTCGGCGCTTTCCGCTGGGGTGTTTGGCCCAGGGTCACTCGGCTGCTCCGGGTCGCCTGCCCCCGGCCGGGAGCCGGACTCCTCCTGGAGACGCTCCGCGGGGTCCTCGGGGTTCTGCGGGGCCTCGTCTGGCTCGCCGGACGGGTCCGTGCTCTCCTCGCCCTCTTCGGCGGCCTCCCGGGAGGCCGCCCGCTTGCGCTGGGTGTACATCCGGAATCCGGCGAGGACAAGGAGCAGGACGCCGCCGCCGATGACCAGCATCACCGTCGCGGTGATCTCGGTGACCTTCACGTCGAAGTACTTGGGCGGCCCGTAGGCCTTGCCGTCCTTGGTGAACAGCTGGGCCTTCACGGTCACCCGGCCGTTGGCGTTGGCCGATGTGCCGAACTTCACCGACTGGCTGTGTCCGCCCGAGACGGTGACGGGCTGCTCGGCATAGCCGGTCCCGCCGAACTCGAGCCGGGTAGGACTGGTCGAGGTGAGTCGCAGGACCAGGTGGTCCACGTCCTGCACCAGGTTGTTCTGGACGGTCACCGGGATCGTGGCGCTGCGGCCGGAAAGCTTGGTCTCCGACTTGTCGATCAGCGTGACCCCCGCGGCGAGGCCGTCCAGGTAGTCCTCCACGCCGTCCCGGTAGTTCTGGGCCTCGGTGGCCCGGCCACGCCAGGACGTCGACATTTCGCGGTTTATGGCCCTGCCGAAGGGGGTCACCACGCGGGACTGGTCGGTGAGGATGACCCGGAAGCTGTCGAGCTTGGCCTGCGTCCGCGCGATCTGGTCGAAGGCCCAGCGCGGCAGCTCCTGCTTGCGCAGGCCGGAGGGGTACTCGGAGGCCGACGGCACCTTCGTGGCGGCCGCGGGGTCCGGCTTGGCCTTCGCGGCCGCGCTCAGGTTCTGCGCCTCGCTCCAGCCGCCGGTCTGCAGCGACGAGATCGCCTCGGCCATGGCCTGGGCCTGGCTCGCGGTCGGCATGCGCTGCGGGGCGACGACGATGCTGCGCTGCTGGTTCGTCTGGAGGTTCAGAGCGAGGCTCTGGGCGAGGAAGCGCTGCACGGACAGCGTCTTCGCGGAGGCCCGCGTCAGATCGCCCTCGAAGGCCCTGGAGAGCCGCGTGTCCGCGACCACCGCCGTGGTGCCGCCGCCGATGGGACGCGCCGCGGACGGCGTGTACGACAGCGCGCCGGTCTCTTCCAGGCTGTCGCTTCGGGCGATCACTTTGTCAGCGCCGGCGGAGGTGGCGACCTTCACGATCGACGGATCGACAGCCCCCTCGACGGGCCACGCGAAGTCCGTGTTCGGCTTCACATGGAGGATCGGCTCCACCGTGTTGGCGACGACGTCCGTGGCCTCCTTGAGGCGGCTCAGCGAGCCGGTGACGTTCGTGCCGTTGTGGGCGAGGGAGGCGAGGTCGGGGTCGGCGTAGGGCAGGGCGACGACCTCCTTGTCCGCCACCGCCTTCTGCAGGTCGGCCAGCCACTGCTTGGCGACCGCCTGCTGCCTGCCCGGAGCGGTGGCGTCGCCCTCGCTCTGGACGCGGTAGCCGCGCGCCATCGCGTCGACGGAGGCCAGGAGGTCAGGGTCGATCACCCAGGTGACGTCGAGGTTCCTGCCCAGCGAGACGAGCTGCTCCAGGCGGCCGCCCCGGGAGATCTCCTTGGCCAGTTCGTCGGTGCGGAAGACCGGCGTCTGCTGCTCGTTCGAACCCGTCTCCGCCGTCATGTGGGCCGTCGAGATCAGCGGCCACAGGAACGTCGTCCTGGTCTTCGTGTCGGCCTCTTCGGGCTGCCAGGGCAGGAACGTCCGCTGGATGCCCAGCACCTGGTCCCAGGGCTGTGCGGCGGTCTCTCCCGAGAGGGTGACGCCGAGCTGGTAGACCCCGGCGTCGCCGAGGTCGAGCTCGTCGACGGGCACGGCGATGTCGAAGCGCTGGGCGACGCCCGGGGTGAGGCTCGCGAAGTCCTGACGGTAGGTGTCGTCGATCTGGGTGCCGTCGGAGTCCGGGGAAAGCCCGGTGCGCTTGGCGACGCTGTCGATCGACGAGCGGGTGTCGATCTCCGGTCCGGTGCGCAGGTCCACATGGGCGTCGGTGATCGGCTGCTTGCCCTTGTTGGTCACCGTGCCGGAGATCGTCAGGATGTCGCCACCGGTGGGCGCGCTGGGGCTGAGCGAGTCGAGGGCGACGGACACGGTGCGGGAGCCGGAGACCTGCTGTGCGGAGTCCTGGCCGGCGGCGTGCGCGGCAGGGGCGGCGGGCAGCTGGAAGAAGCCCGCCAGCAGCGGCGCCCCGGCCAGCAACGCTCCGGTGCGCCTCAGCCACCGGCGGGCAGCTGAGGGACTCGTCCCCTGGAAGTCTGCCGCCTCGGCCACGCGCTTGCCCGTCCCTCGTCGTCGTCAGTGGTCGTCGGATGTGCGTCCACGCATGGTAACGATGCCCGCTGAGGGGAAGTGCCGCGGTCCGGTCCACAAGATCGGGGGAGCCGGGTCCGCTGTCCCCCTATGTGCGCCTATGAAGAGGAACACTTCCGAACGTCGTGAGGGCTGGTCTTGTGCCGGATCGGGGCGGGTGTTCGCACGCTCTTAATCGAGACGCTCGCGGTGGTGCGGGCCACGTACCCTGTTCTGTTGTGCCGAACGCCAACGAAGACACCCGTGCCCTGAGTCAGGTGCCGCCCCATGCGACGAGTGAGCCGCTGCGGGTCGCGCCTGTCGCCGACGACCTCGGCCGCCGCTTCCAGGAGGCCGGGTTCTCACTCGCCCTGGTCGGCGGATCGGTCCGGGACGCACTGCTCGGACGGCTCGGCAACGATCTCGACTTCACCACCGACGCCCGCCCCGAGGACGTGCTGAAGATCGTCCGGCCGTGGGCGGACTCCGTGTGGGACGTCGGTATCGCCTTCGGCACGGTCGGTGCCCAGAAGGACGGCTTCCAGATCGAGGTCACGACCTATCGCTCGGAGGCCTACGACCGCACCTCGCGCAAGCCCGAGGTCTCCTACGGCGACTCCATCGACGAGGATCTCGTCCGGCGTGACTTCACCGTGAACGCGATGGCCGTCGCGCTGCCGGAGAAGGAGTTCATCGATCCGTACGGCGGTCGCGACGATCTCGCGGCGCGGGTGCTGCGCACGCCGGGCACCCCCGAGGAGTCCTTCTCGGACGACCCGCTGCGGATGATGCGCGCGGCGCGCTTCGCGGCCCAGCTCGACTTCGCTGTCGCGCCCGAGGTCGTCACGGCGATGCGGGAGATGGCGGGTCGTCTGGAGATCGTCTCGGCCGAGCGGATCCGGGAGGAGCTGAACAAGCTGATCCTCTCCCGGCACCCGCGCAAGGGCCTGAGGCTGCTGGTCGACACCGGGCTCGCCGAGCATGTGCTGCCGGAGCTGCCGGCCCTGCGGCTGGAGAGTGACGAGCACCACCGCCACAAGGACGTCTACGACCACACGCTGATCGTCCTGGAGCAGGCGATGGAGCTGGAGGAGGAGGGCCCGGACCTGACCCTTCGGCTGGCCGCTCTGCTCCACGACATCGGCAAGCCGAGGACACGTCGCTTCGAGAAGGACGGCCGGGTCTCGTTCCACCACCACGAGGTGGTCGGCGCGAAGATGACCAAGAAGCGGATGACGGCACTCAAGTACTCGAACGATCTCGTGAGGGACGTCTCGCGTCTGGTCGAGCTCCACCTCCGCTTCCACGGGTACGGCACCGGCGAGTGGACCGACTCCGCCGTCCGTCGCTACGTCCGGGACGCGGGGCCCCTTCTCGACCGGCTCCACAAGCTGACCCGCTCGGACTGCACCACGCGCAACAGGCGCAAGGCCGCGGCGCTGTCGCGGGCGTACGACGGCCTGGAGGAGCGCATCTCCGAGCTCCAGGAGAAGGAGGAGCTGGACGCCATCCGCCCCGACCTCGACGGCAACCAGATCATGGAGATCCTGGACGTCAAGCCGGGCCCAGCGGTCGGCCGCGCCTACAAGCACATGCTGGAACTCCGTCTGGAAAACGGCCCGATGGGACACGACGAGGCGGTCGCGGCACTCAAGGAGTGGTGGGCCGAGCAGAGCTGAGACCGTGAAACGGGCCTATGTTTCACGTGAAACATAGGCCCGCCACAGGGTCTTCAGGAGGCCTCCAGGAACGAAGAGGGGCGATGTTTCACGTGAAACATCGCCCCTCTTCGTCTGTTCCCAGGTTCTTACTGGGCCGAGAGCTCCTCCAGGCACAGCGTGAAGTCGCTGCTGCCACCCGTCTCGGTGTACTCGCTGTACTTGGTGCGGTCGCACCCTTCCGACGTGCCGTCCTTCTTGTCGGCGACCTTGAACGCCGCCTTGGCGTCGCCGCAGTCCACGACCTCCAGGTCCGGGTCGGTGATGCTGTCCGGGTTGGAGATGCTCATGCAGTCGCCGACCGACGCGGTGTTGGCGTCGTCGCGGCTGGCTATGAAGCCGCCGATCACGACACCGGCGACCACGACACCCACCACGATGTTCTTGATCTGCTTGAAGCCCAGCTTGCGGCGCGGCTGCTCCGGCGGGACCGGCGCGTACGGGCCGCCCTGCTGCGGGAATCCGGGCTGCGGGGGCTGGCCCTGCGCGTAGGGGTTCTGGCCCTGGGCGAAGGGATTCTGGCCCTGGGGCTGCTGGCCCTGCGCGTACGGATTGCCCTGAGGCGGCGGAGTGGTCACTTGGGGGTCCCCCTGGAAACGTAGACGTGAGAAGCGTGGGAGCAGCCCCCCGCGCATAAGACGCACGTAAGTTACAGCGCCGCACTGACAACTCGGCGGCCAGGAGTGACTCTGTGTCTTTGATGTGACACTTACTGGCGCGCAAAGCGGGCCATAGTCGCCGCAATCAACCCGTAGATCACCGCCACCGTCAGAACGAGGGGCACCGAGCGTCCGTCCGGCGGCAGCATCAGGGCGGCCACGCCGGCGGCGGCGACGAAGGCGACGTTGAACAGGACGTCGTAGAGCGAGAAGACCCGGCCGCGGAAGCCGTCGTCGACCGCCGACTGCACCAGCGTGTCCGTGGAGATCTTCGCGCCCTGGGTGGTGAGGCCCAGGACGAAGGCGGCGACGAGCGTCGGCCCGATGGCGAAGGGCAGGCCGAGCGCGGGCTCCAGGACGGCGGCGAAGGCCGCGCAGAGCACGATCCAGCGCCCGGGACCGAACCGGCCGGCCGCCCACGGCGTCAGCACCGCCGCCACGAAGAAGCCGGCGCCCGAAACACCCACGACCAGCCCCAGCAGGGCGAGTCCGTCGTCCGTGTTCGCGCTGAAGGCGTATCGGCAGAGCATCAGCAGCATGACTGTCAGGGCGCCGTAGCAGAACCGCATCAGCGTCATCGACACCAGTGCCCAGGCGGCCTCCCGCCGTGCGGGAGCGGCGAGATGACGCAGGCCCGCCACGAGATCGCGGGCGGTGCCGCTGAGCGCAGCCCCCAGGCGACGGGGCACCAGGGTGTGGTCGGGGCCCAGCAGTTCGCGCCCGATCCGCAGGGACGCCAGCGCCGAGCAGAGGTACAGCCCGGCGCCGACCAGCACCACGGCGGCGTCCGAGTCCGCGAACACCAGCCGTACGAGGAAGGCGAGGCCGCCGCCGGCGGTCGCGGCGAGCGTCCCGGCCGTCGGGGAGAGGGAATTGGCCATCACCAGGCGGTCCTCGTCGACGACGCGGGGCAGCGCCGCGGACAGGCCCGCGAGGACGAACCGGTTGACGGCAGTGACGCACAGGGCGGAGACGTAGAAGAGCCAGTCCGGGACCTGGCTGACCATCAGGAGCGCCGTCGCCGACGCCAGCAGGGCGCGCAGCAGGTTGCCGTACAGAAAGACCTGGCGGCGGCGCCAGCGGTCCAGCAGGACACCGGCGAAGGGGCCCACCAGGGAGTAGGGAAGGAGCAGTACCGCCATGGCCGAGGCGATCTCCACGGGCGAGGTCTGCCGCTCCGGGGAGAAGACGACGTAGGTGGCGAGGCCGACCTGGTACACGCCGTCGGCGCCCTGGGACAGCAGTCGCACGGCGAGCAGGCGCCGGAAGTTCCGGAAGCGGAGCAGGACGCGTAGATCGCGTACGACGGCCATGGGCACAGCCTCACATACGGGGAGGGCCCCCGGGCACACTGCCTCGGGGACCCTCTGCCCGTGAAGGGAGAGCCTTAGCGCTCGACCTCGCCCTTGATGAACTTCTCGACGTTCTCGCGGGCCACGTCGTCGAAGTACTGCACCGGCGGGGACTTCATGAAGTAGCTCGACGCGGAGAGGATCGGGCCACCGATGCCGCGGTCCTTGGCGATCTTCGCGGCGCGCAGGGCGTCGATGATGACACCGGCCGAGTTCGGGGAGTCCCAGACCTCGAGCTTGTACTCCAGGTTCAGCGGGACGTCACCGAAGGCACGGCCCTCCAGGCGGACGTAGGCCCACTTGCGGTCGTCGAGCCAGGCGACGTAGTCGGACGGGCCGATGTGGACGTTCTTCTCGCCGAGGTCCCGGTCGGGGATCTGCGAGGTGACGGCCTGCGTCTTGGAGATCTTCTTGGACTCCAGGCGCTCACGCTCGAGCATGTTCTTGAAGTCCATGTTGCCGCCGACGTTCAGCTGCATCGTGCGGTCCAGGATGACGCCCCGGTCCTCGAACAGCTTCGCCATCACGCGGTGCGTGATGGTGGCGCCGACCTGGGACTTGATGTCGTCGCCGACGATCGGGACACCGGCCTCGGTGAACTTGTCCGCCCACTCCTTGGTGCCGGCGATGAAGACCGGGAGGGCGTTGACGAAGGCGACCTTGGCGTCGATGGCGCACTGGGCGTAGAACTTCGCCGCGTCCTCGGAGCCGACGGGCAGGTAGCAGACGAGTACGTCGACCTGCTTGTCCTTGAGGATCTGGACGACGTCGACCGGCTCCTCGGCGGACTCCTCGATGGTCAGGCGGTAGTACTTGCCGAGACCGTCCAGGGTGTGGCCGCGCTGGACGGTCACGCCCGTGCTCGGAACGTCGCAGATCTTGATGGTGTTGTTCTCCGAGGCGCCGATGGCGTCCGCGAGGTCGAGACCGACCTTCTTCGCGTCGACATCGAACGCGGCGACGAACTCCACGTCACGGACGTGGTAGTCGCCGAACTGGACGTGCATCAGGCCGGGGACCTTGGACGCCGGGTCGGCGTCCTTGTAGTACTCGACTCCCTGCACCAGCGACGCGGCGCAGTTGCCCACGCCGACGACGGCTACGCGAACCGAACCCATTCCGGTTGCTCCCTGTGTGTATTCGGTGAGGCCCTGACGGGGGCCTCACGTGGCGGTGTCGTCGGGCGAATCCGGCCGGGTGGTGTCCCCGGGCCGGGGCAGGTCGCCCGACGCTCCAGATGTGGTGTCCTGCTGAGCGGACCCCCCGGTGGCGGAACCGTGAAGGTCCCGCCCGGCCCGCTCGCTCTCGATGAGCTCGTTCAGCCAGCGCACCTCGCGCTCCACGGACTCCATCCCATGGCGCTGGAGCTCAAGCGTGTAGTCGTCGAGTCGCTCCCGGGTGCGGGCGAGGGAGGCGCGCATCTTCTCCAGGCGCTCCTCCAGCCGGCTGCGGCGGCCCTCCAGCACGCGCATGCGTACGTCACGAGAGGTCTGGCCGAAGAAGGCGAACCGGGCGGCGAAGGTCTCGTCCTCGTACGCGTCCGGGCCCGTCTGGGCGAGCAGCTCCTCGAAGTGCTCCTTACCGTCCGCCGTCAACCTGTAGACGATCTTGGCGCGACGTCCGGCCAGGGGAGCGGCGAGGGCGTCCTCGGTGGTGTTTCCCGGCTCCTCGATCAACCAGCCGTTGGCGACCAGCGTCTTGAGGCAGGGGTAAAGCGTCCCGTAGCTGAACGCCCGGAACACACCCAGTGACGTATTGAGCCGTTTGCGCAGCTCGTAGCCGTGCATCGGGGATTCGCGGAGCAGGCCGAGTACGGCGAACTCAAGGATCCCGGAACGTCGGCTCATGGTCGCCCCCTCTCTGCAGCGGTCGTGCCGTCACGGTCTCTATGCCGAGCTGATGTATCGACTCGATACATCAGCACGATAGAACGCCTCCTTGAATGCGACAAGAGGGGGAATCGTGAACGGCGTCACATCACTGATTCGTAGGAAGCAAGTTGCCTGTTTTGGGGTGAACTTCAGGACTAGGCGCGTTTTGGAGCTGCGTAGTCTGTGCGGCATGCACACCACCGGGAACCAAGTTGCCTCCGGGGGCGTCCTTGTCCCCGGTGCAGTACGGGTGAATGAGGAACCGACCACATCCGTACTTCGGGGGGACCGGAAACCAGCCGCCGTTTCCAGGCGCGCCAGGGTGCGCCTGCCCTAGGAGTAGTCGTTCGATGAGCGAGCACCGTCGCAAACCGCAGCAGCCGCAGGGAGGCGGACGTGCCGCGGCCCGACGCGGCCAGTCCGGTTCGTCCTCCGGCCGCCGTGCGGCACCGCGAGGCGCCACCGGGTCTCCTTCCGACGCGTACGCGTCGGAATCCTCTGGGCCGGGAGGCGAGGAGCGGCCGTACAGCGGTCGCGCCGAGGCCCGGCGCGCGGCACAGAGGAGTGGTGGCAGTCGCCGCAGAGCAGCAGAGCCCGGACGGGGCGGCGGCCGACGCGCCGCCGCGACCGGACCGGGTCGTGGGCGTGCCGCCTCCGACAAGAAGCGGATCATCGACTATCCGCGCGCCGGCCGCGACGGCTGGCGCCGCTGGACCCCCTCCTGGAAACTCTTCTCCGGCCTGTGCCTGGGCTTCTTCGGCAGCATGATCGCCGTCGCGGGCATCGGGTACGCCATGGTGGGTGTGCCCAACGTCGCCGAGACGGCCAGGGCGCAGAACAACGTCTACTACTGGGCCGACGGCTCCGAGATGGTGTCCACGGGCGGGGAGACGAACCGGCAGATCATCAATCTGTCGCAGATCCCCAAGGACATGCGGAACGCGGTCATCTCGCAGGAGAACAAGACCTTCGAGACGGACAGCGGCATCGACCCCAAGGGCATCGGCCGCGCGGTGTTCAACATGGCTCGGGGCGGCGAGACGCAGGGTGGTTCGACCATCACCCAGCAGTACGTCAAGAACGCCATGCTGGACGACCAGTCCCAGACGGCCACGCGTAAGTTCAAGGAGCTCTTCGTCTCCATCAAGGTGGGCGCCTCCGTCCCCAAGGACCAGATCATGGAGGGCTACCTCAACACCGCGTACTACGGGCGCAGCGCCTTCGGTATCCAGGCCGCGGCCCGGGCGTACTTCAACAAGGACGCCATCGACCTGGACGCGGGCGAGTGCGCCTTCCTGGCGGCCATGCTCAAGGGCGCCACCTACTACGACCCGGCCGGCGCGACGTCCATCGACCCCGCCGCCACCGAGGAAGCCAACAAGCGGCGGGCTCTGCGGCAGCAGCAGGACACGCTGGACAAGATGGTCGAGTACGGCCATCTGGACGCCGCGGAGCGGGCCAAGCACACCAAGCTCCCCAAGGTCGAGAACCCCCGGGCCAACCGGGCCCTGAGCGGGCAGATCGGTTACCTGGTCGACCTCGCGAACGGCTACCTGGTCAACAACAGCGAGAAGACCGGCGTCACCGAGCGCAAGCTCCGGGAGGGCGGTCTCACGATCAAGACGACCTTCGACAAGAAGAAGATCGACGCGCTCGAGAAGTCGGTCAAGAAGGTCCAGAAGGCCAACATCGATCCCAAGAAGCGGCCCGAGAAGGACACACACGTCCAGTTCGGCGGCGCTTCCGTGGATCCGGCCACCGGCGCCATCGTGGCGATCTACGGCGGTGAGGACGCGACCAAGCACTTCACCAACAACGCCAACGAGACCGGCGCCCAGGTCGGATCGACGTTCAAGCCGTTCGTGCTCGCGGCGGCCATGAAGTGGGGCGTCCGCGATCCCGACCTCGGGCCGACCCAGGCCCAGGACGAGCGGACCGTCGTCTCCCCCAAGAGCCTGTACAGCGGCAAGAACAAGCTCAAGATCAAGAACTACGACAAGTCCGTCTGGCACGACGACAAGGGCAAGGAGTGGCTGCAGGTCAACGACGGTGACGAGACCTACGGCGACGCACCGAACCACAAGATCGACCTCCGGGAGGCGATGCAGTTCTCGGTGAACTCGGCCTATGTGCAGCTCGGCATGGACGTCGGCCTGGACAAGGTCAAGGAGGCCGCCACCGACTCGGGCGTCCTGGAGAGCAGCCTGGCGGGCATCGACTACCCGTCGTTCTCCCTGGGCATCTCCGACCCCAGCGCGATCCGCATGGCGGGCTCGTACGCCACCTTCGCCGCCAGCGGCAAGCAGCGCGACCCGTACTCCGTCCAGAAGGTCACCGACAAGGACGGCACGCTCTTCGAGCACGAGACGTCGGCCAAGCAGGCCTTCAGCTCCAAGGTCGCCGACAACGTCACCGACGTGCTGAAGACCGTGGTCGAGGACGGAACGGGCACCAACGCCCAGCTCACGGGCCGGGAGGTGGCCGGCAAGACCGGTACGACCGACGGCAACAAGTCGGCCTGGTTCGTCGGCTACACCCCGCAGCTGTCCACCGCGATCAGCATGTTCCGCTACCCCGACGACGAGAACATCAAGAACCGTACGTTCCTGGAGATGTACGGCACCGGTGGTCAGGAGTCGATTCACGGTGCCTCGTTCCCGTCCGAGATCTGGCACGACTACATGGAGCTGGCGCTCAAGGGCAAGCCGGTCGTGAAGTTCCCCGTTCCCGAGCCCATCGGTGAGGTGCTCAACGAGGACCCGATCCCGACGCCGACTCCCTCGGTCACCGAGACCGAGGAGGAGAGCCCGTCGCCCACCCCGACGCCCACGGAGTCCGAGGTCCTTCCCTCGCCCTCGGTGACCGAGACCTGCCGTCCCTTCGACTGGGACTGTGAGGAGACCGGTGGCACCGGGCCCGGAGGGACGGACGCGGGTGGAACCGACGGCGGAGTGACGACGTCGCCCTCACCCAGTGAGACGGACGAGGACGGCGGCAACAACAACGGCGGCGGTAACAACAACGGCGGCGGCCAGGGCGGGCTCTTCGGAGGCCCGGACGAGTAGCCGACGTATCGCCCATCGTGGGTGTTTCACGTGAAACCGGATCGTTGTTTCACGTGAAACGAGGGCCGCCGCACCTGACAGGTGCGGCGGCCCTCGTCGTATTCCCGGACACGTACGGCAGGATGTGCCCCATGCCCAGTGCACAGACGACGCAAGCGAGCGAGCGCGAGCCCGACCCGGTGCGGCCCACCAGGGTCGACGAGGTCGCCGCGCGTGGCAGTGAGCTGATCGGCGGTCCCCTCGGGCGGCGCGCCCTGCTCGGGACGTCCTGGTGGACCCCGGTGCGGGTGATCGTGCTCGTGGCGATCGGTGTCTTCGTCCTCGGGCTGGTCCAGAAGGCACCCTGCTACGACGGTGCCTGGTTCTACGGAGCCAGTTCGCAGTACACGCACGCCTGCTACTCGGACATTCCGCACCTGTACAGCGGGCGCGGCTTCTCCGAGGGGCTGGTGCCGTACTTCGACCGGCTCCCCGGCGACATGGAGTACCTCGAGTACCCGGTGCTGACCGGTGTGTTCATGGAGGTCGCGGCCTGGATCACGCCCGGCAGCGGCAGCATCCAGGACCAGCAGCAGTGGTACTGGATGGTCAACACCGGGATGCTGATGGTCTGCGTGGCCGTCATCGCCGTCTGTGTGACCCGGACGCACGCGCGCCGGCCCTGGGACGGTCTGCTGGTCGCCCTGGCACCCGCCTTCGCACTGACCGCCACCATCAACTGGGATCTGCTGGCGGTCGCTCTGACGGCCGCGGCGATGCTGATGTGGGCCCGGGGCCGTTCCGTCGCCTTCGGCGTGCTCCTGGGCCTCGCCACGGCTGCCAAGCTCTATCCGCTCTTCCTGCTGGGGCCGCTGTTCGTGCTGTGCTGGCGTGCCGGCAAGTGGCGGGACTTCGGCAAGGCACTGGCGGGTGCGGGCGTCGCCTGGCTGGTCGTGAACCTGCCGGTGATGCTCTTCGCCTTCGAGGGCTGGTCGAAGTTCTACACGTTCAGCCAGGAGCGGGGTGTCGACTTCGGATCCTTCTGGCTGATCCTGGTGCAGAACTCCAGCGACCCGCTCAGCACCGAGACGGTCAACACCCTCGCCACGCTTCTGATGCTGCTGTGCTGCGTCGGCGTCGCGGCACTCACCCTCACCGCGCCGCGCCGTCCGCGCTTCGCCCAGCTGGCCTTCCTGATCGTCGCGGCGTTCATCCTCACCAACAAGGTCTACTCACCGCAGTACGTCCTGTGGCTGGTCCCGCTGGCCGCGCTGGCCCGGCCGAAGTGGCGGGACTTCCTGATCTGGCAGGCGTGCGAAGTGGCGTACTTCCTGGGGATCTGGATGTACCTCGCGTACACGACCAGCGGGGACGCCCACAAGGGACTGCCGACCGACGGCTATCACTGGGCGATCGCCGTACACCTGCTGGGGACCCTGTACCTGTGCGTCCTCGTCGTGCGCGACATCCTCATGCCGGACCGGGACGTGGTGCGCCGCGACGGTGAGGACGACCCCTCCGGGGGTGTGCTCGACCGCGCGGAGGACGTGTTCGTCCTCGGTGCCGCGGCTCATCCCGCGCGGCACGCGGCCCCGTTCGAAGGACCCCACGTGGAGTGGGGCAACGGCAAGGCGACGGACGGTTCGCTCTGAGCGAACAGACCTTCGGGGCGCACCCACGGGAAAGGCCGTACCCGCGGACGGCGTGTACGGCCTTTCGGTCTGTCGGGGCGGGTGGCCGCCGTCAGCGGTCGACGATGCGGTCGAACTGCGTGGTGGTGTGCCGCAGATGGGCCACCAGCTCGTCACCGACCTTCGGCTCCGGGGCGTCCGACGGCACGAACAGGATGGACACCTGCATGTGCGGGGGTTCGGCGAACCAGCGCTGCTTGCCGCCCCAGACGAACGGCGAGAGGTTCCGGTTCACCGTGGCGAGGCCGGCGCGGGCGACGCCCTTGGCGCGCGGCATGACGCCGTGCAGCGCCTTGGGGGCCTCCAGGCCCACCCCGTGCGACGTTCCGCCCGCCACGACCACCAGGAAGCCGTCCGAGGCCACCCTCTGCTGCCGGTAGCCGAAACGGTCGCCCTTGGCGACGCGGGTGACGTCCAGCACGGCGCCGCGGTACTCCGTGGCGTCGTGGTCCCCGAGCCACAGCCGGGTGCCGATACGGGCACGGAAACGGGTCTGCGGGAACTGCTGCCGCAGCCGGGCCAGTTCCTCGGCCTTGAGGTGGCTGACGAACATCGTGTGCAGCGGGAGCCGGGCGGCGCGCAGCCGGTCCATCCAGCCGATGACCTCCTCGACGGCGTCGGAGCCGTCGGTGCGGTCCAGCGGCAGGTGGATGGCGAAGCCCTCCAGCCGGACGTTCTCGATTGCGGAGTGCAGCTGCGCGAGGTCCTGCTCGCTGATGCCGTGCCGCTTCATCGAGGACATCACCTCGATGACGACGCGGGCACCCACGAGGCCGTACACGCCGTCGATCGACGAGACCGAGCGGATGACCCGGTCCGGCAGCGGCACGGGCTCCTCGCCCCGGCGGTACGGCGTCAGCACCAGCAGGTCGCCGCCGAACCAGTCCTTGATGCGCGCGGCTTCGTACGTCGTGCCGACGGCGAGGACGTCCGAGCCCAGACGCGTGGCCTCCTCCGCCAGGCGTTCGTGTCCGAAGCCGTAGCCGTTGCCCTTGCAGACCGGGACGAGACCCGGGAACTGCTCCTGCACGTGCTTGTGGTGCGCCCGCCAGCGCGCGGTGTCGACGTAGAGCGTGAGCGCCATGGCCGGACCTGGAACCTTTCTGGTGGCTGCGGTGAGTCAGCTGCGGTGGTCGGGGGTGGGGCAGCGAGCTGAGCTGCCCAGGCCGGCGGTGGGTTCCGCCGGCGCCGCTCAGCGACGCGACATGTAGATGTCGAGCGCCTTGTGGAGCAACTTGTTCAGCGGGAAGTCCCACTCGCCGAGGTACTCGGCCGCCTGCCCGCCGGTGCCGACCTTGAACTGGATCAGCCCGAAGAGGTGGTCGGACTCGTCCAGCGAGTCGGAGATGCCGCGCAGGTCGTAGACGGTGGCGCCGAGCGCGTAGGCGTCGCGCAGCATCCGCCACTGCATCGCGTTCGAGGGCCGGACCTCACGGCCAATGTTGTCCGAGGCGCCGTAGGAGTACCAGACGTGCCCACCGACGATCAGCATCGTCGCCGCCGACAGGTTCACGCCGTTGTGGCGGGCGAAGTACAGCCGCATGCGGTTCGGGTCCTCGCTGTTGAGGGCCGTCCACATGCGCTGGAAGTACGACAGCGGGCGGGGCCGGAAGTGGTCGCGCACCGCCGTGATCTCGTACAGCCGCTGCCACTCCTCCAGGTCCTGGTAGCCGCCCTGGACGACCTCGACGCCGGCCTTCTCGGCCTTCTTGATGTTGCGGCGCCACAGCTGGTTGAAGTCCTTGTGGACCTCTTCCAGGGAGCGGTTCGCCAGCGGCACCTGGAAGACGTAGCGGGGCTGCACGTCACCGAAGCCGGCGCCCCCGTCCTCGCCCTGCTGCCAGCCCATCCGACGGAGCTTGTCGGCGACCTCGAAGGCGCGCGGCTCGATGAAGTCGGCCTCGATGTCGCGCAGGCGCTTGACGTCCGGGTCCTGGATGCCCCTCTTGATGGACGTGGCCTCCCAGCGCCGGATGATCACCGGCGGGCCCATCTTCACGGAGAAGGCACCCTGCTGCTTGAGGTGGGCCAGCATCGGCTGGATCCAGTCGTCCAGATTCGGCGCGAACCAGTTGATGACCGGGCCCTCGGGAAGGTAGGCGAGGTAGCGCTTGATCTTGGGCAGCTGGCGGTAGAGGACCAGCCCCGCGCCGACGAGCTCGCCCGTCCGCTCGTCGAACCAGCCGAGGTTCTCGGAACGCCACTCCGCCTTGACGTCAGCCCAGGCCGGGACCTGCATGTGGCTAGCCGACGGCAGGCTCTGGATATAAGCCAGATGCTGCTCTCGACTGATGGTCCTCAGGGTCAGGCTCATTCGGGGCGCTCCTCGGGCTGGTGTGTCCCCATGGGTTCAGGGGCTCCGGCTCTCGCGCCGAAGCCTACTGCGCCCCACGAGCGCCCTCACTGGGCGTGCGTCACCTTCGCCGCGGCGGGCGTGGCCGCGGCGGTGCGCTCCGGGCCCTGGGGGGCTCGGCGTCCGGTCGGAGGGCAGGGGGCCGGACGGGTCAGAGACCGCCGAAGAGTCCTCCGTGGGCCATGCCCAGGAAGAAGCCGATGGCCGAGGCGCCGAGGCCCATCACCAGTGCGAAACGTGCGCGCGTCGTCTCCGAGATCCACTGGCCGTAGGCACCGGTGAGGATGCCCACCAGACCGGCCCAGGAGCTGATCAGATGAAGGTTGTCGAACATCGCCGTCACGAACGCGGCTACCCCGAGGACCGCGGTCACCCAGAGCAGCGTGTCCTGGAGGGGACGCCGCTTTCCGTCCGTGGCGAGCAGGGATCCGGCGGTGTTGGGTCGCAAAGCCTGTGCCATGGGGCACCTCCTGCGGAAAACGGCGCATCGTAGCGCCATACACACCCGACGTGTACAGATTGACGGGCACCACGGCCGGATTTCAACCGGAAGCCGCTGTGCGGGTACTCTGTACCGTCCGCACCGGTGTCTGCCCAGGCCCTGGCAGGAAGCCCCGACAAGGGCCTCCGACTGTCAGTGGTGGCCGATACCGTTGCTACGCATCACGACCCTCCTGCCACGGAACGACCGTGGCCGCTGAGTCCAAAGGAGGTGGGTTCCACATGCGTCACTACGAGGTGATGGTCATCCTCGACCCCGATCTCGAGGAGCGCTCTGTCTCCCCGCTGATCGAGAACTTCCTTTCTGTCGTCCGTGACGGCGGCGGAAAGGTCGAGAAGGTCGACACCTGGGGCCGTCGTCGTCTCTCGTACGAGATCAAGAAGAAGCCTGAGGGCATCTACTCGGTCATCGACCTGCAGGCCGAGCCTGCGGTCGTCAAGGAGCTCGACCGCCAGATGAACCTGAACGAGTCGGTCCTCCGGACCAAGGTCCTCCGTCCCGAGACCCACTGAGCTCTCGCTCAGCTGATCCCGGGATTCGAGTAGCACCACCAGCAGCCAGCAGCAAACCCGCCGAGAGGTTCCCCCATGGCAGGCGAGACCGTCATCACGGTCATCGGCAATCTTGTCGACGACCCCGAGCTGCGCTTCACCCCCTCCGGTGCGGCGGTCGCGAAGTTCCGCGTCGCGTCCACGCCCCGGACCTTCGACCGTCAGACCAACGAGTGGAAGGACGGCGAGAGCCTGTTCCTGACCTGCTCGGTCTGGCGCCAGGCGGCGGAGAACGTCGCCGAGTCGCTCCAGCGAGGCATGCGCGTCGTCGTGCAGGGCCGGCTGAAGCAGCGGTCCTACGAGGACCGTGAGGGAGTCAAGCGCACGGTCTTCGAGCTGGACGTCGAGGAAGTCGGCCCCAGCCTGCGCAACGCCACGGCCAAGGTCACCAAGACCGCCGGCCGAGGTGGCCAGGGCGGTTACGGCGGCGGTGGCGGTGGCGGCCAGCAGGGTGGCGGCGGCTGGGGCGGTGGCCCCGGTGGCGGCCAGCAGGCCGGCGGCGCTCCTGCCGACGACCCCTGGGCGACCGGCGCTCCCGCCGGTGGCAACCAGGGCGGCGGCGGTGGCGGCGGCTGGGGCGGTGGCTCCGGCGGCAGCGGTGGCGGCTACTCGGACGAGCCCCCCTTCTAGGCCTCACGGCCGAAGGTGGGCCCACCCACACTTCTTGATCACACAGGAGAATCACCATGGCGAAGCCGCCTGTGCGCAAGCCGAAGAAGAAGGTCTGCGCTTTCTGCAAGGACAAGGTCACGTACGTGGACTACAAGGACACGAACATGCTGCGGAAGTTCATTTCCGACCGCGGCAAGATCCGTGCCCGCCGCGTGACCGGCAACTGCACGCAGCACCAGCGTGACGTCGCCACGGCCGTGAAGAACAGCCGTGAGATGGCGCTGCTGCCCTACACGTCCACCGCGCGATAAGGGAAGGGTGACCGACTCATGAAGATCATCCTCACCCACGAGGTCTCCGGCCTCGGTGCCGCGGGCGACGTCGTCGACGTCAAGGACGGTTACGCTCGCAACTACCT
Source organism: Streptomyces sp. NPDC107562 (assembly GCF_055657325.1). Classification (NCBI taxonomy): domain Bacteria; kingdom Bacillati; phylum Actinomycetota; class Actinomycetes; order Kitasatosporales; family Streptomycetaceae; genus Streptomyces; species Streptomyces sp. NPDC107562. The sequence goes on along the minus strand of NZ_JBVKBE010000013.1, from coordinate 59,535 downwards.
GATCCCGCGGAAGTTCGCTATCCGTTGGACCAAGGGTGGCGAGAAGGACGTCGAGCAGATCCGTCGTGCTCGCAAGATCCACGAGATCCAGACCATCGAGCAGGCCAACCAGGTGAAGGCCCAGCTCGAGGGCGTCAAGGTCCGTCTGGCCGTTCGCTCCGGCGACGCCGGTCGTCTCTTCGGTTCCGTCACCCCGGCCGACGTCGCCTCGGCGATCAAGGCTGCCGGTGGCCCCGACGTCGACAAGCGCCGCATCGAGCTCGGTTCGCCGATCAAGACGCTGGGCGCCCACGAGACGTCCGTGCGTCTGCACCCCGAGGTTGCCGCCAAGGTCAACGTCGAGGTCGTCGCCGCCTGAGTGCGGCGCTCGCTGAAGCAGTGAGTGGGGCCGCACCCTTCGGGGTGCGGCCCCACTCGCGTGGTGTCGTCGGGCGTTTCACGTGAAACATCGGCAATCGGCGGTAAACATCGGCAATCGGCGGTGTTTCACGTGAAACACCGAGGCGAGTGCAACTCCGCCCGCTTCCCCAGCGGTTTGCTCAGCGGGTCGCTCCGGTGACGAGCCAGCGGCCCGAGCGGGTGCGGAGCCACAGGGTGAGCAGACGGACCGTCATCATCAGCGTCATGGCCACCCAGAGTGCGGTGAGCCCTCCTCCGACGGTGGGTATCAGGAGCGCCACGGGTGTGAAGACCGCCAGGGTGACGAGCATCGCCCAGGCGAGATAGGGGCCGTCGCCGGCGCCCATCAGTACGCCGTCCAGGACGAAGACGACTCCGCAGATCGGCTGGGAGAGCGCCACCACCAACAGGGCGGGGAACGCGGCGTCCTTCACGGTGGAGTCACTGGTGAACAGCGGCAGAAAGGCCGGGCGGGACACGATGACGAGGACTCCGAGGACCAGGCCGACCGCGATCCCCCACTGCACCATGCGGCGGCAGACGTCGCGTGCTCCCTGGGGGTCGTCGGCGCCGAGGTAACGCCCGATGATGGCCTGCCCGGCGATCGCGATGGCGTCCAGCGCGAAGGCCAGCAGGCTCCACAGCGAGAGGATGATCTGGTGCGCGGCTATGTCTGCGTCACCGAGACGCGCTGCGATGGCCGTCGCGATCATCAGGATCGCCCGGAGGGAGAGCGTACGGACCAGCAGGGGCACGCCGGCCTGTGCGGACGCCCTGATGCCGGCGGCGTCCGGTCGTAGCGAGGCGCCGTGTCTGCGGGCGCCGCGGACGACGACCACGAGGTAGACCGCGGCCATCGCGCATTGGGCGATCACGGTGCCCCAGGCGGAGCCGGCGATGCCGAAGCCGGCGCCGTAGACGAGCAGTACGTTGAGGACGCCGTTGGCGACGAAGCCTCCGACGGCGACGTAGAGCGGAGTCCTGGTGTCCTGCAGGCCACGCAGTACTCCGGTCGCGGCGAGGACGACGAGCATGGCGGGGATGCCGAGGGATGAGATCCGCAGGTAGGTGATCGCGTAAGGGGCCGCGGTCTCCGAAGCGCCGAAGAGTTCCACGAGGAACGGTGCCGTGGGCAGGACGACGGCGATGACACCGGCCCCGAGCAGCAGGGCCAGCCAGATGCCGTCCATGCCTTGGCGGATGGCTGCCGGCAGATCACCGGCGCCGACCCGACGGGCCACGGCCGCCGTGGTGGCGTAGGCGAGGAAGACGAAAATGCTGACGGCGGTTGTGAGGAGCGCGGACGCGATGCCGAGTCCGGCGAGCTGAGCGGTGCCGAGATGGCCGACGATCGCGCTGTCGGCGAGGACGAAAAGGGGCTCGGCGACCAGGGCGCCGAAAGCCGGAACGGCCAGCGAGACGATCTCTCGATCGTGGTGTCGCCGGCCGGCCCGGGAGGTCGCGGGAGCCTGTGTCATGAGCACCAATCTAATCTTCCACAGGTAAGAGATGCAATGCCGGGGTGACCCTTACTCAGTTCGTCGCTCAGCGTAGTGTCGCGCGCTGTTCGAAGCGATCTTGGGCCGACTGGGGAAGTTTTTCTTCTGCACAGCCGGTGGACGGGAAAGATGCAGGTCAGAGGCATTAACCAGAAGGTGGTGCGGGCTTGTTCACAGGCCTGTCCACCGTGTCGTGCACAGGTTTCGCGGAGTTCTCCACAGCATCGGGGCCGTCGTCCACATGGCCTGTGGATAACCAGATTGGCTGACGGTGCTTGGGGGCCTAACGTGGTCCGGCGCCCGCTCCCTCCGCCGGCTCGTGGAACCGTCACAAAACCGACGCGTCAGAACCGGAGCCGGGCCTCTTAGTTGTCAGTGCCGTGCCGTAGAAAAGAGGGGCACGGCGAGGTCCGCTCGGCGGACGGGAGGAGGTGGCTCGGTGAGCATTTCCGAGCCCTTGGACGACCCGTGGGCCGACAGCGGTCCCAGCGATCGTCTGCCCTCCCGCCGCCGTCCGGAGGGCGGCCGAGGCAGAGAGGAACAACACGAGCGGGGCCGGGAGAGCGACTCCTGGGAGGGCGGGGGAGGTTCGTCCTTCGAGCGGGTGCCGCCACAGGACCTCAACGCCGAACAGTCCGTGCTGGGCGGCATGCTGCTGTCCAAGGACGCCATCGCCGACGTCGTGGAGATCCTCAAGGGACACGACTTCTACAAGCCCGCGCACGAGACGATCTACCAGGCGATCCTCGACATCTACGCCAAGGGCGAGCCTGCCGACCCCATCACCATCGCCGCCGAGCTCACCAAGCGCGGTGAGATCAACAAGGTCGGCGGGGCGTCGTATCTGCACACGCTCGTCCAGACGGTGCCGACGGCGGCGAACGCCGAGTACTACGCGGAGATCGTTCACGAACGGGCCGTACTGCGTCGGCTGGTGGAGGCCGGCACCCGAATCACGCAGATGGGATACGCGGCCGACGACGACGTCGACGAGATCGTCAACCGGGCCCAGGCCGAGATCTACGCCGTCACCGAGCAGCGCACCAGCGAGGACTACCTGCCGCTGGGCGACATCATGGAGGGCGCGCTCGACGAGATCGAGGCCATCGGCTCGCGCACCGGCGAGATGACCGGGGTGCCCACGGGCTTCACCGACTTCGACTCGCTCACCAACGGTCTGCATCCGGGCCAGATGATCGTCATCGCCGCGCGTCCCGCGATGGGTAAGTCGACGTTGGCGCTGGACTTCGCCCGTGCCGCGTCGATCAAGAACAACCTGCCGAGCGTCATCTTCTCGCTGGAGATGGGGCGCAACGAGATCGCGATGCGTCTGCTGTCCGCCGAGGCCCGTGTCGCACTGCACCACATGCGCTCCGGCACGATGACCGACGAGGACTGGACGCGGCTGGCGCGCCGGATGCCCGACGTCTCCGCCGCTCCCCTCTACATCGACGACTCCCCGAACCTGTCGATGATGGAGATCCGTGCCAAGTGCCGCCGCCTCAAGCAGCGCAACGACCTCCGCCTGGTCGTCATCGACTACCTCCAGCTGATGCAGTCCGGCGGCTCCAAGCGCGCCGAGAGCCGTCAGCAGGAGGTCTCGGACATGTCCCGTAACCTCAAGCTCCTGGCCAAGGAGCTGGAACTCCCGGTCATCGCGCTCTCCCAGCTGAACCGTGGTCCCGAGCAGCGCACCGACAAGAAGCCGATGGTCTCCGACCTGCGTGAATCCGGCTCCATCGAGCAGGACGCCGACATGGTGATCCTGTTGCACCGCGAGGACGCCTACGAGAAGGAGTCGCCCCGCGCGGGCGAGGCGGACCTGATCGTCGCCAAGCACCGAAACGGCCCGACCGCCACCATCACGGTGGCCTTCCAGGGCCACTACTCACGCTTCGTGGACATGGCCCAGACCTGACCGAGCTGTTCGACGTACGACTCGTCGTCTGCCACAGCTGGCGCCCGTACAGCGTCTCCGCGCGTCGGTTTCCGGGTACAGACCGACGCGGCCCGCTGTCCGTGCCGGTGTCCGCTGTCGGCGTGGCCCTGTTCACCACCGGCAGTCTGAGCCGCCGGATGAGTGCCCATGCCGAAGCCATGCGTGAACTGGACAGGATCGCGGACGCGGAGAAGGCCTGACTCCGGTGGGTCGCTGTCTCTCGGCTGCCGTTCGCTGAGAAATGTGCTCGACGTTCGTCGTCCGGGCGGATGGACTGGGGGCATGACTTCATCTCAGGAAGAGTTGCTTCCCGGTACGCGTCGGGCTCTGCTTCACCGGCTCGCCGTGGCGCAGTCCGAGGGGCGTGCCCCGTCGATGGTCGCGGCGGTGGTGCGGGACGGACGCGTCGTGTGGCACGGGGCGCGTTCGTCGGTGGAGGGTGAGGTGCCGGACGAGAACGTCCAGTACCGGATCGGTTCGATCACCAAGACCTTCACCGCGGTTCTTGTGCTGCGGCTGCGCGACGAAGGGCTGCTCGACCTCGGTGCCCGGCTGGAGAAGCATCTGCCGGGCACGAGCGCCGGCGAGGCCACCGTCGCCGAACTGCTGGCGCACACCAGCGGACTGGCCGCGGAGTCCCCGGCACCCTGGTGGGAACGCAGCCCGGGGTCGCTGCGACCGGAGCTTTCCGATGTGCTCGGTGACCATCCCTTCCTGCATCCGTCCGGTCGGCGCTTCCACTACTCGAACCCCGGTTACACGCTGCTGGGGGCGCTCGTGGAGAGGTTGCGCGGGGCCCCCTGGGAAGACGTGCTGCGACGCGAGGTGCTCGAGCCTCTGGGCCTGAACCGGACCAGCGGGCAGCCGTCCGCGCCGCACGCGGGGGGCTGGGCGGTGCATCCCTGGGCCGATGTGCTGCTTCCGGAGCCCGCCGAGGACCTCGGACGCATGGCTCCCGCCGGGCAGCTCTGGTCGACGACCGGGGACTTGGCGCGGTTCGCCGTGTTCCTCGCGAGGGGCGACGAGCGGGTGCTGAGCGCGGAGACCGTGCGCGAGATGCGGGCGCCCGCCGCTCCGGCCGAGGCCGCGGATCTCGCCGACGGGGCGTCGTACGGGCTCGGGTTGCAGGTCCAGCAACGGGACGGCCGGCTGCTCGTGGGCCACTCCGGATCGCTGCCCGGCTTCCTCGCGAATCTCACCCTCGGCGTGGCGGACGACGTATCGGCGGTGGTGCTCGCCAACTGCACCTCCGGTCCGTTCCTGTCGATGGTGGGGGCCGACCTCGTGCGCATCGTCGCCGAGGCCGAGCCGCGCATTCCTGAGCCGTGGCGACCGCTGCCCGAAGCCGATCCGACCGTCCTGGAGTTGGCGGGCCAGTGGTACTGGGGGACGTACGCCTTCGGGCTGCGCCTCACCAGCGGGGGTGGGGTGTCGCTGGAGCCGCTGTCAGGGAAGGGGCGTGGCGCCCGCTTCCGGGCCAACGGCGACGGCACCTGGACGGGCCTGGAGGGCTATTACGCCGGAGAGCTGCTGAAGCCGGTACGGCGGCCGGACGGCTCCCTGAGCCACCTGGACCTCGGGTCGTTCGTCTTCACGCGTCAGCCCTACGAGGAGGAGGCGGACGTGCCGGGTGGAGTGGACCCGGAGGGGTGGCGGGGGATCGGCTAGGCGTCGGAGCCCAGGCGGCCGACGAGGGCCATGTTTCACGTGAAACATGGCCCTTCGTCAGAACTGGAGCTTGAAACCGACGTGGGACGCCGTAAAGCCGAGCCGTTCGTAGAAGCGGTGTGCGTCCACACGGGAGGTGTCGGACGTCAGCTGCACCAACTGGCAGCCCAGGCGGCGGGATTCCTCGACGGCCCACTCGATCAGCTGGGTTCCGAGACCGCTGCCCCGCTCGTCGCTGTGGATGCGGACGCCCTCGATGATCGACCGGGTGGCTCCGCGCCGGGACAGCCCGGGAATGATCGTGAGCTGCAGGGTGCCGACGACACGGTCCTGTCGAACGGCGACGACCAGATGCTGGTTCGGGTCGGCGTCGAGGCGCTCCAGTGCCACCCGGTACGGAGCAAGGTCGTCCGGTGATTCGCGCTGAGCGCCCAGCGGGTCGTCGGCGAGCATGCCGACGATCACGGGAAGGTCCTCCGTGACCGCCGCTCGTATTTCAAGATCTCCCATGCTCGCACCCTATGCGGGCACGTTCACCGACTCCACGACCCGGACCAGCGGAGCCAGCTCAGGAACCTTCGCCGCCTCGTCGAGCGCCTCGCGCAGGGCGGCGTCATTGGTCGGCCGCGCCTCCTCCAGCAGCTGCAGCCCCGCCTCGGTCACGTTCGTGTAGATGCCGCGGCGGTCGGTGGGGCACAGATACCGCTCCAGCAGGCCACGGTCCTCGAGACGGGTCACCAGCCGGGTGGTGGCGCTCTGGCTGAGGACGACCGCGTCGGCGACCTGCTTCATCTGCAGATGCCCGCCATCGCCGTCGTGCTGTCGGCTGAGCACGTCGAGCAGGGAGTACTCGCGCACGCTCAAGCCGTGTCGGGCCTGCAGGGCGCGCTCGATGTGCGCCTCGATCCTCCCGTGCAGCAGGGAGAGGGCGCACCAGCCCTGTGCGAGGGCGGTGAGTGCGGGGTCCGTCGCTGTCATGGGTTCCTCCGTCCCGGAGCTGCTACGTCCAGGATAGAGCAGCCTCGCAATAGTCGGCGGTTGCAGATATCCCGCGTGTGCAACTATTGTGGACGCACGCAAAGCGCTCCTGCAATCTTCCGGGAAGGTGTATCCCCACATGCCTCTCGCGCTTCTGGCCCTCGCGATCGGGGCCTTCGGAATCGGCACCACCGAATTCGTGATCATGGGCTTGCTGCCCGAGGTCGCGGCCGACTTCGGGGTCTCCATCCCGACCGCCGGCTTCCTGGTGACCGGCTACGCGCTCGGTGTGATGTTCGGTGCCCCGCTGATGACCGTGCTGGGTACCAAGATCTCCCGCAAGCGCATGCTGATGGTGCTGATGGGACTGTTCATCGTCGGCAACCTGCTCTCGGCCTTCGCGCCCGCTTTCTCGGTGATGCTCATCGGCCGGGTGGTCGCCTCGCTCGCCCACGGTGCCTTCTTCGGCATCGGCTCGGTGGTGGCGGCCGAGCTGGTCGCCCCGGACAAGAAGGCCGGAGCCATCGCGATGATGTTCACCGGCCTGACCGTCGCCAACGTCGTCGGCGTCCCGCTGGGCACGCTCGTAGGGCAGTCCCTGGGGTGGCGCGTCACCTTCACCGTCGTCGCCGCGCTCGGTGTCGTCGGCCTGGCCGGGATCGCCAAGCTCGTCCCGGAGACGCCCAAGCCGGAAGGCGTGCACCTGCGGCACGAACTGGCCGCGTTCAAGAACGTCCAGGTCCTGCTCGCCATGGCGATGACCGTCCTCGGCTTCGGCGGTGTCTTCGCGGCCATCACCTACATCGCGCCGATGATGACCCACGTCGCCGGTTTCGCCGACGGCTCCGTCACCTGGCTGCTGGTGCTCTTCGGCCTCGGCATGGTGGCCGGCAACCTCGTCGGCGGAAAGTTGGCCGACCGGGCCCTGATGCCGATGCTGTACGTCTCCCTGGGCGCGCTCGCGGTCGTCCTCGCGCTCTTCACGCTCACGGCGCACGACAAGATCCTCTCGGCCGTCAGCATCGCGCTGATCGGCGCCCTGGGCTTCGCGACCGTCCCGCCGCTGCAGAAGCGCGTCCTCGACCAGGCACACGGCGCCCCGACGCTGGCGTCCGCCGTGAACATCGGCGCCTTCAACCTGGGCAACGCCCTCTCGGCCTGGCTCGGCGGCCTCGTCATCGCGGCCGGGCTCGGCTACACGGCTCCGAACTGGGTCGGCGCCGTCCTGGCAGCGGCCGCGCTGGTCCTCGCCGTCCTCTCGGCCACCCTGGAGCGTCGCGGCGGCACCGCCAGCGCCCTCGTCGCGGCCGGTGCCCCCGTCGAGGAACGACCGGCCGTCCGTCACTGACCTGCCGGGTCCTCGCGGGGCCAGGGCCGTCCCCGCGCCGCCCGGCCTACCCCCTCACCGGCAACACACGCAAGGAGAGACACGAAATGAGCACCACCACCGCCGTCGCACCCCTGACTACCCAGGACGCCGAGGTACTCGTCAGCGCCGCCCGCCGGGCCGCCGAGGCCGCCGGAGCGACCGTCAGTGTGACCGTTCTGGACGCCGGCGGGCATCTGCTCGCCTTCCGACGCGACGACCAGGCCGTGCTGATCTCCGGCGAGACCAGCACCCGCAAGGCGTACACCGCCCTGCAGCTGAACGCGCCGACCGCCGACCTCGTCGACGTGGTCAAGCCCGACGGGCCGTTCCACTCCCTGCAGACCGCGCTCGACCGGCCGCTGCTCTTCATCGCGGGCGGCCTGCCGGTCCACCGTGACGGTCGGCTGATCGGGGCGATCGGAGTGGGCGGCGGCGCGCCGGAGCAGGACCACGGCTTCGCCACGGCCGCCGTGGAGACGCTTGTCTGACAGCGCTCGTCTGACAGCGCCTGAGCGCGTCGGGTCAGGACGCCGGTCCCCTCGCGGACCGGCGTCCTTGCCGTGCCGTGCGCAAGTCAGCCGGCCGCGACCGTCAGCGGGGCGAAGCGCCGTCGCCAGTCACCCGGGAGTTCCGGCACCCCGTACGTCATCACCGAGTTGAAGGCCACCGATTCCAGCCCGCGCTGCTTCGCCCAGGCCAGCAGCTCCTCGTGCCGTACGTCGATGTCCGTGCGCAGCGGGCGATCGGTATGAGCGGCGAGCGAGGCGATCAGGGCCTTCGCGGTCTCCGTGTCGCGGGCGATGAGCGGGCCCACGACATGTGTCTCCATGTTGGGCCAGACGGCCGCGTAGCCGATGATCCGGCCGTCCTCCTCGGCGACCCGGACCTGATCGGCGAAGGCGGGCAGGCGCGTGACGATGTGTGTGCGGTCGGCACCGAACACCTCGGCGTCGATCCGGAGGATCTTGGGCAGGTCCTCGCCGGTCGCCGGACGGGTAGCCACCCTGGGCTCAGGTCCACCGGGCATGAAAAAGCCGCGCAGCATCTCCGCGCGGCCGGTTGTCTTGAAGCCGAGTTCTTCGTAGAGCGGTTGTCCGTTCGGGGTCGCGTGCAGTGTCAGTGGCGTGGTGCCCATCAGTGACACCACATGCCGCATCAACCGGCGCCCGATGCCCTGGCGTGCGTGTCGCTCGGCGACCAGGACCATTCCCACGGCTCCCAGTTCGGGGCGTTCCTGTGGCCCGTACTCGGTGACCGCGCAGGCGGCCACGAGCCCTCCCTGAGGGTCGTCGATGCCGTATCCCTTCCCGGCGGTGAGGAGGAAGCCCCACTTGTGTTCCTCGCGCGGCCACCCCCGGTCCTCGGACAAGTCGGCGCAGACGTCGAGGTCGCGACGGGTCAGGCGGCGGATCGGCAGTGCAGCGAGGGAAGGAGTAGGCACGCAGGTCAGGCTGTCTGACCGGTGCCCTTGACGTCCACCTGTTTCGGCAGAGACGTACGCCCTTTTGGCCAACTCGTGTGATGCGGCCGGACACATGGACGAGCGCGTGGTGTTTCACGTGAAACATCGGCGAACGGCGAGCGTCCATCAGTCCCGCGATCGGGTATCGGACGGTCCGTTCGGACGTGTCTCGAAAAGGCGGCGATTCGGCCCACTAGCCTCCGGTGTCATGGCGAGACTTCATCTCTTCGATCTCGACGGGACATTGCTCCACGGCAGCACCGCGCCCCTGGAGATCTCGCGACAACTCGGACTGGAAGCCGAGACGGTGGCGCTCGAACGGGAGATCGCGGCGGGACTGATCGGCCCGCCGGAGTATGCGCATCGCGTGCACGCGATGTGGGCCGGACTCACGGAAGCGCATGTGCTGGCCGCTTTCGACGGAGCGCCTTGGCTGAATCGAATCCGAGACGTCTGGGCGGAGATCCGGCGCCGGGGCGACTACTGCGCGGTGGTGTCGTTGTCCCCCTCGTTCTTCGTCGAACGGCTCACCACCTGGGGCGCTCATGCCGCGCACGGCTCGCTCTTCCCTGCCGTGCCCTTCACCCAACCGCTGGACCCCGCCGGGGTGCTCAATGCCGCGGCCAAGGTGCTCATCGCCGACCGCCTGTGCCGGGCGTTCGGGGTGACACGGGCGAACTGTGTCGCTTACGGGGACTCGTCCTCGGACAAGGAACTGTTCGGGGTCGTCCCGGTATCCGTCGCCGTCAATGCGGATCGGCAACTGGCCGGTCTGGCGACGCACTCGTATGCGGGGAGGGATCTGTGGGATGCCTATGAATTGGTGCGGCACGCCCAGTAATTGGGGGAATCGCTGGATCTCCCCATAGTCAAATTCGTGGGCGTGCAAGGGGGGACTTGTGTGCGGGCCGGGGGCCGGTAGGGTCGACTCCGGTTCCCGTGTGGAAGACGGAGCACTCTTCCCGTCGGAACCGAGAGCAGGGCAATGCAGCCTAACGGGACGGAGAGATCGAAGACCCGCATTCTCGGTCAAGCGGCCGGGCGTCCACGGGAAGTGGGACGCTGTGGCGAGAACACTGCGGCCAATGTCACACTCTCCCTCTACTTGTCCGTACGCATCGGGAACAAGAGTTGACTATGGCTGCACGGGCCGCGACGCCGAACGGGGAAAGCAACCGGCTGCGGAGGAAGCAGGCATCTTCCGACTGAGGAAGTGCGCAGACCGACCGAAAGATGTTCGAGGCGAGGCACACCATGGACGCTCCGACCACCAAGTCGGCCGACAACGGCACTTCGGACGGTGGAGGCGGCTGGTTCACGCCGCGCAAACAGCCGGCGCCGGTGCAGGGAACCGATCGGGAAGCCCCGGAGGGCAGCCGCCTGGCCGGCATGCGCACGGTGGGCAGGGCTGCGCCCGGCACCGAAACGGGCGGCCCGGCGGATCAGGCCGAACCGCACCCCGCCTCGCGCCGGCCCGAGCCGCAAGGGCATCCCGAAGCCGAAGAGCCGCTCGCCCGGCCGTACGTCACCGAGGCCCTCTCCAGGCCCCAGGCGCCCGCCCCGTGGGCGCGGGAGACGGAGACAGAGCCCTCGCACGCAGTCCCGTCGGGTGCCATGGGCACGTCGACCGCGCAGGGCGCCGCCGAGGTCGCGGCGGACCATGAACGAATAAGCCGGGCGGCCGTGTCGACGCCCGCGCCGCCCCCGACCCGCACCGAAGCCCGGCCGTACGACCAGCGCGCCACCACCGCCACCGAGGCCCCACCCGCCCCGCGTCGCGTGCCCTCACAGCGTCCGGCCCCGGCAGACCACACCGAGCCGTCGCTCTTCACAGCAGGCGGCAGCCCTTCCGCCGCACCGGCTCCGCACACGACACCGGCTCCGCACGCCGAGTCGGCCGCGGCCCCTCACGCCCCCGCCGCGGCCCCTCACGCGCCTGTTACGGCCTCACCCGCACCGACCCCGGCATCACACCCCTCCGCCCCGGCCGCGCCCCCTCAGGCCGCCCCCGCCCCGCAAGCCGCGCCCGCCGACCCGGCCCCGCGCGCAGAGCCGTCCGTCTCCGGTTCCCCTCGGGACGCCTCCCCGGACGCGGTCCTCATCCGGCGCACCATGGCCACTGTCGCCCCCGTCGCGGACAAGGTCACCTCGTACTTCTACGCCCTGCTCTTCGTACGCCACCCCGACCTGCGCCCCCTCTTCCCCGCCGCGATGGACGCACAGCGGGACCGCCTGCTCAAGGCGTTGCTCACGGCCGCCGAGCACATCGACAACAGTGACGTGCTCGTTCCCTACCTGCAGAACCTGGGCCGTGGCCACCGTAAGTACGGCACGCAGCCCGACCACTATCCGGCCGTGGGCGAGTGCCTGATCGGCGCGCTGAGCCGGTACGCCGAGTCCGTCTGGAACGACGAGACGGAGGCGGCCTGGGTCCGGGCGTACACGACGATCTCCCAGGTCATGATCGACGCTTCGGCCGCCGACGAGCTCCGCTCCCCGGCGTGGTGGTACGCGGAGGTCGTCTCGCACGACCTCAGGACCCCTGACGTCGCGGTCGTCACCGTCCGCCCCGACCAGCCCTACCCCTTCCTCGCCGGGCAGTACACGAGCCTGGAGACATCGTGGTGGCCGCGCGTCTGGCGGCACTACTCCTTCTCGTCGGCGCCGCGTTCCGACGGCCTGCTCAGCTTCCATGTGAAGGCGGTCCCGGCGGGCTGGGTCTCCAACGCCCTGGTCCACCGTGCCCGGCCCGGCGACGTCATCCGCCTCGGCCCGCCGGCCGGGTCGATGACCGTGGACCACACCACGGACAGCGGGCTGCTGTGCCTGGGCGGCGGTACCGGTATCGCGCCGATCAAGGCCCTGGTCGAGGACGTCGCCGAGCACGGCGAGCGGCGGCCGGTCGAGGTCTTCTACGGCGCCCGTACCGACCACGACCTGTACGACATCGACACGATGCTCCGGCTTCAGCAGGCCCACCCCTGGCTCTCCGTCCGCGCGATCATCGACCAGCAGTCGCACCTCCAGCTCCCCGACGCGATAAGGGAGTACGGTCCCTGGACCGAGTACGACGCCTACCTTTCCGGCCCTCCCGGCATGATCCGCAGCGGCGTGCACGCGCTCCGGGACATCGGCGTCCCGTCCACGCGCATACGGCACGACTCGGTGGAGGAACTCGTCGCCACCGGCAGCTGACAGGTGCGGCGGGACCCCGCGACGAGGGGGCTATGCAGGACGCGCCGGACTCCGGCCCGGTGGTCGGTTCAGCCGAGGTCGGGCGCGTGCATGGCCCGTACGCCCTCGATGTTCCCGTCGAGGTAGTGCCGCAGCGACAGCGGTACGAGGTGTACGGAGGCGATCCCGACCCGGGTGAACGGCACTCTCACGATCTCGTACTCGCCCATGGGCTCCTCGACCTCGGGGCCGTGCCGCAGGGACGGGTCCATGGATTCCAGCCGGCAGACGAAGAAGTGCTGCACCTTCACCCCGGTCGAGGCGCTGTCCTCGCCGATGTGCTCCACGGTGTCGACGAAGCACGGCACGACATCGGTGACCTTGGCGCCGAGTTCCTCGTACACCTCGCGGTGCAGGGCGTGGACGACGGTGGGGTCACCGGGCTCGACCCCGCCACCGGGGGTGACCCAGTAGGGATCGACGCCGGGCTTGGTGCGCTTGATCAGAATGAGGTCGTCGCCGTCCAGGAGAACGGCGCGGGCGGTGCGCTTGACCACGGGTCGGACGGTCATGGGAGAAATGTGGCCCGCGATGTTCCACGTGAAACATCGCGGATCGTCACTCCCGGGTATCGGTGAGTGAAGCCCCCGGTTGCCCCGTTCAGCACCAGTCGGCGGCCGCCCGCTGGAGCCACTCGTGCGCCCTCGCGACATGCGGCATCGCCAGCGTTCCGGTGCGTACGACCAGGAAGTACGTGCGCAGCGGCGGTACCGCCGGCTCATGCAGCGCGACCACCTCGCCGTGCTCCAGGGCAGGTCCGCACAGATAGCGGGGCAGCACCGCGAGCCCGGCACCGGCGGCGGCGCACGCGAGGACGGCACGCAGGTCGGGAACGATCACGGTGCCGGAGGCGGCCGGGCGGGAGTCGAAGACGGAGGCCCAGTAGCGGGCCACGAACGGGAGGGACTCGTGCACCTCCACCACGGGGAGGTTCTCCAGGGCGGGTGCGCCCTTGTCGCGCAAGGTCCCGGCGTCGATCTCCTCGGCCCAGCGCGGCGCGGCGACCAGGACGTGCTCCTCGTCGCAGAGTGCAGTCGCGCTGAGCAGAGCGCCGCGTGGGCGGGCGGTGCTGATGGCCAGATCATGATGTCCGGCGGCCAGCCCCTCCAGGGCCTCCTCGGCGTTGCCGAACGAGGCACGTAGGGCGAACCCCTGGCCGTCGTCCCCGGCCAGTTCCACGAGCGCGGGCAGTGCTCGTTCGGCGGTGAACTCCGGCGGGCCGGCCAGGTGCAGCGTACGGAGCGAGGACTCGTCGTCCAGTCCGCTCTCGGCGATCTCCACCAGCGCGTCCAGATGCGGGGCGGCCTTGTGCGCGAGCTCGTCGCCCGTGGTCGTCGGCGTCACGCCACGCGCCTGGCGCAGGAAGAGGGGGCGGCCCAGCTGTCGTTCGAGCGTGCGTATCTGGGAGGTCACGGCCGGCTGGGACAGGCCCAGCAGCGCCGCGGCACGGGTGAAGGAGCCGGCCCGGTGCACGGTCACGAATGTGCGCAGCAGGGCCAGATCCATGATGCGCCCACCCCTTCCCGTGCGCTGCTCCCACCCCTGAGGCAGGGCCCAACTATAAATAAGTCGATAGGTCTCTGTCGCTACTGTGATTGGACACTGACAGAGAGTCAACTAGCCTTGTTCGCGCGGTTCTTAGCGCTGAGAACCGCGGACGGTCCGAGCCACGAGGGGGGAGGCTCGGACCGTCCGATCGGCGTAGCCGGATCCCTCACCGGGCGTCCGGCGGGCGGTCACCGCGCCGACTCGTCCAGGGCCCGCAGCACGTCCGCGACCAGATCCGCGGGGTCCTCGGCTCCGACCGACAGCCGGATGAAGCCCTCCGGTACGGCGTCGCCTCCCCAGCGCCCCCGCCGCTCGGCGGTGGAGCGCACCCCGCCGAAGCTCGTCGCGTCGTCCACGAGCCGCAAGAGGTCCAGGAAGCGGTCCGCACGCGCGCGGCTGGGCAGCGTGAACGACACCACGCAGCCGTAGCGGTGCATCTGCTCGGAGGCGATCTTGTGGGACGGATCGCTCTTCAGCCCCGGGTAGCGCACCCCGAGGTCCTCGTGCCAGTCGCGCAGCGCCTCGGCCACCGCCAGGGCGCCGGCGCTCTGGCGGTCGACGCGCATCTGGAGCGTGGCGATCGACCGATGGGCGAGCCAGGCCTCCATCGGCCCAGGGATCGCCCCGACGATCTTGCGCCACCGGCGTACGGCGGCCATGGCCTCGGCGTCGCGGCCGGCGACGTAGCCCACGAGGACGTCGCCGTGCCCGGTGAGCTGCTTGGTGCCGCTGGCGACGGAGAAGTCGGCGCCCAGCTCCAAAGGGCGCTGCCCGAGCGGCGTGGCGAGCGTGTTGTCGACGGCGACCAGGGCGCCGCGCGCGTGTGCCACGTCGGCGAGGCGGCGCACGTCGCACACGTCGAGACCGGGGTTCGACGGGGTCTCGATCCACAGCAGCTTCGCGCCGTCCAGGACGTCGAGCTGGGCGTCGCCGCCGGTCGGCGCGGTGCGCACCTCGATGCCGAACGCCTCCAGCTGCTGCCGCACCAGCGGCAGGACCTGGTAGCCGTCGCTGGGCAGGACGACCGCGTCACCCGCGCGCAGCTGCGAGAAGAGCACCGACGAGATCGCGGCCATCCCGGAGGCGAACACGAGGGTCTCGGCGTCCCCCTGCCCGGGCGCCTCCAGCTCGCCGATCGCCCGCTCCAGATGCGTCCACGTCGGATTCTCGTCGCGGCCGTAGGCGTACCCTCCCGTCGGGTCGCCGGGCAGGTGAAAGTGGGCGGCGAACACCGGACCCGGCAGGGTCGGCTCATGCTTCACCGGCTCGGGCAGCCCCGCCCGCACCGCGCGCGTGCCCTCACCGAGGCCCCGCTCCGTGCCCGTACCGCCTGCCGCATCAGTCATGCCGCCCGTCCTTCCACGTGCTCGCGTACCGCGGCGAGCAGTCCCGTGCTCGCCGCCTCCACCATCTCAAGGACCTCGTCGAAGCCGTCCGCGCCCCCGTAGTACGGATCCGGGACGTCGAGGTCGTCGCCCGCGTCGGGGTCGTAGGAACGCAGCAGGCGCACCTTCGCCGCCTCCTGTTCGGTGGGCGCGAGGCGGCGCAGCGCCGTCAGATGGCCGGCGTCGAGTGCGACGACCAGATCGAGCCGGGAGAACCACGACTGCTCGAACTGCCGGGCGACGTGCGCACCGTCGTAGTCGTGTGCCCGGAGCACGGCCACGGTGCGCGGGTCGGCCGGCTCGCCCTCGTGCCAGCCGCCCGTGCCGGCGCTGTCGACCTCGACGAGCCCTTCCAGACCGGCCTCCACGACGCGTGCCCGGAAGACGGACTCGGCCATCGGGGAGCGGCAGATGTTGCCGGTGCAGACGAAACAGATGCGGTAGGTCATGGTGCTCAGTCCCGGTCGGGAAGGATGACGTTGAGGGCCCAGGAGACGATCGAGATGATCAGGGCGCCCAGGACGGCCGTCCAGAAGCCCTCGACATGGAAGCTCAGGTCGAGCTTGTCGGCCAGCCACGAGGTCAGCAACAGCATCAGCGCGTTGACGATCAGGGTGAACAGACCCAGCGTGAGAATGAGCAGCGGCAGGCTCAGAAGCCGAACGAGTGGCTTGACCAGAACGTTCACCAGACCGAAGATCAGCGCGACCACGAGCAGCGTCCCGACCTTCTTGGCGGTGCTGTCCCCGGTAAGGGTGATCTTGTCGAGCAGCCACACGGCGACTGCCAGGGCACCGGCATTGGCGAGCGTCTTGACTAGGAAATTCATCATGTGTCTGATCGTGGCAGACGAGATCGGTTACGAGTACGGGCGTGAGGCGACGAAGCGATGAAGGCATTCCGGCTGGACGAACTGGAGGCGGAGCGCGCCGCCAACGACGGCGCCTACCTGCAGTTTCTGCGGGAGCGGAACATGTCGGTCGGTCTCTACGCACTGGACGCGGGCGAGCATGATCCGCAGAAACCGCACAACCAGGACGAGGTGTACTTCGTCGTCAGCGGCCGGGCCGCGATCACCGTCGGCATGGAGACGACCGAGGTGGCTCGGGGCAGCGTGGTGTACGTCCCGGCCGGTGTGGCCCACAAGTTCCACCACATCAGCGAGGACCTGCGGGTGCTCGTGGTGTTCTCGCCGCCCGGGAACTGACCGGCGGGCTCGGGGTTTTCGGTTGCGCCTCCCCCGGATTCCCTAGGGGATCGGTCAGGGGAGGACAAGGGCTGCCGGGCCCCCGGGAGGCGCCCTGCCGGCCCTAGCATCGAGGCAGGACATCAAAGGACCTGGCGGGACCGGAGGGCTCAACGGGAGCCGTGCGGCCGGTGGGCGGAGAGAAGGACAAGGGCGATGGGAGAGATCTTCGCGGGTCTGCCGTGGTGGGTGAAGTGGATCGCGGTGCCGGTCATCGCCCTGGTCGTGTTCGGCGGCGTGATAGCCAGCGTCGTGGGATTCGTGATCGGGCTGCTGTTCAAGGTGCTGGTCTTCGTCGCCCTGGTCGGCGGACTCATCTACGTCGTGCGTAAGTTCACGACGAACTCCTCGTCGCGTGGCGACTGGTAAGAGGAGAGGGTGACGGGAACCGGCGCCAGGTGTCGTCGGTTCCCTCGGGGGAGGGAAGTTTCCCGGGCGGACGGTCTGTGAGCGGTGGCAGGCCAATAGAGTCCGGAACTCGACGCGGGAAGCGCCCCGCGCACGGCGTACGCATCCGTACACCCCCTCCCGTGTTACCCCTGCACGGGCTGCCCCCCTCGCGCTTCGGGAGTGACCCTTGGCCACGGCAGACACCGCACCCGCAGATTCCTACGCACCCCCCACACCCGCTCACCCCACCACCCTCATCGGCTCCGTGCAGCGCGCCATCCGCCTGCTGGAGGCCGTCGCCGCGCACACATACGGCGCCCCCGCCAAGCAGCTGGCCCGCGAGACCGGCCTGGCGCTGCCCACGACGTACCACCTGCTGCGCACCCTGGTGCATGAGGACTATCTGCGCCGGGAGAAGGGGCTGTTCTTCCTCGGTGAGGCGGCGGAACGGCTGAGTGGCAGCGGGGCGGAGCAGAAACGTCGCAGCACGGTCATCGACGCCCTGGCGCGCTGGCGGGACTCCCTCGGTGTGCCCGTCTACTACGCGGTCTACCGCGAGGGTGAGATCGAGGTCATGTGCGTCTCCGACACTCCCGGCAATCCGGCGGTGGAGGAGTGGGCCGACTTCCGCGAGACCGGCCACGCGCACGCGATCGGACAGTGCCTGCTGTCCCAGCTCGACGAGAGCATCCGCCGGGACCACCTCGATCGCTATCCCGTGCAGTCCATCACCCCCTACACCGTCCGGGACAGCCGTACCCTGCTGCAACGCCTCGAACGTACGAACCGGATGGAACCGGTGACCGAGCGCCAGGAGTACGCGCTGGGCACGGTGTGCGCCGCGATTCCCCTCACCGTGGGTGACACGGCCGGAACGATGGCGATCTCGCTACCCAGTCACCAGGCGGACCGACTGTTGCCCGCCGTACGGCAGTTGCGGAGCGAGGTGGGCCGGTCGGCGGGGTCACTCGCGCTCTCTATCAGTATCTGAAAACTCACTCCTTGTGATCTGGTGTGTACTTTCAGCAAGATGCCACCAGGTATTCAGGTTCATTCCCGGCCAATCGAACGGCAAGTGACGGGGTAGGCGATGCGCGAGTCCGTACAGGCAGAGGTCATGATGAGCTTTCTCGTTTCCGAGGAGCTCTCCTTCCGCATCCCTGTGGAGCTGCGCTACGAGACGCGCGATCCCTACGCGGTGCGGCTGACCTTTCACCTGCCCGGGGATGCCCCGGTCACCTGGGCCTTCGGCCGGGAGCTGCTGATCGACGGGGTCGGGCGGCCGTGCGGCGAGGGCGATGTGCGGGTCTCGCCGGTGGAGCCCGAGTCGCTGGGCGACGTTCTGATCCGGCTTCAGGTGGGCAGCGACCAGGCGTTGTTCCGTTCCTCCACGGCGCCGCTGGTCGCCTTCCTGGACCGCACGGACAAGCTGGTGCCGCTGGGCCAGGAGGGGGCGCTCGCCGACTTCGACGCGCATCTCGACGAGGCGCTGGACCGGATTCTGGCGGAGGAGCAGAGTGCGGGGTGAGCGCTGTGACCGATGAGGCTGGTGTAACGCTTCGCCTGGGGTGAGTGGGTGTGGCCCCGGCGGCCCTCGCTGTGGGGGTCGACCTTGCAGGAACGCTTCTGCGGATGTGGGGGCCGGCCGAGCCGCGCCCCGTGTCGCTCAGCGCTTGCGCCGCCGCCCCCTCCCCGTGCGGGCGGGTCCGGGAGCCTCGCCGCTCGCACCGACGGTGGCCGGCGCTGTGCCGGGCGTCTGACCGGACCTGTCGGCCGCCACCACGAGGGCCGCGAGTGCTGTCGTGACCGGCACCGCCGCGACCAGGCCGATCGAGCCGACCAGCGTGCGCACGATCTCCTCCGCGACGATCTCGCTGTTGGCGACGGTCCCCACGCTGCTCTGGGCGATGGAGAAGAGCAGCAGCAAGGGCAGCGCGGCACCCGCGTAGGCGAGGACCAGGGTGTTGACGACGGAGGCGATGTGGTCGCGGCCGATACGGATGCCGGCCCGGTACAGGCCCCGCCAGCCCATCGTGGGGTTGGCCTCGTGCAGTTCCCAGACCGCCGAGGTCTGCGTGACCGTCACGTCGTCGAGGACACCCAGCGAACCGATGATGACGCCGGCCAGCAGCAGACCGCTCATGTCGATCGTCGGATAGAGGCCGTGGATGAGGCCGGTGTTGTCGTCGGTGTTGCCCGTGAGTGCCGCCCAGTCGATGAACAGCAGGCCGAGGATGCCGATCAGCACCAGCGAGATCAGGGTGCCGAGTACGGCCACGGATGTTCGCGCCGACAGGCCGTGACACAGATAGAGCGCGATCAGCATGATGGCGCTCGCTCCGACCACGGCTACGACGAGCGGGTTCGAGCCCTGGAGGATCGCCGGCAGGATGAAGAAGTTGAGCACCAGGAAGCTGATGGCCAGCGCGACCAGTGCCATCACACCGCGCAGCCGTCCCACGGCCACGACGGCCAGCGCGAAGAGGCCGGCGAGCAGAGACATGGGCAGACGGCGGTTCACATCGGTGACCGAGTACTGGAGGTTCTCGGGTGCGGAGGGCTCGTAGGCGACCACGACCTTCTCGCCCTCGTCCAACTGCCGCGACTGGTCGGGCTGCACGATCTCGGTGAAGGTGCGGCCCGTGTCCTCGCCGGTGTCGATACGGATCGTCGCGCGCTTGCAGGTGCCGTTCGCCTGCTGCTGGGCGGAGGAGCCCTCGGCGGTGGAGGTGTCGCCGTTCGGGGTGGGTGCCGAGCCGTTGACGGAGTCGCAGGGCAGTTCCTCGACCTTGGTGACCGTGGCCTGCTGGGTCTGCCGGTCGAATCCGACACCGGTGCGCTCGTGCGGGGGTGCGCCGCCGGGCCACAACACGACGAGGCCGACCACCACGGCGGCGGCGAAGGGGATGAGCACCGCGGCGATGACCTTGCGCAGGTGCTTGGAGACGGGGGCCGCGGGGCCGTGGGCGTGGCTGTGCGAGTGCCCGTGGCCCTGCCCGTGTCCGCCGCCGGAGCCGTGTCCCCGTCCGTCTCCGGGGCCCTGGCCACCGCCGGGTCCGTGGCCGGGTCCCTGGCCGCCGCCGGGCCCGGTGTGCGCGTCGTCGCCGCTCTGGCCGAAACCGTGGCCGGGAGCGTCGCCCCACCCCTGACCCTCACCGGGTACGCCCCCACCGGTCTCGTGCTCGTCCCAGCCGCCGGGTCCCCTGCTCGAGGCGACACCACCCCGGCCGACGTACGACCCTTCCCCCGGACCAGAGCCGCCCGAGCCGGAGCCGCCACCCGGGCCGAAGCCGGACCCGCTCCCTGGACCGAAGCCGGACCCGGCGCCCGTCCCCATGCCGGGGGGACGCCCGCCTCCGCCGCCAGGAGCGCCACCCGGACCCCGGCCCGGAACGCCACCTCCGCCGGCACCGCGAGGACCGCCAGGACCGCCACCGAGCCTCATACCGGGAGCCTGCCCCGTGCCACCGGCCGGAGCGCCACGACCGCCGCGAGTGCCACCCCCGCCCATGTCCGAGCCGCGTCCCGACCCCATGCCGGAGCCGGTTCCGCGCGGTGGTTCGTGCGGCGGGAACGGGGGCTGCTGATTCGTGGTCACCGACCGATCATCGCAAGAACGATGGGGGCCCTCTGTTCACCGCGCCCGAATTGACGCTAGCGTGGAGACACCTTTGTACACGCGGGAGCTCGGAGCACCGGGCTGAGAGGGCGCTGACCTTCGTCTTCGCGATGTTTCACGTGGAACGTCACTCGACACGAGTGATGTTTCCCATGAAACGCCGACAGACGAGAACCGCTGCGTCGACCGCCGAACCTGTTACCGGGTAATGCCGGCGTAGGGAGATCGGTCTCATGGCCAACAAGGACGCACGCACGCCTGCCTCCACCCAGAACGCGACGGACGACGCGCACGACGGGGAGGCCGGGAAGTCCATCGGCTGGCACAAGGCGTATGTCGAGGGCTCCCGCCCCGACCTGCGCGTGCCGGTCCGTCAGGTGCACCTCACCAACGGGCAGTCGGTCACGCTGTACGACACATCGGGCCCGTACACCGATCCACTCGTCGAGACCGACGTCCGCCGCGGTCTGTCGCCGCTGCGGGAGAACTGGATCATCGCCCGCGGCGACACGGAGGAGTACGCGGGCCGTCCGGTCCGCCCCGAGGACGACGGGATCAAGCACACGTCGCCGCGCGGCGGACTGCGCAACCTCGACGCGGTCTTTCCCGGCCGCCCCCGCCTGCCACGCCGCAGCCGCGACGGACAGGCGGCCACCCAGCTCGCGTACGCCCGCAGGGGCGAGATCACGCCCGAGATGGAGTACGTCGCCATCCGGGAGAACGTCTCGCCCGAGGTCGTGCGCGAGGAGATCGCCGCGGGTCGGGCCGTCCTGCCCGCGAACGTGAACCACCCGGAGATCGAGCCGATGATCATCGGCAAGCGGTTCCTGGTGAAGGTCAACGCCAACATCGGCAACTCGGCCGTGACGTCCTCGATCGAGGAGGAGGTCGAGAAGATGACCTGGGCGACCCGCTGGGGCGCCGACACGGTCATGGACCTTTCCACGGGCCGCAACATCCACACCACGCGCGAGTGGGTGCTGCGCAACTCCCCCGTCCCCATCGGCACGGTGCCGCTCTACCAGGCGCTGGAGAAGGTCGACGGCAGGGCCGAGGAGCTGACCTGGGAGATCTACAAGGACACGGTCATCGAGCAGGCCGAGCAGGGCGTGGACTACATGACGGTCCACGCGGGTGTCCGCCTCGCGTACGTGCCGTTGACGGCGAACCGCAAGACCGGGATCGTCTCGCGCGGCGGCTCGATCATGGCGGCGTGGTGCCTGGCGCACCACAAGGAGTCGTTCCTGTACGAGCACTTCGAGGAGCTCTGCGAGATCCTCGCGGCCTACGACGTCACGTACTCGCTGGGCGACGGCCTCAGGCCGGGCTCCATCGCGGACGCCAACGACGAGGCGCAGTTCGCCGAACTGCGCACGCTCGGGGAACTGAACCGGATCGCGAAGCGCTGCAACGTACAGACCATGATCGAGGGCCCGGGACACGTGCCGATGCACAAGATCAAGGAGAACATCGACCTCCAGCAGGAGATCTGCGAGGAAGCCCCGTTCTACACGCTCGGCCCGCTGACGACGGACGTCGCCCCGGCGTACGACCACATCACCTCCGGCATCGGTGCCGCGATGATCGCCTGGTGGGGCACGGCCATGCTCTGCTACGTCACGCCCAAGGAGCACCTCGGCCTGCCCAACCGAGACGACGTCAAGACCGGCGTCATCACGTACAAGATCGCCGCCCACGCGGCCGATCTCGCCAAGGGGCACCCCGGCGCGCAGGAGTGGGACGACGCGTTGTCCGACGCACGCTTCGAGTTCCGCTGGGAGGACCAGTTCAACCTGGCCCTCGACCCGGACACGGCTCGTGAGTTCCACGACGAGACTCTCCCGGCCGAGCCGGCCAAGACGGCGCACTTCTGCTCGATGTGCGGGCCGAAGTTCTGCTCGATGAAGATCTCCCAGGACATCCGCCGTGAACACGGCGGTACGCAGGCGGAGATCGAGGAGGGCATGGCGGAGAAGTCGAAGGAGTTCGCCGCCGCGGGGAACCGGGTGTATCTGCCGATCGCGGACTGACCCGTCCGGTTCGACGGGGTCGCGCAGGCCGTTCAACGGCCCCGGCCCCGTCCTCGCCGGGACGGTCCAGCCCGCACACGGCAGCACACGGCATCGCAGGTCTGTGGCTTGCGCACCACGGGGGGCGCAAGCCGCAGATCATTCCGGCTTGTGGTCCGGGCCTCCGAAATCCGGGCTGGAGTAGTCCGGGCTCGAAAAGCTCGGGCGGGGGCCCGACGGGCCGTCACCGGGGCTGGTGAAGCCCGGACGGTCGTAGCCCAGGTGCGGCATACGACTGGTCGGGATGGTCGGGGCCGCAGGGTGCAGTGCGGCCTGGCCCGGTGTGGCGAGGGCCTCCCGGAGGAACGGCAGGATGCCGTTGTCCAGCAAGGCCTGGCGCCAGGCCTCCCTCGCGGCGGCCACCTCGCCGCTGAGTTCCTCGTAGGGACCGGAGTTCAGTGAGGGCCGGTTGCGCAGAGCGGTGATCAACAGGCCGACGGCGGCGAGCAGGATGGCGACCGCCGTCACGGCGCCGAACACCCAGCCGGTGGTGACCATGGTCTGAGCGATGCCCGGCTCGGGGTCGAGCATCTTCAGGGTGTAGCCGACGAGCAGGAAGATCACCGCGGCCGTGCCGGCCAGGACGGGTGCCAGGACCGCGATGATCGCGACGGCGCCCGCGCCGACCGTCTCGGCGGCGGCCTCTCCCATGGTGGTGGCGAGCCCCATGGCACCCGTGCCCGGCTCGTCGGAGCCGGACTCGCGGGTGGCCGACGGGGTGGACGGCGCCGGGCGGCGCAGTTCCTCGCGGACCTTGACGTAATGCTGGTACTCGGTCGCCGCGGCCGCCGTGATGAGTGCGGTGGCGTTGAGCGCCATGGTGCGCAGCTGTTCCGGGTTGAGCCGCTGTCCGACAGCGGCCAGTTCGGGTCGGTGGTGCGCCGAGCGCAGCGCCTCATCGAGGAGCCGCTCATACTCTTGGCGGTCCTCGCTCAAAAGGTGCTGCGGAACGCTGTTCATGTGCATCCCCCGATGCTCCGTAGGGCTTGGGGCTCGCACGCTGACGAGCCGTCGGGCAGAAACGGAGGGGAGCCTGCTACGGATAAGGCGATGGTAGAGCGGCGACGGTGCGCCGTGACAGGGGGTTTCCAGAAATTGGCCGCAGGTCCGCGCGGTGGTGCGCGGGTCCGGCGCCCGCCGTGCCTGCCCGGGGAACGCTCAGTCGCCGAGGGGAAGTTGCTGGACCAGCAGCTTTCCGGCCATGGTCACGCCGCCGTCCATCGCGATGGCCAGTCCGTCGGCGTAGACGTGCGGTCCGTCGACCACCGGACCCGCGCTGTCCTCGCCGTCCTCGGACCCGACCTCACCCAGCAGATAGGGAATCGGGCTGTGCCCGTGAACGATCCGGGTGCCGCCGTACGTATCGAGCAGGGAGCGGACGGCTTCGGCGCCACCCTCGTCGCGGAAGGAGAAGCGCTTGGTGAACTTGCGGAACAGGTCCCAGACCTCGTCCGCGTCGTTGCGGGTGAGGGCCTCGCGGACGTTGTCGTTGACGGCCTCGATGGAATCGCCGTAGTCGAGGTAGGCCGTGGTGTCCGAGTGGACGAGCAGATGGCCGTCGGTCTCGGTGAGCGCGTCCAGTCGGGCCATCCACTGCAGGTGGTGGTCCTGGAGGCGGTCCATGTCGGTCTTCTGGCCGCCGTTGAGCAGCCAGGCCGCCTGGAAGGTGGCGGTGCCCGCGCCGGAGTTGACGGGGGTGTCGCCGAACCGCTTGGCGCCGAGCAGCAGCAGCTCGTGGTTGCCCATCAGAGCCTTGCAGTAACCGCCGGCCGCGGCGGCCTCGGCGGACAGCCGCATCACGAGGTCGATGACGCCGATGCCGTCGGGACCGCGGTCGGTGAAGTCGCCCAGGAACCACAGCCGCGCGGTGCCCGCGCACCACTGGCCGGCGTCGTCGACGAGGCCCTTCTCGCGCAGTGCCGCCATCAGCTCGTCGAGGTAGCCGTGCACGTCGCCCACCACGAACAGGGGCCCGGGCCCGGTGGTGGACTGCTGCTCCGGCGCCGGCACGGCCGACGGGTCGACGGTCACCTGCACCGTGTCGCCGCGGTTGATGACCGGCAGGTCGCGCTCCGTGGGCGTGTACCCCTCCGGATGCTCCACCGGTTCCGCGACGGGGCTCGCGACGTCACCGGGGTGTGCGCTGAGGTCGTACGGACCGGTCTCGTGGACGTAAGCGGGCACCCGGAAGTCGCGCAGTGTCGCCGTGCGCTCCACCTCGGGTCCCTGACCGGCCCCCTGAGTCATCGACCCCTCCACCATCGCGCCGCATCTGCACCGCGTCGGACTGCCTGGTCGCAGCGGCCCGCGGTGTCGTGCGCCCATCATAGGAATGCGGATCGCGCCGTGTGATGACCCAGGGGTGGTGAATCGGAGCGGGACTCCAGTTCATCGCGGCTTTCGCCCCGTTTGAGCCGGGCTTTCCCCCCGTCCGGTGTCCGTGCGACGTCACCTCTGTGGGGTGCGCTACCCCTTGTCGGGCGTACGCGGTGGACTGACCGTGGTGCGCGGTGAGCGTCGCTGGGACGAGGTGCGCACGATCAGTTCCGTCGGTATCACCTGCTCGACCGGCTGGTCCGAATCGACGCCCTCGATGGCGTCGATCAGCAACTGGACCACGGCCGTGCCGATCCGGCGCGGCTTCAGGGAGAGCGTGGTGATGGGCGGCTCGGTGTTGGCGTACACGGTGGACTCGCTGCAGCAGACCAGCAGCAGATCGTCCGGTACGCGCAGCCCGTAGCGGCGGGCGGCCGCGAGCAGGTCGGTGCCGTTCGGGTCGAACAGGCCGTAGACGGCGTCCGGCCGGTCGGGCCGGGCGAGGAGGCGGTCGGCGGCGACCGCACCCGCGCAGGGGTCGTGGGCCGGGTACGCCTCGTAGACCGGGGTCTGGCCGACCCGCTCGCACCAGCGCAGGTACGCCGTGGTGGACAGGTGGGTGTAGGTGTCC
This sequence comes from Streptomyces sp. NPDC107562, assembly GCF_055657325.1. NCBI lineage: Bacteria > Bacillati > Actinomycetota > Actinomycetes > Kitasatosporales > Streptomycetaceae > Streptomyces > Streptomyces sp. NPDC107562. The sequence goes on along the minus strand of NZ_JBVKBE010000013.1, from coordinate 33,783 downwards.
GTCGTGGTCCCGGTCAGCAGGCCGATGCGGCGGGCGCCGGCTTCGGCGAGGTGGTCGAGGATGCCGAGCACCGCGGCCTCGTGGTCGTTGTCGACCCAGGCGGTGACCGGGAGCGGGCCGGCGGGACGGCCGTCGGAGACGACCGGTAAACCCTGCCTGACCAGCTCGCTGACGACCGGGTCCTGGTCGGACGGGTCGATGACGACGGTGCCGTCGAGTGCCACGTTGGACCACACGTCGTGACGCGAGGTCGCGGGCAGGATGACGAGTGCGTATCCACGGGCGAGCGCGGCCGAGGTGGCGGCGCGGGCCATCTCGGCGAAGTACGCGAACTCCGTGAAGGTGAAAGGTTCATCCCCGTACGTCGTCACGGTGAGACCGATCAGGCCGGACTTGCCGGTACGGAGGGTCCGGGCGGCGGCCGAGGGGCGGTACCCCAACCGGTCGGCGACCTCGCGGACATGGCGTCGGGTGGCGTCCGGGAGCCGGCCCTTCCCGTTGAGGGCGTCGGAGACGGTCGTGATGGAGACCCCGGCTGCGGCGGCCACGTCTCTGATGCCCGCCCGGCCTGGCCGACTTCCTCGACGAGAGGTTTCCGCGCGGCTCACCTGGTGCTTCCCTGCTGCTGTCATGGCGAGCCGATAGTAGGGCTCATGCGGTGGGGTAGGGCGGACGCATATGCACCCGTTGACAGGTACGTTTCTGCAAGGTCATTGAGAGTGAAATGCCTTAGAAATAAAGGGAGTTGGGGTCACATATTGATGTACGTGACTTGTCGGCGAGCACCCACCTGCCACGACCCCGATGTTTCGAAGAGGTCTCAACTCACCTGACCGGGCGATGCGCGCCAGGGCGTGAGCCACCGGCGCGTAGATATATGTGCGGCGCGCCCCCTGATTCGTACGCCTTCATGCAGTGATGCCCTTGATGCCGGTGGGGCTGATGTGGTGTGGCCCCACCCATTCGCAGCCGCCCCGAATCCTCATAAGGTGAGAAGCATTGGAAGCCGGCGGCGGTCAGGGGCCGCCGGTGGTCGCGAGGAGGACTGCGGTGAGCGAGACGAGCCCGAAGCTGCGCGCCGAGCTGGAGGGGATTCCCACCTACAAGCCGGGCCGGCCCGCCGCGGCCGACGGCCCGGTTGCCTACAAGCTGTCCTCCAACGAGAACCCCTATCCACCGCTGCCCGGCGTGATGGCGAGCGTGACGGCCGCCGCCACGTCCTTCAACCGCTACCCGGACATGTTCTGCACGGACCTGGTGAACGAGCTGGCCGACCGCTTCGGGGTCCCGGTGTCCCACCTGGCCACCGGCACCGGCTCGGTCGGCGTCGCCCAGCAGCTCGTGCAGGCCACCAGCGGGCCCGGCGACGAGGTGATCTACGCCTGGCGCTCCTTCGAGGCGTACCCGATCATCACGCAGATCAGCGGTGCCTCGTCCGTGCAGGTGCCGCTGACGCCGGGCGCCGTGCACGACCTGGACGCGATGGCGGACGCGATCACGGACCGGACGCGGCTGATCTTCGTCTGCAACCCCAACAACCCCACGGGGACGGTCGTACGACGGGCCGAGCTGGAGCGGTTCCTGGACCGGGTGCCGAGCGATGTCCTGGTCGTGCTCGACGAGGCGTACCGCGAGTTCATCCGCGACCCCGAGGTGCCGGACGGCGTCGAGCTGTACCGGGAGCGGCCGAACGTCTGTGTGCTGCGCACGTTCTCCAAGGCGTACGGGCTCGCCGGGCTGCGCGTCGGGTTCGCCATCGCCCATGAGCCGGTGGCCGCCGCGCTGCGCAAGACGGCTGTCCCGTTCGGGGTGAGCCGGCTCGCGCAGGAGGCGGCGATCGCCTCGCTGCGTGCCGAGGACGAGCTGCTCGGCCGGGTCGGGTCGCTGGTGTGTGAGCGCAACCGTGTCTCCGAAGGGCTGCGCGACCAGGGGTGGACGGTTCCCGAGACCCAGGCGAACTTCGTCTGGCTGCCGCTCGGTGAGCACACGGTTGCCTTCGCGGCGGCGTGCGAGCAGGCAGGCGTGATCGTGCGGCCGTTCCCGGGTGAGGGTGTGCGCGTGACGATCGGTGAGACCGAGGGCAACGACATCTTCCTGAAGGTGACGGAAGGCTTCATCAAAAACCTCTGATCTTCGGAGGTTCCGGTCCTCGGGGGTATCCGGTCCCAGGAACTTCCGAGGCGGAGGAAGGTGGCGACCGCGCCGGCACAGCCGGGAGGGCGGTCGCCCCGACTCCACGAGCGGTCCCACCCGCTCAGGGATCAGGCGTCCATGATCTCCACCCGAATCGGGTCGCCGTGCCGGACCGCGGCCAGGACGTGAGGGTCACCGTCGACGCGGCCGAGGACATTGCACGGGCTCGCCAGACGGCATTCGTCGCCCTGGGAGATGGGCGTGGGCCCGTAGGGGAGTGCCAGGGCGTCGCCGTCGGTCCAGAAGGCCACCGTGCCGGGCTCGACGACCTGGCGGGCGTCCGTTTCACGTGAAACAGCGATGCCGGTGTCGAAGTAGACCTCCTCGCCCCAGGTGTGTGCGGTGGAGGCAAGCGGCAGTGCCTTGGTGAGGGCCTGCGCCGTCGGAGTGTCGTCGAGGGTCGCGGTCAGGTGCCCCGAGGGCCAGGAGATCCGGATCTGTATCGGCTGCGTATGCATGCCGTCAATTCAACAAGATGTTGAAGTTGTCGCCAAGGGGTTGACGTGGAGTAAGGGGACCCCCCTTCGGATGTCGGTCACCTGTGCGGCATAATGGCTTGTGAATGTGAACGCGTTCACAAGCTCGTCCTGATTGCCTTGGATGTGTAGGGCAAAAGGGGCAAACTGCCGCAGTGTCCACGGCGATGTAAGGAGAGACGACGTGGAATTGGCTTTGGCGCCGGAAACCTTGGCGCGATGGCAGTTCGGCATCACCACCGTCTACCACTTCCTGTTCGTTCCCCTGACGATCTCGCTCGCCGCGCTCACGGCCGGCCTGCAGACCGCCTGGGTGCGCACCGAGAAGGAGAAGTACCTCAGGGCGACCAAGTTCTGGGGCAAGCTCTTCCTGATCAACATCGCCATGGGTGTCGTCACCGGCATCGTGCAGGAGTTCCAGTTCGGCATGAACTGGTCCGACTACTCGCGCTTCGTGGGTGACGTCTTCGGCGCACCGCTCGCCTTCGAGGCCCTGATCGCCTTCTTCTTCGAGTCCACCTTCATCGGGCTGTGGATCTTCGGCTGGGACAAGCTGCCGAAGCGGATCCACCTGGCCTGCATCTGGATGGTTTCGATCGGCACGCTGCTGTCGGCGTACTTCATCCTCGCGGCGAACTCGTGGATGCAGCACCCGGTCGGTTACCGGATCAACGAGGAGAAGGGCCGGGCCGAACTCACCGACTTCTGGGTGGTGCTGACCCAGAACACCACGCTCAACCAGGTCTTCCACAGCTTCTCGGCCGCCTTCCTGACGGGTGGCGCCTTCATGGTGGGCATCGCCGCCTTCCATCTGCTGCGCAAGAAGCACATCCCGGTGATGCGGACGTCGCTCCGGCTCGGTCTGGTCACCGTGGCGGTCGGCGGTCTGCTCACGGCGGTCAGCGGAGACACCCTGGGCAAGGTCATGTACGAGCAGCAGCCGATGAAGATGGCCGCTGCCGAGGCGCTGTGGGACGGCGAGGAGCCCGCACCCTTCTCGGTGTTCGCGTACGGGGACGTCGACAAGGGCCACAACAAGGTGGCGCTGGAGATACCCGGTCTGCTCTCCTTCCTGGCCCACAGCGACTTCGAGTCGTACGTCCCCGGCATCAACGACACCAACAAGGCCCTGCAGGAGAAGTACGGCCCCGGTGACTACAAGCCCATCGTCCCCGTCGCCTACTGGGGCTTCCGCTGGATGATCGGCTTCGGTATGGCGTCGTTCTCCATCGGCCTGCTGGGGCTGTGGCTCACACGCAAGAGGTTCCTGCTGCCGGCCGCGTCGCGGACCGGGGAGGACGAGGTGCCCCATCTGGTGCTCCTGAGGAAGCCGCTGCGGCCGCGGCTCACCCGCCTGTACTGGCTGGTCGCGGTCTGGACGATGGCCTTCCCGCTGATAGCCAACGCCTGGGGCTGGATCTTCACCGAGATGGGCCGCCAGCCGTGGGTCGTCTACGGCCTGTTCCAGACCCGCGACGCGGTCTCCCCCGGCGTCTCCCAGGGCGAGGTCCTCACCTCGATGATCGTCTTCACGACGCTCTACGCCGTCCTCGCCGTCATCGAGGTCAAGCTGCTCGTGAAGTACGTCAAGGCCGGCCCGCCCCAGCTCACCGAGGCCGACCTGAATCCGCCCACGAAAATCGGCGGCGACTCCCGTGACGCCGACAAGCCGATGGCCTTCTCCTACTAGGCCGAGGGAGCTGCACAGTCATGGAACTGCACGACGTCTGGTTCGTCCTGATCGCCGTCCTGTGGACCGGCTACTTCTTCCTGGAGGGCTTCGACTTCGGGGTCGGCGTCCTCACCAAGCTGCTGGCCCGCAACCGGTCCGAGAAGCGCGTGCTCATCAACACGATCGGCCCGGTGTGGGACGGCAACGAGGTGTGGCTGCTGTCGGCCGGTGGGGCCACGTTCGCCGCCTTCCCCGAGTGGTACGCGACGCTCTTCTCGGGCTTCTACCTGCCGCTGCTGCTCATCCTGGTCTGCCTGATCATCCGTGGCGTCGCCTTCGAGTACCGGGCCAAGCGGCCCGAGGAGAACTGGCAGCGCAACTGGGAGCACGCGATCTTCTGGTGCTCGCTGATCCCCGCGTTCCTGTGGGGTGTGGCCTTCGGCAACATCGTCGGGGGCGTGAAGATCGACCAGGACTTCGAGTACGTCGGCGGCCTCGGCGACCTGCTCAATCCCTTCGCGTTGCTCGGCGGTCTGGTGACGCTGACGCTGTTCACCTTCCACGGGGCGGTGTTCACGGCCCTGAAGACGGTCGGTGACATCCGCGAACGGGCCCGCAGGCTGGCTGCCCGCGTCGGTCTGGTGGCCGCCGCGCTGGCGCTGGTCTTCCTGCTCTGGACGCAGGTCGAGAGCGGGAACGGCAAGAGCCTGGTCGCCCTGGTGGTGGCGGTGGCCGCACTCGTCGTCGCCCTGGTGGCCAACCAGGCCGGGCGTGAGGGATGGGCGTTCGCTCTGTCCGGCGTCACCATCGTCGCCGCCGTCGCGATGCTCTTCCTGTCGCTGTTCCCGAACGTCATGCCGTCCTCGCTGAACGAGGACTGGAGCCTGACGGTCACCAACGCCTCGTCGAGCCCGTACACCCTGAAGATCATGACCTGGTGCGCCGGGATCGCCACACCGGTCGTCCTGCTCTACCAGTCGTGGACCTACTGGGTGTTCCGCAAGCGGATCGGCACGCAGCACATCGCCGAGCCCGCACACTGAGTCCGGCTGGGGTGTGTTTTCACGTGAAACACACCCCATGGGCCTGAAGGGGCATGTTTCACGTGAAACCCATCGATCCGCGTCTCCTGCGCTACGCCCGCGCCACCCGGCTCTTCCTCGTGGCGGTCGTCGGTCTGGGCGCCGTCGGCGCCGGGCTGGTCATCGCTCAGGCCATGCTCATCGCCGAGACGGTCGTCGGCGCGTTCCAGCATGGGATGTCCGTCGATGAGCTGCGCACCCCCCTGGTGCTGTTGGTGGCCGTCTCCGGCGGCCGCGCGCTGATCTCCTGGCTCACCGAGCTCGCCGCGCACCGGGCCGGCGCGGCGGTGAAGTCGGAACTGCGGGGCCGGCTGCTGGAGCGGTCCGCACAGCTGGGTCCCGGTTGGCTGAGCGGGCAGCGGACCGGATCGCTGGTCGCCCTGGCCACGCGCGGCATCGACGCTCTCGACGACTACTTCTCGCGCTATCTGCCGCAGCTGGGACTCGCGGTGGTCGTACCGGTGGCCGTGCTGGCGCGGATCGTCACCGAGGACTGGGTCTCCGCCGCCATCATCGTCGCCACCCTTCCCCTGATCCCGGTCTTCATGGTGCTGATCGGCTGGGCCACCCAGTCCCGGATGGACCGGCAGTGGCGACTGCTCTCCCGGCTGTCCGGGCACTTCCTGGACGTCGTCGCGGGACTGCCGACCCTCAAGGTGTTCGGCCGGTCCAAGGCGCAGGCCGAGTCGATCAAGCGGATCACCGGTGAGTACCGGCAGGCCACGATGCGGACGCTGCGCATCGCGTTCCTGTCGTCGTTCGCGCTGGAACTCCTCGCCACGATCTCGGTGGCGCTGGTAGCCGTGACGATCGGCATGCGGCTCGTGCACGGTGAGATGGACCTCTACATCGGTCTGGTCATCCTGATCCTCGCGCCCGAGGCGTATCTGCCGCTGCGGCAGGTGGGCGCGCAGTACCACGCGGCGGCCGAGGGGCTCGCCGCGGCCGAGGAGATCTTCACCGTCCTGGAGACACCGGTGAAGGCGTCGGGAACGCGGACCCCGTCGGGGGGTGTGCTGTCCTTCGAGGCCGTGACCGTCCGGTATCCGGGGCGGACCACGGACGCCGTCGCGGAGGTGACCTTCGATGTCGCGCCCGGGGAGACGGTCGCGCTCGTGGGGCCCAGCGGTGGGGGCAAGTCGACCCTGCTGAACGCGCTGCTGGGGTTCGTGCGTCCGGCCGAGGGCCGGGTGCGGATCGGGGGAGTGGATCTCGCCGAGATCGACCTGGAGCAGTGGCGGTCTCGGATCGCCTGGGTGCCGCAACGGCCGCACCTGTTCGCCGGGACGATCACCGAGAACGTCCGGCTGGCGCGTCCCGACGCGGGCGACGCGGCCGTGCGCCGCGCGCTGCGGGACGCGGGGGCGCTCACGTTCGTGGAGGCGCTCCCGCAGGGCACCGACACCGTGCTCGGCGAGGACGGGGCGGGCCTGTCCGCCGGACAGCGGCAGCGGCTCGCCCTCGCCCGGGCCTTCCTCGCGGACCGGCCCGTACTGCTGCTCGACGAGCCGACGGCGGCCCTGGACGGGGAGACCGAGGCCGACGTCGTGGAGGCGGTGGGGCGCCTGGCGGCCGGGCGGACCGTACTGCTGGTCGTGCACCGGCCGGCGCTGCTGCGCCTGGCGGACCGGGTGGTACGGCTGGACGTGACGGAGCGGACGACACGGTTCGGCGGGGCGGAGCGGACGACGCCGGTCGATGCGGCCGTCTCCCCCACCGACCTGGCCGTCGACCGCAGGCCAAAGACCACGCGGCCCGCCCCGACGGAACCGGGCCCGGAAACCTTGCGGAAGACACACGGCGACGGCCCCGCGACGGGCCGCGGCGGTGGCGTCCTTGCCCGGGTCCGTGCGATGTCCGGTGCGCGGCGCGGCCGGATCGGCCTGGCCCTGCTGCTCGCGAGCCTCGCCCTGGGCAGCGCCGTAGGACTCATGGCCACCTCGGGGTGGCTCATCTCCCGGGCATCGCAACAGCCGCCCGTGCTCTATCTGATGGTGGCCGTGACCGCCACCCGCGCCTTCGGGATCGGGCGGGCCGTCTTCCGGTACGCCGAGCGGCTCGTGTCGCACGACGCGGTGCTGCGCATGCTGGCCGACACCCGGGTGGCCGTCTACCGCCGGCTGGAGCGGCTGGCGCCCGCGGGCCTGCGCCGGACCCGCCGAGGCGACCTGCTCTCCCGGCTCGTCGCGGATGTGGACGCGCTGCAGGACTACTGGCTCAGGTGGCTGCTGCCCGCCGGTGCCGCGGTCGTCGTCTCCACGGCCGCCGCCGGCTTCACCGGCTGGCTGCTGCCCGAGGCCGGGGTGGTGCTCGCCGTCGGACTGCTCGCGGCCGGCGCCGGTGTCCCGCTGCTGACCGCCGCCGTGGCGCGGCGCGCGGAACGCAGGCTGGCCCCCGCCCGGGGTGAGCTGGCCACGCGCGTGGCCGACCTGCTCACCGGCACCGCCGAACTGAGCGTCGCCGGGGCCCTGCCGGCGCGTACCGCCGAGACCCGGCAGGCCGACTCCGTTCTCACCCGGATCGCCTCGCGGGCCGCCACCGCCACCGCGATCGGTGACGGACTCACCGCGTTGATCTCCGGTCTGACCGTCACGGCCGCAGCCCTCCTCGGCGCGCAGGCGGTGGCCGACGGCCGGCTGAACGGCGTGGCCATGGCGGCCGTCGTGCTCACCCCGCTGGCCGCCTTCGAGGCCGTGCTCGGGATGCCGCTCGCGGCACAGTTCCGGCAGCGGGTGCGCAAGAGCGCCGAGCGGGTCCACGAGGTGCTGGACGCCCCCGAGCCCGTCCGTGAGCCGCAGCGTCCGCGGCAGGCGCCCTCGTCGCCGTTCCCGGTCGCCGTCAGGGGCCTGACCGCCCGGCACGCCGGTCAGGACCGGGACGCGCTCGCCGGGCTCGACCTGACGCTCGACGAGGGGCGCCGCATCGCCGTGGTCGGGGTCTCCGGGTCCGGCAAGACCACGCTCGCGCAGGTGCTGCTGCGCTTCCTGGACGCGGACGCCGGCTCCTACACGCTGGGGGGCGTGGACGCGTACGCCCTGGCCGGTGACGACGTCCGGCGGCTGATCGGGCTGTGTGCGCAGGACGCGCACCTCTTCGACACCTCGGTGCGCGAGAACCTGCTGCTGGCCCGTCGGGACGCGACCGAGGACGAGCTGCGCGACGCGCTCCGGCGGGCGCGGTTGCTCGACTGGGCGCAGAGCCTGCCCGACGGCCTCGACACGCTCGTCGGCGAACACGGGGCACGGCTGTCCGGCGGCCAGCGGCAGCGACTGGCGCTGGCCCGCGCACTGCTCGCCGACTTCCCCGTCCTGGTCCTCGACGAGCCCGCCGAGCACCTCGACCTGCCGACGGCCGACGCGCTCACCGCGGATCTGCTGGCCGCCACCGAGGGGCGCACGACCCTGCTCATCACCCATCGGCTGGCCGGGCTGGAGGCCGTGGACGAGGTCGTCGTGCTGGACGCGGGGCGCGTGGTGCAGCGCGGGCCGTACGCGGAGCTGACCCGGGTGGAGGGGCCGTTGCGTGCCATGGCCGAGCGGGAGGCGCAGGCGGACCTGCTGGTGGGGGTGGCGTAGCCGGCGCGGATGCCGCGTGCCCGTGTCCGGGCCGGTCCCTCATCAGGTTTTCACGGCATATAGGGATCAATAGGATCGAGGTATGGCCGCTGAGTCGTCTGAGTCGTCTGATTCGTCTGAGCGGGTCCAGCGGTTGCTGGAGGCGATGCGGTCCGTAGGAAGCGGGCTGGAGCTGCACTCGACGCTGGACCGGATCTGCGAGACCGCCGTGTCGCTCGTCGGCGCGCGATACGCGGCGATCGGGGTGATCGCCGAGGACGGAAGAGGCCTCGCCGACTTCGTCTTCCACGGGGTGGACGCGGCGACCGCCCGGCGGATCGGGCGGCTGCCCGACGGGCATCGGGGCCTGCTCGGGGCGCTCATCAGGGACCCGGAGCCGGTCCGGCTGGCGCATCTCACCGAGGACCCGCGCTCCTGCGGCTTCCCGGCCCACCATCCGCCGATGCGCGGCTTCCTCGGCGTTCCCCTCCGCGTCCGGGGCGAGACCTTCGGCAACCTGTACCTGGCCGAGAAGCGCGGCGACGAGCCGTTCAGCGACTACGACCTGGGCATCGTGCAGGTGCTGGCCACCGAGGCGGGCATCGCCATCGGCAACGCCCGCCTCTACGAGGCCGCGCAACTGGGCGAGCGCTGGATCGACGGGTCGGTCGCCGTCACCACCGCCCTGCTCTCCGGCGGGGACACGGACGACGCGCTCCAGGTCGTGGCGGAACAGGCCCGACGCCTGTCCGGTTCGGCGGCCGGACTGGTGCTGTTGCCGACCGAGGAGGGCGGTCTGGAGATCGCCGCCGTCGCCTCGGACCGGCCGACGAAGGCCCTGGGCGCCGTCCTTCCGACGGACAGCCCCCTCACCGCGGAACTCCTCGCCGGACAGGCCGTGTTCCTGGCCGACGGCGCCGCTGACAGCCGCCTGGTCGCCGTGCTCGCGCGGGAGTTCGGGCCGACGATGATGCTGCCCCTGCGCAGCGACGGCAGCGTTCTCGGCGCCCTCGTCATGCCACGGGCCCGCGGGGAGCGGGCGTTCACCGAGACCGAGCGCACGCTCGCCGTCCAGTTCGCCGCGCAGGCCGCGCTCGCCCTGAAGATGGCCGAGGCGCAGCGCGACCGGGAGCGGCTCGCGGTGTACGAGGACCGCGACCGTATCGCCGGCGATCTGCACGACCTCGTCGTGCGACGGCTGTTCGCCACGGCGACGCTGCTGGAGAGCGCGCAGAGCGGATCCGTCGTGCCCGAGGTCCGTGAGGGGGTCGGCAGTGCCGTCGGCGAACTCGACGTCACCATCCAGGAGATCCGCAGCAGCGTCTTCGCCCTTCGGCAGGACCCCGCCGAGGCCCCGTCCGGGCTGGGGACGCGCGTGCTGCGCGAGATCGACGCGGCGGCCGTGCCCCTCGGCTTCCGGCCCTCGCACCGCTTCGTGGGTCCGCTCGACACCGCCGTGTCCGCCGCGACCGGGGAGAACCTCGTCGCGGCCCTGCGCGAGGCCCTCTCCAACGTCCTCCGGCACGCCGACGCCTCAAGGGTCGACGTCGTCGTCGACGCGAACGCGAATCTGCCGGACGGCCGTCGCGGTGTCCGCCTGACCGTCGCGGACGACGGCGTCGGCATCCCCGAGGGCGGCCGGCGCAGCGGCCTGAGGAACCTCGAACGCCGTGCGGAGTCGCTCGGTGGCGGCAGTTGGTACGGGCCGGGCGAAGGCGGTGGCGGTACGACGGTGGTGTGGCAGACGCCCTTGTGATCGAGCGGCATGGCGGCGGTGCCCTGCGCCGCTCACTGGCCGACGTGTCGTCAGGCCTGCCGGTGAAGCCGCCTGTTCGGCCGTACGGCTGCTCCGAACGGGCCGCTTCGGTCCCCCATGCGTACGACTCCGACAGGGCTTCGGGCGGCCGCGCGGGCCAGGATCGCTGGCATGCGCTCCTCCCGCCGCCCTCGCTGGCTCCTCCCGGCGCTGCTGTGCGCGCTCGCCGTGCTCATCGCCCGGCCCAACGACACGCCTGGGGGATTTCCGGCCCGGGGTGGTGCCGATCCCGGGGTCAGTGGCGAGGTGGCGCGGCTGTACGAGGACGCGGCGGCGGCGACCCGGCAGTACGAGGAGGGGCGGCGCGTGGCCAAGGCCCAGCGCAGACGCGCGGGTGAGCTGGAGGGACTCCTCGACCGTGAACGGCGGCAGCTCGCCGTCCTGCACGAGGACCTGGGGCGGCTCGCGCGTGCCCAGTACCGCAGTGGCGGGGACGTCCCGCTCAGCGCGCGAGCGCTCCTGGGGGACGATCCCGAGGCGCTGATGCGCGGTCAGCAAGCGGGCAGACAGGCGAACACCGCGCTGGAGAAGGCGATCAGCAAGAGCCGTGGGGCGGAGGCCCGGCTGGCGGCGGACGAGGCCAGGGCCGCGGCGGAGTGGAAGGCGCTGGAGCGGCGGAACGCCGAGCTGGTGGAGTTGAAGAGCGGCATCGAGCGCAAACTGGAGGAAGCCCGCCGGCGGTTGCAGGCGCAGGCCGACACGTCGGCCGCTAGCGGCAGCTGCCGCCGCGCGGTCCGGCTCGACCAGCCGGACCGTTCCTTCACCCGGGCGTGGGTGGCGCCCGTGGAGAAGTACTGGCTGTCCGCGCGGTTCGGCAGCGGCGGAGCGCGGTGGGCGAACAGGCACACCGGGCAGGACTTCGCGGTGCCGATCGGCACCGCGGTGCGGTCGGTGGGCGGCGGCCGGGTCGTCGAGGTGTCCTGCGGCGGCGCGTTCGGCATCCAGATCGTGATCGCGCACCCCGGCGGCTACTACACGCAGTACGCCCATCTCGCGGCGGTCGCCGTCGACCGGGGCGACACCGTGGTGCCGGGGCAGTGGATCGGCCAGTCCGGCACGACGGGCAACTCCACCGGTCCCCACCTGCACTTCGAGGTACGCGTCACCCCGGAGCTGGGGTCGGGCGTGGACCCGGTGCCGTGGCTCGCGGCACGAGGGGTCCACCTCTGACGACGCGGACGCTGAGACCTGTGATCAGACCCGTGATCAGAGCCTGGGATCAGCTCCATGATCCAAGCCTGTGATCAGACTCGTTCCGCCAGCATCCGCTCGATCACGACCGCCACCCCGTCGTCGTTGTTGGCGACCGTCCGCCCCGAGGCCGCGGCGACGACGTCAGGATGGGCGTTGCCCATGGCGTACGACTGGCCTGCCCAGGTGAGCATCTCGACGTCGTTGGGCATGTCGCCGAAGGCGACGACCTCTTCGTGGGAGATGCCGCGCTCGGCGCAGCACAGGGCGAGTGTGCTGGCCTTGGAGACGCCGGGGCCGCTGATCTCCAGCAGGGCGCTGGGGCTGGACCGGGTGACGTTGGCGCGTTCGCCGATGGCGAGGCGGGCCAGGGTGAGGAAGGCGTCCGGATCGATCGTGGGGTGAAAGGCGAGGATCTTCAGCACGGGCTCGCCCGCTCCGGGCGCGTCCGGCGCCAGCAGCCGCTCGGCCGGCGCGAGCGTGTCGGGGATCTCCATGTGCAGCTTCGGATAGTCCGGCTCCTGGTAGAAGCCGTAGGTCTGCTCGATCGCGTACACCGTGCCGGGCGCCGCGTCACGCAGAAGCCGTACGGCGTCCAGTGCGTTCTGCCGCGCCAGCTCCCGCACCTTGACGAAGCGGTGGGTGCCCGGGCCGCCGTGCAGGTCGACCACGGCGGCGCCGTTGCCGCAGATCGCGAGGCCGTGACCGTGGACGTGGTCACTGACGACGTCCATCCAGCGGGCCGGGCGGCCGGTGACGAAGAAGACCTCGATGCCCGCCTCCTCGGCCGCGGCGAGGGCGGCGACGGTGCGCGGGGACACCGACTTGTCGTCCCGCAGCAGTGTGCCGTCGAGGTCGGTGGCGATCAGCCGGGGCGGAACCGCGGCTGCCGGGGTCTTCGGCTGTCGAGTCGCTGAGGTCACCCGGCCATTCTCGCGCACCCGCCCGCACGGGTGTGCGGGAGCCCGCGCAGGTGAGTGGATACCGCCCTCACCTGCGCCGTTGTCCCGCGACGGCCGTGCCTCACGGAAAAGTCGTCGGCTCAGCCCAGCTGCGCCGGGGCCTCCATCGCGATCTGTTCGAAGACCTTCTCGTCCGCGGCGAAGTCCGAGTCCGGGATGGGCCAGTGGATCACGATGTCGGTGAAGCCCAGTTCCCGGTGGCGCCCCGCGAAGTCCACGAACGCGTCGAGGGAGCCCAACGGCCGACTGCGGTCGGGGGTGAAACCGGTGAGAAGGACCTTGTCCATGCCGGAGCTGTCGCGTCCGATCTCGGCGCAGGCGTCGGCGAGCTTCTCGGTCTGCCGGTGCAGGGCCTGGACCGACTGCTCGGGCGTGCCGTTCTCGTAGAGCTTCGGGTCGCCGGTGGTCACCCACGCCTGCCCGTGGCGCGCGGCCAGTCGCAGACCGCGCGGGCCGGTCGCGGCCACCGCGAACGGCAGCCGGGGGCGCTGCACACAGCCGGGGATGTTGCGCGCCTCGTGCGCCGCGTAGTGGTCGCCCCGGTAGGACACCGAGTCCTCGGTGAGGAGCCGGTCCAGCAGCGGGAGGAACTCGCCGAACCGGTCGGCACGCTCCTTGGGGGTCCAGGCCTCCTGTCCGAGCGCCGTGGCGTCGAAGCCGGTGCCGCCCGCTCCTATGCCGAGGGTGATCCGGCCGCCGGAGATGTCGTCGAGAGAGATCAGTTCCTTCGCGAGGGTCACGGGGTGCCGGAAATTCGGCGAGGTGACCAGGGTGCCCAGACGCAGGCTGTCGGTGACGGCGGCGGCCGCGGTCAGCGTCGGCACGGCACCGAACCACGGGCCGTCCCGGAAGCTGCGCCAGGACAGGTGGTCGTAGGTGTAGGCGGTGTGGAAGCCGAGCTGCTCAGCGCGCTGCCAGGTCGCTCGGCCGCCCTCGTGCCACCGGCGGTGGGGAAGGATCACAGTGCTCAGACGCAGACTCATGGATCCGAGCGTAAGCGGCCTGACCCGTTTCACGTGAAACTGTCACCGTACGTCGCGGCTCGGCCACGAGGCCGGGGGTGCGCCGGGCGGAGCTCGGCCGGCAGGGAATCAGTGCCGTTCGGGAAAGCGCAGGTACTGCGGTGGCACGTGGTGGGTGAGCCAGACGCCGTTGGCGCTGACGTGGAACACGTGGCCGTCGTCGTGCATCGTGCCCGCGTCCACCGCCAGCACCACGGGACGGCCACGGCGGGCGCCGACGCGGGTCGCGGTCTCGCGGTCCGCGGAGAGGTGCACGTCGTGGCGGCTCATGGGCCGGAGCCCTTCGGCGCGGATCGCGTCCAGGCCGGCGGCCACGGTGCCGTGGTACAGGTACGCGGGCGGGGTCGCCGGGGGCAGTCCGAGGTCGACCTGCACGCTGTGGCCCTGGCTGGCACGGATCCGCGTGCCCTCGACGGCGAAGCGCTTCTTGTCGTTCGCCGCGACCACATGGTCCAGCTCTTCCCTGGTGAACCGGAAGCCGTGCGCGGTCGCCGCCGCGATCAGCGTCTCGATCTCGACCCAGCCGCCCTCGTCCAGCGTGAGCCCGATCCGCTCGGGCTGGTGGCGAAGGTGCTTCGAGAGGTACTTCGACACCTTCACGGTGCGTCTTTCGTCCATCCCACCAGCGTGCCGGGCGAGAGCTGGATCACGCACGTGATTTTGCTCCACAGGTTTGATCCACAACCAACTGGAGTTATCCACAGGCTAGTTGGCGAAGCTGTGGACAAGTGCCGCACCGGCCTAAGGACTTTGATCAATATTCGTACCTTTTGCGGCATTTGAGGCCAGCTGATCCAAGGTGCGTGCCCGGATCTCCCGTTCCGCGGCCAGAGTGACGAACGTACCGGCCTGGTCCACGCCAACCAGCGCCTCCACGGCCCGCATCGTCCGCGCCGGTATCCGCACCAGCCGCGTCTCGTCCTCGCTCTTCTCACCGGTGTCCCCGCCGAGGTGCCGGAGCAGATGCCGGGACGACAACACCCGCATGGCACGGGCAAGTTCCGCGTCGAGCGTGTGCCGGGCCAGAGGGCGCAGCCGTCGCACGAGAGAGGCCGCTTCCGCGGCGTCCGCGTCCGTCGGAGGGTGCGCTCCGTCGAGGTAGCGGGCGAAGACGTGCTCCGTCGTGAACTCCAGGAAGCGGGAGGCGATGTGCTCCACCTGCGCCCTCAACTCCCGCAGATGATCGGCGATCGCCGACAGCGGCACCCCGGCCGCGTGCAACTCCACCGCCACGGCCAGCTCTTGAGGGCTCGGGACGACGAAGACGTCCGCGTCCCCCGGCACCGGCTCCAGCACCCCGAGCTCGACGGCCCGCGCGATCGCCGCGTCGTCGGAGGTGCCGCCGAAGCGGTCGGCAAGCTCACCGCGGGTGATCCGGGCGGGCTCCTCGTCGGTCCACGGGCCGTCCACCTCGGCCACGAGTCCAAGGACCCCGCCGAGGCCGCGGCCGGTGTCGTGGGCCTCCAGGAGTTCCTTGATCGAGGCCAGGGTGTAGCCCCGGTCGAGGAGGTCGGCGATCTGGCGGAGGCGATGGACGTGCGTGTCCGTGTAGGCGTTGGCACGCCCACGGCGCTCCGGGCGGGGGAGGACGCCACGGTCCTGGTAGGCGCGGATGGTGCGGACCGTGGTGCCGGTGAGGTGGGCGAGGTCCTCGATGCGGTACGTCGGTCCGCTCACGCGCGTGCTCCCCTCACAACCGCGGTTCCACCCGGGCGATCCTGCGCAGGGCCCCCGGCAGGAAGCGAGACATCAGATGGGCGCCACGGGCCTCCGGGGTCACGGGTACCACCGCCTCGTTGCGCACGACGGCCCGCAGGATCGCGTCGGCGACCTTCTCCGGCGGATAGTTCCGCATCCCGTACAGCCGCGCGGTCCGCTGCCGGCGCCGCTTCTCCTCCGCAGCGTCCACGCCCGCGAAGCGCGCCGTCGAGGTGATGCTGGTGTTGACGATGCCGGGGCATATCGCGGTGACGCCGATGCCCTGCCCCGCGAGTTCGGCGCGCAGGCACTCGCTCAGCATCAGCACGGCGGCCTTGGAGGTGCTGTACGCGGGCAGCACCCGGGAGGGCTGGTACGCCGCCGCCGACGCGATGTTGACGATGTGGCCGCCCTGCCCGCGCTCGGCCATCCGGCGGCCGAAGAGCCGGCAGCCGTGGATCACGCCCCACAGGTTGACGTCCAGGACCTTGCGCCAGTCCTCCGAGGTGGTGTCCAGGAAGGCCCCGGACAGGCCGATCCCGGCGTTGTTCACCAGCACGTCCACGACGCCGTACTCGGTCGCGACCTTCTCCGCGAGCTTCTCCATCGCCTGCTCGTCGGAGACGTCGACGGTCTCGGCCCAGGACTGCGGCGCCCCGATCCGACGGGACATCTCGGCGGTCCTGGCCGCTCCCTCCGCGTCCCGGTCGACGGCGACCACCCGGGCGCCGGCCTCAGCGAACGCGAACGCCGTGGCCCTTCCGATGCCGCTGCCCGCGCCCGTGACCAGCACGAGCTGCCCGCCGAAACGGTCCGCGTGCCGGCCCGTCGCCTCGATCACCGGCCTGCCTCCCTCGTTGGCGATCACGAACTCCTCGATCCAGGCGGCCAGCTGGTCGGGCCGGCTGCGCGGAATCCAGTGCCGGGCGGGCAGGGTCCGCCGGGTCAGCTGCGGAGCCCACCGCTCCAGTTCGTCGTGGAGCCGCTCGGACAGAAACGCGTCGCCCTGAGGCGTGACGAGCTGCACGGGCGCGTGCGCGTACGCGTCCGGGCGGGGCCTGTTCAGCCGGCGTCGTACGTTGTCGCGGTACAGCCACGCCCCGTGCGCGGCGTCCGTGCGCAGCGACGAGGTCGGATAGCCGTCCCCGGGGACCCTCTCCATGAGCTCCAGGATGCGCGGCCAGTGCGTGCCGAGGGGCCCGCGCCAGGCCAGTTCCGGCAGGACCGGCGTGTGCAGCAGGTACACGTACCAGGACCTGGCCCCCTGGCCGAGCAGCTGGCCGACCCGGCGCGGGGTGGGGCGCTTGATCCGCTGTTTGATCCAGTGCCCGAGGTGGTCCAGGGACGGGCCGGACATCGAGGTGAACGAGGCGATCCGGCCCTCGGTGCGCCGGACCGTGACGAACTCCCAGGACTGCACCGACCCCCAGTCGTGCCCCACCAGATGCACCGGTCGGTCCGGGCTCACCGCGTCCACGACCGCGAGGAAGTCGTCGGTCAGCTTCTCCAGCGTGAAGCCGCCGCGCAGCGGTCGCGGCGCCGTCGACCCGCCGTGGCCCCGGACGTCGTACAGCACGACGTGGAAGCGGGCGGCGAGGCGGTTCGCGACCTCGGACCAGACCTCCTTGCTGTCCGGGAAGCCGTGCACGAGCACGACCGTCGGCTGCTGCGGATCACCCAGCTCGGCCACGCACAGCTCGACCCCGCCCGTGCGCACCCGGCGCTCCCGCGCGCCTTCAAGCATGGTCACTTCTCCTCCGCCCAGCGCCGCACGTGCGGCAGATCGTCGTCCAGCCAGAAGGCGCTCTCCTCCTCGAATTTCGCGCCCGTGCCCCGGAAGCCCAGATTCCGAGTAGCGGTACGGCGACCAGAGGGGGGACCAGCCCTCGCGGTGGCCGTGCAGCGCGTCACCGACGAGCCCCTTCAGGGACTGGGTGCCGAATCCGAACAGGCGCGGGGACCAGCGGCGCTCGCGGACCCGGTCCACCTTGTGGGCGATGACCCCGAAGGGGTACGCGCGATGCCGGTTGGCGTAGCTCGTAGATCTCCCGGAGCGGGCGACGCTCACGCACCTCGCGCAGGATCAGCTCACGATGGGCCTCCAGGTCCGCCATCAGCCTGTTCTGCACGGGGTTGATCCCGAGCGAGCCCGAATAGCCGACGTCCGCCGTGTGGCCCTCGAACACCGGTGCCATGTCCAGGATGAACGGCATCCCGGGCTCCAGCCGCCTGTTCTTCACGGGCTTCCGCGTCCCGCTGTAGTTCTTCCCCACGAGCATCCGCGCCGCCTCACGCTCGGTCACGCCCGGCTTCAGCTGGGCGGCCGCGGCCTGCGCGCACGCGTAGGCGAGGCGCTGCACTCTGCGGAACCCGCGCAGCTCCGCCGAGCGTTCACCGGTCACTGCCGTCGCCATGGCACCCCGTCCCACCGGTTGCGGTACGTGTTCGTAACATGACACCGGTGAATGTGACAGTTGTTAGAGGCTGCGTCAATAGGACCGCGTCGCCCTGTGGACGACGGCACGGATGTGGACAACTCATGACGTGCGGTTCGACCTTCAGGGTGACCCTCAGGGTCCCGTAATACTCGAGAGTGACGTGAAGACTGCTCTGGGGTCTGACGACTTGCGCGGCGCTCCTCACTACCGTCGTGGACGTGACTGTGATCGCGACCGAAAGCCTGAGCAAGCGGTTCCCCCGGGTGACCGCGCTTGACCGGCTCTCCGTGGACGTCGGGCCCGGTGTGACCGGACTCGTCGGAGCCAATGGAGCCGGCAAGTCCACACTGATCAAGATCCTGCTGGGTCTGTCCCCCGCCACCGAGGGCCGAGCCGAAGTGCTCGGACTCGATGTCGCCACGAAGGGCGCCGCCATCCGCGAGCGCGTGGGGTACATGCCGGAGCACGACTGTCTGCCGCCCGACGTCTCGGCCACCGAGTTCGTCGTCCACATGGCGCGCATGTCCGGCCTGCCGCCCACCGCCGCGCGCGAGCGCACCGCGGACACGCTGCGCCACGTCGGCCTGTACGAGGAGCGCTACCGCCCCATCGGCGGCTACTCGACGGGCATGAAGCAGCGCGTCAAGCTGGCGCAGGCCCTGGTCCACGACCCGCAGCTGGTCTTCCTCGACGAGCCGACGAACGGCCTCGACCCGGTCGGCCGCGACGAGATGCTCGGCCTGATCCGCCGGATCCACACCGATTTCGGCATCTCCGTGCTGGTCACCTCGCACCTGCTGGGCGAGCTGGAGCGCACCTGCGACCACGTGGTCGTGGTCGACGGCGGCAAGCTCCTGCGCTCCAGTTCCACCACGGACTTCACGCAGACCACGACGACCCTCGCCCTCGAGGTCACCGACACCGACGAGCACCCGGACGGCACCAGCGCGGTGCGCGCCGCCCTCCAGGCGCGCGGGGTGACCGTCGCCGCCGGCAGCGGACTGCCGGGGGCGGGTCATGTCCTGCTCCTCACCGCGCAGGGCGAGGAGACCTACGACCTGGTCCGGGACACGGTCGCCGACCTCGGTCTGGGCCTGGTGCGCATGGAGCAGCGCAGGCACCAGATCTCCGAGGTCTTCACGACCGGCACGGACACCGGCGCGGACACCGATTCCGGCACCGGCACCGACGAGCAGCGGAAGGAGGCGGTCCGCCATGGCGGTTGAGCAGCCCGTACCCACGGCGCCGGGTGACCAGACCCGCATCCACAACATCGGCTACCGCACGTACGACGGCCCGCGCCTCGGCCGCTCCTACGCGACGCGCTCCCTCTACTCGCAGTCCCTGCGCGGCTCCTACGGCCTCGGCCGCTCGGTGAAGTCCAAGGTGCTGCCGATGCTGCTGTTCGTGGTGATGTGCGTGCCCGCGGCCATCATGGTCGCCGTCGCGGTCGCCACCAAGGCCAACGACCTGCCCGTGGACTACACGCGCTACGCGATCATCATGCAGGCCGTGATCAGCCTGTACATCGCCTCGCAGGCGCCCCAGTCCGTCTCGCGCGACCTGCGCTTCAAGACCGTGCCGCTGTACTTCTCGCGGCCGATCGAGACCGCGGACTACGTGCGCGCCAAGTTCGCGGCGCTGGCCTCGGCGATGTTCATCCTGACCGCCGCCCCGCTGCTCGTCCTCTACGTGGGGGCGCTGCTGGCCAAGCTCGACTTCGCCGACCAGACCAAGGGATTCGCACAGGGACTCGTCTCCGTGGCACTGCTCTCACTGCTCTTCGCCGGCATCGGCCTCGTGATCGCCTCGGTCACCCCGCGACGCGGCTTCGGCATCGCCGCCGTGATCGCCGTGCTGACCATCTCCTACGGCGCGGTCTCCACCCTGCAGGCCATCGCGGACGCGCAGGGCACCTCGGAGTCGATCGCCTGGATCGGCCTCTTCTCCCCGATCACCCTCGTCGACGGAGTGCAGTCCGCCTTCCTCGGCGCGCAATCGGCATTCCCCGGTGGGGTCGGCCCGACGAACGCCGAGGGCGTCGTCTACGTCGTCGTCGCCCTCGGTCTGATCGCCGCGAGCTACGGCCTCCTGGTGCGCCGCTACAAGAAGGTGGGACTGTGACCACGCTCTCCCTCGACCATGTCTCCCGCTGGTTCGGCAACGTGGTCGCCGTCAACGACATCACCATGACGATCGGCCCCGGCGTCACCGGACTGCTCGGCCCCAACGGCGCCGGGAAGTCCACGCTGATCAACATGATGGGCGGCTTCCTCGCCCCCTCCACCGGCACCGTCCTGCTCGACGGCCAGCAGGTGTGGCGCAACGAGCAGATCTACCGGCAGATCGGCATCGTCCCCGAGCGCGAGGCGATGTACGACTTCCTCACCGGCCGCGAGTTCGTCGTCGCCAACGCCGAGCTGCACGGCCTGGGCGCCAAGGCGGCCCAGAAGGCACTCGCGACGGTCGAGATGGAGTACGCGCAGGACCGCAAGATCGCCACGTACTCCAAGGGCATGCGCCAGCGCGTGAAGATGGCGTCCGCCCTGGTCCACGACCCGTCGCTGCTGCTGCTCGACGAGCCCTTCAACGGCATGGACCCCCGCCAGCGCATGCAGCTGATGGACCTGCTGCGCCGGATGGGCGACGAGGGCCGCACGGTGCTGTTCTCCTCCCACATCCTCGAAGAGGTCGAGCAACTCGCCTGGCACATCGAGGTCGTGGTCGCCGGACGGCACGCGGCCAGCGGTGACTTCCGCAAGATCCGCCGTCTGATGACGGACCGGCCGCACCGCTACCTGGTGCGTTCCAGCGACGACCGCGCGCTCGCGGCTGCGCTGATCGCCGACCCGTCGACGTCCGGCATCGAAGTGGACCTCACCGAGGGCGCCTTGCGTATCCAGGCGGTCGACTTCGGCCGCTTCACCGCCCTGCTGCCGCGGGTGGCCCGGGACCACGGCATCCGTCTGCTGACGGTCTCGCCGTCCGACGAGTCCCTCGAGTCCGTGTTCTCGTACCTGGTCACGGCGTAGGAGGCCGAAGAATGTACGACCCCACAGTCGCCCGGCTCACCTACCGGGCCCTGCTCGGCCGACGCCGTGCCCTCATCCTCGGGGCCCTGCCCCTGCTGCTGATCGCGATCTCCGTGGTCGTGCGCGCCCTGGCCGGCGCCGACGACCAGACCGCCGCCGACCTGCTGGGTGGCCTCGCGCTCGCGACGATGGTGCCGATCATCGGCGTCATCGCGGGCACCGGCGCGATCGGCCCGGAGATCGACGACGGCTCGGTGGTGTACCTGCTGTCCAAGCCCGTGAAGCGGCCGACGATCATCTTCACGAAGCTGATCGTGGCCATCGCGGTGACGATGGTGTTCTCGGCCGTGCCCACGCTGATCGCCGGCTTCATCCTGAACGGCAACAGCCAGCAGATCGCCGTGGCCTACACGGTGGCCGCGCTGGTCGCCTCCATCGCCTACGCCGCGCTGTTCCTGCTGCTGGGCACGGTGTCGCGGCACGCGGTGGTGTTCGGCCTGGTCTACGCGCTGGTCTGGGAGGCCCTGTTCGGCTCCCTGGTGGCCGGTGCGCGCACGCTCAGCGTCCAGCAGTGGTCGCTGGCCGTGGCCCACAAGGTGGGCAACGGCGAACTGGTCACCTCGGACGTCGGGTTGACGACGGCGACGGTGCTGCTGGTCGTGGTCACCGTCCTCGCGACCTGGTACGCCGGACAGAAGCTGCGGTCGTTGACGCTCGCCGGCGAGGAGTGACACGGACCCGGAAGGTGAGGCCCTCGGTTCTTGACGGGGGCCTCACCTCGTTCCGGGCACACTGGGCGGACGGGGACGCACGGCGGGGAGGTGCCGGCATGACGGAGGAGACGCCCCAGCACGACGATCGCGGGCGCGCGGGCGGCCACGCGGGCGAGGGCGCCGCGAACGGACCGGTCGGCGACACGGGGAGTGCGGGCGACGGATGGGACGACCTCGTCCTGGACGAGGACTTCGTCCGTGGCGCCGGGACGCCCGAGCCCTCGGCCCGTGCCCGCATGCTGGCCGAACGCTGGCGACGGGACGAGCCCGAGCCGCAGCCCTGGCGCTCGGACGAACCGCCTGCCGGGTGGTTCTTCAGCAAGGCCCGTCGGCGCTGGTGGCGCCGCCGGTAGCGGGGCCCGGCCGCCCCTTTAATCGGTGGCGTCCAACTCGCCGTGAGGGCAGAGTGGTTGTGTCCCCGACGCCGGACGATCCGGCGCCACGTACTGGGAGAGGAGCCGGACGATGTCCCTGCACGGCAGTACGTCCCGCTCCCGTCAGGGCAGCCTGCGGCGGGTTCCGGAGTAGTCGCCACCACTCCGCCGAGCCCGCCCCGCACGGGGAGCTGCCCGGGGCGGCCGCTTCGAGCACGCGATGTCGCTCTCGCGTGGGCCGCCCACCCGGAGGATTGGCCGAGTGGTAAGGCACCGGCTTGCTAAGCCGTGGTCGGGCCTCACAAGCCCGCGCACGTTCGATCCGTGCATCCTCCGCGACACCGAACCGGCACCCGGCCGGACCACCACCGAGCCGCCTCGCGCCGAGGCGGCCTGAATCCCCTCGACGCCACCGACAGGCACGCCGACCCGCAGCCGATGCTCAGGCCGGAGCCTCCACCGGCGGGACCGGAGCCCCGCCTGCGGGGCGGAAGGCAACGTTTGTCGGACCGAAGCTCCGCCTGCGGGGCCGAAGGCGACGCCTGTCAGACCGAAGCTCCGCCTGCGAGGGGCGATGCCTGTCAGACCGAAGCTCTGCCTGCGCGGCCGAAGACGACGCTTGTCAGACCGAAGCTCTGCCTGCGGGGCGAAGGCGACGCCTGTCAGACCGAAGGCTCCGCCTGTCGCGCGGGAGCCTCGTCCTGTCGGACGGGAGCCTCGTCCTGTCGGGCGGGAGCCTCGTCCTGTCGGGCGGGAGCATCTGCCTCTCGGACCGCAGAGGCCTTGGCCAGCAACCGTTCCACCACGACCGCGATCCCGTCCTCCTCGTTGGACGCGGTCACCTCGTCGGCCACGGCCCGCAGGTCCTCGTGCGCGTTGGCCATGGCCACACCCCGCGCCGCCCAGGCGAACATCGGGATGTCGTTGGGCATGTCGCCGAAGGCGATGGTGTCCGCGGCCTTCATGCCCAGACGCCGGGCGGCCAGCGAGAGCCCCGTCGCCTTGGAGAGGCCGAGGGGGAGGAGCTCGACTATGCCCTGGCCCGCCATGGTGACGCTGACGAACCCGCCCGCGGCCCGCTGGGCGACCGCCGCGAGCTCGTCGTCGCCGAGGGTCGGGTGCTGGATGTAGATCTTGTTCAGCGGCGCCGACCAGAGGTCCGCCGCCTCCGTGAAGGGCGTCGCCGGCAGGCCGCCGTGGAGCGCGTAGCCCGGCCCGACCAGCACCTCGCCGTCCAGGCCGTCGCGGCTCGCCGCCAGATACAGCGGACCCACCTCGGCCTCTATCTTGGCCAGGGCCACCCCCGCCAGCTGCCGGTCCAGCGTCACCGACGTCAGCAGGCGGTGCTCGCCGGCGTCGTACACCTGCGCGCCCTGGCCGCAGACGGCGAGGCCCGTGTAGCCGAGGTCGTCCAGGATGTGCCGGGTCCACGGGACCGCGCGTCCGGTGACGACGATGTGCGCGGCGCCCGCCGCGGTGGCCGCGGTGAGTGCCTCGCGGGTGCGTCCCGAGACCGACCCGTCGGACCGCAGCAGGGTGCCGTCGAGGTCGGTGGCGAGCAGCCGGTACGGGAACCCGGCGGCGGAAGCCGTGTCGCTCACCTGGCCACCGGTTCCAGGACCTCCCGGCCGCCCAGGAACGGACGCAGCACCTCGGGCACCCGCACGGAACCGTCGGCCTGCTGGTGGTTCTCCAGGATCGCGACGATCGTGCGCGGTACGGCGCACAGGGTGCCGTTGAGGGTGGCCAGCGGGCGCACCTTCTTGTCCTCGCGGACGCGGATCGACAGACGGCGGGACTGGAACTCGGTGCAGTCCGACGTCGAGGTCAGCTCGCGGTACTTGCCCTGCGTCGGGATCCACGCCTCGCAGTCGAACTTGCGCGAGGCGGAGGCGCCCAGGTCACCGGAGGCCACGTCGATCACGCGGTACGGCAGCTCCAGCGAGTTCAGCCACTGCTTCTCCCACTCCAGCAGGCGCTGGTGCTCGGCCTGCGAGTCCTCGGGAGCGACGTAGGAGAACATCTCGACCTTGTCGAACTGGTGCACGCGGAAGATGCCCCGGGTGTCCTTGCCGTGCGAGCCCGCCTCGCGGCGGAAGCAGGGCGAGAAGCCCGCGTAGCGCAGCGGGAGCTTGTCCGCGTCGAGGATCTCGTCCATGTGGTAGGCCGCGAGCGGGACCTCGGAGGTGCCGACGAGATAGAGGTCGTCGTCCGCGAGGTGGTAGACGTCCTGGGCGGCCTGGCCGAGGAAGCCGGTGCCGGCCATCGACTGCGGGCGGACGAGTGCCGGGGTGAGCATCGGGGTGAAGCCGGCCGCCGTGGCCTGGGCCATCGCGGCGTTCACCAGGGCCAGCTCCAGCAGGGCGCCGACGCCCGTCAGGAAGTAGAAACGCGAACCCGAGACCTTCGCGCCGCGCTCGACGTCGATCGCGCCGAGGATCTGGCCGAGCTCCAGGTGGTCCCGCGGCTCGAAGCCCTCGGCGCCGAAGTCGCGGATGGTGCCGTGCGTCTCCAGGGTGACGAAGTCCTCCTCGCCGCCGACGGGTACGTCGGGGTGGACGAGGTTGCCGAGCCGCTGGAGCAGTTCCTGGGTCTCGGTGTCGGCCGCGTCGCGCTCGGCGTCGGCCGCCTTGACGTCGGCGGCGAGCTGGCTCGCCCGCTTCAGCAGCTCGGCCTTCTCGTCACCGGAGGCCTTCCCGATGAGCTTGCCGAGGCCCTTCTGCTCGTTGCGCAACTCGTCGAAGCGGACGCCGGACGACCTGCGCCGCTCGTCGGCAGACAGGAGAGCGTCGACGAGCGCGACGTCCTCTCCACGGGCGCGCTGGGAGGCGCGCACACGGTCGGGGTCCTCACGGAGCAGGCGAAGGTCAATCACGCGCACCAGGCTACCGGTGCGGGGTGAGCGCTCACGACTCACTATTCCGTACTGCGGATTACGCTCCGCTATGCGGCAATTGCCCGCTGTTGTACGCCCTCGTCAATAAAGATCTTCGTGGTCCCTTGATCGAGGCGGCCGTCGGGCGGGCGGTTGACTGGATTTCCTTGTGGGGAACGGGACTTGGGGTCAGCGTTGTCCACAGGAATCCACACCCCCGGAAAAGTTATCCACAGGCTGTGTGGGAGATCTGTGGATTCGGAATTGATCAATCCGAAGGATCTTGCCGGAACTTGGGATTCGCATGGCAAACCTCCCTTACGCCCACTTTCGAGTGGTGGTGCGTCACTCCAAAGGGTTGACCCAAGGAAAAGAGTGGACGAAGGGTGACCTGCGGGCCGGTGGACGCCGAGGGTTCCTGTAGGGCGATTTGTCGACAGGGTCATAGCTTGCTGTCGACTTGTCCCCAGGTCGAGATGCGGACCTGTGGATAACGCCTGTGGATAACGAAAATATGCAGGTCGGACCAACGGTACCGGTTAGAACCGGCCGTCCTGGCAGCGGGCCACCCAGTCCGCCGCCGACGTGAACTCGTCGTCCGACGTGCCGGGAAGCGGAGCCCTCACGTCCACCGGGGACATGTCCGCGCGAGGGTACGAGCCGAGGAACCGCACCTGGAGGCAGATCCGCTTGAGTCCCATGAGGGTCTCGGCGACCCGGCGGTCGGAGATGTGCCCCTCGGCGTCGATGCAGAAGCAGTAGTTGCCGATGCCGGCGCCGGTCGGCCGGGACTGGAGCAGCATCAGGTTGACGCCCCGGGCGGCGAACTCGCCGAGCAGGTCGCGCAGCCCGCCGGGGTGGTCGTCGCGCTGCCACAGCACGACGGACGTCTTGTCCGCACCGGTCGGGGCGGCGGGCCGGGCGGGGCGTCCGACCAGTACGAAGCGGGTCTGCGCGTTCTCCGCGTCGTGGATCCCGGTCTCCAGGGCCGTCAGGCCGTACCGGGCGGCCGCGAACTCGCCCGCGAAGGCGGCGTCGTACCGGCCCTCCTGGACCAGCCGGGCGGCGTCCGCGTTCGAGGCGGCCGACTCCCAGGCCGCGTCGGGCAGGTTCGTGCGCAGCCAGTTGCGCACCTGCGGCTGGGCCGCCGGATGCGCGGAGACCGTCTTGATGTCCGACAGGGAGGTGCCCGGCCTGACGAGCAGCGCGAAGGTGATCGACAGCAGCACCTCGCGGTAGATCATCAGGGGCTTGCCCGCGACCAGCTCGTCGAGGGTCGTGGTGATGCCGCCCTCGACGGAGTTCTCGATCGGCACAAACGCGGCCTCGGCCTCGCCCCCGCGCACCGCGTCCAGCGCGGACTGCACGGACACGTAGGGGATCAGCTGGCGGGTCGCCGCCTCCGGCAGCGTGCGCAGAGCGACTTCGGTGAAGGTGCCCTCGGGGCCGAGGTACGCATAGCTCGCTGGCATGTCCTCACCCTAATGGGCCGCCGCGCACCGGGCTCACGCGTCTCACGAGCGCCCCTGCGGTGAGTGAACGCCGGTGCCCCGCCGATCCCCTCGGCCCTGACGTCGCCCGCTCACCCCTCCAGCAGCTTCTGCCCCACGTACTCCCCCTCCGCCGCCCCGCCCGGCACGGCGAACAGCCCGCTCGCCTCGTGCCGCACGAACTGCGACAGCGCGTCCCCCCGGTCCAGCTTCCGCTGCACGGTCACGAAGCCGCGCAAGGGGTCCGCCTGCCAGCAGACGAACAGCAGCCCGGCGTCCGGGACCCCGTCGCCGTCGATGCCGTCGTGGAACGAGAACGGGCGGCGCAGCATGGCCGCACCCCCGTTCTGGTCAGGCCGGCTGATCCGCGCGTGCGCGTTGATCGGGACCACCAGGTTGCCCTCGGCGTCCGTCTTCTCCAGGTCCATCGCGGCCGTCTCGGTCCCGCCCGACAGCGGCGCCCCGTCGGCCTTGCGCCGCCCGATGACGTCCTCCTGCTCCCTGAGCGAGAGCTGCTCCCAGTCGTCGAGGAGCATGCGGATGCGGCGTACGACGGCATAGGAGCCGCCCGCCATCCAGGCCGGGTCGGCCGCCCCCGACTCCGGCACGAAGATCCGCCGGTCGAAGTCGGGCTCCGCCGGCTTGGGGTTGCGTGTCCCGTCGACCTGGCCCATGAGATTGCGCGCGGTCATGGGGTGGGCCGTGGCCCCCGGCGACCGGTTGAAGCCGTTCATCTGCCATCGGACCCGGGCGGCGCCGCCGGCGTCCCGCTGGATCGCGCGCAGGGCATGGAAGGCGACCAGGGCGTCGTCGGCGCCGATCTGCACCCACAGGTCGCCCTCGCCCCGAGCCGTGTCGAGCTGGTCGGAGGAGAAGGCGGGCAGCGGATCGAGGGCGATGGGGCGCTCCTTCTCCAGGCCTGTGCGGCCGAAGAAGCTGTGCCCGAACCCGAAGGTGATCGTCAGCGACGAGGGCCCGGCGTCCAGCGCCACACCCGTGTCGCCGTCCTTCGCCGGCTCGCCCGCCATCAGCCGCCGGGCCGTCTCCGACCAGCGGCGCAGCAGTGCGGCGGCCTCCTTGCGGCCGGCGCCGGCGGCGAGGTCGAAGGCGAGGAGGTGGCCGCGCGCCTGCATCGGGGTCGTGATGCCGGGCTGATGTTTCCCGTGAAACATCACCTGATCGGCGCCCAGCGAGGTGAGCGGCGTCGCCTGCGCGGGCGTGGGCGCGGCCGCGTAGCCGGCGGCACCGCCCGCCGCACCGAGGACGAGACCGGTGGCGCCGGCGGTACCGAGCAGCGCCCGCCGCGAGATGCCCCCGCCGGGAGGCGCGTCCGCGGGGACGGTGCCGGGCACAGGCGTCTCGTCGGCACGCGTCGGCGGGACGGACCGGTCGGTCGTGTGGTCGGCCATCTGCTCAGCCATGGGTCGTTCAGCCGATCTGCGCGTTCTTGGAGACGGTCACCTGGTCGATGTCGGAGGTGCGCACGGTCACGGCGATCTCCCATTCGCCCGCCATGGGGATCTGCACCCCGCTCGCCGACCAGTGTCCGGTGGTGATGTGGTCGGGGACGACGGGCAGCGGCCCGACGTTCTTGGCCTTGAGGGTGAAGGCGACCTTCACCTCGGGGATGTCGAAGGCCCGCCCGTTGGGGCGCTGCACGTAGACGTGCATCTCGTTGGCGCCGACCCGCGCGGGGTCGATGTCGATGCGGACGACTCCCTTGCCGTCCGAGCCGCCGGTGTCGAAGGGGATGTCCAGCGTGACCACGCCGGTGGTCGAGGCCGCGGCGGACGACGAGGAGGCGGCAGCCGCCTCGGCCTCCTCCACGGTGCGTCCCGGCTCGGTGGACGTCAGCGCGGTCGTCACCGCGAGCAGGACCACCGCGACGCCCGCCTCGGCCAGCACCGAGCGGCGCAGTCCGTATCGGTGCGGATCGGCGTCGCGCTCCCGCTTCTGCCGGGCGGTGTCCACGGCGGCCCGCTGCCGCGCGAGCTGTGCGGCCCGCTTGGCGTCCCCGGAACCGGCGGACCGCGACGACGCCGTGGCCTTGGCGCCCTCCCGCTCCCGCTTGCGGCCCGCGGCACCGGCGGCCACGGTGTCCACGAGCTGCCCGGTCCACCGCCGCGAGATCCACGCCACCCCGACCAGCAGCACCACGAGCGCCACCTTGACCAGCAGCAGCTGCCCGTACCTCGTGCCGGTGAGCGCGGACCAGGAGCCGACCTGCCGCCACGACTGGTAGAGGCCGGTGAGGACCAGCGTGATCACGCTGCCGAAGGCGACCTGGGAGAAGCGCCGTACCGCGGCGGCCTCCAGCGGCGTCTGCGCCGGCGCCCGGTACAGGGACACCAGCAGCGCGGCGAGCCCACCGAGCCACGCCGCCACCGCCAGCAGATGGAGGACGTCGACCGGCATCGCGATCCCCGGCTGGAGCCCGCTGGAGGCGTGCTCGGCCATCGCCCAGGACGCGGCGATCCCCACGGCCACGACACTGCCGCCGAGCGCCAGCCCGAACGTCAGATCCCGCTTCTCGTCGTCGTCCCGCTTCTCGTACGCCCCGAACAGCACGGCGATGAACAGCGCCGCGGCGGCGAGCAGCAGCAGCCGGGAGACGAGCGCCGCACCGGTCTTGGTCTGGAGCACCTGCCCGAGCAGATCGAGGTCGAAGGCGTCGCCGAGCGAGCCGGACCGCGTGTACGCGCCGCGCAGCAGCAGCAGGCCCAGCGTCGCCGCCGTGAGCGTCACCCAGCCCGAGACGACGAGCCGCTGCACGGCGCGCACCCCCGCGCCGCGCGGCCAGCAGGCCAGCACGAAGGCGGCTCCGCCGGCCAGCACGATGAATCCGGCGTAGGACACGTACCGCCCGGTCCCGTACAGCCACCCCACGACCCCGCCCCCGGTCGCCCGGTCCGCCACCGAGACGGAGGTCGACGAGGGGGCGCCGATCGAGAAGGTGTAGGCGCCGGAGATGGGATGGCTGTCGGCGGACACGACCTGATAGGCCACCGTGTAGGTGCCGTCGGGCAGCCCCGAGTGCAGTTTCACGGCGTACGTCGTCCCGCTGACGTTGCCGGCCTCGCCCGTGTCGGCGCGCTCGCCCTGGGGGTCGAGGACCTGGACCGAGTCGTCGGAGAGCGAGACCGCCTCGGAGAAGGTGAGCGAGACCTGTGCCGGGGCCTTGTCGACCACCGCCCCCTGCCGGGGGTCGCTGCCGGTCAGCGCGGCATGCGCGGAGGCGGTGCCGGCGCCGCCGAGCAGCAGCCCGGCGGCGGCCAGGAGCAGCAGCACGATGCTCCGGAAGCGGGGGGCGATGGTCGGTGTCAAGGTGGTCCCTCCCTCAGTGCCCGGAATCCGGGGTGTACGTGGCGGACTTCACCGGCATCTTCACCGTGACCGTGCCGGATTCGGCGAAGCGCAGTACGACGGAGACCGTCTCGCCCTGCTTCGGCTTGCGCTTCAGGTTCTCGAACATCAGATGGTTCCCGCCGCTCTCCAGCACGAGTTCACCGTGCGCGGGCACCGGCAGCGCCTGGACCTCGCGCATCGCCGAGTCGACCGTCTCGTGCACGGTCACCTCGCCGATGTCGCTGGTCACGGACGTCAACTCGTCCGCGGTGCCGCCCTTGTTGGCGATGGTCAGAAAGCCCGCCGCCATGGTGTCCGAGACGGGCTGCGGCATGTAGGCGGCGCTGACGGAGACGTCGGCCCCCGCGTCCGGCCCGCACCCGGTGAGCGCCAGCGCCCCCGTCAGCAGGGCCGTGGTCAGCGCCGTCCGCCTCACGGCTTCTCCCCCTTGGCCAGCTTGGGGAGGTCCGTGATGTAGTCGTCGACGGTGGCGTCCTCGCCGTAGAGGACGTAACCCGCGTCGGTCTTCGGGGAGAAGGCGACCACCTGGGTGCCGTGGGTGGAGACGATCTTGCCCTTCTCCTTGTGCGGCGGCTCGATGGAGATGCCGAGCGTGCGGGCGGCGGCCTGGACGGTGGCGAAGTCGCCTGACAGGCCGACGGCCTGCGGGTCGATGCCCTTCAGCCACGTGCCGAGCGCGGCCGGGGTGTCCCGTTCCGGGTCGGTGGTGACGAACACGATCCGCAGCTCGTCCTGGTCCGCCGCGGGCAGCTTGGTCTTGGCGACGGCGATGTTGTTCATCGTCAGCGGGCACACGTCGGGGCAGTTGGTGTAGCCGAAGTAGATCAGCGTGGGCTTGCCCGCGGTCTCCTTGCGGAGGTCGTACTTCTCGCCCTTCGTGTCCGTCAGCACCAGGTCCGGCTTCTCGAACGGCTGGTCGAGAACGGTGGCGGCCTTGGCGTCGCCGCCGCCCTCCTCGGAGACCACGGAGACGGGCGAGCCGCTGTCGTCGTCCCCGCCCCCGCAGGCGGACAGGGTGAGGGTGGCGGCGGCGAGCAGCGCGGCCGCCGCGAACTTCTTCTTGCGCATAGAGAAATGTCCTGGAAGTGAGATCTCCGGCGTGCGCCGGACGCCGTCCGGCGCACGCCGTCGGAGGGGAGGCGTCAGGCGGAGGTACCGCGCCGACGGCCGGCCAGCACGCCGTACGCCACACCGGCCGCGCCGACGACGATGCCGACGATGCCGAGCACCCGGGCCGTGGTGTCGGTGCTGTCGGCCGGCTCGGCGGCCGCGGTGGTCGACTTGGCGGCGGCCGAGGCGTCGTCGGACGGCGCCTCGGACTCCTTCTGCGGACCCGCGGAGCCGTGGTGGTCCCCCTCGGCGGCGGACAGCTCCAGCACCGGCGCCGGGTGCTCCGGCTCCTCCGCGCCCTCATGGGGCACCTCGATCCAGCGCACGACCTCGTCGTTGGAGTACGTCTGGATCGCCTTGAAGACCAGTTCGTCGGTGTCCTCGGGCAGCGCGCCCAGCGAGACCGGGAACTTCTGGAAGTAGCCCGGCTCGACGCCCTTGCCGGTGGCGGTCCAGGTCACCTTGCTGACCGCCTCGGTGAGCTGCCGGCCGTGCGCCTCGATCGGCTCGTCCAGCTTGGACTTGGTGACGTCGATCTTCCAGCCCGGCACCGGCTCCGGCATCACCGAGGACAGCGGGTGCTCGGTCGGGAGGCTGACCTCCAGCTTGGTGGTCGAGGCGTTGTCCCGCTCGTTGGGGACCTTGAAGTCGACGACCGCGTAGCCGCCCTTGGCGGCCGGGCCCTCCGGCTGCACGCTGACGTGCGCGAAGGCGGGGGCGGACAGGACGACGACGGCCGAGGCGGCGACGACGGCGGCGGCGGTGAGACGGAAAGCCTTCATGGCGATGAGCACTCCACTTCGAGTGAGGGATCCGTTGATGAAGAGGGGTACGCGCGCGTGGAGGTGCCCGTGGGGCTTTCACCGAAAACAGCTCCACGAAAACGGTTCCACCGAGGAGCGTTCGCCGGGCAGCGGGTACGCGCGCGTGCCGCGCGACAGCGGCGGACCACGCAGGGAAGTGGCGGCGCGCGTCGTGTCAGGCGGCGAGAACGAGCACGGCGGCGGGTGGGCCGCGCCGGATCACGGTGTGCTGGAGTGCGGTGGTGCGCGGCTCGGGTGCCGCGAGGACGGGAACGCGCCGGATCCGCGGACGGGCGCCCGACGCCTCCGGGAGCCCGGCACGCAGGGCGCGCGCCAGCGCGAAGGCCGCGCGCAGGGATCGTACGGGCGTCCCCTCCGTGACCGAATGCGCCGAGAGTTCGCTGATCCGCAGCAGGGCGAGATCGCCCCGCCGCAGCACCCACCCCGCGGCGACCGCCGCGAGGGCGTGGCAGAGCAGCATCGGCAGCGACGGCAGCAGTGCGACGGAGGAGTCGGTGGTGGTGGACATGACGTCCGCCGGGTGGTGCGCGGCGTGCGCGCCCGGGCCGCCGCCCGGATACAGCCGGGCCTCGGCGAGGATCTGGCGGGCCTGTGCCGGGCTGATCGCCGTGATCGGGCCCCCGCACACCAGCCGTGCCGCCTGCGCGACCAGCGTGGCGTCGGTGCGCGTGGCCTCGGAGGCCGCGGTGGCGTGCTGGCCGAGCCCGAACAGGGTGTGCAGCACGGTCTGCCCGACCGCCAGCAGCGCCGCGATCCCCGGCAGCGAGCGCTCCCGCCCGGCGAGCGGCACCGCGACCGCGAGCATGCCCAGGAACCCGGCGCCCAGCGTCCACCACGGCACCGTGGCGCAGGAGGCGAGGGCGTGCCCCGCCCCGGACAGCACGACGCAGACCGCGGCGAGGACCGCGGCCCGCGAGATCCGGAGTCCGGCTCCGGGGCGCGCTGTGCGCCGGTGGGGGGCAGGCATGGCGGCCTCATCATCGCACTGCGCCCCTGGCCGCCATACGGCAGGTCCACAAGATTCCGTACGAGACGGAAGGTTCCTTCTTGTGTCGATCTGTCAGGTGCGACGACCGCCGTCGGTCACCCGTCCGGAAGACTCACGTCCCACATACACCGTTCGCCGCCTTCGGCGCATCGCCCGTATGGGCGGCATCACGTTGATTCCGCGCTTACATACGCGTACGGGCGGTAATACGTAACGGTATGTCGAGCCGCAGCCAGGAGGCTGGAGCATGAGCATCTGGTGGTCTCTCCATCTGCGGCGCGAAGCCGCGAGCGTGCCGCTCGCCCGACGCCTGCTGCTCGGCACGATGGAGACGGCGGGCGTCGACCCCGACGTCTCGTACGACCTCTCCGTCGCCCTCACCGAGGCCTGCGCGAACGCCGTGGAGCACGGCGGCGACACCGCGCACGGGGTCTCCACCGGGGCGTACCGCGTCACCGCCTACCTCGACGGCGAGAAGTGCCGTATCGAGGTCACCGACTCGGGCCCCGGCTTCGCGCGTCCCCATCCGCGCCCGGTGCCCGCCCGCACCGACGCCGAACACGGCCGCGGTCTGTGCCTCATCGAGGAGCTCGCCGACCACGTCCACATCGGCAACAACCCCGGCCGGGACGGCGCGGTGGTGAGTTTCGACAAGATCCTCAAATGGAGAGAGGACGCTCCGCTGATGGCCGTGTAGCGGCCCGCAGACCCTCCCGACAGCGACGGCGGCGGGGGGGGGGCCCCCCCGCGGGCCGCCACCCCCCACGCCCCCCCGGCCCCCTTCCGGCCTTCCGCGGGAGACTCCCATCCTCTCCCCCCTCCTCCACCCCGGGGAAACACCCCCAAA
>NZ_JBVKBE010000012.1:0-257263 GCF_055657325.1 Streptomyces sp. NPDC107562 | reverse complement strand
ATGTCCGCGATCACCGGGATCTGCGACTTGCGCGCGATGGTCGCCAGCGCGTCCGCGTCGTCCTGCGTCGGACACGCCACCCGCACGATCTGGCAGCCGGAAGCCGTCAGCTCGGCGATCTGCTGGAGCGTGGCACCGATGTCCGACGTACGCGTCGTCGTCATGGACTGGACGGAGACCGGGGCGTCCCCGCCGACCGGCACCGTGCCGACCTGGATCTGCCGGCTCTTGCGGCGCTCGGCGAGCTTGGTCGGAACGGACGGCATGCCGAGAGAAATCGCAGTCATCTGCTGTGCAACCCCAAGTCGTGGATCAAGATCCGGTCCCGTCAGCAGCGGGCTCCAGGCTTCGAGATTACGGCACGCCTTCGGTCGTCAGCACATCCCGCCCGCTTAAACCCACTCGATGGAAGGCGGCCCGGCACCCACGGTGCCGGGCCGCCACCAACTCCGTACGGCTAGGAGATTCTCACCGGGTTGACCACGTCGGCGATGAGCACCAAGAGCGTGAAGCAGATGAAGATCCCGGCGACCACGTAGGCGACGGGCATCAGCTTCGCCACGTCGAACGGACCCGGGTCCGGACGGCGCAGCACCTTCGCCAGGTTCCGCCGCAGCGACTCCCACAGGGCGCCCGCGATGTGACCGCCGTCGAGCGGGAGCAGCGGGAGCATGTTGAACAGGAACAGCGAGAGGTTGAATCCGGCGACCAGCATCAGGGCCATGGCCAGCTGCTGGGTGGGCGGGATGTCGAGGGTGAAGATCTCGCCGCCGACGCGGGCCGCGCCGACCACGCCCATCGGGGAGTCCGGCTCCCGTTCGGCGCCGTCGAACGCGGCGTTCCACAGGGCCGGGATCTTGCTGGGCAGGGCGGCGAGGGAGTCCACGGCCTCGTCGATCCGGTCGCCCATCCACACCAGGGACTCGTCGAAGTCCTGCCGGACGACGCCGGTGGCGGCGCTGAAGCCGAGGAAGCCGGCGTTGACGTACTCGCCCTGGACGATCTGGCCGTCGGAGTCCTTCTTGGCGACCTGGTTGGTCGCGATCGTCGCGCTCAGGGTGACTTCCTCGCCCTTGCGCTCGACGACGATCGGCACCTCCTTGCCGGGGTGGGCGCGGATCAGGTCGGAGAGCTCGTTCCACTCGTCGGTGCGCACCCCGTCGAAGGCGACGATCCTGTCGCCCGCCTTCAGGCCGGCCGCGGCGGCCGGGGAGGGCTTGTCCGCCGAGGTGCACTTGTCGCGGTTCTCGCTCTGTGCGATCACGCACTGGGACACCGAACTGACGCTGGTGGTCTGCTGCGAGATGCCGAAGCCCATCAGCACGATGAGGAAGAGCACGACCGCCATGACGAGGTTCATGAACGGGCCCGCGAACATCACGACGACCCGCTTCCACGGCTTGCGCGTGTAGAACATGCGGGACTCGTCGCCGGGGCGCAGCTCCTCGAAGGCGGCCGAGCGGGCATCCTCGATCATGCCGCGCCACGGCGA
The DNA here is from genome assembly GCF_055657325.1 of Streptomyces sp. NPDC107562. Classification (NCBI taxonomy): domain Bacteria; kingdom Bacillati; phylum Actinomycetota; class Actinomycetes; order Kitasatosporales; family Streptomycetaceae; genus Streptomyces; species Streptomyces sp. NPDC107562. The sequence goes on along the minus strand of NZ_JBVKBE010000012.1, from coordinate 255,771 downwards.
GGTGGAGCGTGCCTCCATGCGGCCGTCGGGGCCGGGCGGGAACATGCCGATCATGCGGATGTACCCGCCGAACGGGATGGCCTTCACGCCGTACTCGGTCTCGCCCTTGGTGCGGGAGAAGATCGTCGGGCCGAAGCCGACCATGTACTGCGGGACGCGGATCCCGAACAGCTTGGCCGTGGACAGATGCCCCAGCTCGTGCCACGCGATCGAGACCAGCAGGCCGACCGCGAACACGACTATGCCGAGGATCATCATCAAGGTCGTCATGCACGCGCCTCCGCGGTGGCTGTCTGCGCCGTGTTTCCGGTCTGTGCCGTGTTTCCGGTCCGCTCGGTCAGTTCACGGGCCCGGGCGCGGGCCCAGGTCTCCGCTTCGAGGACGTCCGGCACGGTGAGCGAGGTTCCCGTGCCCGGGCTGCCGTGCTCGTCCACGACCCGGGTGACGGTCTCCATGATCCCGTTGAACGGCAGCGCGCCCCGCAGGAAGGCGTCCACGCACTCCTCGTTGGCGGCATTGAACACCGCCGGGGCGGTGCCCGCGAGCTCTCCGACGTGCCGGGCGAGCCCGACCGAGGGGAAGGCGTCCGTGTCCAGCGGGAAGAACTCCCAGGTGGACGCCGTGCTCCAGTCGAAGGCGGGGGCCGCGTCGGGGACGCGTTCGGGCCAGCCGAGGCCGATGGCGATGGGCCCGCGCATGTCCGGGGGCGTCGCCTGGGCGATCGTGGATCCGTCCGTGAACTCAACCATCGAGTGGACATACGACTGCGGATGCACGACCACCTCAATGCGTTCGAAGGGAATGTCGTACAGCAGATGTGCCTCGATGACTTCGAGACCCTTGTTGACGAGGGTCGCGGAGTTGATCGTGATCACCGGTCCCATCGCCCAGGTGGGGTGGGCCAGGGCGTCCTCGACGGTCACGTGCGCCAGCTCCGCCCTGCTCCGGCCGCGGAAGGGGCCGCCGGAGGCGGTGACGACGAGCTTGCGCACGTCGGCGCGGGTGCCGGCGGCGAGCGACTGGAACAGCGCCGCGTGCTCGGAGTCGACCGGGATGATCTGGCCGGGCTCGGCGAGCGCCTTGACCAGCGGGCCGCCCACGATGAGCGACTCCTTGTTGGCGAGCGCGAGGGTGCGGCCCGCCTCCAGGGCGGCGAGGGTCGGGGCGAGGCCGATGGACCCGGTGATGCCGTTCAGCACGGTGTGGCAGTCGGAGGCGGCGATCTGCGTGGCCGCGTCCGGGCCGGCGAGGATCTCCGGCAGCGGCTCTCCCGCGCCGTAGTGCGCGCTGAGCGCCTCCCGCAGCGCCGGCACGACGTCCTCGCGGGCCACGGCGACGGTCGGCACCCGGAGCCGGTGGGCCTGCTCGGCGAGGAGGGCGACGCGGCCGCCGTTGGCGGACAGGCCGGTGACCCGGAAGCGGTCCGGGTTGCGCAGGACGAGGTCGATGGCCTGGGTGCCGATCGACCCCGTGGAGCCGAGAATGACGACGTCCTTCGGGCCGTCGCCCGTCACCGGGTCGTAGACGAGGTGCGGGTCTGCGAGAGGGGCTGGGCTGTCGCTCATGCCCCCATTGTTGCCGCAACGGATGCCGGGCCGGAGCAGGGTGCCCCTCACGCGGGTGCCTGCCGGTCCGGACGTGCCCGTTCCCGGCCGAATGGACCCGGTTTCCCCATGTGTGAAGCTGACGTGAAGATCATGTGATAACACTTCACTCCTGGCCGGCACGACGGCCGGTCACGGACGACATCCTGGGGGGATATCTCCATGCGCGTACGCGCTGCTTTCGCCCTGCCCGCACTCGCGGGCGCCATGGCGCTCACCGGCACCGTTCTCAGCACCCCGGCCCAGGCGGCCGGCGGTGTGGTCCTGCGGCACGTCTGGTTCGACAGCCCGGGTTCGGACACCGGCTCCAACTCCAGCCTCAACGGCGAGTGGGTGGAGATCAAGAACACCAGCCGCTCGGCGATCGCCCTGAAGGGCTGGGTGCTCAAGGACAAGGCGAACCACCGGTACGTCTTCCCGAACGTGCGGATCGGGGCCGGCAAGACACTGAAGGTGCGCACCGGCACCGGCCGGGACACCTCGACGAACAAGTACCAGGACCGCGGCTGGTACGTCTGGAACAACACCAGCGACACGGCCACGCTGACCAAGGCCAACGGCGCCAGGGTCGACACCTGCTCGTGGACGACGCGGGACCCCAGCGACAAGTGGTGCTGACGCGCCGCGGCGGGTGCGGGGGCCGACCCGCACCCGCCGCGCGCGGGGCCTCACCTGATCGGCCGGTGCAGGTTCTCCTTACGGCTCGGGCCGGGGGTCGCGTCCGCGATCCACGGTCCGTCGCCCGAGGGGTCGACGATGCCCTGCTCCAGCCACTCGTAGCCGCCGGCCAGGACGTTCTTGACCACCTTGCGGTCGAGGTCGTCGGTGTTGGTCCACAGCCGGCCGAAGAGCTCGTCGACGCGGATGCGCGACTGCCGGCAGAAGGCGTCGGCGAGCTGGTAGGCCTCGCGGCCGTGCTCGCCCCGGCTGCGCAGGAGTTCGGCGCGGACGCAGGCCGCGCTCATCGCGAACAGCTCGGCGCCGATGTCCACGACCCGCCCCAGGAAGCCCTGCTTGGTCTCCATCCGGCCCTGCCAGCGGGACATCGCGTAGAAGGTGGACCGGGCCAGCTTGCGGGAGGTGCGCTCGACGTAGCGCAGATGCGGCGAGAGGTCGATGCCGTGCTTGAACTCCCCGTACGACGCCGGGAGCTGGCCCGCCCCGGCCACCAGCTTCGGCAGCCACTTGGCGTAGAAGACACCGGCCTGCGCGCCCGCCTTCGCCTTGTCCTGCAGGGACTTGTCCGGGTCGATCAGGTCACCGGCGACCGAGAGGTGGGCGTCGACCGCCTCGCGGGCGATCAGCAGGTGCATGATCTCGGTGGAGCCCTCGAAGATGCGGTTGATCCTGAGGTCGCGCAGGATCTGCTCGGCCGGGACCGCGCGCTCTCCGCGCGCCCGCAGCGACTCGGCGGTCTCGAAGCCGCGGCCGCCGCGGATCTGGACCAGTTCGTCGGCCATCAGGCAGGCCATCTCGGAGCCGTAGAGCTTGGCGAGGGCCGCCTCGATGCGGATGTCGTTGCGGTCCTCGTCGGCCATCTGGGACGACAGGTCCACGACGGCCTCCAGCGCGAAGGTGGTGGCCGCGATGAACGCGATCTTCGAGCCGACCGCCTCGTGCAGCGCCACCGGCTTGCCCCACTGCTCGCGGGCGGCCGACCACTCCCGGGCGATCTTCAGACACCACTTGCCGGCGCCGACGCACATCGCGGGCAGCGACAGCCGGCCCGTGTTCAGCGTGGTGAGCGCGATCTTGAGGCCGGCACCCTCGGGGCCGATCCGGTTGGCGGCCGGGACGCGGACCTGGTGGAAGCGGGTGACCCCGTTCTCCAGGCCGCGCAGGCCCATGAAGGCGTTGCGGTTCTCGACGGTGACGCCCTCCGAGGAGGCCTCCACCACGAACGCCGTGATGCCGCCCTTGTGCCCCTCCGACTTCGGCACGCGGGCCATCACGACCAGCAGATCGGCGACGACCCCGTTGGTCGTCCAGAGCTTCACGCCGTCGAGGACGTAGTCGTCGCCGTCCGGCACCGCGGTGGTGGCCAGCCGGGCCGGGTCGGAGCCGACGTCCGGTTCGGTCAGCAGGAACGCGGAGATGTCGGTGCGGGCGCAGCGCGGCAGGAAGACGTCCTTCTGCTCCTGGGTGCCGAAGAGCTTCAGCGGCTGCGGTACGCCGATCGACTGGTGCGCGCTCAGCAGGGCGCCGACGGCCGGGTTGGCGGAACCGACCAGAGCGAGGGCCTTGTTGTAGTACACCTGCGTCAGGCCCAGTCCGCCGTACTTCGTGTCGATCTTCATGCCGAGGGCACCGAGCTCCTTGAGCCCGTCGATCACGTCGTCGGGGATCCGCGCGTCCCGCTCGATGGTCGCGGAGTCGATCTTCGTCTCGCAGAAGTCGCGGAGTTTGGTGAGGAACTCCTCGCCGCGCTGGGCGTCCTCGTCGGGCGGCAGCGGATGCGGGTGGATGAGGTCGAGGCGGAAGCGTCCGAGGAACAGTTCCTTGGCGAAGCTGGGCTTGCGCCAGTCCTGTTCGCGGGCCGCCTCGGCCACCTGGCGGGCCTCACGTTCGGTGACGGTGGGTCGGGGGGTGGGAGCTGCGGACATGAGGCTCACCTCGCCGTGAAGAGGGATCAGGTCCGTCATGGTTACCGACGGGTGCTACCCGTTCGTATGTACCCGATCCGGGGCAGGGCCACCACCCCGCGCGCACGCGCCGTGGCGAGAACGGGACGCCGCGCGCAGGTCCCGGCCCCGCCCTCACCGGCGCGGCGCCCGGGGCGTCGGGGCAGGACCGGGCGCGCCGGCCCGCTTGCGCCGTACGGGTGGCTCCGGCTGAGCGGGAAGCGCGGCCGGCGAACCGGCCGGGCGGGCCGCCCGCGCACGCCACGCACGACGACGGCCGGAGCCCCCGCACAGTGGGCTCCGGCCATCGGGTCGGGAGGTGTCAGAGGGCCAGGCCGGTGAGGACCAGGACGCGCTCGTAGGTGTAGTCGTCCATCGCGAAGCGCACGCCCTCGCGGCCCACGCCGGACTGCTTGACACCGCCGTACGGCATCTGGTCGGCGCGGTAGGAGGGGGCGTCGCCGATCACGACGCCCCCGACCTCCAGGGCACGGTGGGCGCGGAAGGCGGCCTGGAGGTCGCGGGTGAACACGCCCGCCTGGAGGCCGTACTTGGAGTCGTTGACGGCGGCGAAGGCCTCGGCCTCGCCGTTCACCCGCTGCACCGTCAGGACAGGGCCGAAGATCTCCTCGCAGGCGAGGGTGGCGTCGGCCGGCACCTCGGTGAGGACGGTCGGCGCGTAGGAGGCGCCGTCGCGCTCACCGCCCGTGAGCAGCTTGGCGCCCTTGCCGACCGCCTCGTCGACCCAGGACTCGACGCGCCGGGCGGCGTCCTCGCTGACCAGCGGGCCGACGTCCGTCCTTTCGTCGGCGGGGTCGCCGCTCACCTGGGCCTCGACGGCGGCGACGATGCGCGGGAGGAGACGGTCGTACACGGCGGCGTCGGCGATCACCCGCTGCACCGAGATGCAGGACTGGCCGCCCTGGTAGTTGGAGAAGGTGGCGATGCGGTTTGCCGCCCAGTCCAGGTCCTCCTCGGAGGCGTAGTCGGCGAGGACGACGGCCGCGCCGTTGCCGCCCAGCTCCAGGGTGCAGTGCTTGCGCGGGACCGAGTCCATGATCGCGTAGCCGACCTTCTCGGAACCGGTGAAGGAGATGACGGGGAGGCGCTCGTCCTGGACCAGCGCCGGCATGGCCTCGTTGGGCACCGGCAGGATGCTCCAGGAACCGGCCGGAAGCTCCGTCTCGGCGAGCAGGTCACCGATGATCAGGCCGGAGAGCGGGGTGGCCGGCGCCGGCTTGAGGATGATCGGGGCGCCCGCGGCGATGGCCGGGGCGACCTTGTGGGCGCACAGGTTGAGCGGGAAGTTGAACGGCGCGATGCCGAGGACGACACCCTTCGGGAAGCGCCGGGTCAGGGCGAGGCGGCCCTGGCCGCCGGCGTCGGTGTCGAGGCGCTGGGCGTCACCGCCGTTGAACCGGCGGGCCTCCTCGGCGGCGAAGCGGAACACGGACACCGCACGGCCGACCTCGCCGCGCGCCCACCTGATCGGCTTGCCGTTCTCGGCGGAGATCAGCTCGGCTATCTCCTCGGTGCGCTCGACCAGCCGCCTGCTCACGTGGTCGAGGGCGGCGGCACGGACGTGCGCCGGGGTGGCGGCGAACTCGTCCCGCACGGCGTACGCGGCGGCCACGGCCTCCTCGACCTGGGCGTCGGTGGGCACGCTGACCTGGCCGACGAGCCGGCCGTCCCACGGGGAGGTGACGTCGAAGCTGTCCTGGCCGGTGGCCTGGCGGCCGGCGAGCCAGAAGGCGTGGGTGGCGGTCATAGGAGTCCCGGCCCTTCCGCGTTGAGGTGTGCGTCGAGGTGTGCTGGAGTACGGCGTTCCAGGTCAACGGTAGGTCGGGAGGGCGCGCGGCGCGGTTGTCCGATCCGTAGCAGTGCGGGGCCCGGGTACGACGGTTTGGACTGCCGTCCGGCCTCGGCACGCAGCGGCTACTCCGCCGATGTCGCCTTCAGCGCCAGCCACAGCTCCATCCGCACGTCCGGATCGTCCAGCGACCGTCCGAGGATCTCCTCCACACGCCGCATCCGGTAGCGCAGGGTGTGCCGGTGGACGCCGAGGTCGGCGGCTGCCGCGTCCCACTGGCCGTGCCGGGACAGCCAGGCCCGCAGGGAGGCGACCAGGTCGCCGCGCCCGGTGGCGTCGTGCTCGTGCAGGGCGCGCAGCAGGCCGTCCGCGAAGGCCCGGACCGCGTCGTCGGCCAGGAGCGGCAGGACGGAACCGGCCGCGACCTGCTCGTGCTCGACCAGTACCCGGCCCCGGCGCCGGGCCACCGAGAGCGCCTGCTCGGCCTGCTTGTAGGCGGCGGCCGCCGCGACCGGGCCGGCCGGCGCGGAGAGGCCGACGACCAGGTCGCCCTCCTCCCCCACCGTCGGCTCCTGGCCCGCCCTCGCGGCCTCCCGTGCCGCCGCGTACTCCAGGCACGCCCCGACCGCGGCGCCCCCGTCCGCGGCCAGCACCACCAGCCGGTCGCCGTCCCCCTCGGGCACGGCCAGGACCGACTCCCCGGACCGGGCCGCGGCGGCGTCGACCGCCTCGGCGATGCCCGCGTGCCCGGTGGCGCACTCGGCGAGGACGATCCGGTAGGGCGCGTCGAGGAGGCCGCCGTAGAGGTCACCGGCGACGGCGCGGGCGTGGTCGGGCTGCCCGGCGAGCAGCATCCGCAGCACGGCCGCCCCGATCCGGTGCTCGGCCGCCCGCAGGGAGCGGGAGCGTTCGGTGGTCAGGGTGAGCAGGGCGATCGCGGAGTGCAGGGCGTAGCGCTCGGCGGTGCCGGGGGCGGCGGCGGTGCCGACGGCGAGGGCGGCGCGGGGGCGGCGGCCGGTGCCGATGGTGTGCAGCTCCACCCGGTCCTCGTGCTCGGGACCGCCGACGACCGAGCTGGCCGGCGCGGCGCGCTCGCGCAGCCGCTCCACGTCCGCCGTGAGCCGGGCGGCCCGGCGGCCGGCCCACTCCGGCGCGGCGGCGACGACGGCGCCCGAGGCGTCGTAGAGCGCCGCCCATCCGTCGATCTGAGCGGCCAGCACGGCGAGCAGTCCCTCGGGGCCCTCGCTCTGCGCCTGCCGCGTCAGCTCGCGCTGGGCCGCGAAGCCCGCGGTCACCGCCCGGTACTGGTCGGCGGCGATGGCGGCCGACACGGCCTTGGTGATGGCGAGGAACGGGGTCCGGCGGGGGACCTCCAGCAGGGGCAGCCCCGCCTCCTCGGCCGCGTCGACGAGCGCCCCGGGGGTCTCCTCGTAGTTGACCCCGACGGCGAAGCCCAGACCGACGACGCCCGCTCCGGCCAGCCGCTTCACATAGCGCCGCATGGCCTGCGGATCCTCCGCGTCCAGCTTGAGCGCGGTGATCAGCAGCAGCTCGCCGCCCTCCATGTACGGCACGGGGTCGGCGAGCTCGCTGACGTGCGCCCAGCGCACGGGCACGTCCAGGCGGCCCTCGCCGGCCCGCACGGTGAGCTTCAGCGCGGAGTGGTGGACGAGGGAGGCGAGCGTGGGGGGCATGAGGCCTTCAGGTCGGGGTGCGCTGCGGGTCTACGGAGATCGGCGGATCGTTGTGATCTTTTGGCCGCCGCGTATGAACGACCTGTGTCGATTCTGCCTTACCGTACGGTCCCGGCGCCCCCGATCCCTCAGCCGCGCAGGTCCACCAGCAAGGGCGGCGCGTGCTCCCCCTCGACACTCGTCAACGAGAGCACGGCGTGCCCGGGCGGCACCGCGTGCGCCAACTCGGACGCCGACCACCGCTCCCGCTCGACCTGCCGGACGGTGACCGCCCGCGCGGTGGGCGCCTTGCCGGTGATCACCCGGCGCAGCATGTGCACGGCCTTGCCCGCCGGGGTCTCGGCGATGATCTGCCGGTCGGTGACATCCCGCGCCTCGGTCCACTCCTTGCCCCACACGTCGGCGAAGTCCTGACCGTCCCACGGGGTGAGCCCGGACAGCGCGACCCGGCATCCGGTGGTGCCCAGCAGCGGCCCCCGCAGCGGGCGCGGCACGTCGTCGAGGGTGCGCAGCGTCAGCACGGTCCCGGCGTGCGCCGAGCGCAGCCGCTGGATGCCCCGCACGGCCTCCGGCGTCACGACGCCCGTCGCGTCGTCCAGGACCAGGCAGGCGAACAGCGACCGGTCCTCCCGTACGACCACGCTCGCCGTGAACTGGGCGAGGACCAGCCGCGCCAGGATCCGGGAGGCGTCCGCGTGTCCCCGTTCGGGCAGATCGATGCGGACCCGGACGGGGTGGTCGAGCGCCTTGAGCGAGAACGGATGCGACTGGCCGGAGGTGTCGAAGAAGCCGGCGAAGGCGGGGCGGTCGAGCAGCGCCACCCGGTCGGCGAGCACCCCGGCCACGTCTTCCGGCCGTCCCATCTGCCGTTCGCGGGCGTCAAGCTCGCGCAGCAGCGACTCCTGCCCGGCGTCCTGCAGCGCCGCGCGCAGCTCGCTCATCGGTCCGGGCGTCCCGTCGAGGAGCTGACGCAGCTCGGGTACGGAGGGGAAGCGGCCGTGGACCGCGCGGAACGGGCCGAGGAGCTGCGCCAGCACCGTGGTGGAGCGGCGGCTGTCGCTGCCGGGGTGCGGGTCGGCGAGGTCCCCGACGAGCGCCTCGGCCAGTACGGCGGCGGCCTCGTCGGGGTCCGTGGTGCCGCCGTACAGGTCGAGATCGTGGACGGAGTCCGGGTTCCCGATACGTACGACGACGTCGTAGGCGTCGGCCGGCCCGAGCCCCGCGCCCGCCGCGCCGACCACGACGACGGCCGCCCGCCCGGCGAGGGCATGCAGGCACAGCGACTCGGCGAGCGGACGGACGACGGTGCCGGTCTTGCCCGAGCCCGCCGGGCCGACGGCGAGGAGCGAGGTGCCGAGCAGGTCGGGGCCGAGGGCGAGGCCGGTGCCGCGATAGGCGTAGGGGTTGCGGGGGTCATCGGCGGTGGTGCCGAGCCGGACCTGGCCGGTGAGCAGGTCGTGGCGGGCGAGCCGGGCGGGCAGGTCGCGGTCGCCCGAGGGATGCAGGCAGGCGGCGGCGCCGTCCTTGAGGACCGCGCCGGTGAAGGTGGCCAGGCTGTGCCGACCACTGCGAACGCCCTGCCAGGCGCGGGTGATGCGGGCGTGGTCGACGTCCCGCATCAGACCGGAGCGCGCGTCGGCGCCGAGCCGGTCGGCGGCGTCCACGGCACCGGCGGCGCGGAGGTGGCCCCAGTCGGCCGGGTCGTCCGCGAGGACACGGGTCGTCGCAGGTTGCTGCGGCCGCCGGAAACGGGGGACGACGAAGCGGCGCCACGCCTCGCCCCACCGGCCGAGGCGAGCCGCTCCGACCATGATGACCAGGAAGACAAGCACCTGATACCCGCGGTACACGAGGGCATTGCCGACACGGCCGATCTCACTGTCCCCGCCCCGCCAGGACCCCGGAGTGATCAGGTCGAAGGGGATCCACCACCACGTTCCCAGATAGCCGTTCTGGAGCAGCGACCAGATCAGCCACCCCACCAGAAGCGAGATCAGCGCACCACTGATCAACTGCCGCCCGGGAATCACCTCCGGCTCCTCCTCCGGCCGCGGCCGGTGCCCGAACCGCCACACGCCGGGTGCCGCCTCGGGCCGGGGTGTACGCAGCCAGCCCAGGAAGGCGGAGCCGTCGGGCCGGGGCGGCGCCGAGGGCCTCGGTGGCACGGCGGGAGGCCCCGCCGGCCGCGGCACCGGGTTCGCCTGTGCGCGCCGCGCGTCCTGCGTCCCGTCGCTGTCCATCGCCCTTGCCCCCTGAGCAGCCGCTCCGTCCACCGTCCGCGAGCCAATCTAACGCCCCCGCAAGGGGAGTTCGTCGATTGCGTGCTCGGGTCGCGTCGGAGGGTCCCCCGGCTCGCCATGTCCACCACGGACAAGCCGTTCCCGCGACACCGCCCACATGGAGCATGCCCCGACCCCGTTCCCGGCCCTAGCCTGCGAAGAAACAAGGCAAGTGTCCGAAATCCCCACCCGGAACATCCGGTTTCGTCCGGAATCACCGGTTTGCACGATCATCAGGGAGCCCTCATGACCGCAATCCCGCAGGAGCGCCGCGTCGTCACCGCCATCCCCGGCCCGAAGTCGCAGGAGCTGCAGGCCCGCCGTACCGCCGTGGTCGCCCAGGGCGTCGGCTCCGTGCTGCCGGTGTTCACCGCGCGCGCGGGCGGCGGGATCATCGAGGACGTCGACGGCAACCGCCTGATCGACTTCGGATCCGGCATCGCCGTGACCTCCGTCGGCGCGTCCGCCGAGGCCGTCGTACGCCGTGCGAGCGCGCAGCTCGCCGACTTCACGCACACCTGCTTCATGGTCACGCCGTACGAGGGCTACGTCGAGGTCGCCGAGGCCCTGGCCGAGCTGACGCCGGGCGACCACGCCAAGAAGACCGCCCTGTTCAACTCCGGCGCCGAGGCCGTCGAGAACGCCGTCAAGATCGCCCGTGCGCACACCAAGCGCCAGGCCGTCGTGGTCTTCGACCACGGCTACCACGGTCGCACCAACCTCACCATGGCGCTGACCTCCAAGAACATGCCGTACAAGCACGGCTTCGGCCCGTTCGCGCCGGAGGTCTACCGGGTCCCGGTGGCCTACGCCTACCGCTGGCCGACCGGCCCGGAGAACGCCGGACCGGAGGCCGCCAAGCAGGCCATCGACCAGATCAGCAAGCAGGTCGGCGCGGACAACGTCGCCGCGATCATCATCGAGCCGGTTCTCGGTGAGGGCGGCTTCATCGAGCCGGCCAAGGGCTTCCTGCCGGAGATCGTGAAGTTCGCGAACGACAACGGCATCGTCTTCGTCGCCGACGAGATCCAGTCCGGCTTCTGCCGCACCGGCCAGTGGTTCGCCTGCGAGGACGAGGGCATCGTCCCGGACCTGATCACCACCGCCAAGGGCATCGCGGGCGGTCTGCCGCTCGCCGCCGTCACCGGCCGCGCCGAGATCATGGACGCCGCGCACTCCGGCGGCCTGGGCGGCACCTACGGGGGCAACCCGGTCGCCTGCGCCGGCGCGCTCGGCGCGATCGAGACGATGAAGGAGCTGGACCTCAACGCCAAGGCGAAGAACATCGAGGCGATCATGAAGAGCCGCCTCGCCGCCATGGCCGAGAAGTTCGACATCATCGGCGACATCCGCGGCCGGGGCGCCATGATCGCCATCGAGCTGGTGAAGGACCGCGCCACCAAGGAGCCCGACGCGCAGGCCACCGCCGCCCTCGCCAAGGCCTGCCACGCCGAGGGCCTGCTGGTCCTGACCTGTGGCACCTACGGCAACGTGCTGCGCTTCCTGCCGCCGCTGGTCATCGGCGAGGACCTGCTGAACGAGGGCCTCGACATCATCGAGCAGGCGTTCGCGCGCATCTGAGCGCGGGGGCGTTCATCCCGCGCCTCCCCGGCGGGGCGTGTGAAGAACGTGTGCGAGGTGGATGGCGGGAAGGGAATCCGTCTGTCGCACCCGCTGAGCCTGCCGTAGGTTCTTCTCAGTTGAGAGATACACCCCCACCCGCGGGAAACCGCGGGTGACAGGGCGAGGCCTCCCCAGCTTCGGCCTGGTCGTGCCCTCGCGCACACCCCGGTGCCCTCGGCTCCGGATCTCCTCACCGATCGGACGGTCGCCCGCCCCAAACCCCCCGGGGCGTGCGGCGTTCCGGTCCGGACGGCCGCCAGGGAGCGGTACGCCCCTGAAGGGCCGGCGCACACCCCCCCTTGCGCCGGCCCTTCCGCGTGTCCGGCGCCATCAGAGGTCCAGACCTATGGCGCGACACGTCACCGCACGTCGCCACCTGCGAAGCTGGTCCCCGTGTTTCCTCTGCTGCTCGCCCTGCCCGCCCTCCTCTTCGCGCTGATCACCTGGCAGGTCGTGGCCGGCGGTCCGCTGGTGCGCCTGGACGAGCGGCTCAGCGGCACCCTGGTCCGGCCGGACCGGCTCTCCGAGTTCCTCGCCGATCTCGGCAACGCCCAGGTGGCCCTGCCGGTTCTCGTCCTGGTCGCGGGGTACGCCGCGTGGCGGGCCCGGAAGACGGGGGCGGTCCGCTGGTGGCTGCCGGGCACGGCCGCCGTCGCGCTGATGGCGCTGGTGCCCGCCCTCGTCGTCCCGCTGAAGGAACTGACCGACCGCCCCGGCACGCCGGTGGTCCCACCGGCCACCGGCTACTACCCGTCCGGCCACACCGCGACCGCCGCCGTCGCCTACGGCTGCGCGGCCCTGCTCCTCCTCCCCCTGCTGCGCTCCACGGCCGCGCGCCGCGCGCTGGTCGTCGGCTGCGCGGCCGTGGTGCTCGGTGTCTCCTGCGGACTGGTCCGCCGTGGCTACCACTGGCCACTGGACGTCGTGGCCAGCTGGTGCCTCTGCACGGTGCTGCTGGCCTGCTACGTGCGGGTGCTCACCCGAAACGGCCTCACCCGAAACGGCCACATCCGAAACGGCCTCACCCGAAGTAGCCGTCGAACGTCCGCTGGAACTCCCAGTTCGCGAACCGGTCCCAGTTGATCGACCACGTCATCAGTCCGCGCAGCGCGGGCCAGGTGCCGTGGGTGGCGTACGAACCACAGCTGACCTTCCTGGTCAGGCAGTCGAGGGTCTTCACGACCTCGGCGGGCGCCACATGGCCGTTGCCCGCGTTCACGGACGCCGGCATGCCGATGGCGATCTGGTCCGGCCGCAACGGCGGGAAGACGTTGTTCTGGTCGCCGGCCACGGGGAAACCGGTGAGCAGCATGTCGGTCATGGCGATGTGGAAGTCGGCGCCGCCCATGGAGTGGTACTGGTTGTCGAGACCCATGATCGGTCCGGAGTTGTAGTCCTGGACGTGCAGCAGCGTGAGGTCGTCGCGCATCGCGTGGATCACCGGGAGGTAGGCGCCCGCCCTCGGGTCCTGGCCGCCCCACTTGCCGGTGCCGTAGTACTGGTAACCGAGCTGGACGAAGAAGGTCTCCGGCGCCATCGTCAGCACGAAGTCGTCTCCGTAGCGGGCCTTCAGGGACTTCAGCGCCGAGATCAGGTTCACGATCACCGGGGTCTTCGGGTTCTTGAAGTCGGTGTCGTCGGCGTTCAGGGACAGCGAGTGCCCCTCGAAGTCGATGTCGAGCCCGTCCAGGCCGTACGCGTCGATGATCCTCGACACCGAGGAGACGAAGGTGTCGCGGGCCGCCGTGGTCGTCAGCTGGACCTGGCCGTTCTGGCCGCCGATCGAGATCAGCACCTTCTTGCCGGCCGCCTGCTTGGCCCGGATCGCCGCCTTGAACTCGGCGTCGGACTCGACGTTCGGGCACTCGGTCGCCGGGCAGCGGTCGAAGCGGATGTCCCCGGAGGTGACCGAGGTCGGCTCGCCGAAGGCCAGGTCGATGACGTCCCAGCTGTCGGGGACGTCGGCGAGGCGGGTGTAGCCGGAGCCGTTGGCGAAGCTCGCGTGCAGATAGCCCACCAGCGCGTGCGGCGGGAGGCCCGGGGTGCCGCCACCGCCCTGCGCGGTCGTCGCGGTCACGGTCGCCGACCTCGCCGACTCGCCCCCCTCGTTGACGGCGGCGACCTGGAAGCCGTACGCCGTCGAGGGCGCGAGGCCGGACACGGTGGCCGACGTCCCCGTCACCGTCTGGACCTTGGCGCCGTCGCGGTACACGGCGTATCCGGTGGCGCCCGGCACCGCCGACCAGGACAGGGCGACGCTGGAGGACGTGACCGAGCCCGTCCTCAGGCCGGTCGGCGGGGCGGGCGGCTGCCCGATGTCCACGGCCGGTCCGACCAGCGTGATGTCGTCGGCGTGATAGGCCCCGGTGCCGTACCAGCCGTGGGTGTAGACGGTGACGCGGGTGGTGGCGGGGCCCGTGCGGAAGGTGGTGGTCAGCTTCTGCCAGTCGGGTGCGGACTGGGTCCAGGTGGACACGTCGGTGGTGCCGGTGCCGGAGGCGCCGAGGTAGGCGTAGGAGCCGCGGACGTAGCCGCTGAGCGTGTAGGAGGAGTCGGGCTTCACGGTCACCGTCTGCGCGCACCGGGCGTTGTCGCCGCCGGCCGGGGTCGCCCTCAGCGCGGAGGCGCCGCTGCGCACGGGTGAGGCGACCGTCGTTCCGGATCCGGCGGAGCAGGCCCAGCCGTCGAGACCGGACTCGAAGCCGCCGTTGCGCGCGAGGTCCGCGTCGGCCGCACGGGCGGCCGACGAGAGCGCGGTGACGCCGGACAGCGTCAGCGCGGCGGCGGCGAGCAGGGCGAGAGGTCTGAAGCGGTCCACAAGTGCCTCCAGAGAAGGGGGGATTGGAGGGTGGAGCGCCCACAACTTGGTCCAGACCAATTGCTCTTGTCAAGGGTTCCCGTCGACTAGCCCTCCCTGTCCCTGTCCATCGCCAGGCCCGCCGCCGCCTCGTGCATCGCCAGTTCCAGCAGGGTCGGGTCCGTCAGGGTGCCGGAGCCGTCCGGGGGGAACAGCCAGCGCACCCCGCCGGTCGAGCGGCCCGGGTAGGGGACGACGATCCAGGTGCCGGCGCCGGCGGTGCGGATGCCCGTGCCGACCCAGCGGGCCGCCGTTCCGGGCGGCACGAAGAACCCCATCCGGGAGTCACCGAAGTCGACCAGCACCGGGCCGGGTCGGTCGAGGATGCGGGTGAGGACGTCGAGCGTGGGATAGCCGAGCTCGCCCGGCAGGATCAGTACGTCCCAGGCGCGGCCGGCGGGCAGCAGCCCGATCCCCTGGGGGTTGCGCTCCCATTCCCACCGACAGGCCTCGGGGTCCGGCGCCACGGATGCGAGCCACTCGACCGCCGTCTTCGCCCCAGTCATGAGAAGACCTCCCTCGTTACGCGTCGACGCTGGTCGCGTCACGGGAGAGAGGGAGGTCTGGCCCAGGCATTACGCGAGTTCCGGCGCCCCGTTCGAGTGAACCGGATCACACCTCAGCTGTCGAAGCCGAGCCCCATCCGGTCCATGGCGCGCAGCCACAGATTGCGCCGGCCGCCCTGGGCGTCCGCCCTCGCCAGCGACCACTTGGTGAGCGCGATGCCGGTCCATGCGAACGGCTCCGGCGGGAAGGGCAACGGCTTCTTGCGCACCATCTCCAACTCCGTGCGCTCGGTCCGCTCCCCCGCCAGCAGGTCCAGCATCACGTCGGCGCCGAAGCGGGTGGCGCCCACGCCGAGGCCCGTGTAGCCCGCCGCGTACGCCACCTTGCCGCCGTGCGCGGTGCCGAAGAAGGCCGAGAAGCGCGAGCAGGTGTCGATGGCGCCGCCCCACGCGTGGGTGAAGCGGATCCCCTCCAGCTGCGGGAAGCAGGTGAAGAAGTGCCCGGCGAGCCTGGCGTAGGTCTCCGGGCGGTCGTCGTACTCGGCGCGCACCCGGCCGCCGTACGGGTAGATCGCGTCGTAGCCGCCCCACAGGATGCGGTTGTCGGTGGACAGCCGGAAGTAGTGGAACTGGTTGGCGCTGTCGCCGAGGCCCTGCCGGTTCTTCCAGCCGATCGCGCCGAGCTGCTCGGCGGTGAGCGGCTCGGTCATCAGGGCGTAGTCGTAGACCGGGACGGTGTACGGGCGGACCCGCTTGACCAGGCTCGGGAAGATGTTCGTGCCCAGCGCGACCCTGCGGGCGCGGACCCGGCCGTAGGGGGTGCGTACGGCCATGCCGGCGCCGTAGGGCTTCAGGGTGAGCGCGGGGGTGTTCTCGAAGACGCGCACTCCGAGGTCCAGGCAGGCCCGCTTGAGGCCCCAGGCGAGTCCGGCGGGGTTGAGCATGGCGACGCCGCGACGGTCCCACAGACCGGCCCGGAACGTCGGTGAGTCGACCTGGGCCCGCACCGCCTCGGCGTCCAGGAACTCGACGCCGTCGGCGAGGCCCGCGCGCTCCATCTCGCCGTACCATTCGCGCAGTTCACGCTCCTGGTAGGGCTCGGTGGCGACGTCGATCTCGCCGGTGCGCTCGAAGTCGCAGTCGATGGCGTACCGGGCGACCGCCTCCTCGATGCCGTCGAGATTGCGGTCGCCCAGCTCCTTGAGCTTGTGCACCTCACCCGGCCAGCGGGTCAGGCCGTTGTGCAGACCGTGGGTGAGGGAGGCGGCGCAGAAGCCGCCGTTGCGGCCCGAGGCGGCCCAGCCCACCTCGCGGCCCTCCAGCAGGACGACGTCGCGCCCGGGATCGCGCTCCTTGGCGTTGAGCGCGGTCCACAGTCCGCTGTAGCCGCCGCCGACGACCAGCAGGTCGCAGGTCTCGGCGCCGGTCAGCGCGGGCTCGGGGCGGGGCCTGCCGGGGTCGTCCAGCCAGTACGCGACCGGCTGGGCTTCGGAAAGGGACGTCGTCCAGTTGTCGTTTCCACGGCTCATGGCGCTTGGGGCCATGATTTCAACTCCCTACGAGTGCATTACGCCTGTCGGCGCTTTCGGCGGCTGCCGATGGCCATGGAGGCCAGTACGAACAGTACGGCGACGACGAACATGGCCGTACCGATGACATTGATCTGAACGGGCGTTCCGCGCTGGGCCGATCCCCAGACGAACATGGGGAAGGTGACGGTCGAGCCCGCGTTGAAATTGGTGATGATGAAGTCGTCGAAGGAGAGCGCGAAGGCCAGTAGCGCGCCCGCGGCGATTCCGGGGGCCGCGATCGGCAGTGTGACCCGGAGGAAGGTCTGCAGCGGCCCGGCGTACAGATCGCGCGCGGCCTCCTCCAGCTTCGGGTCCATGGACATCACGCGCGCCTTCACGGCCGTCACGACGAAGCTCAGACAGAACATGATGTGCGCGATCAGGATCGTCCAGAAGCCCAGCTGGACACCCATGTTGAGGAAGAGCGTCAGCAGCGAGGCCGCCATCACCACCTCGGGCATCGCCATGGGCAGGAAGATCAGGGAGTTGATGGCCCCGCGTGCCCGGAAGCGGTACCGGACGAGCGCGAAGGCGATCATCGCGCCCAGCAGGGTGGCGCCGAGCGTCGCCCACAGCGCGATCTGGAGGCTGAGGGAGAGCGAGCCGCACAGGTCGGCGACCCCGCACGGATCCCGCCAGGCGGCCGTGGAGAATTCCTGCCACTCGTAGTTGAAACGGCCCTTCGGCTTGTTGAAGGAGAAGACCGTGACCACGACGTTGGGCAGCAGCAGGAATCCGAGCGTGAACAGCCCCGCGAGGACGACGAGATGGCGCTTGAGCCATGTGACGAAGGCCATTTAAACCAGATCCTCCGTCCCGGACTTGCGGATGTAGAGCGTCACCATCACGAGAATCGCGAACATCAGGATGAAGGAAAGGGCGGCGGCCGTCGGGTAGTCGAGGATCCGCAGGAACTGCGACTGGATGACGTTTCCGATCATGCGGGTGTCGGTGGAGCCCAGCAGGTCGGCGTTCACGTAGTCGCCGGCTGCCGGGATGAAGGTCAGCAGCGTGCCGGAGACGACGCCCGGCATCGACAGCGGGAACGTCACCTTCCGGAACGTCGTGGAGGGCTTCGCGTACAGATCGTTCGCCGCCTCGTGCAGCCGGCTGTCGATGCGCTCCAGCGAGGTGTACAGCGGCAGGATCATGAACGGCAGGAAGTTGTAGGTCAGACCGCACACCACCGCGAGCGGGGTGGCGAGCACGCGGTCCCCGGCGGTCATGCCGAGCCAGCTGGTGACGTCCAGGACGTGCAGGGTGTTCAGGGCGCCGACGACCGGGCCGCCGTCCGCGAGGATCGTCTTCCAGGCGAGGGTGCGGATCAGGAAGCTGGTGAAGAACGGCGCGATCACCAGGATCATGATCAGGTTCCGCCAGCGGCCGGCGCGGAACGCGATCAGATACGCCAGCGGGTAGCCCAGCAGCAGGCACAGGATCGTCGCGGAACCGGCGTACAGCACCGAACGCAGGAACTGCGGCCAGTACTCGGTCAGGGCGTTCCAGTACGTGGCGAAGTGCCAGGTGACCTCGTAGCCCTCCTCCAGGGAGCCCGTCTGCACGGACGTGGAGGCCTGGTAGACCATCGGCAGGGCGAAGAAGACGATCAGCCACAGGATGCCGGGCAGCAACAGCCAGTACGGGGTGAGCCGGCCGCGCCGGCGCGCAGGCTTCCGCACCGGTTCGGGCGCGAGCGGCGGTGGCGCCTCGGTGAGCGTCGACATCAGGCGGCCTCTTCCTCGATGCCCGCGTCGATGTCCTGGGTGGCGTCCAGCCCGAAGGTGTGCGCCGGGCTCCAGTGCAGGACGACGTCGGCGCCCGGGATGAGCCGGCCGTCGCGCTCGACGTTCTGCACGTAGACGGCGAACTCGGGGCAGACGGCGCTGTCGACGACGTACTGCGTGGAGACGCCGATGAAGCTGGCGTCGGCGATCTTGCCGGTGATCCGGTTGCGGCCGGCCGGGATCTCCCCGGCGTCGTCCGCGTGGACGAGGGAGATCTTCTCGGGGCGCACGCCGACCAGCACCTTGCCGCCGGTCTCCGTGGAGGCCGTACATCGCCCGGCGGGGAGCGTGAGCTTGCCGCCACCCGCCTTGACGACGACCTCGTCGCCCGATCTGCCGTCGACCTCGGCCTCGATCAGGTTGGAGGTGCCGAGGAAGTTGGCGACGAACGTCGAGCGCGGGTTCTCGTACAGCTCGGCGGGGGCGCCGAGTTGCTCGACCCGGCCCGCGTTCATCACGGCGACGGAATCGGCCATGGTCATGGCCTCCTCCTGGTCGTGCGTGACATGGATGAAGGTGATGCCGACCTCGGTCTGGATCCGCTTGAGCTCCAGCTGCATCTGGCGGCGCAGCTTGAGGTCGAGGGCGCCGAGCGGCTCGTCGAGGAGCAGCACCTCGGGGTGGTTGATCAGGGCGCGGGCGACGGCGACGCGCTGCTGCTGGCCGCCGGAGAGCTGGTGCGGCTTCTTGCGGGCCTGCTCGCCGAGCTGGACCAGGTCGAGCATCTCGTCGACCTGCTTCTTCACCGACTTGACGCCCCGCCGGCGCAGGCCGAAGGCGACGTTCTCGTAGATGTCGAGGTGCGGGAAGAGCGCGTAGGACTGGAACACCGTGTTCACCGGCCGCTTGTAGGGCGGCAGCGCGGTCACGTCCCGCTCGCCGAGCGAGACGGTGCCGCCCGACGGCTCCTCAAGTCCCGCGATCATCCGCAGGGTTGTGGTCTTGCCGCAACCCGAGGCGCCGAGCAGGGCGAAGAAGGAGCCCTGCGGGACGGTCAGGTCCAGCGGATGTACGGCGGTGAAGGAGCCGTAGGTCTTGCTGATTCCGGAGAGGCGGACGTCGCCGCTGCTGTCCTTCGTCGTCATCGTCGTCGTCACGCCCCTGTGAGCTTCGCGAACTTCTCTTCGTAGGCCGTCTCTTCCTTCGAGCTCAGGGAGCGGAAGGCGCGAGACTTCGCGGCCATGTCCTTGTCGGGAATGATCAGCGGGTTGTTCGCCGCGTCCGGGTCGATCTTGGCCAGCTCCGGCTTCACCCCGTCGACCGGGCACACGTAGTTGATGTACGCGGCGAGCTGTGCGGCCGGTCCCGGCTCGTAGTAGAAGTCGATGAGCCGCTCGGCGTTGGTCTTGTGGCGGGCCTTGTTGGGCACCAGGAGGTTGTCGGTCGACGTCATGTAGCCACTGTCGGGAATGACGAAGTCGACGTCCGGGCTGTCCGCCTTGAGCTGTACGACGTCGCCCGCCCAGGCGATGCAGGCCGCGAAGTCGCCCTTGCTGAGGTCCGAGGTGTAGTCGTTGCCGGTGAACCGGCGGATCTGGCCCCGGTCGACGGCCTTCTGCATCCGGGCGATCGCCGCGTCGAAGTCGTCGTCGCTGAACTTGCCCGGGTCCTTGCCCATGTCCAGCAGCGTCATGCCGACGCTGTCGCGCATCTCGGACAGGAAGCCGACGCGGCCCTTGAGCTTGGGGTTGTCGAGCAGGTCGGAGACGGATCGCACCTCGACGCCGTCCAGCGCCTTCTTGTTGTAGGCGATGACCGTGGAGATACCGGTCCAGGGGTAGGAGTACGCCCTGCCCGGGTCCCAGTCGGGGCTGCGGAACTGCTGGGAGAGCCGGGCGTAGGCGGTGGGCAGGTGGGACGCGTCCAGCTTCTGCACCCAGCCGAAGCGGATGAGGCGCGCGGCGAGCCAGTCGGTCACGCAGATCAGGTCGCGTCCGGTGGCCTGGCCGGCCGCCAACTGCGGCTTGATCTTGCCGAAGAACTCGACGTTGTCGTTGATGTCCTCGGTGTACTTGACGGTGACGCCGGTGCGCTTCCTGAACTCGTCGAGCGTCGGATGGCTCTTGCCGCTCTCGTCGACGTCCATGTACTCGGTCCAGTTGGAGAAGCTGACGGTCTTCTCCTTCGCCGAGTGGTCCTCGGAGGACACTCCGGCGTTCTGTGCCGCGGGCGGGATGCCGCAGGCGCTCAGCGCTCCCGCCCCGCCGACCGCGAGCGCGCCGCCGGCGGAGGCGCGCAGCAGCGAACGGCGGGTGAGGGAGGCCCTGCCGCTGCGCAGGCTGCGCCGCATGGCGGCCACCTGGGCCGCGGACGGGCGGTCGGGCTCGTACTGCTCCATGCGCGTGGTGCCCTTTCGGGAGGGGCGGCCGCGGTCGGACGGCCTGTCGTGGTTATCGGTCCCCGAAGATCGTGCGGTGCCAGTCCTTGCGAACAACCGCCGTATTATCGAACATAACGTGCTTGAGCTGCGTGTACTCGTCGAACGAGTACGTGGACATGTCCTTGCCGAAGCCGGACTGCTTGTAGCCGCCGTGCGGCATCTCGCTGATGATCGGAATGTGGTCGTTCACCCACACGCAGCCCGCCTTGATCTCGCGGGTGGCGCGGTTCGCACGGTAGACATCACGGCTCCACGCGGAGGCCGCGAGACCGTACGGCGTGTCGTTGGCGAGCCGGATCCCCTCCTCGTCCGTGTCGAAGGGCAGGACGACGAGGACCGGCCCGAAGATCTCGGACTGCACGATCTCGCTGTCCTGGGGCGCGTCCACGACGAGCGTGGGCCGGTAGTAGGCGCCCTGCTCGAACTCGCCCCGCGGTGCCTCGCCACCGGTGACCACGCGCGCGTAGCCGCGCGCCCGGTCGACGAAACCGGCGACCCGGTCCCGCTGGACGTGCGAGATGAGCGGGCCCAGGTCGGTGCCCGCGGCGAACGGGTCGCCGAGCCGGACGCTCTCCATGAGGGCGGCGGTCCGCTCCACGAACGCCTCGTAGAGCGGCCGCTGCACATACGCGCGCGTGGCGGCCGTGCAGTCCTGGCCGGTGTTGATCAGCGCGCCCGCGACCGCGCCGTTGGCGGCGGCCTCCAGATCGGCGTCGTCGAAGACGAGGAACGGCGCCTTGCCCCCCAGCTCCAGATGGAGCCGCTTGACGGTGGCGGTGGCGATCTCGGCGACGCGCTTGCCGACGGCGGTGGAGCCGGTGAAGGACGTCATCACCACGTCCGGATGGCCGACGAGGTGCTCGCCGGCCTCCCTGCCGGTGCCGGTGACGATGTTGATCACGCCGTCCGGGACACCCGCGTCGGTGGCGGCCTGCGCGAACAGCAGGGAGGTGAGGGGAGTCAGCTCGGCGGGCTTCAGGACGATCGTGTTGCCCGCGGCGATCGCCGGGAGGATCTTCCACGCGGCCATCTGGAGGGGGTAGTTCCAGGGTGCGACGGAGCCGACGACGCCGATGGGCTCGCGGCGGACGTAGGAGGTGTGGTCGCCGGAGTACTCACCGGCCGACTGGCCCTGGAGGTGCCGGGCGGCGCCCGCGAAGAACGCGGTGTTGTCGACCGTGCCGGGCACGTCGAACTCGCGGGTCAGCTTGAGGGGTTTGCCGCACTGCAGGGACTCGGCGCGGGCGAACTCCTCGGCGCGCTCGGCGAGTACGGCGGCGAACCGGTGCAGGGCGTCGGAACGCTCGCCGGGGGTGGCGCCCGCCCATGCCGGGAAGGCCTCGCGGGCGGCGGCGACGGCCGCGTCCACGTCGTCCGGGCCCGCCAGCTCGTAGGTGAGGACCTCCTCGCCGGTGGCCGGGTCGACCACCGCGTGCGTGTGTCCCGAGGTGCCCTTCGTCAGGCGGCCCGCGATGTACTGCGCGCCGGCCGCGAAGCGGTCCTGGGCGGGGAATCGTTCCGGGTTGCTCTTGCCCGGGTTGTGCATGTCGCTCTCCTCCGCCGTCGCCCCGCTGTCCCTCGGAGCGGGTGGCGTAGCTCCAGCTCGAATTGAGTGCCGATCCTGACAGAGGGGTGGTCGACCAACAAGTGATTCCGTTGTTTCCTTTTGGTTAAGCGACGGAATCTGTCGACCAGGTGTCGAGTCGGCGGCGAAAAGGAGGGACGGAGTGTCAGTGGTGCCTGCCAGACTCGCATGCATGGAGAGCATGAGGGGAGTGATCGACTCCCGGAACGCGCTGGTCAGAGCGGTCCGAGCGGGTGCCCGCCTGAAGTATCTGCACTTCTGGGGGCACCGTCCGCGTGCGGACGGACGGGTCGGCGCGAGCTGTCTGAGTCAGTGGTGGCCGTCCCCGTTCACCGTCGACGGCGTGGAGTACGCGACGGCGGAGCACTGGATGATGGCCCACAAGGCGCGGCTCTTCGAGGACCCGGTGGGGGAGCGTCGGGTGCTGGCGGCCGGGCATCCCGCCGAGGCGAAGAAGGCGGGGCGGCTGGTGCGCGGCTTCGACGGCGAGGTGTGGGAGCGGGAGCGGTTCCGCATCGTCGCCGAGGGCAGCTTCCACAAGTTCGCCCGCCACGCCGAGCTGCGGGAGTTCCTGCTGGGCACCGGTGAGCGGGTCCTGGTCGAGGCGAGCCCGGTGGACCCGGTCTGGGGGATCGGCCTGGCGGCCGACGACGAGGCCGCGAACGACCCGGAGCGGTGGAAGGGGCTGAACCTGCTGGGGTTCGCGCTGATGACGGCCCGCGAAAGACTGCGCACGGGGACCGACGCCCCCGCCACCCCAACGGACGGTGGAAGGGGCTGAACCTGCTGGGGTTCGCGCTGATGGCGGCCCGCGAGAGACTGCGCACGGGGACCGACGCCCCCGCCACCCCAACGGACGGTGGGAGGGGCTGAACCTGCTGGGGTTCGCGCTGATGGCGGCCCGCGAGAGACCGCGCACCGGCACCGACGCCCCCGCCACCCCAACGGACGGTGGAAGGGGCTGAACCCGCCGGGTTCGCGCTGATGGCGGCCCGCGAGAGACTGCGCACGGGGACCGACGCCCCCGCCACCCCAACGGACGGTGGAAGGGGCTGAACCTGCTGGGGTTCGCGCTGATGACGGCCCGCGAAAGACCGCGCACCGGGACCGACGCCCCCGCCGCCCCAACGGCCCCCGAGAGATCCCGCTCCGACGGCTCCTGACCCGAAGGAGTCGTCAGCCCAGCGACCCCCCGACGACGATGACGCCCAGCACGACCGCGAGGACCACGCCCGCGGCGCCGCAGATGATGCCCGCCAGGGCCATGCCGGGATTGGTGGCCTCGCCACGGCTCGCCTTGGCCCGGCCGAGGGCCCCGAAGATCACCGCGAGGATGCCCAGGACGATCGCCACCGGCCAGAGGCAGAAGAGGACGACCCCGACGATGCCGACGACCAGGCTGGCGGTGCCCATGCCGTTGCTGGGTTCGGCCTGACCGCCGGGCCAGCCGTAGTAGCCGGCGGCCCCGTGCGTGTGCGGGCCGCCGTAGACCTGCTGCGGGGGTGTGGGGTAGCCGTACCCGGTCGCCGGATAGCCGTACGGGACCTGGCCGGGACCGTTGGGCGCGATCGGCGGGGGCGGGACGTCCTGGGTGCCCGGCGCCGGCGCGGCGAAGGGGTTGTGGGCCGCAGGTTGGGGCGGTGGGAAGGACGCGGGGGTGCCGGCGGAGGGCGTGCCGGATCCGGGCTGCGCGGTCGGCGCCGCCCACGGCGGGGAGGCGTCCGGCGCCGGGAAGGACGTGACCGTCTGCTGGTCGTGCATCGAGGGCGGTACCGGAGCGCCGGGCCCGCTCGGCGACACCATGGTCTCGCCGGGACCCGCCGGGGTGCGGTGCGCCGGAGGCGCCCACGGGTCGGGCTCGGGGCCGCGCGGATCCGCGGTGGCCCCCTTGTCCAGCGGGACCTGGCCCGGGGCGTCCTGGCCGACCTCGGGGATCGCGCCCGCGTCCAGCGAGACGTCCGTCGTCGCCGGGGCCGCGTCCTCGGGCCAGCGCGGAGGCGTCCACGCACCCCCGGAGGCGGGGGCACCGCCCGGCGCGGCGGCATCGGGCGTCACACCGCTCGGCGCCGCCCCCGTTCCGTCGGCACCGTGCCCGCCGTTGCTCTCCGGCGCGGCCGGCCGCTGCGCGTCGTCGGTCATGCGCGGAGTCCCCTCTGTCGAACGTTCCGTCATGCTACGGCCCGGACGTGACGGCTCGGGTGCCGCCCTCCCCCCGTTCCCGGAAACCCCTTCCACTCCCCCTCGCCCCCCGGCCTACGATGATCCGGTACCGCCGATCAGCCGATCACCCGCGTCCCGCCGCCGCGCGCGGCCCGGACGCCGTTCCGGGGAGGAACCTTGACCGACAACTCCATCGCGCCCGCGCCCGCCGGACCCACCGGCTCCGCCATCGCCGGCGCCCGCGACCAGCACGCCTTCATCGCCGGACTGCCCAAGGCCGAACTGCACGTGCACCACGTCGGCTCCGCCTCCCCCCGGATCGTCGCCGAGCTCGCCGCCCGCCATCCCGACTCCAAGGTGCCCACCGATCCCGAGGCCCTGGTCGACTACTTCACCTTCACGGACTTCGCCCACTTCATCGAGGTGTACCTGTCGGTCGTCGACCTGATCCGCACCCCCGAGGACGTGCGGCTGCTGACCTACGAGGTGGCCCGGGACATGGCCCGCCAGCAGGTGCGGTACGCCGAGCTGACCATCACCCCCTTCTCCTCCACCCGGCGCGGGATCGACGAGAAGGCCTTCATGGACGCGATAGAGGACGCCCGCAAGGCGGCCGAGGCCGAGTTCGGCACCGTGCTGCGCTGGTGCTTCGACATCCCCGGCGAGGCCGGCCTGGAGGCCGCCGAGGAGACCGCGCGGCTGGCCACCGACGACCGGCTGCGCCCGGAGGGCCTGGTCTCCTTCGGCCTCGGCGGGCCCGAGATCGGCGTGCCTCGGCCGCAGTTCAAGCCGTACTTCGACCGGGCCGTCGCCGCCGGCCTGCACTCGGTGCCGCACGCCGGTGAGACGACCGGCCCGGAGACGGTGTGGGACGCGCTGCACCATCTGCACGCCGAACGGATCGGGCACGGCACCAGTGCCGCGCAGGACCCGAAGCTGCTGGCGCATCTCGCCGAGCACCGGATCGCGCTGGAGGTGTGCCCGACCTCCAACATCGCCACCCGCGCGGTCCGCACCCTCGACGAGCACCCGATCAAGGAGTTCACGCGGGCCGGCGTCCTGGTCACCGTCAACTCCGACGACCCGCCAATGTTCGGCACCGACCTCAACGGCGAGTACGCCGTCGCCGCCCGCCTCCTCGACCTCGACGGGCGCGGTCTCGCGGACCTCGCGAAGAACGCGGTGGAGGCGTCGTTCCTGGACGAGGCCGGCAAGAGCCGGATCAGGGCCGAGATCGACGAGTACACCTCGGCGTGGCTCGCGCGCTGAGCCACCACCACAATGGCTCCATGCCGAACGTGACCGCCGTGGCCCACCGCGGCGCCCCCTACCACTTCCGCGAGAACACGATCGACTCCCTGCGCTCCGCGCTCCGGCTGGGCGCGGACGCGGTGGAGATCGACGTGCGGCTGACCCGCGACGGTGTGCCCGTGCTGCTGCACGACGCGACGCTGAAGCGGCTGTGGGGGCGCGACCGGCCGCTGCGGTCGCTGTCGGCGGACGAGGTGCGCGGGCTCACCGGCGGCCGGGTGCCGACGCTCGCGGAGGCGCTCACGGCGACCGAGGGTCACCGGGTGATGCTCGACCTGCCGGGCACGTCCGACGTCCGGGCGGCCCGCCGGGTCGTCGAGGTCGTACGGGAGTGCGGCGCGGCGGAGCGCGTGTACTACTGCGCGGACGCCACCGCGATGCTCGCGGTACGGGCCGCCGACCCGGCCGCCGAGATCGCCCTCACCTGGACGACTCTCGCGCCACCGCGCCCGGCGCTGCTGGACGCGGTGCGCCCGCGCTGGCTCAACTACCGCTTCGGCCTGGTGAGTCGCGAACTGTCGGCGCGCGTCCACAAGGACGGCTACCTGCTGTCCGTGTGGACCCCCGACACCCGCCGCACCATGCGCCGCCTGCTGTCCCTGGGCGTCGACTCGATCACCACCAACCGCGTCGACACCCTCTGCACCCTCCGCACACCGGCGTAGGCGCCCGGCGTCACCGAACCCCGCTCACCGGAAGAAGCATTGCCGTTTCGATGACGCGCGGGGCTACGCTGGACATCTGAACGAAACCGTTTCGTTCGCCAGCGGGAAGGGCAGGACCGCAGCATGGTCTCCGTACTCGTCGTCAGTGACCAGTCCCTCCAGCGCCACGCCCTGCGCCTGCTGCTGGCCGCCGAGCCCGACCTGCACGTGCTGGGCGAGGCGTCGGGCGGTGAGGCGGTCCACGTGAGCGCCGCGCTGCGCCCCGACGTCGTCCTGCTGGACAGCGAACTCCCGGACGCCACCGGCACCGAGGTCGTCCAGCGGATCGCCCGGCTCCCGGACCCTGCTCCCCGTGTCCTCGCCCTGGCTCCCGCGAACGACGAGGGCCAGGCCGCCGCCACGGTGCGGGCGGGGGCCACCGGCTTCCTGCTCAAGGACGCCACCCCGGGCGAACTGACCGCGGCGATCCGGGTGGTGGCCTCCGGCGACGCCGTCCTCACCCCGGCGCTGACCCACGCCCTCATCGAGGCCGTCCGCCGACAGGACGCCGTGAGCGCGCCCCCTCCCGGTCCGGGGCCCCTCCTCCTCACACAACGCGAGCGCGACGTCCTGGTCGCCGTGGCCGCCGGCTCGACCAACGCGGAGATCGCGGCCCGGCTGTCCATCGCGACGACCACCGTGAAGTCCCACGTCAGCCACATCCTGACCAAGATCGGAGCCCGCGCCCGGGTCCAGGCGGTGACCTTCGCCTACGAGACGGGCCTGGTACGCCCGGCGGCCTGATCCCCCGCGCGGCCCGGCGCCCCGCCCCGCCTCACAACCCCACGATTCCGTTCCACCGCCGCGCGAACTCCACCCGCTCCTGCGGGTCGATGTCCCGTGCGATCGCGAGGCGCCGACGCATCGCCGTGTCCGGGAAGATCAGCGGGTCCTCGGCCAGGGCCGCGGTCTCCGCGTCCTTGGCGGAGGCCAGGACGTCCTGCGCGGCGGGCACGGGGCAGACGTAGTTCACCCACGCCGCCAGCTCCGCGGCGACCTCGGGCTCGTAGTAGTGGTCGACGAGCCGCTCCGCATTGGCCTTGTGGGCGGCGAGGTTGGGGATCATCAGGGACTCGGACCACAGCTCCGCGCCCTCCTCGGGGACCACGAACTCGATGTCCGGGTCGTCCGCCTGGAGCTGGATCACGTCGCCCGAGTAGGCCTGGCAGGCCAGCACGTCTCCGCTGGACAGGTCCTTGATGTAGTCGTTGCCGGTGAAGCGGCGGATGTGCCCGCCCTTGACCCGCTTCTCCAGGTGGTCGCACATCCTGTGGAAGTCGTCGGCCGTCCACCGCGTGATGTCGACACCGTCACCCTGCATCAGCAGGGCGAACGCCTCGTCGAGCCCGGACAGCAGCGTGACCCGGCCCCTGAGGTCGTCCGCCCACAGGTCGGAGACATGGCGCACCTCCCGGCCCAGCGCCCTGCGGTTGTACGCGATGCCGGTGATGCCGGACTGCCACGGCACGGTGAACTTGCGGCCGGGGTCGAAGGCCGGGGAGCGCAGCAGCGGATCGAGGTAGCGCGTGACGTGTGCCTGACGGGCGCGGTCCATCTCCTGCACCCAGCCCAGCCGCACGAACCGCGCGCACATCCAGTCACTGATGACGATCAGATCGCGGTCGGTGGACTGGTGGTTCATCAGGGAAGGGCTGATCTTCCCGAAGAACTCGTCGTTGTCGTTGATCTCCTCGACGTAGTCGACGGCGATGCCGGTACGCCGCTCGAAGGCGTCCAGCGTCGGGCGCTTCCTGCCGGAGGCGTCGGTGTCGATGTACAGCGGCCAGTTGGCCCAGGTCAGCCGCCTGTCACGGTCCGAGCGGTCGACGGCGGCCCGGTCGCCGGCCGTCACGTACGCGGCCGGTACCCCGCAGCCCGCGAGCGCGCCCGCCGCGGCGGTGCCGCCGAGGGCGAGCAGCAGGGAGCGACGGGACAGGTTCGGCGCGTTCACGGGTGGGAGGGCCATGACTTCCAGCATGCCGCGCGCGTCACGGCACGGACAATGGACGCTGCGTCGAGCCCCGTGGCGCGGCGCGGACACCTTGTCGATCACCCCGGGGCACACCCGGGAGACCGGCCCGGGGACGCCGTCCCGGCACACCCCGGGGACACACCACGGCCCCGGACGGTCCGTCCTCCGTCCGGGGCCGAGCTCTGAACACCGGCGCGTGCGCGACGCCTTGCGGGGGCGCGGGGAGGGGCTCTCCCCGAACGCCCCCGGGTGGAGCGCTACGCGTCCAGCGAGGTCATGACGTGCTTGATCCGCGTGTAGTCGTCGAAGCCGTAGCCCGACAGGTCCTTGCCGTAGCCGGACTTCTTGAAGCCGCCGTGCGGCATCTCGGCGACCAGCGGGATGTGGGTGTTGATCCACACGCAGCCGAAGTCGAGCTTCTTCGACATCCGCATCGCGCGACCGTGGTCCTTGGTCCAGACCGAGGAGGCGAGGGCGTACTCGACGCCGTTGGCGTACTCGACGGCCTGCTCCTCGTCGCGGAAGGACTGGACGGTGATGACGGGGCCGAAGACCTCGTTCTGCACGATCTCGTCGTCCTGCTTCAGGCCGGAGACGACGGTGGGGGCGTAGAAGTAGCCCTTGTCGCCGACCTGGTGACCGCCGGCCTCGACCTTGGCGTGCGCGGGCAGCCGCTCGATGAACCCGGTGACCTGCTTGAGCTGGTTGGGGTTGTTCAACGGGCCGTAGAGCACGTCCTCGTCGTCCGGCTCACCGGTCTTGGTCTCGGCCGCGGCCTTGGCGAGGGCCTGCACGAACTCGTCGTGGATCGCCTCGTGCACCAGCACGCGGGTGGCCGCGGTGCAGTCCTGCCCGGCGTTGAAGAAGCCCGCCACCGAGATGTCCTCGACGGCCTTGGCGATGTCGGTGTCCTCGAAGACGACGACCGGCGCCTTGCCGCCCAGCTCCAGG
Organism: Streptomyces sp. NPDC107562; assembly: GCF_055657325.1. Lineage (NCBI taxonomy): Bacteria > Bacillati > Actinomycetota > Actinomycetes > Kitasatosporales > Streptomycetaceae > Streptomyces > Streptomyces sp. NPDC107562. Next base: position 226,359 of record NZ_JBVKBE010000012.1, on the reverse strand, counting down.
TGAACCCGCTTGACGTCCTTGGCGGCGGACTCGGCCACCGACATGCCGGCGCGCACCGAGCCGGTGATGGAGGCCATCGCCGGGGTGGGGTGCTCGACCATCATGCGACCGGTGTCACGGTCACCGCAGATCACGTTGAAGACGCCCTTGGGGAGGACCTCCCCGAGGATCTCGGCGATGAGGACGGTGGAGGCGGGGGTGGTGTCGGACGGCTTCAGCACGACCGTGTTGCCCGCGGCGATCGCCGGGGCGAACTTCCACACGGCCATCATCATCGGGTAGTTCCACGGCGCGACCTGCGCGCAGACGCCGACCGGCTCACGCCGGACGATCGAGGTCAGGCCCTCCATGTACTCACCGGCGGAGCGGCCCTCCAGCATCCGGGCCGCACCCGCGAAGAAGCGGATCTGGTCGACCATCGGCGGGATCTCCTCGGAGCGGGTCAGCCCGGTCGGCTTGCCCGTGTTCTCCACCTCGGCCGCGATCAGCTCCTCGGCGCGCGTCTCGAACGCGTCCGCGATCTTCAGGAGGGCCTTCTGCCGCTCGGCCGGGGTCGTGTCACGCCACGCCGGGAACGCGGCCTCGGCGGCCGCCATGGCGGCGTCGACGTCGGCCTGCCCGGACAGCGGCGCGGTGGCGTACGCCTCGCCGGTCGCCGGGTTCACCACCTCGGTGGTCCGTCCGTCGGCGGCGTCCCGGAACTCTCCGTCGATGTAGTTGCGCAGACGACGCAGCTCGGTGCTCACTGCCGGCCCTCCAAGTTCGGGTGTCCCATCACTGAGGCACCCACCCTAATCGCTAGTCCCACGGTTTCAACACCCCCCGGGCCGCCAGATCTGCGATATCCGCAAGATTCGAACGCCTACACAACGAATTTCATCGATGCGACCTTGCGAAACTGTCGAGACGTCGTGCACAGTGTGGCCGTGGCCAGTCGAAGCGCAGACCAGAGGAACTCGCGGGACCTCCGCGAGTCCTTCCGTGAGTCCTCCCGCGAGTCCCGGAACGGCACCCCCCAGCTGGACGCCGTCTCCCTCGCGATCATCGAGCAGCTCCAGGAGGACGGCCGCCGGCCGTACGCCGCCATCGGCAAGGCCGTCGGCCTGTCCGAGGCGGCGGTGCGCCAGCGCGTCCAGAAGCTGCTCGACCAGGGCGTGATGCAGATCGTCGCCGTCACGGACCCGCTCACCGTGGGCTTCCGCCGGCAGGCGATGGTCGGCGTCAACGTCGAGGGCGACCCGGAGAACGTGGCCGACGCGCTGACCGGCATGTCGGAAGTCGAGTACGTGGTGATGACCGCGGGCTCGTTCGACATCCTCGCCGAGATCGTCTGCGAGGACGACGACCACCTGCTGGACGTCATCAACAAACGCATCCGGGCACTGCCCGGCGTGCGCTCCACCGAGAGCTTCGTCTACCTCAAGCTCAAGAAGCAGACCTACATGTGGGGAACCCGATAACCGTGAGTACCAAGGACCTCAGCAAATCCGCGTACGACCACCTGTGGATGCACTTCACCCGGATGTCCTCGTACGAGAACTCGCCCGTGCCGACGATCGTGCGGGGTGAGGGCACCTACATCTACGACGACAAGGGCAAGCGCTACCTCGACGGCCTGGCGGGTCTGTTCGTGGTCCAGGCCGGTCACGGCCGTGTCGAGCTCGCCGAGACCGCGTTCAAGCAGGCCCAGGAGCTGGCGTTCTTCCCGGTCTGGTCCTACGCCCACCCCAAGGCCGTGGAGCTGGCCGAGCGCCTCGCCGACTACGCCCCGGGCGATCTGAACAAGGTCTTCTTCACCACCGGTGGCGGCGAGGCCGTCGAGACCGCCTGGAAGCTCGCCAAGCAGTACTTCAAGCTGCAGGGCAAGCCGACCAAGTACAAGGTCATCTCCCGCGCGGTCGCCTACCACGGCACCCCGCAGGGCGCCCTGTCCATCACCGGCCTGCCGGCCCTCAAGGCCCCCTTCGAGCCGCTCGTCCCGGGCGCGCACAAGGTGCCGAACACCAACATCTACCGTGCCCCGATCCACGGCGACGACCCCGAGGCCTTCGGCCGCTGGGCCGCCGACCAGATCGAGCAGCAGATCCTCTTCGAGGGCCCGGAGACGGTCGCCGCCGTCTTCCTGGAGCCGGTGCAGAACGCCGGTGGCTGCTTCCCGCCGCCCCCCGGCTACTTCCAGCGGGTGCGCGAGATCTGCGACCAGTACGACGTGCTGCTCGTGTCGGACGAGGTCATCTGCGCCTTCGGCCGCCTGGGCACGATGTTCGCCTGTGACAAGTTCGGCTACGTACCGGACATGATCACCTGCGCCAAGGGCATGACCTCGGGCTACTCCCCGATCGGCGCGTGCATCGTCTCCGACCGCGTCGCCGAGCCCTTCTACAAGGGCGACAACACCTTCCTGCACGGCTACACCTTCGGCGGCCACCCGGTCTCCGCGGCCGTGGGTCTCGCCAACCTCGAACTCTTCGAGCGCGAGAACCTGCCCCAGCACGTGCTCGACAACGAGGGCGCCTTCCTGCGGACCCTGCAGAAGCTGCACGACCTGCCGATCGTCGGCGACGTCCGCGGCAACGGCTTCTTCTACGGCATCGAGCTCGTCAAGGACAAGGCCACCAAGGAGTCCTTCAACGACGAGGAGACCGAGCGCGTCCTGTACGGCTTCCTGTCCAAGGCCCTGTTCGACAACGGCCTGTACTGCCGTGCCGACGACCGCGGCGACCCGGTCATCCAGCTCGCCCCGCCGCTGATCTCCGACCAGGGGACCTTCGACGAGATCGAGCAGATCCTGCGGGCCACGCTGACGGAGGCGTGGACGAAGCTCTGACCGGCCGACGCGGTGATCTGCCGCGAACTTCCCTCGGGATGACCGGCAACGGCCCCGGCGCCGCCGTTCGAGTGAGAACGGCGGCCCGGGGCCGTGTGCTGTCCGGGAGCCCGGTGGCCGCTGCCTAGCGTGCCCAGTGACCGATCGGCCCAGCCTTCGTTCCCCCGCACGAGGGACCAGGCACGGCACATACGGATCAGAACTGAGGTGTACGCCCATGGTGGCTCCGCCGGACAACGACGTCCTCTGGGCACGCGCCCTGCACTTCCAGCACCCCGACGGCACCCCCGCGCTCGGCGGGGTCTCACTGGGCGTCCGGGAGGCCGAGATCCTCGCCGTCACCGGCCCGCGCGGAAGCGGCAAGAGCACGCTCCTTGCCTGCCTGTCCGGACTGCTGCGCCCCAAGGACGGCGAGGTCTGGTTCAACAGTGTGCCCGTGCACACCATGGGCCCTGTCGCCCGCGAACGGCTGCGCCGCGACCGGTTCGGCTGGATCGACCCCGCCCCCGTCCTCGTACCGGAGCTGAACGTCTGGGAGAACGCCGCGCTCCCGCTGATGCTGCGCGGCACCAGCCGGCGGCGCGCCAAGACGGTCGCGCGCGAGTGGCTGGACCGTCTCGACGTGGGTGACTGCGCCCGCAAGCGCCCGCACGCGCTGCGCCAGGCGGAGCGGCAGCGGGTGTGCATCGCCCGCGCGCTGGCCCCGGCGCCGACGGTCCTGTTCGCCGACGAGCCCACCGCGCCGCTGCACCACGCCGACCGCGGCCACGTGCTGCGCACCCTGACCACGGCGGCACGCTCGCACGGCATCACGGTGGTCCTGGCCACCCACGACCCGACCACCGCGGCCCTCGCCGACCGTACGGTCTCCCTGCTGGACGGGCGGTGCGTCACCACCCTCCAGCTGCCGCCGGTCACCGAGTCGGAAGGCCGGGCCGCGTGCTCGCTCTCCGTCTGACCCGCAGCGCCCGTCCGGCCGTCCAGCTGCGGCGGCTCCTCGTCGCGGCGGCGTCGGCCGGCACGGGCCTCCTCCTGCTGTGCACCCTCGGCTACGCGCTGGGCCACCCCGACGATCCCCCCGCCGCCGTGCTCCGCCTGGCCTGGTGCACGGTCCCGCTGGCCGCCACGGTCCAGTTCGCGGTCGCCGTCGCCCGCACCGACCCCGGCACCCGCCCCCGCCCGGGCCTGTCGGCGATCGGTCTCGGCCCGGCCCGCCTGATGACGATCTCGGCCACGACGACGGCCCTGTCCACCGCCCTCGGCTCGATGCTGGCGCTGTTCTTCTTCCTGCACCTGCGCGGCACCATCACGGGCATGCCCTTCGACGGGGCGGGCGCCCAGTTCCTGGCCTCCGACCGGCCCCTGCCGGTGGCGGGCGCCCTGACCCTGCTCGCCCTGGTCCCGGCGGCCGCGTCCCTGTCGGTGGCCCTGGTCCTGCGCCCGCGCGAGGTCCGGCCGGCTCAGCCGGGCGGCGCGCGGAAGGCCTTCGGCCGCTTCGGGGCGTACGGAACCGGGGCGATGCGCGAGACGTTCGGGGCGTACGGCCGTTTCGGCGCGCGTCTGCGGCGCGGCCCGGACGACGACGAGCATCGGGCGGACGGCGGCGCTGTCGCGGCGGACGTCACCGGCGCCACCACCGTGTCGGCCGCCGAGCAGTCGCCCCCGCGCACGACCGGCCCGGCACCCCTGCCGCGCAACGGCGACGCCCCCCAGGGGCCGGACGCCCAGGCCGCCTTCCTGCCCCTGACGCCCGGCGCCCCCGCGTCCCCGGACAGGGAGCCCCACCCCACCGCGGCCCTCCCCTGGGGCATCTCCACCCTCGCCGCCGGCCTCGCTGTGGAGGCCTACGCCGGCCACACCACCGCCACGACCGACATGCCCGGCGGACTCACCAGCGGGCCCGTGGGCGTCCTGCTCGGCTGGCTCCTGACCGCCGTCGGCCTCGCCCTGGCCGGCCCCGGCCTGACCCATGTCTGCGGCCACCTCCTCCAGGCGGTCCGCCCCGGCGCCCTGCGCCTGCTCGCGGGCCGCGTCCTGATGGAGGAGTCCTCCCGCATCGGCCGCCCGCTGGGCATCGTCTGCGCGGTCGCGTCCGCCGCCTACGCCATGGCCGCCCTGCAGAACCCGGACGGACCCACCTTCGGCCCACTGACCACCCTCGGCGCGCTCCTCGTCGCCGGGTGCACCCTGGCCACGCTGCTCACCGCGGCCGTGGAGGCCAAGCACGCCCGCGCCGACACCACGGCCGCCCTGCTCCGCCTCGGCGCCCCCGCGACCATGCTGCGGGCCGCCGCCACCCTGCGCGCCGCGGCCCTGGTCGCCCTGTTCGCCCCGCTGACCCTGGTCGTCGCCGCCCTCGCGGCGCAGCCGCTGACCCGCTGAGGCCCGCCGCGAGGCGACGGAAAACGCGTGCGAAAAAAATCTCCGGCCGGCGATGAGTTCCGCACGGGTCCCAGGTCTATCCCACCGAACGGCACGACACCGATGGGAGAGGCCCCAGATGTACCAGCAGATGATCTTCGTGAACCTGCCCGTGAACGACCTCGACGCCTCGAAGAAGTTCTTCACGCAGCTCGGCTACACGATCAACGAGCAGTTCAGCGACGAGACCGCGGCCTCGGTCGTGATCAGCGAGACGATCGTGGCGATGCTGCTCACCAAGCCGAAGTACGCCGGGTTCACGAAGAAGGAGATCGTGGACGCGACGAAGTCCAGCGAGGTGCTGCTGTGCCTGAGCGCGGAGAGCCGCGAGAAGGTCGACGAGCTGGTGGACGACGCGATCGCGGCCGGTGGCTCCGCCTCCGGCGAGACCCAGGACCACGGCTTCATGTACGGCCGTGCCTTCGACGACCTCGACGGGCACACCTGGGAGGTCATGTGGATGGACCCGGCGGCCGTCGAGGGCTGAGCGACCCGCGCCCCTAGCATGGGCGGGTGCATCCGACGCCACCCGCCCACGCCACCCACACCGCCGCCCACGACCGCGAGATCGAGTCCCTCCCCGAGTTCGACGAGGTCCTCTCCGCGCACGGCACGCTGGCCCGATTCCGTGTCCAGGCCGTCGATCTGACGGACCGTACACAGGAGCTGCTGTCCGTCGACGTCACCGGCGCCGTCTTCCTCGGCTGCCCCATGGCCGACGCCGCGGCCACCCGCGTCGCCGCCGCCGGCGCCCTGGTCTTCCCGCCCATACCCGACCTGCCCTTCGACCCGTACCGCGGCTTCGTCTACACGCCCGGCGAACTGTTCGAGGGTCTGGCGCAGGGGTACGAGGGCACCCCGGACGCGCTGTCCTACGCCTGGTTCCAGCGGACCAAGGCGGACGGCGACGTCTTCGCGTCGATGCTCCGCGCGGTGCACGACGACGCCGTCTCCGACGCGCTGGACGAACTCCTCGCAGGCCACCGCGTGGTGGGCGTGATGGGAGGGCACGCGATGGCGCGCGGCTCGGAGGCGTACGCCGGAGCCGCGCGCCTGGGCCGGGTACTCGCGCGCGCCGGGTTCACCGTCGCGACCGGCGGCGGCCCCGGCGCGATGGAGGCGGCGAACCTGGGCGCCTACGCCGCCCCGCACCCCGACGGGATGCTGGACCAGGCACTGCGGCTCCTGGCGAAGACACCGAAGTTCGTCCCGTCGATCACGGACTGGGCCCGCGCCGCCTTCGAGGTGCGCGAGCGCTGGCCGGACGGCGGGCCGTCGGTCGGCGTCCCCACCTGGTTCTACGGCCACGAGCCGCCCAACGCCTTCGCCGCGCACATCGCCAAGTACTTCGCCAACGCCACCCGCGAGGACGGCCTGCTGGCCCGCTGCACCGCGGGCGTGGTCTTCCTGCCGGGCGCCGCCGGAACCGTTCAGGAGATATTCGACAACGCGACGCCGAACTACTACGAATCCCGTGGCGAACCCACCCCTATGGTGCTGGTCGACCGTGAGCACTGGACGGAGCGGTTGCCCACCTGGCCGCTGTTGCGGTCGCTGGCCCGGGAGCGGGCGATGGAGGCACGCATCGCCCTGGTCGACCGGATCGAAGAGGCTCCGGACGCCTTGAAACGTCTGGGCGGTTAATAAGAGGGCAAAGCCAACGGCCGGGACCGGCTTACGGATTGACACTGCTTATGGCGCGCTTATAAACCTGTGAGCCTCGTGGGGGTTATGGGACCGGCCGGTGCCGGCGCCTCATCTCCCCCTCAGCCCCCCGCAATTTGCGCATCCCATGAAGGACAAACGTGTCCATACATCACCGTAACGCACGCCGTTCCGTGCGCATCCTCGGTGTCACCGCCGCCTCCGCCGCGCTCGCGCTCGGCGTCGCGGGCAACGCGCTCGCCTGCAACATCAGCGAGTTCTCCGCCGCGGCCGCGTGCGAAGGCACCAAGGGCGTCATCACGGTCACCGACAAGGACCCGTCCGGTGTCCTGGCGACCGTGTCGGTCTACCTGGAGAACAAGGGAGCCGACGAGCGGCTCGTCGGCTCCCAGGAGGTCAAGGGCTCGCGCGAGGGCGTCACGATCACCTTCGCCGAGGACTGGAAGCCGAACGCGACGTACCGCGTCCACGTCAAGGCCGGCAACCAGGTCGACGAGGACATCAAGCCCAACCTGACCACCCCGGCCACGGCCTGCACCACCGAGGACACCCCGAAGCCGACCCCGTCGGAGACGGCTCCGGAGCCCTCGGACACCCCCTCGACCCCGGCCGAGTCCGACAGCCCGGCCCCGACGCCCTCCGAGGACGGCAGCACCCCGCCCGCGGACGCCCCGAGCAACGCTCCGTCCCCCGCGGTCGGTGACTCCAACCTCGCCGAGACCGGTGCCAACTCCAGCACCGGCATGATCGCCGGCATCGCGGCGGCCCTGGTCGTCGTCGGTGGCGGCGCGGTCTTCCTCGGCATGCGCCGCCGTGGGGCGAACAGCAACCGCTGATCCCTCGCGCACGGTGTGCACCACGATGGCCCGTCCCCTTCTCGGGGGCGGGCCATCCGCCGTGTCAGTACCGACCGCTCCTTGTGCCGTACCGGCCCGCGTCGTGCGGCATCGTCCGCTGCACGAACCGCACGACCTCCACCCACTCGTCGATCGCGTCCGCCGCCACCTCGGGCGCCCGCACCCTCCGGTCAGCCGGAGCGGCCGAGCACCACGATGTCCGCCGCGTCGAACTCGACGCCCACGCTCCCGCCCACCTCGGGCGCGTCCCGCAGCGCGCACGCCGCCTCCAACCGCGGCGCACCGTCCACCGGTTGCAGATGTACGGCGACATGCGTGCCCTTGAACGTCCGCGCCGCCACCGTGCACCGCAGCCCGGCGTCGGGGGCGACGAGGCGCACTCCGGCGGGCCGTACGAGCACGGTCCGCGCCCCCTGCTCGGCGCCCTCCGGCACCGGCAGCTTCCCCCACACCGTGTCGGCCGCCTGCGCGCTCACCGTCGCCGCGGTGACGTTCTCGAAGCCCAGGAAGCGCGCCACGAACTCGTCCGCGGGCCGTTGCCAGACCTCGAGCGGCGTACCGGACTGGGCGATGCGCCCGTCCCGCATGACCACCACCCGGTCGGCCAGCGCGAAGGCCTCCCCCTGGTCGTGGGTCACCGCGAGCACGGTCGTCCCCAACCGGCCGAACAGCTCCCGCAGTTCCACCACGAGGCGTTCCCGCAGCGACCGGTCCAGCTGGCCGAGCGGCTCGTCCAGCATCAGCAGCCGGGGCCGGGGCGCCAGCGCGCGGGCCAGCGCCACCCGCTGCTGCTCACCACCGGACAGCGCGGCGACCGCCCGGCGTTCGGCGCCCGGCAGCCCCACCAGGTCCAGCAACTCCGCCACCCGCACCTGCTGCTGGGCCCTGGGCGTCCCGCGCATGCGCAGCCCGAAGGCCACGTTGCCGCCCACGTCCCGCTGCGGGAAGAGCTGATGGTCCTGGAACATCAGCCCGACGCCCCGCTGATGCGCGGGCACCCGGGACTGGTCGCGGCCGTCGAGCACCACCCGCCCGGCGTCCAGCGGTTGCAGCCCCGCGACGGCCCGCAGCAGCGTCGACTTTCCGCTGCCGCTCGGCCCGAGCACGCACACCACCTCGTGCTCGGCCACCTCCAGTGCGACGCCGTCCAGCACGGGCCGGCCGCCGAACCGCACGGTCGCGTTCTCCAGGCCGAGCAGCATCAGAACTCCCCCGTCCGGTCGGTCCGCAGCCGCTCCAGCACCAGCAGGGCCACCGCGCACACCACCATCAGAATCGTCGAAAGGGCCATCGCCTGGCCGTAGTTGAGATCGCCGGGGCGCCCCAGCAGGCGCGCCACGGCGACCGGCAGCGTCGGGTTGTCCGGCCGCGCGATGAAGACCGTCGCCCCGAACTCCCCTAGCGAGACGGCGAAGGCGAACCCGGCCGCCACCAGCAGCGCCCGCCGCACCATCGGCAGGTCCACCGCACGCCAGGCCCGCCACGGCGACGCCCCGAGCACCGCCGCCGCCTCCCGCAACCGCACGTCCACCGCCCGTAGCACCGGCAGCATGGTCCGCACGACGAACGGCACCCCGACCAGCGCCTGCGCCAGCGGCACAAGGATCCACGAGGCACGCAGGTTCAGCGGCGGCTCGTCGAGCGCGATCAGGAAGCCGAACCCGACCGTCACCGCGGACACGCCCAGCGGCAGCATCAGCAGCGCGTCGAAGCCGCGCACGAACCGCCCCGCGTCGCGCCGGGTCAGCGCCACCGCGGCAAGCCCTCCGACCAGTACGGCGATCGCGGTGGCGACGACCGCGTACGACAGCGAGTTGCCGATCGCGTCGATCGGCGGGACGAGGAAGGTACCGCCGTCCTCACTGGTCAGCGCCCGGTAGTAGCCGAATCCCGGCGCGTCCAGCGAACGCTGCACGAGCACGGCGAGCGGTAGCAGGATCAGCAGGGCGACGACGGTGAGGACACCGCCCGCCAGTGCCCACTGCCCGGCCCCGCGCGGCCGGCGCGCGGTCACGGACGCGTCCACCAGCCGCAGGGTGCTCTCCCGCCGCCGTACGGTCCAGGCGTGCACGGCGAGCACCGCGCCCACCGCCGCGAACTGGACCATCGTCAGCACGGCGGCGGTGGCGAGGTCGAAGACCTCGGTGGTCTGCCGGTAGATCTCCACTTCGAGGGTGGAGAAGGTGGGGCCCCCGAGGATCTGCACCACGCCGAAGGAGGTGAAGGTGAACAGGAAGACCATCAGCGCGGCGGCGGCCACGGCGGGTCCGAGCGCCGGCAGGGTCACCCTCCGCCAGGCGCCGAGGCGTGAGGCGCCGAGCACGCGCGCGGCCTCCTCCTGGCGCGGGTCCAGCTGCGCCCAGAGCCCGCCGACCGTCCGTACGACGACCGCGTAGTTGAAGAAGACGTGCGCGAGCAGGATCGCCCACACGGTGGAGTCCAGCCGGACGCCCCACAGGTCGTCCAGCAGCCCGCCGCGCCCCACCAGCGCCAGGAACGCCGTGCCGACGACGACCGTCGGCAGCACGAACGGCACGGTCACGACCGCCCGCAGCACCTGCTTGCCGGGGAAGTCGAGCCGGGCGAACACATAGGCGCCCGGCAGCGCGATCAGCAGCGTCAGCGCGGTCGAGACGAGCGCCTGCCAGGTGGTGAACCACAGGACGTGCCGGATGTCGGACTGGGCGAGCACATCGGCGAGCCGTCCGAACTGCCACGTCCCGTCGGTCTTCAGCCCGCGGCCGACGATCGCGGCGACGGGATAGGCGAAGAAGACCGCGAAGAACGCGACCGGCAGGGCGAGGAGCCCGAGCCGCGCCGCGTTCCCGCGCGTCCTGGCGGCTACTTGAGTACGAGCGACGTCCACGCCTTGACCCATTCGTCACGGTTTTCGGCGATCTTCGCCGGGTCCATGGTCTGGGGATCCTCGGCCTGCGGGCCGAACTTCACGAACTCCTGCGGCACCTGGGCGGCCTCCCGCACCGGGTAGACGAACATGTTCAGCGGCATGTCGTCCTGAAACTCCTTGGTGAGCAGGAAGTCCAGGAGCGCCTTGCCGCCCTCGGGGTTCTTCGCGTTGCTCAGCAGCCCCGCGTACTCGACCTGCCGGAAGCAGGTGCCCATGGCCACGCCGGTCGGGGCGGTCTTCGGCTTCGGGTCGGCGAACAGGACCTCGGCGGGCGGGGAGGAGGCGTAGGACACGACCAGCGGCCTGTCGCCGCCCGCCTTCCTGCCGCCCGCGGAGCCCGAGAACTCCTCGTTGTAGGCCTGCTCCCAGCCGTCGACGACCTTCACGCCGTTGGCCTTGAGCTTCTTCCAGTAGTCCACCCAGCCGTCGTCGCCGTACTCCGCGGCGGTGCCGAGCAGGAAGCCGAGCCCGGGCGAGGAGGTGGACGCGTTCTCGGTGACGAGGAGGTTCTTGTACGCCGGGTCGGCCAGGTCGTCGAGGGTCTTCGGCGGGTCCAGCTTGCGCTCGTTGAACCAAGCCTTGTCGTAGTTGACGCAGATGTCGCCGGTGTCGACGGGCGTGACCCGGTGCTTGTCCTTGTCCGCCCAGTACTCGGGCAGGACCAGGTCGGCGCCCTTCGCCCGGTACGGCTGGAAGAGCCCGTTGTCGAGCGCGCGCGACAGCAGGGTGTTGTCGACACCGAAGAAGACGTCACCCTGCGGGTTGTCCTTGGTCAGGACGGCCTTGTTGACGGCCTGACCGGCGTCGCCGTCCTTGAGGACCTTGACCTCGTAGCCGGACTGCTTCTCGAACGAGGCGATCACGCTCTTCGACACGACCCACGAGTCGTGGCTGACGAGGGTGACCGACTTGGAATCGGCGCCCTCGCCGCCGGACTCCGAGGACCCGCACGCGGACAGCGTGACCAGGCCCAGCCCGATGACGGCGGCGGTGAACTTCGTGGTGTGGCTCACTGATTTTCCTCCTGGCTGACCAGGAAGAGACGCGGCCCTGCCCGGGGACCTGGAACGGGTTCCCGGGCAGGGCGCAACAGCTTGAGTGACGACCGATCTCCCTACCCAGAATGACCTGGGCGAGGTTCAGAGGGTCTGCGGACTGTCCCGCACTCTCAGCGCTGTGGCGCTCCCCTGCCGGAATATGAAGATGTGTACGGCGTCAGACTACCGCTCGGTGGCGGCGAGCTGACCACACGCCCCGTCGATCTCCTGGCCACGGGTGTCCCGGATCGTCACCGGCACCCCATGAGCGGCGATGGCCTCGACGAACGCCTTCTCGTCCTCGGGCCGGGACGCGGTCCACTTGGAGCCCGGAGTCGGGTTCAGCGGGATGAGGTTGACGTGGACGGGCTTGCCCTTGAGCAGCCGGCCGAGCCGGTCACCGCGCCAGGCCTGGTCGTTGATGTCCCGGATCAGCGCGTACTCGATGGACAGCCGCCGTCCGGATTTCTGCACGTAGTCGAACCCGGCGTCCAGCACCTCGCGCACCTTCCAGCGCGTGTTCACCGGCACGAGCGTGTCACGCAGCTCGTCGTCGGGGGCGTGCAGCGAGATGGCGAGCCGGCACTTGAAGCCCTCGTCGGCGAAGCGGTGGATCGCCGGCACCAGTCCGACCGTCGAGACGGTGATCCCCCGCTGAGACAGACCCAGCCCGTCCGGCTCGGGGTCGGTCAGCGCCCGGATGGCTCCGACGACCCGCTTGTAGTTGGCCAGGGGCTCGCCCATGCCCATGAAGACGATGTTCGACAGCCGCGAGGGCCCACCGGGCACCTCACCGTCGCGCAGCGCCCGCATGCCGTCCACGATCTGGTGAACGATCTCCGCGGTGGACAGATTGCGGTCCAGTCCCGCCTGCCCGGTGGCGCAGAACGGACAGTTCATCCCGCAGCCGGCCTGTGAGCTGATGCACATGGTCACCCGGTCCGGGTACCGCATCAGCACGGACTCCACGAGCGTCCCGTCGAACAGCCGCCACAGCGTCTTACGGGTGGTGCCCTCGTCGGTCGACAGATGCCGCACGACGGTCATCAGCTCCGGCAGCAACGCCTCGCGCAGCTTGCCGCGCGACCCGGCGGGGATGTCGGTCCACTGCTCGGGCTCGTGCGCGTACCGCGCGAAGTAGTGCTGCGAGAGCTGCTTGGCACGAAACGGCTTCTCACCGATCTCGGCAACGGCTTCCTTGCGCTCGGCAGGCGTGAGATCGGCAAGATGCCGCGGCGGCTTCTTGGCTCCGCGCGGGGCGACGAATGTAAGTTCTCCGGGCTTAGGCATGGCTCCACCAGTGTCGCAGATCCACTTGGGTGACCTGCGGCTGCCGCTGACTACGACTGTCGGTAGTGGTCGTCACCGGTCGCCACTGAGCGAGGTCGGACGGCCCAGGGACGGCCCAGGATCGATCACGCGTCGCCCGACTGCCACTCGTCGAGCCGGACCCCGACCTGGTGGTTGCGGTCGTTGTGCCAGTAGACCTCACCACTGACGAAGGCCCCGAGGGCCGGGAGCTCCCTCCCCAGCGGCATGCGCGTGATCTCCGCCAGCGCCATGGCGTCCGGCACACCATCTATACGTACGAAGGCCCCGAAGGGCTGGCGCCCGGTGACCGCTCCGGTGATCCGGCTCCCTACAGGCAGGGCCGCGACGGTCGCCACCCAGCTCGTCCGCACCGCCTCGGCGGCCGGCATTTCAGGGCTCGCGGCTTCGACGCAGCGACCCGCCCGCCGACTCCGTAGAAGACGAGGTAAGCCACCGCTTGGGTCAGCGAGAGCCGGTCAGCCGCTGGGTATCGGCGCCAGTCCCTCGATGAACTGACTCTTCTCCAGGAATTCTGGCGTCAGCCGGATTCCGGTGACGCGCTCGGCGAGAGCGAAGGTGGCAGCGGTGACCACGTCTAGATCATCTGCCCTCTCTTCCTCGACAGCGAAGCCAACCTCACGCATGGGTGTCACCAGGCTGTCGGGGTCGCTGCCGTCCCGGTAGTAAGCGAACAACGGCTCGAAGTGGAGCCGCAGCTCCGCGTTCTCGAACCAGTTGAAATGATCGACCGCGTTGATGTTCCGGAAGTGCGACACGGCCGTCCGCCCTGCCGACAGACGCGACAAAGCTCCGTCGAGCGTCCCGATGTAGCCGTTGGGCTCCACCAATACTGACCAGTCCTCGAGCAGTGCCACTCCGAGGTACCCGTGACTGCCCTCGTGTACCTGGGCCGTCTTGTAGGCGTGCTCATCCAGTGTCCGCACCCCAATGCCGTGCCCCCGCACCTCAGCCTGGAGCAGCCCGAGTACCTCTACCGGCGTGATCCCGCGCACCATTGTGATGCAGTACGCCTCGGCAAGCTGGGCGAAGTCCGCTTCGAACCAGCGGTAATCGTCGGCGGTGGCATTCGTCATGGCGGAAGTGTCCCACCCTTCGATCCGCCGGCATGCGCCTCCTGGCCGTCGTGTGTGGCCGATGGACTGCCGCTGCTGACCCGGCTGCTCTTACCACGTCCCGGCCCCCGGTTCCCCAAGCACTCTGAGAAGCACACCAAGTGCACCTTCTCCAGCGATGACCGCCGCTTTACAAGTTCGATCTGCCCTCCGTTTGGACGGGGCCCGCCTCGTGTGCTGGTACCGCACGTGGCTGCTGTTTGTCGCCGCCGTCCGGTGCCGTTGATGTCAGGGGTGGATGTCAGCGGAACAGCTCCGGCACCGGACAGGCTTCGAAGCCCTCGTCTGACCCGTCGGCCCACTTCCACCAGACGTGCCCACTAGTGCACCTCCACAGCGACCGGCACGCCCGTTGGCCGTCGTCCTCCCGCCGTGAGAGCACAAGGCCACCAGACTTCATGGGCTGGCTGCACTCGGGACAGGCCGCGGCACGGCTGGTCATGCGGGACCCATGACACCCATCGCGCCGAGCACGAGACACACCGTGCCGAACAGAAAGAAGCAGCCCACCGCAATCATGACGGACCCGAGCCTGACGACGCCGGCACTCTTGTGCTCTTGCGCCATCAGTGAGCCTGAGATCTTTTGTCCGAGATCCAAAGGGCCTGGTAGCCGCCCGTTCCGTCGGAGCATCCGTCCGACGCTGACGAGCGCTACGCCAAAGATCAGGGTGAGCGCGCTCGTCTGGAGCTGGTAGACCGGGTCGTAGGCGTGCGAAACCGCGATGATCAATGAAACCCCCCAAGGCGCCGGGCAAAGTCACTGCCCGGCGGCAAGAAACACCCCATCTTGCCTGACCGCCACCCCTGGGAGGAAACCCGTATGGGCCCGGCCGCCTAACCTGGGGGTTCGCCGCTGAGGGCGGCGGCTCACCTGTCACTGTCGGTCGCCATCGGTCGACCTCGGGCACCCTCGTACGGCCCAGAGACGGCCCGAAGACGAACGACCGATCGTGCAGGAGCATGTCAGGACGGCACCATCACCGACATGGATGCTGGGTTGGCTGCCGTGCTGGGTGCAGCAGTAGGAACCGTCGGAACGATCGCAACAGGCTGGACCTCAAGGTCACTGACCAAAGTCCAAATGCGAGTTGAATCTCTACGCGCCCGGCGTGAACCACGAAGATCGTCCTATGAGGCATTCTCCTCGGCCGCCATCGCCCTGCACGATCACCTTGAACCGTGGATCACCTTTGGTCGACATCTTGAGCGACCGAAGCAATCTGGCGGTGGCACATGGGACGGCGTCGTCTATGTGAGCCGTGACAGCTTCAAAGACGGATACGTCCCTCGTGCGGTTGAGCTGGCGGACGAGGTTAGCCGCTACGGCCGTCATGTGATCTTGGATGGACCTGTCGAACTCCAACCCTTTGTGACCAAGGTCGTGGACCTGTCTGGCACTCTGGGCTCTCTCTTCAGGATCATGCAGAGCTTGAACCGCTTCACCGATGAAGAGGGCAGATCGACCATGGCCTATGACACGTCAGAGCTGCCCGACAAGCTCAAGCGGCTGGTGCTCTGACCGCATAGGTTCACCGGGGTGGTCGTGGCGGTTGGATGTGCGGTGACGTCCGAACCGACCGCTGGAGGCGCGGTGGCCGAGCCTGTCCGTGTGCGCAGACTGACCGACCAGGAGGGGCAGAAGCTGCAGCAGATCGTGCGCCGGGGCAGTACCAACTCGGTGCGCTACCGGCGGGCGATGATGCTGCTGGCCTCGGCCGGGAACCGGGTGCCGATGATCGCCCGACTGGTGCAGGCCGACGAGGACACCGTCCGCGATGTGATCCACCGGTTCAACGAGATCGGCCTGGCCTGCCTGGACCCTCAATGGGCGGGAGGCCGTCCCCGCCTGCTCAAGCCTGACGACGAGGACTTCGTCATCCAGACGGCCACCACCCGCCCCACCAAGCTCGGCCAGCCTTTCACCCGCTGGTCACTGCGCAAGCTCGTCGCCTACCTGCGGAAAGTCCACGGCCGGGCGATCCGCATCGGCCGCGAGGCGTTACGCAGCCTGCTCGCCCGCCGCGGTGTCACCTTCCAGCGCACCAAGACCTGGAAGGAATCCCCCGACCCGGACCGCGAGGCGAAGCTGGACCGGATCGAGGAGGTCTTGGACCGCTTCCCCGATCGGGTGTTCGCCTTCGATGAGTTCGGACCGCTCGGAATCCGGCCCACCGCGGGCTCGGGCTGGGCCGCACGCAAACGTCCCGACCGGGTGCCGGCCACCTACCACCGCACGCACGGGGTGCGCTACTTCCACGGCTGCTACTCGGTCGGCGACGACCGCCTGTGGGGCATCAACCGCCGCCGCAAAGGGGCCGCGCACACGCTGGCCGCGCTGAAGTCGATCCGCGCCGCCCGACCCGACGGCGCACCGATCTACGTGATCCTGGACAACCTGTCCGCCCACAAAGGCGCCGCCATCCGCCGCTGGGCGAGGAAGCAAAGGGTCGAGTTGTGCTTCACCCCGACCTACGCCTCGTGGGCGAACCCGATCGAGGCGCACTTCGGACCGCTGAGGCAGTTCACCATCGCCAACTCCAACTATCCCAACCACACCGTGCAGACCCGGGTCCTGCACGCCTACCTGCGCTGGCGAAACGCGAACGCCCGGCACCGTGACGTCCTGGCCGCCGAACGCAAGGAACGCGCCCGCATCCGCAGAGAGAAGGGCATCCGCTGGGGCGGACGACCCCTCGCTACTGCGGCCTGAACGACCCGGCGAACCCATGGTCAGAGCACTAGCATCCCCTGTCGTGAGCAATTCGGAGAACGTTCTTGACTGGCTGCAGAACTGGTACGCCACGCAGTGCAACGAGGACTGGGAGCACGAGTGGGGCGTGAAGATCGCCACGCTCGATAACCCCGGCTGGACCGTCACCATCGACCTGGAGGAGACGGACCTGGAGCAACATGAGTACCCCCGCCACGACGTCAACCGCAGCCCTCACGACTGGGTCTGGGCGTGGACTTCCGAGAAGACCTTTCACGCCAGATGCGGCCCCAGCAACCTCACCGAAGCTCTCGCCTTGTTCCGCTCCTGGGCGACCGGGAAAACTCCCTGAGCAATCACACAGCGGCGGGCCACAGAACCCGGTGAACCTATGCGGTCAGAGCACTAGCTGGCGGTGTAAGAAGATTTGAACCTGTGGCCTCATCCTTATCAGGTCGATCACCGGAGGTCGGCGACATCGGCCAACCGGTCTTGCTCCTCGGTAGATCGTCCATTCAGGTCCGGCGAAGACCGCCGCTGTTCGGGCTTGTTGGTGTCAGTCGCTGGTGTCAACCGTCGTGCGCGGTCTTGACAAGATGCGGCTCCGCCGATCACCGCTTTCAGAATGGCGGGTCGTCGGAGTAGCCGCCCGCCCACGGGCGATCCATCGAATCGGGACCTGAGATCCGCGGGTCGGGTAGGGGGCCGGGCTCTACACCCCAGGTCACGAGGCACCGCTCAGCAAGGTATCGGTAACCCCGGTAATCGCTGGTGCTCAGCGTGCTGCGTACCAGCGGCACGAGCTCCGGGATGTGCACTGCCAGCTCAGGCGCGGCGAGCGTCATCGCAGCTGCGTGCACCGCAGCTTCCCGGATCAGAAGGTTCGCATCGAGAAGGTACGGCCGCGCTGCGTCATAGATCAGCGGGAGGATGGCACGCACCGCGGCGACGTCGTCAGGTTCGCCAGGGCCGTCTTCGTCATAGGTCGCGTCGTCAGCAAGGTCACCTAGCCATTCCAGAAGTGCCGCGCGCATAGGCCGGCGACGCTCCTCATGGAAGTAGTCCCCCAAGGTCATCGTGCGGGGGTGGCCAAGGATGGCGATAACGAAACAAGCGGCTGGGGCGGTGGCGCCATAGATGCTGTTCTGGTGGGTCACGACCTGACCGAGGTCGTGTACGGCGGTTCGCTGAACATCCTCGTCGTCATCCAGTAGCCCTGCCAGAATCACGGGGGTCGCCGGGGCTGTGTTAGGGCAACAGTGGTCAACGCTGCTCCAGTCCGTCTCCAGGAGGAGTGCCCAAGGGTCGATTGCCCCGCTGCCATCGTTGATCGTCACGGCCCAAGTGTGGCCTGCGGGCCTCCGTCCTTCACCCACCACTCACCCCAGCTCCCATCCCGTCCGCCGTCGACCCACACACCGTGGAGCGGGCGTGGTCCATGGCGTCCAGGTGGAGCGCGCCACTGTACGAACGACCTGGACGCCATGGGCCACGCCCGGGCGAGAGCATCAAGGCCGTAAGTGAGTACCTCGGGCACTTCGACCCGGCGATGACGCTGCGGGTGTACGCGCACCTGATGCCCAGTAGCGGCGAGCGCGCTCGAAGGGCCCTGGACGGCGTCTTCAGCACGGCCCAGGAGCCCTGACGGCCCCAAGACGGCCCAGCGGGTACAACGCAGCCCCCTACTGGCGAGAACACCGCTGGTAGGGGGCTTCTTCGTGCCCCGAGCACATCAGTTCTCCTGGCTTAGGCATGGCTCCACCTGTGTCGCAGATCCACTGGAGTGACCCGTGGCTGCCGCCGGCCGCCCGGAGGGGCTCCCGGGCTCGGGTGGGCCCGCCCTGCACAGCAGGTCAGAATGGGACTTACGTGACTTATCGCTTCACATGGGAGGTCACCCATGAAGGATCTCAAGTTTGAGCAGAAGCGCTCACTGTCCCGCGAGGAGGCCGCCGACCAGCTCACGGCGCTCGCGGAGGCACTGCGGGAAGGCGGGGACGCCGAACTGGAACTCAGCCCCGGCACGCTGAGCCTGCGGATCCCCGACGACCTGCGCAGCGAGATCGAGGTGGAGATCGGCAGCGGGGAGATCGAGCTGGAGATCGAGTTCAAGTGGCCGGCCGCGACGACACGAGCAGCGCCCTCGCGTGCGGGATCAGACGCGGGGAAGGCGCCGAAACGGAAGGCCGCGCCCGCCGGCGGCGCGGCGCGGAGCAGCTCGGAGACCGGCAGGAGCAAGTCCGCGAGACAGCCCGCCACGAAGACACCCTGAGCGCCACCCGCCGGCACAGCCTCCTCGGTGGACTCAAAAATCGAACACATGCTTGAATTCGGTCATGCGAACGTTCCCCGCCGACCTCGCCCGGGCGCAGCAGGAATGGAGCGCCACATACCGGCAGCTCGCCGACCGGCCCGGCCGTACCGAACTGCGTCGGCGCCTGTACCGGCTGTCGACCCAGGTCTTCTTCCATCCCTACTGGGAGCAGCGCCGCCCGGACCCCGCGGCGTGGTGGGCCCTGCGGGACCTGGGACGGCCGGGCAGGGACCTCGGCGAGCGGCCGCGACGGTGACCCGCCGGCATGCGGGGCCGCACGGCCCGGATGATCCTGAAGGCATGTCCGGACCGCTTCGCGTGATCGTGCATCCCCCGTCACCCACGGGCGGTCGGCGCGTACGCGTGGACGGCGAGATCCTCGGACTGGCCCACAACCTGACCGACGTAGCGGAATTCCTCCGCCGCGCCGGGCTGGAGGTCGACCCGGCAGAACTCCCGGGAGCGCCGTGGATCGACTGGCGAGGCGTGGGGCCGGAGAGCTGGGGTCCGGAGCCGACGAGCTGAGCCGGCAAAGGCCCCCCGCCTCACGGCAACCGGCCTCCCGAGCGCCTCACCCGGCCTTCCGGCCGGCACAGCAGCCGTCGCCCACGCCGTCGGGCCGCTCCTCCTTGCCGAGGGAGTCGGCGTCCGCCTTCACCACGTACACCTCCCAGGGCTCGCCGCCGGGGCCGTGGACCCACACCTTGTCCTGGAGGGCGTAGCAGCAGGAGGTGTCGTTCTCCTCGAAGGTGGCCAGACCGGCGGCCGCGAGCCGGGCGGTGGCGGCGCCGACCTGTTCGGTGGACCCGACCTCGACGCCGAGGTGGTCCAAGCGCGTCTCCTCGCCCGCCTCGCCCTCCATCAGCACGAGCTTGAGCGGGGGCTCCGTGAGGGCGAAGTTGGCGTAGCCCTCGCGGCGCTTGGCCGGTTCGGCGCCGAAGAGCTTCGAGTAGAAGGCGATCGACGCTTCGAGGTCGCCGACGCGCAGAGCGAGCTGAGCACGAGACATGACGCTGCCCCCATCTCCTTGCATTGATGTCTGTCGATACAGACCTTGCTCCCTGGATAGATACTTGTCAACATAGAAGAATGTCGAAGCAAGAACTCACGGTGCTCGGGCAGGACGACGGGTCCACCGGCTGCTGCCCCTCGCTGCTGACCACGCCACTGGACGAGGACCGGGCGACCGATATGGCGAGGGTCTTCAAGGCGCTGGGCGACCCCGTCCGCCTGCGCCTGCTCTCGCTGATCGCCTCACGAGCCGGCGGCGAAGTCTGCGTGTGCGATCTGACTCCCGCCTTCGACCTCTCCCAGCCGACGATCTCGCACCACCTCAAGTTGCTGCGGCAGGCGGGGCTGATCGACTGCGAGCGCCGGGGCACGTGGGTCTACTACTGGGTGCTGCCGGACACCCTGGATCAGCTCTCGGCGTTCCTCGCCACCACGACCACCACCCACCGGTCCGCTGTGACCGCGTGAGCGCATCGCTCGGGCGCCGGACCTTCGCCGAGGCCGTCGGGGCGACGGTGTTCGGCCTGGGCGTACTCATCACGCTGCTCGGTCCGGTCTCCGGCGCGCACTTCAATCCCGTGGCCGCGTACGTCCCCGCGCAGGCGGTCGGGGCGATCGGCGGTGCCGTCCTGGCCGACGTCATGTTCGCCGAGCCGCTGATGGCCTGGTCCACCCATGGCCGCTCGCCCGGACCGGGCGGGCCCGTCACGCGCCGGTGGCCGTGGCGTCCTACATCGGAGCGGCGTACTGGTGCACGTCGTCCACGTCCTTCGCCAACCCGGCCGTCACCGTCGGCCGCGCCTTCACCGACACGTTCGCGGGCATCACCCCCGCCTCCGTCATGCCGTTCGTCGCGGCGCAATTCGTCGGCGCGGCATTCGGCCTGGCCCTGGCGTCCGCCGTATTCCCCCCAGTCCACCTCCCCGGCACCCACACCCACAAGGACACCCCCCATGCCCACCCCACCCCCGCCACTCTCCGTCCTCTTCGTCTGCGTCCACAACGCCGGGCGCTCGCAGATGGCCGCCGCCTTCCTGACTCACCTGGCCGGAGACCGCGTCCAGGTGCGCTCCGCCGGTTCCGCGCCCGCCGACTCCGTGAATCCCGCCGTCGTCGAAGCCCTGGCCGAGGTGGGCATCGACATCTCGGCCGAGGTCCCCAAGGTGCTGACCGTGGACGCGGTCCAGGCCTCCGACGTCGTCATCACGATGGGCTGCGGTGACACCTGCCCGTTCTTCCCGGGAAAGCGTTACCTCGACTGGGAGCTCCCGGACCCGGCCGGTCAGGGGGTGGACGCCGTTCGCCCGATCCGCGACGAGATAGAAAAGCGCGTCCGTGAGCTGATAGGCGAGATCACGGGCAAGTGAACCCATTTCGGTGCGGTGCGCTTATCGGATTTGAAGTCCCGACGGCCGTACTCCGCCCCTACCGATGTCAAAGCACCGCCAATACCCCTTCCGTGTAAGGCATCGCGAAGCCAGGCACTCTGTCGAACCATTCACGAAGTCCGAGGGCTAGTGCCCCCGGGTGGCCTAGGAGTCCGCACCCATAACTCTGATCGTGAACCGGCGTTTTATGAGTGCGGGTGAGTACCCGCGATGGTGTCAGGAAGGTAATTAACCTATGAAACGGGTTACCCGAAACAGTGTGTTCGCCGTCGCCGCGTCGGGCGCGATGGCCATGGCGCTCCCCATGTCCGCCGCCCTCGCGGCCGACGGAAGCAGCGCCGAGGGAGTGGCGGCCGGCTCCCCCGGGGTGGCCTCCGGCAACGCCATCCAGATCCCGGTGCATGTGCCGGTGAGCATCTGCGGCAACACGGTCAACGTCGTGGGTCTGCTCAACCCGGCCGCGGGTAACTCCTGCGCGAACAAGGGCGGCTCGAAGTCCGCCGGTTCGAAGGACAGCACCGCCACGGATGCCGGCAGCACCTCCGAGGACAGCACCACTTCGGAGGAGACCGCCGCGTCCGGGACGTCCGGCGGGGCGTCGGCTCAGGGCCTCGCCACGGATTCGCCCGGCCTGCTCTCGGGCAACGGCATCCAGCTCCCGATCGACCTGCCGGTGAACGTCTCCGGCAACAGTGTCAACGTGGTCGGCCTGGGCAACCCGGTCTTCGGCAACGAGTCGGTCAACGGCCCCGGCGAGCAGCCCACCCAGCCGCCGAAGACCTCGACCCCGAACATCCCGGCCCCGACGCCGGCGCCCAGCACCCCGGCGAAGCCCGTGACCCCGAAGTCCCCGGCTCTCGTGCCGGCCCAGCCGGGCCCGCACGTCGAGGTGCCCCAGCTGGCTCACACCGGTGCGGACCTGGCGGCCCCGGCCGCCGCCGGCACCGCCGCGCTGCTCATCACCGGCACGATCCTGTTCCGCCGTGCCCGTGCGGGTCAGTCCCGCTGACCTGAGCACCGTCGATCCCGGTCGCCGCAGCAGAACCGCAGCCTGAATCCTGATCCTTGATCAGGTCCTGCGGGTGAAGCCGCCGTCACTGTCGCCGTCTCGGGCGTCAGGACGGCGGCTTCCGCTGTGTGTCGGCATCAACCGCCACGGACCGGCACGCGTGACCCCGGGACCGCCTCCTCGTTAGAAGGATGCGTTCCTTGGAGAGACAGGGCCCCGGGAGAAGTCAGTCGTACGTTCTCCCGGGGCCCACTCGCGTTTCGCCACGCGGCGGACACACGCCAGCGGCCGCCTTTCGGCGGCCGCTGGCGTCGACTTGCTCTGTACGGATCGGTGACCGGTCAGAGGGCCTGGCTGTTGCAGCCCATGTCCGAACCGAGGTGGCTCTGCTGCGCCCCCGGGTTTCCTTCACCGTTGAGAATGTTGCCGGCCAGGCCGGTGAGGGCGCCGACGCTGCCGATCAGCTCGATGTTCATGTCGTGCGAGCGGCACTCGATGCCCTGCGTGACCTCGAGGTCGCTGCCCCAGTCGTCGGCGACAGCGGTGGTGGCGCCGCCGAGGGAACCGACGCTGCCGAGGAGGGCGCCGACGAGAACGGCCTTGTGGAACGTGCGCATTACTACTCCGTTGATCGAGCGGTTGGGGGGTGCAACAGAGGGATCTGGTATGGCGGGGTGGTGACGCGGCGACCCTCAGCCGAGTCGCGGGAGCCCCAGCTGCCCGACGGGCGGGGCCGCGATCTGGCCGAGGCCGACCGGCGACAACTCCGGCGCGGTCGGCGGCGCGACGAGCGGGTTGACGATCGGGTTCACCTGCGGGTTGATCTGCGGGTTCAGCTGCGGCGCGACCTGCATCGGAGGCTCCGGGGCGAAGGTCTGGGGCACGGCCACCTGCGGAGCGACCTGGGGCATGACCTGAGGTACGACCTGCGGCATGACCTGCGGCTGCTGCGGCGGCGGAGCGGCCTGGACCGGCTGCTGGGGGTACGGCGCCGGAGCGGCCTGCTGATACGGGGCGGGGGCGGCCTGCTGGTACGGGGCGGGGGCGGCCTGCTGCGGGTAGGGGGCCTGCTGCTGGTAGGGCGCCGGAGCGGCCTGCTGCGGATACGGGGCCGGAGCGGCCTGCTGGGGCTGCGGCGACGCGGCGGCCTGCGCCGTGCCCTGCGACGAGGCGGCGGAGTAGGCGTAACCGGTCTGCTGCGGCGCGGGCGGGGCGGCCTGGTACTGCTGCGGCGGCGCGGCCTGCTGCTGCGGGTAGGGCGACGCGGCGGCCTGTGCCGTTCCTTGCGAGGCGGCGGCAGCAGCAGGACCTGCCTGCTGCGGGGCGGCCGCTGGGTGATCGGGAGCCGCCATCGGAGCGCCGTTGCCGTATCCGGCGGGACTGTCGGCATGGCTGACGCCGGCGCCGATGCCGGTCAGACCGCCGGCCGCTGCTACCACGAGCGCGGCCTTGTGAAGCTTGCGCATTAAACCCTCGGCCCTTCGATACCTGTAACGGTAATCCATTGCTTTTCAGTGCGTGATCACGCGCGCGGAAGGCACGACACCGCACTGCTCTTCAGCAGCGGTCAATCTTGAGGAGCACGCGGACTTCGCATCTCAGCCAGCAGCGAATTCCCACACGCCTCTTCAGGTTCACGGTTGCTGCCCTCCCCCGTGGAACGAGGTCTTCTTCGCCACGGTCACGGCACATGGCGGCCCGTCACCCATTTGCCGCTACCGGGCAGGGAGTTGGGTGTGGGCGTCGGCACCCTTGCGTCAAATGGGTGACCACGATCCGGCGCCCGTATCTGCGTCCGCGCCAACTTCGTTCCCCACGAGGCGAGAACGACGGTCGTCGCAGCCGCAGAGGGCGGCAGAACTGCGGCAACCGCGCCGCCTCATCAGCATTTCACCAGGTTCCGTGCACAGGTCAATGAAGGGCCGAGGATTCCATGCGCAAGCTTCAGCACGTCGCGCTCATCGTCGCAGC
Organism: Streptomyces sp. NPDC107562; assembly: GCF_055657325.1. Classification (NCBI taxonomy): domain Bacteria; kingdom Bacillati; phylum Actinomycetota; class Actinomycetes; order Kitasatosporales; family Streptomycetaceae; genus Streptomyces; species Streptomyces sp. NPDC107562. The sequence continues at coordinate 201,795 of NZ_JBVKBE010000012.1, read as the reverse complement.
AGCCGGCGGTCTGTCCGCCGTCGGCGCCGGCCCCAGCTCCGCCGCCACTCCCGCCAACTACGACGGATCCGCGCCGCCTCCCGTTTCGCAGCCGGACGCCCAGGCCGCCTCGGCCACTTCCGCGCAGGCGTCCGCGCAAACCTACGGCTCCCCGGCTCCGCAGCAGGCGGCTCCCCCGCGGGGCACCCAGGTCAACCCGCAGGTCAACCCGCAGCTGAACCCGCAGATCAGCCCCCAACTCTCGCCGCAGGCCCCGCAGGCCCGGCCGACCGGACAGGCCGCTCCGGTGAGCCAGGCCAATCTGTTCCGCCCGTCCCAGGAGTGCAGCCCGCAGAACCTGCTCTCCGCGAATGTCCCGGTCGCCCTGCTCGCCGCCTCCCAGACCCGCGGCGTCGACTGCACCCAGGCCAACAGCCAGGCGAACTCGTTCGCCAATGCGCGGGCGAACTAACGCAATTGAACGGCGCGGCGTCGCCGTCGGCACTGCGACATCGACGCCCGCACCCTTTCCCGCGCGATACGGCTTTCGGGTGCTATTACCGCAGGGTCACGAGATCGGCGCGTCGCCGCCCGGTTTTGACATATTTCGCATTAATCTCCCGTAACTGTAGAAAGTCGATCTTCCACAGATCGCACCCACTCACTTCACCGGAGATGACATGCGCAAGCTTCGCAACGTTGCCGTCCTGGTCGCTGCACTCGGCAGCATCGGGCTCGTGGGCGGCACGGCCCACGCCGACCAGGGCAAGGGCCACGACGGCGACAAGTTCAACATCACGCAGAGCTCGCAGTGCAAGTCGCACGACCTGAACCTTGACGTCCTCGGCCAGGTCGGCCTGCTCAACGGCCTGCTGGGCAACGGCCTCAACGGCGAGGGCAACCCGGGCGCCCAGTCCACCCACATCGGTTCCACGATGGGCTGCAACAACAGCGCCTTCTGAGGTCGCGGCCGACGCCACGTCGTCAGTCAGTTGATGGTCCCGGCACCCGGCCACAGGGCAGGGCGCCGGGACCTCTTGCGTGCACCGATCGTTCACTCTCACACTCCTTGGAGATGCCATGCACAAGCTCCGCACCGCCGCCCTCCTCGTCGCCGCGCTCGGCAGCGCGGGACTCCTGGCCGCCGGGACCGCCCACGCCGACCAGGGCGGCCACGGCAAGGGCAGCTACGAGATCGTTCAGAACACCAGCTGCGGGTCCCACGACTCCAACGTCGACATCCTCGGTCAGGTCGGCGTCGGCAACGGCCTGGGCGGCAACCTCCTCAACGGCGAGGGCAACCCGGGTGGGCAACAGACTTCCCTGGGCTCGACGATGGGCTGCAACAACGAGATCGGGCAGTAGGGCGCGATCCAAAGCCCGTTGCCCCGGCCCTCGGCCGGGGCAACGGGCTTTTCCGTGTGCACCGCCGGGCCGGCGGACAAAAAACAATGCCGGGCCGGGACGAATCCCAGTCCGGCATCGGCCGAAAATCCCTCAGAAGTCGAAACGCGGCCTTGCGCCTTCCGGGATCTTCGCCGTGTTGGAGCAGTCCACCACCGCGCCGGTTCCTGCCGTCTCCGGCTTGTCACCGAGCAGTTGGTACTCCCGGAATACCACGTTCGGCCGGTCGGCGGTCGTGCACTGCTGATCCTGCTTGATGATGTGCTCGCCGTCCTTCTCGACGTGCGTCTCGGTCTTGCGGATGCAGACGGACTCACCCTTGGTGGTGCTGTGGCAGTCGCCTGCGTGTCCGTCTGCGTGTGCGTGTCCGGCGCCGACGGAGATCGCGGCGAGACTTCCGACGATCGCCGAGAGGGTGGCGAACTTCCGCGGAGTGAACATGTGCTGCATTCCTTTACGACGCAGGCCCGGGCGCATGGACCGGATGACCGGTTGCGCCCGGGCCGAGAAGGGAAATGATCATTCTGCGTCTGGCCGCGCTGTCAGATGTACCAGACGGCGGAATTGCCGCAGCCCGGACGCACACCGTGTGGAACAGCCGTGCGTCCGGGCTGCCTTCGCCACTGCAGTCACTCGGCACAAGGTGGAGCGTGCCGAGTCGTCACCGGGCGAGGTCGTTGCGATGGTGCGATGTGCATCGGCCTCCACGAGAGGTCGACGCGTGAGGGGCAGTACAGAGAAGGGTGAGCCCCGGTACTCCTCTTACTCGCCTTCGTGCTGGCCCTCGCCGTGCTGGCCGTAGTCCTGCTCGGGCGCGGCCTGGTGCTCCTCCGGCCCGGTCTTCTGCTCCGGCTGCGCCTGCGGCTGCTGCTGCGGCTGCGCGTAGTAACCGCCCCCGACAGCCAGCGCGGTGGCCGACGAGTTGGCAACGGCGGAGACGGGGACCGGGGGGTTCTCGCCCGCAAAGCTGACCCCGGCACCGAAGGCGGACAGGCCCGCGACCGCCACGGCTACGACAGCGGCACGCTGAAACTTACGCATGGTATGACCCTTTCTTGTCCAGGCACGACGCCTGGCTTGACTACTCAGTGTGAGGATATACACACGTTTCGTCACATCTCAGGATCTACACCTCTGGTGTCGTGTCGGCCGTTTCACCGCGTCGCGCGGGAAGGCGGCGCAAACCGGGGGGAAGGGCCGGGGTCGTTCGGACTCAACGCGGCATACCGAAGGTCCCGAGCACACCGTCGGCCTCGTCGGCCGCTCCCGTCGTCGCGGGATTGCAGGTCACCTTCGGCCCGAGCTGCGTCGTCCCGTTGCCCATGGCCGCGGGCAACGTCAAGGGCTGCACCGGGGTACAGGTCTCGTAGTGCGGGATGACCCCGTCCTCGGGGACCTCGCCCACGATGTGCTGACTGCAGCTGATGTTGCCCAGGAGGTCACGGTTGCAGGAACCCGGACCCCTGACCTCGGACGCGTGGGTGACACCGGTGGTGGTCACCATGAGGCCGCCGGCGAGCACCAGGACAGCGGCGATCTTCTTGCTGCTGGACATGTGATGCGCTTTCCTTCGTTCGGATGCCCGGTCCGCTCGGACGACGGGCGCGCCGGGCACGATGACGCCGCGAATGTCAGCTGGTGAAGTCGTTGTTGAACTGGCCGCAGGTCGTGTCCATGGTCCCGGCGATACCGAGCACGCCGATCGGGACGTCGTTCTCGGCCACCGTCTGCGGGCTGCACTCCTGGTAGGGACGGTAGAGGTCGTACACCTTCTGCCCGTTGTCGGCGGTGTCGGCGACAGCGGTGCCGGCGCCGACGGCGGACAGGCCACCCGCCGCCGCCACTGCTGCGATCACGACCTGCTGAAGCTTGCGCATGGAACCCTCGGCTTTTCGCTCGTACATCGAGGCTGATTGCCTAACGTGACGGAACAGACGCTATCAGTTACCAAGCGCGGCTTTCCACACCGGACATCCCTTACGCGGGCCATTGACGCACAACAACACCACATGGGCGAATTGGCCTGATAAGAAGTTGAATTGCCTCAACGCTCGGGAAAGGCGGGGAAGTTGCGTCACCGGAGTGCCGGGTCCTCAACTCCCGTGTGCGGGTGCCTGGGCACGGACACGATGAGGTCCCGCAGTCTCTCCATGTAGCGCCGCACGTTCTTGTACGCGAGGTCGGTGTCCGGGTAGCGGCACGCGAACCACAGGCCCTCGTGCAGGCGGTTGACCCAGGCGCACACCTGGTCTCCGTAGGAGACCCGGATCAGTCCGTACGCCTTTCCCTCGGTCCAGCGGGCCGAGCCGGGAATGAGGCGGGCGTCCACGTAGGAGACGATGGAGTACATGTCCGGCGACGTCGGCCTGAAGTCCGCGCCGAGCAGGCGCAGTACGCGGGCCAGCGGAATACGCGCCAGCGACCGGTTGGCCCGCAGCTCGACGCGGACCGTCTCGAGCGCCTCGTCGAAGTCCCGTGCCGCGGGCACCTCGATGGGGGCGCCACCGACGTACCAGCCGACGGAGTCCGACCACGCGGACTTCAGCCGGGTGTGGAACGGCACGACGGTGCGGTAGACCGGTCGGCCACCGAGTTCGTGCACGATCAGGCTGGTGGCGGCCAGGATGCCCACCAGGCTGCCGCCGTAGGGCCGGCAGTACGACTCGAACGCGGCGGCGGCGTCCGCGTCGACCAGCGGCTCACACATGAGTTGCTGCGCGGGCAGGACGTCACCGGGTTGCAGGCCGAGGTCGACCGGAAACTCCGGCAGCCTTCCGTCGCACCGGCCGATGAACTCCCGCCAGCGCGCGACGATCGTGTGGGTGTCGTCGATCCCGTCGGCGTTCGCCCGCTCCTGTCGGCAGAAGTCGACGTAACTGCCCGCGGTGCCGCCGACGCCGGGGCGGCGTCCGGTGACGTCCGCGACGTACAACTCGTGGATCTCGTCGGGGATGCGCTGGAGGGAGTAGGCGTCGACGTTGGTGTGGTCGAAGGCCGTGTACACGCTGGTGGAGTCGTCGCGGACCACCGCCGCGTAGAGGAAGTTCGGCCAGCCGAGGGCGTCGGCCGCGACATCGAATCGGTTCTGCAGGTACCGGATCAGTGCCTCGGAGTCGCCGAAGTCCCCGACGACCTCGCGTTGCAGCGACACGTCGGTCTCGGGAAGCGTGAACCGCTGCATGTCGTCGCCGGCCCATCGGAAGCCGCTGCGCAACGTCTCGTGGCGCAGCGTCCAGCCGTGCAACGCCCGTTCCAGCGCGTCGAGGTCGGTGCTGCCCGGCAGGTCGAAGGCCGCGCCGAGCCAGGTCGGGACGAACAGCCCGTCCTCGCGCACCGATCGCGCGGTGCGGATGTGCGACTCCTGGATGTATGCCGGCGGTCGCGGGTCCGCCGGCAGCGTCGCCGCGGCCGCGACGGTCGCCTTGCTCAACGTCCACTCGACGAGCTGTCCGGGCCGGACCTCACAGCGCTGAATGTCAGAAATTCGCACGGCGGCGTCTCCTTCGCAGAAGACACCAGCTTGATCAAGGGGGGCCTGTGCGTACGCGGTGATCGCTGTGTCGTCGGCTTTTCAGCAGGACGTGTGACGACTCGAACGGTGAAGCGGGTGCGCGGCGTTGGCCGCTGCCCGGCCCGCTCTCCCGTCCTCGGTCAGCGCGTGAGGACCGTCGCGGACGCAGGCGTGGAGGGTGCTCCGATGTGCCCGTCGGACCGGACGAACAGGGCGGTGGGGCCCGCATCGACCCGGTAGCCGCGGCGGAACTCGCCCCCGCTGCCCCACAGAACGGGCAGCCCGAAGGTCCCCGAAGGAATCCGCCTGTCCGTCCGCATCCGCGGAGAGCAGCAGGACGTGCTCCCGGTCGCGCAGCACGTCGTACAGGCGCATCGGGTAGGCGGCGATGCTGTCGGTGACCCCGTCGGCCTCCTGCGTGAGCGACCGCGGTTCGGTGCCGCGCTCGATCCGTGTGCCGTAGCGGGCGAGGTGCTTCTCAAGGAGGCGCTCGGTCTCTTGGCGTACGGCAGCCGACACCGTGCTGGCGCAGTTCCGCGGCCGCCGTCCGACCCACCGGGCCGACACCCACGATCAGCACGTCGGTGTCCATCCCGCACACCTCCCGTCACTTCAGCGCAGGTCGGAGGACCAGCCCCGGCGCGGGAGAGACGGGCCCCGGAACGACCGGAGCCCCCGCCCGTCGTCGGGCAGGGGCTCCTCGGCGCGGAAGACGGCTCAGCCGGAACCCACGAACAGCACCAGCAGCAGCCAGACCACCGGGGCCGTCGGCAGCAACGAGTCCAGTCGGTCCATGATCCCGCCGTGCCCCGGCAGAAGCGTGCCCATGTCCTTGATGCCGAGGTCGCGCTTGATCATCGACTCACCCAGGTCGCCCAGCGTGGCGCTGGCGGCGACCGCGAGGCCCAGGAGCAGGCCCTGCCACCATGTGCCGTCGTCGATCAGGTACTGCATGCACAGCGCACCGGCGGCCATCGCGAAGCTGACCGCGCCGACCAGTCCCTCGCGGGTCTTGCCGGGGCTGATGCGCGGGGCGAGCTTGTGCCGCCCGAAGCGCCAGCCCACCGCGTAGGCGCCGGTGTCGCTGACCACGGTGAGCAGCAGGAACATGAAGACCCGCTGCGGACCGTCCTGCGCGGTCAGCATCATCGCGACGAAGGTCGCGAGGAACGGCACGTAGAAGGCCGCGAAGACCCCTGCCGTGACGTCCTTGAGATAGCCCTCCGGCGGTTCCGTCATCCGCCAGACCAGTACCGCGAGCGCGGTGAGCGCCATCGCCACCCATGCGCCCTCGGCGCCCCGCACATACCCGGCGACGACCATGCCGGCACCGCCGACCGCGAGCGGCACGAGCGGCGCGTGGATGCCCTTGCGCTCGTCCAGCCGTTTGGTCAGCTCCCACAGGCCGACCACGACGGCCACCGCCACGACCCCGACGAACACCGCCTTGACGATGAACAGGGACGCGACGATCACCGCACCCAGTCCGGCCCCGACCCCTATCGCCGCGCCCAGGTCACGGCCCGCACTCTTCTTCGGTGCGGGGGCCGGCTGAGGGGCGTCGTGCATGGGCTCCGGATTCTGCGGCACCGCGCCGTAGGGCGGCGCCGACGGGCTCTGGTCGCGGAACAAGGGGCCGCCCGGCCGAGCGGCCCCCCGGTCGTCATCCTGGCCTCCGCCATGGGCGGATACGTCGGGCACGATGGGCATGGGGCGAGTCTGCTGCGCGTCAAGCGCATCGTACGTGGGACCCGCCGGGGCAGCCCCCTGGACAGGCCCCCGGTCGGACGGCCCCCAGTACCCGGCGTGGGGCGGCGCCCCCCAGGAAGAGTCGTTCATCAGACCTCGAGCAGCTCGGCTTCCTTGTGCTTGAGCAGCTCGTCCACCTGGGCGACGTACTTCGCCGTGGTGTCGTCGAGCTCCTTCTCGGCACGACGGCCCTCGTCCTCGCCGACCTCGCCGTCCTTGACGAGCTTGTCGATGGCGTCCTTGGTCTTGCGGCGGACGGAGCGGATGGACACCTTGGCGTCCTCGCCCTTGCCCTTGGCGACCTTGATGTACTCGCGCCGGCGCTCCTCGGTCAGCTCGGGGAACACCACCCGGATGATGTTGCCGTCGTTGCTGGGGTTGACGCCCAGGTCGGAGTCCCGGATCGCCTGCTCGATGTTGCGCAGCGCGCTCTTGTCGAACGGGGTGACGACCGCCATCCGCGGCTCCGGCACGGAGAACGAAGCCAGCTGGTTGATCGGCGTCGGCGCGCCGTAGTAGTCGGCCACGATCTTGTTGAACATCGCCGGGTGCGCACGGCCCGTGCGGATCGCGGCGAAGTCCTCCTTGGCGACCACGACGGCCTTCTCCATCTTCTCCTCGGCTTCGAGGAGGCTCTCTTCGATCACCACTTGCTCCTGCGTGTCTTGAGTAGGCCCGGCTGCGGTTCCTTGGCGGCGGCGGCCGGCTGCGTCGCGTCTTCTTCCTGCACGGTTCCCGACCGGTAGAACATTGTCCATCCCCCGGCCTGGCTCCGTCCCGTCCGTCCCCCGGACAGGTGGCGTTCCGGCGAACGGCGTGGCGGAAACCGGGTCAGCCCCGGCTGTCCTGGTCACCCACCAGCGTGCCGATCTTCTCACCCTTGACCGCGCGGGCGATATTGCCCTCGGTCAGCAGCTCGAATACCACGATCGGCAGCTTGTTGTCGCGGCACAGGGTGATGGCGGTGGCGTCGGCCACCTTGAGGTCGCGGGTGATGACCTCGCCGTAGCCGAGCGAGTCGAACTTGACCGCGTCCGGGTTGGTCTTCGGGTCGGAGTCGTAGACCCCGTCCACACCGTTCTTGCCCATCAGCAGGGCCTCGGCATCGATCTCCAGGGCGCGCTGGGCGGCGGTGGTATCGGTGGAGAAGTACGGCATGCCCATACCGGCGCCGAAGATGACCACGCGGCCCTTCTCCAGGTGCCGCACGGCGCGCAGCGGGATGTACGGCTCAGCGACCTGCCCCATGGTGATGGCGGTCTGCACCCGGCACTGGATGCCCTCCTTCTCCAGGAAGTCCTGGAGGGCGAGGCAGTTCATCACGGTGCCGAGCATGCCCATGTAATCCGAGCGGGCGCGGTCCATGCCGCGCTGCTGGAGTTCGGCACCGCGGAAGAAGTTGCCGCCGCCGATCACGATCGCGATCTGCGCGCCGTCACGGACGACGGCCGCGATCTCGCGCGCCATGGCGTGCACCACGTCCGGGTCGACGCCCAGGCCCCCGCCACCGGAGAAGGCCTCTCCGGACAGCTTCAGCAGAAACCGGCCGCGTACTTTGCCGTCGTCGCTCTTCTGGGCCTTGGTGCTCATGGGGTTCTCGCCTCTTTTACGGGTTGCACATACGAAGAAGGCCATTGCCGGTGGTGGGTTTCCCTCCCCTACGCGGCAATGGCCTCCTCGTCAGATCTGCTGTCGTCCGTCGCGGGCGCCGGCGCGCCGGCCGATACCGACGACATGGACGACTGCGGTCGACCCTAGCGGCATTCCGCCCCGGGCCGCGCGTCGATCGCGGTACGGATTCAGATGCCGACCTTGATGCGCGTGAAGCGCTTCAGGGTGACACCGGCCTCGTCCAGGACCTTCTGGACCGACTTCTTGTTGTCGAGCGCGTACGGCTGGCCGAGCAGCGTGGCGTCCTTGAAGAAGCCGTTCACACGACCCTCGACGATCTTGGCGATCGCGGCCTCGGGCTTGCCCTCGGCGCGGGTGGTCTCCTCGGCGATGCGACGCTCGGTCTCGACGACCTCGGCCGGGACGTCCTCCTTGGAGAGGAACTTCGGCGCGAAGGCGGCGATGTGCTGGGCGACGCCCTTGGCGACCTCGGCGTTCGGCTTGTCCAGCTCGACGAGGACACCGATCTGCGGCGGCAGGTCGGGCATCGTGCGGTGCATGTACGCGACCACGAAGCCGTCGGAGAACTGCGCGAAGCGGTCGAGGACGATCTTCTCGCCGAGGTTGGCGTTGGCCTCGTCCACGTAAGCCTGGACGGTCTTGCCGGCCTCGATCTCGGAGGCGAGCAGGGCCTCCAGGTCGGCCGGGGAGGTCTTGGCGACGTGCTCGGCGAGGGCGCGGGCGGCGGCCTGGAACTTCTCGCCCTTGGCGACGAAGTCCGTCTCGCACTTCAGCTCGACGAGGACGCCGGTGGAGTTGTCGTCGGCGATGATGGAGACCACGGCGCCGTTCTCGGCGGAGCGGCCCTCACGCTTGGCGACGCCCTTCTGGCCCTTGATGCGCAGCGCCTCGACAGCCTTGTCGACGCTGCCGTCGGCCTCGTCCAGCGCCTTCTTGCAGTCCATCATGCCGGCGCCGGTGAGCTCACGGAGCTTCTTGACGTCGGCGGCGGTGTAGTTCGCCATGAGTCTGTGAATCTTTCTCGAAGTCTGGAAGATCGAAGATCTACGGGTTCATACGCCTGCGGGTGCTGCGGGTTCTACGGTCCACTTGTAGATCCAGACCCTGGACGTACCCGTGACCTACGGGTGAACGGCGGGAGCGGACTGCGTGTCACCGCTCCCGCCGTCACACCGACGGGTCAGGCCTGCTCGGCGTCCGCGGCCGGTGCCTCGGCGGCCGGAGCCTCGGCAGCGGGAGCCTCGGCAGCGGGGGCCTCGGGGGCGGCCTCGGCGGCCGGCGCCTCGGAGGCGGCCTCGGCAGCCGGAGCCTCTTCCTCGGAGTCGGCCTTCTTCTCGCCCTCGAGCAGGTCGCGCTCCCACTCGGCGAGCGGCTCACCGGCGGCCTTCTCGCCCTTGCCCTCACCGGCACCACCGGAGCGGGCGATGAGGCCCTCGGCGACGGCGTCGGCGATCACGCGGGTGAGCAGGGTGACGGAGCGGATCGCGTCGTCGTTGCCCGGGATCTTGTAGTCGACCTCGTCCGGGTCGCAGTTGGTGTCGAGGATGGCGACGACCGGGATGTTCAGCTTCCGGGCCTCGCCGACCGCGATGTGCTCCTTCTTGGTGTCCACGATCCAGACGGCGCTGGGCACCTTCTGCATCTCGCGGATACCACCGAGGGTCTTCTCCAGCTTGGCCTTCTCGCGCGAGAGCACGAGAAGCTCCTTCTTGGTCAGACCGGAAGCGGCGACGTCCTCGAAGTCGATCTGCTCGAGCTCCTTGAGGCGCTGCAGACGCTTGTAGACGGTCGAGAAGTTGGTGAGCATGCCGCCCAGCCAGCGCTGGTTGACGAAGGGCATGCCGACGCGGGTGGCCTGCTCGGCGATGGCCTCCTGCGCCTGCTTCTTCGTGCCGACGAACATGACCGTGCCGCCGTGGGCGACGGTCTCCTTGACGAACTCGTAGGCGCGGTCGATGTACGACAGCGACTGGAGCAGGTCGATGATGTAGATGCCGTTGCGCTCCGTGAAGATGAAGCGCTTCATCTTCGGGTTCCAACGACGGGTCTGGTGACCGAAGTGGACGCCGCTTTCCAGCAGCTCCCGCATCGTGACGACGGCCATGGCCGTTCTCCTCGTGTTTCTCGGTTGTGCCGCGGGAACCGGACGGCTCCCGCGCCTGACGCCCGCGTGCGCCGTGCCACAAGGGACCGAGGGGCGCTGATACGGACCGTCTCCGGCCTGGTATCGGGGCGTGCGAAGTCGACCCGGTGACCCGGATCGCCACCAGAAGTGTACGGGACCGCCGACCCCCCGGGTGACGCCGCTGTCCACAACCGGGCGGTACTCCACAGGCCGGGGCCCGTGCCGTGGCCGGTACGGCACGGTTCGTTCCATGCGAGCGAAGCGAAGCGCACATGCGACGGGGGTGCTGTTGCTGGCCCTGACGGTGGCCGCGCCGGCCGAGGCGGCCGATGCGCCGCCGGTGTCCGCGGCCGGTCCGGAGGTGGTGACCGTGGCCGGTCCCCAGGCGCGGGTTCCGGCTGATCAGGACGGCTCGGTTCCGGCGATCGGCCGCAGCTGGCCCGTAGGTGACCGGCCGCCGATCCTGCGCGGCTGGGAGCCCCCGGCGACCCGCTACAGCCGCGGCCACCGCGGTGTGGACCTCGCTGCCCCACCCGGAACACCGGTGCGGGCCGTCGCGCCGGGCCGGGTCTCGTACGCGGGCAGGGTGGCCGGAAAGGGGGTGGTCTCGGTGGAGCTCACAGGAACCGGCGACCCACCCCTGCGAGTGACCTACCAGCCGGTGCACGCCGCGGTGCGCAAGGGCGACGAGGTCGCCGCCGGCGAGGTGATCGGCACGACGGAGACCTCCGGCTCCCACTGCGCGGCCCCCTGCCTGCACTGGGGCCTGCGCAGAGGGGAGGCGTACCTGGATCCCCTGTCGCTGCTGCCGCCGTGGCTGCTGCGGAACGGGCCGTCCCGCCTGCTCCCGGTACTGGGGGTGCCGCTCCCGACATAGCCCGAGCCGACCGAGAGCTGCAGCGCACGGTCCGGCGAGCCCTCGGGGTCGGCCCTTCCGAGGCCCACCGCACAGCCCGCCCGGTCAGCAGCACGCCGGTCGTCTCGCTCGGCCGGCACGGAGCTCGCCCAGCGGACGGCGCGCCGCACCACACTCAGCCAGCCGCCAGCTGCGCACCCCGCCCGGCGAACGGTCCACCGCGGTACATCCCGCCCGCCGACAGCCCGCCACACACAGCCGACGTCCGCCCCAGCGGAAGGTCTGGGGCGGAACGTCCGAGGCGGTGCGCTTACCCCGCCCTGCACTGCCGACGAACCCGGGCTCGGGAAACTTCAGCCGCGCACGCCCCGCAGCACCATCGACACCGCGGCCTCGGCCACGACCGACGGCTCCTCAAGGCCCAGCTCGATCCGTCGCACGGCCGAGTCCACGACCCCCTGCACCAGCATCGCCGCCAGGCGGGGCTCCTCGTGCCCGAGGTCCCGCAGCGCGTCCACGATCATCGAAACGAGCCCTCCGTGCGCCGCCCGGATCCTCTCCCGGGCCCCGGCGTCCAGCTCGCTGGCGGAGATCGCCACGACGGCCCGGTGCCGCCGGTCCCCCACCAGTGCGAGCTGCGCCCGCACATACGCCTCGGCCTTGGCCTCGGCACCGTCCACCGCGGCCATCGCCGCCTCGACCTCCGCCGCCCAGACCGGGAAGTCGACCTCGCACAACTCCTCGACCACGGCTGCCCGGGACCGGAAGTACTCGTACACGGACGAGCGCGCGAGCCCCGTCCGCTCGGCGAGGGCCGGAAAGGTCAGCGCCTCCGTCCCGCCCTCGGACAGCAGGGAACGGGCCGCGTCCAGCAAGGCGGCTCGCTGCATCGACCGGTGCTCGGCCACGGAGGCCGCTCGAATCCTTGGCACGTCGTCCACTGTACGGACGCGCCACCCCTGACGGGAGTGCAGCACACCACGCCGTCGGCATCGAGCCAGGTCAGCGACCGAAGCCCGCCAGTTTCGCGCGCAACTGCAGGACCGACTTGGTGTGGATCTGGCTCACCCGGCTCTCCGTCACCCCGAGCACATTGCCGATCTCGGCGAGCGTGAGCCCCTCGTAGTAGTACAGCGTGACCACGGTCTTCTCCCGGTCGGGCAGCGTGTTGATCGCCCGTGCCAGAAACCGCCGCAGCTCGCGGTCCTCGGCGACCTCCACCGGATTGTCCGCGGCGGTGTCCTCCAGCGTGTCCATCAGGCTGAGCCGGTCGCCGCCCTCGCCCCCGACATGCAGCAGCTCCTCCAGCGCCACGACGTTGGCGAGCGACAACTGGCTGAAAACCGCGTGCAGTTCATCCACCGGGATGCCCAGCTCGGCAGCCACCTCCCCCTCGTTCGGCGTCCGTCTCAGCCGCGCCTCCAGCGTCGCGTACGCCCGCTCCACGTTCCGCGCCTTCTGCCGCACGGACCGCGGGATCCAGTCCAGGGCCCGCAGTTCGTCGATCATCGCGCCCCGGATCCGCGTGATCGCGTACGTCTCGAACTTGATCTCGCGGTCGATGTCGAACTTCTCGATCGCGTCGATCAGCCCGAACACCCCGGACGAGACGAAGTCCGCCTGCTCGACATTGGGCGGCAGCCCCACGCTCACCCGTCCCGCCACGTATTTCACCAGCGGCGAGTAGTGCAGAATCAGCTGCTCCCGCAACCGCTCGTCCCCTGTCTCCTTGTACGACCGCCAGAGCTCGTCGAGCGTCGAGGGAGCGGGCGGCCGATCGCTGCCACCGTCGCGGGCGGCTGGGGGGATCGCCGCCCGGTCGGACCCGGAGGTGTGCTGGGGCATTCGTCGCCTTGTGCCGTTCTGCCGTGAAGGGTGGTACGTGGGTGAGCTGTCGCTCTGGTGTCGAGTTGCCGGACTGTGTCTGGATCCTCGTGAGCGTAGCGTGACTGAAGAGTCGCGGTGTGCGAAGGACGGGGCGGGCGCCGTACGCAGAAACGTTCCACGGGGCGCTCCACCGGGGCATGCCGGTCGCTCTCCGTGACCACCGCGACCAGCCCAACTGCCGGATTTCCCAAGGGCATCGGGATTCCCCCGGACGGCCGAACACGCTCGGTCAACATACCTCCCGGCCGCCGCGAAGGGAGATCAACGCCTGGCGTGTCAACTTCCAGCCATCGCCGTGTCGTTCGACGTAACCAAGTCCTCTGAGTTCGTACAGCCGGGCGATCGCGTCGTCCTCCGTCGTGGGTACCCCCCTGGCGATCTCCGTCGCGGTCGACGCCCCGTGCCCGGGCAGCGCGGCCAGGACCTGCCGCGCTCCGGCCGGGAGCAGATCACGCGGCAGTACCGGCCCGCGCCGGGCCGGCGCCAGCTCGCCCATGTCGCCCACCAGCTCCACGATCTCCGCCGCGTCGGTGACCAGCGTCGCCTCCCCGCGCAGCAGTTCGTGCACCCCCGCCGACTGCGCGCTGGTGGCCGGCCCCGGCACGCCCATGGTGTGCCGCCCCAGTCGCTGCGCGGCCCGGGCGGTGACCAGCGAACCGCTGCGCAGCGCGGCCTCGACGACCACGGTCCCCCGGGTCAGCGCGGCGATCAGACGGTTCCGCACGATGAAACGGCTGGGCGTCGGATGGTCCCCCGGCGGCAGCTCGCCCACCACCAGTCCCTGCTCGGCGATCCGGTCGATCAGACGCGTGTGCCCGCGCGGATAGGGCCGGTCGACTCCGCAGGCCAGCACGGCGACCGTGGCACCGCCGGCGCCGAGGGCGCCCCGGTGGGCTGCGCCGTCGACACCGTAGGCGCCGCCGGAGACAACCACCCAGCCTCGCTCGGCGAGGCCGGCGGCGAGGCTGAGGGCCATGTGGGCGCCGTACTCCGTGCAGGCCCGGGCGCCCACGACGGCGACGGACCGGAGCGCCCACATCCGCAGGCCGGCCGGACCTCGCACCCAGAGCCCCAGCGGCCGGCCGTCGCCGAGGTCGTCGAGCTGACCGGGCCACTCCGCCGTCCCCGGGCGCACGAACCGCACCCCCGCGGCCCCGGCCACCTCCAGGTCCCGCTCCGGCTCGGCACGCCCGGCCCGCGCCCGCAGCCCGGTCCACCGCTTCTCGCTCACCCCGGGCGGGGGCGCCCCCTCGCCGCGCAGTCGCCGCACCACCTCGCCGACCCCCAGCTCGCGCACCCATCGCCCGGCCACCTCGTCGCCCGGCTCCAGCACCCGGGTCAGGAAGATCCGCCCGAGCAGCTCGCCGTCGGGATCGCCGGCGCCGGTCACGTCAGCGCCCCGATGGCCATCGGCACACCGCGCGGCACTCCGGTGCGCAGTTGCAGCGCCAGCGCCACGTCCGTCGCGCCGGGCCGGTCGTGACCGACCAGGTCCGCCACGGTCCAGGCGACGCGCAGGACCCGGTCGAGTCCACGGGCCGTGAGCGCGCCTCGCTCCAGTTGGCGCTCCACCTGGTCCATCGCGCCGATCTCGGCGTACCAGCGGCTGCGCAGCTCCCTGCCGGGCACCTCGCTGTTGGTCCGCCACGGTGTGCCCGCCAGGCGTGCGGCCGCCCGCTCCCGGGCCGTGCGCACCCGGTCCGCGACAGCAGCCGTGGGTTCGCCGCGGGCTCCGCGATCGGTGAGCTCGGCCCGGGTGACGCGGTCGACCTCGACGCGGAGGTCGACCCGGTCCAGCAGGGGCCCCGAGAGCCGGGCCTGGTAGCGGCGGATCGCGGAGGGCGGGCACTCGCACAGGTCGTCCCGCTGCGAGAAGCGCCCGCACGGGCACGGGTTGGCGGCGAGCACCATCAGGAACCTCGCGGGGAATCGCACCACCCCCGCGCTGCGGGCGATCACGACGTGCCCCGCCTCCAGAGGCTGGCGCAGGGCGTCGAGGGCCTGGCTGCTGAACTCGGGCGTCTCGTCGAGGAAGAGCACCCCCCGGTGGGACAGCGACACGGCGCCGGGCCGGGCGACGCCGGCGCCGCCGCCCACGAGGGCCTGCATGGTCGCCGAGTGGTGCGGGGCGCAGTAGGGGGCGACGTCGATCAGCGGCTTGCCGGGCGGCAGCAGCCCGGCGACCGAGTGCACCGCCGTCACCTCCAGGGACTCCTGCCGGGTGAGCCGGGGCAGGATTCCCGGCAGCCGCTCGGCGAGCATGGTCTTGCCGGCGCCGGGCGGGCCCTCCAGGAACAGGTGGTGTCCGCCGGCCGCGGCGACCTCCACCGCCGTGCGTGCGGAGATCTGGCCCACGACGTCCGCCAGGTCGTGCCCGTGGTCGTGCTGGGCGGCTCCGACGCTGTGCATGCCGGTGGCCGAGCCCGCGCCGGGCACCCGCAGCCCGGCCAGCAGCGGATCGGGGCGGCCGTGCGCGTCGGGTTCCTCCTCCGGCACGGGCTCGTCCGCCAGCACGGCGATCAGCTGGCGCAGGGTGCGCACGCCCAGTACGGACATTCCGGGGACGAGCGCCGCCTCGGCGGCCGCGCACTCGGGCACCACCACCTGCTCGTAGCCCGCGTCGGCCGCGGCCAGCACGGCCGGCAGGATGCCGCGCACCGGCCGCACCCGTCCGTCCAGGCCGAGCTCCCCGATCATCACGATGTCGCCGAGCACCCGTGGATCGATCCGCTCGCCGGCTCCGAGCACCGCACAGGCGACGGCAAGGTCGAACCCGCTACCGGCTTTCGGCACGGACGCCGGACTGAGCCCGACGGTGAGCTTCTTCTGCGGCCACTGGGCTCCGGAGTTCACGACGGCCGCCCGCACCCGGTCGCGGCTCTCGGTCAGGCTCTTGTCGGGCAGCCCCACCAGCGTGAACGCGGCCACGCCCGGTTCCAGGTCGGCCTGGACCTCCACCACCACGCCCTCGACGCCGACCAGGGCGACGGAGCACGTACGCGCGAAGCCCATCTCAGGCCACCCCCCGCGCGTGCTCGACGGCGGGCGCGCCGCGATCGGGCAGGACGACACCGATCAGATCGATGCGGACGCCTCCGGGCGGGGCGCCGCCATGGGCGTGGATCCACTGCTCGGCCAGGGCCCGCAGCCGCTCCGCCTTGTCCGGCCGGACGGCGGCCATCGGATGCTGGAAGCGGCCGGCCCTGCGTGTCTTCACCTCGCAGACGACCAGGACGTCCCCGTCCCTCGCCACGATGTCGATCTCGCCGGTGCGGCCGCAGCGCCAGTTGCGCTCCAGGACCGTCATACCGGCCGCCACCAGCCGTCGGGCGGCCACTCCCTCGCCGTACCTGCCGAGTGCGTCTCGTGCGTTCATGTCGGCACCTCCTTGGGCGCCAACGGTCACGCATCCACCACCACGAAGTGGATCTTGGTGGGCTACTCGGCGGTTGTGGACAACTTCGTCACCCACAAGAGCGACACGGACGGGACGGCTCCGGGAGTCATCAGCCGCCCGGCAGTTCGAGGTCGCTCTTGTTCAGCTCCTCGATGTTCACGTCCTTGAACGTGAGGACACGCACCTGCTTCACGAACCGAGCCGGCCGGTACATGTCCCAGACCCAGGCATCCGCCATGGACACCTCGAAGAACACCTCACCCTGGACCGAGTGCACCTGCATCTCGTAGTCGTTGGTCAGGTAGAAACGCCGCTCGGTCTCGATCACGTATTTGAACAGACCGACGACATCGCGGTACTCCCGGTAGAGCTTCAGCTCCATCTCGGTCTCGTACTTCTCGAGGTCCTCGGCGCTCATGGCATGTTCCCCTTCAGCCGTGCGATCCCACCATTGTGCGCCAGTCCCGTGAGCCCCTAGACGATTTCCGTGTCAAGGATCTCCGGCTTGGCGGGGGGACCTTCGTCGAGCAGCCTGCGCAGCAGCTCGGCGAGTCTGGTCGGATACACCGTCTCATGAGCCCGGGTCAGATCCTCACAGGTCCACCACCGGGCCCCCACCACACTGCGTCGCTCCAGCTCGGTGAGTGCCACCGCCTCCGTCGCCGTCTGGGTGGTGCGGGCCAGGTAGTACCACTCGTCCTGGTCCCAGCGCCGCCCGGCGAACGGGAAGGAGCACAGCCGCCGCCACAGCACCGGCCCGAGCTGGACCTCCGTGATTCCGGTCTCCTCCGCGAGTTCCCGCAGCGCGGCCTCCTCACGGGTCTCGGTGCCCTCCAGTCCCCCGCCCGGCGTGAACCACCAGTCATCCGCGGGATCGTCCGGCTCGTGACCGTGCAGCAGCAGGATCCGGTCGTCGGGATCGAGCAGCACGACCCGGGCCACCTTGCGGGCCCGGGCGCCGTCGATCTCGTACCCCTCCGTCGCCTCAGCGGGCACCGGCGGACCCCGTCCGCTTCCGGGATCCCAGAAGCTTCGCGACCGGCCCGTACGCACCGCCGCCCAGCACCAGTACGGCGCCCGCGACGATCATGAAGCCGATGGTCCGCAGCGGGCCCGGCGAGGAGAGGCCGCCGAGGACCTCGAAACCGGTGGGGCGGGCCAGCATGCCGTCCAGAGGGAAGACGACGGCGTCCACCCGGGCGGAGACGTCGTCGCGCGCCACGGTGCCGCTCGCGGCGTCCGTGAGGTGGGCGGTGGAGTCCAGCGAGCCCTGCCGCTCGTCGCCGAGAAGGAACAGGCGTCCTTCGGGCACGTTCACCGTGAAGTTCATGTCCTCGGCCGGCTGCCCCTCGGCCAGGTACGGCTCCTCGATCGCCTTGCCGTTGACGGTCAGCCTGCCGCTCTGGCAGCAGGACACCCGGTCACCGCCGACGGCCACCACGCGCTTGATCAGCGGGGCGTCGCCCCAGGTCGCGTCCTTGAACACGACGACGTCACCGCGGCGCACCTCGGAGCCGTCGACGCGCTGCGCCAGCACCCGGTCACCGGCGTCGATGGTCGGCGTCATGGAGGGCGTGGGCACGGTGTACGGCAGATAGGTCAGCGCCGCCCAGCCGAAGCCGCCCAGGAACAGCACAAGGCCCAGCGCGACCGCCAGCCCGGACAGTCGCTGTCCGGTCCGGCCGCCCGCCGGGCCCTTGCTCGTTCCACCGCTGTGCGGTGCCGTACGTGTCGCGCTCTCGCCGCCCATGGATCCGCACCCTACCCGGCGGTACCAGACCCGGTCAGCCCCTCATCGAGCCCGGTCCGGCAGCTCCACGAGGACTTCACGCACCCGGGAGGCCGGACGCGGGATCAGGCGGCCGTACGACGGCGGCGCCACAGGGCCACCGGCACGACGCCGGCGAGCGCCAGCGCGTTCGGGGCGCCGGTGAGCACCGCGGCGGCCGACGACTGCTCGTTCAGGCCGGGCTGGTCGAAGGTGTCCGGCACGGGGAGGGTGCCCCAGCGGTTGATCGGCCAGGCCTTCACGATGGCGCGTCCGACGACCTTGTCGACAGGGACCATGCCCTTGTTGGCGTCGCCCTGGTTGTAGCGCGAGTCCCGGGAGTTCTGCCGGTGGTCGCCCATGACCCACAGGAAGCCCTCGGGGACCTTCACCTTGAACTGCCCGCCCTGGTCGTCCTGGCTGCACGGCGTGTTGCCGGGGTAGACGTACGGCTCGTCCAGCGCCTTGCCGTTGACCTTCAGCGGGCCCGTGCCGTTGCACTCGACGGTGTCGCCGCCGACGCCGATCACGCGCTTGATGAGGTCCTTCTCCTCGGCGGACGGCATCAGGCCGATCCAGCTGAGGAACGTCTGCAGGGCGTTCGGGTCCGCGGTGGGCTCACCCGCCAGCCAGTTGTCGGGGTCGTGGAAGACGACGACCTCGCCGCGCTCGGGCTCGGAGCCGAACCACGGGGTGAGCTTGTCGACCAGGACGCGGTCGCCCTCCTGCAGGGTGTTCTGCATCGAGTCGGAGGGGATGGAGAAGGCCTGCACCAGGAATGTCTTGATCAGCAGCGCCAGCACCAGCGCGATACCGATCAGGATCGGCAACTCCTTCCAGAAGGAGCGCTGCTTCTTCGGCTGCTCAGGGTCGGGGCCTTCCGGCCCGTGCTCCCCGGTCTGGCTCTGTTCTTCCGTCACCGTGCCGTCCTCGGCCCTTCGGCCATCATTCCCGGAGTTCACAGCGCGGGCCGCGGCCTGGTGGCCCGCTTGCACGGGGCGTCCGCGGTGCTCCTCGCCGTCGTGTCCGGACCGTGCGCCAACCGCCACATCCCCCACGCCATCTCCTCAGTCTGTGCCGCCGCCCGCGCCACCCAAGACGCAGGCCCACCACTCCCATAACGAGCGGGAGTTCCGCAGGGGTCGGGAGGTGGATCGTTCCGTTCGGATCGTCGGGGGCAACCCTATGCGACGGCTGGGGGGCCGCGGTCGACCCGGCTGCCGAGTCGGACACGGAAGCGTAGGTATTCGGTTCGTTCAGCGTGGTCCAGTGGCCCAGCGGCCAGGCGATCACGACGGCCCGGCCCACCACCTCGTCCTGCGAGACGGTGCCGCCGTAGTCGGTGTCCTGGTGCGAGCGGGAGTCCGCGGAGTTCGACCGGTGGTCGCCCATCACCCACAAGCGGCCCTGTGGCACCGTGATGTCGAACGGCGTCGCGGACGGCTCGTTGCCGGGGTAGAGGTAGTCCTCGTCCAGGGGGACGCCGTTGACCGTGACCCGTCCCTGCGCGTCGCAGCACTGCACCCGGTCGCCGCCGACGCCGACGACCCGCTTGATGAGGTCCTTCTCGTTCTCGGACGGCAGCAGGCCGATGAAGGTGAGCCCCTCCTTGACCTGCTTGACGACGACGGGGTCGTCCTTCTTCTGCGTCGGCTGCTCGTCCTGGAGCCAGCCGCCGGGGTCCTTGAAGACCACGACGTCGCCGCGCTCCGGCTTGGTGCCGAACCACGGCGTGAGCTTGTCGACCAGGACCCGGTCGCCGATCTGGATCGTCTGCTCCATGGAGCCGGACGGGATCACGAACGCCTGGACGAGGAACGTCTTCAGCACGAGCGCTATCAGCACGGCCACGCCGACCAGGAGCGGTATCTCCTTGATGGCGGACCGGCGCCGGCGTCGCTTGACCTTCCGCTGGAGCTTGCGCCGCTCGGCGCGGGTGCGCCCGCTCCCGGCCGCGGCGGCGGTCCGCCGGGAGCCGGTGGGCAGCAGGTTCTCGGCGGCACTGACGGGCGCGCCGCGCGGCTTGCCGCGGCTACCCATGGGCACCGTCCGCCGCGGGCACGCGCGCGTAGACGCCGGTACGGTCCAGCCGGGTGGCGTGGCCGGCGGGCCAGACGATCCAGTCCGCCCGGCCGATCACCCCGTCCACGGGGATCATGCCGCCGCCGGGTGAGCCGAGGTGGTCGCGGGAGTCGCTGGAGGCGCTGCGGTGGTCGCCGAGGACGAACAGGGTGCCGTCCGGCACCACGACGTCGAACGCCACCGTGGAGGCGCCGTCGCCGGGGTACAGGAACGTCGACTCGTCGACCGACCGGCCGTTCACCTGGAGCCGTCCCTCCTTGTCGCAGCAGACCACGTGATCTCCACCCACACCGACGACGCGTTTGACGTAGTCGGCGTTCCCGAAGTAGCCGGTGCCGTCGAACACGACCACGTCACCGCGTCGCGGCTGAGCACCGAAACGGTACGCCAACTTGTTTACGAGAACGCGGTCGCCGATCCTCAATTCCCGCTCCATCGATCCACTGGGAATGCGGAACGGCTGCACCACGAAGGTGTTGAGCAGCAGCGCGAACACCAGGCAGACCAGCACGGACAGGGTGATCCGCCCGCCCGGGACGCACGCGGCGACCCGCGCCACCAACGCGGAACGCGACCGGTCCTCCGGCCCCCCTGTGTCCGAGGTCTCCTCGGTTCGGGAAGGGCGGGAGGAGCGGTCGCGCTCCGTCTGCTGTGCTTCGGTGTCCATCGGGGCCAGATGCTATCCGGCCCCGCGCGGAACCCCGGGAGGCGCTCAGTTCTCGCGCTTCTCCTTGATCTTCGCCGCCTTGCCGCGCAGGTCGCGCAGGTAGTACAGCTTGGCGCGGCGGACGTCACCCCTGGTGACGAGCTCGATCTTCTCCACGATCGGGGTGTGCACCGGGAAGGTGCGCTCGACGCCGACGGAGAAGGAGACCTTGCGGACCGTGAAGGTCTCGCGCACGCCGGAACCCTGGCGGCGGATCACCACGCCCTTGAACTGCTGCACACGGGAGCGGTTGCCCTCGATGACGCGGACGTGCACGTTGACGGTGTCGCCCGGGCGGAAGGCCGGGACGTCGCTGCGCAGCGACGAGGCGTCGACGGTGTCGAGCAGGTGAGCCATTTCTTCTGCTTTCCTCGCTGATGCCACAGGTCATCAACGGAAACTAGGTTTCTGGTGAGAGTGCCGTGCGGGTCGGGACGGGCGTCGTGTCCCCCTGTGGCAGGGGCGCACGCCGGACAGGCGCACAACAGCGGCCTATTCTTCCACGCCCTCGGTCCTGCGCCAAAATCGGCCGAACGGCTCACCTTCGGGGTCCGGCGCCCAGCCCAGGATGGAGAGCATCTCGCGGTCCTTCTTGTCGAAGGCCTTGGGGTCGCACCGCTCGATCAGGTCCGGCCGGTTGGCCGTCGTACGCCGCAGCGCCTCGTCGCGCCGCCAGCGGGCGATCCTGCCGTGGTGCCCGCTGAGCAGCACCTCCGGGATCCCCTGCCCGCGCCACTCGGGCGGCTTCGTGTACACGGGCCCTTCCAGGAGGCTCGCCATGGCGCCGGGCGCGAAGGAGTCGTCCCGGTGCGACTCGGCGTTGCCGAGGACGCCGGGCAGCAGCCGCGCCACGGCCTCGGTGACGACCAGCACGGCCGCCTCGCCGCCGGCGAGGACGTAGTCGCCGATGGACACCTCGTAGACCGGCATCCGGGCGGCGTACTCGTCGACGACCCGGCGGTCGATGCCCTCGTAGCGGGCCGGGGTGAAGATCAGCCAGGGTCGCTCGGAGAGCTCGACGGCGAGTTCCTGGGTGAAGGGTCGTCCGCTGGGCGTGGGGACGATCAGGGCCGGTCGGTGGGCGCCCGTCTCGTAGCCGTCGGCGAGGACGGAGTCGAGGGCGTCTCCCCAGGGCCCGGTCTTCATGACCATGCCGGGGCCGCCGCCGTAGGGGGTGTCGTCGACCGTGTTGTGCCGGTCGTAGGCCCAGGAGCGCAGGTCGTGCACGTGCACCTTGAGCTGTCCCCGCGCGCGTGCCTTGCCGACCAGGGAGACGTTCAGCGGGTCGAGGTACTCGGGGAAGATCGTGACGACGTCGAGCCGCATCAGGACTCGTCCCTGGACGAGGCGATGTCCGCGCGGTCGTCGATCAGGCCGGGCGGCGGGTCGATGACGGCCCGCTGCTCCTCCAGGTCGATCTCGGTGACGATCTCCGCGACGAACGGGATCATGACCTCGCTGCCGTCCGGGCGCTCCACGATGAACAGGTCCTGCGAGGGCAGGTGCGAGACCTCGGTGATCCGGCCGACCTCGACCCCGTCCGTGGTGACGACGTCGAGGTCCATCAGCTGGTGGTCGTAGTACTCGTCCTCGCCCTCGGGCAGTTCCTCCGGGTCGATCTCGGCGATGAGGAGGGTGTTGCGCAGGGCCTCGGCGCCGCTGCGGTCACTCACGCCCTCGAAGCGCAGCAGCAGGCGGCCACTGTGCACACGGCCCGTCTCGATCGTCAGCGGCCCGGTGGAGGCGGGGTCGGTGGCGAGTACGGCGCCGGGCGCGAGCCGGAGTTCCGGCTCGTCCGTACGTACCTCGACGGTGACCTCGCCCTTGATGCCGTGGGCACGGCCGATCCGTGCGACTACCAGCTGCACTGTGCTTGTTCTCCTGTCGTACGACTACGGGCCGGGGACGGCCCATTGGCCCTCCCCGGCCCGAGCCGGTGCTGCGCTGCCTTGTGTCAGCGGACGTGGTCCACGTCGACGAGGTCGACACGGACACCGCGGCCGCCGATGGCGCCCACGACGGTGCGCAGGGCGCGCGCGGTGCGGCCGTTACGGCCGATCACCTTACCGAGGTCGTCGGGGTGCACCCGGACCTCCAGCACACGCCCGCGACGCAGGTTGCGCGAAGCGACCTGCACATCGTCCGGGTTGTCGACGATGCCCTTCACGAGGTGCTCGAGAGCCTCCTCGAGCATGCTCAGGCCTCGGTGGACTCAGCCGCGGACTCGGCCGGGGCCTCGTCCTTCTTGTCGGCCTTCTTCTTCTGGGTGATGGCCTCACCCTTGCCCTCGTCGTCACCGCCGAGAGCCTCGAAGGACGGACGCGCGGCCTTCGGCTCGGCGACGAGCAGCGGCGCCGGGGCGGGCTCGCCCTTGAACTTCTGCCAGTCGCCGGTCTTCTTCAGGATGGCGAGCACGGGCTCGGTCGGCTGGGCGCCGACACCGAGCCAGTACGCCGCGCGCTCGGCGTCGACCTCGATCACCGACGGGTTGTACGTCGGGTGGTACTTGCCGATCTCCTCGATCGCACGGCCGTCACGGCGGGTGCGGGAGTCGGCGACGACGATGCGGTAGTGAGGCGAACGGATCTTGCCCAGACGCTTCAGCTTGATCTTGACTGCCACGGGAGTGGGTTCTCCTGGATTTGACGTGGTTGGGCACGGCGAGAATGCCGCGTGGGGTTGCGGTACCCGAGTGCCCGATGGACGCGTCAGCCGGAGGAGAGAGGGGTCCTGTGCGGCTGTCGAGTACAGCTGTCCATTGTGCCACAGCCCACGAGCCCCTCCGGACCGAGGGGGCGTCCGGGCACACCTGAGGGGCACCCGGCGTCCCCGCGACGGACACCGGGCGCCTGACCCGCGGCACTACGGGTGCCGCACGGCTGCCACGAACAGCCGTGCGCTCACCTCGCGCCCGCGCCCACCACCTCGGGGATCCGGAACGGCTTGCCGCAGCCGCCGCACATGATCGGAGCCTGGGCCAGAACGGACGGGACGACCCGTACGTTGCGGCCGCAGTCGCACACCGCCTTGACCCGGACGCCGCCGCCGGAGGAACCGTGGCGGGCGGCCGGGCCGCGGAAGCTGCGGCTGGTGTCGGTGGTGGTGGCGGCGGTGTGGGCCTTCAGCGCGCGCTGCAGGCGCTCGATCGTCGGGCGGTACCGCCGCTTCGCCTCGGGGTTGAGCGTGACCAGCGAGAAACCGCTGCTGGGATGCGGCTCCTCCGGGTGGTCCAGGCCCAGCTCCTCGGCGATCGCGAGGAATCTGCGGTTGTGGTACCGGCCGGCGCGGGAGGTGTCGCGGATTCCGCGCGCGGCGGCGATGCCGTGGACTGCCTCGTGAAGCAGCCGCTCGAAGGAGAGTTCGTGTCCGCAGGCGGACGAGGACTCCCCGATCAGGGACTCGGGCGCGGCAAGGTCCGGCAGCTCGGGGTGGTACCGCTGAATGTCGGCCCACGCCTGTGCCAGCTCTGCGGCGAGAACAGGTGGTGTCGTGCTCACGTAATGACAACGAGCCTGAGTCCCGCTGTGTTCCTATTCCGGGGCATCCCAAATAATTTGCACGTACCCGTCAGTTGCCGCTGATGCGTCCTGAGGAGGGCGGGTGCGCTGATCTGCGGAGAAGCCGCACAGCTGCCTACAAGGTGGTACGTAGCCTGACGTACGACCCGGCGTGTAGAGCGCGTCCGCACGGCGGAGTGGAGGGATCCGCGGGTGCGCAAGAGGCGTTTCGGCCGCCTCGCTCACTCGCCCGGCCGACACGCGGTACGACCGTGACCCTACCGGGTCCTTCCCGGGGGACCACCATCGCCCCGTCCTTCCCGGCCGGGCCGGTCACCGGGAAGCCGACCCGCGCTCTCGACCTTGGCCAAAACCGGACCATGGCCGCGCACCGCGACCCACCGTCATCGCCCACGGCACGATCGCGCCACTCCTCGGGTCCCCCGGACGGAGCAATTCCGTCGTGAGGAGGGACAGCGGCGTTGCCGGAATGTGAATTCTCGCCACTCAGGGGGGCACCTCACAAGCGGGGCGCCGAGACCCCTGGACGCGGTCGCGGGCTCGGAGTTACCTGGCATACGGGGGAAGGCTGGGCGTACGTGACGGGGGGCGACGAAAACGGGTACAGCGGCAACTCGCTGCGGATTGGGGCGCTTTCGATGACACCTACGCTCGTGCGGCAGCACCTGCCACACGCGGGACCCGCACCCCGCGTGGACCTGTGTGCACGCGCGCGTGACTGGTCGGAGATCCAGGAACGGATGCTCGTACCGCTCTACGAGGCCGTCTACGAGCGACTGGACGTGGGACCCGGCACTCGGCTGCTGGGGCTCGGCTGCGGTTCGGGACTCGCCCTGCTGATGGCGGCCGCCCGGGGCGCCGCCGTCACCGGTGTCGAGTCCTCCTCGCCCGAGCGGCTGGCCCTCGCGGGCGAGCGCCTGCTGCCAGGGGCGGCGGAGCCGGCTCGCACGTCCGCGCGGGCCGCGCGGGCGCGGCTCGTCCAGGGCCCGCCGGGGAACGCCGGGCCCGAGGAGGCGGACGGGGCGCAGGCCGCGCCGTACACCGTCGTCACCTCGTTCGAGCCCATCGGCTGTCTCGCGGGGGACGCGGAGGGCCTCGCCGAGCTGCTCGCCGCGGCGACCCCGCTCGCCGGCCGGGGCGTGCCGGTGGTGCTGGCCGGGTGGGGGCCGCCGGAGCGCTGCGCCACGTCGTCGGTGCTGCGGGTGGCGACCAAGCTGGTGGATCCGCTGCGCGGCGGCGGCAGCTGGCGGCCGGCGCTCCGCGACGACCTGGAGGAGGTGGCCCAGCGGGCCGGGCTCAGGCCTGACGGCTCGGGCCGGGTGGCCTGCCCGTTCGGGTACGCCGGCGTGGACAGCGCCGTGCGCGGACTGCTGTCCACGGGGCTGTTCGACGCGGCGATCGCGGCGACCGACCAGGAGCAGGTCGACAAGGAGCTGGCCGAGGCGCTGCACCAGCACCGCCGCCCGGACGGCACGGTGTGGATGCCGAACGTGTTCCGCTACCTGATCGCCAGGACGCCCTGAGGGCGGCGGGCCGAGGGCCAGCCCACGAGGGGACCGGCGGGGACGAGCAGGGGCGGGCATCCCGGGGAGGCCGCGCTCCGGCTACCCCTCCCCGTTCGTCCTGGCCGACCGCGTGATCCCGGCGATCCGGTACGCGTCGGCCTCCTCCAGCGTCTCCCGCTCCAGCAGCGCCGCCGCCAGCGCGTCGAGCTGATCACGGTGGTCGCGCAGCTTGCGGCAGGCCTCCTCGTAGCACTCGTCGACGACCCGCCGCATCTCGCCGTCGATCACGTCCAGCGTCTGCGGCGCCGCCGCCAGCCCGTACGCCTGCTGGGCGTCGCCCGGCAGCGCCGACAGCCGGCCCACCTGCCGGCTCATGCCCCAGCGGGCGACCATTCCGCGCGCGATGCTGGTGACCTGCTCCAAGTCGTTCTCCGAGCCGGTGGTGATGACCCCGTAGACGACGTGCTCCGCCGCCATCCCGCCGAGCGCGCCGATGATCCGACCCCGCAGATAGTCCTCGGTGTACGCGTACTTGTCCGATTCCGGCGTCGAGAGCGTCACCCCGAGCGCCCTCCCGCGCGGGACGATGGTGATCTTGCGGACGGGGTCGGCGCCCGGCTGGAGCATGCCCAGCAGCGCGTGTCCGCTCTCGTGGTAGGCGGTGCGCCGCCGTTCCTCCTCGGGCATCACCAGCGCGCGTTCGGCGCCCAGCTGGACCTTCTCCAGCGCTTCCGAGAGGTCGGACTGGGTCACCTGGTCCTGGCCCCTCTTGACGGCGAGCAGGGCGGCCTCGTTGGCCAGGTTGGACAGTTCGGCGCCGGTCATCCCCGGGGTCGTGCGAGCGACCCGGGCGAGGTCGACGTCGGGGGCGAGCGGGATCTCCCGGGTGTGGATCCGCAGGATGGCCTCGCGGCCGCCCCGGTCCGGCGGCGCGACCTGCACGATCCGGTCGAAGCGGCCGGGGCGGGTCAGGGCGGGGTCCAGGACGTCGGCCCGGTTGGTCGCGGCGATCACGATCACGCCCTCCGACCCGGAGAAGCCGTCCATCTCGGTCAGGATCTGGTTGAGGGTCTGCTCGCGCTCGTCGTGCCCGCCCACGGACGCGCCACCGCCGCGGGCCCGGCCGATGGTGTCGATCTCGTCGATGAAGATGATCGACGGCGCCACCTTGCGCGCCTCCGCGAACAGTTCCCGCACCCGGGACGCGCCCACGCCGACGATCATCTCGATGAACTCGGACGCGGACGCCGAGAAGAACGGCACCCCCGCCTCTCCCGCGACCGCCCGCGCGAGCAGCGTCTTGCCGGTGCCGGGCGGGCCGGCGAGCAGCACACCGCGGGGCAGCTTGGCGCCCATCCGCCGGTAGGCGTCCGGGTTCCTCAGGAAGTCGACGACGTCGTTGAGCTCGCCCGCCACCTCGTCGATGCCCGCCACGTCCGCGAACGTCGTGCGCTTTCCCCCGGGCTCCAGCTCGACCGGCTTGGGCGGCGGCTTGCGCCCGAACATGCCGCCCGCCCCGCCGAGCCCCGCTCTCGCCCGCCGCGCGATGAAGACCCACAGCAGGACGAGCAGCAGGATCGGCGCCAGCGAGAGCAGCAGATTGGCCACGATGCCGCGCTGCTGGACCACCGGTTCCGCGGTCACCGTGACGTTATGCCGGGTCAGGTCCTCCCAGAGCGGGTCGTCCGCGAAGGCGGGCCGCTGGGTCTTGAACCGGGTGTAGGTGCCGTCGCCCCCGGGGTTGTCCTGGGCCTTCTTCAGCTCGCCCTGGATGGCGTCGCCCTTGGCGTAGATCTTGCTGACGTTGCCGGCGTCGACCTGCTTGCTGAACGCCGTGTACGAGATCGTGGGTTCCTCCTCGTCGAGGAACGACAGCACGACGTTGGCGATCATGAACACGACCAGCGCGGTGACGGCGAGGCCCCACCAGCGGCCGGGCATCTTCCGCCAGCCGGACGACCTCGGAGCGTCCTCGGGGGTGCCCTCCGTGCGCCAGGGCTGGTCCGGCGACTTTCGCGACGGCGCGGCGTTGGTCATATCGGGACGTTACGACACACCGGGCCCGCAAGCATGTGCGGATACGGCGCCGGGGGCATCCCTGGAAACAGCGCCGGGCCACCCCTGGGAAAGGGGTGGCCCGGCGCCGTCACGGCAAGGGGTGCCGTCAGCCCATGAACTTCTTGAACTCGTCCGGCAGCTCGAAGTCCTGCGCGCCCTGCTGCGGGACCCCGAAGGCGTTGCCGCCCTGGGCGGCGGCCGCACGGCGGGCCGCGGCGTCCTGCTCCTGCTGCTTGCGCTTCATCGGGTTGCCGGAGCGCTGCTTGCCCTTGGCCTTCTTCTGCTGCTTCTTCGCCCGGCCGGGACCGCCGCCCATGCCCGGGACGCCCGGCATACCGGGCATGCCGCCGCCCTGCGCCATGCGGGACATCATCTTGCGGGCCTCGAAGAACCGCTCGACCAGGTTCTTCACGGCGCTGACCTCGACGCCGGAACCGCGGGCGATACGCGCGCGGCGCGAGCCGTTGATGATCATCGGGTCCTGGCGCTCGCCCGGGGTCATCGACTTGATGATCGCGGCGGTGCGGTCGACGTCCCGCTCGTCCAGGTTCTGGATCTGGTCCTTGATCTGACCCATGCCGGGCAGCATGCCGAGCAGCTTGGAGATGCTGCCCATCTTCCTGACCTGCTCCATCTGGGCCAGGAAGTCGTCCAGGGTGAAGTCCTGGCCCTTCTTGGACGCCAGCTTGGAGGCCATCTTCTCGGCCTCTTCCTGGCTGAACGTCTTCTCCGCCTGCTCGATCAGGGTGAGCAGGTCACCCATGTCGAGGATGCGGGAGGCCATCCGGTCAGGGTGGAAGGCGTCGAAGTCGTCGAGCTTCTCGCCGTTCGAGGCGAACATGATCGGCTTGCCGGTGATCTGGCGGATCGACAGGGCCGCACCACCGCGGGCGTCACCGTCGAGCTTGGAGAGCACCACGCCGTCGAAGCCGACGCCGTCGCGGAAGGCCTCGGCGGTGTTGACCGCGTCCTGACCGATCATGGCGTCGACGACGAACAGGATCTCGTCCGGGGAGACGGCGTCGCGGATGTCCGCGGCCTGCTGCATCATCTCCTGGTCGATGCCGAGGCGGCCGGCGGTGTCCACGATCACGATGTCGTGGACCTTGGACTTCGCGAAGTCGATCGAGTCCTTGGCGACCTTGACCGGGTCACCTACGCCGTTGCCCGGCTCCGGCGCGTAGACGGCCACGCCCGCGCGGTCGGCGACCACGCTCAGCTGGTTCACGGCGTTCGGGCGCTGGAGGTCGGCGGCGACCAGCAGCGGCGAGTGGCCCTGCTCCTTCAGCCACCGGCCGAGCTTGCCCGCAAGGGTGGTCTTACCGGCACCCTGCAGACCCGCCAGCATGATCACGGTGGGCGGCTGCTTGGCGAAGCGCAGCCGCCGGGTCTCGCCGCCGAGGATCGTGACGAGCTCGTCGTTGACGATCTTCAGGACCTGCTGGGCGGGGTTCAGCGCCTTGGAGACCTCGGAGCCGAGCGCACGCTCCTTGACGTTCTTGATGAAGCTCCGGACGACCGGCAGCGCCACGTCCGCCTCGAGGAGCGCGATCCGGATCTCGCGAGCCGTGGCGTCGATGTCCGCTTCACTGAGTCGCCCCTTGCCCCGGAGGGACTTGAAGGTGGCTGAGAGGCGGTCGGAAAGGGTATCGAACACGGCGGCGTCGGTCCTCGGCAGTAGGCGACAGTAGGGATCGCCCTCCAGGGTATCTGCCCCGCCAAGGGAATCGTCCTCGTCCAGCACATGAAGGAGCGCCCCGGCCGCCCGGCGGTCACCCCCTGAGCATCTCCTCCAGCTTCCGTGCCACCGTCACCGCCTCCTCGCCCGGCAGCGGCGCTCCCCGCGGGTCTGTGACGTAGAACGCGTCGACCGCGTTCGCGCCCAGCGTCGAGACATGGGCGCTGCGCACCCGCACCCCGGCGTCCTCCAGGGCACGCCCGATGCGGAAGAGCAGCCCCGGGGCGTCCTGGGCGCGCACCTCGATCACCGTGGCGAGACGGGAGGCCGCCGACGCGACCGTCACACGGGGCGGGGGCGCGACCACACCGCGGCGGCGCGGGTAGGCGGCGTCGCGTTCGGCCAGTCGGCCGGCGATGTCGAGCGAGCCGTCCAGGGCACGGACCAGATCCGCGCGCAGCCGTGCGGCCTGCGGCAGGGAGCCGTACTCGGCGGCGACCCGCCAGTCCAGCAGCAGCACCGACCCGTCGACGCCGGCGGGCAGCTCCAGGGCTCGCAGCTCGGCCGCGCGCACGGTCAGACGGTGCATGGCCAGCACGCCGGACACGGCGGGCAGCACACCGGGCTGGTCCGGCACGGCGATCAGGAGCTCCACGCCGAGCGGCTCGGGCTCGCCGGACGGCTCCTCGGTGGGCACCTCGGTCTGGGCCCGCAGCGACAGCACCGGGCTGCCCGTCGCGATCGCCTCCAGGGCGAGCCGTTCCTGCTCGGCGGTGGGCGCGGCGGCCTCCGGGTCGGCCGGGGCGTCCCCCGCGAGCACCGCCGAGACCCGTTTCACCAGGTCGGCGACGAGGGAGCCCCGCCAGGTCGACCAGGCGGCCGGCCCGGTGGCCAGGGCGTCGGCCTCGGTGAGCGCGTGCAGCAGCTCCAGCGTGCCGTGCGAGCCGACCGCCTCGGCGACCGCGCGCACGGTGGCGGGGTCCTCCAGGTCACGCCGGGTGGCGGTCTCGATGAGCAGCAGGTGATGGCGTACGAGGGTGGCGAGGACGGACACGTCCGCGCGGTCGAAGCCGATCCGGGCCGCCACGTCCCGCGCGATGATCTCGCCCGCCACCGAGTGGTCGCCCGGCCAGCCCTTGCCGATGTCGTGCAGCAGCGCGGCGACCAGCAGCAGGTCGGGCCGGCTGACCCGACGGGTGAACTCGGAGGCGCGGACGGCGGTCTCGATGAGATGCCGGTCGACGGTCCAGATGTGCACGGCGTTGCGCTGCGGCCGGCAGCGCACCCGCTCCCAGTCGGGGATGAGGCGGGTGATCAGGCCCTCCGCCTCCAGGGCCTCCCAGACCTCGACGGTCGGGCGGCCGGAGCCGAGCAGGGTGACCAGTTGTTCGCGGGCCTCGGCCGGCCAGGGCGTCGGCAGCGGGCGCGCGCCGGCCGCCATGCGCCGCACGGCGTGCAGGGAGAGCGGCAGCCCGGCCTGCGCGGCGGCGGCCGCGGCGCGCAGCGGGAGCACGGGATCGCGGTCGGGGCGCGCGGCGCGGGCGAGCACCACCTCGCCCTCCTGCTCGACGACCCCCTCCGCCAGCGGGGACCGCTCCGCGACCTGCTTGCCCCCGCCCAGCATGGACCTCAGCCGGGGCCGCACGGCCCGCGACCGCAGTACGCGCCCCACCTCACGCCAGGTGACGTCGCCGGCGTACGAGATGAGCCGCGCCGCCTCGTACACCTGCCGCAGCAAGGTGTCGGCGTCGAGCAGGCCCAGCCCGGCGGCGACCTCGTCCTGTTCCTGCAGGGCGAGCCGGTCGGTGGCCCGTCCGGTGGCGAGGTGCAGGGCGTCCCGGACGTCGAGCAGCCGGCGCCGGGCCTCGTCGAGGCCTTCGCGCGGGGCGTCGGCCAGCCAGGAGGCGGCGACGGCGCGCAGGGCGGTGGCGTCCCGCAGGCCGCCACGGGCCTCCTTGAGGTCCGGCTCCAGCAGATACTGCAGCTCGCCCTGTCGTTCGGCGCGTTCCGCGCAGAGTTCCTGGAGTTCCGGGAGGCGTTTGGGTGCCTGGTTGCGCCAGTCGGCGAGGACCGCGGTGCGCAGGCCCGCGGTCAGGCCGAGGTCGCCGGCGAGGTGGCGGGCGTCCAGCAGGCCGAGCTGGACCTTCAGGTCCTCCCCGGCCGTCCTGCGGGCCTCGGCCGGGGTGCGCACGGAGTGGTCGAGGGCCAGGCCCAGGTCCCAGACCGGGTACCAGATGCGGTCGGCGAGGGCGGCGATCGCCGCGGGGTCGCCGCTGTCGTGCAGCAGGAGGAGGTCCAGGTCACTGCGTGGGGAGAGCTCGCCGCGGCCGTAACCGCCGACCGCCACGAGCGAGACCCCGCGAAGCCCCTCGGCGCCCGCCCCGAACAGGCCCGCGAGCCAGTCGTCGGTCAGCCCGGCCAGGGCGGCACGGCGCGGCGGCCCGGACCGCGCCCCCTCGGTGAGGAGGCGCAGCCGGGCCGCCGCGTAGCCGCTGGGTCCCGAGTCCTCTGCTTCCGTCCGTACGCCCGTGCTCGTCACCCGGCGACTCCTGTTCTTCGGCGTGTCAGAGCGCGTCCGGTCCGCGCTCGCCCGTGCGGACCCGGACCGCGGTCTCGACCGAAAGGGACCAGACCTTGCCGTCACCGATCTTGCCGGTGCGGGCCGCCTTCACGATCACCTCGATCAGCTGCTCGGCGTCGTCGTCCTCGGCCAGCACCTCGATACGGATCTTGGGGACCAGGTCGACGGTGTACTCGGCGCCGCGGTAGACCTCGGTGTGCCCCCGCTGGCGACCGTAGCCGCTGGCCTCGGTGACCGTGAGTCCGTGTACTCCGAACGCCTGGAGGGCTTCCTTGATCTCGTCCAGCCGGTGGGGCTTGACGACGGCGGTGATGAGCTTCATGCGTCCACCTTCTTGTTCGCGGCTGCGCCGGGCGTGACGGCCACTGTGCTGGTGCGGGAGGCACCGCCGCCGGCGCCGCTGAAGTCGTACGCGGTCTCGGCGTGCTCGGCCTGGTCGATGCCGGTCACCTCGTCGTCCTCCGGTACCCGCATGCCGATCGTCCTGTCGATCAGGAAGGCGAGGATCGCGGAGACGATCAGCGAGTAGGCGAGGACGGCGAAGACACCGGCGCACTGCTTCCAGAACTGGTCCAGGCCGCCACCGTAGAACAGGCCCTCGACCTTGGACTGGCCCTTGCCGCTGGCGAAGAAGCCGATCAGCAGGGAGCCGAGCACACCGCCGACGAGGTGGACGCCGACGACGTCCAGGGAGTCGTCGTAGCCGAACCTGTACTTCAGGCCGACCGCCATCGCGCACAGCAGACCGGCGATGGCGCCCACGGCGATCGCGCCGAGCGGGTCGACCGCGCCGCCGGCCGGGGTGATGGCGACCAGACCGGCGACCGCGCCGGAGGCGGCGCCCAGCGTGGTGAACGCACCGTGGCGGAGCTTCTCGTAGATCAGCCAGGCCAGCATGGCGGCGGCCGTCGCGATCTGGGTGTTGACGAACATCAGCGCGCCCACGCCGTCGTCGTTGCCCAGCCAGGAGCCGGCGTTGAAGCCGAACCAGCCGAACCACAGCAGGCCGGCGCCGAGCATCACCAGGGGCAGGCTGTGCGGACGCATCGGGTCCCGCTTGAAGCCGATGCGCTTGCCGATCACCAGGATCACGCCGAGGGCCGCGGCACCGGCGTTGATGTGCACCGCCGTACCACCGGCGAAGTCGATCACGCCCAGCTCGAAGGCCCAGCCGCCCGTGCCCCAGACCCAGTGGGCGACCGGGAAGTACACGATCGTGGCCCACAGGGTGATGAACAGCGCCCATGCCGTGAACTTCACGCGGTCCGCGAGGGCACCGCTGATCAGGGCGGGTGTGATGATCGCGAACATCAGCTGGAAGACGGCGAAGACGAAGACCGGGATGGTGTAGCCGTCCCACAGGTCGCCGATGCCGATCCCCGTGAAGCCGACGTAGTCGGAGTTCCAGCCGATGAGGCTGCCGGAATCCGTACCGAACGCCATGGAGAAGCCGTACAGCACCCACAGAATGGTGACGATTCCCAGGCTGATGAAACTCATCATCAGCATGTTCAGGGTGCTTTTGACGCGGACCATGCCTCCGTAGAAGAAGGCCAGGCCCGGGGTCATGAGCATCACCAGGGCGGAACAGATGAGCATGAAGCCTGTGTTCGCGGACGACAGCGTGGGTGCGTCCGCCGCAAGCGTGATGGCTGGAGCCATCGGCGTCTCCTCGTCGTTGGATACGGCCCCGTGCGGGCGAAGCCTTGAGCGGGATGAGGGGTGGGCCGGTTATGCGCCACGACATTGACGCAGCGCGGTTTCGGTGGAAGCCCCTCGTTGTTTCGCCGGGGTGACGAAGGCGCCGTGCGTGTTACGCGTCCATGAACTGCCTGCTACGAGGCCGCGGGATCGTTATCGTGGCGCAACCTTCCCCCGCCGCTTTTCCGGGGGAAAAGGACCGGCCGCGGGCGGCCTTCCGATGACCTGGCATGGGGGAGCCGAGTCGGGCAGTTCGGGAGGGCCGGCCGCGGCCGGGGTCAGGGGTTTCGCCGCTGTGCTCAGACCGCTTCGGCGGTCTCCGGCAACTCCAACGCGAGCTTCTCGGTGAGGTCCACGACCTCGGCGACGTCACCGAAGTCACGGGCCGCGGTGTCCACGGTCTTTCGGATACGCGTGTTGACGCGCTCGGAACGGACGTTCTTGGCGACGGTCATGGCCTGATCGGCGAAGACCGCGCTCTGCTCGGGCTCCCGCTGGAGCAGGTGCACACTGGCCATGCCGATGAGGTTCAGCGCGTACGACCGCTGGTGCTCGGTGTCCTGCGCGAACAGCTCCACGGCCTTGCGCATCAGGGGTTCGGCCAGGGAGGCGTAGGCGGGGCTGCGGCCCGCGACGTAGGCGAGGTCGCGGAAGGAGTGGCTGTTCTCGGCGAACAGCTCGGCCTCGGAGAAGAAGCGGATCCAGTCGGGGTCCGGCTCGTCCCAGTCGTCGGCCTCGGCGAAGGTGTCCTCGGCCATCCGCACGGCCCGCTTGCACTTGCCGGGCTGACCCATGTTGGCGTACGCGCGGGCCTCCATCGCATACAGCATCGCCTGGGTGCGCGGGCTCGCGCAGTCGCGGCTGCCGTACTGCGCGAGGTGGATCAGCTCCAGCGCGTCCTCGGGGCGCCCGAGGTGGATCATCTGGCGGCTCATGCTGGACAGCACGTACGAGCCGAGGGGGCGGTCGCCGGCCTCCTTGGCGGCGTGCAGCGCCAGCACGAAGTACTTCTGCGCGGTCGGCTGGAGCCCCACGTCGTACGACATCCAGCCGGCCAGCTCCGCCAGCTCGGCGGCGAACTTGAAGAGCTTGCGGGTGGTGGGCTCGGGCTGGGGCTCCTGGAGCAGGTCGGTCACCTCGTGCAGCTGGCCGACGACCGCCTTGCGGCGCAGGCCGCCGCCGCACTGGGCGTCCCACTGCCGGAACATCACCGTGGTGGACTCCAGCAGGTCCAGCTCCGGCTTGGACAGCCGGCCCCGCGCGCGGGTGGACGGCACCGAGGAGGGCTCCGGCCGCGGGGAGGGCGGCGAGGGGACCAGCCAGCGCTGCATGGGCTCGATCAGGGCCGGTCCTGCGGACAGCGCGAGTGAGGTGCCGAGGAAGCCGCGACGGGCGAGCATCAGGTCGCTGCGCGAGAACTCGTTGAGCAGCGCGACCGCTTGGGGGCCCGTCCAGGGCAGGTCCACGCCGTGGGACGAGGGCGACTGGCGGGCGGCGCGCAGGCCGAGGTCCTCGATGGAGACGACGCAGCCGAACCGCTCCGAGAACAGCTCCGACAGGATGCGCGGGATCGGCTCGCGGGGGTTCTCACCGTCCAGCCAGCGGCGCACGCGCGAGGTGTCGGTGGAGATGTGGTTGGCGCCCAACTGGCGTGCCCTGCGGTTCACTTGCCGTGCCAGCTCGCCCTTCGACCAGCCGCTGCGCACGAACCACGAGCCCAACAGCTCATTCGGGCGCTTCTCAGCGTTCGTCCCGCTTCCGCCGCTGCCGCCCACTGGAACGCCCCCATCCCTCGGATCGCCTGCCACCGACTGCGCCAAGCCCTATCAGAATGCCCGTCAGTACGGTTGCCCGTCCGGAAGTTCTCAGTCTTCGAACGAGGAACCTGCTTGCCTCCGGCATACCCACCGGTGCATGTGCCCCTGCTGCCGTGCACACACGGTAATCCTACGATCACCCGCCCGGCCACGGCGATCCTGGAAACGCCACCATTCGCCACCCCTTCGAATGAACTCGCCGTCGCCTCCGCACGATTCACTTGACATAGGCCGGACGGAAGCGGGCGGACGGGTGCGCTCAGGGGCGCACAGTCCTGCGTACACCACCCGGGATGCTTCCGGAAGCCGTCTGGACCGCGCGGCAGTGGGAAATCGGAAACGGAGAGTCACGTTCTGATTCCGGCTCGTAACCACCGATGTGTCGGACCCGTTGGAGGGGGCATGGGCTTCACGATCGGCAGCAGTCGGGGGATCCGCGACATCAGGTCCGGCTCGCGTCGCCGGGGCCGCGCCTCGGAGTGCACCGCCGTGGCGGAGTACACCGGCCTGTGGGGCTGGGACGTCGTCCCCGGCGCACGGGCCGCCGCGAGCGCCTGCTCCTGCGGGCGCTCCGACTGCCGCGCGCCGGGCGCGCATCCACTGGACTTCGCGCCGGAGGTCCCGGCCGGGGCGACGCTGGACGAGGTGACCACCGCGTGGGACCAGTTCCCGGGCGCCGCGGTGATGCTGCCGGTCGGGCGGGCGTTCGACGTGATCGAGGTGGCCGAACCCGCGGGGCGGCGCGCGCTGGTCCGGCTGGAACGCATGGGCCTGCCCCTCGGCCCCGTGGCCGCCACCCCCGACGGCCGCGCCCACTTCCTCGTCGCGCCGGGCTCCGCGCCCGAGCTGCCCGCGTTGCTGTACCGCATGGGCTGGGACGACCCCCGCCTCGACCTGCGCGGCCTCGGCCGGGGTACGTACATCACGGCCCCGCCCTCCGACCGTGGCGGCCTCGGTCCGGTGCGCTGGCTGCGCCCCCCGGACCTGGACTCGGCCCGCAAGCCCCCGGCGGCCCGGCTCCTGCTGGGCACGCTGGCCTACCTCGCCCACCGCTCACGGGCGTGACCACCGCCGGCCCCGGGCGGCCGTGCCCGCGCGCCCCGCACCGGCTTGTCGGACGGCCCCGCCCGTCGCGCACCTCGGTCGCCACCTGACATCACCCCGGGACGGGCACCGCACCACGGCGAACGGCCTGGCGACCATGCCGCCCAGCCACACCTCCGAGCCAAGCACGCCACCGCGGGACGGCAGGAGCCTGCCGGCACGGGGCATCGCGACGCGACTGCCGTGCCCGCCCGGCACCGCAGCGCGACGGGAGGGCACCGCACCACGGCGGACGGCCTGGCGACCAGCCACACCACGGTGACGAAGCCGCTGCCCCGCCGGTCGGACCCTCGCACGACGAAGCGCCCGCCACCGGTGACTCGGGGCGGGCGCTTCCTTGTGTGCGGATGTCGGTGGGCACTCACTCCCCGATAAGCGCATCCACGAACGCTTCCGGCTCGAACGGCGCCAGATCGTCCGCGCCCTCGCCGAGCCCGATCAGCTTGACCGGGACGCCGAGTTCCCGCTGCACGGCGACGACGATGCCGCCCTTGGCGGTGCCGTCCAGCTTGGTGAGGACGATGCCCGTGATGTCGACGACCTCGGCGAAGACGCGCGCCTGGACGAGGCCGTTCTGGCCGGTGGTGGCGTCGAGGACGAGGAGGATCTCGTCCAGGGGAGCGTGCTTCTCGACGACCCGCTTGACCTTGCCGAGCTCGTCCATGAGGCCGGTCTTGGTGTGCAGCCGGCCGGCGGTGTCGATGAGCACCACGTCGGCGCCCATCTCCTTGCCCTCCTTGACGGCGTCGAACGCGACGGACGCGGGGTCGCCGGCCTCCGGCCCCCGCACGGTGTAGGCGCCGACCCGCTCGCCCCAGGTCTGGAGCTGGTCCGCGGCGGCGGCCCGGAACGTGTCGGCGGCACCCAGGACGACACTGCGGCCGTCGGCCACCAGGACGCGGGCGAGCTTGCCGGTGGTGGTGGTCTTGCCGGTGCCGTTGACGCCGACGACCATCACGATGCCGGGCTTGCTGGCCTCGGGCTCGGTCTTCACGACCCGGTCGAGGTCGGTGCCGACCAGGGTGAGCAGTTCCTCGCGCAGCAGGCCGCGCAGCTCCACGGGGGTGCGGGTGCCGAGCACCTTCACCCGCTCGCGCAGCCGGTCGACCAGCTCCTGGGTGGGCTGCACACCGACGTCGGCGGTGAGCAGGGTGTCCTCGATCTCCTCCCAGGTCTCCTCGTCGAGGTGCTCGCGCGACAGCAGCGTGAGCAGTCCCTTGCCGAGGGCGTTCTGGGAGCGGGACAGACGGGCGCGGAGGCGGACGAGCCGCCCCGCGGTGGGCTCCGGGACCTCGATCTCGGTCGGCGGGAGCTCGACGACGGGCGGTTCCTCGACGGCGACCGGGGCCGAGCCGTCGGGGAGGTCCACCTCCTCTATCGTGCGGCGCGGTTCCTCCCGCGGCGTCTCGGCCTCGTCGCCGACATGCGGCTCGGCCGGAGGTGCGGTGATGTCGGGCGTCGTGGGCGGCGGCGGGGGCAGCGACTTCTTCCGCCGGCTGCCGATGACGAGCCCGCCGATCGCGCCGATCACGACCACGGCGATGACTACAGCAAGGATGACGATTTCCATAACCCGTCCAGTATCAGCCATGGGGCTCCGGCGGCCCAGTTTGTGCGTTCGTCCAAGTGACGCGTGGCTCCGGTGGCCCTGCCCGGCGCCCCGTCTCTGGAAACCTGACGCCTCGTCAGCTACCGTCCCCCTCCACATCCGCCCGGCGAAGGGGATCCCATGCCCGTCTCGGTCGTCCGTTTCAACCTCGTCGAACCCGGTGCCACCCCCGCCTCCCTGCACGCCCGCTACCGGACGGCCCTGGAGATGGCCCGGTACGCCGACGACCACGGGATCACCACCGTGCAGACGGAGGAGCACCACGGGGTGCCCGACAACTGGCTGCC
The DNA here is from genome assembly GCF_055657325.1 of Streptomyces sp. NPDC107562. Lineage (NCBI taxonomy): Bacteria > Bacillati > Actinomycetota > Actinomycetes > Kitasatosporales > Streptomycetaceae > Streptomyces > Streptomyces sp. NPDC107562. Next base: position 162,841 of record NZ_JBVKBE010000012.1, on the reverse strand, counting down.
CTCGCCGTTCACCTTCGCGGGAGCGGTGCTCGGCGCCACCCGCCACCTCGCGGTCACCGTCTCGGCGGTCATCGGCCCGCTGCACGACCCGCTGCGGCTGGCCGAGGACATCGCCGTACTGGACCTGCTGAGCGGCGGGCGGCTGGTGACCGTCGCGGGGATCGGGTACCGGCCGCAGGAGTACGAGCTGTTCGGCGTGGACTGGGCGGCGCGCGGGCGGTTGCAGGACGAGGTGCTGGAGACGGTGCTGAGCGCCTGGACCGGGGAGGAGTTCACCTACCGGGGACGAACGGTGCGCGTCACACCGCGTCCGTACTCCGACCCGCACCCGCTGCTCCTGGTCGGCGGCTCCTCCCAGGCCGCCGCCCGCCGCGCCGCCCGCCTCGGTCTGCCGTTCTTCCCCAGCGCGCACCTGCCCGAGCTGGAGGCGTACTACAAGGAACGCCTGGTGGAGTACGGCACCGAGGGCTGGACCATGATGCCGTCCGCCGAGACGCCGCTGCTGCACCTCGCCGAGGACCCGGACCGGACATGGGCGGAGCACGGGAGGCACTTCCTGCACGAGGCGCGCACGTACGCCTCCTGGCAGTCGGCGGACATCCGCTCGGCCGTGCGGTCGGCGGCGACGACGGTGGCGGAGCTGCGTGCCGAGGGCGTCTACCGGGTGCTGACACCGCAGGCGTGCGTGGCGCAGGGCCTGGACAACCTCGTCCTGCATCCGCTGGCCGGCGGGATGCCGCTGGAGGAGGGCTGGCGCAGTCTGCGGTTGTTCTGCGAGAAGGTGCTGCCCCGGCTCAGTGGCTGAGCCGGGGCAGCACCTCTCCACGAGGGCGAGGAGAAGGGCAGCGGGGACTTGGCCCCTCTCCTCGGGCTCTCGTCGAGCTCTCCTCGGGCCCTCCTCGCGTCGAGGGCCTCGGGGTGGGACTCAGCCCATCTCCTCCAGCGACTTGCCCTTCGTCTCCTTCACGAACTTCAGGACGAACGGGATGGAGAGCGCCGCGAAGACGGTGTAGATCACGTAGGTCGCGGAGAGGTTCCAGTCGGCCAGCGACGGGAAGCTCGCGGTGATGGCCCAGTTGGCGATCCACTGCGCGGCCGCGGCCACGCCCAGCGCGGCGGCGCGGATCCGGTTCGGGAACATCTCGCCGAGCATGACCCAGACGACCACACCCCACGACAGGGCGAAGAAGAGGACGAACACATGGGCGGCGATCAGGGCGACCCAGCCCTGCGTCGCCGGGAGCCTGCCGTCCACGAGGTCGAAGGAGAACGCCCAGGCCTCCAGCGCGAGGCCGATCACCATGCCGACCGAGCCGATGATCGCGAGGGGCCGGCGGCCGATGCGGTCGACGAAGATCATCGCGATGACCGTGCCGACGATGTTGATGATCGACGTGGTGAAGGAGTAGAAGAACGAGTCCGCCGGGTCCACGCCGACCGACTGCCACAGCGTCGCGGAGTAGTAGAACGCGACGTTGATGCCGACGAACTGCTGGAACACCGACAGGCCGATGCCGACCCAGACGATCGGCTTGAAGTAGAAGCTGCCGCCGAGCAGGTCCTTGAAGGTCGACTTGTGCTCGCGCTTCATGGCGTGCTCGATCTCGGTGACGCGCGAGTCGAGATCGATGTCACGGCCCTCGACCTCGGCGAGGATCTCGCGGGCGCGCTCGCGCTTGCCGACGGAGATCAGGTAGCGCGGGGACTCGGGGATGGCGAAGGAGAGCAGGCCGTACAGGACGGCCGGGACGACCATGACGCCGAGCATCAGCTGCCAGGCCTCCACGCCCAGCAGCTCACCGCGCTGGTCGCCGCCGGCGGCGTTCAGGATGCCCCAGTTGACCAGCTGCGAGATGGCGATACCGACCACGATCGCGGCCTGCTGGAAGGAGCCGAGACGGCCGCGGTAGGCGGGCGGGGCGACCTCGGCGATGTAGGCCGGGCCGATCACGGACGCCATGCCGATGGCGAAACCGCCGATCACACGCCAGAAGGCGAGGTCGTACAGCGAGAAGGGCAGGGCGGAACCGACGGCGCTCACGGTGAACAGCACCGCGGCGATCTGCATGCAGCGGATGCGGCCGATACGGTCGGCGATCCGGCCCGCCGTCGCGGCGCCGATCGCGCAGCCGATCAGCGCGACGGCGATGACCTGCGCCAGCGCCGCGGAGCCGATGTCGTAGCGGTCCCTGATGGCCTCGACCGCACCGTTGATCACGGAACTGTCGTAGCCGAAGAGGAAACCGCCCATCGCGGCCGCCGCCGCGATGAAGATGACGTGCCCGAGATGTTCGGGCTGAGCCGGCCTGGCTCCTGGCTTGGGTGCCTGCGGTGTGCTGGTCACGTGTACTCCTCGGGCCACCGGCGACACTGCCGGAGTGGGGGGTCAGCCCTCGCAGGTGGCGAAACCTGAAGGCAAAAACAACGTGGGAGAGACTATGCGTTCAAGTTTCGTAGTCAATAGGTTGATGTTAAGAATCTTAGCCCTATAAGTGAGGGGTTTGTGTTCACAACTTGAACGTCGATGCCATCGAGGGGCCTCAGCGCAGCCGCTGGCTGATGACCTTCGACACACCGTCGCCCTGCATCGAGACGCCGTACAGCGCGTCGGCGACCTCCATCGTCCGCTTCTGGTGCGTGATGACGATGAGCTGCGAGGCCTCCTGCAGCTCCTGCATGATCCGGATCAGCCGCTGCAGGTTGGTGTCGTCGAGCGCGGCCTCGACCTCGTCCATCACATAGAACGGACTGGGTCTCGCCTTGAAGATCGACACCAGCAGCGCGACGGCGGTCAGCGACCGCTCACCGCCGGAGAGCAGACTCAGCCGCTTGACCTTCTTGCCCGGGGGGCGCGCCTCGACGTCCACACCCGTGGTGAGCATGTTGTCGGGATCGGTCAGCACCAGCCGCCCCTCGCCCCCGGGGAAGAGCCGGCTGAAGACGCCCTCGAACTCGCGGGCGGTGTCCCAGTAGGCCTCGGTGAAGACCTGCTCGACCCGCAGGTCGACCTCCTTGACGACCTGGAGCAGGTCGGCGCGGGTCTTCTTCAGGTCCTCCAGCTGCTCGCTGAGGAACTTGTGCCGCTCCTCCAGCGCCGCGAACTCCTCCAGCGCCAGCGGATTCACCTTGCCGAGCTGCTGGTAGGCCCGCTCCGCCGACTTCAGCCGCTTCTCCTGCTCGGCCCGCACGAAGGGCTTCGGCCGGTTGCGCGGGTGCTCGGGATCCTCCGGCAGCTCCTCGCCCTCGGCGGGCGGAGACGGCGGTACGAGCTGAGCCGGACCGTACTCTGCGATCAGACCGGCGGGTTCGACACCCAGCTCCTCCAGCGCCTTGCTCTCCAGCTGTTCGATCCGCATCCGCTTCTCGGCGCCGAGCACCTCGCCCCGGTGCACGGAGTCGGTCAGCTTGTCGAGTTCGGCCTTGAGGTCACGGCCCTCGGTACGGGCCGCGGTGAGTTCCTGCTCGCGGCGCGCCTTGGCGGTCTCGGCGGCGGTGCGCTCCTCCTCGGCGCGGGCGAGGGAGACCTCGACGTGCGCCAGCAGCTGGCGGGCACCGGAGGCGACGGCCTGGGCGACGGCCGCCTCGTGCCGCAGGCGCGCCTTGCGCTGCTCGGCACGCGCGCGTGCCTCACGTTCGGCGCGCGCGGCCCGGTCGAGGGAGTCGGCCCGTCCGGCGAGCCCCTTGACCCGCTCCTCATGGGTACGGACCTGCAGGCGGGCCTCCATCTCGGTCTGCCGGGCGTTGGCGCCGTCGGCGGCGAGCCGGTCCCGCGCGGAGGTGTCCGGCTCCTCCTCGATCGGCATCTCCTCGGCGACCGCGAGCCGTTCGGCGAGTTCCTCGACGTCCATGAGGGCCTTGTCGAGCGCCTCCTGCGCCCGCGCGGCCGCCGCGACGCTCCGCTCGGCCTCCCCGGCGGCGGCCCTGGCCTGCCCGGCGAGGCGCCCGAGCTGCTGCGCCACGGACGACTTCTCCCGGTCGGCGGACCGTCGCCGCTCCCCCAGCTCCTCGACGAGCCCGGCGATCTCCTTGCGCCGCTCACCGGCCGCCCGCTGCGCCTCGGCGAGCTCCTCGCAGCGCACGGCCAGCTCCTCGAGCTCGGCGGCGGCCTCGTCGACGGACGCCTGCACCTCCAGCAGACTGGGCGCGCCCGCGGAACCGCCGTGCGCGAAATGCGCCCCGAGCAGGTCCCCTTCGGCGGTGACTGCCGTGAGGTCGGGCCGCGCGTAGACGAGGTCCTCGGCGTCCTCCAGGGTGCCGACGACGACGATGTTCCGCAGCAGCCGCCGTACGGCGGGCATCAGCTCGGCAGGGCCCCGGACCAGCTCGGCGGCGAAGGGCTGCGAGGACGGCCCCGCGGGAGACCGACGGTCGGGCGCGGGCCCGTCAGGGCCGTGCGTCCCGGCGTCCGCCCGCGGCGTTCCGGGTCCCGGCGCCGGCTCTTCCGGCGCGCCCGCCAGCAGCAGGGCCGCGCGGCCGCCGTCCTGCTTGCGCAGCAGGCGGATCGCCTCGGCGGCCGAGGCCGGGGTCGTGGCGGCGATCGCGTCGGCCGCCGCCCCGAAGGCCGCGGCGAGCGGTACCTCGTAGCCCGGTGTCACCGAGAGCAGCTCCGCCGCCGGGCCCAGGACCCCGGTGAGCCGGTCGCGCGCTCCGAGCAGTATTCCGGTGCCGTCCTTGCGCCGCAGGCCCATGGCGAGGGCGTCGTGGCGGGCCTGCGTCGCGGCCCGGCTGCGTTCGGCCGCCGTGGCCGCCTCCCGGGCCGCGGCGAGCGCGGACTCCGCCTCGGTCAGCTGCCGCTTGGCCGCCTCGTGCCGCTCGGCGAGTTCGGCGTCGCCCGCGTCGAGACCGTCGACCTCGGCCTTGAGCGCCTCGTACTCCTCCTGCGCGGCGACCGCCCGCTCCTGCGCCTCGTCGCGGGAAGCGGCGAGGCGGTCGATCTCGGCCTGGGCGGAGGCCGCGCGTGAACGGGCCGCGCCGACCTGGCCGTTCAGCCGGGCCAGCCCCTCGCGGCGGTCGGCGATGGCGCGGGCCGCGTCCTTCAGACGGCGCTCCTCGGACGCCAGCTCGCGCTCCAGCTCGGCGCGGTGGGCGACCGTGTCGTCGAGGGCGCGCTGGGCCGCCTCCAGGGCCGCCTCCAGCTCGGCCTCCTGCTCGCGGACGCGGTGGGCCTCGCGCTCCATGTTCTCGGGGTCACGGCCGCGCCGCTCCTCGGGCGGGGCGGAGGTGGCGCTCTTGACCCGCGCCTCGGCCAGCGAGATGGTGCCGCGCACCCGTTCGGCCAGCTGGGACAGCTCGTACCAGGTCTGCTGCGCACGCTGCAGGCGCGGGGTGAGGCGGCGGACCTCGTCCTCCAGGAGCGCCTCGCGCTGGAGCGCCTTGCGCAGCTCCTGCTCGGCGGCCTCCTTGCGTTCCTTCAGCGCGGCCTCGTCGGCGACCTCCGCCTGGAGCGCCTCCTTGAGCCGGACGAGATCGTCGGCCAGCAGCCGCAGCCGGGCGTCGCGCAGATCGGCCTGGATGACGGCGGCCCGGCGGGCGACCGCCGCCTGCCGGCCCAGGGGCTTCAGCTGGCGCCGCAGCTCGTCGGTCAGGTCCTGCACACGCGCCAGGTTGGCCTGCATCGCGTCCAGCTTCCGCAGCGCCTTCTCCTTGCGCTTGCGGTGCTTGAGGACTCCGGCGGCCTCCTCGATGAAGGCGCGGCGGCCCATCGGATCGGCGTGCAGTACGGAGTCGAGCTGGCCCTGGCCGACGATGACGTGCATCTCGCGGCCGATGCCGGAGTCGGAGAGCAGCTCCTGGATGTCGAGGAGACGGCATGTGTCGCCGTTGATCTGGTACTCGCTGCCACCGTTGCGGAACATGATCCGCGTGATGGTGACCTCGGCGTACTCGATGGGCAGCGCCCCGTCGGAGTTGTCGATCGTGAGCGACACCTCGGCCCGGCCGAGCGGCGGGCGGCCGGTGGTGCCGGCGAAGATGACGTCCTCCATCTTGCCGCCGCGCAACGACTTGGCGCCCTGCTCGCCCATGACCCAGCTCAGCGCGTCCACGACGTTGGACTTGCCCGAGCCGTTCGGTCCGACGACGCACGTGATGCCCGGCTCGAACCGGAGCGTGGTCGCGGAGGCGAACGACTTGAACCCGCGGAGGGTCAGGGCCTTGAGGTGCACGCCGCTGGACTCTACCTTCCGGGGTTGTCCCACTCCATGAACCCACGGTTTCGCCGCTGAACGCGCAGGGCACACCAAACGTTAAAGACGCTGAAAGGATGCGCGGAGCAAGAAAGCACGGGGGGCCGGCGGCACGGGGGCAGGAGAGACAAGAAAGAAGGGACGCCGAAGCGTCCCTTGCGACTTCTGACAACTGAGCGGTTGATACGGGCAGCCCAACCACTGTGTGTCGTCGTGCGACGCAGTGATCAGGTGAGCGCAGGCTCCGCCTGGTGTGCGTCGACGCTCTCCATGATCCTGTCGTGGTGAGAAGCGGCAGCCGTCAGCGCCTCGTTCTCGGCCTGGATCCGTCCGAGCTCGGATTCCAGGTCCTGTACGCGCTGCTGGAGCCGTCGCATCTCGGCGAGGAGTCGAGGGTCGGAGCCGCCGACGTAACCGAGAAGCGCCTTTGCCATGATGGATGGTCCTCCACACTGAGTGACCGACCGATGCGGTGTGGGTCGTGAGGGATTCGCACCCGCGGCCGCTTGGCACTGTGGAGTTGTGCTGGCGTTCATACATGCCAAACAGCTAAGGTGCGCGGGGCTTTCAGCGTCTCACCAAAAAGTTTGACGGTCAACACGATCACGCCCTGTATTGGGGGTCAACCCGCCGACGCGCGGCCGGAAACGGCGGCGCGGGGATTTCCGCGGGGCACTCAGGGCGTGGCGATCATCCTTGCGTGTGGAGTCTGCCAAGGCAAGCGGTTCTCGGCAATCACCTGCTCGTTTCCGCTCCGGGCGGGGGCCGCCGGCGCCCGGCGGACCGGTCCGGCGGGCCTCGCGCCGCGTCGCGTCAGCGGATGGCGAAGCCGTCGTAGCCGCCGCGCGGTGTGTCCCAGATCTCGGTGACGCCTTCCACCCGCCCGGGCGTGTCGTCCCCCTCCAGCCAGTCCAGGAGTCCCTGACAGCCCTGGCGCGGCCCCTCCGCGACCACCTGGACGCGGCCGTCGGCGAGATTGAGAGCAAAACCACTGAGGCCGCCGATCTCCAGGGCCTTGGCCCGCGTGAACCAGCGAAAACCCACACCTTGGACGCGTCCCCGCACCCAGGCGACCAACCGCACATCCTCACTCATGGCTGCAACCTAACCGGCCAATGTCCCTGGGGACACTTCCTCCCCGAGCGCCATGCGGTACCGTCCAGCCCCAATGAATCTCATATGAAACTCACTCGATCGAGTGGGTTTGGTTGGCCGGGGGGACGAGTCGACCGCGAGACCGAGGAAGGCCATCACATGGGACGCCACCGACGCTCCGCCGCCGGCCGCGCCACCACGGGGGACCACGAGACGCACGGCTCCTCCCTGGGGGGCCTCGACCCGCAGTACGCGACCGAGGCCGGCCCCGCACGGGGTATCGCTCCGTACCTGAACCCCGAGGCGTACGCCGAGACGGTCTCGCGGAGCGAGGCCTACCTCTTCGCCGGCGACTCGGTCGGCTCCGCCGCCTCTGTCGGCTCTGTCGCCTCTGTCGCCGACACGGCGGCCTTCCCGGTGGCCGACGTCCACGGCGGCTACGGCCGCGTCGACCGCGGCCCGGACCTCTACGACCTGGCCGCCTACGACGTGGCCCCCCGCGGCACGGACGCGTACGGACCGGACTCCTACGGCCCGGACGACCGCGGCTTCGACGGCGGATCGCGGCACGGCCGCTCGCACCGCCGCAAGAAGAAGAACATGGCGCCCGTCCGCAACGGACTGCTCGGCGTCTCCGCCGCGGTCGCCCTCGGCACGGTCGCGGTCGCCACCGGCGTCCTGCCCGGCGGCGACACCTACACGCTGGGCGGGGGCGGCGCCGACAAGGTGCAGGCCGAGGACACCCCGAGCAACACCGAGTCCCTGCAGGGCGGCAGCTACGGCACCGCCGAGGCGGGCGACCGCGACGGTGGTACGCCCACCAGCCGCGACGCCGGGCGCAGCACCTCGCCGTCCCGCTCGACCCCGTCGGCCCAGCCGACCACCGAGGCGCCGACACCCACGGCCCCTTCCCGGAAGCAGCCGTCGACCGAGCCGTCGTCGAAGAAGCCCTCGCCGAGGACCACCCCGTCGCGCAAGCCCTCGAATGTGCCGTCGCAGAAGGCGACTCCGCCGGTGACGGTCTCCCCGGAGACCGCCGCCGAGACCGAGGTGCTCAGGCTCGTCAACGACGAGCGCGCCCAGGCCGGGTGCAGCCCGCTGGCCGCGAACAGCGCGCTCGCGGATCTGGCCGGGGACTACAGCGACGCCATGGCCGAGCAGGGCTTCTTCGACCACACCGACCCGAGCGGCAGGACGCCCTGGGACCGTGCCGAGGCCGCCGGCATAGGCAACCTCGGGGGCGAGAACATAGCCCGCGGCCAGGCGGACGCGGCGGCGGTCATGGAGGCCTGGATGAACAGCCCCGGCCACCGCGCCAACATACTGAACTGCGACTTCAAGACCCTCGGCGTCGGCGTCCACCACGGCCCGGGCGGCCCGTGGTGGACCCAGAACTTCGGCTACTGAGATAATCGCAGGTCAGGGGGCTAGGAAGCCCCTGGGGCCGCCTCCGGGCCGTCCCCCGATAGCCCCTCATTCTCGAAGACGCGATCCACGGCGGCCCGGGTCCGCGTCTCACTCGACGGCATCAGGTGCGTGTACGTGCGCAGGGTGAAACCGGGGTCGTGGTGGCCCAGGTACTCACTGAGTGCCTTGATGCTCTCCCCCGCGTCCAGGAGCACCGAGGCATAGAAGTGCCGCAGGGCGTGCATGCCGTTGCTGCGCTCAGGGTCGACGCCGGCCGTTCGGAGAGCTGGCCGCCACACGCGGTCATTGAAGCGGTTGCGATTCAGGGCCAAGCCCTCGGCACTGATGAAGAGCAGCGAGGCCGTGACCGGCGGTCCGTCGAGGGTCTTCCACGGCAGGGTGATCGTCGTCGCCGGGTGCCGCTTCAGGTGACCGGCCAACGCGAAGGCGACGGACTGGGGCAGAGGAACGTCACGTTCTCGCCCGCTCTTCGGCGGGGCGAAGACCGCCCGATGGCGTTGCAGCAACTTGACCTGCCGTACGACATGCACGACACCGCCGAGGAAGTCGACGTCTTCTACCGCCAGGCCGAAGACCTCTCCCTGGCGCAGGCCGAGGCCAGCCGCGACGTTCACCAGGGCCTGATAGCGGTCCGGCAAGGCAGCGCGAACTGCCGTGACCCTGCCGACTGACCAGGGCTTGACCTTGCGCGGCTCAAGTCGAGGAGCTTTGACCGAGCGTGCGCTACACGGATTGACGCGAATGATCCGGTCCTCGACGGCTGCGGTGAACACCGTCGAGACGTGGGCGAAGATGCCGCGCCGGTAGCCAGCCGAGAGCCCTCGATCTTCCAGCGTGCGCAGCCAGAGGCGCAGATGGGAGGGCGTGAACGAACTCATCGGCCGGGTGCCCAGGTGCGGGATCGCGTGGAGCCGTAGCCGACTCTCTACAGACTCACGGGTCAATGGGTCGGTGATCTGCGTTGCCATCCACCCGGTGGCGTACTGCTCAAACGTGACCTTCCCGGAGCTCGGGTCCACGTAGTCACCGCGCGACATGTCCACCTCGATGTTGGCGAGCCACTGTTCCGCCTTGCGCTTCTGCTTGTCCGGGAAGCTCTTCGACTTCTCGGAACCGTCCGGGCCGACATACCGGGCGCGGTAGCGCATGCCGACGCCGAAGCGGTCGGTCTTGGCCTTGACGGTCTGGCCGTCGGAGTCGGTCCCGACCTTGTACCAACGGTCTTGGACATGTCCGGCCATCAGGCGGCCCTTTCCATCTGGGACTCGACCCAGACGCGGACGTCTTCGGGGTCGAAGCGAAGGTGCCGGCCGACGCGGAAGCCGCGCGGTCCGGTCTGCTTGCGGCGCCACTGGTAGACGGTCTCGACCGGAACGCCGAGGAGGTCGGCCAGGTCGACCGGGGTCAGGTAGCGGTCGGGCAGCGCGCGCCTCATGTCCTCGCCTCCGTGTCGTCGCTGTCGTGCAGATCTGCGAGTGCGTCACGTGCCGTCTCGCGGTTCAGACGCAGGTCCCGAGCGATCGAGGCGGCGAGCCAGGACTCACCGGGGGTGTGGCCTTGTCCGGCGTAGGTCCAGTGGGCGAGCACCAGCGTGGAGCCCTCCGAGTCGTCGAGGTCCTCGGAGAGCCCGCGTTCGCGGCGTTCCTGGCGGGCGCGGTAGTCGGCGCGCACCTGGCGCAGGGCGCCCAGGGTGGTGGAGTAGCGGCGGGACTTGGTCGAGAAGTGGCCGCGGAAGCCGAGCATGTGAGCCCACCGCGCCAACAGCCGTTCCGGGTATGCGTCGTCAAGCACCCAGCACGCTTCGATGAGGCGTCGGGTGTGCGCGGGCAACGGCAGCTTGTCGAGTTCCGAGAGCTCTCCGATCCGGCGGTCCACCGTGCCGGTGGTCTCGGCCGCCTTGGTGGCGTACTTGGCGACGTAGGAAGCGACGGCCTGCTCGGTCAGTTCCTCGTGGCCCAGTGCCCCGATGGCCTGTACGTCGACCTGGGAACCCCAGCGCAGGACCCGCGCGGGGAAGTCGCCGGACGCGGGCACCGGTACCGAGACGCGCCCGGCAGCGGCACGGATCGCCCCGTCCAGCAGAGCGGCCGTGGCCCATGGTGGCGGAGCCGAGTCGGGACCGGCCGGGCCGTCGAGGCGCACCACGGCGTGGAAGTGCACGGCGCCACGCTTTTGGAATTCGGCGACCTTGCCGAAGGAGACCCGGCACACCTCCCGCAGCGCCGACTGCGTCAGGCCGGCGCGAGCGGCGATCTCCCGGCGCAGGTAGATGGTGAAGCGCCGCCACAGATCCCCGGCGAAGTTGTTGAACAGCACCGACCCGGCATAGTCGTACGAGCCCGGGTCAAGGGCTGTGCCGAGGGCGGGGTCGTCGTCGGTGTGCTGGGTGCCGCAGCGGCAGCGTCCGGAGTCGGGGCGGTTGTGGACCGGGCCGAACGAGGGTGCGGTCAGGGTGGCGAACACACGAGGGTGATCCCGCACCGTCGCGGGCACGTCCTTGCGTTCGTCGCCGGTGATCCCGGCACGGATCAGGTGATAGGTGTCGCCCGCGTAGGTCCAGGCGCAGGCCGGGCAGCGCGAGGCCCGGCGGTTGCCGCAGGCCACGCGGAGCGTGCCGCCAGGCTCCTGCTCGGTGCTGTAGGAGTACAGGACGTCACCGGTCTTCGCGTCCCGGGTGACGGTCTGGCCCTGGAGGCGGATCGGGTGAGCGCAGCCGCCGGTACGGCTGACCTGTTCCTGCCACCGGTCGAAGCCCGGCGAGTTCGCTACCCGCAGCAGGTCAGCCAGGGTCACGGGGTCGACGCCAAGGGAGGCCGCAGCACCGGCCACGGCCTCCGGAGGGACGGGGAAGAGCGTCACGCGGCACCCCTGCACAGCGAGCAAGGGCCGTAGCCCTCCTCGTACCAGTCCGCGTCCACGTCCACGACCCAGAAGGCCCACACCTGGCGGGTGTCGCCGCAGTCAGGACACGGACCGTCCAACACGAACCGGCAGCCCCGCTCCCGGGCTTCATCACTCATGGAGACGGAGTGCGTGACTAGCGCCGCCAACTCCCCAGCCCGCCGGTCGCGCTTGCGGTTGGGGAACCGCTCGGCGTGAGCCCGCTTCTGCTCGACCGTGACCCGCTTCAGCGCGTCGAAGCGCCGGTATCCGGCCTCCAGCGCGGCAAGGTGGCGGAGCCGATCCAGGCCCACCCGACCAGCACCCTGAATGATCCAGGCAACGAGCTGCGCGGTGTCCCCGCGCTTGTAGCGGTAGCCGTCCGGCAGGTCCGAGGCATACAGCGCCACGGTTCGCTCACCGTTCGACAGGTCTGCGACCGACACGGACGGCACAGATAAGGCGTCCGCAGTGACGTGCTCAGCAACCAGAGTTGCGGGCATGATGGGACTTCCCTTCGAGGGAGCCAGGGGCGGCGGTTCTTCTTGGCGGTTGAGCGCCGTCCCTGGGCAGGCGTAGTTGGTGCCGGACCTCGCTCAGTTACCCAGCGGGTACATCCCTAAGGTTCCCTAGGGCACCTTAGGGTGTCAAGGGGTACGCTAGGGATGCAGCCAACTGAGACGAGGGAGCAGACGCGATGGCAGACCAGGCCGACAATCGAGCGCCCTACGCGCAGATTGCCGCCCACTACGCGGAACTGATCACGTCCGGCGAACTACAGCCGGGCTCGCTTCTGCCGAGCATCAAGGCCCTCTCCCAGGAGTGGAGCGTCAGCACCGCGACGGCCGAGAAGGCATTGCGGAAGCTGCGTACCGAGGGCCTCGTTCGGGGGATTCACGGAATCGGAACCGAGGTACTGGACCGGCCTGCACCCATGTCGTCAGGGGCTCAGCGCCAGGACCGCGGGCGCCGGACCGGCTCAAGTTGGGGAACTGGTGAACGGTCCGACTCGCATCAGGCCTCGGTGGTGCCGGCGCCCGCGGAGGTGGCCCAAGCACTGGACCTCAAGCCCGGCTCCAGCGTGATCCGTCGAAGCCGGGTCTACCGCGACCGGCACGGCATCGTCGCGCACTCAACATCGTGGATTCCCGTGCGATACGGAGAGCTGATCCCACAGCTCACGAGTAGTGAGCGGCTGACCGGGGGAACGTCGCTCCAGCTCATCGCGCAGGAAACCGGCAATCCGATCACGCATCGGTTCGACACCGCGTCCGCGCGGCTGCTGACCTCAGAGGATGCGAAGCTCTTGGAGCTGGACCCCGCGAAGCCACCGCAGGACCCTGTGGTCGTGATGACCGCAAAGTTCGTCGACAGCCAAGGCATCGTTGTGGAGTTCGGCGTCGACCTTGGCGGCCCCGGTCGTACGTGGCAGACCGCATCGGAAGTCACCCAGTGACAGCCACCGACAGCACGCGTCAACCGTTCTGCGTCCTCATGGCAGGCCTTCCCGGCTCAGGGAAGACGACTTTGGCCCGTGCTCTGACAGCACGTGGATTCGTCAGGCTCTGCCCTGACGAGGAGATGTTCCGCCGCCACGGGGTGTACGGGGTCGATTTCCCACGGGGAACGTTCCCCACCCTTGAGCGGCCGATCCTCGAAGAGACCTCGGCCCAGCTTCGAGAACAGCTCCAAGCTGGGCACGATGTGGTGGTGGATCATGGCTTCTGGACACCGGAAGACCGCGCTCACTGGCGATCGGTTGCTACCGAAGGTGGCGCAATCTCGGTGGTGGTCTACCTGGAGGCCAGCCACGAAGAGCTCTGGTCCCGCGTAAGCAAGCGCAATGCCCGGCATGAGGACGACCCGAACTCGATCTACTTCGCCGAAAGCGATCTGATCCGCTACCGGTCTCGATTCGTGGCCCCGGAGCCCGGTGAACCGCACATCGTCTATAGCGGCGATCCCGAGTCGGTTCTGAAGACTCTCCAATCGGAGCAGGCCCGCCCATAGCCCGGAGCAACGCGGCCATCCATGCCGGGTTACAGGTTTCTCTACCTCATCAAGCACCCGGCTGCGCTCCGCTCCGCCGGGCGGGCTTCCCGGCTCCGCTGGGGCTGCCGCTCCTGCCTTCGGCCCGCTCCGCCCCGCTGCGCCGACGCCCGCCCACTGTGGATAGGCCCGGAGGTCATGAGTCGAGACCCGACGAAGGCGGCCCACGGTCAAGGACATGCCTCCGGCGGGGGACCGGCCGGCACCGGGATGGAGGGGGCGCCGTTCCCGGCCGCGGGCACATCGTGGCGAGCGCGGGAGGCTTCCATCCCGTCCGCCGTCGACCCAGACAAAGCCGAGCAGACGCGGCCCATGGCGTCCAGGTCGTTCGTACAGTGGGGCGCTCCACCTGGACGCCATGAACCACGCCCGCTCCACGGTGTGTGGGTCGACGGCGGACGGGATGGAAGCTAGGGCCTGTGGTGGGTTGAAGCCAGCGGCAAGCGGCACAGCGTAGTCAATGACCATCACGGGCATGCCTACTCGGGCAGTTCTCCTCGTGTATGCGGAACTGAGAGTAGGGTCCGGGCTGGATCCAGCCTTCCAGCCATCCGGTAAGCCATTGTGCGAGCGACAGTGTGGTCGGGACCAGAACACAACAGCCGTTGGGATCCCAATCCCAGATGTGTCCCTGTGGAGTTCCGAAGTCGACCAACGTCCACATGGCGCATCCACGGTTCATGAGCGGGACAACCCCCGATGGCAGTACAGGATCGATGGACGAAGCCCAACTGCGGTGAACCTCGATGATGTCCTGTTCATCGCTGTACCACTCACCGTTGTCAGTCAGCGACACGCACTGCCAAATGCCGAATCCGCCGTCGGCGACCTCAAGATACAAGCGCCGCAACAAGTGTGGGAGCGTATGGCCGATAGCTGCCTCCGCCCTCGCAACGTCTGCGGGTGAAGCGGGTGGCGGTAGGTCTCGGTCAGAGACGGCTACACGGACCGCCTCGATGAGCTCGTCTTCAGTCATGTCCTGTCCCCCTGTGCAGCGATCTCCGGATGCAAGCCCCGGTTGCGGAGCCTAGCTATCGAGCAGAAAGGGCCGTGTCCCGGCGTGCCACTCTCGTGCCAGAACGGGCGGGGACTCACGGGGAACCAGGGTTTGCAGGGTGCCTTCGGTCGAACTCTGACCGAGGTACGGAATCCGCAGGTCACGCCGCGGTCGCCCAACCTCGCTCCTAAAGCGGTGGTCCACATCTGCCGGGTGAGATCATCCGGGGATGGCAGACGCGCAACTACCCCCAGGCTGGACCCTCCAGCGGATCCGCGACGTATCCGGGGACCGGGAGGCTGTCGCGCTGGATCCGAACCGGGCGGTGAAGTGGGTGGCCGGCGCCGGAGCCCACGAGGTGCTGTATCCAGAGATCATTCTCGGCTTCCACGGCCTGTGCCTCGTGAAGCCTGGCGATGACGACGACTGGTACATGGGCAGCCTCTACGACGACGGCAGCATCGACTGTTGGGAAGCCTACGACGATCTGTACGAGGCACTACGCGGTCTGTAGTGGCATACGGGCTGGACACCGGACGCCTTTGGTTCATGACGGCCCGGGCCGTCTGGGGGCCGTCGGAGGGTGCTCAGCGACGACCAACACTGACAACCAGCGACAGCTAAGTCGCAGGTCGCAGCGTTGATCGATTGCACGGCCGCAGGTCAGAGACTCGGCCCTTCACTACTTCGGCTACTGAGCCAACCATCAGGTGCGTGTACGAGCGCTGGGTAACCGGGGTCGTGGTGGCCCCGGTACTGCGCTGAGGCATGGAAGTGCCGCAGCGCATGCATGCCGTTGTTGCGCTCGGGATCGACGCCGGCCGTCCGGAGAGCCGGCCGCCACGCGAGGCCGTGACCGGCGGACCGCCGTGGGTCTTCCACGGCAGGGTTGGTCGGGGACGAGCGCGGTCAAAGGTTTCCGAGCGATCTTTCAGAAGCTGATGGAGTCCGCCGGTGCAGGGCTGCGCCGGCACAGGCCAGGACGACGGCAAGACCTGCCAGCAGGGAGACGAGCACGTTGATCGACAGGGAGACGTGCTCCACCATTTCACCGTCGGAGTAGACGCAGGCAGTGCGAAGGGGCCAGTGCTCCTGCACCGTGCTCGCCAACTGTGCACCGGAGGCGTTCTGGTCGTCGCACAACGCGGGAAACGGCCCTCCCAAGGTGACGGAGAACCAGCCGTAGCAGTACACGGCCGTTGCCGAAGAACCGAAGACCAGAGCGAGAATCGCACAGAGTCTGGGCTTGGACAGGGGCGGGTTGTTCAGCATGAGAACAACGGTCACGATGCTCGCCGCCCCACTGGCCAGACTGATGAGCAGCAGCATGCCCAGCAAAGGCGTCAGCACTATGTCCCCTTCTCGCAGAACTACGTGGTGCGCCGGGTTGGGCCTGCCACCAAGCGCAAACAGCGATGGCCTATGCCGGACCGCTATGGCACAGTGCGCGTGAGTCGACGTTGCCAGCACAGCATGCACGAACAGCCAATGGGCCCGGCCGCAGGTGTGAATTCGGCGGCAGCTGATAGACGGAACACGATGGCGGACCCGCACGGGCACTTCGACACGACCGACCACAGCCGCCACCCGCTCCTGGGCTTCTTGGCTTCGTCATGGTCCCGCTTTTCTTCCTCCACTGATCGGGCGCACGGCGACGCTTTCTTTGGGTGGGCGCTGTCTGTTGGAGAGCGCTGTGGGGGCGTACGCTGCGCGTATGAGCGGTGAGCCGGCAGCGGAGAGGGATCTGGCGTACGACGTGTTCTCCAGGGCGTGTCCCTCGCGGGGGACGTTGGAGCATGTGACGGGTCGCTGGGGGGCGCTCACCCTCGGTGCGCTGCACGACGGGTCGCTGCGGTTCAACGAGCTGCGGCGCCGGGTCGACGGGGTGAGCGAGAAGATGCTCTCGCAGACGCTGCACGCGCTGGAGCGCGACGGCCTGGTGCACCGGGAGGCGCAGCCGACCAACCCGCCCCGCGTCGACTACGAGCTGACGCCCCTGGGGCGGGAGGTCACCGAGCGCCTGCTGGCGCTCATCCGTCATCTGGAGGGGCGCATGGGCGACGTACTGACGGCCCGGGAGCGTTACGACGCGATGCGCGGCGGGCGCTGACACTTCGGGCAGTAGTAGCTCGACCGGTTCATCCACGGGCGCCGACGCATCGCCGTGCCGCACCTGCGGCACGGCAGCCCCTCGCGTCCGTACGCGTCCAGCGAGCGGTCGAAGTAGCCGGACTCGCCGTTGACGTTCACGTAGAGGCTGTCGAAGCTCGTGCCGCCCACCGCCAGGGCCGCGTTCAGCACGTCCCTGATGTGGCCGAGGAGTTCGAGCGTGCGGGGGCGGGTGAAGGTGGACGTCGGACGGTCGTAGTGGAGGCGGGAGCGCCAAAGGGCCTCGTCCGCGTAGATGTTGCCGACGCCGCTGATCAACGACTGGTCCAGCAGGGCGCGTTTGACGGTGCTGCGCTTACGGCGCAGCGCCTGGTGGAACGCCTCGTCGTCGAACCGCTCGTCCAGCGGGTCGCGGGCGATGTGCGCGATGACGTCGGGCAGGCCGTCGGGGGTGGTGTCGTGCAACGACAGTCCGCCGAAGGTGCGTTGGTCGACGAAGCGCAGCTCGGTGCCGAGGGCGTCGACGAACCGGACGCGGATGCGCAGATGCTTCTCCTCGGGTGCCGCGTGCGGCTGGACCAGGAGCTGACCGCTCATGCCGAGGTGGGCCAGGATCGCCTGGCCGGAGTCCTCCAGCGGCAGCCACAGGTACTTGCCGCGGCGGCTCGGGACACCGACGCCGTGGCCCTTCAGACGGTGCGCGAAGTCGTCGGGGCCGGCGAGGTGACGGCGCACGGCACGCGGGTGCAGCACCTCGACGTCGGCGACGGTCCGGTGGGCGACCCACTGTTCCAGTCCGCGCCGGACGACCTCGACCTCGGGCAACTCGGGCATCGCGCCTCCCCCGTCCACTCCGTCGTACGAACCGAGCGCCCGCCCCGGGGCTGGGGCGGGCGCTCGGGTCTGCTCGTCTCCCGCGTCGCCGCGAGTGTCGTACCGCCGGGCGGCTCAGCCCGACGTCGAGGAGGCGTCCGTGCTGTCGCCGTCGACGGATCTGGAGGCCGGGGCGTCGAGGACCCGGCCGGCCGAAGCCGCGCCGTTGGCCTCCACCGCGGTGGCCTCGCCGGACGGCACGCCGTCGACCGGGACCGCGTCGACGGCCGGCCCGGCGCCCGCCGCTGCTGCGGCCTTGGCCCGCTCGTCGGCGGCCGCGCGGATGGACCGCCAGGCGGACTCGGCGGCCTGCTGCTCGGCCTCCTTCTTGCTGCGGCCGGTGCCGGTGCCGTACGAGACGCCTCCGACGCGGGCGGCAGCAGTGAAGGTCTTCTCGTGATCGGGGCCGGTCTCCGTGACCAGGTACTCGGGCACGCCGAGTCCCTCGGTCGCGGTGAGCTCCTGGAGAGACGTCTTCCAGTCCAGGCCGGCTCCGAGGTTGGAGGACTTCTCGATCAGCGGGTCGAACAGGCGGTGCACCAGCTCCGCCGCCGAGTCCAGGCCCTGGTCGAGATAGACCGCGCCGATCACCGCTTCGAGGGTGTCGGCGAGGATGGAAGCCTTGTCCCGGCCGCCCGTGCCCTCTTCACCGCGGCCGAGCCGGATGAAGGCGCCGAGATCCAGCGTCCGCCCCACGTCCGCCAGCGCACGCGAGTTCACCACCGCGGCCCGCAGCTTGGCCAGCTGGCCCTCGGGCAGGTCGGGGTGGGTGCGGTACAGCGTGTCCGTGACGACGAGGCCGAGCACGGAGTCCCCGAGGAACTCCAGCCGCTCGTTCGTCGGCAGACCGCCGTTCTCGTACGCGTAGGAACGGTGGGTCAGCGCTCGCACCAGAAGGGCGGACTCGAGCTTGTAGCCGAGCCGCCCTTCCAGAAGCGTGTGGGACGAGGCCTGGTTGTCCGGTCCACCCCCGCTCGCGCGGGAAGACTGCTTCTTCGGTGTGGACACAGTGCCTCTCACCAGCCGCTCAGACCTCGAGGACCTGGCGCTTGTTGTAGGTGCCACAAGACGGGCACGCGATGTGCTGCTGCTTGGGCTCGTGGCAGCGCTCGCACGCAACCAGGGTGGGGACCGCAGCCTTCCACTGCGACCGGCGGTGGCGCGTGTTGCTGCGCGACATCTTCCGCTTCGGAACAGCCACGGCTACTTCTCCTGCTTCTCGTCGGCGTGCGCTGAAGGAAGCGCGCCGCCGCTCATCTCGTCCTTCTCGCCGTCTTCGAGTGAACCGGCGAGTCCCTGCAAAGCCGCCCAACGGATGTCGACGGCGTCATGGTGGTGGTCCGGGTCGTCCGCGAGCCGCGCTCCGCATACGGAGCACAGACCCGGGCAGTCCTCCCGGCACACCGGCTGCATCGGCAGTGCGAGCACCACCGCGTCGCGCAGCACGGGCTCGAGGTCGAACATGCCGTCCTCGAGGAAGAGCCTGTCCTCGTCGTCCTCGGCGTCGTCGCCGGGTTCCGCGCTCACACGGCCCCGGTCGTCGGCGTCAGGGTACGAGAACATCTCCTGGAATTCCGCTTCGAGCTGCTGCTCGACCGGCTCCAGACACCTTACGCACTCCCCCTCGGCCCGTGCACGGGCGGTGCCTGTGACGAGCACACCCTCCATGACGGACTCCAGACGGAGGTCGAGCTCCACCGGCGCGCCTTGCGGCACCCCGATGACGTCCTTCAGACCGAGGTCCTTCGGGGCGTCGACCGTGCGGTTCAGGCGCTGGAGCGCACCAGGACGCCGACCCAGCTCGTGCGTGTCGAACACGAGAGGGTTGCGGTGGTCGAGGCGGGCGTTCAGAGCCATTCCTGCTTTCGATCTTGTGAACTCGCTGGGGACGCCGCCCTGCGGTGTCCCGGGGCAGCGCTGATCGCGGACGTATGCGCGACCGAACAGTCAGGATACTGGACCTTTCGCTGAGGGCCCAATCGGAGGTCTCAGCCGTTGCCGCGACCCTGCTCGTAGGCCCGCAGCTGCTCCGCGCTGATCATGCTGGTGTCGAAGAGGCTGGTCTCGTCGAGCGCCTGCGGCTGCTGCTGGTAGCCGTGGTGGCCCTGGTCCTGGTGCGGATCGTAGGCGGGCTGCTGCGGGTACGCCGCGTACGGATCGGCCTGCTGGTAGCCGTACGGGTCCTGCTGGGCGTACTGCTGCTGGTAGCCGTACGGATCCTGCTGCTGCGGCTGCTGGTAGGCGTAGGCGTCCTGCGGCGCGTAGGGCTGCTGGGCGGGCATCGCCGGGGGCTGGGCCGGCTCGGCCGGGGCCTCGGCCATGGCGGCGAGGTCGGCGAGGTAGTCGGCGTCGCTGCTGTGCTGGACGGTGGCGGTGTCCAGGGAGCCCAGGTCGTCGCTGGCGATCCGGCCGTGCAGGGTCTGCCGGCCGCGGCCCACCGCCTCCAGGGTCTTGGCGAGGACCGCCTCGAAGGCGCCGAGCTTGACGTCGACGTACTCGTCGGCGGTGCGGCGCAGCGTCTCCGGGTCGTGACTGCGCTCGGGGGCGTCCTCGTCCTCGTAACCCTGCTCGTCGAGGCCGGGGCCGGTGCCGAGCAGCTTCTCGCGGCCGCGACCGACGGAGCCGAGGGTCTTGGTGAGGACGACCTCGAAGTTGGCGAGCTTGGAGTCGACGTAGTTGTCCGCCTCGGCGCGGATCTCCTCGGCCTCTTTGCGGGCCTCGGTGAGGATGCGGTCCGCCTCGGCCTGGGAGCGGCGGGCGACCTCGGTGTCGGAGATCAGCGAGCCGCGCTCGGCGTGCGCGCCCTGGATGATCCGGTCCGCCTCCTGGCGGGCCTGCTCGACCATCTGCTCGCGGCCGCCGATCAGCTCCTGGGCCTCGGCCAGGGAGCCGGGCAGCGCCGCGCGCACCTCCTCCAGCAGGGCGAGCAGGTCGGCGCGGTTGACCACACACGAGGCCGACATGGGCATGCCGCGGGCGGTGGAGACCGCCGCGACGATCTCGTCGAGCTTCTTCTGTACGTCCACCGGTTGCTCGCCACTCTCTACAGCTGTGTTGGAGACGGACGTGACGACTGTACGGCCATGGGATGCCCGCGGGACACCGGATGACGGGGTGTCAGCCGGGGCCCGCGGGGTCAGCCCTTGGCGAGGCGCTCGGTGAGGGCGGCCAGGATCCGCGGCGGCACCAGGTGGGACACGTCGCCGCCCCAGGCCGCGACCTCCTTGACCAGGGAGGACGACAGGAAGCTGTAGGTGGGGTTGGTGGGCACGAAGAGGGTCTCCACGCCCGAGAGGCCGTTGTTCATCTGGGCCATCTGCAGCTCGTAGTCGAAGTCGCTGACCGCGCGCAGCCCCTTGACGATGGCGGGGATGTCGCGCTGCTTGCAGAAGTCGACGAGGAGGCCGTGGAAGGCCTCGACCCGCACGTTCCCGTAGTCGGCGGTGACCTCGCGGATCAGCTCGATCCGCTCCTCGACCTCGAAGAGGCCCTTCTTCGACTGGTTGATCATCACCGCGACGTAGACCTCGTCGTAGAGACGCGAGGCGCGGGCGATGATGTCCAGGTGACCGTTGGTGATCGGGTCGAACGACCCGGGACAGACGGCTCGGCGCACGTGAGATCCCTCGCTCTCAGGTCCGGTCATGGTGCGTCTTCGCACGTGGAGGCGGCGCGACCGTACCAAAACGTTCCCTCACCGTACCGGCGGGTACGCAGGGCTTCGAAGCCCCCCGGCCACCCGAATTCGCCACCCCTGGTGCTGCGCTCCACGGTGACGAGGGCTTCCCCGGCGAGCCAGCCCTCCGTGCGGAGTGTGAGCAGGATCTCGCGAAGATCGTGGTCCGTGACCGCGTACGGCGGGTCGAGGAACACGAGGTCGTACGGCTCCTCCGGCGGGGTGGTACGGATGATCTGTTCCGCTTTGCCCGACCTGACCTCGGCGCCGGGCAGACCGAGGTTCCGGACGTTCTCCCGGATCACGCGCGCGGCCCGGGCGTCCGCCTCGACCAGCAGGGTGTGGCCGGCGCCGCGTGAGAGCGCCTCCAGGCCGACGGCGCCGGAACCGGCGTACAGATCGAGCACGCGCTCGCCGTCCAGGGGGCCGCCGAGCAGGGACTGCCAGGTGGAGAAGAGTCCCTCGCGGGCACGGTCGGAGGTGGGGCGCGTGCCGGTCCCTGGCGGGACGGCCAGGCGGCGTCCACCGGCTGCGCCGGCGATCACGCGGGTCATCTTGGGTCCTCGGGGTGGGGTCCTGTACGCGTTCAGTCTGGCAGGCGGCGGAAGGGGGTGCGTGCTCCCGCGGGCGTCCGGGGCCCCGCCGCGGCCGATCGCACGGTCCCGCGCCACGGGTGGCCAGCGGGCCGGCGCGGCCGGTCGCACGGTCCCCGCACCACTGGCGGGCCGGCGCGGACGGTCGCACCGTCCCCGCACCACTGGCGGGCCGGCAGGTCGGCGCGAACGGTCGCACGGTCCCCGCACCACTGGCGGGTCGGCGCGGACGGTCGCACGGTCCCCGCGCCGCCGATGGGCCGGCGCGGACGCTCGCACGGTCCCCGCGCCGCCGGCGGGCCGGCCTCACCCCTTCTCCAGGTACTGCTCCCTCTCCTCGTCCAGCAGGGCGTCCAGTGCCGTGCGCAGGCCCGGCAGGCCGGTGAGGTCGGGGTCGGCGGCGACCAGGGCGGCGGCCTCCTCGCGGGCCTCGGCGATGATCTCCTCGTCCTCGATGA
Source organism: Streptomyces sp. NPDC107562 (assembly GCF_055657325.1). Classification (NCBI taxonomy): domain Bacteria; kingdom Bacillati; phylum Actinomycetota; class Actinomycetes; order Kitasatosporales; family Streptomycetaceae; genus Streptomyces; species Streptomyces sp. NPDC107562. The sequence continues at coordinate 140,498 of NZ_JBVKBE010000012.1, read as the reverse complement.
CGGCGAGCACCCGAAGACTGGTGCGGGCGCCGGACTGGGCCTGGCCGAGGACGTCTCCCTCGCGCCGCTGTTCGAGGTCGATCCGGGAGAGCTCGAAGCCGTCGAGAGTGGCCGCCACCGCGTTCAGCCGCTGCCGGGCCGCGCTCGCCTCGGGCATCTCGCTGACCAGCAGGCAGAGCCCCGGGGCCGCGCCACGGCCGACGCGCCCGCGCAGCTGGTGGAGCTGGGAGACGCCGAAGCGGTCGGCGTCCATGATCACCATCACAGTGGCGTTGGGCACGTTCACACCGACCTCGATGACCGTGGTGGCCACCAGCACGTCCGTCTCACCGGCGGCGAACCGGCGCATGACGGCGTCCTTGTCGTCGGGCTGCATCCGGCCGTGCAGGACCTCGACCTTGAGCCCCTGGAGCGGACCGCCCGAGAGCTGGGCGGCCATGTCCAGGACGGCGAGCGGCGGGCGCTTCTCGGCCTCGTCCTCGGCCGACTTCTTCTTCGCGGCCCGGGGGTCGTCCTCCTCGTCGCCAATGCGCGGGCAGACCACGTACGCCTGGTGGCCCTGGGAGACCTCCTCGCGCACCCGCTCCCAGGTCCGGGCGAGGAAGTGCGGCTTGTCGGCGGCCGGGACGACATGGCTGGCGATCGGGGAGCGGCCGGCCGGGAGCTGGTCGAGGACCGAGGTGTCCAGGTCGCCGAAGACCGTCATGGCGACCGTGCGCGGGATCGGGGTGGCGGTCATGACCAGCAGGTGCGGGGGCTGCTTGCCCTTGCCGCGCAGGGCGTCGCGCTGTTCGACACCGAAGCGGTGCTGTTCGTCCACGACGACCAGGCCGAGGTCGTGGAACTGCACCTTGTCCTCGATCAGGGCGTGCGTGCCGATCACGATCCCCGCTTCCCCGGTGACCAGGTCGAGCAGGGCCTGGCGCCGGGCGGCCGCCCCCATCGAGCCGGTCAGCAGCACGACCTTGGTGGCGTGCTCGGTGCCGCCGAGCATGCCGCCCTCCGCCAGGTCCCCCATCATCTCGGTGACCGACCGGTGATGCTGCTGGGCGAGGACCTCGGTGGGCGCGAGCAGGGCGGCCTGCCCGCCCGCGTCGACGACGGCGAGCATCGCGCGCAGGGCGACCAGCGTCTTGCCCGAGCCGACCTCGCCCTGGAGCAGTCGGTGCATCGGGTGGTCGGTGGCCAGGTCGTCGAAGATCTCCCGGGAGACCTTCTGCTGGCCCTCGGTGAGGGTGAAGGGCAGGCGGTCGTCGAAGGCCGAGAGGAGGCCGTCCGGGGCGGCGCTGCGGGGCACCGCCGGGAGCTGGGCGTCCGCGTGGCGGCGGCGGGCCAGGGCGACCTGGAGGACGAAGGCCTCGTCCCACTTCAGGCGATCGCGGGCGGCGGCGATGTCCGCCTTGGTGTGCGGGCGGTGGATCCTCAGCAGGGCCTCGGGCAGGGAGACGAGGCCGCGGCCCTCGCGCAGGGAGTCCGGGAGCGGGTCGAGGGCCTCCTGGGCGCTGGGCAGCACGGTCTGGACGGCCTTGCCGATCTTCCACGACTCCAGCTTGGCGGTCGCCGGGTACATCGGGATCAGGGCGCCCGCCCAGGTGTCGACCGCCTCCTCGGCGTCCCCCTTCAGCAACTCGTACGCCGGATGCGCCAGTTGCAGTCGGCGGTTGAAGACGGAGACCTTGCCCGCGAACATCGCGCGGGTGCCCGGCAGCAGTTCCTTGTGGGGTTTGTGCACTCCGGCGCCGAAGAAGACCAGTTGGAGCCGGCCACTGCCGTCGGTGATCGTCACCTCCAGGCGCTGGCCCTTGCCGCGCGGCGCCTTGGCGGAGGCGAAGCTGTGCAGGCGGGCGTCGGCGACCTGGGCCACCACCGTGACGTGCTCGTCCATGGGGAGGTCGGCGAGGTGGGTGAGCTGGCCCCGCTCCTCGTATCTGCGCGGGTAGTGGTGCAGGAGGTCACCGACGGTGTGCAGGCCGAGATGCTCGGCCATCACCTTCGCGGTGGCGGGGCCGAGCACCTTCTTCAGTGGTTCGTCCAGTGCGGGCACGAGATCCATTGCACACCACGGCACCGACAACGGCGCTCACGCCCCGGCGTCGGATCCGTATACGTCTTGGGAAACCCCTGGTCAGACGGCTCGCTCCGGCTCTAGGATGACGCGCTCCGGCCATCCCTTCGCGGTCACCGCCTCACCGGGACCGCCCGACCCCGCGCCGACGCGCTCCCCCCACCGGCGCTGTGACGATGGACTCCCAGACCTCACAGGCCTCACAGGCCTCTCCCTCACCCCATACCTTCCAGGTCGACCTGCGCGGCTTGGTGGACCTGCTCTCCCATCACCTCTACTCCAGCCCCAAGGTCTACCTGCGCGAACTGCTGCAGAACGCGGTCGACGCGATCACCGCCCGCCGGGCCGAGCAGCCCGAGGCCCCGGCGCGGGTGCGGCTGTACGCAGAGGCGGGCGCCCTGCGGGTGGAGGACTCCGGCGTCGGGCTCACCGAGGCCGACGTGCACCACCTGCTGGCGACCATCGGGCGCAGTTCCAAGCGGGCCGACGGCATCCAGGAGGTGCGCGGCGAGTTCCTCGGGCAGTTCGGCATCGGGCTCCTGGCCTGTTTCGTGGTGGCCGAGCGGATCCGGGTCGTCAGCCGCAGCGCCCGTACGCCGGACGCCCGGCCCGTGGAGTGGACGGCGACGGACGACGGCTCGTACACCGTCCGGACGCTGCCGGACGCGGCCCGGCCCGAGCCGGGCACGACCGTGCACCTGGAGGCGCGGGCCGGAGCCGGCGAGTGGCTCACCGAGGAGCGGGTGCTCGCGCTGGCGCGGGACTTCGGCTCGCTGCTGCCGTACGACGTCCGGGTGGGCGACGAGGAGGTCACCGACCTGCCCGCGCCCTGGGACCGCCCCTACCCCTCCCCCGCCACCCGGCGGGTGGCCCTGGCCCGGCACTGTCACGACCTGTTCGGGTTCACGCCGCTGGACGCGATCGAGCTGAACGTGCCGCTCGCGGGGATCCGCGGGGTGGCCTACGTGCTGCCCTCCGCGGTCAGTCCGGCGCAGCGCGCGCGGCACCGCGTCCACCTCAAGGGCATGCTGCTCACCGAGCGGGCCGAGCAGCTGCTGCCCGACTGGGCGTTTTTCGTGCGCTGTGTGCTCGACACCGACAGCCTGCGGCCCACCGCCTCGCGTGAGTCGCTGTACGAGGACGAGACGCTGGCCGCCGTGCGGGACGCCCTGGGCGACAGGATTCGGTCCTGGCTGACCGGCCTCGCCGCCGGTGACCCGGAGCGGCTGGCGGCGTTCCTGTCGGTGCACCACCTGGGCGTGAAGTCCCTGGCGCGGCACGACACCGAGATGCTGCGCACGATGCTGCCGTGGCTGCCGTTCGAGACGACCGACGGGCAGTTGTCGCTGGAGGAGTTCGCGCTGCGCCACCCCGTGGTGCACTTCACGCGCACGGTCGAGGAGTACCGGCAGGTCGCCCCGATCGCCTCCGCGCAGGGCGTCGGGGTCGTCAACGGCGGCTACACCTACGACAGCGACCTGGTCCAGGCGCTGCCGTCGGTGCGGCCCGGGACGGTCGTCGCCGAGCTGGACGCGGACACCGTGACCGCCCACCTGGACGCCGTCGACCCCACCGAGGAGCTGGCCCTGTCGGGCTTCCTGGCGGCCGCGCGGGCCAAGCTGGACCCGCTGGGCTGCGATGTCGTCCTGCGCGCCTTCCACCCGCTGTCCGTGCCCGCGCTGCACCTGGACGACCGGGCGGCCCGGCACGAGCAGGCCCGGGCGGCGGCCGAGGAGGAGGCCGACGACCTGTGGGCCGGCATCCTGGGCTCGCTGCGCGGCAGCGCCCCCCGCGCGCGGCTGGTGCTGAACCACCTCAACCCGCTGATCCGCAGGATCAGTTCGGTGAACGATCCGGAACTCGTCGGCACCGCCACGGAGTCGCTGTACGGCCAGGCCCTGCTGATGGCGCAGCGTCCGCTGCGGCCCGCCGACTCCGCCCTGCTCAACCGGGCGTTCATCGGCCTGCTGGAATGGGCCACCCACAGCGACTCCGACTCCCCGGGGGACGGTCACCGATGAGTGAGATCACGGACTTCGACGCGCTGCGCCGGGCGATGGCGGAGAACTCCGAGCAGCCCGAGGGACCCGCGCGCAACGCGCGCGCCGAGCAGCTGCTCGCCCAGGCCGAGCGGCTGAACGTGCCGCTCGCCGTGATCGAGGCGCTCGGACATCAGCTGAAGGTCTACAACTACAGCTCCGAGAAGGACAAGATGTTCGTCCCCTTCGCGCGCCTGCTGCGCATGTGGGACGAACACCCCGAGGACTTCGACGAGTACGAGACCCTCTCGCTGCACTGGGTCTTCAAGTGGATGTCGGCCGGGATGCTCGACCAGCCGCACGTGCCGCTGGCGTCCGTCGAGAAGTGGCTCGGCGAGATGGAGCACCGCTACCGCCTCGCGGGGCACTCCGAACGGGCGGTGCGCAGCGCCGAGTTCAGCGTGGCCGCGCACGTCGGTGACGTGGAGCGCGCGGAGCGGGCGTACGCGGCGTGGCTGGCGGCGGACCGGGACGGCATGGCCGACTGCCACGCGTGCGAGCTGCACGGGCAGGGCTGGTGGCAGGTGGAACGCGGCCGGGACGCCGAGGCCCTTCGGCTGTGGGCGCCGGTCCTGGACGGCGAGTTCGCGTGCGCCCACGAGCCGCACACCGTCCTGGCGTCATCCCTGGGTCCGCTGCTGCGGCTGGGCCGCCTCGACGAGGCGCGCGCGAACCATCTGCGGGGCTTCCGGCTCGTGCGGGCCATGGAGAGCATGCGCGGCGCGTACGCGGACCACGTCGAGTTCTGCGCGCTCACCGGCAACGAGGCGCGCGGCCTGGAGCTGCTGGCGGAGCGGCCGGCGTACTTCACGGACACCGGGCAGCCGCGCAGCCGGATGGACTTCATGAGCGTGGTCGCCCTGATCATGGACCGGCTGACCGCGCTGGGCCTCGGCGACCAGGGTGTGCCGGGCCCCGCGGACCGGTCGTGGACCGCGCGGGAACTGGCCGTCCACGCGCGCGGGGAGGCCCTCGCGCTGGCGGCGCGCTTCGACGCCCGCAACGGCACGGCCCACGTGAGCGAGCGGGTTCGCGAGCGCATGGAGCAGCGTCCGATCGTCGAGCGGCTCGCTCTGGGAGTGCGCTCGGACCGGCTCGGGTACACCTCGCGTCCGGTCACCACGGCGCCCGCCCAGTCCCCGTCCGCCGCGAGCGGACCGGAGCCCGATCTGGCCGCGCTGCTGGCCGAGGCGCGACGTCTGTCGGACACCTTGCGGCCGAACGCCGTCGAGGCCTGGGCGGCCGTCGCGCGGGCCGCCGAGGGCGCCGAACTGGACGCCCGAGACCGGGCGGAGATCGCCGACCACGAGGCGATGGACCTGGGTCCGGCGGGGGCCGAGCTCTTCGAGCAGGCGGCCGAGCTGTACGCGGCGGCCGGCGATCCGGGCGAGGCCCTGGCCGCACGCGCGCGTGCGGCGTACGTCCGCGCGCTCGCCGGTCGCGTCGACGAGGCCGTCGAGGCGGTCGCCGAGCCCTACGACGAGGTCCTCGCGCTGTACGCCGAGGACGGCACCGGCGTACGGCAGACCGCGTCCGTCCTGATGGGCCGGGCGCGGATCCTGATGCGGCGGGTGCACGAGGGCGACGACGCGGCCGGTGGCGGCACCTCCCAGGACACCGTCCTGGCGGAGGCCGAGGCGGCCGTCCGGGAGGTGCTCGCGCTCGTCGAGGGCCACAGCGGGGACGACGTGAGGCTGGCCTCGCGGGCGGCCGAGGCGCGGGCGATGCTCGCCGAGCTGGCCGTCCACCACGGGGAGGTCGAGAAGGCCGCCGTGCTGTTCGGGCGGGCCGCGACGGCGTACGTGGAGGCGGGGCTGCCGTGGTTCGCGGTGGAGTACGAGGCGCGGCTGGCCGGTCTCGCCCAGCACCTCGGGGACACCACGGAGGCCGAGCGGGCGCTGCGGGCGGCCCTGGAGCACGGCGGGCCGCATCTGGAGGCCACCGGACGGGCCCAGCTGCACCTTCAGCTGGCCGAGGTCCTCGGCGGCCGTGGGGAGTCGGAGGAGGCGGCGGAGCACGCCCTGGACGCGGCGCACTGGGCCGACGAGGCGGGCGAGGGCCCGACCTTCGGCGTCTGGGCCCGGCACCTGCTCGGCGGTTTCCTGCTGCGCCAGGGCCGGTGGGCGGAGGCCGCGGAGGTGCTGGAGTCGGCGCTGCCCGACCTGAGCGCCGAGACGCACGGTGACGGCGCGATCGTGCAGACGCAGTGGTGGCTCGGCGACTGTCTGAGCGAGCTCGGCGAGCACCGGGCGGCGGCCGAGCGGCGTCTGCAGGCCGCCGAGATCGCCCGGCACTGGCCCGAGCAGCACGACCACGCCACCCTGGCGCACCTCGCCGCAGAGTCCCTGGGGCACGCCGGGATGCCGGCCGAGGCGGACCAGGCCTACGCGCGCGCGGGTGAGCTGTGGCGCTCCCTGGGCAACGTCCACGGCCTCGTCCGCGCCCTGCGCGCCCGCGCGTGGCTCGCGCTGCGCACGGACGACGGCACGGAGACCGCGCGGGAGTTGATGGCGGCCGGCGTCCACGAGTGTGTCAGCGCCCTGAGCACCGCCGCCGACGAGGAGTCCCGCCAGCGCCTCACCGCCGAACTCGGGCACACCCACCGTCAGTTCGGTGACCTGCTCGCCCGCTCGTCGGCCGAGGACGCCGAGGACGGCTCGATCCGGGCCATGTTCGAGGAGGCCCTGACGGAGGTGGAGGAGGCCGTCTCCGTGTTCGCCTCGCTCGGCGCCGACGCCCGGCACGCCCGCACCGGCGCCGAACTCGCCGCGGGCTGGCTGGCGGCCGACCTGGGCCGTGGCACCGAGGCGGCCGCACGCGCGCGTGGGGTGCTGGAGGAGTACGCCGACGCCGACGAGGACGACGAGAGCGCCCGGGAGCGGCGGGCCGAGGCGGAGCAGATGCTGCGCGTCGTGCGCGAGGGGCAGGAGGGACCGGAGGGGCTGGAGGGGCTGAAGGAGGACTGACCGGAACCGGGTCGGCCGCTCTGCTCCGCCGCCCCCGTGCACTTCGCCTCTACTCCGCCCCTCTGCTCCACCCCCCTGCTCCCTCCCGCTACTCCACCCCGATCAGCAGCAGCGCGCCCTGCCGCCCGCCCCGGTACACCACCGTGTCGACGGCCAGATAGGCCTCCCGCACCCGGCCCTCCAGGTGCTCGGCGACGGACTCCGGGGCCTCGTCGCCGAGCACCAGCGTCACCAGTTCGCCGCCCGCGGCGAGCATCCGGTCCAGCACGGTGGCGGCGACGCCCGTGACGTCCGTCCCGATCATGGCGACGTCCCCGTCGATGAGCCCGAGGACGTCACCGGCCTGGCAGATGCCGGCCATGGTCCAGGCCTGGCGTTCCGCGACGGCGACCTCGCCGTACCGGGTGGCGCCGGCCGCGGAGGTCATGGACACCACGTCCTCGTCGAAGCGGCGCTCCGGTTCGTGCACCGCGAGCGCCGCGATGCCCTGGACCGCGGACCGGGTGGGGATCATGGAGACGCGGATGCCCTCGGCGCGGACCTGCTCGGCCGCCGCCGCGGCGGTGTGGCGGAGCTCAGGATCGTTGGGCAGCAGCACGACCTCGCGCGCGTGGGCCCGCCGCAGGGCCTCGACCAGTTCGCCGCTCACGGGGGGCTCTCCGGGGCGCGCCAGCACGGTCGTGGCGCCGGCCTCGGCGTACAGCCCGGCCAGCCCCTCCCCCGGCACGACGGCCACCACGGCCCGCTGGACGCGCTCCCTGGGGCGCCCCTCGCCTCGTACGGTGTGCACGTCGTCCGCGCCGAAGTGCGTGATCCTGATCCGGTACGGCCGCCCCGCCTCGACGCCCGCCTCCACCGCCGCGCCGGCGTCGTCCACATGCACATGGACGTTCCACAGCCCGTCGCCGCCGACCACCACGAGCGAGTCGCCGAGGGCGTCGAGCCGCTCCTTCAGACGCGCCACGGCGAGATCGCCGGCCTCCAGGAGATAGATCACCTCGTACGCCGGGCCGTCCTCCTCGGCGGCGTCCGCGCACTCCGTCCCGGCGCCCGTGCTCTCGTCGTCGGGCGTGCGCACGCGCGTGCGCCACGCCCCGGCCGCCACCGCGACCGCCCCCTGCACCTCCCCGGTGAGCGTCTCCACCAGCGCCGCCAGCATCGCGACGAGCCCCCGCCCGCCGGCGTCCACCACCCCGGCGCGCTCCAGCACGGCCAGCTGCCCCGGGGTGGCCGCCAGGGCCGTCCTGGCCCCTTCGTAGGCGGCCCGCGCGACCGCACCGCAGTCGCCCTGCACTCCCCCGGCCGCGTCGGCGGCGGCGGAGGCGACCGACAGGACCGTGCCCTCCACGGGGTGGGCCACGGCCTGGCGGGCAGCGTCGGCCGCGTGGCGCAGCGCGAGCCGCAGGCCCTCCCCGTCGGTGTGGGCGTCGTCACTGCCGGCGGCGAGCACCTGCGCCATGCCGCGCAGCAGTTGGGCGACGATGGTCCCGGAGTTGCCCCGGGCGCCGATCAGCGCACCGTGGGCCATGGCCTGGGCGGCCTCCGCCAGCGAGGGCCGGTCGGGGCCGGCCGCGTCGACCTCGTGGGCGGCGAACACCGCCTCGACGGCGGCCACCGCGGACTCGACGGTCAGGTACAGATTGGTGCCGGTGTCCCCGTCCGCGACCGGGTACACGTTGATCGCGTCGATCTCCTCCCGCGCGCGTCCGAGCGCCTCCAGCGCGAGTCCGCACCAGGTGCGCACCGCGAGGGCATCGAGGAACGTCTGCGGCACCTGCGCCTCCTTGGACCTGCCCGGCCGATCATGTCGCAGACGCGGAGTCTGACTGCTGGACGTGGGACGCAGCGTAGCCCTGGGGCCCGTGACCGCCGGAAGAGGGCGGGGCGGGCCCCTGAGCAGCCATGGTAATTTCGTTGTACGGACGCAGCCGTTGTATGCTGCTCCGGTTGCCCGATCCTGATCGGGCCATTCCCCTGGCAGCGCCACTCAGATCTCAGACGGCTCGCAAGAGCCTACGATTTCGGTCCCGGCATGCCGGGATCAACCGTAAGTGCATCTGAAGTCTTTGGAGTGACCCGTGGCTGCCAACTGCGACGTCTGCGGCAAGGGGCCGGGCTTCGGCAACAACATCTCGCACTCGCACCGCCGTACGCCCCGTCGCTGGAACCCGAACATCCAGCGTGTGCGTACCGTGGTGGGTGGGACGCCGAAGCGCGTGAACGCTTGCACCTCGTGCATCAAGGCCGGCAAGGTCTCGCGCTGACGCACCTCCCCCGAGCTCTGGGCTTCGCTCGAGCAGGGGGGACCCCTGACGCGCGCGGCCACTGCTGGTTCGCTGCATCAAGCCGGTCCACCTCAGGTGGACCGGCTTCTTGCTGTGCCCGCTTCCGTCAGTCCCGGAACCGCCAGCCATGATCCACCGGCCCGATCCCGCCGCCGAGCGCGAAGCCGGCCGCGATCGCCCCGGTGACGTACTCCTTCGCCGCGCGTACCGCTTCCGGCACGCTCAGCCCGCGCGCCAGCCCGGACGCGATGGCCGACGCCAGCGTGCAGCCCGTGCCGTGGGTGTGCCGGTTGTCGTGACGGGGGGCACGCAGCCAGAGCTCCTCGGAGCCGTCGGAGAGCAGGTCCACCGCCTCTCCCCGCAGATGACCGCCCTTGATCACGACCCACCGCGGTCCGTACGCGAGGACGGCCGCCGCCGCCTCACGCATCCCGGCCTCGGACTCCACCCGCAGCCCGGTCAGTTGCGTCACCTCGTCGAGGTTCGGCGTGACCACGGTCGCGGCCGGCAGCAGCTTGGTCCGTACCGAGTCCAGCGCGGAGGCCGCCAGCAGCGGGTCGCCGTGCTTGGAGACGCCCACCGGGTCGACGACGGCCGGCGCGTCCGTACCGGTGATCAACTCGGCCACCGCCTCGACGAGTTCCGCCGAGGCCAGCATCCCGGTCTTCACGGCCTGGACGCCGATGTCGTCGACGACGCTGCGGTACTGGGCCCGCACGGCCTCCACGGGCAGTTCCCAGGCGCCCTGCACGCCGAGGCTGTTCTGCGCCGTCACCGCCGTGATCACGCTCATGCCGTGCACACCGAGCGCGAGCATGGTCTTCAGGTCGGCCTGGATGCCGGCGCCGCCACCGGAGTCGGATCCGGCGACGGTCAGCACCCTGGGTGGTGCGCTCATGACTCGATCCCTCCGAAGTGGTCCCAACCGCCCTTGGAGGTCCAGGGTGCCCCGTCGACGGTCACCTGCGGCAGCGCGGACGGGTTGAGCACCTCGCCGATCACCTTCCAGCGGGCGGGCAGCTTCACGTCCGGCGGGAAGGTCGCCACGATCGCGTGGTCCTCTCCCCCGGTCAGCACCCACTGGAGCGGGTCCACGCCCACCGCCTGACCGATGTCGTGCATCTGCGAGGGGATGTCGATCGCGCCGGAGCGCACGTCGATCCGGACCTTGCTCGCCTCCGCGATGTGCCCGAGGTCGGCGATCAGCCCGTCGCTGACGTCGCACATCGCCGTCGCGCCGAGCCCTGCCGCCGCCGGACCCGCGTGGTACGGCGGCTCCGGGCGCCGATGCGCCTCGACGAAGGCACGCGGCGAGCGGAAACCGCGCGAGAGCACCGCGTATCCGGCCGCCGACCAGCCCAGCCAGCCGGTCACCGCGACCAGGTCGCCGGGCTGCGCGCCGGCCCGCGTCACGGGTTCCTGGTTGCGCAGATCGCCGAGCGCGGTGATCGACACCGTGATGGTGTCCCCGCGCACCACGTCGCCGCCGACCACGGAAGCGCCCGCGACCTGGCACTCGTCGCGCAGCCCGTCCATCAGCTCGGTCGGCCAGGTGACCGGGAGTTCGGCCGGCACGACGAGGCCCAGCAGCAGCGCGGTCGGCACGGCACCCATGGCGGCGATGTCGGCGAGGTTCTGCGCCGCCGCCTTGCGCCCGACGTCGTACGCCGTGGACCAGTCCCGGCGGAAGTGCCGTCCCTCCAGCAGGATGTCGGTGCTGGCCACGACCCGGCGGTCGGGCGCGGCGACCACCGCGGCGTCGTCCCCCGGCCCGACGCGCACCGCCGGGGTGGTGGTGAGGCGGGAGGTGAGCTCCCTGATGAGCCCGAACTCCCCGAGCTCACCAACAGTCCCCTTCATTTCCCTTACGCCCCTTCTGTCCCTGTGCGTGCCCGGTCGCGGGCCATCAGTGTCCTCGATACGGTCGTACCGACCGCCGACCGGCCCCCCATGGCCGCTTGTCCGGCCCACCCGTTCGTCAACTTCCGTCGTGTCCGCACCCCGGCACGCAGGGCCCGGACACCGTAGGTCTCCCCGCGGCGAGCGGGGACGCGATACCGTGGCGTTCCTTTTCCCCACATGATCCTCGTGGCCGCCCTGGAGGTTCCGTGGTACAGGCGTACATCCTGATCCAGACGGAGGTCGGCAAGGCGTCGACCGTCGCCGACATGATCAGCAAGATCCCGGGGGTGATCCAGGCCGAGGACGTGACGGGACCGTATGACGTCATCGTCCGCGCCCAGGCCGACACCGTCGACGACCTGGGCCGCATGGTGGTCGCCAAGGTCCAGCAAGTGGACGGCATCACCCGCACCCTGACCTGCCCGGTCGTCCATCTCTAGTCCCCGTCTACCCTTGGCCGGTGAAGTCCTTTCGTCACCGGCTCATCGGTCTGCCCGCGTCCGCGTTGCTGATCACTGTCGTGGGCTGCTCCTCAGCAGACGACAGTGCGGGCGTCGCGGTTCCCAGCCCCTCTCCGGCGGTCACGAAGCTGTGCCAGAACCTGGACAAGGCGCTGCCCCGCACGGTGGACGGTCTGAGCCGGAACGACCCCGAGCCCCGTTCGGTGCTCACCGCGGGCTGGGGAAGCCCGGTGATCATACTGCGCTGCGGGGTCGTCCGGCCGCCGAAGATGATCGACCCGAAGGTGGCCGAGGGCGGGGATCCCGACGCCGTGGCGGGGGGTGTGAACGGCGTCGACTGGCTGCAGGAGGAAAGCGCCGGGGGCTACCGGTTCACCAGCGCGAACCGCACGGCGTACGTCGAGGTGAGCGTGCCCGAGGGGCAGGACAGCGCGGGGGTCCTGGTCGACCTGGCCCCGGCGGTGAAGTCGGCGATCCCCGAGGGAATCGCCGACTGACGGCGCCACGCCCCACGGGGACGGGTCAGCGCAGGCCCGTCGAGCGGTCCAGGGCCGCCTGGATCAGGCGGTCCACCAGCTCCGCGTAGGTCACCCCGCTCGCCTGCCACATCTGCGGGTACATCGAGATCGGCGTGAAGCCGGGCATCGTGTTGATCTCGTTGATCACGAACTCGCCGTCCTCGGTGAGGAAGAAGTCCGCGCGGACCAGGCCCTCGCACGAGGCGGCCTCGAAGGCGTCCACGGCAAGCCTCTGCACCTCGGCCGTCTCCTCGTCGGTGAGGGGGGCCGGGACGAGGCCGGGGGTGGAGTCGATGTACTTCGCCTCGAAGTCGTAGTACGCGTGCGTGTCCGGCGGCGGGATCTCCGCGGGGACGGAGGCCCGGGGGCCGTCCTCGAACTCCAGGACGCCGCACTCGATCTCGCGGCCGCGCAGCGCCGCCTCGACGATGATCTTCGGGTCGTGGCGTTGGGCCTCGGCGATCGCCTCGTCGAGGCCGTCGAAGGACTCGACCTTGGTGATGCCGATCGAGGACCCCGCGCGCGCGGGCTTCACGAACAGCGGCCAGCCGTGCTCGCCGGCGAACTCGGCGATCCGGCGCCGCGCCCCGGCCTGGTCGGTGCGCCACTCACGGGGCCTGACCACCAGGTACGGGCCCACCCGGAGCCCGAACGAGGTGAACACCCGCTTCATGTACTCCTTGTCCTGACCGACGGCGGAGGAGAGCACTCCGGAACCGACGTAGGGGACACCGGAGAGCTCCAGGAGGCCCTGCAGGGTGCCGTCCTCGCCGTACGGGCCGTGCAGCACCGGGAAGACCACGTCGACCTCGCCCAGGGCCTTGGGCACGGACCCCGGCTCGCTGTAGACGACTTCGCGGTTGGCCGGGTCGACGGGGAGCACGACGGCGCCCTCGCCCGAGTCGGCGAGGTCCTCGACGGTCGGCGTACGGCGGTCGCTGATCGCCATCCGCTCCGGCTCGTCGGCGGTGAGCGCCCACCGGCCGTCCTGGGTGATGCCGATCGGCAGGACCTCGTACTTGGTCCGGTCGACGGCCCGCAGTACGGCGCCGGCGGTGACCACGGAGATCCCGTGTTCGGAGCTGCGCCCGCCGAACACGACGGCCACACGCGGCTTGCGAGACGGCTGCTCGGGGCTCTGGGGGAGGTTCTCGGTGCTCATATCGCGTTGAGAGTACCCGGTGGTAGGGGCCGGACACAGCGTCCGTACGCCCGCGTCGCTCAGCGTCGTTCGGCCTTCGCGCTGCGCGACATCAGCTCCTTGAGGGCGACCACCGGAGGCTTGCCCTCGTGCACGATTCCGACCACCGTCTCGGTGATGGGCATGTCGACGCCGTGCCGTCGCGCCAGATCCAGCACCGACTCGCAGGACTTGACGCCCTCGGCGGTCTGCCGGGTGACCGCGATGGTCTCCTCCAGGGTCATGCCCCGGCCGAGGTTGGTGCCGAAGGTGTGGTTGCGCGAGAGCGGCGAGGAGCAGGTGGCGACCAGGTCGCCGAGGCCCGCGAGGCCGGAGAAGGTCAGCGGGTCCGCGCCCATGGCCAGGCCCAGCCGGGTCGTCTCCGCGAGGCCGCGGGTGATCAGCGAGCCCTTGGCGTTGTCGCCGAGCCCCATGCCGTCCGCGATCCCGACGGCGAGGCCGATGACGTTCTTGACCGCGCCGCCGAGTTCACAGCCGACGACGTCGGTGTTGGTGTACGGGCGGAAGTACGGCGTGTGGCAGGCGGCCTGGAGCCGCTGGGCGACGGCCTCGTCGGTGCAGGCGACCACGGAGGCGGCCGGCATCCGGGCGGCGATCTCGCGCGCGAGGTTGGGCCCGGTGACCACGGCGACCCGCTCGGCGGGCACGTCCGCGACGTCCATGACGACCTCGCTCATCCGCATGGCGGAACCGAGTTCGACGCCCTTCATCAGGGAGACGAGGACGGTGTCGGGGGCGAGCAGCGGCGCCCAGGCGGCGAGGTTGCCGCGCAGCGTCTGGGAAGGGATGGACAGCACCGTGAAGTCGGCTCCGGAGGCCGCCTCGGCGGGGTCGGTGGTGGCGCGCAGGTTCCCGGGGAGTTCGAAGCCCGGGAGGTAGTCCGGGTTGGTCCGGCCGGAGTTGATGGCCTCGGCGACCTCCGCCCGGCGTGCCCACAGGGTGACCTCGCACCCCGCGTCGGCGAGCACCATCCCGAACGCCGTACCCCACGAACCGGCGGCGAAGACCGCCGCCTTGACCGGCTTGCTCACGTGCCCTGCCCCTCCTCGCCACCGGCCTGCCCGGCCGCTTCCCGACCCGTCTGACCAGCCGCTTCACGTCCGGCCTCGCCGGCGTTCTCCCGGATCGGCCGCCCGAGCGCGACTCCGCCCGTCTCGACGACGGCCGCCCGGCCGAGCTTCTGCGCCTCGGTCCGGCGCCGCTGCTCGACGCGCTCGCTCCTCGGGTCGTACGGCGACTCGGGGGCCCGCTCGCCGCGGATCTCCTCCAGGTGGCCGGTGATCGCGGCCATGATGACCTCGGTGGCCTCCTTGAGGACGTCCGCGGTCATCTCCTTGCCGTAGAAACGAGAGAGGTCCACCGGAGGGCCCGCCAGCACCTGGTGGGTCTTGCGCGGGAGGAGGTTGGGCTTCTTGGCGTACGGCGGGAGCAGTTCGTTGGCGCCCCACTGGGCGACCGGGATGACCGGGCACCTGGTCTTCAGCGCGACGCGCGCGGCACCGGTCTTGCCGGTCATGGGCCAGCCGTCCGGGTCCCGGGTGATGGTGCCCTCGGGATAGAAGGCGACGCATTCGCCGCGCTCCACGGCGTCGATGGCGGCCCGGAAGGCACTGAGCGCATCCGTGCTCTCCCGGTAGACGGGGATCTGGCCGGTGCCACGCATCATGGTGCCGACGAATCCCTTCTTGAAAAGGCCGCTCTTCGCCAGGAATCGCGGAACCCGTCCGGTGTTGTACTGAAAGTGCGCGTACGCGAAGGGGTCGACGTGCGAATTGTGGTTCACCACGGTGATAAAGCCACCCGCGGCCGGAATGTGCTCCATTCCGCGCCAGTCCCGCTTGAGCAGAACCACCAGCGGCGGTTTACAGATCACCGCTGCGAGGCGGTACCAGAAGCCGATTCTGCGGCGGGGCACACGGACACCTTCCTTCTGTGGCCTGGGGGCCGGACAAGTGTCGCTCCAGGCCGTCGGTCTGTCGAGAACACCGTACGCCCCGACCCTGCGCCCACCGGGAGGGCCGGGTGACAATGACCGCGACAAGAGAGGGACGAACGCCGGTGCTGTGGACCTTGGTGATACCCGTGAAGTCTTTGGCGCGGGCCAAGAGCAGGCTCGCGGACGCGGCCGCCGACGCGTTGCGCCCGGGCCTCGCCCTCGCCTTCGCCCAGGACACGGTGGCCGCCGCGCTGGCCAGCCCGGCGGTGCGCGATGTGGCAGTTGTCACGGACGACGCCCTGGCCGGGCGGGAGCTGGCCGCACTGGGTGCCCGCATCGTCTCCGACGAACCGGGAGGCGGGCTGAACGCGGCCCTGGCGCACGGGGCGGCGGCCGTGCGGGCCCGGTGCCCCATAAGCCCGGTCGCGGCCCTGAACGCCGATCTTCCCGCGCTGCGCCCGACGGAATTGGCCCAGGTCCTGGACGCGGCCGCGGAATTCCCCCGGGCTTTTCTCGCGGATGCGGCGGCAATCGGTACGACCCTGCTGGCGGCGACGCCGGGCCGGGAATTGCTTCCGGCATTCGGTACGGATTCACGGGCCCGCCATCGCGGCGGCGGGGCGGTGGAACTCGGTCTGGCGGGCGTGGATTCGGTGCGGCAGGACGTGGACACCGCCGACGACCTGCGCGCGGCACTGGCGCTCGGGGTGGGCCCGCGCACGGCCGCCGCGACCGCGCAACTGCTGATCTCCGGGCAGTAGGCTGCCGTCATGCACGCCACCGCTTACACGTACGACGCCGGGACGCGCAGCGGGCAGGTTCTGCTGGACGACGGGACTCCGGTGCCCTTCGACGCCGCCGCGTTCGACGCGGGCGGGCTGCGGCTGCTGCGGCCCGGGCAGCGGGTCCGGATCGAGGTGGAGGGTCCGAAGGAGAGTCCGCGGATCACGCTGGTGACGCTGCAGACCCTCTGACCTGCCCCTGAACATGCCGCGGGCCGGGCTCCCCGACGGAGTCCGGCCCGGCGCGTGAGTACCCTGCGCCCTCGTCTACTTGCGGGCGGTGGCCTTCTTGGCGGTGGTCTTGCGTGCCGACGTCTTCTTGGCCGGGGCCTTCTTGGCCGTCGCCTTCTTCGCCGGGGCCTTCTTGGCGGTCGCCTTCTTGGCGGTCGTCTTCTTCGCGGCGGTGGTCTTGGCGGTCGCCGAGGTCTTCTTGGCGGTCGTCTTCTTCGCGGCCGCCGTGGTCTTCTTCGCGGCGGCCGTGGTCTTCTTGGCCGTCGCCTTCTTGGCCGTGGTGGCCTTCTTCGCGGCCGCCTTCGTGGTCTTCTTCGCCGCGGCCTTCTTGACCGTGGCCGTGGCGCCGCCGGTCAGGCTGCCCTTGGGCGCCTTCTTGACGGAGACCTCTCCGCCGCGCGGGAGCTTCTTCGAGCCGCTCACCAGGTCCTTGAAGCCCTGGCCGGCGCGGAAGCGCGGCACCGAGGTCTTCTTGACCCGAACCCGCTCGCCCGTCTGGGGATTGCGGGCGTAGCGAGCCGGACGGTCGACCTTCTCGAACGAGCCGAAACCGGTGACCGACACCCGCTCACCTGCGACGACGGCGCGGACGATGGCGTCCAGTACGTGGTCGACAGCTTCGGCGGCCTGCTGACGGCCGCCCATCTTGTCGGCAATCGCTTCTACGAGCTGCGCCTTGTTCACGTCTTCCCCTTCGGAGACATCGCCAGAACGAAAGTGTTCAAGCTTTTTCGCACGTTAGGCAGATATATACCGCAAATCAAACACGAAACGGGCTAATCACCCTTGTGCCGCAACCGACTCGGCTGCCTCTGACGTGATTCAGCCTTCCTCTTCGGGCAATCGCCCGGCGTCGAGGTCGGCGATGAACCGCTCCAGACGCTTTGTCGCGTCGGTGAGGTCGTGCTTGGCCGCGGCCGTGATGACCAGCAGCTTCCGGGTCAGCGCCATCCGTACGCCCTCCGGGACTTGCAGTGCGCGCACTCTTGCGTGCGCTTCCTTGAGTTGGTCCGCGACCGCCGCATAGAGCTCGAGTTGGCCGTCGCGTTCCATGCACAGATTGTGCCATCTGGGGCGAGTTGTCGCCTGCCCGGGGGGCAACTGGCGCCGCGAACGGCCCTCCGGCACGCCGCCGACGCCGCGTTGTCAAGTCCCGCGTACCCCAACAACAACCGTCATAACGTGGCCAGTTGAAGGAACAGGAAGTGCGGGGTGCGGCCATCCGGGTGCGAAAAAAGGCTGTACCCCCGATCGGGCCGATCGGGGGTACAGCCGGGTGTGGGGGTGGCCGAAAGTCGACCGCCGGGGTCGAAGGTTCAGACCTTCAGCGTGCGCGGCTTGTAGGCGGGCCGCACGGCCTCGTAGGTGGCGATGTCGCCCTCGTTCTGCAGCGTGATCGAGATGTCGTCCAGCCCGTTCAGCAGCCGCCAGCGGGAGTTCTCGTCCAGCTCGAAGGAGGCGGTGACGCCCTCGGCGCGCACCTCGCGCCCGACCAGGTCGACGGTCACCTCGGCCTCGGGGTCGCGCTCGGTGAGCTCCCACAGCGCGTCCACGACCTTCTGCTCCAGCACGACCGTGAGCAGGCCGTTCTTCAGCGAGTTGCCGCGGAAGATGTCGGCGAAGCGGGAGGAGATCACGGCCTTGAAGCCGTAGTTCTGCAGCGCCCAGACGGCGTGCTCACGGGAGGAGCCGGTACCGAAGTCGGGGCCGGCGACCAGCACGGTCGCGCCCTGGCGCTCGGGCCGGTTGAGCACGAACTCCGGGTCCTTGCGCCAGGCCTCGAACAATCCGTCCTCGAACCCGTCCCGGGTGACCTTCTTGAGCCAGTGGGCGGGGATGATCTGGTCGGTGTCGACGTTGCTGCGGCGCAGCGGGACGGCCCGGCCGGTGTGCGTGGTGAAAGCTTCCATGATCCTCAGACTCCAGCGGGCGTACGGGTCTCGACGTGGGCGAGGTCGGCGGGGGAGGCCAGGTGCCCCAGGACCGCCGTGGCGGCTGCGACCTGCGGCGACACCAGGTGCGTACGGCCGCCCTTGCCCTGCCTGCCCTCGAAGTTGCGGTTGGAGGTGGACGCCGAGCGCTCGCCGGGGGCCAGCTGGTCGGGGTTCATGCCCAGACACATGGAGCAGCCGGCGTGCCGCCACTCGGCGCCGGCCTCCTTGAAGAGGACGTCCAGACCCTCGGAGACGGCCTGCAGACCGACCCGTGCGGAGCCCGGCACGACCAGCATCCGTACGCCGTCGGCGACTTTGCGGCCCCGCAGCAGGTCCGCCGCGGCGCGCAGGTCCTCGATGCGGCCGTTGGTGCAGGAGCCTACGAAGACGGTGTCCACCTTGATGGACCGCAGCGGCTGCCCGGCCTCCAACCCCATGTACTCCAGGGCCTTTTCGGCGGCGAAGCGCTCCGAAGCGTCTTCGTACGAAGCCGGGTCGGGGACGGACGCCGAAAGCGGCGCGCCCTGGCCCGGGTTGGTGCCCCAGGTGACGAACGGCGACAGCGCGGTGGCGTCGATGACCACCTCGGCGTCGAACTCGGCGTCGTCGTCGGTCCTCAGGGTCTTCCAGTACGCGACCGCGGCGTCCCAGTCGGCGCCCTCGGGGGCGTGCGGGCGGCCTTCGAGGTAGGCGAACGTGGTCTCGTCAGGGGCGATCATGCCCGCGCGGGCGCCGGCCTCGATCGACATGTTGCAGATGGTCATCCGGGCCTCCATCGAGAGCTTCTCGATGGCCTCGCCCCGGTACTCCAGGACGTAGCCCTGGCCGCCGCCGGTGCCGATCCTGGCGATGATCGCCAGGATCAGGTCCTTGGCGGTGACGCCCTCGGGCAGCTCGCCGTTCACCGTGATCGCCATGGTCTTCGGGCGGGCCATGGGCAGTGTCTGGGTGGCCAGCACGTGCTCGACCTGCGAGGTGCCGATGCCGAACGCCAGCGCGCCGAAGGCGCCGTGCGTGGAGGTGTGCGAGTCACCGCAGACCACGGTGGTGCCGGGCTGGGTCAGGCCCAGCTGCGGGCCCACCACGTGGACGACGCCCTGCTCCACGTCGCCGAGCGGGTGCAGGCGCACCCCGAAGTCGGCGCAGTTCTTGCGCAGCGTCTCCAGCTGGGCGCGGGAGACCGGGTCGGCGATGGGCTTGTCGATGTCGAGGGTGGGGGTGTTGTGGTCCTCGGTCGCGATGGTCAGGTCGAGCCGCCGCACCTTCCGGCCGCCCTTGCGGAGGCCGTCGAAGGCCTGCGGGCTGGTCACCTCGTGCAGCAGGTGCAGATCGATGTAGAGGAGGTCGGGCTCGCCCTCGGCGCGCCGGACGACGTGGTCGTCCCAGACCTTCTCCGCGAGTGTCCTACCCATCGCTTTCCCTCCGGACGGCACATATGGTGTGCCGACCCAACTAGAGATCTTGAGGAGCGGCGGTCGAGGCGCGGTTTCCGCGCATCCGCCGCGAGGCCCTTTCATCCACCGGGCCGCTGTGACTTCGTGACATCAAGGGTGGCGCGTTCCACCGGAAATTGAACTTGCGTTTCACAGAGTGAGACGCAAGTATCGTTTCATGGACAACAGTAGCGGCGTCGGCGTTCTGGACAAGGCGGCACTCGTCCTGAGCGCTCTGGAGTCCGGTCCGGCCACCCTCGCGGGTCTGGTCGCGGCCACCGGACTGGCACGACCCACGGCTCACCGCCTGGCCGTGGCTTTGGAACACCACCGCATGGTGGCGCGCGACATGCAGGGCCGTTTCATTCTCGGACCGCGCCTGGCCGAGCTGGCCGCGGCCGCGGGTGAGGACCGTCTCCTGGCCACCGCGGGGCCGGTGCTCACGCACCTCCGTGACATCACCGGCGAGAGCGCGCAGCTCTACCGCCGCCAGGGCGACATGCGTATCTGCGTCGCCGCCGCGGAACGCCTGTCCGGACTTCGGGACACCGTCCCGGTCGGTTCGACGCTCACGATGAAGGCGGGGTCGTCCGCGCAGATCCTCATGGCCTGGGAGGAGCCGGAGCGGCTGCACCGGGGGCTGCAGGGTGCACGCTTCACGGCGACGGCACTGTCCGGCGTGCGGCGCCGGGGCTGGGCCCAGTCCATCGGCGAGCGGGAGCCGGGGGTCGCCTCCGTCTCCGCGCCCGTGCGGGGTCCGTCCAACCGCGTGGTCGCCGCCGTGTCCGTCTCCGGACCCATCGAGCGGCTGAGCCGCCACCCGGGCCGGATGCACGCCCAGGCGGTCATCGACTCCGCGGCCCGCCTCTCCGAGGCACTGCGCCGCACCGGCTGACGGAGCGCCCCAGGCCCCCTCCCCCCTCGCAGACTCACCAACACAAGCCCCACCCGGCGCCATGCGTCACACGAGCCACCCAGGTCACGGGCCAGGGACGGTCACAGGCCACACCGGTCACGGGTTCAGGGGCCAGAGAGCTCGTAGGGCCTCACACGCCACGGGGCAGTAGAGGTCACCTGGGGCCTCACACGCCGAGGAGGCCCCAGGTCGCACGGGCCTCGCAGGCCACGGAGCCACAGGTGCGCACAGGCCTCGCACGCCACGGAGCCACAGGTGTCGCACAGGCCTCGCACGCCACGGAGCCACAGGTGTCGCACAGGCCTCGCACTCCACGTGAGCCTCACAGGCAGGCGCCGTAGGCCCCAGCGCCGGCGGCTATCGTGGGCCGATCGTCCGGGGCGGGCTCGGGCCAAGAGGCGACAGCGATCGCAGCCCCATGACCGGCAAGGCCCCCCGGCAGGCACCAGGCCCCGCAGGCGTCAAGCCCCAGGCCCCTCCCCCGCACCGGCTCAGCGTGACGGGCCGCAGGCTCCCCGGCGGGCGGCAGGACGGAACACAGGAAGACGCCCCGGGGGCCGGCCTCGACGCCGCGGCCGGCCCCCGGGGCGAACGATGCTTCAGCGGTTACCGCTCCGGAAGCGCCGCGTGCGGCACTCCCCCGCTCAGGCCGCCCGCAGTCGCTCGGCGGCGCGCTCGCCGCGTCGCCCGACCGGCACCACGCCGGTCGCCTTGCCGAGGCCGAAGGCGGGCATGTTGACGTACACCGCCTCGTAGCCGCCGGCCGGCACGACGTACGTCTCGTGCCAGAAGCCGACCTTGTCCTTCCCCTCACGTATCCGCCGGTTGAACGCGGCCCACGCCGGCCGGTGCTCCTGGTCCGCGGCGGAGGCGTACGCGAGGAGCTTCTCGGTCGACTCCCAGTACTGCACCACGTACAGGACCCGCGGCCCCAGCAGTGTCTGCGCACCGAGCATGCCCCGCTCCCGCTCGCGCGACAGCTCCCGCAGCATGCGTGGCATCGCCCGCATCACCGGCAGCCAACTGCGCACCGCCCAGAGCCGGTTGAAGCGCATCCCGATCAGGAACACCACGACGTCCCCCTGCGCGTCCGCGGTCATACGCCCCGCGATCGGCTTGTCAGCCATGACGAAAACCCACCTTCCCCCTGAGACAGCCCTTGAGGACAGCGATTGGATAGTGCCGCTATCCATGATTGGATAGTGACACTCTCCAACGCGGGACGCAAGGGGAATGAGCAAGGGAGGCGCCCGGCCATGAGGCTGTCGGAGCTGAGCAGGCGAAGCGGCGTCGCCACTGCCACCGTGAAGTTCTATCTGCGCGAGGGACTGCTGCCGCCGGGCCGCCGGATCACCGCCACCCAGGCCGAGTACGGCGAGGAGCACCTGCGCCGGCTGCGCCTGGTGCGGGCACTGATCCAGGTCGGCGGCGTCTCGGTGGCCTCCGCGCGCGAGGTGCTCGCCGCGCTGGACAACGACTCCCTGGATCACAACGAGCGTCTCGGCACCGCCGTCTGGGCCCTCCCCCACGGCAAGCCCGCCGACCCCGACGACCCGGCGACCGGAACGGCCCGACAGCGCGCCGACCGCCTGCTGGAACTGCTCGGCTGGAGCTACGGCCCCACGACCGGCATGGCGCCACCGGCGTACGGAATGCTGGTGAACGCGATCGCCGCGCTGGAACGACTCGGATATCCGTGCGCCGTCGAGGACTTGGCGCCGTACGCCCGCGGCATGGAACAGCTCGCCGTCAACGATCTGGATCTCGTGGAGCAGTACGGCGGCGGGGCGGACGAACAGGTGGAGGCGGCGGTCGCGCTGACCGTGCTCTACGAGCCGGTGCTGCTCGCGTTGCGCAGGCTGGCGGAGGCGGAGGAGTCACGCCGCAGGTTCGGCACGCACTGATCACACGACGATGGGCCCCCACCGAAGTGGAGGCCCATCGCTCACGTACCCCCGACCGGATTCGAACCGGCGCTACCGCCTTGAGAGGGCGGCGTGCTAGGCCGCTACACAACGGGGGCGTGGACTCTGCGTCGCCGCAGGCCCGAGCTGGTCTACCTGGACTCGAACCAAGACTAACTGAACCAGAATCAGTCGTGCTGCCAATTACACCATAGACCAATGTGGTTTAGACCAGTCAGTACCCCCGACCGGATTCGAACCGGCGCTACCGCCTTGAGAGGGCGGCGTGCTAGGCCGCTACACAACGGGGGCCTTGATCCTCGCGGATCCGTACCCCCGACCGGATTCGAACCGGCGCTACTGCCGTGAGAGGGCAGCGTGCTAGGCCGCTACACAACGGGGGCTTTGCAGATGAGCTCTGCGAGCTGGCCTACCTGGACTCGAACCAAGACTAACTGAACCAGAATCAGTCGTGCTGCCAATTACACCATAGGCCACTGGAACGCAAGCCCCCACGGGGGATCTTGTTCTAGTTCGCTCCCCCGGATTCCGGCCTCTCGGCCCGCTCCCCGGCGGCGCAGGAAGAACATTACCTGAAGGTGGACGGGGCTCCAAAACGACTATCCGAGCCGAGGATCGCGGGGAGTTCGGCGAGGGAGGCGATCCGGTGCGGGCCGGCCGGAGCGTCGGCCCAGGTGTGCGCGCCGTCGCGGTCGATCCACACGGACACCAGTCCGGCGTCGGCGGCACCGCGCCAGTCGATCTCCGGGTGGTCACCGACGTACGCGACCAGGTGCGGCGGCAGGTCCAGCGCCTCGCAGGCCGCGAGGAACGCGCCGGCCTGCGGCTTGGAGACGCCGAGCTCGGCGGCGCACAGGATCGCCTCGAAGCGGTCGTGGACGCCGAGCACCCGCAGTTTGCGGTCCTGGACGTGGAGGCTGGAGTTGGAGAGCACCGCGTGCCGGTGGCTGGCCGCGAGGGCGTCCAGGACGGGCAGCACGTCGGGGAAGAGCGCCCAGGCGGCCTCGTAGTGCCCGATGTAGCGCTCGAACCAGGCCTCGGCCTCGACGTCGGTGAGTTCCCGGTCCAGGAACACCCGCACCCGGTCGCGTCGCTGGCCCTCGAAGGACACCTCACCGGCCGCGAACCGTGCCCACTGGCTGTCGGTGACCGCCCGCCACTGCGCGAGGGCGTGCTCGGCGCTCTCGTACGCGTCGAGCAGGTCCTCGGCCGCCAGGTGCGCGCGCATGCCGGCGCGGTCCGCGGTCGTGTAGTCGAACAGCGTGTCGTCCACGTCCCAGACCACGGCCCGAATGCTCATGGTCCGACGGTAACCCGGCGACCACGGGTCGCGGGCGGCTACGGCGAAAGGGCGGCACCCGCCGGCGGGTGCCGCCCTCGACCGGTGCGGGAGCTACGCGGCGAGCTTCGCCAGCGCCGCGTCGACGCGGGCCAGGGTCGCGTCCTTGCCCAGGATCTCCAGGGACTCGAAGAGCGGCAGTCCGACCGTGCGCCCGGTGACGGCCACACGGACCGGTGCCTGGGCCTTGCCGAGCTTGAGGCCGTGGGCCTCACCGGCCTCCAGGACGGCCGTCTTCAGCGACTCCGGGCTGCTCCAGTCGGCCGCGTCCAGCTTCTCGCGGGCCGTGCGCAGCAGGGCGTCGGAGCCCTCCTTCATGGCCTTGGTCCAGCTGGCCTCGTCGTACACCGGCTCCGGCAGGAACAGGAAGTCGACGTTGTCCGTGATCTCGGACAGGACCTTCAGACGGGTCTGCGCGTGCGGCGCGACGGCCTGCCACTTCAGCTCGTCGAAGGCCTCCGGGGCCCACGGCGCGAACGGGGCCTGCAACCAGGGGCGGCAGCGCTCCGTGAAGTCCTTGACCTCCAGCAGCCGGATGTGGTCGCCGTTGATCGCCTCGCACTTCTTGAGGTCGAAGCGGGCCGGGTTGGGGTTCACGTCCGTGACGTCGAAGGCCGCGACCATCTCGTCCGTCGTGAAGATGTCCTGGTCGGCGGAGAGCGACCAGCCCAGGAGGGAGAGGTAGTTGAGAAGGCCCTCGGGGAGGAAGCCGCGCTCGCGGTAGAGGTTGAGCGACGACTGCGGGTCCCGCTTGGAGAGCTTCTTGTTGCCCTCACCCATGACGTACGGCAGATGGCCGAACTCCGGGGTGCGCTTGGCGACGCCCAGCTCGGTCAGCGCCTTGTACAGGGCGATCTGCCGGGGGGTGGAGGACAGCAGGTCCTCGCCGCGCAGGACGTGGGTGATCTCCATCAGGGCGTCGTCGACCGGGTTGACCAGCGTGTAGAGCGGGGCGCCGTTGGCGCGCACGATGCCGTAGTCCGGGACGTTCTCCGGGGTGAAGGTCAGCTCGCCGCGGACCAGGTCGTTGAAGGTGATCGTCTCGTCGGGCATCCGGAAGCGGACGATCGGCGCGCGGCCCTGGGCCGTGTACTCCTCGACCTGCGCGGCGGTCAGCGCGCGGCAGTGGCCGTCGTAGCCGGACGGCCTGCCGGCGGCGCGGGCGGCCTCGCGGCGGCTGTCCAGCTCCTCCTGGGAGCAGTAGCAGTGGTAGGCGTGACCGGCGTCCAGCAGCTTGGCCGCGACGTCCCGGTAGATGTCCATGCGCTGCGACTGGCGGTACGGCGCGTGCGGGCCGCCGATCTCCGGGCCCTCGTCCCAGTCGAAGCCGAGCCAGCGCATCGCGTCGAGCAGCTGCTCGTAGGACTCCTCGGAGTCGCGGGCCGCGTCGGTGTCCTCGATGCGGAAGACCAGGGTGCCGCCGTGGTGCCGGGCGAACGCCCAGTTGAACAGGGCGGTGCGGACCAGGCCCACGTGCGGGTTACCGGTGGGCGAGGGGCAGAAACGGACGCGTACCCCCTGTCCGAGCGGAGCCGAGGAGTCGGGGGAGGGGGAGGCGGGTGCGCTAGCCACGCTTGACAACCTTGTTGGTGAGAGTGCCGATGCCTTCGATGCTGACGGAGACCTCGTCGCCGACAGCGAGGGGGCCGACCCCCGCGGGGGTGCCCGTGAGGATCACGTCGCCGGGGAGCAGCGTCATGGCCTCGGAGATGTTGACGATCAGATCCTCGATCGGGTGGATCATCTCGCTCGTGCGGCCGAGCTGGCGTTGCTGTCCGTTGACGGTCAGCTGGATGGTCAGGTCGCCCGGCTCCAGATCGGTCTCCACCCAGGGGCCCAGCGGGCAGGCGGTGTCGAAGCCCTTGGCCCGGGCCCACTGCTTCTCGCGGCGCTGGACGTCGCGGGCGGTGATGTCGTTGGCGCAGGTGTAGCCGAGGATCACGTCCCGGACGCGCTCGCGCGGGACCTCGCGGCACAGCCGGCCGATGACGACGGCCAGCTCGGCCTCGTGGTGGAGTTCCTCGGAGAAGGAGGGGTACTGGATCTCGTCGCCGGGGCCGATCACCGAGGTGGACGGCTTGAAGAAGGCGAACGGCGCGTCGGGCACGTCGTTGCCCAGTTCCCGCGCGTGCTCGGCGTAGTTGCGGCCGAAGGCGACGACCTTGTTGGGCAGGACCGGCGGCAGCAGCCGTACCTTGCTCAGCGGCACCTTGGTGCCGGAGAGCTCGAAGTCCGCGAACGGGATGCCCTTGATGATGTCGAGAACGAGCTCGTCCGGCTTGTCACCCTCGACCGCGCCGAAGGCGACGTTCCCGTCGATGGAGAACCTGGCGATGCGCACGGGATCCTTGCGCCCCTTACCTGAGCTGGGTGGAGTCTGATCGCTCCAGGCTAACGCGGCAAGGGGCGGGCGCCCCGCGCAATTGCTTAGCGGGGCGCCCGGTGGCGTGGTCGGCGCTACTCGGCCACCGCGGCCCCGGCCGGGAGGTCCATGAGGATCGTGCGCCGGGGGTTGGCGGTGCGGGCCGGGAGGTCGACGGAGTGCTCCGGGAGGTCCAGGGGCGCCGGCTCGTCGGCGCCGTCGAGGTGCGCCAGGGTGGTACGCCGCGGGTTGGCGGTCGTGTGGAACATCGTCGTCGTCTTCACGGTTGTACGTGACCCTGTCGTGTGCGGGGCGCCGGAAGCGCCGGTGGACAGAACGTTGCCTCTTGTAAAGCGTCAGGCTAAACATCCGATTCCCCGGGGGTGGCGACAGGGGGCGCCGAGTGCGGTGTGAGTTTCCTCACGATGCCGAGCTCAAAACCGGCAATTCCGGCTCGCAACTCATGCCAACGAAACGGACATTGAGCACCTGAAGCGCGCATTCCGCTCCTGATCATGGCGACTGGGACACCCGACAGGCCCCGACGACTCGTTGGGGTATGTCCGCTATCAGGTGGAGCCCCTTCTACATGTCGTGACGCCGCCCTCACGTGGTGTCACGGAGGTCACAGCCTGACCAACTGGCCTTGTTGGAGATCCTGCACTGTGCTGGAATTCCACGGACCGCCGCGGGATCGAGCCGGCGCGCAGGGGGCGCGAATCGCGTCGCTCCTGACGAGTGAGCGGCGAGAGGGGGAGTCCAGCGCCGGTCACTCACGACCACCCGGGTGCGCATTCAGGGCGCCCCCGACGACGCCGACACCGTCCTTCCGTTCACGCGGAGGGGCGCCTGGTCCAGAGGTTGCGACGCTAGTGCAGGGACGTTTCAAGAGGGATGGCAGTGCTTCGGCCGAGCCGGAGCCGCACGGCGGGACTGCCCCCATGGCCGGCAGCTCCTCGCCCCAGCACGCCCAGGGCCAGGGCCCGACCCCGTCCGGTGACGGTGGTCCGCGCTCAGGTCGCCCCGGCGCCTCGGCGTCCCCGGGCGCGTCGGCGTCCGCTCCGGCGGTGAAGCCGCCGCAGGGCGCGACCGGTCCGGGGCCACGAATAGCGCTGCGCAACTGGCGCATCTCGACCCGCCTGGTGGCTCTGCTCACGCTGCCGGTGGTCGCGGCCACCTCGCTCGGCGCGTTGCGTATCAGCCAGTCCATGGACGACATCGAGCAGCTCGACAACATGAAGCTGCTCACCGAGATGACCAAGCAGGCCACCGAACTGGCCGCCGCGCTCCAGGAGGAGCGCGACCAGTCCGCCGGCCCGCTCGCGCACGGCTCGACCGCGAGCGCCATCACGGTCAAGGGCTTCCAGGACAAGACGGACCGGGCGCTGGACAACTTCCTCGCCGCGTCCGAGGAGGTCGACTCCGCCAGCAAGGACGGCAACCTCCAGGGTGTGCGCGACAGCCTCGTCGGCCTCGCCCGCGACCTGAACAGCCTCAACGAGATCCGCAACAACGCCTACGAGGCCGAGGACAACTCCACGCAGACCGTGGAGGCCTACCACCGCCTCATCACGCACCTGCTGGACCTCTCGCAGGACATGGCCGAGGCGACCAGCAACCCGGACATGATCCAGCGCACCCGCGCGCTGTCCGCGTTCTCCTCCGCCAAGGAGTACGCGTCGATCCAGCGCGCGGTCCTCGCGGCGGCCCTGCCCGCGAGCAACAAGACCTTCGGCGACCTCTCCGAGAACGACCGGCTGTACGCCGAGTCGGCGCTGGAGAGCCAGGTCTCCGAGCTGCGCAGCTTCTCCAGCATCTACGGCGACGGCGCCGAGGAGCTGCTCAAGCCCATCGACCAGGGCAACGCGACCATCGAGTCCACCGACAAGTACGCCAGCCGCGCGCTCAGCCGCGAGAACGGTCTGGCGGGCCTGGAGAAGCGCTCCTACCGGGACTGGCTGGACGACAGCTCCACCAAGATCCAGCAGATGAAGAACATCGAGCGCACGCTGCTGGAGGACATGGAGCAGAAGGCGCGCGAGTTGCGCAGCGAGTCGGAGCGCGAAGCGATCATCTCCGGTGCGCTGGTCCTGATCGTGCTCGGCGTCTCGCTCGTCGGCGCCTTCGTGGTGGCCCGCTCCATGATCCGCTCGCTGCGGCGCCTGGAGGACACCGCGACCAAGGTCGCCCAGGAGCGACTGCCCGAGCTGGTCAAGCAGCTGTCCGAGTCCGACCCGCAGGACGTCGACACGTCCGTCGAGTCGGTCGGCGTGCACTCGCGCGACGAGATCGGCCGGGTGGCCACCGCCTTCGACGACGTGCACCGCGAGGCGGTCCGCCTCGCCGCCGAGCAGGCCCTGCTGCGGGGCAACGTCAACGCGATGTTCACCAACCTCTCGCGTCGCTCCCAGGGCCTCATCCAGCGCCAGCTGTCGCTGATCTCCGAACTGGAGTCCCGCGAGGCGGACCCGGACCAGCTGGCCTCGCTGTTCAAGCTCGACCACCTCGCCACCCGTATGCGCCGGAACGGCGAGAACCTCCTCGTCCTCGCGGGTGAGGAACCCGGCCGCCGCTGGACCCGTCCGGTCCCGCTGGTCGACGTGCTCCGCGCCGCCGCGTCCGAGGTGGAGCAGTACGAGCGCATCGAGCTGGCCTCGGTGCCGACCACCGAAGTGGCCGGCCGTGTGGTCAACGACCTCGTGCACCTGCTCGCCGAGCTGCTGGAGAACGCCACCTCGTTCTCCTCGCCGCAGACCAAGGTCAAGGTCACCGGTCACGCGCTGCCCGACGGCCGCGTGCTGATCGAGATCCACGACACCGGCATCGGCCTCTCCCCCGAGGACCTCGCCCAGATCAACGAGCGGCTCGCCTCGCCGCCCACCGTCGACGTCTCCGTCTCCCGCCGCATGGGTCTGTTCGTGGTCGGCCGCCTCTCGCAGCGCCACGGCATCCGCATCCAGCTGCGCCCGTCCGACTCCGGTGGCACGACCGCGCTGGTCATGCTCCCGGTGGACGTCGCCCAGGGCGGCCGCAAGCCGCAGGGCAAGCCCGGTCAGGGCGGCCCCGGTGGCACGGGTGGTCCGGCCGCGGCACAGGCCGCCGCCGGTGTCGCCGCCGCACGCCGTGGCAACGGCTCCTCGCTGGGCGCGGGTGCGCCGGGCGGCGGGGCTCTCGGTGCCGGCGCCTCCGGTGGTGCCCTCGGTGCCGGTGCGTCCGGCGGTGGCCGGCTCGGCGCCGGTCAGGGCCCGCGGGCCGCACTGCCCGGCCGCGACTCGGGCGGTGCTCCGGGTGGGGCACGTGGACAGCAGACTCCCCCGGCCCAGCAGGGCCGGCCGAACGCCGGTGCGGGCAACGCCCAGGCGCCGATGGCCCCGCAGGGCCAGGAGACCCGCGGCCCGGTGGGCCCGCAGCGCGGCAACGGGAAGGCCGGCGGCGAGCGCGGCCGGCGTGGCCGTCAGGCACAGCTCCCGCCCCGTGGCGGAGCGCGCGCCGAGCTGCCCGGCGGCAACGAGCAGCAGCGCCCGAGCTGGAGCGACGAGAACGCGCAGCCGTCGGTGCCGCGTGCCGCGATGGACACCCCGCGCGGCCACGACGAGCATCGGGACCCGTCGCACACGGCCCCGATGCCGAGGATCGACGACCGGCACGGCCCGGGCGCCACCTCGGAGATGCCCGTGGTTCCCCGCGCGGACGACCGCCAGAACCTGGGCGGCCCCGCCGACTTCCCGCACCAGGGCACCAACAACCAGCAGGACAACGGCCAGTTCGTCCGCTCGGACGTCTTCGGCACACCGGGCGGCCAGAACAACCCGTCCCACACGGGCCAGTTCGCCGTACCGCAGCAGGGCTACGACAACGGGTCCACCGGTCAGTACCCGGCGCCGCAGCAGCGGCAGGACAACGGCGTGAACGGTCAGTACGCCGCCCCGCAGGGCTACGACAACGGGTCCACGGGTCAGTACCCGGCCGTCCCGGGCTACGACAACGGGGCTACCGGCCAGTACGCCGGGTACGACACTTCGTCCACGGGGCAGCACTCGCTGCCCGGACACCAGAACCCGTCGGGCACCGGCCAGTTCGAGCGTCCGCAGGGCGACTTCGGTGGCCAGCGGCCGCCGGCCCCGCAGCGTCCCCAGCAGCGTCACGCCCGCCAGGAGCCGGAGGCGCTGCCGCCGGCCGCGGGTCCCGGCGACGGTCGTACGCCGCTGTACGACACGCTGGAGACGAACTGGTTCCACGGCCAGCAGGCCGCCCAGGGCCAGCCGGGTCCGCAGGGCCCGCACGGCCCGCAGTCCCAGCCGGGACGAGCCCAGCGTCCGCAGGGCAACGGCTCCGCGCCGGCCCCGCAGGCACCGCAGGGCCCCCCGGCTCCCCAGCGTCCCGCCGCCCCCGCATGGCGCAGCTCGCCGAACGACGACCTCGTCCGGCAGGCAGAGCGCGTGCGGCAGCCGGCCGCGGGCGGAGTCACCACCTCCGGTCTGCCGCGCCGCGTACCCCGGGCGAATCTCGTCCCGGGCACCGCACAGCAGCAGCCGCACCAGAGCGGTCCGCAGGTCTCGCGCGCCCCACAGGACGTGCGCGGCCGGCTTACCAACCTCCGTCGGGGTATCGCACAGGGCCGTCAGGCCGGGTCCGGCCAGACGGGCAGTTTCCCGAGCCCCACTCACCAGCAGGAGCGTTAGTTGAGTCCGATGAGCCAGGCGGCACAGAACCTGAACTGGTTGATCACCAACTTCGTGGACAACACCCCCGGGGTGTCCCACACCGTCGTCGTGTCCGCCGACGGTCTCCTCCTGGCGATGTCGGAGGGTTTTCCGCGCGACCGCGCCGACCAGCTCGCGGCGGTCGCGTCAGGCCTCACCTCGCTGACGGCCGGGGCGTCCCGGATCTTCGAGGGCGGCAACGTGGCGCAGACCGTCGTGGAGATGGAGCGAGGATTCCTTTTCCTCATGTCCGTCTCCGACGGCTCGTCCCTCGCCGTTCTCGCGCACCCGGAGTGCGACATCGGCCTCGTCGGCTACGAGATGGCGCTGCTGGTGGACCGCGCGGGAGCAGTGCTCACGCCGGACCTCCGCGCCGAACTGCAAGGAAGTCTGCTCCACTAACGCCCCCGGATCCACCCGTCTCACCAAATCACCGTCCGGCCGACACAATCCCCCCACCGGCCCCCGTCAGACGGCACGACTGACCAACTTGCTGTCCCGCCCGGAGGATTCATGACCCCGCCCACCGCCTCTCATGATCCGTACACAGATCCGTACGGGGACGAGGGCGACCAGCCGCTGGTTCGTCCGTACGCGATGACCGGCGGCCGGACCCGGCCGCGCTATCAGCTCGCGCTCGAGGCGCTGATCAGCACCACGGCCGACCCGGCAGCGCTCATGGGGCTGCTCCCGGAGCACCAGCGCATCTGCCACCTGTGCCGCGAGGTGAAGTCGGTCGCCGAGGTCTCGGCGCTGCTCGCCATGCCGCTCGGGGTGGCCCGCATCCTCGTCGCGGACCTCGCCGAGGCCGGACTCGTCGCCGTCCACCAGCCGGGTGGCGACGAGAGCAACGGCGGTGCGCCCGACGTGACACTGCTCGAAAGGGTGCTCAGTGGCCTTCGCAAGCTCTGAACCGAGAGGTGCCACCACCTCTGCCAAGATCGTGGTGGCCGGCGGCTTCGGCGTGGGCAAGACCACGTTCGTCGGCGCCGTCTCGGAGATCAACCCGCTGCGCACCGAGGCCGTCATGACGTCCGCCAGTGCGGGCATCGACGACCTCACGCACACCGGGGACAAGACCACCACCACGGTGGCGATGGACTTCGGCCGCATCACGCTGGACCAGGACCTGATCCTGTACCTCTTCGGTACGCCGGGTCAGGACCGCTTCTGGTTCATGTGGGACGACCTGGTCCGTGGCGCCATCGGCGCGGTGGTGCTCGTGGACACCCGCCGGCTGGCGGACTGCTTCCCCGCGGTTGACTACTTCGAGAACAGCGGTCTGCCGTTCGTCGTCGCCCTCAACGGCTTCGACGGTCAGCAGCCGTACGCTCCGGAGGAGGTCCGCGAGGCGCTGCAGATCGGCCCGGACACCCCGATCATCACCACCGACGCCCGGCATCGGGCCGACGCCAAGTCCGCGCTGATCACACTGGTCGAGCACGCGCTGATGGCTCGGCTGAAGTAGGACTCAAATGATCTGTCCCGTACGGCAGTTGCCGTAGGTGACATCCTCGTGGCGGCGGAGCCGGCTGTGGCCTTTGACACGGTCGGCTTCGGTGTTCATAACGTTTCGGCAGAGGAATCGAGGAGTCCCGCCACGCGTCGCGGTCATGTGGTGTCGCTGCGCGCACGAAAGCCCCGTCATTTGACGGGGCTCGCTCTTTATGACCGTTTTATCTAGCGCTTACGCCAGCGCGAATCCGCCCTTTCCTATGTTTGGAAGAGCGCTGGTCGACGTGCTGGAATGCCTGAACTGCCCAAAGGTCAAAGACGTACTCAGTGGTCGATGGCGAACTGGGCCCTGAGACACAGCGGCACGACGTAGGTGCCCGCCGCCGAGAGGTTGTTGGTCGAGTGAGGCGAAGCAACAAAGGTCCCGAGCCGCCCGCCCGGGGCAACTTCACCCCGCCGCCGCGCGGAGCGGCGCCCGCCCCTGCTGTGCCGGGTTCCGAGCAGGTGGCCACGCCCGCTCCGAGCGGCGGCCGTTTCTCCCCGCGCAACTGGCGCGTGGCGACCCGGCTGAACGCGATCCTGCTCATCCCCGTGATGGTCGGCCTGGTCATGGGCGGCTTCCAGGTGAAGAGTTCGATCGACACCTGGCAGGAGGCCGAGGACGCGGAGAGCACCGCGCGTCTGGTCCGGGCCTCCCTGACCTACGCGGACGCCCTCTACACCGAGCGCGACCTCACGACGGCCCCGCTGCTGCTGGGCCGCGACCAGGCCACGGTCACGCAGGCGCGCAAGAAGACCGACGCCGCCGCGGACGCGTTCGACGAGGCCGCCCAGAGCATGCCCCAGAAGCCGGGCCTGGAGCGCCGGCTGAGCCTGTTCCGTGAGGCGGAGCCCAAGCTCCAGCAGCTGCGGCAGGTCGCGTACACCTCCAAGCTCGACGGCGTGAAGACGGAGGAGGGCTACGTAGAGGTCGCCCACCCCCTGATGGAGTTCGCCAACGAGCTGGGCCTGGGCACCGGAAACATCACCAGCTACGGCCGCACGGTCTACGCGATCTCGCTGACCAAGGCGGCGCTGTCGCTGGAGCGGTCCATCGGCACGCACATCCTGGTCAAGCCGGGTCCGAAGGACGCCGACCTGGCCAAGCAGCGCGTGGCGCTCTCCTCCTACGCCTACCTCGAGGGCATCGCCGTCGAGGAGTACATCGGCGGTGGCACCGAGGCCGACGCGCAGAAGCTGGAGGACGCCAAGAGGCAGATCGAGGCGGACGGCCGACAGCAGGCCAAGGAAGCCCTGGCCCAGAACCCGGACTACAAGGCGCCGCCCTCCGACCCGGCCGTGATGGTCGGGGCCATGGCGGGCCTGACCACCACCGACCCCGCCGCCCGTGAGGCCCTCGCCCAGCAGGGCATCAGCGCGGAGAACTGGTGGGCGGTCAACACCCTCAAGTACAACGCGTACCGGCAGATCGAGTCGGACATGGCCGACACCGCGGTGAACGAGGCCGCGAGCATCGCCGACGGCGCCAAGCAGGACGCGATCATCACCGGCGCCATCGTCGTGGTGGCCCTGCTCGCCGCATTCATCCTGGCCGGCATGGTGGCCCGCCAGATGAGCCGCTCGATGCGCCAGCTGCGCAACGCGGCCTTCGGCATCGCCGAGCAGCGCCTGCCGATGCTGGTCGACCAGCTCTCGCGCACCGACCCCGGTCGGGTCGACACCCGTGTCTCGCCCATCCCGATCTCCTCCACGGACGAGATCGGCGAGGTCGCCCGGGCCTTCGACCAGGTCCACCGCGAGGCGGTCCGGCTCGCCGCCGAGCAGGCCCTGCTGCGGGGCAACATCAACGCGATCTTCACCAACCTCTCGCGCCGCAACCAGTCGCTGATCGAGGGCCAGCTGACCCTCATCACCGACCTGGAGAACAACGAGGCCGACCCGGACCAGCTGGAGAACCTCTTCCGACTGGACCACCTGGCCACCCGTATGCGCCGCAACGGCGAGAACCTCCTGGTCCTCGCGGGCGAGGAGCCCGGCCGCCGCTGGGACCAGCCGGTCCCGCTGGTCGACGTGGTGCGCGCCGCCTCCTCCGAGGTGGAGCAGTACGAGCGCATCGAGATATCCGGTGTGCCCGAGGCCGAGATCCACGGCCGCGCCGTGACCGACCTCGTGCACCTGCTGGCCGAGCTGCTGGAGAACGCGACCACGTTCTCCTCCCCGCAGACCAAGGTCCGCGTGACCGCGACCCGGCTGCCCGACGGCCGCGTGATGATCGAGATCCACGACAAGGGCATCGGCCTGACCGCCGAGGACTTCGCGGACATCAACCACAAGCTGGCCAATCCGCCGACCGTGGACGCCGCGATCTCCCAGCGCATGGGTCTGTTCGTGGTCGGCCGGCTGTCCGACCGGCACGGTATCCGCGTCCAGCTGCGCCCCTCGGGCGAGCAGGCCGGTACCACCTCGCTGGTCATGCTGCCCGACGCCATCACCCACGGTGGTGGCGGCGAGCAGGCACCGGTCGCCGACGAGTTCACCGTCTCGCAGATCATCCCGGAGCAGCAGTTCCAGGGGGAGAGCTTCAACGCCGCGCCTCCGATGCTCACGGCCGCCGAGCTCGGCTTCGACGACAGCCGCTACGAGGTCCCGGACGACATCCGCGACCTGGACCCGGTGGGCCGCTCCCTGATGCGCGAGGAGCGCCGCGCGGCCCTGGAGGCCCAGACCCACGGTCCGGAGCACGAGGGGCAGGGCTACGGCGACGGCGGCTACGACGCCGCGTCCGGCCAGCCGTACGACAACGGCGGGCAGCCGTACGACAACGGCCAGAGCGGTTACCCCGACCAGGCGGCGGCCTTCGGCCAGCAGCAGGGGTACCAGGAGCAGACGTCGTACGAGGACCAGCAGCAGCAGTCGTACGACGAGCAGTACTACGCGCCGAACGGGATGCCGCAGAGCGATGGTTTCCCGACCAACGGCGGCTATCCGGAGCCGGGTTATGCGGAGCCGGTCCAGGAGAAGTCCGCGGCCGCCCCGTCCGGTTCCCCGGACTCCTTCTCGGCCTTCGAAGAGGCGTCCTACCAGGGCGACTGGCCCCAGCACGACGGCTACCAGAACGGCTACGGCGACCAGTACGCTCCCGAAGCGGAATCCGCGCAGGCCGCTGACGCGAAGGAGCGGGACCGCGTAGGCTTCGACCGTCCGGGGCCGGGCCCCTCCGCTCCGCACGCGATGACCGACGCCGGGCTTCCCCGCCGGGGATCCACCGGTGGCGGGCAGGCGGCCGGCAGGTCCGCACAGCAGGACGCGGCGGCGAACGGCGACGGCGACGACAGCTGGCGCTCGGCCAACGACGAGCGCTGGCAGCAGGCCTCGCAGTTGCGCAAGCCCAAGGCGGGCGGGGTCACCTCCTCCGGCCTGCCGCGGCGGGTACCCAAGGCCAATCTGGTCGAGGGCACCGCGGAGTCGACCCCGCAGGGCGGCCCCCAGGTCTCCCGCGCTCCCGAGGACGTCCGGGGCAGGTTGAGCAACCTGCGCCGGGGAGTCCAGCGGGGACGCAGCGCGGGAAGTGAAACGAACGGCCAGGCCACTAGGAATCAGCACAGTGGTCCTGACAGCACCTACAACCAGGAGCGTTAGTGTGAGCCCGATGAGCCAGGCGGCACAGAACCTGAACTGGTTGATCACCAACTTCGTGGACAACACCCCCGGGGTGTCCCACACGGTGGTGGTCTCCGCCGACGGACTCCTTCTGGCGATGTCCGAAGGCTTCCCCCGCGACCGTGCCGACCAGCTCGCGGCCGTCGCCTCCGGTCTGACCTCGCTGACCGCCGGCGCCTCGCGCATCTTCGAGGGCGGCAGCGTGAATCAGACGGTTGTGGAGATGGAGCGGGGATTCCTCTTCATCATGTCCGTTTCCGATGGGTCGTCCCTCGCGGTTCTTGCGCACCCGGAAGCGGACATCGGCCTCATTGGGTACGAGATGGCACTTCTGGTCGACCGCGCGGGCACGGTCCTGACCCCGGATCTTCGTGCGGAGCTCCAAGGAAGCCTTCTCAACTAACAGACAGACGGTGCGATTTCGCGTCCCGTGGCCGTAAGGTTTCGGGACGCGGCTCCACAGCGATGGGTGCTCGGCACAGTCGGAGGAGGAGAAAGTGGCAACACCCCCAAGCGGTTCATCATCGGGCAACTGGTCGTACGGCCCTGGCCAGGGGCAGAACGACGGTTCCCAGAACCGGTACAACTTCCCCTCCGCACCCAGCCACCGGCAGCCGTACGCGCCACAGGGCCCCGGCCCCTCGCCGTACGACCAGCCGAACGCACCCCGCATCCAGCCGGTGCAGCCGCAACGCCGCACCCCTGAGCCCGCCCCCGCCGGGGCGTCGAACAACCCCCTGGTGCGCCCGTACGCGATGACGGGCGGCCGCACCAGGCCGCGGTACCAGCTCGCCATCGAGGCACTGGTGCACACCACCGCGCAGCCGCACCAGATGCAGGGCCAGTTGCCCGAGCATCAGCGGATCTGCAACCTCTGCCGGGAGATCAAGTCGGTGGCCGAGATCTCGGCCCTGCTGACCATCCCTCTCGGCGTGGCCAGGATCCTCGTCGCCGACTTGGCGGAGGCGGGCCTGGTCGCCATCCATCAGCCCGGCGGCGACGAGAACGCCGGCGGCCAGCCAGACGTGACACTGCTCGAAAGGGTGCTCAGTGGACTTCGCAAGCTCTAGCGGCGGTCCTTCCCGCTCCACCACCTCGGCGAAGATCGTGGTGGCGGGTGGCTTCGGCGTGGGCAAGACCACGTTCGTCGGGGCCGTCTCGGAGATCAACCCGCTGCGTACCGAGGCCGTCATGACGTCAGCTTCGGCCGGCATCGACGACCTCACCCACACCGGGGACAAGACGACCACGACGGTCGCCATGGACTTCGGCCGCATCACGCTGGACCAGGACCTGATCCTGTACCTGTTCGGCACCCCCGGCCAGGACCGCTTCTGGTTCATGTGGGACGACCTGGTGCGCGGCGCCATCGGCGCGATCGTCCTCGTGGACACCCGCCGCCTGGCCGACTGCTTCCCGGCGGTCGACTACTTCGAGAACAGCGGCCTGCCGTTCGTCATCGCCCTCAACGGCTTCGACGGCCAGCAGCCGTACCAGCCCGACGAGGTGCGTGAGGCGCTCCAGATCGGCCCGGACACCCCGATCATCACGACGGACGCCCGCCACCGCGCGGACGCCAAGTCGGCGCTGATCACGCTGGTCGAGCACGCGCTCATGGCGCGCCTGCGGTAGGCAGCGTCCGTAGTCCGTAGGACCCCGAAGGGCCCCCTCCGCGTCGGAGGGGGCCCTTCGCCCGTTCAGGACCGCCGACGGACGACGCGAGAGGGCCCCTCCGATGCGGAGGGGCCCTCTCGCGTGGCTGTCCTAGCCGTGCCAGCTGTGCGGGGCGCGGAAGCCGGGCTCGCGCTCCAGGCGGCGCCAGCCCGCCTTCGCGCGGCCACCGTGGGCGGGGGCCGCAGTGGACGTGTGGGCCGCCGCGCGCGCCAGGAGGATGGCCGTGATGGCGGCGACTTCCTCGGGTCCGGCGTGGCCCTTCTCGACGCGGATGTCAGGGGTGCTCATGGCAGTCAGTCTCCGTGGATGAGGTTTCCGCGGGGGTGCCGCGGAGGGTCCGCTGGGTTACTGCGGGGGGTTGCCGTGCTTGCGCGAGGGCAGGTCCGCGTGCTTGGTGTGCAGCATCGCCAGGGACCGGACGAGTACCTCGCGGGTCTCGGCCGGGTCGATGACGTCGTCCACGAGACCGCGCTCGGCCGCGTAGTACGGGTGCATGAGCTCGGACTTGTACTCCTTGACCATCTTCTGCCGCATGGCCTCGGGGTCCTCGGCGTCGGCGATCTGGCGGCGGAAGATGACGTTGGCGGCGCCCTCCGCGCCCATCACGGCGATCTCGTTCGTCGGCCAGGCGTAGGTGAGGTCCGCGCCGATGGACTGGCTGTCCATGACGATGTAGGCGCCTCCGTACGCCTTGCGCAGGATCAGGGAGATCCGGGGCACGGTCGCGTTGCAGTACGCGTACAGCAGCTTCGCGCCGTGGCGGATGATGCCGCCGTGCTCCTGGTCGACACCGGGGAGGAAGCCGGGGACGTCCAGGAACGTGATGATCGGGATGTTGAAGGCGTCGCACATCTGGACGAAGCGTGCGGCCTTCTCGCTCGCCTCGATGTCCAGGACGCCCGCCAGCGCCTGCGGCTGGTTGGCGATGATGCCGACGACCTGGCCGTCCAGCCGGGCCAGCGCGCAGATGATGTTGCGCGCCCAGCGCTCGTGGACCTCCAGGTACTCCCCGTCGTCGACGATCTCCTCGATGACCTTCGCCATGTCGTACGGCCGGTTGCCGTCCGCCGGGACCAGGTCCAGCAGGACGTCGGAGCGGCGGTCGGGGGCGTCGGAGGAGTCGACCCGGGGCGGGTTCTCCCGGTTGTTCTGCGGGAGCAGGGAGAGGAGGTAGCGCACCTCGGCGATGCAGGTCTCCTCGTCGTCGTACGCGAAGTGGCAGACGCCGGAGGTCTCCGCGTGCACGTCGGCGCCGCCGAGGCCGTTCTGGGTGATCTCCTCGCCGGTCACCGCCTTGACCACGTCGGGGCCGGTGATGAACATCTGCGAGGTCTCGCGGACCATGAAGACGAAGTCGGTGAGGGCGGGCGAGTACGCCGCGCCGCCGGCGCACGGGCCGAGCATCACGCTGATCTGCGGGATGACGCCGGAGGCCTTGGTGTTGCGCTGGAAGATGCCGCCGTAGCCGGCCAGGGCGCTGACGCCCTCCTGGATGCGGGCGCCGGCGCCGTCGTTCAGCGAGACCAGCGGGGCACCGGCCGCGATGGCCATGTCCATGATCTTGTGGATCTTCGTGGCGTGGGCCTCGCCGAGGGCGCCGCCGAAGATGCGGAAGTCGTGCGCGTAGACGAAGACGGTGCGGCCTTCGACCGTGCCCCAGCCGGTGATGACACCGTCGGTGTACGGCTTCTTGGTCTCCAGGCCGAAGCCGGTCGCCCGGTGCCTGCGCAGCTGCTCGACCTCTCGGAAGGAGTCCGGGTCGAGGAGCAGCTCGATGCGCTCGCGGGCGGTCAGCTTGCCCTTGGCGTGCTGCGCCTCGGTCGCCCGCTCGCTGGGGCCGGCCACCGCCTGCGCGCGGATCTCGTGCAGTTCGGCCACTCGCCCGCGAGCGTCCGTCGGCTCGCCGGTCGGCTCGCTCGTCGACTCACCCGTCGCCTCATCCAAAACGGTCATGTAGCGACCTTACGAAGAGGAGCAAGGAAAGCGAGCCGTCGACTCCGTACAGTCTCCGGGTCGTTTTCCTGGTACCCCTGAACAGAACCAGGGCGGCATGCAGGCGTTCCGACTGCTCAGAGGGCTTCGACGTTGTAGGGGTCACACAAACCGGCCAGCTGTGAGCCACGCAAGATTCATGTCCCGCCGATGCCATCCGTGGAGTGACGCGTGAGCTTATCGCGACACTCCGACAGTGAGGTTGAAACTTGAACGGAATAGGTCTACGGTCGCTCTCGTTGGCATGGTTGAACATTCAACAGCCCCGTCCCCAAGGAGCACATCATGGGTATCTTCGGCAGCAGGAACAGCGGCACCACGACCAAGGCCACGGACGTCAACCCGGACCTGGCGGCCCTGACCGGCGACTACACGATCGACCCCTCGCACACCTCGATCGGCTTCGTCGCCCGGCACGCCATGGTGACGAACGTGAAGGGCAAGTTCCTCGACTTCACCGGCGCGCTGCACCTGGACGGCTCCGACCCGTCGCGCTCCACCGCCACCCTCGACGTCAAGATGGACAGCATCAGCACGGGCAGCGACGACCGTGACGGGCACCTGAAGAGCGCGGACTTCTTCAAGACGGACGAGTTCCCGGCGATGACGTTCCGCTCCACCAAGGCCGAGGCGCTCGGCGGCGACGACTACCGCATCACCGGCGACCTCTCGATCCTCGGCGTCACCAAGCCGATCACGATCGACCTGGAGTTCAACGGTGCCGCGAAGGACCCGTTCGGCAACGACCGCGTCGGCTTCGAGGGCAAGGCCGAGATCCTGCGCTCCGAGTGGGGCCTGACCTGGAACGCCGCGCTGGAGACGGGCGGCGTGCTGGTCTCCGACAAGATCAAGCTGAACTTCGACATCTCGGCGATCAAGAACGCGTGACGGCGGGACGACCGCCCCGCTGAGGCTTCGAGCGCGCCCGCCCTCCACTCCCCCGAGGAGAGGGCGGGCGCTCGCTGTCCGGGGGGCGTCCGGTCGCGGCGGATGCTCGCGGACAGGACTGTGGCATGCTGCGCCGATGACATGGTTGCCGCCCGACTTCGTCCACCCCCTGCGCGTCACCGTCCCCGCGGGGGACGGCCATCATCTGCGGCCGATCAGCGGGGCCGACGCACCGCTCGACTACCCGGCCGTGATGGGCTCGCGTGAGCGGCTCTGGTCGATGTTCGGCAAGGCGTGGGGCTGGCCGTCGGCCACCATGTCGTACGAGGCCAACCAGGCCGACCTGGAGCGGCACGCCGCCGAGATCGACGCGCACGAGTCGTTCAACTACACCGTGGAGAACGCGGACGGGACCGCTCTGCGCGGCTGCGTCTACATCGACCCGCCGGAGAAGGCCGGGGCGGACGCCGAGATCTCCTGGTGGGTGGTGGACGGCGAGGTCGGCGGCCCGCTGGAGCGCGCGCTGGACCTGTTCGTGCCGCGCTGGATCGCCGAGGAGTGGCCCTTCACGCGCCCGCGGTTCGTGGGGCGGGACCTGACGTGGGACGAGTGGCTCGCGCTGCCCGACCGGTGAGCCGCCCGCCCGACGGCTAGGGCGGGGCGGGGCGGACCGGGCGAAGGGGGCGCCTGTCGGCCACCGCGGGTTGGCCGGATTGCGGTGCTTGTGTGGAGGGTCACACCGTTCTCATAATCCTTCCACCGGGAATTGACATGCGCCTGACATTCCCGCCCTCCTCAGACCCCCCACGGAAGGCGTCAAGGTGAAGACTTTCCTCAAGGCCCTCAAGAGATGCGCGGTCGCCGCCGCCGCCACGCTCGCGGTCGTCAGCCTCCAGCCCGTCTCGGCCGCGCAGGCGGCCCCCGCCCCGGTGGTCGGCGGCACCCGCGCCGCGCAGGGCGAGTTCCCGTTCATGGTCCGGCTGTCGATGGGCTGCGGCGGTGCGCTGTACACCCAGCAGATCGTGCTGACCGCCGCGCACTGCGTGGGAGCCAGCGGCAACAACACCGGCATCACCGCGACCGCCGGGGTGGTGGACCTCCAGTCGACCAGCGGCCGGGTCCAGGTCCGCTCCACCAAGGTCCTGCGTGCCCCGGGCTACAACGGCAACGGCAAGGACTGGGCCCTCATCAAGCTCGCCCAGCCGATCAACCTGCCGACCCTGAAGCTGGCCACCACCACGCAGTACAACACCGGCACCTTCACCATCGCCGGATGGGGGGCCAACCGCGAGGGCGGCGCACAGCAGCGCTACCTGCTCAAGGCGGACGTGCCGTTCGTCAGTGACGCCACCTGCCGCTCCTACAGCGGCTACAGCGGGCTCATCGCCAACGAGGAGATCTGCGCCGGATACACCGCGGGCGGCGTGGACACCTGCCAGGGCGACTCCGGCGGCCCCATGTTCCGCCGTGACGCGGCCGGCGCCTGGGTCCAGGTCGGCATCACGAGCTGGGGCATAGGCTGCGCCCGCCCGAACGCCCCCGGCGTCTACACCGAGGTCTCCACCTTCGCCTCGGCGATCGCCTCGGCGGCGGCCACCCTCTAAGCCGTACGACCACTGCGCTCCCCACGACGTTCGGGCCCGGTGCCGCATCGGCACCGGGCCCGTCCCGTGTCCGCGTGCGGGCCTCGAAAAGTCCGCTCCCGTTGCCGCGTGCGGAGCTCAGAACCCGCCTCCGAAGTCCCCTCCCCCGCCGAAGTCGCCGCCGCCGAAACCGCCGAAACCGCCGCTGAAGTCGTCCGTGTTGAAGTCCGCGCCGGAGACGTCGCCGCCCTGGTGGCCGCCGAAGTCGCCGTAGCCGGAGCCGTAGTCGGAGGCGTAGGCCGGGGTGGCCATGGCGCTGCCGAGCAGGGTGCCGACGAGCAGGCCGGGCAGGATGCCGCCGCCGAAGTAGCCGCCGGCCCAGGGGCCGTAGGCCGGTCCGGCGTCCCAGTAGGGGCGGCGGCCGGAGGCGGTGTCGACCTCGCGGATCATCGGGTCCTGACCGTCGGACAGCCGGGCCTGGTCGGCCGCGCAGACCGGCACCTCGCGGGTCGCGCCCTCCAGCGGTGTCCAGGTGACGTCGGCGACCGAGGGGCCGTGCCGTGGGTCGAAGAAGCAGGGCGGGCGGCGTTCGGGCAGGGGGCGTCCCTCGCGGCGGGCGGCGAGCGACGCGAGGGCGAAGCGGCCGTCCTCCAGGGACTGCGTGACCGGCCGTACGTCCTCGGGCCTGCCGGCCGCCGCCATCTGCGACTTGGCCTTCTCGTAGGCGTCCAGCGCGTGTTCGTAGTCGGCGCGCATGGCGTCGTCGGCGCCGGGTTCGCCGGGGTGGAAGTCCAGGCGGTCCAGCTCCTCACCGAAGGCCGTGATGTCCTCGTCGACCACCACCCGCAGCTTGTCCAGCGCGGCCCGCCGTTCCTCCTCCTGGCGGCGGCGGTTGCGGCGGACCAGACCGTAGGCGCCCGCGCCGCCCGCGGCCAGCACCGCGCCGAGGGTGATCAGGCCGGTGGTCGAGGCGCCGTCGCCGCTGTTCTCGCCCCAGCTGCTCGGGGCCGCGCCGCCGACGTTGCGCAGGGCGCTGTCGACGAAGTCGTTGAGCTGCGCCTTGACGTCGCCCGCGCTCTGTACGGATGTCACCAGGTTGGACACCGCCGGGCGGCTCAGCACCCGGCTGTCGGCACGGGCGTCGAAGGCGTCGCCGAGCCGGATGCCGTACAGGCCCGTGACGCCCGTCTCGGTGCGGAGGTTCTGGAAGAGGTTCTGCGTGGGGTAGCCGGCCGGCAGGACCGCGACGAAGACGGGTTTGTCGGCGTCCTTGATCTTGTCGGCGAGCGCCTCGGCGTCCGACGAGGACAGCAGGCCGGACGCGGCCGGGTCCACGTAGACGGGGCTCTCGCGCAGGGCCGCGGCGACCTGGGACAGGTCGGTGGCCGCGTGCGCGCCCGGCGCACCGGCCACCAGGACCGCCAGCACGGCGGTGACCGGCACGATCAGCAGGCGTACGAGCCTTTGTACGAACGCGGCCTTCATATGTTCGAAGCTACCTGAACGGGCACAGAAACGGACATCGGTCCCGGGACGGAAATC
This sequence comes from Streptomyces sp. NPDC107562, assembly GCF_055657325.1. Classification (NCBI taxonomy): domain Bacteria; kingdom Bacillati; phylum Actinomycetota; class Actinomycetes; order Kitasatosporales; family Streptomycetaceae; genus Streptomyces; species Streptomyces sp. NPDC107562. The sequence goes on along the minus strand of NZ_JBVKBE010000012.1, from coordinate 96,706 downwards.
CCTCCCCGGGGCGGACGGGGCGGACGGGGCGGTGGTGGAGGCGCACGGGAGCCGTCCGCCGTGCTGCGGATAGGCTTCCCGCGCCCCATCGTGGAGATACGGCGAGGGGCCGTATCGACGCCCGTGACCTGGAGCTCGAGATGACCACACCGCAGGATCTGCTGATCGTCGCCCTCAACGTCCCCTCCAGCCACGACCTGGGGCAGGGCGACCTGTCGCTCGCGCTGGCCGGCGCGGAGGTCCTCGACCTCGTGGACGCCGGGGTGGCGTCCCTGGAGGACGATCGCCTGGTGCCGGGCGCCGAACGCGCCACGGGGGACCGTCTGCTGGACGAGGCCGGGGCCTCGCTGGTCCGGCAGGCGCCGTACGAGACGGTCGAGGAGTGGCTGTGGCGCCGCGGGCGCGGGCTGGCCGAGGTCTATGTCGCCGCGCTGGAGGCGGAGACGCCGACGGGCACGGGACGCCGTCACTGGCTGCGGCGCCGCAGCGAGCCGGCGCCGGCGGTCCTCGACACGCCCTCACGTCACCACGCGAACGAGCGCTGGGCGGCCCAGGAGCCGGTCCTGGTGGGCCTCGCGAAGGAGCTGGGCATCGGGGAGCGTTCGGGGAGCGCGGACGACACCGAGGCCCTGGACGACACCCTCGACGACGCCACCGTCCACGACGCCACGACCGACCCCGCCGGGACGGCCGGCGCGGCCGGTGGCTTCGGCGACGGGCCGGTGGTGACGGTCCTCGCCGCTCTCGGCGACGCGCTGACCGAACTGGAGGCCGTCCGCCAGCGCCGCCGCATCGAGGAGGACGCCTTCGACAACGTCTGGCGGGCTCCCTGATCTGCCCGCCGCGCGCCCCGGGTCGTCGCGATCCGGCACCGGGGCCCGGGAGGCCGTGCGTGCGGCGCGGTTACGACGCCGGTTCCACGCCCGCTCGCAGGAGGCCGTAGGTGTACGCGTCCTCCAGGGCCTGCCAGGAGGCCGCGATGACGTTGTCCGCGACGCCCACCGTGGACCATTCGCCGGTGCCGTCGGAGGTGGCGATGAGCACCCGGGTCGTGGACTGGGTGCCGTGCTTGCCCTCCAGGATGCGGACCTTGTAGTCCACCAGCTCCAGCTTGGCCAGCTGCGGATAGATCTTCTCCAGCGCGACCCGCAGCGCCCGGTCCAGGGCGTTGACGGGACCGTTGCCCTCGGCGGTCGCGACGATGCGCTCGCTCTTGGCCCACAGCTTCACGGTGGCCTCGTTGGCGTGGCTGCCGTCGGGCCGGTCCTCGACGATCGCCCTCCAGGACTCGACCTCGAAGTACTTCAGCGGCCTGCCCTCGACCTCGGCGCGCAGCAGCAGCTCGAAGCTGGCGTCGGCGGCCTCGTAGGTGTAGCCCTTGAGCTCGCGCTCCTTCACGCGCTCCACGACCCGCCCGACCAGCTCGCGGTCGCCGCCGAGGTCGATGCCGAGCTCCTTGCCCTTGAGCTCGACCGAGGCCCGGCCCGCCATGTCGGAGACCAGCATCCGCATGGTGTTGCCGACCTGCTCGGGGGCGATGTGCTGGTACAGGTCCGGGTCGACCTTGATGGCGGACGCGTGCAGCCCGGCCTTGTGCGCGAAGGCGGAGACCCCGACGTACGGCTGGTGGGTGGAGGGTGTCAGGTTGACGACCTCGGCGATGGCGTGCGAGATGCGGGTCATGTCCCGGAGGTGACCCTCGGGCAGCACCGTCTTGCCGTACTTCAGTTCCAGGGCGGCGACCACGGGGAAGAGGTTGGCGTTGCCGACGCGCTCGCCGTAGCCGTTCGCCGTGCACTGGACGTGGGTCGCGCCCGCGTCGACCGCCGCGAGGGTGTTGGCGACGGCGCAGCCGGTGTCGTCCTGGGCGTGGATGCCGAGCCGGGCGCCGGTGTCGGCGAGGACCGTCGAGACGACCGCCTGGACCTGGGCGGGGAGCATGCCGCCGTTGGTGTCGCAGAGCACCACCACGTCGGCGCCCGCCTCGGACGCGGCACGCACGACGGCCTTGGCGTACTCGGGATTGGCGCGGTAGCCGTCGAAGAAGTGCTCGCAGTCGACGAAGACCCGGCGGCCCTGTTCCTTCAGGAACGACACGGTGTCGCGGACCATCTCCACGTTCTCGTCCAGGGTGGTGCGCAGGGCGAGTTCCACGTGCCGGTCGTGCGACTTGGCGACCAGGGTGATCACCGGGGCGCCGGCCGCCAGGAGTGCCTTGACCTGCGGGTCCTCACTCGCCCTGATGCCGGGGCGGCGGGTGGCGCCGAAGGCGACCAGCTGGGCGTGGCGGAACGTGATCTCCTGCTGGGCGCGGGCGAAGAACTCCGTGTCCCGCGGGTTGGCGCCCGGCCAGCCGCCCTCGATGAAGCCCACGCCGAAGTCGTCCAGGTGCCGTGCGATGGCCAGCTTGTCCGCGACGGTGAGGTTGATGCCCTCCCGCTGGGCGCCGTCGCGCAGGGTGGTGTCGAAGACGTGGAACGAGTCGTCGAGCTCGCTGGTTTCCGTCATGGTCTGAAGGCTCCTGATGTATGGATCTCGGTCTGTACCGGAATGACCGGCTCCACCGTCCCCTATGATCCCTCGCGCTCGGCTCCGGCTGTTGGTGGGCCAGAAAAGCGAAAAACCCCTCGCGGGTGCGAGAGGTCTGCGCGCGGGTCGAGGACGACGGTGGCCGCCCGTACCTGGTCGTACGTGGCGGTCACTGCGGACCGGCGCGCCTGCTGCCAATAATCGTCGTGGCGAACGAGAGCACGGGGGAAGTCTGGCACAAGCCGCCCCCCGTCTCACCGGCGTCTCAGGATGCGGGCGCAGGGTTCCGCCGTCGCGCTCATCCACCGTTAACCCCTCGCACGACGTCCAGTCTGGCCATGTTCCTGCCAACACCGTGAAGTAGGGGCATGGGAGATCTGGGGCACCACCACGACCACATCCACGGACACACCGACCCGCACGGCGCCGCTCACGGCCACGCCCACGGGCGGCCGGCGTCCACCACCAGCCGCCGGGCGCTGCTCGGTGCCGCCGGAGGGCTGTTGTTCCTGGCCGCGGCGCCGGGGAGCGCGCAGGCCGCCACGACCCGTACCGCGCGGGACGGCGGCGCCGCCGTCGCGGCCACCCGCGGCGGGGCCGCCCGCGCCTCGCTCATCACGCAGGGCACCACGCTGGTCCACGCCGACCTGCACAACCACACCGCCATGTCGGACGGCGACGGCGACCCGGCGCTGGCGTTCGGCTCGATGCGCGACGCGGGCCTGGACGTGGCCGCGCTCACGGACCACAGCGGCGTCTTCACCATCGGCGGCCTCAGCTCCTCGGAGTGGCGGCGCACCGGCCAGCTGGCCGACGCCGCCAACGTGCCCGGCGTCTACACCGCCATCCGGGGCTTCGAGTGGACCCACGCGCTGCTCGGCCACGCGAACGTCTGGTTCTCCGACAGCTACGTCGACATGTCGGCGGCGCCGGGGATGAGCGCGTTCTTCAACTGGCTGGACGACCGGGACGCGGTGGCCGGCTTCAACCATCCCGGCCGGGAGGAGCTGCGGTTCAACGAGTTCGGGTACAACGCCGCGGTGCACGACCGCATGGTCAGCCTGGAGATGTTCAACCGCACCGACGACTACCTCTTCGAGGGCTGGTCCTCGGGCAGGTCCTCGCCCCTGGTGGCCTGTCTGAACGCGGGCTGGCGCACCGGTCTGACCGGCGTCACCGACGAGCACGGCACCGACTGGGGATTCCCGGAGGGCAAGGGCCGCAGCGGGCTGTGGGTCACCGAGAACACCCGCGCGGGCGTGCTGGAGGCGATGCGGGCGCGGCGGTTCTTCGCCACCCGGGTCTCCGGGCTGCGGCTCGACGCCACGGCGGCCGGGGTGCGGATGGGCGGTCAGCTGCCCTTCGCGTCGGGTGACGTGACCTTCCAGGTCGACCTCGACCGGGGTGCGGAGTGGGCGGGCAAGCCGCTGCACATCCAGGTGCTGCGGCCGGGCAGCCGGGCCCCCGAGGTGGTCGACGTCATCGAGACGACGTCCGGCCGGATCACCTCCTTCACCGTGCCGCTGAACTCCGCCGACGGCACCTGGGTGGTCCTGCGGGTCTCCGACCCGACGCAGGCCAACGGCTCCCCCGGGCCGGCCGGTCACCCCTGCAACGACTTCGGCGTGGCGTACAGCAGCCCCTGGTGGCTCCAGGGCTGACCCGGCGGCCGGGGTGGCGCGGGGCGTCGGGCCGGCACACGGCCTACGCCCCGTCGCCGCCCCGTGCGGTCCCGTCGTCTGCCCGGCCCGTCCCCTCGGCGCCCCGCACGAGCCCGTCGTCCAGGAACTCCCGGACATGGGCGAGGATCCGCGCGCGGTCGGTCCCCGGCAATCCGATCGCCACGTGGAGGGAGAAGCCGTCGAGCAGCGCGCGCAGCCGGGCGGCGAAACGGTCGGGGTCGACGGCGCGGAACTCGCCCCGTGACACACCTTCCGCGATCAGCGCCACCAGGTCGCGGTGCCAGGCGCCCTCGATGGCGGCCTGCCGGGCGCGGGCCTCCTCGTCGGCGTTCTGCGAGCGGTTCCAGACCTCCAGCCACAGCGTCCAGTGCGGGTCGCGGTGCCCGTCGGGGACGTACAGGTCGACGTAGGCGTCGACGCGCGCGCGGGCGGAGGCGGCGCGCGTCAGCAGCCGGCCCCGCTCGGCACCGAGCCGGCCCTCGCTCCACTCCAGGGTGCGCAGCAGCAGTTCGTCCTTGGAGCCGAAGTAGTACAGCAGGTGCCCGCTGCTCATGCCGACCTCGCGGCCGAGCGCCGCCATGGTGAGCTTCTCCAGGCCGCGCTCGGCGATCATCTCCATGGCGGCGGCGAGGACTTCCTCACGCGGCGGTGCCTGTCTGCGCCCACCTGCCATCGCTGCTCCTAGATCTTCGGCTGCTGCTGGGTGATGCAGTGGATGCCTCCACCCCCCGCGAAGATCGTACGGGCGTCCACAAGGGTGACCGTCCGCTCCGGAAACAGCCGGCGGAAGATGCCCGCCGCCGGCTCGTCGCGCGGGTCGTCGAAGGCGCACAGGACGACGCCTCCGTTGCAGAGGTAGTGGTTGATGTAGGAGTAGTCGGCCCAGTGGCCGTCGGCCTCCAGCACGGTCGGGGCGGGGACCTCGACGACCTCCAGGGCGCGGCCGCGTGCGTCGGTGGCCGACCGCAGGCGCCCGATGACCTCCTTGGTGACCTCGTGGTCGGGATGCGCGGGGTCGGGCTGGTGGTGGGCGACCACCACGCCGGGGCGGGCGAAGGCGGCGACGATGTCGACGTGGCCGAGGGTGCCGAATCCGTACGGCGGGTAGTCCCCGGTGAGGCCGCGGGGCAGCCACAGGGCCTTGCGGGTGCCGAGCTGGGCGTGGATCTCGGCCTCGACCTCCTCGCGCGTCCAGCCGGGGTTGCGCTCGGGCCCGAGCTGGACGGTCTCGGTCAGCAGGACCGTGCCCTCGCCGTCCACATGTATCGCCCCGCCCTCGTTGACGAGCCGCGAGGCGTACGACGTGGCGCCCGCGAGGTCCGCGACGTAAGCGCCGATCTTCGCGTCGTTCTCCCAGCGGGCCCACTCCTGGGCGCCCCAGCCGTTGAACGTCCAGTCCACGGCGGCGAGCGCGCCGGAGCCGTCGGTCAGGAAGGTGGGGCCGATGTCCCGCATCCACGCGTCGTCGAGCTCGCGTTCGACCGTCTCGACGCCCTCGCCCAGCAGGCTGCGGGCCTGCTCCGACTGACCGGGGCCGCACACCACCGTCACCGGCTCGAAGCGGCGGACCGCGCGGGCCACCGAGGCCCAGGCGCTCCGGGCGGCGGCGAGGTCCTCGGGGTCCTCGAAGGTGGGGTTCGGGCCCGGCCAGGCCATCCAGGTGCGCTCGTGCGGGGTCCACTCGGCGGGCATGCGGAAGCCGTCGGCTGCGGGGGTGGTCATGTCGTGGGTCCTTAGAGGAAGTACAGACGGTTGAGGGAGACGGACTCGGCCGGTGCGGAGCGCAGCGGGTCGCCGTCGAGGGTGACCAGTCCGGTGCGCGCGTCGACGTCGACCTGTCCGGTACGGGAGTTCAGGCGCAGGTCGGCCGGTCCGATCCCGCGCGTGCCGCGCACGGCGACCCGGCGTCGCCGGGTCGGCATGGTGTCGTGGCCCTGGTCGAGGGCGGCCTGGGCGACGAACGCGACGGAGATGTCGGCGGGGGTGGCGCCGTGCGCGCCGAACTGCGGTCCCAGCACGAGGGGTTCGCAGGTGTCGGTGGCGGCGTTGGGGTCGCCGACCACGCCGTACGCCGGGAAGCCGGCCTTCAGCACGAGCTGCGGCTTGGCGCCGAAGTACTCCGGCCGCCACAGCACGAGGTCAGCAAGCTTGCCGACCTCGATCGACCCGACCTCGTGGGCCAGCCCGTGCGCGAGGGCCGGGTTGATGGTCAGCTTGGCCATGTACCGCAGGACGCGCTCGTTGTCGTGCTCGTCCGGGGCGCCGAACTCGGCCTTCATCTTGCCGGCCATGGCGAACGTACGGCGCACCGTCTCGCCCGCGCGTCCCATGCCCTGCGCGTCCGACGAGGTGATGCCGATGGCGCCCAGGTCGTGCAGCACGTCCTCGGCGCCCATGGTGCCGGCGCGGATGCGGTCGCGGGCCATGGCGGCGTCGCCCGGCAGGTCGGTCTTGAGGTCGTGGACGGAGACGATCATGCCGTAGTGCTCGGCGACCGCGTCCCGGCCGAAGGGCAGGGTCGGGTTGGTGGAGGAGCCGATGACGTTGGGCACCCCGGCCATCTTCAGCACGTTGGGGACGTGTCCGCCGCCGCAGCCCTCGATGTGGAAGGCGTGGATCGTGCGGCCCTCCAGAACGCGCAGGGTGTCCTCCACCGAGAGGCACTCGTTCAGGCCGTCGCTGTGCAGGGCGACCTGGACGTCGTGCTCCTCGGCGACGCGCAGTGCGGTGTCGAGGGCGCGGGTGTGGGCGCCCATGTCCTCGTGCACCTTGAAGCCGCTCGCCCCGCCCTCGGCCAGCGCCTCGATCAGCGGGGCCTCGTGGGACGACGAACCCCGGCCGAGGAAGCCGATGTTGACCGGCCAGGCGTCGAAGGCGCCGAAGGCGTGCCGCAGCGCCCACGGCGCATTGACGCCGACCCCCCACACCGGTCCGAACTCCTGGCCGATGACGGTGGTCACGCCGGACGCCAGCGAGGCCTCCATGATGCGCGGCGACAGCAGGTGGACATGGGTGTCCACGGCCCCGGCGGTGGCGATCAGCCCCTCTCCGGAGACGATCGACGTGCCCGTGCCGACCACGACGTCGACCCCGTCCAGGGTGTCGGGGTTCCCGGCCCTCCCGATGGAGCAGATCCGACCCTCGCGGATGCCGATGGAGACCTTGCGGATCCCCTGCACCGCGTCGATCACGACGACGTTGCTGATCACGACGTCACAGGTGTCGCGGACGGCGGCGGCCTTGAGGTGCAGCCCGTCACGGGCGGTCTTGCCGAAGCCGGCGAGGAACTCGTCCCCGTACCGCTGGGAGTCGGACTCCACACGGATCGTCAGACCGGAGTCGCCGAGGCGGATCCGGTCCCCGGCGCGCGGGCCGTGCGTGGCCGCGTAGGCGTGCGGGTCGACATGGATCGACTCGCTGATCTCCCGTCCCTTGGAGCGGCTCATCGCGCGCCTCCTTCCGGTGTGGATCCCGTAGTGCCGAGGTAGCCGCACGCGGCGGCCCGCCGCAGGGCCTCCGCCTTCGCCCCGGGCGCGTCCAGCGGCCCGTCGACGAGCCCGGCGAAGCCGATCGCGATCCGCTCGCCGCCGATCGGTACGAGCCCGACCTCGCGGCTCTCGCCCGGCCCGAAGCGCACGGACGACCCGGCGGGCACCGCGAGCCGCATCCCGTAGGCGTCGCTGCGGGCGAAGTCCAGCCGCGGGTTGGCCTCGAAGAAGTGGAAGTGGGAGGTCACGGAGACGGGCACGGTCGCGGTGTTGGTGACGGTCAGCCGCACCGCCGCCTCGGGCTCGGCGTGCTCGGGTCCCGGCAGCAGCGCACCCGGCGCCCGCTCGCCGAGCCTGCCGCCGATCGGGGCGGAGACGACGGCGAGCCGGGAACCGTCGTCGAAGACCGCCTCGACGTGCACCTCGGTGACGACGTCGGCGACGCCCGGCAGGACGTCGTCCGGACCGAGCACCGAACGGGCGCGTTCGACGGCCTCGGCGAGCCGGGCGCCGTCGCGGGCCGCCTCGCACACCGTGTCGGCGATGAGGGCGGTGGCCTCCGGCACGTTCAGCCTCAGGCCCCGTGCCTTCCGGGACCGGGCCAGCTCGGCCGCCGAGAAGAGCAACAGCCGGTCACGTTCCGTGGGGGTCAGTCTCATGACGCGGGCACCTCCTTGTCATCCCCGCTTTAGAGCATCACTCTAAACATGAGATTCCCAGAACGGAAACATTGACGGATCGACACGGCGGACGCCACATTGAACACCGCTCAAACAGATCGAAGAACCTGGCGGCCGTCGAAGGAGACCCAGCCATGCCGATGGAACAGCGCGGAGTCGACACCATCCCGGACGAGGAACGCACGAGCACACCGCGCGACCTCGTCTCGATCCTGCTCGGCTCCAACCTCTGCCTCGGAGTGATCGTCTTCGGCTGGCTGCCGCCGTCCTTCGGGCTGGACTGGTGGGGGTCGGTGAGCGCGATCCTGGTCGGCACGGTCGTCGGTACGGCGGTCACGGCGCCGCTCGCGCTCGTCTCCCTGCGCACCGCCACCAACCTGTCGACGTCCTCCGGCGCCCAGTTCGGCGTGCGCGGGCGGCTGGTCGGCTCGATCGTCGGACTGCTGCTCGCCCTCGGCTACACCGCGCTGACCGTGTGGATCGGCGGCGACGTGACGGTGCGCGTTCTGGAGAGGCTCTTCGGGCTGTCGGCGGGCGGAGGATCGTACGGCCTGGTCTACGCGCTGCTCGCCGCCGCCACCGTCGTCGCCGCGGTCTACGGCTACCGCCTGCTGCTCGCCCTCTCCCGCGTCCTCGCGATCGGCATGACGCTTCTGCTGGTCCTCGGACTCGTCGCGTACGCGCCCGACTTCACGACCGGCGCGCTTGCGGAGGCGGGCGGGTATCTGCTCGGCGGGTTCTGGCCGACGTGGGCGCTGGCGACGGTGGCCGCCGGCCTGTCCGGCCCCATCGCGTTCATCACGCTGCTCGGCGACTACACCCGCTACATCTCCCCGGCCCGCCACTCCTCCCGCCGGGTGCTGCGCGCCACCTGGCTGGGCCTGCTGCTCGGGCTGCTGGTGCCGCAGCTCTTCGGCACCTTCACCGCCTACGCCGCCCGCGCGGCCCTCGACTACGCCGGTCCGCTCGTCACGGCCTCGCCGTCCTGGTACCTGGTGCCGCTGCTGCTGGCCGCCTCCGCCGGGTCGGTCGGCAACGCGGGGCTGATGCTCTACTCCATGGGCCTCGACCTGGACGCCATCCTGCCGCGCGCCTCCCGCGCCCGGGCCACCTGCGCGGTCGCGGTCGTCGCCACCGCCTGCGTCTTCGCCGGCCACTACGCCTGGGAGGCGCAGTCCGCGATGACGTCGTTCGTCCTGCTGCTGACGGCGATCGGCACGCCCTGGGCGGTGATCACCCTGATCGGCTTCGTCCGCGGCGGTGGCGTGTACGACGCGGAGGCGCTCCAGGTCTACAACCGCCGGGCGCGGGGCGGGGCCTACTGGTTCCGCGCCGGCTGGAACATACCGGCCACGGTGTCCTGGGCCCTCGGCGCGGTGGTCGGCGTCCTCGCCGTGTCCCTGCCCTCCTACGAGGGCCCGCTGCTGTCCCTGACCGGCGGGGTGGACTGCAGCTTCCTGCTGTCGGGCGCGGTGGGCGGCCTGACCTACGTCCTGCTCCCCCAGCCCCACCCACCCCTCCCGGCCCCCACCTCGACGGAGCCCGCCCCCGACGCGTTGAGCCGATCCGTCGACTGAGGCCGACCGGCGGCTGAAAGGGGCCTGGCCCGAGCCCGAGAGCCGGGTACGGCGAGCCGGCGCCACGGCGGGAGCCCAGGAGCCGTGACGCGTCGGACGGAAACGGGACCGGGCTGCGGGCCGGACCCCGTCGGGGCCCGCGGAAACCGAAGTCCCGGCGCCGGAGGCCGGACTCCGCCACGGCCGACCCGTTCAGCCCGTCCGGCCATGGGTACAAGGGCGGTCGGGCGTAAGGGATCGGCGCCGTGAGGGAGACACGGGTCGGCGCCAGGAGGAAGGACAGGACGCCCGGCGCACCGGCCCGGCCGGCGGCTCCAGCTCGCCCGCCTCGGTCGGTGCGCGGCCGGCGGTGCGGGACGCAAGCCCCCGGCGCCGACTGGGGGCGGCGCCGGGAGGAGAGACAGGGACGGCCGGCGCACCGGCCCGGTCGGCGGCTCCGGCTCGCCCGCCTCGGTGGTGCGCGGCCGGCGGTGCAGGGCGAAAGCGCCCCGGCGCCGACTGGAGGCGGCGCCGGGGGCGGGGGGTCAGGCCAGCTGGTGCATCCAGCCGTGGGTGTCCTCGGCGGTGCCGCGCTGGATGTCGAGGAGGGCCTGGCGCAGACGCAGGGTGACCTCGCCGGTCCCACCCGCCGACTGCTGCCACTGACCGGACGCGCGCTTGACCGTGCCGACCGGCGTGATCACGGCGGCCGTGCCGCAGGCGAAGACCTCGGTGAGGCTGCCGTTCTCCGAGTCACGCTGCCACTGCTCGACGGAGACGCGGCCCTCCTCGGCCTCGTAGCCCAAGTCGCGGGCGACGGCAAGAAGGCTGTCGCGGGTGACGCCCTCCAGGATCGACCCGGTGAGCGACGGCGTGACGATCCTGTCGCCGTACACGAAGTAGAGGTTCATGCCGCCCAGTTCCTCGACCCACCGGTGCTCGACGGCGTCGAGGTAGCAGACCTGGTCGCAGCCCTTGGCCGCGGCCTCGGCCTGGGCCAGCAGGGAGGCCGCGTAGTTGCCGCCGGTCTTGGCGTCGCCCATGCCGCCGGGGACGGCGCGGACGCGGTCCTCGGAGACCCAGATGGAGACCGGCTTGACGCCGCCCGGGAAGTAGGCGCCGGCCGGGGAGGCGATGACGAGGAAGAGGTACTCGTTGGCCGGCTTCACGCCCAGCCCGACCTCGGTGCCGATCATGAAGGGGCGCAGGTAGAGGGATTCCTCGCCGCCGTGGGCCGGCACCCATGCGACGTCCTGGCGGACCAGCGCGTCACAGGCCTCGATGAACGTCTCGACCGGCAGCTCGGGCATCGCGAGGCGGCGGGCGGAACGCTGGAAGCGCAGGGCGTTCTGGTCGGGCCGGAAGGTGGCGACCGAGCCGTCGGGACGGCGGTAGGCCTTCAGCCCCTCGAAGATCTCCTGCGCGTAGTGCAGGACGTTGGTGGCGGGGTCGAGGGAGATCGGCGCGTACGGGACGAGCTGTCCGTCGTGCCAGCCGCGGCCCTCGGTCCACTTGATGGTGACCATGTGGTCGGTGAAGTGGCGGCCGAAGCCGGGGCTCGCGAGGATGGCCTCGCGCTCCGTGTCGGAGAGCGGATTGGCGGAGGGCTTGAGCTCGATCGTGGGCGTCGTCATCAGTGGGTGTCCTTCACCGTTGGTAGTGACGGGCCGCGCTCACGCCCGTACTGCCGGTGGCCAGTGCTAGGACGTCCGAGCATTCCCTCATTCCGCGGCTCCGCGTTCGATTATCGCCCGCGGGTGGCCATGGTCGGAAAACGGCATGAATGCGGCCCAGGGATTGATGGTCGCACTCGGCGGGGACAGTGAAAAGCCGCCGGGTGCGGATTGCGACCCGGCGGCTGTCGAATGATCTGCGTGATCGGCCCGTTGGCTCTGAGCGATCGGCGAGATTTCGAGCGGCGCGGGTCAGCCGGCTACTCGTACGGCGAGCGCGTCGCCGATCTCGGAGGTGCTGCGCGCCGGCCCCGCGACCCGCTCGGCGAGGTCGGCGGCGACCGCCTCCTCGATGCGGGTGGCCTCGGCCTCCAGGCCGAGGTGACGCAGCAGCAGCGCGACGGACAGGACCGTGGCGGTCGGGTCGGCCTTGCCCTGGCCGGCGATGTCCGGCGCGGAACCGTGCACGGGCTCGAACATCGAGGGGAACTCGCCGGACGGGTTGATGTTCCCGCTCGCGGCGACGCCGATGCCGCCGGAGACGGCCGCGGCGAGGTCGGTGATGATGTCGCCGAAGAGGTTGTCCGTGACGACGACGTCGAACCGCTCGGGCTGGGTGACCAGGTAGATGGTCGCCGCGTCGACGTGGATGTACTCGGTGGTGACCTCGGGGAACTCCTCGGCCACCTTGTTGAAGATGTTCGTCCAGAGGTGGCCCGCGAAGGTGAGCACGTTGTTCTTGTGGACCAGCGTGAGCTTCTTGCGCGGACGGGCCTGGGCGCGGGCGAAGGCGTCACGGACGACGCGCTCGACGCCGTAGGCCGTGTTGACGGACACCTCGGTGGCGACCTCGTGCTCGGTGCCCTTGCGGATGCTGCCGCCGTTGCCGGTGTAAGGGCCCTCGGTGCCCTCACGGACGACCACGAAGTCGATCCGCGGCTCGCCGGCGAGCGGGGTGGCGACGCCGGGCAGCAGCTTGGACGGTCGCAGGTTGACGTGGTGGTCGAAGGCGAAGCGGAGCTTGAGCAGGAAGCCGCGCTCCAGGACGCCGGAGGGGACACCGGGGTCGCCGATGGCGCCCAGCAGGATGGCGTCGTGCCGCTTCAGGGCGTCGAGGTCGGCGTCGGTGAGGGTCTCACCGGTGGCGTGGTAGCGCCGGGCGCCGAAGTCGTACTCCTTGGTCTCCAGCTTCACATCCTGCGGGAGCGCGGCGGAGAGGACCTTCAGGCCTTCGGTCACGACCTCCTGGCCGATGCCGTCACCGGGGATCACTGCGAGATTGATGCTGCGAGACATGCGGGCACCCTACCCCTCGTCCCACGAGATGACATGCGCTGTCCGCGATACGGACGGACACGGGCAGCGCATGCTCCCCGGACGGCTCCGGCGGGGCGGGCGGCCCGCCTCAGTGGCCGGTCTCGCCGCCGTTGTCCCGGCGGTCGAGGGCGCGCTGGAGGGCGGCCGCGGCGTTCTTGCGGTCGGAGTCACTCGTACGGGAGACGTGGCGGACTCGGCGGCGGACGGTCGTCTCGGCCATGGGAAATCGACTCCTTCGACAGCGTGGAGTGCGGCAGGGGTTTTCGACACGCCGGTGGGCGGGGAGCGGTGCCGCAGGGGTTGCCTGCACGGGGCCCGGCTCACTACCGCCATTCGCTGGATCTGCGAGACGTTCGGCTCCTACAAAGCTAGGCGGTGACGGCGCATCTGTCTCCACAATTACTCGGACTTCCTACTATCTGAGACGGCGGGTCGGGTCGCACGCCGCCGACCTGCGCCTTCGCTAGAGGACGTCGCCGTCGCGCCAGTCGAAGACCAGCTCGCCGTCCGCGCCGCTCACCCGTTCGGCCGCCACGGGCCACACATAGGTGGAGCCCTCCTCCTCGGGCAGGTGGACCACGCCGTCCGGGCCGAGCGCGCAGACGCGCCCGCCCCATGCCTGCCAGCCCCGGGCCTCGTACAGCGGGGCCCCCTCGTCGCTGGCGGACAGGGCGCCCATGACGTACGCGCGGGTGATGATCCCTTCCAGGGCTGCCATGACCCGCCCCCCGAGTCCGGTGCGCCGCACGTCGTGCCGTACCGCGACCGCCTCGACGTACCCCACCCGCAACCACCGCCGCCCGTGCCGCACCCGTCGCATGACGACCGCGCCGTGTGCGGCGAGCCCGCGCTCGTCGTGGACCAGCGCGTGCATGCCGCCGAGCGCGTGGTCCCAGTCGGAGTCGCCGAAGTCGGCGTCGAAGGCGGTGTGCAGAAAGCCCCGCACGGCGCGTAGTTCGGCGGGGGCGAGGTCGGCGGTGTGGACGGTACGGGTGGTCATCGGGCCAGTATCGCGGGAGCGCGGCAGAGGGGTAATACGGTGGCTCGCCCGCCTCGCCCTCGCTACGTTGGCGCGATGTCGCGACTCCACACCGAACGCCTGCTGCTCCGCGAGTGGCGGGAGTCAGACCTCGCGCCCTGGGCGGCCGTCAACGCCGACCCGGAGGTGCGCCGGCATCTGCCGGGCATGCCCACCCGGGAGCAGTGCGACGCCGCCGTGTCCCGTTTCCAGGGCGACCTGGACGGGCGGGGCTGGGGCTTCTGGGCCGTCGAGGTGCGCGGCACCGGCGAGTTCATCGGCTTCACCGGACTGGATCCCGTGGAGGAGGGCCTGCCCTTCACCGGCGTCGAGGCCGGCTGGCGGCTGGCCCGTACCGCCTGGGGCCACGGCTACGCCACCGAGGCCGCCCGGGCCGTCCTGCACTTCGGTTTCACACACCTGGACCTGCCGGAGATCCTCGCGATCACCGTCCCGGCCAACACCCGATCGCGCGCGGTGATGAGCCGCCTCGGCATGACCCACGACCCGTCCGCCGACTTCACCGACCCCGCCGCCCCGTGGACGGCCCTCTGCACGAGAACGTCGTGTACCGCCTGGCGAGAACCCGCTGGGTCCTCGACCCGGACCCGGTGTCCTCCCCCCGCGAGGACCGAGCGAGGGACGCGGGGTAGCGCCGGACGCGCGCGGGCCAGGGGCCTCCCGGGGGGAGAGGCGCCCTGGCCCGGCGGTGGGGGGCGGGGTGTCAGCCCATGTGGGGGTAGGTGTAGTCGGTCGGCGCGACCAGGGTCTCCTTGATGGCGCGGGTCAGGGTCCAGCGCATCAGGTTCTGCGGGGCGCCCGCCTTGTCGTTGGTGCCGGACGCGCGGCCGCCGCCGAAGGGCTGCTGGCCGACGACGGCGCCGGTCGACTTGTCGTTGATGTAGAAGTTGCCGGCCGCGTAGCGCAGCTTGTCCATGGTGTACGCGGTGGCGGCGCGGTCACTGGAGATCACCGAGCCGGTCAGCGCGTAGTCCGACGCCGACTCCATCTGCGTGAGCATCTCCTCGTACGCGTCGTCCTCGTAGACGTGCACGGCGAGGATCGGGCCGAAGTACTCGGTCGTGAAGACCTCGTTCTCCGGGTCGGTGCACTCGATGACCGTGGGGCGGACGAAGTAGCCGACCGAGTCGTCGTAGGAGCCGCCCGCGACGATCGTGCAGCTCGGGTCGGACTTCGCGCGGTCGATCGCGGCCTTGTTCTTGGCGAAGGCACGCTCGTCGATCACGGCGCCGATGAAGTTGGACAGGTCGGTGACGTCACCCATGGTGAGGTAGTCGACCTCGGCCGCGAACTCCTCCTTGAAGCCGGAGTTCCAGATGGACGCCGGGACGTACGCGCGCGAGGTCGCGGAGCACTTCTGGCCCTGGTACTCGAAGGCACCGCGGGTCAGCGCGGTCTTGAGGACGGCACGGTCGGCGCTCGGGTGGGCGACCACGAAGTCCTTGCCGCCGGTCTCGCCGACCAGGCGCGGGTAGGTGCGGTACTTCTCGATGTTGTTGCCGACCGTCTTCCACAGGTACTGGAAGGTCTTGGTCGAGCCGGTGAAGTGGATGCCCGCGAGGTCGCGGTGCTCCAGCGCCACCGCGGAGACCTCGATGCCGTCACCGGTGACGAGGTTGATGACGCCCTTGGGCAGGCCCGCCTCCTCCAGCAGCTGCATCAGCAGAACGGCGGCGTGGGTCTGAGTCGGGCTCGGCTTCCAGACCACGACGTTGCCCATGAGGGCGGGCGCGGTGGGCAGGTTGCCCGCGATGGCCGTGAAGTTGAACGGCGTGATCGCGTAGACGAAGCCCTCCAGCGGGCGGTGGTCGAGACGGTTCCACACGCCCGGGGAGTTGGCCGGGGGCTGCTCGGCCAGCAGCCGGCGGGCGTAGGCGACGTTGAAGCGCCAGAAGTCGACCAGCTCGCAGGGGGTGTCGATCTCGGCCTGCTGGGCGGTCTTGGACTGGCCGAGCATGGTGGAGGCGGCCAGCGTCTCGCGCCACGGTCCGGCCAGCAGCTCGGCGGCGCGCAGGATGATCGCCGCGCGGTCGTCGAAGGACATCGCGCGCCAGGCCGGAGCGGCGGCGAGGGCCGCGTCGACGGCGTCCTGCGCGTCCTGCCGGGTGGCGTTGCGGTACGTGCCGAGCACGGCCTTGTGGTTGTGCGGCTGCACGACCTGGAACTCCTCGCCGCCACCCATCCGCCGCTCACCGCCGATGGTGCAGGTCAGCTCGATGGGGTTCTCGGCCAGCTCCTTGAGCTTGACCTCCAGGCGGGCGCGCTCGGGCGAGCCGGGGGCGTAGCCGTGCACCGGCTCGTTGACGGGGGTGGGGACCTGGGTCACAGCGTCCATGTGTTCCGTAACTCCTTGAGTCGAGCGGGTGGTTCGGGTTCAGCCCTTGGTGACCATGGAACGCGCGAAGAACCGCAGGTTGGCGGGCTTCTCCGCGAGCCTCCGCATGAAGTAGCCGTACCAGTCGGTGCCGTACGCGGTGTAGACGCGCATGCGGTGACCTTCGGCGGCGAGCCGCAGGTGCTCCTCGCTCCGGATGCCGTACAGCATCTGGAACTCGTACTCGTCCAGCTTGCGCCCGGCGCGGTGCGCGAGCTCCTGGGCGATGGAGATCAGGCGCGGGTCGTGGGACCCGACCATCGGGTACCCCTCGCCCTCCATCAGGGTGCGCAGGATCCGCACGTACGCCTTGTCGATCTCGTGCTTCTGCTGGTAGGCGACCTCGGCGGGCTCCTTGTACGCCCCCTTCACCAGCCGGACGCGGCTTCCGTCGGCGGCGAGGCGGCGGGCGTCGGCCTCGGTGCGGAAGAGGTAGGCCTGGATGACGCAGCCGGTCTGCGGGAAGTTTCTGCGCAGCTCTTCGTGGATGGCGAACATCGAGTCGAGCGTGGTGTGGTCCTCGGCGTCCAGCGTCACCGTCGTACCGATCTCGGCGGCGGCCTCGACGACGGGCCGCACGTTGGCGAGCGCCAGTTCGTGACCGCCCTCCAGGGCCTGCCCGAACATCGACAGCTTCACGGACATCTCGGCCCGCTCGCCCAGCTCCAGCGGCTTGAGCCGGTCGATCAGCTCCAGGTAGGCGTCCCGGGCGGCGTAGGACTGCTCACGGGTGGTGATGTCCTCGCCGACGACGTCCATCGTCAGCTCCAGACCCCGGCCGGTGAGGCCCTCGATGATCGGGACGACGTCGTCCACCCGCTCACCCGGGATGAAGCGGTCGACGACCTGTTTCGTCACCGGGGCCGCCGTAACGAGGCGTCGCATCCGGTCGCTGCGCGACGCGGCCAGAATCACGGGACCCAGCACGGGGCACCTCCAGAACACAACCAACACAAGGCCGGTACCCGACGGTCCGGGTACGGCACGGAGAACCACCGTGAAAGCTATGGATCCCTTCGATCGTGGGCCATCGACAGCTGTCACGCATCCGTGCCACCGATCTCAGACAGTTGTATGAAGGCCCTCGGAAAATGGGGGAGAATGCCCGGGTGACAGCCGATTACCGGGACGACTACCAGGAGCTGGTCGACGAGATCTCCGAGCTCCTGGGCGCCCCCGCGACGCTGGAGAACCGCGACTTCGAGCTGCTCGCCTTCGGCGCGTACGACAGCGAGGGCGATCTCGATCCGTCCGCCCTGGACCCGGTCCGCACCCGCTCGATCCTCACCCGCCGCTCCACGGCCGCGGTCCGCGCCTGGTTCGAGGGCTTCGGCATCACCCGCGCGAGCGGCCCGGTGCGGATCCCGCGCACCCCTGAGGCCGGGGTCCACCGGGGCCGCATCTGCCTTCCGGTACGGCACCGGGGGGTCGTCCTCGGTTACGTCTGGCTGCTCGACGGCGAGCCCGGCCCCACCGACGCCCAGCTGGCGGCGGCCATGGAGGTCACCGGCCGGATCGGCGCGCTGCTGGCCGACGAGGCGCAGGCCGGCGCCGACCTCACCCGGGAGTTGCGCGCCGTGCTGACGGCGGAGCGCGGCTGGCAGCGCGACATGGCGGTGGCCGCCCTGCGCACGGCCCTGGGCACGCGCGGCGAGGGTCCGCACGCGGTGGTGTGCGTCGCGCCCTGGCCGTCGGCCGACCCGGAGGACGCCCCGTCGGCCCGCGCGGTGCCGCACACGACGGCCCTGTGCACGATTCCCTGGGGTACGACGGGCCAGAGCCTCGCGGTGCTGGTCCGGCTGCGCTCCACGGACGTCCGCGCTCCGGCCCTGACGGCGGCGAACCGGCTGCTGCGGGAGGGCGCGCGGGCGGGCGTGGGCGATCCGCTGACCGGCCTCGCCGACCTGGGAACGGCATGGCAGGAGGCCGTGGCGGCCGCCCGGGCGGCTCTGGCCGAGCCGCGCCTCGGACCGGTCGCCGAGTGGTCCCGCATCGGCCCGTACCGTCTGCTGACCGCCCTGCCTTCGGAGACGGCCCGCGACCCGGCGATCGCCCCGCTCCTCTCCCCCGCCCACCACGAACTCGCCCGCACGGCCGAGGTCTACCTGGACTGCGCCGGCCAGGCCGCCCGCACGGCCGCCGAGCTGGGCATCCACCGGCAGACGCTGTACTACCGGCTGTCGCGGGTGGAACAGCTGACGGGCCTCGACCTGGACGACGGGGAGGACCGGCTCCTGCTGCACATGGTGCTGAAGGGGACGCGCCTGTGAGCCGGGCGGCCGCCCGGGCGTGGGCGCCGCGGCCGCTCAGCGCCGCGGCGCGACCCCGGCGATCACCTGGCGCAGCCCCTCGGTGAGTTGCTCGGCCGTCGGCGCCCTCTTGGGATCGAAGGTCCACAGGGCGATGAGACCGGTCATCACGGTGACGTAGAACGCGCCGAGGGTGTCCACGGCCTCGTCCGGTACGTCCTCCTCGCGCCCGCCCATGAGCAGCGGGATCAGTCCGCGTCCGGCCTCCCGCTGGGCGCGCGCCAGATGCTCGCGCACCTCGGGCAGTTGGTCGCCCATGACGACGATCTCCATACTGAGCCGCCACAGCGAACCGGGCTCGCGCATGGTGCCGATGATGTTCGCCCAGACCTGACCGAACCGGTCCAGGGTGCCGGGAGCGGCGGTGATCGGCTGTTCGCCCTCCTCGAACTCGTCGCCCAACCCCTCCACCAGGGCGACGTAGGCCTGTGCGAGCAGGGCGTCCTTGGAGCCGTAGTGGTAGCCGATGGAGGCGAGGTTGGTCCCCGACTCCTTGACGATGTCGCGCGCGGTGGTGCGGGCGAAGCCCTTCTCCAGCAGGCAGCGCTTGGCGCCTTCGAGCAGATCCTCGCGATGTCCCATGGCGCCATCGTAGCGCCGCCCCTATACAGCCGTACTATACATCTGTACTAGACAAGTGTTTAATACGTTCGTACAGTCACCGCCATGGCAACCAACCCGATGAACACGCGCGCCGGACGCCGCGAATGGACCGCGCTCGGCGTGCTGATGCTGCCGCTGCTGCTGGTCTCGATGGACGTCTCGGTGCTGTACTTCGCGATCCCGGCGATCAGCGCGGACCTGGAGCCCACCGGTACCCAGCAACTGTGGATCTTCGACATCTACGCCTTCGCGCTGGCCGGCCTGCTGATGACGATGGGCTCGGTCGGCGACCGCGTCGGCCGCCGCAGACTGCTCCTGATCGGCGCCGCCGCGTTCGGGGCGGCCTCCTTGGTCGCGGCGTACGCGACCAGCGCCGAGACGCTGATCGCGGCTCGTGCGTTGCTCGGCATCGGCGGGGCCACCCTGATGCCGTCGACGCTGTCGCTGGTCCGGGTGATGTTCACCGACGCGGCCCAGCGGGCGACGGCGATCGCGGTGTGGTCCGGCGTGCTGACGGCCGGCGTCGCCCTCGGCTCGGTGCTCAGCGGGGTCCTGGTGGAGTTCTTCTGGTGGGGCTCGGTCTTCCTGGTCAACCTCCCCGCGATGGCCCTGCTGCTGCTCCTCGGCCCCCTGCTGCTGCCCGAGTCACGCGATCCGCACCCCGGGCGCTTCGACTGGCTGAGCGTGCCGCTGTCGATGGCGGCGGTGCTGCCCGTCGTCTACGGCCTGAAGGAGATCCCCTCGGAGGGCTGGAACGTCCGCTACGTCGTCTCGATCACGGTCGGCCTGCTCTTCGCGGTCCTCTTCGTCCAGCGGCAGCGCACGGCCCGGTCCCCGATGATCTCCCCCGCCCTCTTCCGTGCCCCTGGCTTCGCCCCCGCCGTGAGCCTGAACCTGGTCTCGGCCTTCGGGGTGATGGGCTCCGCCTACTTCACCACGCAGTACCTGCAGTCGGTGCTCGACAAAAGCGCGCTGGAAGCGGCCCTGTGGGCACTGCTGCCGTCGTTGCCGATCGGCCTCGCGGCACCGCTGGCGGCCCGGCTGGTGGGGCGGGGGGCGAACCGCGCGTACGTCGTCGCCGCCGGGTTCGCGATCGCGGCGAGCGGCTACGGACTGCTGGCCTTCGCCGGCTCCGACACGATGGCGCTGGTGCTCGTGGCGTGCGGCGTGCTCGCGTCCGGGCTGGTGACGGCCATGTCGCAGCTCATGGACCTCGCCCTGAGCGGGGTCCCGGTGGAGCGGGCCGGCTCGGCGTCCTCGCTCATGGAGACGGGCGCGGAGTTCGGCGGCGCCCTCGGCATGGCGCTGCTCGGCTCGATCGGTACGGCGATCTACCGCCACGAGATGCCGGCCTCGTCACCGGACGTGGCCCGCGAGACGCTGGGCGGGGCGCTGGCGGTCGCCGATCAGGTCCCGGGGCTGGCCGCGGCAGCGCGGGCGGCGTTCACCAGCGGCATGCAGGGGGCGGCGGTCGCGGGGGCGACGGTGCTGACGGGGGCGGCGGTGCTGGCGGCGGTGAGCCTGCGGCGGGTGAAGGTGCGCACGAACGAGACGCCGGACGAGCCGAGTCACCTCAGCCCGTCCGGCGTGTGAGGACGAGGCCCGTTCAGGGCCGAAGCGGGGGCCTGGGGGCGGCAGCCCCCAGGCCGGGCAACCTCAGACGAGGTTCACCGCACGAGCGGACGTCGCCCCGATCTCCGAGGCGACCTCGGCGAGCACTCCCGTGGGCACCGCGTCGTCGACGGTCAGCACAGCCAACGCCTCGCCGCCCACCGCCGCGCGAGCGACCTGCATCCCGGCGATGTTGATGCCGGCCTCGCCGATGATCCGTCCGACGGTGCCGACGACACCCGGGCGGTCCTCGTACCGCAGCACGACCATGTGGTCGGCGAGCGCGAGGTCCACGTCGTACTCACCGACCGCGACGATCTTCTGCAGGTGCTTGGGACCGGCGAGCGTGCCGGAGACCGACACCTCCTCGCCGTCGCCGAGCGTGCCGCGCACGGTGACGACGTTGCGGTGGTCCGGCGACTCCGAGCTGGTCGTCAGCCGCACCTCGACGCCGCGCTCCTGGGCGAACAGCGGGGCGTTGACGTACGAGACCGTCTCGTCGACGACGTCCTCGAAGACGCCCTTCAGCGCGGAGAGTTCCAGCACCTTCACGTCGTGCTGAGTGATCTCGCCGTAGACCTCGACGTCCAGCCGCACGGCCACCTCACCCGCGAGCGCGGTGAAGATCCGGCCGAGTCGCTCGGCCAGCGGCAGCCCCGGCTTGACGTCCTCGGCGATCACCCCGCCCTGTACGTTCACCGCGTCGGGGACCAGCTCACCGGCGAGGGCGAGCCGCACCGACCGGGCGACGGCGATACCGGCCTTCTCCTGCGCCTCGTCGGTGGAGGCACCGAGGTGCGGGGTGGAGACGACCTGGTCGAACTCGAACAGCGGCGAGTCCGTGCAGGGCTCCTTGGCGTACACGTCGAGGCCGGCGCCGGCGACGCGGCCCTCCTTCAGCGCCGAGTACAGCGCCTCCTCGTCCACGATCCCGCCGCGCGCGGCGTTGACGATCCGCACGCTCGGCTTGACCTTGCGCAGCGCCTCCGCACCGATCAGGCCGAGCGTCTCGGGGGTCTTGGGCAGGTGGACGGTGATGAAGTCGGAGACCTCCAGCAGCTCGTCCAGCGACAGCACCTTGACGCCCATCTGCGCGGCGCGCGCGGGCTGCACGTAGGGGTCGTAGGCGACGACCTTCATGCCGAAGGCGGACATCCGCTGCGCGACGAGCGCGCCGATACGGCCGAGGCCCACCACGCCGAGGGTCTTCTCGGCGAGTTCGACGCCCGTGTACTTGCTCCGCTTCCACTCGCCGTTCTTCAGCGCGGCGTTGGCCTGCGGGATGTTGCGCGCGGTGGCCAGCAGAAGACCGCAGGCTAGCTCGGCGGCGGTCACGATGTTCGAGGTGGGGGCGTTGACGACCATCACGCCGGCCTTGGTGGCGGCGGCGACGTCGACATTGTCCAGGCCGACGCCGGCTCGTGCGACGACCTTCAGCCGGTGCGCGGCGGCGATGGCCTCGGCGTCCACCTTGGTGGCGGAGCGGATCAGGATCGCGTCGACCTCGGCGATGGCGGGGAGCAGTTCGGCCCGGTCGGCTCCGTTGCAGTGCCGGATCTCGAAGTCCGGCCCCAGTGCGTCCACGGTGGCGGGCGACAGCTCTTCGGCGATGAGTACTACGGGTTTCGCGCTCACGTGAGTCCTCACAAGTCCAATGCGGACGGCCGTCCCGACGGCCGCAGGCGGTGGAGGGGTGCTAGCCGCGTGGAAGACGCACGACGCTGTGGGCCTGACGCGTATGTGTACGGCAGTGTAGTGGCGCTGCCTGGGTCGTCCTGCGCCTCCGCGGAAGGATCACCCGTCCGTGGTTCGACGGGTTGGACAACGGGGCCGGAGCGCGCTGCTCCGGCCCTGTCGCCCGTGGCTCACGCGTCCTCGTCGACCCAGGACATCAGCTTGCGCAGCTCCTTGCCCGTGGTCTCCAGCAGGTGCTCGGAGTCCTGCTGCTTGTACTCGTTGTACTTCTTCAGACCGCCGTGGTACTCGTCCATCCAGGCCTGCGCGAAGGACCCGTCCTGGATCTCGGCGAGGACCTTCTTCATCTCGGCCTTGGTGGCGTCGGTGATGATCCGCGGGCCGGTGACGTAGTCGCCCCACTCGGCGGTCTCGGAGATCGACCAGCGCATCTTCTCCAGGCCGCCCTCGTACATGAGGTCGACGATCAGCTTCAGCTCGTGCAGGCACTCGAAGTACGCGATCTCCGGCTGGTAGCCGGCCTCGGTCAGCGTCTCGAAACCGGCCTTCACCAGGGCGGTGGTGCCACCGCAGAGGACGGCCTGCTCACCGAACAGGTCGGTCTCGGTCTCCTCGGTGAAGGTCGTCTTGATGACACCGGCGCGGGTGCCGCCGATGCCCTTGGCGTACGACAGGGCCAGCGCGAACGCGTCGCCCGTGGCGTCCTGCTCGACGGCGGCGATACAGGGAACGCCGCGGCCCTCCTCGTACTGACGGCGCACCAGGTGGCCCGGGCCCTTGGGGGCGACCATGCAGACGTCGACGCCGGCCGGGGGCTTGATGAACCCGAAGCGGATGTTGAAGCCGTGACCGAAGAACAGCGCGTCGCCGTCCTTCAGGTTCGGGGCGATGGACTCCTCGTAGACCTGGGACTGGATCGGGTCCGGGACGAGGATCATGATGACGTCGGCCTCCGCGGCGGCCTCCGCCGGGGTGACCACGCGCAGGCCCTGCTCCTCGGCCTTGGCCTTGGACTTGGAGCCCTCGTGCAGACCGACGCGCACGTCGACACCCGAGTCACGCAGCGACAGGGCGTGGGCGTGGCCCTGGCTGCCGTAACCGATGACCGCGACCTTGCGGCCCTGGATGATGGACAGGTCGGCGTCGGCGTCGTAGAACAGCTCGGCCACTTTGGGTCTCTCCTTGGAGTGCAGATGTTGCGTCCCACCGTATGACGGTGGAGGGAGGGGAAGGTTCGGGGTCTCGCCATACGGGCGGCCCGTGTCGGGCGGGCCGCCCGTCTCACATCGTCACGCCGATCGGTCGAGCGCGCGCAGCGAGCGGTCGGTGATCGAGCGCGCTCCGCGGCCGATCGCGATCGTGCCGGACTGGACCAGCTCCTTGATGCCGTACGGCTCCAGCATCTTGAGCATGGCGGACAGCTTGTCGTTGCTGCCGGTGGCCTCGATGGTGACGGCCTCCGGGGAGACGTCGACGGTCTTGGCGCGGAACAGCTGGACGATCTCGACGATCTGGGAGCGCGTCTCGTTGTCGGCGCGCACCTTCACCAGGACGAGTTCGCGCTGCACGGCCTGGGCCGGCTCCAGCTCGACGATCTTCAGGACGTTGACCAGCTTGTTGAGCTGCTTGGTCACCTGCTCCAGCGGCAGGTCGTCGACGCTCACCACGATCGTGATGCGGGAGATGTCGGGGTGCTCGGTGACGCCGACCGCGAGCGAGTCGATGTTGAAGCCGCGGCGGGAGAACAGGGCGGCGATCCTGGCCAGGATGCCCGGCGTGTTCTCCACCAGGACCGAGAGCGTGTGCTTGGACATGTTCTTGACTCAGCTCTCTCTTCAGTCGTCTTCGCCGTCGCCGAAGTCGGGGCGGACGTCCCGGGCGGCGAGGATCTCGTCGTTGGAGGTGCCGGCGGCGACCATCGGCCACACCATCGCGTCCTCGTGCACGATGAAGTCCACGACGACGGGCCGGTCGTTGATCGAGTTCGCCTCCTCGATCACCTTGTCGAGGTCGGCGGGGTCCTCGCACCGGATGGCGTAGCAGCCCATGGCCTCCGACAGCTTCACGAAGTCCGGGACGCGGGTGCCCCGGGCCCCGGGATTGACGTCGTCCGGGCCGGAGTGCAGCACGGTGTTGGAGTACCGCTGGTTGTAGAAGAGGGTCTGCCACTGGCGGACCATCCCGAGGGCGCCGTTGTTGATGACGGCGACCTTGATCGGGATGTTGTTCAGGGCGCAGGTGGTGAGCTCCTGGTTGGTCATCTGGAAGCAGCCGTCGCCGTCGACCGCCCAGACGGTGCGGTCGGGGGCGCCCGCCTTGGCGCCCATCGCCGCCGGAACGGCGTACCCCATCGTCCCCGCGCCCCCGGAGTTCAGCCAGGTGGCGGGCTTCTCGTACTGGATGAAGTGCGCCGCCCACATCTGGTGCTGGCCCACGCCGGCCGCGAAGATGGTGCCCTCGGGAGCGAGTCGGCCGATGCGTTCGATGACCTGCTGCGGGGAGAGCGAGCCGTCCTCGGGCTGGTCGTAGCCGAGGGGGTAGGTGTCGCGCCAGCGGCTGAGGTCCTTCCACCAGGCCTCGTAGTCGCCCCGGTGGCCCTCCGCGTGCTCCTTCTGCACGGCCTGGATCAGATCGGCGATGACCTCACGCGCGTCACCGACGATCGGCACGTCGGCCTCGCGGTTCTTGCCGATCTCGGCCGGGTCGATGTCGGCGTGCACGATCTTGGCGTACGGGGCGAAGCTGTCCAGCTTGCCGGTGACGCGGTCGTCGAAGCGGGCGCCGAGGGCCACGATCAGGTCGGCCTTCTGCAGGGCGGTGACGGCGGAGACCGCGCCGTGCATACCGGGCATGCCCACGTGCAGCGGGTGGCTGTCGGGGAACGCGCCGAGCGCCATCAGGGTGGTGGTGACGGGCGCGCCGGTGAGCTCGGCGAGGACCTTCAGCTCGGCGGTGGCCTTGGCCTTGATGACGCCGCCGCCGACGTACAGCACCGGCCGCCTGGCGGAGGTGATCAGCTTGGCGGCCTCACGGATCTGCTTGGCGTGCGGCTTGGTCACCGGGCGGTAGCCGGGCAGGTCCATGGTGGGCGGCCAGGAGAAGGTGGTGCGGGCCTGGAGGGCGTCCTTGGCGATGTCGACCAGGACCGGTCCGGGGCGGCCCGTGGACGCGATGTGGAACGCCTGCGCGATCACCCGCGGGATGTCCTCGGCCTTGGTGACCAGGAAGTTGTGCTTGGTGATCGGCATGGTGATGCCGACGATGTCCGCCTCCTGGAAGGCATCCGTACCGATCGCCTTGGAGGCGACCTGGCCGGTGATCGCGACCAGCGGCACGGAGTCCATGTGCGCGTCGGCGATCGGCGTGACGAGGTTGGTGGCGCCGGGTCCCGAGGTCGCCATGCAGACGCCGACCCGGCCGGTGGCCTGCGCGTAGCCGGTGGCGGCGTGGCCGGCGCCCTGCTCGTGCCGCACCAGCACGTGGCGGACCTTGCCGGAGTCCATCAGCGGGTCGTACGCCGGGAGGATCGCCCCGCCGGGAATGCCGAATACCGTGTCGGCGCCGACCTCCTCGAGAGAGCGGATGAGGGACTGCGCGCCCGTGACGTGCTCGGGGGCGGACTGTCCTCCGGATCGGGGCCGCGGCTGCGGGTGATGGGCCCCGGTGGCCTGCTCGGTCATCGGCATTCTCTTCTCGATGCTGAGGGTTTTTGCGAGGTTTGTACGGTGTACGACTGCGGTACGGCAGGTGCCTGTGCAACAAAAAACCCCTCGTGCCGTAAGGCAAGCGAGGGGAGCGCGCCGGTGTCGTCGCTGGGTGTCCCGGATCGTCCTCCGGTGGGTCCCAGCTCAGCCGACGCGCTGTCCAAGTACGAGAATTCGGGTGCGCATGGCACTGACCCTCCCCCCGGCGCGCACCCACTGTCAAGTAGGTGGGACGGGAGTCTCATCATGTGAGCGCAACGGGGTGGTGAGGGGTGTGGCGACAGATGTGGTGACGGAGGTGGTCACGGGTGCGCCACCTCCGAAGACCGTGGTCACGCCGCCGGGATAGCCGCCCGGTCCGCCGCCCGCGAACGCGGGTTCGGCCGGCCCGTGCGGCACCGGACAACGGCCGGAACCGAGCGCCCTGCGCAGCCGGTACTCGTCGAGGGCCCCGGAGAAGGCCATGCCCTGCCCGTGCGTGCAGCCCATCGCGCGCAGGGCGACGACCTGTTCGGGCAGATCCACGCCGTCCGCCACGGACTGCAGTCCGAGATCGCCGGCGATACGCAGCAGCCCGCTGGTGATCTTGTGCAGCCGGGCGGACTCGACGACGCCCTCGACCAGTCCCCGATCGATCTTCAGCACGTCCAGCGGAAGCCGGCGGAGCGCCGTGATGGCCGGACAGCCGCCGCCGAAGGCGTCCAGCGCGATCCGGATGCCGAGCCTGCGCAGTGCGCCCAGGCGGCGCTCCAGATCCTCCAGGCAGATCTTGGCATCGATGTCGGACAGTTCGACGACCAGGCCGCCGGACGGCAGTCCGTGCCGGGTCAGCAGCGCCTCGACGGAGCCGAGGGGCGTCGACCGGTCCAGCAGCCGGCGGGCGGCCATCCGGACGGCCACGGGGACGGCGTGGCCCGTCGCGGCGCGTTCGGCGGCCTGCTCGATCGCCTCTTCCAGCACCCAGCGGCCCAGCTCGGCCGTCCGGTCGCCGTCGTCGGCCACCCGCAGGAACTCGGCGGGCGTGAACAGCACCCCTTGCGAGGACCGCCAGCGCGCCTGCGCGGCGACCGCCGTGATACGGCCGTCCTCCAGCCGCACCACCGGCTGGTGCAGCAGCGTGAACTCGCCGTCGTGCAGCGCGGCCCGCAACCGGGTGGCCAGCTCGGCCTTGCGTACGACGTCCTGCTGCATCTGCGGTTTGTACAGCTCGACGCGACCCTTTCCGGCCGACTTCGCGCGGTACATCGCCAGGTCGGCGTTGCGCAGCAGCTCGCCCGCTCCGAGACCCGGTTCGGCGAAGGCCACGCCGATGGACGCGGCGACACGGACATCGTTGCCGTCGATGAGGTAGGGCTGTGACAGCGTCACCCTGAGGCGGTCGGCGAGCTCCAGGATGTGCCGTTCACGGGCGGCCCGGTCCCGGGCCCCGTCGCCGACGATCAGGGCCGCGAACTCGTCGCCGCCCAGCCGGGACGCGGTGTCGCCCTTGCGGACCGCCTCCTGGAGCCTGCGCGCGGCCTGGACGAGGAGCTCGTCCCCGGCCTGGTGCCCGATGGTGTCGTTGACGGCCTTGAACCCGTCCAGGTCGATGAAGAGCACGGCCGTGCCCAGCAGGGCGGCGCCGCGGTCGGTGCTGCGGCGGCCGGACAGGGCCTGCTGGACCCGCTTGGTGAACAGCGCGCGGTTGGGCAGGTCGGTGAGCGGGTCGTGCTCGGCGTTGTGCTGTAACTGCGCCTGCAGGCGGACCCGCTCGGTGACGTCCCGGCTGTTGAAGATCAGGCCGCCGTGGTGCCTGTTGACGGTCGACTCGACGTTCAGCCAGCCTCCCTCGCCGGACCGGAAGCGGCACTCGATCCGCGTGGTGGGCTCCTCCTGGGGGCTGGCGGCGAGGAAGCGGCGCACCTCGTGCACCACGCAGCCCAGGTCCTCCGGGTGGATCAGCTCGGCCAGTTCGCTCCCCACCAGGTCCTCCGCGGGGCGTCCGTAGACGCCGGCGGCGGCCGGGGAGACGTAGCGGAGGATGCCGTTGGGCGCGGCGATCATGATGACGTCGCTGGAGCCCTGCACCAGGGAACGGAAGTGGTTCTCCTTCTGGGCCAGTTCCTGGGTGAGGGTGATGTTGTCGAGCAGCATGATCCCCTGGCGCACCACCAGCGCGAGCACGACCGTGCCGCCGGTGAGCAGCACGACGCGGTCCACGCTGCGGCCGTTGAGCACGTTGTAGAGGATCCCGAGCGTGCAGACGGCGGCGGCGAGGTACGGCGTGAGGGCGGCCAGCGAGCCGGTGAGCGGCCGGTTGGCCGGGTAGCGGCTGTGCTCGCCCTGCTGCGCGGCCGGGGGCGCCGGGGCGCTCCCCCGCTGTCCCGGCACGTGCTCGTGCACCACGCGCGCGGGTGGCTCCTCGCCGGGCTGCCCGGGGCGCGTGCTGGCCCAGGGGGCGTACGCCAGGAGCAGCGAGCCCGCGAACCAGCCCGCGTCCAGCAGCTGGCCCGAGTGGTAGTTGTTGTGCAGCAGCGGCGAGGTGAACAGGGCGTCGCACATCACGGTCAGCGCGAGCGCGCCGATCGCGGTGTTCACCGCGGAGCGGTTGGCGCCGGAGCGCCGGAAGTGCAGCGCCAGCACCATGCTGACCAGCGCGATGTCCAGCAGCGGGTACGCCAGCGACAGCGCGGTGTGCGCCACGCCGGGGCCGCCGCCCTTGGCCGCCTGGGCGAGCGCGAGGCTCCACGACAGGGTGACCAGGGAGCCGCCGATCAGCCAGGCGTCCAGGGAGAGGCAGACCCAGCCCGCCTTGGACACCGGCCGCTTGGCGAGGACCAGCAGCCCCACGATCGCGGGCGGCGCGAAGCACAGGAAGAACACGTCGGCGTAGCTGGGGCTGGGCACCTGCAGTCCCAGGACCACCTCGTACCAGCCCCAGACCCCGTTGCCCAGGGCGGCCATCGCCGAGGAGAGGGCGAACAGCAGCCAGGCGGAGCGGAACCGGACGCGGCGGCTGTGGGCGTAGACGAAGCACGACACGGCGGCCGCGGCGGCCGCGGCGGCCAGCCCGAAGTCGCCCATCACGAGGGCGAGATGCGGCGAACCCCAGCCGACCGCGGCGCCGACGGCGTAGCCCGCGCAGAGCAGGGCCAGGACGAGTTGCTGGTACATGCTCGACCCGCCGCGGGTGGCCGGCGGCCGGGGCAGCAGGGCGCCTGGCGCGGGATGCCGTCGCAGCGCCTGGTCGAGGGTGGTCGTGGGCGGCGCGGGCGAGTTCACCGGGGCCTCCCGGTCCGTACCACGCCCGGGTCCCGTGGGTCCCGGGGCGCGCACTGAGCCTGCTGCCTGCGGCTGTTGGGCCTGCGGTGGTGGCTGTGGTGACCGCCGTGGCCGGCGTACCGGTCCCGCCGTCGCGTGGCCGTGCGCCAGGGCCGCCGTCGGCGGCCCCGCCTCGTCGGATCGTTCGTCCATAGGCCGTGCATCGCCCGTCGCCCCCCTCGCAGTCTGAAACGTCCATCCCCGGCGCCGAACGGTGCGCGGCGCAGCCCCTGTCGGGACGATACACCAGTCTCGTCACTCAGGGACATAGCTTCTCTACGCTCCGTGACCACCAGCGAGAACGTGGGACGGACCGCGTCCGCACGATTGCGGAGGGTGCCCGAGTCAGGTCACACGTCGCCCACGCCGACCGTCCTACGCATCCTTCGCGCCCGTCGTAAGGATCACGTTGCGCAACGGCTCCCGGTTCACGAAACGGTGCAACTGGTCCACGAGCAGCCTCTTGGCGCGCGGCAGGAACGCGGACGTGGGGCCGCCGACATGGGGGCTGATCAGCAGGCCGGGCGCCTTCCACAGGGGGTGTCCGGCGGGGAGCGGCTCCGGGTGGGTGACGTCGAGGGCCGCGGTGATCCGGCCGCTCTCCAGCTCGCTGAGCAGCGCCTTGGAGTCCACGACCGGCCCGCGCGAGACGTTCACGAGCAGCGCGCCGTCCTTCATCCGCTCCAGGAACTCGGCGTTCACGAGGCCCCGGCTGGTTTCGGTCAGCGGCGTGGAGAGGATCACGACGTCCGCCTTGGGAAGCAGGGCGGGCAGTTCGGTGAGCGGATGCACGGGACCGCGCGCCGTGGTGCGCCCTGAGCGCGCGACGCGCGCCACCCGCGCGAGTTCGAAGGGCGTGAGCCGGTCCTCGATGGCCTCGCCGATCGAGCCGTAGCCGACGATGAGCACGTGCTTGTCGGCGAGCGCCGGCCGGAAACCGCTGCGCCACTCCTCCCTGTCCTGCGCGCGGACGAAGTCCGGGATCCCGCGCAGCGAGGCGAGGGTCAGGGTGAGCGCGAGTTCCGCGGTGCTCGCCTCGTGCACGCCGCGCGCGTTGCACACGCGCACCCCCGGGCGCAGGTGTCCCAGCCCCGGTTCGACATGATCCATTCCGGCGGTGAGCGTCTGCACGACCTCCACGGAGGTCATCCGGGGCAGCGGCCGTACGGCGACCTCGGAGGGCGTCATGTAGGGGACGACGTAGAAGGCGCAGTCGGCGGGGTCCGCGGGGAACGTCTCGCCCGCGTTCCAGAAGCGGTAGGTCGGCCCGTCCGGGAGTCCCTCGATCTCCTGGGGCGGGATGGGCAGCCACACGTCAGCAGTCATGGTCATGAGGCTAAGTGAGGCGCGGGGTCGGGCGGAGGTTAGGTTGGGGGGCCAGGAGAGGGAGGGTCACGGGCAGGTGGAGCGCAGGACGATCGGCGCGGCGGCGCTCGGTGTGGGGGCCGTCGGACTCGGGTGCATGCCGATGAGCTGGGCGTACAGCACGTCACGGCAACGGGGCGACGAGTCGCTCAGAGCCGTGCACCGGGCGCTCGATCTGGGCTCGACGCTGCTGGACACGGCCGACATGTACGGCCCCTTCACCAACGAACTCCTGCTGGGCCGGGTGCTGAAGGAGCGGCGGTCCGACGCCTTCGTGTCGACGAAGGTGGGGCTGCTGGTGGGCGAGCAGCACATCGTGGCCAACGGCCGTCCCGGGTACGTGAGGCGCGCCTGCGACGCCTCCCTGCGGCGGCTGCAGACCGACGTGATCGACCTCTACCAGCTCCACCGGGCCGATCCTGAGGTCCCCGTCGAGGAGACCTGGGGCGCGATGGCGGAACTCGTGCGGGCCGGGAAGGTGCGGGCGCTGGGGCTGTGCGCCATGGCCGCCCGGGGCGGACGCCGGTCCGGGACACGGCCGCACGACGCCACGATCCGGCAGTTGCAGCGGGTGCAGCAGATCTTTCCGGTGAGCGCGGTCGAGGCGGAGCTGTCGGTGTGGTCGCCGGAGGCGCTGCGGTCGCTGCTGCCGTGGTGCGAGGCGCGCGGCATCGGCTTCCTGGCCGCGATGCCGCTCGGCAACGGCTTTCTGACCGGCACGCTCACCCCGGGCGAGGGCTTCGAACCGGACGACATGCGCGCCCGCCACCCGCGCTTCACGGCGGAGATGATGGCCGAGAACCAGCCGATAGTGGCGGGCCTGCGCCGCGTCGCCGCCCGGCACGGCGCGGACGTCACCCCGGCCCAGGTGGCTCTTGCCTGGGTGCTGGCCCAGGGACGGCACGTGGTGCCGGTGCCGGGGGCGAAGCGCGAACGGTGGGTGACGGAGAACGCCGGGGCGGAGCGGGTGGCCTTGACGGAGCAGGACCTGGCGGAGGTGTCGGGGCTGCCGCGGGCGCAGGGGTCCTGGGACTGAGCTTGGGGAAGGACCGGGTCGGGGGGCGCTTCCGGTTCTGCCCTGTTCTGCCCTGTTCTGCCGAGTGAAGCACTCCTGACCTGCGGCTTCGTGATGCGCCGATGTCGTCCTCGGTTCGGGATCCCGGGACCGGGAACCTGTGAGGCGCGAGCGGTGTATGACAAGGAGAACTCGCCGCGTCGAAGGGACCATGATCGTGCAACGTCGAGCTGTGACGGCCGTCCTGGCCACGGCCACCCTCCTGCTCACGGCCGGCTGCTCCTCCGACGACGGGGCGGGCGGGCCCGCGGACGGCACCGCGCCGAGTCGTACGACGGCGCAGTCGGACCCCTCCGGGCAGCCCGCGGAGGAGACCCCGCCGGCGAAGGGCACGGTGAAGGTCGTGCGCACGGTCGCCGAGGGCCTCAAGAGCCCCTGGGGCCTGGCCGCGCTGCCCGACGGCGACCTGCTGGTCTCCTCCCGCGACGAGGGCACGATCACGCGCGTCGACACGGAGACGGGGAAGAAGACCGAGCTCGGTGAGGTGCCCGGCGTGTCACCGGAGGGCGAGGGCGGTCTGCTGGGCATCGCCCTCTCGCCGGAGTACGCCGTGGACCACATGGTCTACGCGTACTACACCTCGGCCTCGGACAACCGCGTCGTGCGCATGCTCTACGACGGTGACAAGCCCTCCGGTCAGCAGCTGGGCGCCCCGGACACGATCTTCCGTGGCATCCCCAAGGGCTTCATCCACAACGGCGGCCGGATCGCCTTCGGTCCGGACAAGATGCTGTACGCGGGGACGGGAGAGAGCGGCCAGGAGGGCCTGTCGCAGGACAGGAAGTCGCTCGGCGGCAAGATCCTGCGCATGACCCCGGAGGGCGAGCCGGCCCCGGGGAACCCGTTCCCCGACTCGACGGTCTACTCGTACGGCCACCGCAATGTGCAGGGCCTCGCCTGGGACAGCAAGCAGCGACTGCTCGCCGCGGAGTTCGGCCAGGACACCTGGGACGAGCTGAACGCGATCGAGCCCGGCGGCAACTACGGCTGGCCGGAGGTGGAAGGCAGGTCCGACGACGCGCGCTACCGCAACCCGATAGCCCAGTGGAGCACCGACGAGGCCTCCCCCAGCGGCATCGCCTACGCCGAAGGCTCGGTCTGGATGGCGGGTCTGGGCGGGGAGCGCCTGTGGCGCATCCCCCTCGACGGCACGAAGGCCTCGGCCGACCCCCAGGCCTTCCTGGAGGGCGAGCACGGCCGGCTGCGCACGGTCCTCGCGGCGGGTGGCGACAAGCTGTGGCTGACGACGAGCGAGACCGACGGCCGGGGGTCCCCGGAGGCCGGGGACGACCGGATTCTGGAGCTCGAGGTGAGCTAGCGCCGCTCCTTTGGGTCCGGCCCCTCGTCCCGCGGGGGCTGCGAAGGCTCCGGAGACCGGACGACCACCTTCCCGGAGGCGAGGTCTATCGGGCCGCGGCCGGGGTCGTTGTCGCCGACGTCCTCCCGGGTGAGTTCCAGGCGGTTCTGCTCGTCGCGGGTGTGTTTGCGGCCGGGTGCGAACAGTTCCTCGAAGAGGTTGAACACGGGGCCTCCCTCGGCCGGGTCCGCTTCAGCGTAAGCCTCAGCCCGCCGTGCGCGCTGTCGGCGGCGCGGGCTCCGTGGGCGTCGAGGGCGTCGAGGGCGTGCCGGAGGTGAACAGGCCCAGCCGGTGCGCCACCGCCGCCGCCTCGCCCCGGCCCGAGACGCCGAGCTTGGCCAGGATGTTGGAGACGTGCACGCTGGCCGTCTTCGGGGAGATGAAGAGTTCCTCGGCGATCTGACGGTTGGTGCGGCCGTTGGAGACCAGGCGGAGCACATCGCGTTCGCGGGTGGTGAGGCCCAGCGCCTCGGCGGGGTCCGCGACCGGTTTCGGCCCGGGGCCCGGGGCCAGGCTCAGGCGGGCGCGCTGGGCGAGGAGGGTGACCGCGTCCGACAGGGGGCGGGCCCCGAGGTGGTCGGCGACGGCGTGGGCGAGGCGCAGCAGCTCGGTGACGCGGTCGCGGTGGTCCGCGGCGTCGGTGGCCAGCAGCGCCCCGCCGAGGCGGTGGCGGACGCGGGCAAGGTCGTAGGGGCGCTCCAGTTGCTCGAAGGCGGTGACGACCGGCGTCCAGGTGTCAGGGGTGTCGTTGCCCTCGGCACGCTGGAGTTCGGCGCGGACCCACTGCTCGTGGGCGAGCCAGAGGGGCGCCCTGGCGGTGAGCGCCTTGACGGCGGTGAATATCCGGTCGAGCGTCTCGGCGCGGCCCTGCTCGGCGGCGGGCAGGGCACGGGCGTCGGCCTCGGCGGTGGCGGCGGCCACCAGCAGCGGCCAGCCGTACTGCTGGGTGCCGGGCGGGGTGCCCGCGTCGAGGGCGGCGCCGAGTTCGGCGCGGGCGTCGAGGAGGCGGCCCTCCGAGGCGGCGATGCCGACGGCCACGGCGGCCATCGGCAGCCACTGCTGGGGCATGGGGTCGTGCGAGCCGAACGCGGCCCGGGCAGCCTCCAGTTGGCGCTGGGCCTCGGCCACCTCGCCCCGGCCCAGGGCGAGCTGCGCCAGGCATATGGCGCCGGATCCCTGGGGTTTGGCGCTGCGTCCGTGCCGGAAGACTTTCTGCGCGGCCTGCTCGGCCTCCTGCCAGCGGCCGAGGTTGCTCAGCGACTCGGAGAGGTTGGACCACACCCAGGCCTCGGTGTCGAGGAGGCCGAACTGGCGGGCGAAGGCGGCGCCCTCCTCCAGCAGTGGTGCGGCCTCCCGGGAGCGGCCGATGGCTTCGAGCCCGGCAGGCAGGTTCACATAGGCGCGTCCGGCGACATACGGGAAGCCCTCGTCGAGGGACCGTTCCTTGACCTCGTACATCTCGGCGAGGCCCGCCTCCACGTCGCCCGCGTCGGCGGTGAGGACACCGAGGGTGAGGCGGGCGTTGAGCTCTATCTCGCGGGTGCCGACCATGCGCGCGTACTGCACGGCCCGCTCGGCGGCGGCGAGGGCCTCGGGGCCGGGCTGGTGCAGCATCGACCAGTTGGCGACGTTGGTGAGGACCTCGGCGTGCACCTCGGAGGGCGGCAGGCCGCGCAGCAGGTCCTGCGCGGTGGCCAGCTCCTGCCAGCCGTCGCCCCGGGCCAGGGCCTGGACGAGCCGGGAGCGCTGGGTCCAGAACCAGGCGGCGCGCAGCGGGTCGTCGTCGTCCTCCAGGATGCTCAGCGCCCGCCGGGTGATCTTCATGGCGCGTTCACGTTCGCCGCAGAAGCGGCCGGCGACGGCGGCCTCGGCCATCAGGTCGAGATAGCGCAGCGGGGTGGTCGCGGGGTCGCAGCCGCAGGGCGGGTAGGAGGCGGTGTAGTCGACGGGGCGCAGCTCGGCCCGTACGTCCGCGGGGGCGGCGTCCCAGAGCTCCATCGCGCGTTCCAGGAGCCGTAGTTGCTCCGAGTAGGCGTCGCGGCGGCGGGCGGCGACGGAGGCGGCGAGGACGGCGGGCAGGGCCTTGGCGGCGTCGTTCGCCTGGTACCAGTAGCTGGCCAGGCGGGCCACCCGCTGGTCGGCGGGGACGAGGCTCGGGTCGGCCTCCAGTGCCTCGGCGTAGCGGCGGTTGAGGCGGGAGCGCTCACCGGGCAGCAGGTCGTCGCCGACGGCCTCGCGGACCAGGGAATGGCGGAAGCGGTAGCCGTCGCCGGAGGGGGCGGCGAGCAGGATGTTGGCGTTCACCGCGGCGCGCAACGCCTCGATCAGGTCGTCCTCGGGCCGCCCGGCGACGGCGGCGAGCAGCCGGTACTCGACGGTGGAGCCGCCCTCGGCGACGATCCGGGCGACCCGCTGGGCGCTCTCGGGCAGCGCCTCGACGCGGACGAGGAGCAGATCGCGCAGCGAGTCGGTGAGGCCGTTGCAGGAGCCCTCGTGTGCGGCGACGGCCAGTTCCTCGACGAAGAAGGCGTTGCCGTCGGAGCGTTGGAAGATCGCGTCGACCTTGGTCGGCTCGGGTTCGGCTGCGTTTATGCCGGCGATCTGGCGGGCCACCTCCTCGCGGTTGAAGCGGGGCAGCTCGATGCGCCGGACCGTGCGCAGCCGGTCGAGTTCGGCGAGCAGGGGGCGCAGCGGGTGGCGGCGGTGGATGTCGTCGGAGCGGTAGGTGGCGAGGACGACGAGGCGGCCGGTGCGCAGGGTGCGGAAGAGGTAGGCGAGCAGATGGCGGGTGGAGGCGTCGGCCCAGTGCAGGTCCTCAAGGGCGACGACGACCGTCCGTCGGGCGGCGACCCGCTCCAGCATGCGGGCGGTGAGCTCGAAGAGGCGGGCCATGCCCTCCTCGTCGTGGCGGCGCGCGCCCGCGTCTCCCAACTCGGGCAGCAGCCGGGCCAGTTCCTCCTCCTGGCCGGCCGCCGCGGCCGCGAGCTCCGCGGGCAGCTCGCGGCGCAGTGCGCGCAGCGCGGTGGAGAACGGGGCGAAGGGCAGGCCGTCGGCGCCTATCTCGACACAGCCGCCGAGGGCGAACACCGCACCCGCGCCGGCCGCCGCGGTGGCGAACTCCTCGACGAGGCGGGTCTTTCCGACGCCGGCCTCACCGCCCAGCAGCACTGCCTGCGGCTCGCCCGCGGCGGCACGGGCGAGTGCGTCGCGCAGCGTCGCCAACTCCTCGGCGCGACCGACGAACACCGGACTGACGGACCTGGTCTCCACGTCCCCGAGCATCGCACGGGGGTCCGACAACCCGGCACCGGTTTTCGGCAGGTGGCGCGGCGTTCGCGCGGGCCGGTCGCGGGCGCCGGTCTCCGCACGGGACGCGAGCGCGGGACGGCGGGGGCCGGTCACCCGGTCCTCCGTCGCCCCGAGCGCAGGCGCTCCCCTGTTCCCGGCCGCGGCCACAAAAGCCCCGCCCCCGTGCTCAGGCGGCCCGTGGCGACCGGTGCCGTCGCGTGCCGCCGGTATGCGACTCGCCGCGCCCGGTGCGGGGCGCGCTTTCGTGGCGGGCGGCGCGGGCGAGGCGTACGGCCTCGCGGGCCATACGCTCCTGCTCCGCCCGGCGGAGCAGGTCGGCGGAGCGCGCCTGGGACAGCTCGTACTCGAACATCTCGTCTCCCCCTGGGAATCGGTGGTGGTCATCGCCTGACGCGATGCCTCCACCTTGGTCTCCCAGGGGGGTCCGCCACATCGGGAGAGTTCCGCATCCTTCGGCGCGGGCGGGGCCTTAGACGCGGGTGAGGGGTCTCAGGGCGCGCGTAAGTGCCTCACGCACGCCCTAAGACCCCTCAGAACTGCGGGGATTCAGCTCGCGGCGGGCAGCCCGAGCAGGACGCCGGTGTACTTCAGGACGGCCAGGAGCAGACCGATCAGGCCGAGGGAGACGCCTCCCCAGGCGACCGACTTGATCCACGGCGCCTGCGGCGTGCCGGGGGCACCGAACGCGGGGCGGGCGAGGACCACGACACCGGCGATCAGCGCGGCCAGCGCGAACACACCGGCCCACAGGGCGTTGGCGGCCCAGGCGTCGCCGTAGCCCTCCTTGACCATCGTCGCCACGCTGGCGGACTGCGAGGTCTGCATCTGGCCGATCAGCGACTCGCGCGCGGAGGCCACGGTGCCGACCCAGCTGCCGGTGAGGGAGACGAGGCCGAGCGCGGCGGAGACGACGGCACCGGCACCCTGGCCGACGCCCGTGGGGCCGCTCGGTCCGGCGGTCACCGCTTCGGACCGCTCGTCACCGTCCTCGGCGGGGGTGCTGTCGTCCTGCGTGGTGGTGGCGTCCGCCGTCTCGACCCGCTCCTCGTCGGTCTTCGCCCCGGTCTCGGCAGCGCTCTCGGCGGGGGTCTCGGCGGGGGTCTCGTCCACAGTCTTGGTAGCCATGCCCCGCACCGTACGGACGCTGTCTGAGAGGTTCCTTAATGATCGCTGTGCGCGTCCCGCGCGCGTGCCGCGGGCCATTCCGGCGCCAGCACCGCCCAGATCTCGTAGTCCTGCCGCACGCCCCGCCACGGAAAGGTCTCGCGCAGCACGCCCTCGCGGGTCATGCCCAGTCGTCGCGCCACGTTGATGCTGGCGGTGTTGCCGGAGGCGGCGTGCCATTCCACGCGGTGCATGCCGCGCTCGTCGAACGCCCAGTCGATCAGGATTCGGGAGGCGCGCGTGACCAGGCCCCGTCCGGTGGCCGCCGGCTCCAGCCAGCAGCCGATCTCGCAGACCCCGGTGGCGGCGTCGAAGACGCGGAAGAGGACGCCGCCGACGAGCTTGCCGTCCAGCCACAGGCCGTGCAGGGAGCCGCTGTCGGCGGCGCGCTTGTCGGCGTACGACTGGAGGAGCCCGCGGGCCGAGTCGTGGTCGGTGACCTTGGAGCCGAACGGGATGTGCTCGGTGATGAAGTCCCGTCCACGGTCCAGGTGGGCGAGGAACTCCTCGGCGTGCCAGGGCTCCAAGGGGCGCAGCGCGGCTCCGTCGTCACCCAGGGGTATCGCGTACATCCGAACGCCGCTCCTTCTCCAGTACCTCCACGACGTCCGTGAGCCTCTCACGTTCGCCGTCGACGTCCGGGAGATTTTCCTGCGCGGCCCGGCACTCGGGCGGCTCGATGCTTATCCGGGGCAGGTACTTGTCGAGCCGGCGGGGCAGCCACCAGTTGGCGCCGCCGAGCAGGTGCATGATCGCGGGCACCAGCAGGGTGCGGAGCACGAAGGCGTCCAGGGCGACGGCCGCGGCGAGCGCGATGCCGAACATGGCGATCACGCGGTCGCCGCTGAGCACGAAGGCGAGGAAGACCGAGATCATGATGACCGCGGCGGAGTTGATCACCCGGCCGGTCTCGGCGAGGCCGATCCGCACCGCCCGCCGGTTGTCGCCGGTCTCCAGCCATTCCTCGTACATCCGGCTCACCAGGAACACCTGGTAGTCCATGGAGAGCCCGAAGAGCACCGACACCATGATCACGGGGAGGAAGGGTTCGATCGGACCCGCCCGGCCGAGGCCGAGCAGATCGCTGCCCCAGCCCCACTGGAAGATCGCGACGACCACCCCGAACGAGGCGGCCACGGCGGCGACGTTCATCGCGGCGGCCTTCAGCGGTATGCCGACGGACCGGAAGGCGAGCAGCAGCAGCACACAGCCGAGGCCGATGACGACACCGACGAACAGCGGCAGCTTGTCGACGATGACCTCGGCGAAGTCGTCGTAGCCGGCGGTGACGCCTCCGACGTGCACGTCGAGCGAGGTACCGGCCTCGGCGCGTGGCAGCACCTCGGTGCGCAGCCGGTCGACCAGCTCGCTGGTGCTCTCGGACTGCGGGGACGACTCGGGTACGACGGTGAGGTACGCCGTCCGGCCGCCGGAGTCGAACATCACCGGGGTCACGGCGGCGACGCCCTCGGTGCCGCGCAGGGCGCTGCCGAGTCCGTCGGCGGCAAGCCGGTCCTCGGCGCCGGAGATCTTGGTGACGAGGGTGAGGGGGCCGTTGACGCCGGGTCCGAAGCCTTCGGCGAGAAGGTCGTAGGCCTGCCTGGTCGTCGACGACTCGGGATTGTTGCCCTGGTCGGAGGTGCCGAGGCGGAGCGAGAGGGTGGGCAGGGCGAGCAGGGTGACGAGCGTGAGCGCGACGGCGCCGAGCTTCTTGGGGTGCCGTTCGACGATGGCGGACCAGCGGGCGGCGAATCCGGTGGGCAGCTCGGGTTCGGGGCCGTGCTCCTCCAGGCGGCGGCGTTCACGGCGGCTGAGCGCGCGGATCCCGACGAAGGACAGCAGTGCGGGCAGCAGCGTCACGGAGGCCGCGACGGTGAGCATCACCGTCAGCGAGGCGGCCACGGCGACGCCGTTGAGGAAGCCGAGCCGGAGGATCAGCATCCCAAGGAGCGCGATGCAAACGGTCGCGCCCGCGAACACCACGGCCCGTCCCGTGGTGGTGACGGCCGCGGTCGCCGCCTCGGCGACGCCCAGGCCGCGCTTCAGTCCGCGCCGGTGCCGGGTGACGATGAAGAGCGCGTAGTCGATGCCCACGCCGAGCCCGATCAGCACGCCCAGCACGGGCGCGAAGTCGGCCACGGTCATGGCGTGCCCGAGCAGGCCGATCCCCGCGTACGCGGTGCCGACGCCGATCAGCGCGGTGGCGATCGGCAACAGGGAGGCGACCAGCGAGCCGAAGGCGACGAACAGCACGACCGCGGCGACGGCGACGCCGACGATCTCGGCGAGATGGCCGCCGGAGGAGTCGGTGAGCCCGAGGGCACTGCCCCCCAGCTCCACCTGGAGCCCCTCGGCCTCGGCGTCCTCGGCGATGGCCACGACGGCCGCGGCCTCGGACTCGTCGATGTTCTCCGGCTGGTCCTCGAAGGCGACGGCCGCGTACGCCGTACGCCCGTCCTCGCTGATCTGGCCCGCGCCCTGACCGTCGTAGGGGCTCACCACGGTGGCCACGCCGGGCAGTTGGGCCATGGACTGGAGCGCGCGGGTCATCGTCTGCTCGACGTCGGCGGCGCGTACCGTGCCGGACGGGGTGTGCCAGACGACCGTGCCGGCGGCGCCGCCCAGGTCGGGGAAGCCCTCCTCCAGCAGCTGCCCCGCCCTGTCCGACTCGGTGCCGGGGACCTGGTAGTCGTTCGAGTACGCCGTCCCGGCCACGGCGGCGGCCGCGGTCACCCCGCCGAAGGCGAGGAGCCACAGGAGAACCGTGGCCAAACGGTTCCGAACACACCACCGGGCTAGGGCTGCCACGAACGTGCTCCCAAGATATGACTTGTAGATCTTTGACCGGGAACAGTCGTCCATGTGCTGAACGGCCCGCAAAGAACGCATGAGCAATGCAAAGCCACTGTTACAGGGCGACGTGATCGTTGGGTGGTTTCGTGCGTTTATTCACAGGAATGGGAGACAGCTCACAGGACAATCGGTTGCACTCTGTCAGCCGTCAGTCGAACTGGTCCCCGAGCGCCATCACCGTCACTCCGCCCACCAGCAGCCACAGCGCACGGCGGGTGCGCCCGCGCGACCCGAGCACGGCGGCACCCGCGCAGACGGCCGCTCCGAGGGCGTAGGCGGCCGGTACGAGCGCCGGGGCGGTGCCCGCCGCCCGCAGCACGGACGCGGCGGTCCCGACGGCGGCCAGCAGCCCGCCCGTTCCGGCGGCGGTCCAGCGGGCCCGCCGCGCCTCCTCCAGCGGATCGCTCTCGTCCTCGGCGTCGTCCTCGGCGTCGTCCTCGGCGTCGTCCGTGCTGCCGTCGTCCTCGGCGCCTTCGGGGTCCTGGGCGTCCTCGGGGTCCTCGGCGTCCTGTACGGGCTCGACAGGGGCCTGTGCCGCCTCGGGGGGCGTCTCGGAATCAGCACGTCCACTCATGGCGGGCGAGCGTAGCGGTCGCGCACCCGCACACATGAGCGGGGGGCGCGGCAAGATCGCCACGCCCCCCGCTCACACGCTGTCTCAGCCTTCGGCGACGCCCAGCTT
Source organism: Streptomyces sp. NPDC107562 (assembly GCF_055657325.1). NCBI lineage: Bacteria > Bacillati > Actinomycetota > Actinomycetes > Kitasatosporales > Streptomycetaceae > Streptomyces > Streptomyces sp. NPDC107562. The sequence continues at coordinate 55,341 of NZ_JBVKBE010000012.1, read as the reverse complement.
CTGAAGGATCAGCTCCTTGACGCGGGCCGCGTCGGCCTGCCCCCGGGTGGCCTTCATGACCGCGCCGACCAGGGCACCGGCCGCGGCCACCTTGCCGCCGCGGATCTTGTCCGCGACGCCCGGGTTCGCGGCGATGGCCTCGTCGACGGCCGTACCGAGCGCGCCTTCGTCGGAGACGACCTTCAGGCCGCGCTTGTCGACGACCTCGTCGGGGGTGCCCTCGCCCGCGAGGACGCCCTCGATGACCTGGCGGGCCAGCTTGTCGTTCAGGTCGCCGGTGGTCACCAGCTCGGTGACCCGGGCGACCTGCGCGGGCGTGATCGCCAGCTCGTCGAGCGCCTTGCCCGACTCGTTGGCGCTGCGGGCCAGTTCACCCATCCACCACTTACGGGCGGACGCGGCGTCGGCACCGGCCTCGATCGTGGCGACGATCGGCTCCAGCGCGCCGGCGTTGAGGATCGCCTGCATCTCGGTGGCGGAGACGTCCCAGTCGTCGCGGAGCCGGTTACGGCGCACCAACGGCAGCTCGGGGAGACCGGCGCGCAGCTCCTCGACCCACTCGCGGGAGGGGGCGACCGGGACGAGGTCGGGCTCCGGGAAGTACCGGTAGTCCTCGGCCTCCTCCTTCACCCGGCCGGACGTGGTGGACCCGGTGTCCTCGTGGAAGTGGCGGGTCTCCTGCACGATCGTGCCGCCGGAGGACAGCACGGCCGCGTGCCGCTGGACCTCGAAACGGGCCGCGCGCTCCACGGACCGCAGCGAGTTGACGTTCTTCGTCTCGCTGCGGGTGCCGAACTTGTCGGCGCCCTTGGGCATCAGCGACAGGTTGACGTCGCAGCGCATCTGGCCCATCTCCATGCGGGCCTCGGACACGCCGAGCGCACGGATCAGTTCGCGCAGCTCACGCACGTACGCCCGGGCGACCTCGGGAGCGCGCTCGCCCGCACCGACGATCGGCTTGGTGACGATCTCGATCAGCGGGATGCCGGCGCGGTTGTAGTCGAGCAGGGAGTGGGACGCGCCGTGGATACGGCCGGTGGCGCCGCCGACGTGCGTCGACTTGCCGGTGTCCTCCTCCATGTGCGCGCGCTCGATCTCCACGCGGAAGGTCTCGCCGTCCTCCAGCTGCACGTCGAGGTAGCCGTTGAAGGCGATCGGCTCGTCGTACTGGGAGGTCTGGAAGTTCTTCGGCATGTCCGGATAGAAGTAGTTCTTCCGGGCGAAGCGGCACCACTCGGCGATCTCGCAGTGCAGCGCGAGGCCGATCTTGATGGCGGACTCGACGCCGGTCGCGTTGACGACCGGGAGCGCGCCGGGCATGCCGAGGCAGACGGGGCAGGTCTGGGTGTTCGGGTCGGCGCCGAGCGCGGTCGAACAGCCGCAGAACATCTTGGTCCTGGTGCCGAGTTCGACATGGACCTCAAGGCCCATGACGGGGTCGTACGACGCCAGCGCGTCCTCGTACGACACCAGGTCGGTCGTGGTGGTCACGGTGAAAACTTCCCTCTCAGCCCAGCAGGACGTCGTCGTCGCCCAGCCGCTTCAGCTCGCGGTAGAGCATGGCGAGGCCGGTCACGACACCTGCGGCGGTCACGACGGCGTCGACGAGCCGCAGCGTGTCGCTCTCGGCGCGGGCCTTCTTGATCTGCTTGGCCACGCCGATCGCGCCGAACGCGGTGGCGGCCATGGACAGGTACGTACCGGACTTGGACTTCTTGAAGCCCTTGGCCTTGGTCAGTGCACTCACAGCGACGGAGCCTCCTCGAGGAGCGGGTGCCCCCACTTTTCCACGAAGGCGGCCTCGACGGCGGCGCCCACCTTGTACAGGCGGTCGTCCTGCATCGCGGGAGCGATGATCTGCAGGCCGACCGGGAGGTTGTCCTCCGGGGCGAGACCGCAGGGCAGCGACATGGCCGCGTTGCCCGCCAGGTTGGTCGGGATGGTGCACAGGTCGGCGAGGTACATCGCCATCGGGTCGTCGGCGCGCTCGCCGATCGCGAAGGCGGTGGTCGGCGTCGTCGGGGAGACGATCACGTCGACCTGCTCGAAGGCCTTCTCGAAGTCCCGCGTGATGAGGGTGCGGACCTTCTGCGCCGAGCCGTAGTACGCGTCGTAGTAGCCGCTCGACAGGGCGTAGGTGCCGAGCATGATGCGCCGCTTGACCTCGGGACCGAAGCCGGCCTCGCGGGTGAGCGAGGTGACCTCCTCGGCGGAGTGGCTGCCGTCGTCGCCGGTCCGCAGCCCGTAGCGCAGGCCGTCGAAGCGGGCGAGGTTGGAGGAGCACTCGGACGGGGCGATCAGGTAGTACGCCGACAGCGCCAGGTCGAACGACGGGCAGTCCAGCTCGACGATCTCGGCACCCAGCTCCCTGAGCAGCTCGACCGACTCGTCGAAGCGCTGGATGACGCCGGCCTGGTAGCCCTCGCCGCGGAACTGCTTGACGACACCGACGCGCATCCCGGCGACGGAGCCGTTGCGGGCGGCCTCGACGACCGGCGGGACCGGGGCGTCGATGGAGGTGGAGTCCATCGGGTCGTGCCCGGCGATCACCTCGTGCAGCAGCGCCGCGTCCAGGACCGTACGGGCGCAGGGGCCGCCCTGGTCGAGGGAGGACGAGAACGCCACCATGCCGTAGCGCGAGACGGCGCCGTAGGTGGGCTTGACGCCGACCGTGCCGGTGACGGCGGCCGGCTGGCGGATGGAGCCGCCGGTGTCGGTGCCGATGGCGAGCGGGGCCTGGTAGGAGGCGAGCGCCGCCGAGGAGCCACCGCCGGAACCGCCCGGGATGCGGGTCAGGTCCCAGGGGTTGCCGGTGGGGCCGTACGCGCTGTTCTCGGTCGAGGACCCCATGGCGAACTCGTCCATGTTGGTCTTGCCGAGGATGACGACGTCGGCGGCCTTCAGCCGCTTGGTGAGCGTCGCGTCGTACGGCGGGATCCAGCCCTCGAGGATCTTGGAGCCGACCGTGGTGGGCACGCCCTCGGTGGTGAAGATGTCCTTCAGCGCGAGCGGCACGCCCGCCAGTGGGCCGAGCTGCTCGCCGCGCTCACGCTTGGCGTCCACGGCACGCGCCTGGGCCAGGGCGCCCTCGCGGTCGACGTGCAGGAAGGCGTGGACCTTCTCGTCGACGGCCTCGATCCGCGCCAGGTGCGCCTCGGTGACCTCGACGGCGGTCAGCTCGCCGGAGGCGATCTTCGCGGCGGTCTCGGCCGCGGTCAGCTTGATGATGTCCGTCATGCGGGTTACTCCTCCCCCAGGATCTGCGGCACCTTGAAACGCTGCTGCTCCTGGGCCGGGGCGCCGGACAGCGCCTGCTCGGGGGTGAGCGAGGGGCGGACCTCGTCCGGGCGCATGACGTTCGTCAGCGGCAGCGGGTGCGAGGTCGGCGGTACGTCTTGGTCGGCGACCTCGCTGACGCGGGCGACCGCGCCGATGATGTCGTCCAGCTGGCCGGCGAAGTGGTCGAGCTCTTCGGGCTTCAGCTCCAGACGCGCCAGCCGGGCGAGGTGGGCGACCTCCTCGCGCGTGATGCCAGGCATGCAGCGATCCTCTGGGGTGAGTGTGAGTGGTGTGCGCCCAATCCTATGGGGCGGCGGCGCGTACCTGTTAAACGGTTTCCCGTGGGCACGGGCGGCCGGCCGCCGCACCGGGCGCGGCTACTCGTCCGAAGCCGCCGCCGGCAGGGCCGCCGCCGGGCGCTGCCACCCGCGTGAGCCCCGCGCCCGCAGCCACGCCGTGGTCTCCTCCGGCGGCATCGCGGCCGCGACCAGCCACCCCTGTACGGCGTCACAGCCCAGGTCGCGCAGGCGTTCCCAGGTCTCGTCGTCCTCGACGCCCTCGGCGACGACGAGCAGCCCGAGCGAGTGCGCGAGATCGACCGTGCAGCGGACGATCTCCGCGTCCTCCGTGTCGATCGCCAGCCGGGCCACGAAGGACCGGTCGATCTTCAGTTCGCTCACCGGCAGCCGGCGCAGGTGCACCAGCGAGGAGTAGCCGGTGCCGAAGTCGTCCAGCGACATCTTCACGCCGTGCCCGGTCAGCCCCGCGAGGGTGTCGGCGGCCCGCTGGGGATCCTCCAGGAGCACATGCTCGGTGATCTCCAGTTGGAGCGCTCCCGCGGGGACTCCGTGCCGGGCGAGGCGGGCGGCGACCGACCCCGCGAAGCCGGGGGTGTGCACGTCGCGAGGCGACACGTTCACCGCGACCGGTACGAACAGACCCTGCGACCGCCACCGGGCCACCTGCGCGAGCGCCGTCTCCAGCACGTACTCCGTCAGATGCGGCATCAGCCCGGACGACTCGGCGATCGCGATGAACTCGTCCGGCGGCACCTTCCCGCGCTCCGGGTGCACCCAGCGCACCAGCGCCTCCAGGCCGGCCACCTGCCCGTCGAAGCGCACCTTGGGCTGGTAGTGCAGTTCGACCTCGTGGGCGTCGAGCGCCCGGCGCAGGTCGGCGAGGAGGCCGAGGCGGTCGGGGGTGTTCGAGTCCCGCTTGGACTCGTACACCTCCACTCCGGTGCGGTCCCGCTTCGCCTGGTACATCGCCACGTCCGCGCGACGCAGCAGGCCCTCGGCGTCCAGGGCGTGGTCGGGGAAGACGGCGACGCCCGCGCTGGCCTCCAGCACGAGGGTGAGACCGTCGAGGTCGAGGGGGGAGCTGAGCTCCGCGACCAGGCCGCGGGCGATCCGGGTCGCGGACGTCGTGGAGTCGGCGACCGGCAGCAGGACGGCGAACTCGTCTCCGCCGAGCCGGGCGGCCTCCGCGCCGCGCGGCAGCGCCAGGCGCAGCCGGTCGGCGGTCTGCAGCAGCAACCGGTCACCGGCGAGATGACCGAGGGTGTCGTTGACCGACCGGAACCGGTCGAGGTCTATCAGCATCAGGGCGGCGCGGGCGTCGATGCGCTCGGCGTCGTCGAGCGCGGTCCAGATGCGCTCCAGCAGCCACTGACGGTTGGGCAGCCCGGTGAGCGGATCGCGCAGTTGCTCCTCCGCGCGGGCCCGGGCTATCCACAGGGTGGAGTCCAGGGCGATGAGGGGGATGGCGAACAGCGGCAGCAGGATCGGCTTGGCCACGGCGACCACGCAGATCAGGGGCGCGATGCCGAGCAGCGCCACGGCGACCAGGCCGTGCCGGACCAGCGCGGTGCGGGCGATGGTGGGCAGTCCGCCGACGCGGGGCGCGTGCAGGTACCACAGCAGGGTGCGGGAGACCGCGAGGTAGGCGGTGGCGACCAGGACCACCTCGGTGGCGGTGTAGAGGGTCCAGGTGGCCGGGTGCCAGGGGTTCTCGACGGACGGTACGCGGCCGAAGGCGGCCAGCAGGAGGGCCCCGGCCCCGATGCCGAGGATGTCCACGGCGCCGTGCAGCGCGCCCTGCCGCCAGCGGTGGCGCCGCGCGATGCCGACGAGCACCACGACGGTGAGGCTCACCATCCCGGCGGGCACCCACCCGTACAGCAGCAGGACGGCGAGGGTGAGGGCGGCGCCGGAGCCGGTGCCGCCCCACCAGCGGGCGCGGCCGAGCGCGACCAGGTGGCCGACGATGACGCCGGTCAGCACGGCCAGCGCCCAGCCGGCCGTGCCGGAGGGGAACAGCGCGTGGTTGCCGGTGAACGCCCGCAGGAACCCGGCGCCGAGGGCGAACCCGGCCGCCGCGACGACCGCCGCGGGCAGCGCGGGCCAGGACAGGTGCCGTTCGGTGTCGGCCCCCGGGAGTCCGGTGGCGTGCCCGACGGAGAGGGCGGCGGCGCCGTGCCCGACCGGCACGATCCGCTGTCCGGCGCCCCGGTCCCGCGTCGCCGCGGCACTCGTACGCCAGGCCGGACGGAGTCCCCCTCGCCAGGCGCCGGCCATCCGGCGCAGCCGTGAGTACGGGGCGGCGCTCTCGGTCGGTTCCATTCCCGTCCCTCTCACAGCCGGCGGTGCCCACGCCACGCGGCCCGCTGCCCGACAGCCCTCAACGGCACCGCGTTGGAAGACCCTTCCCCGTACTCACCGAGAGCAAGGGAATGCCCCAACCGCAGCTGGGCACGGCAGGTGCACACCTCAACAGTAGGCCGCAGAAGGCTTCCACGGGCAGCGGTCGTCGACGGTTGCCCGAATGCGCCCCGGCCGCCCGTATGCATCTGGTATGCGTCGATCGGGTGTTCCTCAACCGCTACTCGCCGGTCGGAAGTGCCGCCTCCGACGCCGCCTCAGGCCCCTGCTCCAGCAGGACGTTGAAGCCGTCCTCGTCCAGCACGGGCACCTTGAGCTGCATCGCCTTGTCGTATTTCGATCCGGGGCTGTCACCCACCACGACGAACGACGTCTTCTTCGAGACCGAACCCGTCACCTTGGCGCCCCGGCTCTGGAGCGCCTCCTTCGCGCCGTCCCGTGTGAAGTGTTCGAGCGTTCCGGTGACGACGACCGTGAGGCCTTCGAGGGGGCGCGGACCCTCGTCCTCCCCGGTGCTCTCCTCCTCCAGCCGGACCCCGGCGGCCTTCCACTTCCGGATGATCTCGCGGTGCCAGTCCTCGGCGAACCACTCCTTGAGCGAGGCGGCGATGATCGGGCCGACCCCGTCGGTGGTGGCCAGCTCCTCCTGGGTGGCCTGCTCGATGCGCTCGACGGAGCGGAACTCGCGGGCCAGCGCCTCGGCCGCGACCGGGCCGACATGACGGATCGACAGTCCGGTCAGCACGCGCGCGAGCGGGCGCTCCTTGGCGGCCGCGATGTTCTCCAGCATCGCGAGCGCGTTCTTCTTCGGCTCGCCCTGCTGGTTGGCGAAGACCGTGGCGATCTTCTCCTCGCCGGTCCTGGGGTCCCGCTTGGGCAGACCGCTGTCCTGGTCGAGGACGTACGCCTTGATGGGCAGCAACTGCTCGAACGTGAGGTCGAACAGGTCGCCTTCGTCCTGGAGCGGCGGCTCGGCGGGCTCCAGCGGCCTGGTGAGGGCCGCCGCGGCGACGTAGCCGAAGTGCTCGATGTCCAGCGCCTTGCGGCCCGCCAGGTAGAAGATCCGTTCGCGCAACTGCGCGGGGCAGGCACGGGAGTTCGGGCAGCGCAGGTCGATGTCGCCCTCCTTCATCGGCCGGAGCGCCGTACCGCACTCGGGGCACTCGGAGGGCATCACGAACTCGCGCTCGGTGCCGTCGCGCAGGTCGACGACGGGGCCGAGGATCTCCGGGATGACGTCACCGGCCTTGCGCAGCACGACCGTGTCGCCGATGAGGACGCCCTTGGCCTTGACGACGTCCTGGTTGTGCAGGGTGGCGAACTCGACCTCCGAGCCGGCCACCGTCACCGGCTCGACCTGCGCGTACGGCGTGACGCGACCGGTGCGGCCGACACCGACGCGGATGTTGACGAGCTTGGTGTTGACCTCTTCCGGTGCGTACTTGTACGCGATCGCCCAGCGGGGGGCGCGGGCCGTCGAGCCGAGGCGGCCCTGGAGGCGGATCTCGTCGAGCTTGACGACCACGCCGTCGATCTCGTGCTCCACCGAGTGGCGGTTCTCGCCGTAGTACGCGATGAACTCCCGTACGCCCGCGAGGTCGTCGACCACCCTGTTGTGCCGCGAGGTGGGCAGTCCCCACTGCCCCAGCAGGTCGTAGGCCTGGGAGAGGCGGGTGAGGCCCTCGAAGCCCTCCAGGGCGCCGATGCCGTGCACCACCATGTGCAGCGGGCGGGTGGCCGTGACGCGGGGGTCTTTCTGGCGCAGCGAACCGGCCGCCGCGTTGCGCGGGTTGGCGAAGGGCTTGTCGCCGGCCTCGACCAGCCGGCGGTTCAGCTCCTCGAACTTCTCCATCGGGAAGTAGACCTCGCCGCGGATCTCCACCAGGTCCGGTACGCGGTCGCCGTTCAAGCGGTCCGGGATCTCGGCGATGGTCCGGACGTTGGGCGTGATGTCCTCACCGGTGCGGCCGTCGCCGCGGGTGGCCGCGCGCGTGAGGCGGCCGTGCTCGTAGGTGAGGTTCACGGCGAGGCCGTCGACCTTGAGCTCGCACAGGAAGTGGTACTCCTGCTCGCCCAGTTCACGGGCGACGCGGTCGGCCCAGGCCGCCAGTTCCTCGTCGTTGAAGGTGTTGTCGAGGGAGAGCATGCGCTCGCGGTGCTCGACGGCCGTGAACTCCGTCGCGTAGGACCCGGCGACCTTCTGGGTCGGCGAGTCCGGGGTGCGCAGTTCCGCGTACTGCTCCTCCAGCTCCTCCAGGGTGCGCAGGAGTTGGTCGAACTCCGCGTCGCTGACGACGGGAGCGTCCTTCACGTAGTACCGGAAGCGGTGCTCCTCGACCTGCTCGGCGAGCCGCGCATGCCGCTCCCGTGCCTCGGCGGGTACCGCTGTGGACTCCGCTTGCTTGTCGCCGGCCACCGTGTCGTCCTCCCGTTACTCAGGGTTGTCCGCGAGGGATCTCGCCGCCCGGACGCAGTGGGCGAGTGCCTGGCGCGCGTACTCGGGGGAAGCGCCCGCGAGTCCGCACGTGGGCGTGACCGTGACCGCCTCCGCGAGAAGCTCCGGAGACAGCCCCAGCCTGCGCCAGAGCGTCCTGACACCCATGACGCTACCGGCAGGGTCGGACAATGGGCCGTCCGTGCTCGGCACGACACCGGTGAACAGCCGCGTACCGCCCTCGACGGCCTCACCGATCGCATCGTCGTCACGCTCGGTGAGCAGCGAGAAGTCGAAGGAGACGGCGGCGGCACCGGACCGGCGCAGCAGCGCGAACGGCACGTCGGGGGCGCAGGAGTGGACCACGACCGGACCGCCGTCCTGCACCGCGAAGACGTCGCGCAGCGTGGCCTCGACGAGCTGCCGGTCGACGGCGCGATGGGTGCGGTAGCCGCTGGCGCTGCGGACCTGGCCGCGCAGCACGGCGGTCAGGGACGGCTCGTCGAGCTGGAGCACCGGGCGGGCCCCGGGGACGCGGCGACGGATCTCGGCGAGATGCAGACGCAGGCCCTCGGCGAGGGACGCGGCGAGGTCACGGCAGGCGCCGGGGTCCGAGAGGACGGCCTCGCCGCCCCGCAGCTCCAGGGCCGCGGCGAGCGTCCAGGGCCCGACGGCCTGCACCTTCAGCGGGCCCTCGTACCCCTGCGTGAACTCCTCCAGGGCGTCCAGGTCCTCGCCGAGCCACGACCACGCCCGCCGGGTGTCCCGCCCCGGCCGGTCCCCGAGCCGCCAGCCGCTGGGCTCCACGCGCGCGTACAGCTCGACGAGGATCCCCGCGGTCCGTCCGATCATGTCCGCGCCGGGCCCCCGGGCGGGCAGCTCGGGCAGGAACGGGAAGTCCTCGAAGGACCCGGTGACGGTCTTGGCGGCCTCACGGGCGTCCCCACCGGGGAGGGAACCGATCCCCGTGGCCGCACCGAAGCCGAACTGGCTGTTTTCGCTCACCCGGGCAGCCTACGCAGCGACCGCCGCGCGTTTCACCGCCCGGGCCGCACCGTCAGGTCGTTCACCTCCGCGTCCCGCGGCAGGTCCAGGGCCGTCAGGATGGCGGTGGCGACGGATTCCGGGTCGATCCACCGCGCGGGGTCGTACTCCTTGCCCTCCTGCTGGTGGACCTTGGCCTGCATCGGGCTCGCCGTGCGGCCGGGGTAGACCGAGGTGACACGGACGCCGTTGCCGTGCTCCTCGTGGCGCAGGGAGTCGGCGAGGGCCTTCAGGCCGTGCTTGGAGGCGGCGTACGCGGACCAGCCGGCGTTGGCGCTCAGTCCCGCGCCCGAGTTCACGAACAGCACATGGCCCTGCGCGGCACGCAGCTGGGGCAGCAGGAGGCGGGTGAGCTCGGCGGGGGCGACGAGGTTGACGTTGAGCTGGTGACGCCAGGTCTTGGGGGTGAGGTCGCCGACCGGGCCGAGGTCGACGACGCCGGCGCTGTGCACCAGGGAGTCGATCCGGTCCGGCGGCGTCTGGTGGGACAGGGCCCAGCTCAGCCTGTCGGGGTCGGAGAGGTCGCCGACGAGGGTCCTCGCCCCGGGGAACTCGGCGGCCAGCTCCTTCGCGCGGCCCGCGTCGCGCGCGTGCAGCACGAGGTCGTCCCCGCGCGCGTGGAGACGGCGGGCGAGGGCCGCGCCGATGCCGGAACCGGCCCCGGTGATCACATGTGTAGCCATGCCCGCCATGCTCGCATCATCGGGAGATCAGGCGACGCCCTGGCTCTCCTCCAGGTACGCCAGCGCCCCCACCGGCTCCTCCGCGAAGAACACCAGGTCGGTCAGCGGACGGGGCAGGAACCCCTCGTCCTCCATGCGGCGGAACTGCGCCTTGAGGCCGTCGTAGAAGCCGGCCGTGTTGAGCAGCACCACCGGCTTGTCGGTGTGGCCGTGCTTCTTCAGCTCCAGGATCTCGGTGGCCTCGTCGAGCGTGCCGGTACCCCCCACCATGATCACCACTGCGTCGGACTTCTCCAGGAGCAGCTTCTTGCGCTCGGCGAGATCCTCGGCGATCACCATCTCGTCGACTCCCTCGCGCGCCGTGGCCGCCAGGAACCGCACGGAGACGCCCACGAGGCGCCCGCCCGCCTCCTGCACGCCGTCGGCGACGACCTTCATCAGGCCGACGTCCGAGCCGCCCCACACCAGGGTGTGCCCGCCCTTGCCCAGCAGCTTCGCGAACTCGCGGGCGGGACGCGTGTAGCGGTCGTCGAGGTCGGCGGCGGAGAGGAAGACACAGATGTTCATGGGTCCACCGTACGGGGGGAAGAACGAGGGCCCCGCGGGTGCTTTCCCTACATGACGCAGAACACCACCCGAGGCCACACGATCACCATCGAGCCGGGCACGCACCGCGTGCGCGTCGTCCGTGACGGGCAGGTGCTGGCCGAGAGCGACCGTCCCCTGCTCCTGCGGGAGACGGGTTCTCCCGTGCGCTACTACATCCCGCCGCAGGACGTCCGGCTCGATCTGCTGACGCCCTCCGAGACGCACACCTACTGCCCCTTCAAGGGCACCGCGTCCTACTGGTCGCTCCCCGACGCCCCGGATCTCGTCTGGGCCTACCCGGACCCGAAGCCGGACGTGGCCGCGATCAAGGACCACCTGTGCTTCTACGAGGTGGAACTGGTCTGAGCCGCGGGTTTCAGACCGCCCCGGCGGTCACGCGCGTGGTCGAGGCGATCGTCGCCGAGCCGACGACGCGCGTGCCGTCGTAGAGCACGATGGCCTGGCCCGGGGCCACGCCCCGGACCGGCTCGGTGAAGCGCACGTGCAGGTCGCCGTCGAGCAGTTCGGCCAGCACCTCGGTCTCGCCGCCGTGGGCACGCAGCTGCGCGGTGTAGGTGCCGGGGCCGCTGGGAGCGGTGCCGCACCAGCGGGGCCGGACGGCGGTCAGGGCGCCGACGTCGAGCGCGGACGCGGGACCCACCGTCACCGTGTTGTCGACCGGGGAGATGTCCAGGACGTAGCGCGGCTTGCCGTCGGGCGCCGGGGTGCCGATCCTGAGCCCCTTGCGCTGGCCGATCGTGAAGCCGTAGGCGCCCTCGTGCGTGCCGATCTTGCTGCCGGACTCGTCGACGATGTCGCCCTCGGCCCGGCCGAGCCGGTCCGCCAAGAACCCCTGGGTGTCGCCGTCGGCGATGAAGCAGATGTCGTGGGAGTCCGGCTTCTTGGCGACCGCGAGGCCCCGGCGCTCCGCCTCGGCGCGGATCTCGTCCTTGGTGGTGAGGGTGTCGCCGAGCGGGAACATCGCGTGCGCGAGCTGCTTCTCGTCCAGCACACCGAGCACGTACGACTGGTCCTTCGCCATGTCGGAGGCGCGGTGCAGTTCACGGGTGCCGTCGGGCCCCGTGACGACCTGCGCGTAGTGGCCCGTGCAGACCGCGTCGAAGCCGAGGGCGAGGGCCTTGTCCAGCAGCGCGGCGAACTTGATCTTCTCGTTGCAGCGCAGGCAGGGGTTGGGGGTGCGGCCGGCCTCGTACTCGGCTACGAAGTCCTCGACGACGTCCTCGCGGAAGCGGTCGGCGAGGTCCCAGACGTAGAACGGGATGCCGATGACGTCCGCCGCGCGGCGGGCGTCGCGCGAGTCCTCGATCGTGCAGCAGCCCCGCGCGCCCGTGCGGAACGATTGCGGGTTCGCGGAGAGCGCGAGATGGACTCCGGTCACGTCGTGTCCCGCCTCGGCCGCGCGGGCCGCGGCGACGGCTGAGTCGACACCGCCGGACATGGCGGCGAGGACGCGGAGGGGGCGGGAGGGCTGCGGGGTGTCAGTCATAACCCCTCCAGGGTACGGGGGCGCGGGAACCGGGGACCGCGAGTATCCGTTCTCGATCACATGGAGCAGACGAAGGGCGACCCGGGCCGGCGGATCGGGCGGCGCGCGCTGATCATCGGCGGGGCCGCCGCCGTGGTGGGCACGGGTGCCGTGCTGGCGCGTGACGAGCTGTCGCGGCTGTGGTGGCAGGTCCCCGGGGTGGAGAAGCCCCGGGTGGAGGGGGCCGTCGACTACGCGGGCGCGCGCTGGGTGGCCGCCTCGTCGGCGAACTGGCGGCGGGCGGACCGCCCGGCCGACTTCACGATCGACATGGTGATCGTCCATGTCACGCAGGGCAGCTTCGACAGCGCGGTGAAGGTCTTCCAGGACCCGGAGCACGGCGCCGCGTCGCACTACATCGTCCGTGAGGACGGCCATGTCGCGCAGATGATCCGCGAGCTGGACGTGGCGTACCACGCGGGCAACCGCGGTTACAACGAGCGCAGCATCGGCATCGAGCACGCCGGCTTCGTGGACCGGCCCCAGGACTTCACGGACGCGATGTACGCCGCGTCGGCCCGGCTCACGGCCGGGATATGCAGGCGCTACGGCATACCCGTCGACCGGGAGCACATCATCGGCCATGTCGAGGTGCCGGGGACGGACCACACCGATCCCGGCGAGCACTGGGACTGGGACCGGTACCTGCGCCTCGTGCGGCGGGCAGGGATCTCCGCCTCCGCGACGCCGGCCTGACGCCGGTTCAGGTCAGTCCGGCCGCCCGCGCCCGCTCCACCGCCGGCCCGATGGCCTTGGCGACCGCCTCCACGTCGGCGGAGGTGGAGGTGTGGCCCAGGGAGAAGCGCAGGGTGCCGCGGGCCAGGTCGGGATCGGTGCCGGTGGCGAGCAGGACATGGCTGGGCTGGGCGACGCCGGCGGTGCAGGCGGAGCCGGTCGAGCACTCGATGCCCTGCGCGTCCAGGAGCAGCAGCAGGGAGTCCCCCTCGCAGCCCGGGAACGTGAAGTGGGCGTTGGCCGGGAGGCGGTGCGCCGGGTCGCCGCCGAGGATCGCGTCCGGCACGGCCGTGCGGACCACGTCGATCAGGTCGTCGCGCAGGGCGCCGATCTCGCGGGCGAACTCCTCGCGGTGCGCGGCGGCATGACGGCCCGCGACGGCGAACGAGGCGATGGCGGGGACGTCGAGGGTGCCGGAGCGGACGTGGCGCTCCTGGCCGCCGCCGTGCAGGACCGGTACGGGGCTGCTCTCACGGCTCAGCAGGAGCGCGCCGACGCCGTACGGGCCGCCGATCTTGTGGGCGGAGACGGTCATCGCGGCGAGGCCCGAGCCGGCGAAGTCGACGGGGAGCTGACCGAAGGCCTGCACGGCGTCGGAGTGCATGGGCACGCCGAACTCGGCCGCGACGTCGGCGAGCTCACGGACCGGCAGCACGGTGCCGATCTCGTTGTTGGCCCACATCACGGTGACGAGGGCGACGTCCTCGGGGTCGCGCGCGAGGGCCTCGCGCAGCGCCTCGGGGGCGACCCGGCCCTGGGAGTCGACCGGGAGGTACTCGACGGTGGCGCCCTCGTGCTCGCCGAGCCAGTGCACGGCGTCGAGGACGGCGTGGTGCTCGACGGGGCTGGACAGGACCCGGGTGCGGGCCGGGTCCGCGGCCCGGCGGGCCCAGTACAGGCCCTTGACCGCGAGGTTGTCGGCCTCGGTGCCGCCCGAGGTGAAGACGACCTCGCTGGGACGGGCGCCGAGGGCCTCCGCGAGGGTCTCGCGGGCTTCCTCGACGGTGCGGCGGGCCCGGCGGCCGGATGCGTGGAGGGAGGAGGCGTTGCCCGTGCTGCGCATGTGGGCGGTCAGGGCCTCTGCCGCCTCCGGGAGCATGGGGGTGGTCGCGGCGTGGTCGAGGTATGCCATGGTGTCGCCGATTCTACGGCGCGACCGCCCGTGTGCCGCGGGTGCGGTGGGTCCGGGTTGTGACCGGTTCCGGCGGGGCGCCCGTGGCGCCCCGCCGCGGGTCGCGACACCGCCGCCCCGGCACGGCGTTTCACGTACCCGGCGTCAGAAACTCCACGAGATGGAGTTGTCCGCCTGCATGAACACGGCCAGGACCACCAGGTCCGCGACACCGAGGCAGAGGCCGAGGCAGGCGCGGAAGCGGCGCTCGGTGCCGCGCCACAGGGCGACGGCGGCCAGGGCGATGGCGACGGGGCCGAGGAAGAGGTTGAGCACGAGCAGGCCCAGGAGGCCGAGGACGAAGGACGCGACGGCCATGCCGTCGGTGTCACGGATGCCGGTGCGGCGCTCGGCCGGTGCGGTCAGGTGCATGGTGGGCTCCCGGCGGTCAGTGGGACGGGGTCCGGCGGCGGCCGTGACGCTCGCGGAGCGTGAAGACGCCGAGCCAGACGGCGATCACGGCGGCCGTGACGAGGGTGAAGCCGATGGGCGCGTGGGCCACGGTGCCCATGACCACGCCGAGCAGCAGCAGTGCGGCGACCAGGAAGAGCATGGGACGAATCCCCCTCCGCTTCGGTGAACGTTTGTAGTTACACTTGTTCACTGACTTTCCAGTCTAGCTCGTCCCATGACTTCCGCATTACAGAGAACAGTTGTTAACTGCATGGTATGAGTCACACCCTCGGCATCCGGCAGGCACAGAAGCAGAAGACCCGGCAGGCGCTCCTGGACGCCGCGTTGGAGCTGCTGGAGGAGCAGAGCCTGAGCAGTCTGGGCCTGCGCGAGGTCACCCGCGCGGTCGGCGTCGCCCCGACCGCCTTCTACCGGCACTTCCGCTCCACCGCCGACCTCGGGGTGGCCCTGGTCGAGGAGGCGCTGGGCAGCCTGCACCCGACGATCCGCACCATCGTGGCCACGAGCGGCGACAGCGACGAACGCATCGCGGGCGCCGTGGAGTTGATCCGGGGACATGTGCGGGAGCACCCCGCCCACGTGCGCTTCATCGCGCGTGAGCAGCACGGCGGGGTGCAGCCGGTACGGGAGGCCATCCGCAGCCAACTGTCGCTGTTCACCGAGGAGGTGAAGGCCGAACTGGCCAAGGACCGCGCGTCCGGCGGCTGGAGCGACGACGACCTGCTGATGCTCGCCGGGCTCTACGTCGACCAGATGCTGGTCACGGCCTCACTCTTCCTGGAGTCCCTCGGCTCCGAGCCGCAGGAGCAGCGGGTCGCCCGGACGGCGAACCGCCGGCTGCGACTGATCAGCGGGGGCCGCGCGCACTGGCTGGACTGAGTCCCGGCACTCAGGACGCGAGCCGCACCCGCGCCAGCTGCCGGGACTGCGCCACCAGCCGGTCCGCGCTGTCCCACACCTCGGCGTCCTCCTCCAGGAACCCGCCCGCCAGATTGCGCGTGGTGACGGACACGCGCAGCGGCCCCGGCGCGGGCCGGCACCGGATGTGCGCGGTCAGCTCGACCGTGGGCACCCAGCCGGAGATGCCGAGTTCGAAGGCGGTGGGCGGCAGGGCGTCCACGGCCAGCAGCAGCGAGTAGGGGTCGGCGTCCCGGCCGTCCTTGAGGCCGAACCACGCCCGCATCTCCCCCTTGCCGGACGGCGCGCCCAGCGCCCAGCCGAGGGTGGCGGGGTCGAGCTTGAGCATCAGCCGGTCGGTGATGGCCGAGCTGCCGTCGACCGGGGCGGGCCCGTCCTCGGGCCCGAAGCACTGCTCGATCGGCGGGATCGCCGGGGGGCGCGCGGAGGTACGGACGTCGTCGGGGAGGGCTCCGAGGTCGCCGTAGGAGGCGAGGACGCGGATCCGCTCGACCTCGCGGCCCTGCTCGTCGTACTGGAAGAGCGAGGCCTGGCCGGTGGAGAGGGTGCGGCCGGAGCGGACGACGTCGGTACGGACGACCGCGGGGCCCGGCTGGGAGGCGGTCAGGTAGTGCGCGGAGATGGTGAACGGATCAGGGTGCGGCAGGGCGTCGGCGAGCGCCCGGCCCAGGACGGCCAGCAGATAGCCACCGTTGACGGCGCTGATGATGGTCCAGCCCGCCGAGAGGTCGATGCCGTAGACGCCCTCGGAGCGCCGCACGACGGCCGTGTCGCGGTCGAACTCGCTGTTGCCGATGGTCGCCTGGGATGCCTGAGCCATGGCGGTACGGTACAACAACAAACTACTAAGCGGTAGCTTTGGTGGGGGACGGCCGCGGGGGCTCCTCCTCGCGGACCGTCGAGCGGCGGTTCCACGCCCGTGGCGCCCGCCAGTGGAAGCGCATCGCCAGCAGCCGCAGCACGAAGGCGGTGGCGGCGGCGAGCGTGCTGGTCAGCGGGTTGAGGGCGTCGTACCGGATGCACAGGGCGACCATCAGGGCGCCCACGATCGCGGGGACGGCGTAGAGATCGCGGTCCCAGCGCAGGAGTGAGGGCACCTCGTTGGCGAGGACGTCCCGCAGGACGCCGCCGCCGACCGCGGTGGCCAGGCCGAGTGCCGCGGAGGCGTGCAGGCCGAGTCCGTACTCGTACGCCTTGGTGGTGCCCGCGACGCAGAAGAGGCCGAGGCCGGCCGCGTCGAAGACGTTGACGCCGGCCTGGATGCGCTCCACGTGCGGATGGAGGAAGAAGACCAGGAGCGTGGCGAGCAGCGGCGTCAGGAAGTACCCCAGGTCCGTGAAGGCGGCCGGCGGTACGGCGCCGATGACCAGGTCGCGGAAGAGTCCGCCGCCCAGCGCGGTGGCCTCGGCGAGGACGGCGATGCCGAAGACGTCGAAGTTCTTGCGGACGGCCAGCAGGGCGCCGGAGATCGCGAAGACGAAGATGCCGACCAGGTCGAGGGTGTGCTGGACGGACGGGGTGAACAGTTGCTGGAGCACCCTGACATTCTTACCCGACCAGCGGCCCCTGCCTTACAAAACAAGGCAGGGGCTCCATGAACCTTCTGTGTCCTCGCCGAACCTCAGGCGTCGGACGCCTTCGCATCGCCCGACTTCGCCTCGGCCGCCTTCACCGGGGCCTCCGCCTCGGTCACCTCGGCCGGGGCCTCTGCCTCGGTCACCTCGGCCGGCGCCTCCGCCTCCGGCGCCTCGGCGTCAGCCGTCTTGACAGGGACCTCCGCCTCAGCGGCCTCAGCCTCGGTCACCTCGGCCGGCGCTTCCGCCTCGGGCGCCTCGACCTCGGCCGTCTTGACAGGGGCCTCCGCCTCGGGCGCCTCGACCTCGGCCGTCTTCGCCGGCGCCTCCGCCTTCGGCGCCTCGGCCGGGGTCTCCGCTTCGGGTGCTTCGGGCGTCTTCGTCGGGGGCTTCTGTGCCTGGGACGGGCGCTCGGACTCCGGTACCAGTTCCGCCGCCTCCTTCGCGGCGGTCAGCAGCACCGTGTCCTGGGGTGCCTGGTCCTCGAAGTCCTCCGGGTGGTGGCAGGCCACCTGCTGACCGGGGCGCAGCTGGAGCAGTGGCGGCTCGGTGGTCTTGCAGATCTGCGTCGCCTTCCAGCACCGGGTGTGGAAGCGGCAGCCGCTCGGCGGGGAGATCGGCGAGGGCACGTCGCCCCGGAGCAGGATCCGCTCGCTCTTGGCGTCGCGGCGCCGGGGGTCCGGGACCGGCACGGCCGACAGCAGGGCCTTGGTGTACGGGTGCATCGGCGACTGGTACAGCTTGGCGCCGTCGGCCAGCTCGACGATCTTGCCGAGGTACATCACCGCGATCCGGTCCGAGACGTGCCGGACGACGGAGAGGTCGTGCGCGATGATCACGTACGTCAGGCCCAGCTCCTCCTGGAGGTCGTCCAGGAGGTTCACCACCTGCGCCTGGATGGAGACGTCCAGCGCGGAGACCGGCTCGTCGGCCACGACCAGCCTGGGGTTCAGCGCGAGCGCGCGGGCGATGCCGATGCGCTGGCGCTGACCGCCGGAGAACTCGTGCGGGTAGCGGTTGTAGTGCTCGGGGCTCAGGCCCACCAGCCCCATCAGCCGCTGGACCTCCTTCTTCACCCCGCCCTCGGGCTCCACGTTCTGCAGCCGGAACGGCGCCGAGATGATCGTGCCGATGGTGTGCCGGGGGTTCAGCGAGCCGTACGGGTCCTGGAAGATCATCTGCACGTCGCGGCGGAACGGTCGCATGCCGCCCGTGCTCAGATGCGTGATGTCCGTGCCGTCGAACTCGACCTTGCCGCCGGACGGCTCCAGCAGCCGGGTGATCAGCCGGCCCATGGTCGACTTGCCGCAGCCGGACTCGCCGACGACACCGAGGGTCTCACCGCGGCGCACCTCGAAGTCGATGCCGTCGACGGCCTTGACCGCACCGGCCTGCCGCTGGAGCAGGCCCTTCTTGATCGGGAAGTGCTTGACCAGGCCCTCGACCTTGAGCAGCGGTTTCTCGACGTCGGTGGTCTCGGCCATCGTCCCTGTCCGGGTTTCGGTCTCGCTCACAGCTTCGGCGCAATCTCTTCGGTCCAGATCCGCGTACGGTCCTCCTGCGACAGGTGGCACGCGGTGAAGTGCCGGGCGTCGACCTCCCGCAGATCGGGCCGCTCGGTGCGGGTGATGCCGCCCTTGGGGACGTCCGCGTAGGGGCAGCGCGGGTTGAAGGCGCAGCCGGACGGGACGTTGATGAGGCTGGGCGGCTGTCCCTTGACCGGGATGAGCCGGTCGGTCTGCTCACGGTCGATGCGCGGCATCGAGCCGAGCAGGCCCCAGGTGTAGGGGTGTTGCGGCTCGTAGAAGATCTTGTCGACCGGGCCGCGCTCCACACAGCGACCGCCGTACATCACGAGGATGTCGTCGGCGATCTCGGCGACCACGCCGAGGTCGTGCGTGATGATGACGACCGCGGAGCCGAACTCCTTCTGGAGATCCCGGATGAGGTCGAGGATCTGCGCCTGCACGGTCACGTCGAGCGCGGTGGTCGGCTCGTCCGCGATGAGCAGTTCGGGGTTGTTGACCAGCGCCATCGCGATCATCGCGCGCTGGCGCATACCGCCGGAGAACTCGTGCGGGTAGGAGTCCACCCGCTTGCCGGGCTCCGGGATGCCGACGCGGTCGAGCAGTTCGACGGCCCGCCTGCGGGCGGTCTTCTTGTCGACGTCGTGGTGGACCCGGTACGCCTCCACGATCTGGCTGCCGACCGTGTAGTACGGGTGCATCGCGGACAGCGGGTCCTGGAAGATCATCGCCATCTGCCGACCGCGCAGGCGGCGCACCTCGTCGGGGCTCGCCGAGACGAGCTCCTGGCCGTCCAGCCAGATCTCACCGGACATCTGGACGTTCTTGCCGCGGCTGCCGAGGCGGTGCAGGCCCATGATGGCCAGCGACGTCACGGACTTGCCGGAGCCCGACTCGCCCACGATGCCGAGCGTACGGCCCTTCTCCAGCTGGAAGGAGAGCCCGTCGACGGACTTGACCAGACCGTCGTCGGTCGGGAAGTGCACCTTGAGGTCGCGCACCTCCAAAAAGGCCCGGGAGGGGTCGGCGCTACGGACGGGCTCGCCGACGGCGGCGGCCCCTGTCTTGGTCAGGTCGGTCACGAGAGCCTCACCCGCGGGTCGACGGTGGCGTACAGCACGTCCACCACCAGGTTGCAGAGCACGACGAAGAAGGCGGCCAGCAGGGTGACGCCCAGGATCGGCGGCAGGTCGTTGTCGGTGATCGCCTGGACGGCGTACTGCCCGATGCCCGGCAGCGAGAACACCGACTCGGTGATCACGGCACCGCCCAGCAGCAGGCCGATGTCCATGCCGAACACGGTGACGATCGGCGTCAGCGCCGCCCGCAGACCGTGCTTGAGGACGACCTTCCGCTCCCTGAGGCCCTTGGCCCGGGCGGTGCGGATGAAGTCCTCGCTCATGGTTTCGAGCATGCCGGAGCGGGTGAGCCGGGCATAGATGGCGGAGTAGAGCAGCGCCAGCGAACACCACGGCAGGAACAGGGTGTTGGCCCACTGGGACGGATTCTCCGTCAGTGGCACATAGGTCCGCCCGAAGATGTCGAGCTGGTAGCTGAAGACGAGCAGCGCCAGCTGGCCGGTGAAGAACATCGGCAGCGAGACGCCGGCGAGCGCGACGCCCATGGCGGTGCGGTCGAAGAACGAGCCCGGCTTGAGCGCGGAGATCACACCGGTGGCGACACCGGACAGCAGCCACAGCACCGCGGCGCCCGAGGCGAGCGAGATGGTGACCGGGAGACGGTCGACCAGCTGCGGCCAGACCTCGGTGTGGTTCTTGAAGGAGTAGCCGAAGCAGGGCACCTCGCACGTGGCCGTGGTCGGGCCCAGGTTGTACGTGGCCCCGGAGACGAGCCCCTTGATGAAGTCCCAGTACTGCTCGTAGACCGGCTTGTCCAGCCCGAGGTTCGCCTTGACCGCCGCGATGGTCTCCGGCGAAGGGTTCTTACCGATGTACTGCGCGGCCAGCTGATCGGGCGTCTGTCCGGCCATTCTCGGCAACAGGAAGAAGATGCCGAAGGTGACCGCGGTGACCACCAGCAGCAGGATCACTGCCGCAAGGGTCCTGCGGATGAAGTACGAGATCACGGGGATCGGCGCTGGTGCCCGCGGGCCGCGTGGCCCGCGGGCACCAATGCCTTCACCTGCCTTCCGGGGCTGCTGCTTTGCCGCTACTTCTTGGTCGTACCGAGGTTGAGCGCGTCGTACTGACCGCTCCAGGCAGCCGAGGAGGCCACGTTGGTGGCGTTGGGCGACCGGTAGAGCAGGACCTTGAAGTAGGTCAGCGGCACGATGACGGCCTCGTCCATGGTCTTCTTGTCGACCTCGGCGTAGGCGGTGTTGCGCGCGGACTCGTCCTGGTTCTGGATGGCCTCGTCCAGCAGCTTGTTGACCTCCGCGTTGTCGAACTGCGAGAGGTTGGTGTTGCCGGACTGGCTGATCGCCTTGCCGTTCAGGATCTGGTTCAGGAAGCCGTAGCCGGTCGGCCAGTCGGCGCCCCACTGCATCATGATGATGCCGATGCCCTGCTTCTCGGTGAAGCCGGGCACGCCCGCGTAGTCGGTGAAGTACTTACCGGACGGGTACTGCTTCATCTCGGCGGTGATGCCGACCTTCTTCAGCGAGTCGATGATCGCCGTGGCCGCGTCGACCTCCTGCTGGCGGTCGCTGCGCGCGGAGATGTAGGTCTTGAAGCCGTTCGGCTGCTTGCAGGCCGTCAGGTGCTCCTTGGCCTTGGCCGCGTCGCCCTTGTTCCCGCTGGTGGGGTAGGCGTCGAACTTCTGGTAGCCGATGACGTCCGGCGGCAGCACCGTGGTGGCGACGTCACCACGGACCGGGCCACCCTGCGCGGTCTGCACGGCCACCTTGTCGATGGCGTACTGCACGGCCTTGCGGCACTCGACGTTGTCGAACGGCTTGACCTTGGTGTTGATCGCCGCGTAGACCAGCCGGCCACCGTAGGTGTTGTCCGTGTTGGCCTTCTGGTCCTTGCTGTTGAGCAGCTGGGCCTGGGTCTGCGTGTCCACGCCACGGCCCGCGAGGTCGACGGTCGTGGTGCCGGCCATCAGGTCCTTGTCGATCGTGGCCTGGTTGACCTTCAGGTTGACCACGATCTTGTCCGGGTACTGCTTGCGCAGCGGGTCGGTCTTCGCGTCCCACTCGGGGTTGCGCACCAGGGTGACCGACTTGCCCTCCTGGTAGCTCTCGAACTTGTAAGAGCCGGAGGAGACGATCTTCTTGGTGTAGTCGACGCCGGTGTCCTTCGCCCGCGGCACCGGCGCGGTCTGCGGCGCGGTGACCAGGTAGTCGAAGTCGGCGAACGGCTGGCTGAGCTTGAAGGTGACCGTGTACTTGTCCGGCGTCTCGATGGACGAGATGCCCTTCGTGCTCTTGTCCTTGTACGGGCCCTTGTACTTGTCGGCACCGTCCAGGAACTGGGCGAAGTAGTTCGGGCCCAGGGAGAGCACGTCACGGGCGAAGTTGGAGCGCTCCACCGCGTACTTGACGTCGGCCGAGGTGACCTCGGTGCCGTCCTCGAACTTCACGCCCTGGCGGATCTTGTACGTCCAGGTCTTGCCGCCGTCCGAGGACTGGCCCTTGGACTCGGCCAGGTCGGGCACGATCTCGTTGCCCTTCTCGCCGGGGGCCGGCTTGAAGGTCAGCAGAGGACGCGCGTAGAGGCGGCTGAAGTTGTACATGTACGCGTAGTACGTGTTGCCGGGGTCGAACGAGTCCGGCACGTCGGACATCGCGTAGGTGACCGTGCCGCCCTTCTCCGTGGAGGTGTTCACGACCTCCTTGGTGGCGGCGTTGGCACCGGCGCTGTTCCCGCCGTCGCCACCGTTGTTGTCTTCGGCCTTGCTGCAGCCGGCCAGGAGGATCCCGGCGCTGCTGACGGCCGCGACAACGGCCATTGCTGACCTTCGCATGATGGTCGCATTCCCCTTCGTAGTTGAACACTTGAGCTGGACGCGGCTTCGGCCGCCACCGCAGACGTCAGCGGCTGCGGGGATCGAGCGCGTCCCGGAGGCCGTCACCGAGGAGGTTGAAGGCCAGAACGGTGATGAAGATGGCGAGGCCGGGGACGATCATGTACTGCGGATCGACCTCGAAGAAGTCGACGGCCTGGTTGAGCATGCCGCCCCAGGAGGCCTGCGGCGGCTGGATGCCGACGCCCAGGAAGCTGAGCGACGCCTCGAAGAGGATGTTGGTCGGGATGAGCAGCGTCGAGTAGACGATGATCGGCGCGACGAGGTTCGGCAGCAGTTCCTTGAAGAGGATGTACGGCCCGGAGGCGCCCAGTCCCCTGGAGGCGTCGACGAACTCACGCTCGCGCAGCGCAAGGGCCTGACCTCGGACGATACGGCCCATGTACGGCCAGTTGAAGAAACCGATGACAAAGATCAGCACAAGGATGTGCAGGGGCAGGCCCTCCAGGCCGAACGCACCGCCCTGCAGCGTCGCCGAGATGGCGATCGCGAAGAGCAGCAGCGGGAAGGCGAGGAAGGTGTCCATCAGCCGGCTGACGATCGAGTCCACCCGGCCGCCGTAGTAGCCGGCGACCAGGCCCATGACGGTGCCGATGGCCACGGAGAGCAGCGTCGCGCCGAACGCGACGACCAGGGAGACCCAGGAACCCTCCAGGATGCGGGCGAGGATGTCGCGCCCGAACTTCGGCTCCACACCGAGCGGGTGGTCCCAGCTCATGCCGCCGAAGGAGCCCTTGGGGAGGGTGGTGTTGGGGTCGATCAGGTCCTGGTTGAAGGCGTTGGGGTCGAGCCCCAGCAGCGACTGGAGGGGGCGGGAGAGGGCGGCGACGAGGATGAGCAGTACGACAACGATGCCACCCGCGACCGCCACCTTGTCGCGCTTGAAGCGGGTCCAGGCGATCTGTCCGAGAGAGCGGCCCTCGATCCGTTTGGCGTCGATACCCTGCAGCACAGCCTCCGGCTGGGCCTCGGCCTGCGATCCGGTGGTCTCGATCGGTGCCGTCACAAGTGCCATGCCCTTCTCGCCGGTGGTCACCCGGCTTTCACTTGCCGTTGTTCACGGCCTGAGTCGCTCTCGGCTACGCGGCGTTCCCAGATGGTGGGCATGCACGCGTGCTGTATGACAGCGGAGTCTTCAACGTCTTCACGATCACTCGCCAGAGCTGACGGAGAAAGTATGCGCAACCGTGATACCGGCCTTCACATTCCGTTATCCGAACATCCCGATTCGGCCTGCGGACACGGAGGGTTGATGACCGGAACCCGTGTGTGCCGATGACCGGAAAAGGCCGGATTCTCAGACGGTCCGCGGACCGGGATAGCCGTAGCCGGCGGACGGGGCCTGGGCGGGGGCGACGTGGGCCTCACGGTCGTAGAACGGCCGGGCGTTGGCGCGCATCCACATCGCCACCGGGTCGAAGTCGTCGGACATCGCGACCGTCGACACCGGCAGCCCGTCCGGAACCGCGCCGATGGACTGCTGCATCATCGCGCGTACCGAGTCCACGGCGGGCGGCGAGGTGTCGTACACATCGAGACCGATGGCGAGGTACGGCGCCCCGAGCGCGGGCTGGACCCAGGCGCGGCGCAGGGAGCGGACGGCCGGGGTACGGTGGGCGTTCTGCGACAGCAGGGCGTAGAACTGCGGAGTCTGGACGCCGGGTTCGGACAGACGCAGAGGGCCCGCGGGCTGGCGTTCGAGGCCGGCGGCGATCCGGCGCAGGTCCAGCCAGGGAATGCCGAGGCCGCCGCCCGGGGCGTGCGGGTTCAGCCAGAGTCCGTGATGGTCCGGGAAGAGCGTGCGCGCCACGTCCAGGCCGTCGGTCACCTCGTACGAGCGGTTCCAGCCGCTCGCCGAGAGCTCCTGGGCGGAGGTGACGCAGGGGGCGTAGCTCTGGCCGCCGACCTCCATGTTTCCGTACTGGGCGTCGGGGCTGCCGGCCTGGCCGTGCCACAGCAGCATCCAGATCTGGCCGGAGCCGGAGGTCGCGAGGGCGCGCAGGAGCGCCTCGTAGGCGTCGTAGCGCCCCGGCGTCACCTGGCGCAGCATGTGCTCGACCTGGCCGGCCGCGGCGGTGCCGCTCGCGCTCACTTGTTACCGCCCCTTCGTGCAACGCCCTCGTGTGCGCCCTAGCTTAAGCCCGCCCGCGCTCCTGGCCGGCTGCCCCTCGGGGACCTCTTACAGGGCTCGTCGGTAGAACGGCCGCACCTTGTCCCGCAGCCACGAGACCACCGGGTCCTGGGCGACGTCCATCAGCACCAGGTTGACCGGCCACCGGACCGGGACCCGGCCGAGGGCGCGGCCGAGGGCGTCCAGCGGGGCGGCGCGCAGGTCCCCCTCCCACTGGGAGAGTTCGACGCCCACGAACATCACCGGTTCCCCCGTCTCGATCACCGCGAGACAGCGGCGGCCCGTGGTGATCACGCCGGC
The DNA here is from genome assembly GCF_055657325.1 of Streptomyces sp. NPDC107562. Lineage (NCBI taxonomy): Bacteria > Bacillati > Actinomycetota > Actinomycetes > Kitasatosporales > Streptomycetaceae > Streptomyces > Streptomyces sp. NPDC107562. The sequence goes on along the minus strand of NZ_JBVKBE010000012.1, from coordinate 30,351 downwards.
GGCCTCGAACTCCTCGGACGCCGCGGAGAGGAAGTCGACCGGGTCGTCCTGCCAGTCCGGCTCGAAGAGGCGGACCCGGCCGCCGCTCGCGAGACCGTCCGGGAGAGTGCGGCCGGCGCGCCCGAGTTCGGCGACGGCCGCGGGCGGCAGCGGGAGGCCGACCACGCCGCCGGGGTTCACCACGATGCCCGCCTGCGGGGGCAGACCGCGGGCGAACTCGACGGCGGGGGCGACGGTGAAGGACATGTGGGCGCCGACGACCCGGCGGAACTGTTCCTCGGAGCTGAAGACCGGAACATAGGCCTGGCCGTCGATCTCCATGCCCGGCAGGTCGAGGGAGCCGCTGCCCGGACCGCCGCCGTTCGGCAGCGGCACCCAGACGAAGCTGCGGGCGAGCACCTCGACGATGCGGCCACCGGCGGAGGGCACGCCGAGTGACGTCGAGAGCACCTCCTCCAGCTCGTTGCCGGGCCATCCGCCGTGCGGATGCGGGTGCTGCGTCTGCGCCGGAAAGTCCCCCGGGAAGTCCATCTGCCTACCGCCTGCTCCGTACCAGTGCTACCGGCTGAAAAGGCTAACCCGCCCGCCCCGCCGCCCGTGGTGTCAGCCCGTGAAGCCGATTCTGCGCAGGGTGTCCGCCGCCGCGCGGTCGAGGAGGATCGCGGCGCCGCAGCCGCGGGGCAGGACCCCGCGCTCGGAGCGGCGCAGCAGGCGGGCGGCCGCGCGGCGGTGCCGCAGGAACGCGTACCGCGAGACTCCGCGGCCACGCTCGCGCTGGCCGGCCAGGGCCTGTTCGGCGCTGACGTCGAGCAGCAGCACATGCAGGGTGCCGCCCCGGCGGCGGGCCTCGCGGGCCAGCCAGGCGCGCACCCAGGCCTGCGTGCCGCAGTCGTGGACGACGACGCCCTCGCCGGAGCGCAGGGCGCGGCGCAGCCCGGCGTAGTGGGCGAGCCGGACGAGGGGGCGGTAGACCCCGTAGGGCAGCCAGTGCGGCGTCCGGGCGTCCCAGCGGTCGCGGGTGTCCTGGGAGTCGATGCGCCGGGCACGGACCGCGCGCCGCATGAGGGTGGACTTGCCGCTGCCGGGCAGGCCGGTGATCACGACGAGGTCGCGGGGGCCGAACAGCAGGGCGTGCGGGCTGCGGCCCGCCCGGTCGCGCAGGTCGCGGACCACGGGGAAGGGCAGCGGGCCGCACGCCTCCCGGGCCGAGGCCGCCGACTGCTTGGGCACAGCGAGGCCCGCGGTGGTCGCGTAGGCCGTGGTCCTGTTCACCGTGATCGTCCTCCCCTGGGGCGGTTCACGAGTCACCGTCCCCGTCGAGTGTAAAGAGAAGGTAATGCGGGGCGCCTCGCGATTCCGTCCGCTTCCGGCAACAAGCCTGCTACAACACGCTGTGCCCGGTCACGGACACTGTGTGCCCCCTCTGAAAGGTCCCCCTGCCGCGCGCCGGCGATGCGTGCAATGATGTGGCCGCCAACTGCATACCGGCCGCTTGAATCCGCGCGGGAGAGTTCCCAGGCACGCTGTGACTGGGACGCCGAAGGAGCAAGTCCCTCCCTTGAATCTCTCAGGCCCCGTTACCGCGCGGGCGAGGCACATCTGAAAAGCGGGCCGCTGCCTCAGTGGCTCCACCCAAGGTGCAAGCCATGGTTCCCCCTTCCCGGGCGGTCATGGCGAACCTCTCAGGTTCCGATGACAGATGGGGAGGAACGACCTCGCCGTCATGCCTTGGGAGACCGACCGATGAGCAGTACCGCACTCCGTCGTACCGCGCTCGATGCCGTGCATCGCTCGCTGGGCGCGACCATGACCGACTTCGCCGGCTGGGACATGCCGCTGCGCTACGGCTCCGAGCGCGACGAGCACCTCGCGGTGCGCACGAAGGCCGGGCTGTTCGACCTCTCGCACATGGGCGAGATCACGGTCGGCGGACCGCAGGCGGCCCAGCTCCTGAACCACGCGCTCGTCGGCAACATCGCCTCCGTCGGCGTCGGCCGCGCCCGCTACACCATGATCTGCCAGGCCGACGGCGGCATCCTGGACGACCTGATCGTCTACCGGCTCGCCGAGACCGAGTACCTGGTCGTGGCCAACGCCGGCAACGCGCAGATCGTGCTGGACGCCCTCACCGAGCGCGCGGAGGGCTTCGACGCCACCGTCCGCGACGACCGCGACGCCTACGCCCTGCTCGCCGTCCAGGGCCCCGAGTCCCCCGGCATCCTGCGGCAGCTGACCGACGCCGACCTCGACGGGCTCAAGTACTACGCCGGGCTGCCCGGCACCGTCGCGGGCGTCCCGGCGCTGATCGCGCGCACCGGGTACACCGGCGAGGACGGCTTCGAGCTGTTCGTGAAGCCGGAGCACGCCGTCGCCCTGTGGGAGGCGCTGACGGAGGCGGGCGCCGGCGTCGGCCTGATCCCCTGCGGCCTGTCCTGCCGGGACACGCTGCGCCTGGAGGCGGGCATGCCGCTCTACGGGAACGAGCTGTCCACCTCGCTGACCCCCTTCGACGCCGGGCTCGGCCGGGTGGTGAAGTTCGAGAAGGAGGGCGACTTCGTCGGGCGCGAGGCGCTCACCGAGGCCGCCGCCCGCGCCGAGGCCGCTCCGCCGCGCGTCCTCGTCGGCCTGATCGCCGAGGGCCGCCGGGTGCCACGCGCCGGGTACGCGGTCGTCGCCGGCGGCGAGGTGATCGGCGAGGTCACCTCCGGCGCCCCCTCCCCGACGCTCGGCAAGCCGATCGCGATGGCCTACGTCGACGCCGCCCACGCGGCCGCCGGCACGCCGGGAGTCGGCGTGGACATCCGGGGCACCCACGAGCCGTACGAGGTCGTGGCTCTGCCCTTCTACAAGCGCCAGAAGTAGACACTGGAACCGGGTCCACCGGACCCGGCGCACCTTTCCGCCTGCTCACACGCAGTGCCGGCAGCCCCCTTTTCCACAGCACTCCCCCGCGTACAGGAGAATCCACGCCATGAGCAACCCCCAGCAGCTGCGCTACAGCAAGGAGCACGAGTGGCTGTCGGTCGCCGAGGACGGCGTCTCGACGGTCGGCATCACCGAGTTCGCGGCGAACGCGCTCGGTGACGTCGTCTACGCCCAGCTCCCCGAGGTGGGCTCCCAGGTGACCGCGGGCGAGACCTGCGGCGAGCTGGAGTCGACCAAGTCGGTCAGCGACCTGTACTCCCCGGTGAGCGGTGAGATCACCGAGGTCAACGAGGACGTGGTGAACGACCCGTCGCTGGTGAACTCCGCGCCCTTCGAGGGCGGCTGGCTGTTCAAGGTGCGGATCGCGCAGGAGCCCGCCGACCTGCTCTCCGCCGACGAGTACGCCGCCCACACCGCCGGCTGAGGAGTCGTAGCGACATGTCCGTCCTGAACACCCCCCTGCACGAGTACGACCCGGCCGTCGCCGCCGCCGTCGACGCCGAGCTGCACCGCCAGCAGTCCACCCTCGAAATGATCGCCTCGGAGAACTTCGCCCCGGTCGCGGTCATGGAGGCCCAGGGCTCGGTCCTGACCAACAAGTACGCCGAGGGCTACCCCGGCCGGCGCTACTACGGCGGCTGCGAGCACGTCGACGTGATCGAGCAGATCGCGATCGACCGCGTCAAGGAGCTCTACGGCGCCGAGCACGCCAACGTGCAGCCCCACTCGGGCGCGCAGGCCAACGCGGCCGCGATGTTCGCGCTGCTCAAGCCCGGCGACACGATCATGGGCCTGAACCTCGCGCACGGCGGGCACCTGACCCACGGCATGAAGATCAACTTCTCCGGCAAGCTCTACGACGTGGTCGCCTACCACGTCGGCGAGGACGGCCTGGTCGACATGGACGAGGTCGAGCGCCTCGCCAAGGAGAAGCAGCCGAAGCTGATCGTGGCCGGCTGGTCGGCGTACCCCCGGCAGCTCGACTTCGCCGCCTTCCGCAGGATCGCCGACGAGGTCGGCGCGTACCTCATGGTCGACATGGCCCACTTCGCCGGCCTCGTCGCCGCCGGACTGCACCCGAACCCGGTGCCGCACGCCCATGTCGTGACCACCACCACCCACAAGACGCTGGGCGGCCCGCGCGGCGGTGTGATCCTCTCCACCGCCGAACTGGCCAAGAAGATCAACTCCGCGGTCTTCCCCGGTCAGCAGGGTGGCCCGCTGGAGCATGTGATCGCCGCGAAGGCGGTCGCCTTCAAGGTCGCCGCCTCCGAGGACTTCAAGGAGCGCCAGCGGCGTACCCTGGAGGGCGCGCGTATCCTCGCCGAGCGGCTCGTGCGGGACGACGCCAAGGCGGTCGGCGTGGACGTGCTGTCCGGCGGCACGGACGTCCACCTGGTCCTGGTCGACCTGCGTGACTCCGAGCTGGACGGCCAGCAGGCCGAGGACCGGCTCCACGAGGTCGGCATCACGGTCAACCGCAACGCCGTCCCGAACGACCCGCGCCCGCCGATGGTGACGTCCGGGCTGCGCATCGGCACGCCCGCGCTGGCCACGCGCGGCTTCACGGCCGAGGACTTCACGGAGGTCGCGGACGTGATCGCCGAGGCGCTGAAGCCCTCGTACGACGCCGCCTCGCTCAAGGCGCGGGTCAAGGCCCTCGCCGACAAGCACCCGCTGTACCCCGGTCTGAACCCGGCCTGACGAAGTAGTTCCACCCCCGTGGGCTCCACACCGGCGTGGAGCCCACCGCACCACCCCCTGCCCCAAGGAGTCACCGTGGCCATCTCGGTCTTCGACCTGTTCTCGATCGGCATCGGCCCGTCCAGCTCCCACACGGTCGGCCCCATGCGCGCGGCCCGCATCTTCGCCAGCCGGCTGCGCGGCGAGGAACTGCTCGACTCCGTGGCCTCGCTGCGCGTCGAGCTGTACGGCTCGCTGGGCGCGACCGGCCACGGGCACGGCACGCCCAAGGCGGTGCTGCTGGGCCTCGAGGGCGACTCGCCGCGCTCGGTGGACGTCGAGACCGCCGACGAGCGCGTGGAGGCGATCAAGAGCGCCGGCCGGCTCACGCTGCTCGGCGAGCGCGAGGTCGCCTTCGACTTCGACGCGGACCTGAAGCTGCACCGCCGAAAGGCCCTGCCCTACCACGCCAACGGCATGACCCTGTGGGCCTACGACGCCTCCGGGGCGGAGCTGCTGTCCAAGACGTACTACTCGGTGGGCGGCGGATTCGTCGTCGACGAGGACGCCGTCGGCGCGGACCGCATCAAGCTGGACGACACGGTCCTGAAGTACCCCTTCCGCACGGGCGACGAGCTGCTGCGCCTGACGAGGGAGACCGGTCTGTCGATCTCGGCCCTGATGCTGGAGAACGAGCGCGCCTGGCGCACCGAGGAGGAGATCCGCGCCGGGCTGCTCGACATCTGGCAGGTCATGCAGGCGTGCGTAGGGCGCGGCATGACCCGGGAGGGCATCCTGCCCGGCGGGCTGAAGGTGCGCCGCCGCGCGGCCAACACCGCGCGCAAGCTGCGCTCCGAGGGCGACCCGAAGGCCCTCGCGATGGAGTGGATCACGCTCTACGCGATGGCGGTGAACGAGGAGAACGCGGCCGGCGGGCGGGTCGTGACCGCGCCCACCAACGGCGCGGCCGGCATCATCCCGGCGGTTCTGCACTACTACATCAACTTCGTTCCCGGCGCGGACGAGGAGGGCGTGGTCCGCTTCCTGCTCGCCGCGGGCGCCATCGGCATGCTGTTCAAGGAGAACGCCTCCATCTCCGGCGCCGAGGTCGGCTGCCAGGGTGAGGTGGGCTCCGCCTGCTCGATGGCCGCGGGCGCCCTCGCCGAGGTGATGGGCGGCAGCCCCGAACAGGTCGAGAACGCCGCCGAGATCGGCATGGAGCACAACCTCGGCCTCACCTGTGACCCGGTGGGCGGCCTGGTCCAGATCCCCTGCATCGAGCGCAACGGCATGGCCGCGGTGAAGGCCGTCACGGCGGCCCGGATGGCGATGCGCGGCGACGGCAGCCACAAGGTGTCCCTGGACAAGGTCATCAAGACCATGAAGGACACCGGCGCCGACATGAGCGTCAAGTACAAGGAGACGGCCCGGGGTGGGCTGGCGGTGAACATCATCGAGTGCTGAGGGCTTACCGGCGCCGCCAAGGGGAACCATCAACTCCCGTCCCCCACAGCCACATTCGGGAGTCCCCATGGTCCGTGGCATCGACGTCAGCTCCTACCAGTCCAGCACCTACGACACCGACGGCCTCTCCTTCGTCTTCATCAAGGCCACGGAGGGCAGTTCCTACGTCAACCCCAAACTGGCCGCCCAGACCAAGCGCGGCCGCGACGCCGGCCTGGTCGTCGGCTTCTACCACTTCCTGTGGCCGGGCAACCTCACCGCCCAGGCCGAGTACTTCGTGAGCAAGGCCCCCGAACGGGCCGGCGACATCCTCGCCGTCGACTGGGAGACCACGGGCGAGGGGACGCACGCGAGCAACGCGGAGAAGGACCGCTTCATCCGCACCGTGAAGCAACTGCGCCCGGACAACCGGGTGATCCTCTACTGCAACCGCCACTACTGGCTGAACGTCGACACCACGTCCTACGCCGGGGACGGCCTGTGGATAGCGGACTACGTCGCCGCGGGAAAGCCCCGCATCCAGGCGAAGTGGCGCTTCCACCAGTACACGGACGACCCGGTGGACACGAACGTGGGCGACTTCGCGAGCAGGACCGCCCTGCGGGAGTGGGCCACGAGCGCCTGACGAAGGGGCGCCCGCCTCCCCGGGAGGGAGAGGGGCGCCCCTTCGTGGTGCGCGTCACTTGTTCAGGTGGGCCCAGAACTCGTCGAACGACAGGAGCTTGTCGCCGTCGAGGTCGCGGCTGGCGATGATGGCCTCGGCGACCGCCTCGGTGACGTTCCAGTCGCCCCCCTGCGCCAGAGCGGTCTTGAACTCCTTGGCGGTGATCATGCCGTCACCGTCCGTGTCGATCCGCTCGAACTGCTTGCGCGCTTCCTCGATGTCCGCCACCGATCCGCCCCTCTGTCTCGTGCTGTGCCGTCGTACTGACGCAGGTCAGATTATCCGGCCGTACGCGCCTTGAGTGCCGCGACCACCCAGGCGAACTCCTCCCGGTGCGCGGCGGCCGGTTCGCCGCCCTTCACCACCGCGAGCAACTCGCGGTACCTGGCGACCCCCTCGTCGGAGCTGGAGCGCAGCCGTTCCAGTACCTCGGCGGGGTCGGCGTCGCCCAGCAGGTCGCGCAGGACCTCGGCCGCCTCGGGAGACTCGGGGGCGACGCCCCGGTCCCGGGCCTCGGCGGCCAGCTGCACCAGGCGCCGCGCGAACCACAGCGACGCGCCCGCGGGCACCTCGGGGCCACGGTCGGCCGCGTTGAACTCGGCCACCTTCCGCATCCGGGCCCGGAAGGCGGGGTCCTGGAGCATCTCGGCGAGCTCCACCCAGGCGTCCACCTGCTCGGGCGTCGGCTCGTCCGGCAGGTCCACGGCCATGGTGCGCATCCGCTCCCGGATCACCGGGTCCGCCGTGTCCAGCCCGTGGAACATCTCGTCCACGAACTCCTCGATGATGCGGCTCCGTTCGGCGGCCGACAGCCGCGCCAGCTTGTTCATGAGCGTCATCTCCTGAGCGGTCGAGCCGCGTCGCGCCACGGTCGACAGCACCGCGCGGGTCACCTTCAGCGCCCTGATCCGGGCGTCCAGGGCCACCACATGGGCGGCGGCCACCTCGGCCACCGTCGCCTCGCCGGCCAGCACCCGGCGTACGTCGTCCAGGCCGAGGCCCAGTTCGCGCAGGGTGCGGATCAGCTCCAGACGGGCCACGGACCCGGCGTCGTACAGCCGGTAGCCGCCGGCGGAGCGGGCCACCGGGCGCAGGACGTCCTCTTCGGACCAGTAGCGGATGGTCCGGACGGTCAGCCCGGTGGCCCGCGCCAGCTCGCCGATGGTGAACCGGCCGGTGCTGTCGTCGATCATGTCTGCGAGTCTGTGCCTTCCAGTGGGTGGAGACTCAAGGAGCGCCGCGATGGAGAGCTTGCGGGACATTCTGGACGCCGCCGCGCGGGGTGTCTTCCCGCCACCGGACGGTCGCACGACGGTCGTGCCGCAGCCCTCGCCCAGGGACGCGGGCGTGCTCGCCTTCACCGGCCACTCCGTCGTCTTCACCGACGAGGACCCCGGCTGGGTCCACGCCACCCTGGACGCCCTGGAGTGCGACGCGCTCGCGGCGACGATGAACGCCCGCTTCCTCGCCGCCTTCATGGAGCGGACGGGACGCACCACGGACACGGTCGACGTGATGACGGTGGGGGCGCCGCTCGCGGGTGAACCGCCCCTCGCGTTGCGCGAGATCCGCGATCCCGGGCATTCGCGGGTCCTCAGTTCGCGCAGGCGCCGCGACGACGTGCGGGTGTGGGCCGCCGAGGGCGGGGTGCTGGTGCTGGGGCGCGGCGTCGCCGGGCGGCTGGAGGCCGCGGTGGAGGTGGCGGAGACGGTACGGCACCGGGGGCTGGGGCGGGCGCTCGCGGAGGCGGCGCGGCATCTGGGCGGGGGAGAGCCGGTGTGGGCGCAGATCTCCCCGGGGAACGCCCGCAGCCTGCGGGCGTTCCAGGCGGCCGGCTACCGGCCGGTGGGGTCGGAGGCGCTGCTCAGTGCCAGGCCTCGTAGTACGGGTTGCTCTCGCAGCCGCTCATGATCTCGACCTTGGTGGTCCTGTCGACCGGGCAGACGCCGATGACGTACTTGCGGTCGATGCCGCCGGGGAAGGCCACCTCGACCTGGTCGGCCCACTTGTGGGTGTCGCCGATGGTGCGGTTGACGTCGATGCCGCCGGGGGCGTCGATGTAGTAGTTGTAGCCGGACTTCCACCACTTCTTGTAGAGGTCGTGGTCGTACGTCGTGGACACGAACGGCGAGGGCTGGTTGACGAGGACGTAGGCCTGAAGGTCGTACTGGCCCTCGACCACGTCCCTGGGCTGGAAGCCCTCCTCGAAGACGATCCGGGGGGCACGGCTGTCGGCGCGGTACAGGGTGCCGCAGGTGGTGCGCCAGGCCGGTTCGGGGGTGATCCGGGCGACGTCGACGCGGCGGTCGGCGGCGGCCTTGATCTTGTCGTCGTACTGGACGGGACAGGCGGCGGGGGCGGGCGCGGCTGCGGGGGCGAAGGCCGCCGGGACGGAGGTCGCGGGGGCGGAGGTCGCGGGGGCGGAGGTCGCGGGGGCGGAGGCGGCCGAGGTGGCGAGGACGGCCGCGAGGGAGAGGGCGGCGGCAGCGGCCCGACTACGCAGGCGAGTTGTGATCATGAGGGCACAATTCCCACCGCACGGCGGAAGGTTGCGGATCGTCACCCGTACGGCGGCGTGTCGGCTGCGGTGCCGCTGCCGGTCAGCGGTCCGCGACCCGCATCTCGAACCAGGTCGTCTTGCCGCGGGGTAAGAGGTCCACGCCCCAGCGGTCCGAGAGCTTGTCGACGAGGTACAGGCCCCTGCCGCTGACGTCGAGTTCCTGGACCGGCATCAGGCAGGGCAGTCCCCGGGAGGGGTCGCGGACCTCGATGCGGATCCAGCCCCGACGGCGGCGCATGCGCAGGCCGAAGACGCGGGCGCCGGTGTGCCGCACGGCGTTGCCGACGAGTTCCGAGACGAGCAGGACGGCATCCTCGGTCATCTTGGCCGACAGGCCCCACTGGCGGAGGACGACGACCTGGGCGAGCCGGCGTGCCGTGGCCGCCGACTCGGGGCGGGACGGCAGCGGAACCTCCGCCTCCGTCGGGTTGCCGAACAACTCCAGTGCCTTGAGCGCCCGTTCGTCCTCGACTGCCGGCGACCAGCGCGCCGCGGTCGTACGGCCGCGTCCTTGCGGCTGTTCGATGCCCTCCAGCCCCGCCATGCCCCCATCATGGCCGTCCGGCGTGCCCCGCGGGGCCGTTCCCGCCGAATACGCCCCCCTCGGGGCATCGTTCTCCACCGTCCGTCCGGCATATGCCGGAGGCAGTTCGGAGGCTTCGAGAGCCCCCCTGAGCTGCGAAGAAGGCTCGGCTCCTGGCAATGGACGGACTCCCTCGACAAGACAGGCTTAAGGCTGCCTTAAGGCTTCCATAAACCGCCCCATCGAGGGACCCGGATCAGACACCGCGTCAATTGCAAGCCCTGACGCGGAGATTTCAGAGGAACTTGGCCTTGCCCGGCCCCTCCTCGACGAAGCTGCGCATGCCCCGCTCGCGGTCCGGCGTGGCGAACAGGCCCGCGAACCAGTTCCGTTCGACGGCGAGGCCCGTGTCGATGTCCGTCTCCAGGCCGGTGTCCACCGACTCCTTCGCCGCGCGCAGCGCCAGGGCCGGGCCCTGCGCCAGCTTCGCCGCCCACGCGTGCGCCGTGGCGTAGACCTCGGCGGCCGGGACGATCCGGTCGACCAGGCCGAGGGTCAGCGCCTCGTCGGCCTTGACCATGCGGCCCGTGAAGATCAGGTCCTTGGCCTTGGAGGGGCCGATCAGGCGGGCGAGCCGCTGGGTGCCGCCCGCGCCCGGGATAAGGCCCAGCAGGATCTCCGGCTGGCCCAGCTTGGCGTCGTCGGCGGCGATGCGGTAGTCCGCGCAGAGGGCGAGTTCGCAGCCGCCGCCGAGCGCGTACCCCGTGACGGCGGCGACGACCGGCTTGGGGATGCGGGCCACGGCCGTGAAGGCGTCCTGCAGGCCGCGGGCGCGCAGGACCATGGCCGTGTGGTCCATGTCCTGCATCTCCTTGATGTCCGCGCCGGCCGCGAACACTTTCTCCCCGCCGTACACGACGACCGCGCGCACGTCGTCGCGGCGCGTGGCCTCCTCGGCGAGTTCCTTGAGCCGGTCCTGCGTGGCGATGTCCAGCGCGTTCATGGGCGGGCGGTCGAGACGCAGCGTGCCGACGCCCTCGGCGACTTCGAGATTCACGGTCATGCCAGCAGGTTAACGGCCACTAACGCGACCACGCCCGGTGCGCTCGATCACACCCGGCGGGAGTGCCCGACAGGGCGGCCCGCGGACCGGCGCGCCGTGGTTGTCGACGGGAACGGGCCCGGTGCGGTGGTCGCACCGGGCCCGTTCGTGTCAGGGGGTCAGGCCTTCCACTTCTCCCACGACATGTTCCAGCCGTTGAGCCCGTTGTCCGGGTCGACGATCCGGTCGTTGGAGTTCTTCACGACGACCACGTCGCCGATCATCGAGTTGTCGAAGAACCACGCGGCCGGCGCGCCCTTGTCCCAGCCGCCGCGCGCGTCGCGCAGACCGATGCAGCCGTGGCTGGCGTTGTAGTTGCCGAAGGCACCGCCGGCCCAGTAGTTGCCGTGCAGGAAGGTGCCGGAGGTGGTCAGGCGCATGGCGTGCGGGACGTCCTTGATGTCGTACTCGCCGCCGTAGCCGACCGTCTCGCCGTTCATCCGGGTCACCACGTGCTTCTCGCTGATGACCATCTGGCCGTTCCAGGTCTCCATGCCGGCCTTGCCGGTGGTGACCGGAAGGGTCTTGACGACCTTGCCGTCCCGCATGACCTTCATCGTGAGCTTCTTGGCGTCGACGACGGAGACCTGGTCGCGACCGATGGTGAAGGAGACGGTCTTGGCCTGCTCGCCGTACACGCCGGGGCGGCCCTCGACACCGTTGAGGTTGAGCTTGACGGTGACCTTGGTGCCGGCCTTCCAGTACTTCTCGGGCCGGAAGTCGAGCCGGTCGTTGCCGAACCAGTGGCCCTCGACGTCGACGGCCGGTTCGGTCTTGATCTCGACGGCCTTCTCGACCTGCTCGGGGTGGGTGATGCCCCGGGTGAAGTTGAGGGAGAAGGGCATTCCGACGCCGACCGTCGAACCGTCCTCGGGGGTGAAGTGGCCGACGAACGTGTTCTGCGGCGTCAGGGTGGTGAAGCTGGAGGACTCGGCGGCCTCGCGGCCCGCGGAGTCCTTGGCGACCGCGTGCACCTGGTACTTGGTGGCGGCGGCCAGATGGATGGACGGCGTCCAGCTGGCGCCGTCCGCGGCTATCTCACCCGCTATCTCGGTGCCCTTGGCGTCCTTGACCACGACCTCGGTCAGCTTGCCCTTGGCCGCGCTGACCTTCAGCGCACCGCTGGTGTCGACGGACTTCGCGCCGTCCTTGGGGGCTATGGTCACGGCCGCCTCGGACTGCTTGCTCTCGGCGGTGGCCGAGCCCTTGCCCTTGCCGTCCCCGGCCCCCGCGCCGGAGTCCCCGGAGTCCGAGCCGCCACCGCACGCGGTGACGGTCAACAGCAGCACCCCGGCGGCCAGAGCCAGGCCTTTGCGTCCGCGCCCCCCACGCGCGTCAACCGACGCCCCCGATATCGGTCGCACTTTCAACTTGTCTCCCCTCAACGGGCCCCGGACCGGACCCTCATCGGGCCCCGTCGGGCCCGCTCCCCTGCGCGTCCCGCGCGTTCGGCGCATATTAACCACATGGTCGGCGCGGTCGAGGCCGTGCGAATGTCACCGTTCAGTCCCAACCTCGACCGGCCGCCACAGGCCACCCCGCCCCCCGGCAGGCTCACTTCAGAGCACTGCCCGCTTTCCACTCGTTCCACCCCATGTTCCAGCCTCCGAGCCCGTTGTCCGCGGCGACCTTCTTGTCGTCGCTGTTGACGACCTCGACGACGTCCCCGACCAAAGTCCGGTCGAAGAACCAGCCCGCCGGGCTGTCCGAGCTGCCGCCCTTGACGTCCCGCAGGCCGACGCACCCATGACTCACGTTCGCCTCGCCGAAGGTGGCCGCCGACGCCCAGTAGTTGCCGTGCAGGAAGGTGCCGGTCTCGGTCAGGCGCATGGCGTGCGGGACGTCCTTGATGTCGTACTCGCCGCCGAAGCCGACCGTGCTGCCGTTCATCCGGGTCATCTCGTACATCTCGGTGACGACCATCTTCCCGTTGTACGTCGGGTGCTTGGGCGCCCCCGCCGTGACCGGCACGGTGCCGAGGAGTTCGCCGTCCCGGCGCACCTGCATGGTGTGCTGCTCCGCGTCGACCAGCGAGACCTGACTGCGGCCGACGGTGAAGGTGACGGTCCGGTACTGGAGCCCGTAGACCCCGCGTGCCCCCTCGACGTCCCTCAGCCGCAGGTCGACGGTGACCTCGGTACCGGGCTCCCAGTACTCCTCGGGGCGGAAGTCGAGACGGTCCCGGCCGAACCAGTGCGGGCGGATCTCGACGGGGGGCTCCGAGGTGACGCGCACGGCCCGCTCGACGGCGGCCCGGTCGGTGATCTCCCGGTTGAAGCCCAGGCTGACGATCATGCCGGTGCCGACCACGGAGCGGTGCTCCGGGGTGACGTACGCGATGAAGCGCTGGTCGGGGACGTAGGTGCTGAAGGTGGTGTGCCGGGCGGAGCGGTGGCCCTCGTCGTCCACGGCCACCGCGTCGACGGCGTATCCGGCGGCCAGCGCGAGCCTGCCGTCGTCGGGGCGCCAGCGCCGGCCGTCGGCGGAGATCCGGCCCGGGACCGTCTGCTCCTCCGCGTCCTGGGTCCGGACGACCCGGACCGACTCCAGGCGCCCGCTGGACACCTGTACGGACAGCGCCCGTCCGGGGCGGACGCCCTTGTCGCCGTCGTCCGGCGAGACCTCGATGACCTCCTCGGGGGCCCGGGGTTTGCCCAGCGAGCCGGGCCCGCTCGCACCGTCCGCGGTGCAGCCGACGGCCCCGGCCAGCAGCCCTGCCCATGTCAGTACGGCGGCCAGAGCGGCCCCCGCGCGCCGCGCGCGCCCATGTACGTGCCTCACAACCGTGTGCAACGACCGGGCCCGCCCTGGGGAAACGTGAGTGCGACCCAAGCTCTGGGCAGAACAGTGGGGAGGACGACGGGCCGGGCTCCGCGGAAGGGACGCCGCGGGCCCCGGCCCACGTCGTCGACACGAGCCGCGGGAGGCTGACAGGTGTCCAGCGCAGCCGAGCAGGAGACGGTGGCCGGGCAGGGCGGACGCCCGGCCGCCGCGTTGAACGGCGCGCCACGCGCGGCACCGGCCGCCGCGGTGGCGGTGTGGCCGGGTGCGTCGACACCGCTGGGGGCCCGGTTCCGGGTCGGCCCGGACGGGGTGGCGGGCACCAACTTCGCCTTGTGGGCGGGTGGGGCGGAGGCGGTGGAGCTGTGCCTGTTCGACGAGGACGGCACCGAGCGCCGGCATCGCCTGAGCGAGCTGACCCATGAGATCTGGCACGGCTTCGTGCCGGGGGTGATGCCGGGGCAGCGCTACGGCTACCGGGTGCACGGCCGCTGGGACCCGTGGACCGGCGGCCGGTGGAATCCGGCGAAGCTGCTGCTGGACCCCTACGCGCGCGCGGTCGACGGCGACTTCGGCCTGCCGCCGGAGGTCTACGGGCACGTCCGGGACTGGCCGCAGCAGCAGGTCGCGGACACCGTGCGCGACGAACGGGACTCGGCGCCGTACGTGCCGAAGGGCGTCGTCGTGCACGACGACGACGACTGGGCGGACGACCGGCGGCCGAAGACGCCCTGGGCGGACTCGGTGATCTACGAGCTGCACGTGCGGGGCTTCACCAAGCTGCACCCGGACATCCCCGAGGAGCTCCGCGGCACCTACGCGGGCCTGGCCCACCCGGCGGCGGTCGACCACCTCACGCGACTCGGCGTCACGGCGGTCGAGCTGCTGCCCGTGCACCAGTTCGCGCACGAGGACCACCTGCTGCGCCGGGGTCTGAAGAACTACTGGGGCTACAACTCCATCGGCTACTTCGCCCCGCACGCCGCGTACGCCGCGTCCGGCACGCGCGGGCAGCAGGTCGGGGAGTTCAAGCGGATGGTGCGCGCGCTGCACGCGGCCGGGATCGAGGTCATCCTCGACGTCGTCTACAACCACACCGCGGAGGCCGGCGAACTGGGGCCGACGCTGTCCCTGAAGGGCATCGACAACCGCGGGTACTACCGCCTGCAGTCCGACGCCCGCCGCTACGCCGACTACACCGGCTGCGGGAACACGCTGCACGTCGTCCAGCCGCACGTGCTGCGCCTCATCACGGACTCGCTGCGCTACTGGGTGACCGAGATGGGCGTGGACGGCTTCCGGTTCGACCTGGCGGCGGCGCTCGCGCGGTCCATGCACGACGTGGACATGTTGTCCCCCTTTCTGGCCGTCATCGCGCAGGACCCGGTACTGCGTCGGGTGAAGCTGATCGCCGAGCCCTGGGACGTCGGCTCCGGCGGTTACCAGGTCGGTGCCTTCCCCCCGCTGTGGACGGAGTGGAACGACCGCTACCGCAACGCCGTGCGGGACTTCTGGAGGCACGCGCTCCCGGACGTCCGGGAGATGGGGTACCGGCTGTCGGGCTCCAGCGACCTCTACGCCTGGGGCGGCCGGCGGCCCTACGCGTCGGTCAACTTCGTCACCGCGCACGACGGCTTCACGCTGCGGGACCTGGTCTCCTACGAGCGCAAGCACAACGAGGCGAACGGCGAGGGCAACCGGGACGGCACGAACGACAACCGGGCCTGGAACTGCGGGGCGGAGGGCGAGAGCGGCGAGGAACGGGTACAGGCGCTGCGGCGGCGGCAGCTGCGCAACCTGCTGACCACCCTGCTGCTCTCGACGGGCGTGCCGATGCTGGTCGCCGGCGACGAGCTGGGGCGCACCCAGCGGGGCAACAACAACGCCTACTGCCAGGACAACGAGATCAGCTGGCTGGACTGGGGCCTGCTCGACGACCCGGGCTGGAAGGCGCTGTTCGACCTGACGGCCCGGCTGATCGCCCTGCGGCACCGGCACCCGGTACTGCGGCGGCGGGCGTTCTTCTCCGGCCGGGCGCACTCGGCGGACGGGCTGCGGGACCTGGCCTGGTTCACCCCGCGGGGCACGGAGATGACGGAAGGGGACTGGTACGCGCCCGCCGCCACGCTCGGCATGTATCTGTCGGGACGGGACATCCCGGGCCGGGACGAGCGGGGGGCGCCGATCGTCGACGACAGCTTCCTCGCCGTGCTGCACGCCGGGGAGCGGCCGGTGAGCTTCGTCCTGCCGGGGCCTCCGTGGGCGGAGCGCTACGAGGTCGTCGTCGACACGGCGCAGGAGGGGCAGGCGGCGCCGCCCGACGTGACCCACCCCGCGGGACGGGCGATCACGGTGCCCGGAAGGTCGGTGCTGCTGCTCCGGGCCGGCTGAGGCGGCACGGGCGAACGCGCAGGTCGTAGGTCCATCGGCGGACGGCGGTCCGGCCAAAACTCGGTAGGCGTTGTCAGTGCCGATCCGTAGGCTCGCTCCTGATGCCCACGACACGTGCCACCTCGCCCCGCGACCGCTCCGCCGTCCGCTCGCTGCTGCGCCTGTGGCCGTATGTCAGGCCGGTGCGGGCCCGCCTGTTCACCGCCGCGTTCGTCGCGATCGTGGCGTCCTGCGTCGGGCTGGTCATCCCGCTCGTGCTCAAGTGGCTCGTCGACGGGCCCATCGCCGGCCGGGACCCGGCGGGCGTGTGGCTCGGCGCGCTGTTCCTGCTGCTGCTCGGGCTGGGCGAGGCCGTGCTGTTCGGACTGCGCCGGTGGCTCGTGGCGCGCCCGCTGGCGGGAGTGGAGGCGGCGATGCGGGCGGATCTGTACGGGCATCTCCAGCGGCTGCCGGTGGCGTTCCACGACCGCTGGGCCTCGGGCCAGTTGCTGTCCCGGGGCACCACCGATCTGATG
Source organism: Streptomyces sp. NPDC107562 (assembly GCF_055657325.1). Taxonomy (NCBI): domain Bacteria; kingdom Bacillati; phylum Actinomycetota; class Actinomycetes; order Kitasatosporales; family Streptomycetaceae; genus Streptomyces; species Streptomyces sp. NPDC107562. The sequence continues at coordinate 13,743 of NZ_JBVKBE010000012.1, read as the reverse complement.
CTGGTGCGCATGTTTCTGGCCTTCCCGCTGACGTTCCTGCTGGTCAACGGGGTGACGATCCTCGTCGGCGTGATCATCATGCTGGTGCAGGACCTCACCCTCGGGCTGGTGATCCTGGGGCCCGCGGTGCCGGTGATCGTCAGCTGCGCGATCTTCGAGAAGCGGTACGCCGAGGTGGCACGGCGGGCGCAGGACCAGGTCGGCGATCTCACGACGGTCGTCGAGGAGGGCGTGCTCGGCATCCGCATCATCAAGGGGTTCGGGCGGCACCGCAGTCAGGCGCGGGCGTTCCGGGAGCTGGCGCGCACGCTGCGCGGGACGGAGCTGACCAAGGCCCGGCTGCTGGCCACGATCCTGAGCGTGATCGTGACGCTCCCGGAGGCGGCCATCGGAGCGGCACTGGTGCTCGGCGCCGTGCGGGTGGCGGACGGAGACCTGTCGGCGGGCACGCTGGTGGCCTTCCTGTCCACGGCACTCGCCCTGCGGTGGCCGGTCGACTCGATCGGCTTCCTGCTGGCGATGAGCCAGGAGGCGGCGACGGCCACCGAGCGGTACTTCGAGGTGATGGACGCGCACCCGGAGACGGCCACCGAGGCGGTGGGCACGGCGGCGGACGTCCACGACAGCGGACTCCGCTTCCACGCCGTCAGCTTCCGCTACCCCGACGCCCCCACGGGCTCCCCACCCGTCCTCGCCCATGTCGACCTGCACATCCGCCCCGGCGAGTCCATGGCCCTCGTCGGGGCGACCGGCAGCGGCAAGACCACCCTCACCGCGCTCGTCCCACGGCTGCACGAGGTGACCGGGGGCCGGATCACGCTGAACGGCGCCGACATCGCCGGCATGTCCCGTGAGGAACTGCGCGCCCGGGTCGCCGTCGCGTTCGAGGAGCCGACGCTGTTCTCCGCCAGCGTCGGGGAGAACGTGCTGATGGGCGCCTCCGACGAGGCCGGGCCCACCGATCTGGACCGCGCCCTGTCCGTCGCCCAGGCCGGGTTCACGCACGGGCTGCCGCAGGGCACGGACACCCAGGTCGGCGAGCAGGGCCTGAGCCTGTCCGGCGGTCAGCGGCAGCGGCTCGCGCTGGCCAGGGCCGTCGTGGGGCGCCCGGAGTTCCTGGTGCTGGACGACCCGCTCTCGGCGCTGGACGTGCACACCGAGGCCGCCGTCGAGGAAGCGCTGCGCGAGGTGCTCGCCGACACCACCGCCCTGATCGTCGCGCACCGCCCGTCCACGGTGCTGCTCGCCGACCGGGTCGCCCTGCTGTCCGGCGGCCGGATCACGGCCGTCGGCACCCATCACGAACTGCTCCGCGACAACGCCGAGTACGCCCACCTGATGTCCGGTACGGAACTGGAGGCAGCCCGGTGACCGCGTCCACCTCGACGCCCGCCCCCGTCACCGACGAGGAGCCGGCTCAGCCGCCCGGGGCGGGCGACCCGTTCGACAAGGACGTCCTGCCCACCCCGCCGGGCGCCACCGGGACGCTGCTGAGGTCGCTGCTCGCGCCGATGAAGGCCAGGGTCGCGCTGACCACGCTCCTGCTGTTCCTCGGACAGGCGGCGGTGCAGGCGGGCCCGCTGCTGGTGGCGTACGCGATCGACCACGCCGTGCCGGCCTTCCGCGCCCACGACCAGGGGCCGCTGATCGCGGTGGCGGTGGGCTACCTGCTGTGCGCGGCCGCCTCCGGCGTGCTCCAGTACGCCTTCGTCGTCACCTCCGCCCGGGTCAGTCAGGACGTGCTCCTCGATCTGCGCGGCAGGATCTTCCGGCACGCGCAGGCGCTGAGCGTCGACTTCCACGAGCGCTACACCTCGGGCCGGCTGATCTCCCGTTCCACCACCGACGTCGAGTCGCTGCGCGAGCTGCTGGAGGAGGGCCTGCAGGAGCTGGTGACGGTCATCCTGTCGTGCGTGTACGTCGCGGCGATCCTGCTCTGGCTGGATCTGGGCCTGGGCGCGGTGGCGGTGGCGTCGTTCCTGCCGCTGTGGTGGCTGGTACGGCTGTACCAGCGGCGGGCGCGGAAGGTGTACACGACACGGTCGACGGCGATCGCCGCGGTCATCGTGAAGTTCGTGGAGACGATGAACGGCATCCGCCCGGTGCGCGCGTTCCGCCGGGAGGCCTCCAACGACGCCGAGTTCCGGGTCCTCAACCGGCGGCACGAGCGCACGAACGGCGACGCGCTGCTGGAGATGGCCCGCTACGTCGTCGGCTCCCGGGTCGTCGGCAACACGGCGGTCGCGCTGATCGTCCTGTGGGGCGCCCACCGCGTCGCGGACGGCACGCTGGCGCTCGGGGTGCTCGCGGCGGCGGTGCTGTACCTGCGGCGGATGTACGACCCGATCGACCGGTTCGGCATGTTCCTCAACTCCTACCAGTCGGCGGCGGCCTCGCTGGAGAAGATCGCCGGGCTGCTCGCCCAGACGCCCTCGGTGCCGGAGCCGTCCGCGCCCCGGGAGTTGCCGCCCCTCGCCTCCGAACACCCCGGCCGCGAGGTCGTCTTCGACGGTGTGCGCTTCGCCTATCGCACCGGTGGAGAGGTGCTGCCCTCCTTCGACCTCACGATCCCGGCCGGGCAGACGGTCGCGGTCGTCGGCTCCACGGGCGCCGGCAAGTCGACCCTGGCCAAGCTGCTGGCCCGGTTCTACGACCCGACCGACGGGCGGGTGCTGCTCGACGGGGTCGACCTGCGGGAGCTGGCCGTGCCGGAACTGCGGCGCGGCGTCGTGATGGTGACGCAGGAGTCGTTCCTGTTCTCCGGCACGGTCGCCGAGAACATCGCCGTCGGGCGGCCCGACGCGAGCCGTACGGAGATCGAGGCCGCCGCCAAGGCCATCGGCGCGCACGATTTCGTCGCCGCGCTGCCCGACGGGTACGACACGGACGTCCGTAAGCGCGGCGGCCGGATCTCGGCCGGTCAGCGCCAGCTCGTGGCGTTCGCGCGGGCGTTGCTCGCGGACCCGGCGGTGCTGATCCTCGACGAGGCGACCAGTTCGCTGGACATCCCCGGCGAGCGTGCGGTGCAGCGGGCCATGGCGACCGTGCTGAAGGGCCGTACGGCCGTCGTGATCGCACACCGGCTGTCCACGGTGGAGATCGCGGACCGGGTGCTGGTGATGGAGCAGGGCCGGATCGTCGAGGACGGCAGCCCGGCCGAACTGATCGCGGGGACGGGCCGGTTCGCGGGGCTGCACCGGGCGTGGCAGGACAGCCTGGCGTGAACAGGGGAACGGGTCACGGGAAACGAGCGGCGCGATGATCGACGCGTACGAGGACCCCGGCACCCCCGACGTCCGGGGTCCCGCCCGCTATCTGTGGTGGCTGGTGCGCAGCCAGCCGGGCCGGTCGGCCGCGGGGGCGCTGTTCGGGGTCGTGTCGCTGGCGCTGCCCGCGCTGGTGCCGTACCTGCTGGCCCGCGCGATCGACGACGGGCTGGAGCCCGGTGACCGGGCGGCGCTGTTCGGCTGGGCGGCGGCCGTGCTGGCGGCGGGGGCGGTCGACGCCTGGCTGAACATCGCCCGGCACCGCACGATGACCAGGGTCCGGATGGACGCCAACTTCCGCACGGTCAAGGTCGTGATCGGTCAGGCGGTCCGGCTCGGCGCCTCGCTGCGCCGGCAGGTCACGGCCGGGGAGGTCGTCACGATCGGCGTGGGCGACGTGCAGACCGTCGCCACCGCCCTGACGGTCATCGGCCCGGGCCTCGGCGCGGTCGTCGCGTACGGCGTCGTCGCCGCGCTGCTGCTCTCGGTCTCCCCGCTGCTGGCCGCTGTCGTGCTGCTGGGCGTGCCGGTGACCGGCGTCCTGGCCGGGCCGTTGATGAGCCGCCTGCAGGGCACCGAGACGGCGTACCGGGAAGCCCAGGGCACGCTCACCGCGCGCATCGGCGACATGGCGGGCGGGCTGCGTGTGCTGGGCGGTCTCGGCGGCAAGGAGCTGGTCGCCGGGGCCTTCCGCAGGGACTCCCGGCGCCTGCGTGACGACGGGTACCGGGTCGGCGCCGTGACCAGCTGGATCCAGGCGCTCGGCCTGGGCCTGCCGACGGTGTTCCTGGCCGTGGTGACCTGGCTCGCGGCCCGGCTGGTGGCCCAAGGCGCGATCACCGTGGGCGAGCTGGTGTCGGTCTACGGCTATGTCGCGGTGCTGGTGGTGCCGGTGGCGTACTTCCTGGAGTTCGGCCAGCAGGTCAGCCGCGGACTGGTGGCCGCCCGCCGGATCGTGGGGTTCCTGCGGCTGGACCCGCCGGCCGGCGCCGGGGCGCACGACGCCCCGGCCGAGCCGTCCGCGCTCGACGACCCGGAGTCGGGCGTGCGGGTGCTGCCGGGCCGGCTGACCGCGCTCGCCTGCGAGCGGCCCGCCGACGCGGCGGAGATCGTCGACCGGCTGGGGCGGTACGCGCCCTCGGACGTCACCTGGGGCGGGCTACGGCTGGACGAGATCGCGCTCCCCCAGGTCCGGGAGCGGATCCTGGTCGCGGACCACGAGGCCGACCTGTTCGCGGGAACCCTGCGTGAGGTGGTCCTCGGGCGGCGTACCGACGCCGGCGACGCGGCCGTCGCGCGGGCCGTGCGGGCCGCCGTGGCCGAGGACGTCGTGCGCGGGCTGCCGGACGGGCTCGACTCCCGGATCGACGCGCAGGGACGCAATCTCTCCGGCGGACAGCGCCAACGGGTGCGACTGGTGCGGGCGTTGCTGGCCGACCCCGAGGTGCTGCTCGCGGTGGAGCCGACGTCCGCGCTCGACGCGCACACCGAGGCGGCCGTGGCGCGACGGCTGCGGGAGGCCCGCCAGGGCCGTACCACCGTCGTCACCACCACCTCGCCGCTGGTGCTGGACCGGGCGGACACCGTGTACTTCCTGGTGAACGGCAAGGTCGAGGCGAGCGGCACCCACCAGGGGCTGCTCGATCACGCACCCGGGTACCGGGCGCTGGTGGCCAGGGACGAGGAGACCGACGAGGACGAGGGGGCCGATCCGTCCGGCATCGGCACCGAGGAGGCCGTGCGATGACGTCCGGGAAGGCGCCGGGCGCCACCGCGGAGCGGACGGGCCGGCTGCCCGTCGCCGGGCCCGCCGAGGTGCGGCGGGCGCTGACCTCGCTGGTCCGGGCCGACGGGCGGGTCTTCGCCGCGGTACTGGCGCTGAACGCGCTGGCCGCCGGGGCCGGGCTGGCCGGGCCGTGGCTGCTGGGCACGATCGTCAACGAGGTCCGGGCGGGCGCCGGCGTCGACGTCGTCGACCGGCTGGCACTGGCACTCGTCGGCTGCGCGCTGGCGCAGTTGCTGTTGTCGCGGTGGGCGCGCTACGCCGGGCACCGGTTCGGTGAGCGGACGCTGGCGCGGATCAGGGAACGCTTCGTCGACCGGGCGTTGTCGCTGCCCGCGTCGGTCGTGGAGCGGGCCGGAACCGGTGATCTGACGGCCCGAGGCACCGCCGACGTCACCGCCGTCGGCACGACGCTGCGGGACGCCGGTCCCGCGCTGCTCATCGCCTCGGTGCAGGTGCTGTTCCTGTTCGGCGCGGTCGTCGCGCTGGACCCGCTGCTGGGTTGCTGCGCGCTGCTGGGCTGGCTCGGCATCTGGTTCCCGCTGCGCTGGTACCTGCGCCGGGCGCGCTCCGCCTACCTCGACGAGGGGGCGGCCACCTCGGACGTCGCCGAGGTCCTCGCCGCCACGGCGGCCGGCGCCCGCACCGTCGAGGCCTTCGGTCTGCAGCGGCACCGGATCGCGGCGAGCCGGGACGCGCTGGCACAGGCGCGGCGCACCCGGCTGCACACCCTGCGGCTGCGCAGCGTGTTCTTCCCGGCGGCGGACTTCTCGTACGCCTTCCCGGTGGTGGCCGTGCTGCTGGTCGGGGGGTTCCTGCACGAGCGGGGGACGGTGACCCTGGGCGCGGTGGTGGCGGCCGCGCTGTATCTGCGGCAGGTCACCGAGCCGTTGGACACGATCCTGATCAGGGTCGAGCAGTTGCAGATGAGCAACGCCTCCTTCGCCCGGGTGGAGGGCCTCGCGCTGGCGCCCCGGTCGGCGCCGGCCGACTCCCCCGATCCGGACGGCGACCGCATCGACGTGCGGGGCGTGCGCTACTCGTACGACCGGGGCGGCGAGGTGCTGAGCGGCGTCGACCTGACGATCCGGCCCGGTGAGCGGCTCGCGGTCGTCGGCCCGTCGGGTGCGGGCAAGTCCACGCTGAGCCGGCTGCTTGCCGGTGTCGACACGCCGGGCGCGGGCAGTGTGACCGTGGGCGGGGTGCCGGTCGCCGGTCTGGGGCCGGAGCGGCTGCGCCGCCAGGTCGCGCTGGTCACGCAGGAGCACCACGTCTTCCTGGGCACCGTCCGCGACAACCTGCTGATCGCCGAACCGGCGGCCACGGACGCCCAGTTGTGGACCGCCCTCGACGCGGTGGGCGCCGACGGCTGGGTGCGCGGACTGCCCGGCGGCCTCGACGCCGAACCGGGCGCGGGAGGGGTCCGCACCGACGGCTCGCAGGCCCAGCAGCTCGCCCTGGCCCGCGTCGTGCTGGCCGACCCGCACACACTGATCCTCGACGAGGCCACCGCCCTGCTCGACCCGGCGACGGCCCGGCACACCGAGCGGGCCCTGGCCGCCGTGCTGCGGGGCCGTACGGTGATCGCCATCGCCCACCGGCTGCACACCGCGCACGACGCGGACCGGGTGGCGGTGATGGAGTCGGGACGGATCACCGAACTCGGCACGCACGACGAACTGGTGGCGGCGGACGGCGCGTACGCGCGGCTGTGGCGCACCTGGCACGGCGAGCCGGCCGGGTAGAAAGGCGTCCCGTTCGCATACCGAACGCGAACTCCCGGACAACGAACCATTTCCGGCCAAACTCTTGACGCGCTCCTGACAGGTCGCGCCCGTGGTGTCACGCTTCTCACGGCCACTCCACAGCAACCCCACCTCCATGCCGCTGTGTTGTTCCCGTGGCCGTCCGCACCTGGTTTCGCGTTCTGCCCGGACGGCCTGACGCCGCCCGGCTCCCCTGGCCGTGTGTCCCACGGCCACGCAGAAGGAGTCAGTGTTGAAGAGCAGTTCCTCATCGAGCAACCGTTCCTCCCACAGACGCACCCCCCGCGTCGCGGCCGTCGCCCTCGTCGGCGTCGCCGCGTTCCTCGCCGCCGCCGTGCAGTCCGGCGCCGCGGCAGCCCCCGCGGACACGGCGCCCTCGGCGTCGGCGAAGGCCGACCCGGGCTCCCTGCCCGTCAAGCTCACTCCGGCCCAGCGCGCGGCGCTGATCCGCGAGGCCGACGCCGGCAAGGTGGACACCGCACGGGAGCTGAGCCTGGGTTCCCAGGAGAAGCTCCTGGTCCGCGACGTCGCCAAGGACGCCGACGGCACGGTCCACACCCGCTACGAGCGGACCTACGCCGGCCTGCCGGTCCTGGGTGGTGATCTGGTCGTCGAGACGTCGAAGGCCGGTGCCACCGAGAGCGTCACCAAGGCCACCCGCGCCACCATCGAGGTGCCCTCGCTCAAGCCCGCGATAGCCGGGGCGCAGGCGGAGCGGCAGGCGCTCGGCGCCGCCCGCGCCGAGGACGCCCGGAGCCCCGAGGTCAGCGGCGAGCCCCGCAAGGTCGTCTGGGCCGCGCACGGCGAGCCGGTCCTCGCCTACGAGACGGTCGTCGGCGGCCTCCAGCACGACGGCACCCCGCAGGAGCTGCACGTCGTCACCGACGCCGGCACCGGCGAGAAGCTCTTCGCATGGCAGGCGGTCAGGAACGGCACCGGGCACACGGTCTACAGCGGCACGGTCCCGCTCACCACGACCCAGTCCGGCTCGACGTACAACCTCACCGACGGCGCCCGCGGCAACCACCGCACCTACAACCTGAACCGCGGCACCTCCGGCACCGGCACGCTCTTCTCCGGCCCGGACGACGTCTGGGGCAACGGCACGCCCTCCAACGCGGAGTCGGCCGGTGCCGACGCCCACTACGGGGCCGCGCTGACCTGGGACTACTACAAGAACGTGCACGGCCGCAACGGCATCCGCGGCGACGGCGTCGGCGCCTACTCGCGGGTCCACTACGGCAACAACTACGTCAACGCCTTCTGGTCGGACAGCTGCTTCTGCATGACCTACGGCGACGGATCGGGCAACGCCAACCCGCTCACCTCGATCGACGTGGCCGCCCACGAGATGACCCACGGCCTCACCTCGGCCACCGCGGGCCTCATCTACAGCGGCGAGTCCGGCGGCCTGAACGAGGCGACGTCCGACATCCTCGGCGCGGCCGTCGAGTTCTACGCCGACAACTCCTCCGACGTCGGTGACTACCTCATCGGCGAGGAGATCAACATCAACGGCGACGGCACGCCGCTGCGTTACATGGACAAGCCGAGCAAGGACGGCGCGTCGAAGGACAACTGGTACTCGGGCATCGGCTCGATCGACGTGCACTACTCGTCCGGTCCCGCGAACCACTTCTTCTACCTGCTGAGCGAGGGCAGCGGCGCCAAGGTCGTCAACGGTGTCAGCTACGACTCGCCGACCGCGGACGGCCTCCCGGTGACCGGCATCGGCCGGGCCAAGGCCGAGCAGATCTGGTTCAAGGCGCTCACCACGAAGTTCACGTCCACCACCAACTACGCGGCCGCGCGCACCGGCACGCTCGCGGTCGCCGGTGAGCTGTACGGCACGACGAGCACCGAGTACAAGGCGGTGCAGGACGCGTGGGCGGGCGTCGCGGTCGGTACGCGGCCCGGCGGCCCGGGCGGCGGCACCTCCTTCGAGAACACCTCCGACGTGGCGATCCCGGACAACGGCGCGGCCGTGACCTCCTCGGTCACCGTGTCCGGCCGAGCGGGCAACGCCCCGGCCAACCTCCAGGTCGCCGTGGACATCGTGCACACCTGGCGCGGTGACCTGGTGATCGACCTGCTGGCCCCGGACGGGACGGCGTACCGCCTGAAGAACTTCAGTTCCTCGGACTCGGCGGACAACGTCAACGCCACCTACACCGTCAACGCCTCCTCCGAGGTCGCCAACGGCACCTGGCGGCTGCGGGTGCAGGACCAGGCGGCGCGGGACACCGGCTACATCAACAGCTGGAAGGTGACGTTCCCGTAGAGCGGTTCGTGACGGCGGCACCCGGCGGGCGGTCGACGCCGGGTGCCGCCCTACTCTTGGCCGCATGTCGTTCACGTACGAGGATGTCGGCGCGACCCGCGAGACGGGTTTCTGCCCACCCGGCTTCCATCCCCTGCATGTGCGCACCCGCATCGGCGAGGGCGAGCGGGTGTTCCGCCGGGCCGCCGACGCCGTGGGCACCTGGGAGATGCACCGCGCCGCGGGCCTGGGCGTCGAGGCCGCCGCGGACCGCGCCGCCCCCGGCGTCGACGTCACCGTCACGCTCGCCGGCCTGATCAAGGCGCCCTGCCGGGTCGTGTGGACGGTCTCCGAGTACCGCCGCGCCGGCTGGGCCTACGGCACCCTGACCGGCCACCCGGAGTGCGGCGAGGAGGCCTTCGTGGTCGAGCGCACCGGGGACGGCACGGTGTGGCTGACGGTGTCGGCGTTCAGCCGCCCCGCCAAGTGGTACGTCCGGGCGGGCGGCCCGGCGAACCGGGGGCTGCAGTCGGCGTACGCGCGGCGGTGCGGGAAGGTGCTCCGCCGGCTGTGTGAGCCGGAGAACGAGTACTGAGCACCGCAACCACGGGGATCCCCGGGCCGGTCCCTCCCACACCGCGCCCGGCGCGTCAGCGCAGCAGCACCCCGGCCCCCTCCGCGACGTCCTCCGCCGGTACGGCCACCAGCCCCAGCTCCGCGCCGGTCGCCAGCAGGCGGTGGGCGGGCAGGATGCGGACCGTGTAGCCGTAGGGGCCCGTCCGGTCCAGGGCGAGCGGGCCCTCGTACACCCAGCGCCCTTCGAGGTCCGGCCCGCCCGCCGGTTTCAGCGGGACCGCGGTGGCGTCGGCGATGCGGTCCTCGGGGTCCACTCGGCCGGAGACCGCCTGGACCTCCACGTCGTCGGGGGCGAGGTCACCGAGGGCGACCCGGACGCGGAGGGTGAGGGTGGAGCCGAGCTCGGCCGTGGCCGTGGTCGCGGACGTCTCCACGTGGTCGACCCGCACACCGGGCCAGGAGCGGCGTACCCGGGCCTTCCAGTCGGCCAGTTCGCGGGCCGCGTCCGGCACCATCGCGCGGTGGGCGCGGGCCGCGGGCGCGTACAGCCGCTCGACGTACTCGCCGACCATGCGGCCCGCCAGCACCTTCGGCCCCAGCAGCATCAGCGTCCGGCGGACCATCTCGATCCAGCGGTCGGGCAGTCCGCCGGCGCCGCGTTCGTAGAAGCGGGGGGTGATCCGCTGTTCGAGCAGGTCGTACAGCGCCGCCGCCTCGATGGCGTCCCGACGGTCGGCGTCCGTGCCCGCGCCGTCCGCGGTCGGGATCGCCCAGCCGAAGTCGGGCTGGAACCACTCGTCCCACCAGCCGTCCAGCACGGAGAGGTTGAGGCAGCCGTTGAGCGCGGCCTTCATCCCGCTGGTGCCGCAGGCCTCCAGCGGGCGCAGGGGGTTGTTCAGCCAGATGTCGCAGCCGGGGTAGAGCTTCTGCGCCATCGCCATGCCGTAGTCGGGCAGGAAGACGATCCGGTGCCGTACCCGCGGGTCGTCGGCGAACCGGACCAGCTCCTGGATGAGCCGCTTGCCGCCGTCGTCGGCCGGATGCGCCTTGCCCGCGACGACGATCTGGATCGGCCGCTCGGGATGCAGCATCAGATCCATCAGCCGGTCGCGGTCACGCAGCATCAGCGTCAGCCGCTTGTACGAGGGGACGCGCCGCGCGAACCCGATGGTGAGCACGTCCGGGTCGAGCACTCCGTCGATCCAGCCCAGCTCGGCCGTGCCCGCCCCGCGCTGGCGCCAGGAGGCCCGCAGCCGCTCGCGCACCTCGGTGACCAGCTGTTCGCGCAGATCGCGGCGGAGGTCCCAGATGTCCTGGGCGGGAATGTCGGCGACCGCGTCCCAGCGGTCGGAGCCCCCGCCGGTGAAGGCGTCCTCGGCGCGCTGGGCGCCGACCTGCCGGGCGCCGAGCCGGAACACCTCGGGGGCGATCCAGGTCGGTGCGTGCACACCGTTGGTGACGGAGGTGATCGGCACCTCGTCGGGGTCGAACGCGGGCCAGAGCCCGGAGAACATCCCGCGGCTGACGTTGCCGTGCAGCAGGGAGACGCCGTTGGCGCGCTGGGCCAGGCGCAGCCCCATCACGGCCATGTTGAACAGGTTGGGCTCCCCGCCGGGATAGGTCTCCATGCCGAGTCGCAGGACGCGCTCGACATCGATGCGCGCGAGCTCGGCGTCGGGCCCGAAGTGCCGGGCGACCAGCTCGCGGTCGAAGCGGTCGATGCCGGCGGGGACGGGGGTGTGGGTGGTGAAGACGGTGCCGGCGCGCACGGCCTCCAGGCCCGAGTCGAAGTCGAGTCCGGCGTCGCAGAGTTCGGCGATCCGCTCCAGGCCGAGGAACCCGGCGTGCCCCTCGTTGGTGTGGAACACCTCGGGCTCGGGATGCCCGGTGAGCCGGCAGTACGTCCGCACGGCCCGCACACCTCCTATGCCCAGCAGCATCTCCTGCAGCAGCCGGTGCTCGCTGCCGCCGCCGTACAGCCGGTCGGTCACACCCCGCTCGCCGAGGTCGTTCTCCTCGACGTCCGAGTCGAGCATCAGCAGCGGCACCCGGCCGACCTGGGCCAGCCAGATCCGGGCGCGCAGCCGGCGCCCGCCGGGGAGGGCGAGGGTGACCTGGGCGGGCGTGCCGTCCTCCTCCTCGAGCAGGGCGACGGGCAGCTCGTTGGGGTCGAGGACGGGGTAGTGCTCCTGCTGCCAGCCGTCCCGGGAGAGCGTCTGCCGGAAGTAGCCGTGCCGGTAGAGCAGCCCCACCCCGATCAGCGGTACGCCGAGGTCGCTGGCCGCCTTGAGATGGTCTCCGGCGAGGATGCCGAGACCACCGGAGTACTGCGGCAGGGCCGCCGTGATGCCGAACTCCGGGGAGAAGTAGGCGACGGCGGCGGGCAGGTCGCCGGACTGCGCCTGGTACCAGCGCTCTCCGGTGACGTAGTCGGCCAGGTCTGCGCAGACGGTGGTCAGCCGGCGCAGGAAGCGGCGGTCCTCGGCCAGCTCGGCGAGCCGCGCGGGCGGGACACTGCCCAGCAGCCGCACCGGGTCACCGCCGGACGCGGCCCACCGCTCCGGATCGACGGACTGGAACAGCTCGCGCGTCTCCGTGTGCCAGGACCAGCGCAGATTCCGCGCGAGATCACTGAGCGGCCGTAGGGGTTCGGGGAGAACGGGTCGGACGGTGAATCGACGGATCGCCTTCACATTCCACCTCGTCAGCGTGCGGACAAGGACGCACGGCGGTGTGCGTCCGGTCATCGATGTCGACGGTAGTGGCTACCCGGCGTCGCCGTGGCCGACTCAGGGCGCGCCTCGAGAACGACCGCCGTACGCCCCCGATGGGTGATATGGCCGATTCCGCCCGCACACACGTCCTTGGGGTGGTTCGGGACGCGCGCTCGGCGTCCGCGCCGGGGCGAGCCGCGGTGGCGTGTGCCGTGGCCCCCTCGGCCGGGGTCCCACCCGCGCGTGCCGCACCGGAGGGGCGAGCGCCGGTGAGCACGGGATGAGATTCGGCCATCTTCACGGCACTGCGCCGAACGGGTCACACGCCCCCAACTGCACGACGTCGTGGGCAAGTCCGTCGCCTCCCGAGGGCGTCCGTGTCACCGCACGTCCCGGGCGCCGCCTCGGGCACGTCCGGCGCGGGGCCCGGTTCACCGAACGCACTTCTTCAAGTCCCGCGGCCGTAGCGGCGCATTCGGGACCCGGTGCGAGCATCGGCCCCGTACGTCCGGAACGGGGCCGGTCTTGAGCGTAGACATACGCGCGGGTAGTTAACAAAGTGCCGGATTGCCCACCCGAATAGGGTGGGAAGGCTCCTGCGGTACGCCCCACAGGCACACCCGCGCACGACCCTCCTCCCCACCAGCCATCCGCCCACCCAGTTGACGCGGAACGGAGCGGTGATGCCCGCAACGCACCACTCGTCAGCACCTCCGACAACCAGTACCGAGAACACGGGAGCACCACCGGTGCACCCGGCCGACACCGGCCCGCCCGCCCCGGAGCCACCCTCCCCGGACGAGAGCACCGCCGTCGGGCGCCTACCTGTCCTCGACGTCCGCCCCGTCGTCCAGCACGGGCGCCGCCCGGCGAAGGCGGTGACCGGCGAGACGTTCCAGATCTCGGCCACCGTCTTCCGCGAGGGGCATGACGCGGTCGCGGCCAACCTCGTGCTGAGGGACCCGGACGGCCTGCCCGGCCCCTGGACGCCGATGCGCGAACTGGCCCCCGGCACCGACCGCTGGGGCGCCACCGTCACCGCCGGCCGGGCCGGCCTGTGGACGTACACCGTGGAGGCCTGGAGCGACCCGGTCAGCACCTGGCGCCACCACGCCGAGATCAAGATCCCCGCGGGGATCGACACGGACCTGGTCCTGGAGGAGGGCGCGCGCCTGCACGAGCGCGCCGCCGAAGGGACTCGCGACAGCGAGCGCTCCGTGCTGCTCGCCGCCGTCGCCGCCCTGCGCGACGAGTCCCGCCCGGCCGCCTCACGGCTGGCCGCCGCGCTGACGCCGGAGGTGGACGGGGTGCTCGGGCGGTGTCCGCTGCGGGAGTTGGTGACGGCGTCGGATCCGTTGCCGCTGCTGGTGGAGCGGGA
>NZ_JBVKBE010000011.1:233135-276757 GCF_055657325.1 Streptomyces sp. NPDC107562 | reverse complement strand
GTCTGCTCGGTGGCCGTCCGGTGGATGAGGTAGTCGCCGGAGACGTCGGTGATCCGTCCGCCGGCCGGAACCGTGCGCTGCCAGGGGCCGGACGGGCCGGCGATCCGGATCAGGTCCTGCTCGGCCGAGCGGTGCTCCAGCCATGCGATGCGGCCGTCGGTGGTGCCCCGGACGGGGGCGCAGGTGTCGTCGTCGGCCGCGCAGTGGGCGACGAAGGCGGAGGAGAAGAGGTCCTTGGCCGGCCCGAAGGTGGGAGTGCCGGACGGCGCGACGGTGCGGGTCCGTGCGGACCGGGAGCCGTCCGTGCCGTCGGAGGTGCCGTAGTCCGTGACAACGAGTCGGCCGTGGTCGAGTGCGAGCCCCTGGATCGGGAACGACGGCGCGGCGAGGGACACCACCTGCGTGACGAGGGGTCTGCCGTCGGGGCCCGGCAGGATGCGCTGGATCCCCCAGTCGTCCGTGCCGGTACGGCCGATGGCGAGGGCGGTGCCCTCGGACGACGCCGAGATGCCGGGGCTCGACTCGACCATGAGCTTGACCTCGGGACCACCCGCGATGGGTTTGGCGTACACGGCGTCGCTGCCGGTGGGCCGGTGAACCAGCCAGTCACCGACCACGGCCAGGCCCTGCACCGGGTTCGTCCCGCCCTCCAGCGTGACCTGGACCGGAGCGGCTGACAGGTCGGCGCGGTCATACACCTGGGCGGTCGGATCACCGAGGTTGAACAGGACCAGGTGTTCCCTGGAGACCAGTGCCCTGAGGTAGGACGTGGCGTACATCCCGGTCGCGTCCGCGACTTGCCCGGTCCTCCGGTCGACCGCAACCACCATGTACTGCCCGTTCTTGTGAGCGCGGAACAGCAGACTGTTCGCGTCGCGACCCACGGGCTGCCCCAAGGACGTGTCCTGCGGCACCCCGGTGACCGGCACATCTCGGGTGCTTCCGTCACTGGCCGGGAGCAGCAGATGCACCTCCGGCCGGAGGACACCGTTGTCGTCGGGCACCTTGCGGGAGGCGACGGCCACACCCTCATAAGTGGTGAGCACTGTCAGGCCCTCGGGGACATTGAGCGTGCGTGTGGTGCCGTCGACCGCGCTCCACAGGTCCACGACCTGGGCGCCGGGGTAGCGGAACTGGATCTCGTCGGCGCCCTTCGTCATCACGTAGGAGACGGACGGACGAGGCACGGAGACCGATCGCCCGTCGGCGTACCGCGTCCAGAGCAGCCCTTTGCCCTCGACGGAATGGAAGAAGCCCTGCTCACCCGCACCGTCGTGGCCCGCGTACGTCGGGTCGTCGGAGAGGTCGGCCCAGAGATAGGTGCTCCGCTGCGTCGCCGGCACCACCGTCTCCTGCGACGTGTCCGCCATGGCGGTGCCCGGCAGGAGCGGGGTCAGACCACCTGCCAGGACGGCGCAGGCGGTGACGAGATGCAGGCGTGTGTAGCCATGGCGAGCCATGGAAGTCCCTCCCCGGAAGCGTGGAGACGGTCCGACGCCGTACGGCGACCGCGGCCCCCCGGCCTGCACACCCGTCTCATGAGTCGGCTGATCGTACAGCCGACACACAGCCCTGGTGGATCACGTCACCGACTGTTCACCAGGACCGGCGACTTCGCGGCGCGTGGCGGCCTCGAGCATGTCGAGGGAGACCTGCCACAGGAGGGCCGCCCGTTCGGGGTCCATGGCGTGGGCCGCCACGCCGCGGCGGACGCCGGGGCGGTGCGGGGCGGCCTCGTTGCAGTCCTCGAAGTATCGGCCGGTGACCCCCTCGACCAGAGGGGATGCGGCGAGCAGTACCGAGGTGGCGGCCCCCTGCGGGATGTCCTTCCAGGACACGTCGGTACTGGAGGCCTCGAACGTGGCCGGGCTGTTGGAGACGTCACCGATGTGGCGGCCGAGCCGGGTGGCGGTGATGCGGCCGGGATTGAGGGCGTTGACCGTGATCATGTCCGGTGCCCAGCGGCGGCTCGCCTCGACTGCGAAGAGGACGTTGGCGGTCTTGGACTGGCTGTAGGCGGCCCAAGGGTCGTAGGGGTGGTGCTCGAAGTTGAGGTCGTCGAACAGGACGTCGCCGTTGACGTGCCCGACGGAACTGACGACGACCACGCGGGCCCCGTGAGCCGCAGCGAGGGCCTCGTGCAGGCCGCCTGCGAGGGCGAAGTGCCCGAGGTGGTTGGTGGCGAACTGCACCTCCCACCCCTCCTTCGTCCGCTTTAGCGGCGAGGCCATCACGCCGGCGTTGAGGACCAGCATGTGCAGCGGACCCCGCCACGCCGCCACGAACGAGCGCACCGAGTTCTGGTCGGCCAGGTCGAGCCGAGCGGCCCGCACACTTCCCGGGCCGCTCGGCGGGGTGATCTCGCGAGCGACGCGTGTCCCCGCGGCCATGTCGCGGACGCCGAGGGTGACCTCGGCGCCGGCGGCCGCCAGCACGCGAGCGGTTTCCCGTCCGATCCCGGAGGCCCCGCCGGTGACGACGGCGCGCCGGTCGCCGAGGTCGGTGCCGGCCACCACCTCGGCGGCGGTCGTCCGTGCGCCGAAAGGGAGCGTGATGAGGTGGTCCGTCATGGTGTCCTCCAAGGCACGTGAGGCGGGGAGGGTGGGCACGGCCGGGTGGCGCGCGGGCACGACACAGCCGTACTCTCGTATCCGGAACTGGTTCCGTTTCGCCTGCATGTCGACGGTAAGCGGAACTGGTTCCGGTTGCAAGCGGCGGCATGACGGGAGCGCGGATTGACCAGCAACGGCGGGGGTGCGACGCGGGGGCGCAGGTCCCTGCGCGCCGACGCCCAGCGCAACGAGGACCGGCTCCTGGAAGCGGCGGCAGCGGCGTTCGCGCGCGAGGGAGCGAGGGCGTCGGTCAAGGACATCGCCCGCGCGGCCGGCGTCGGAGTGGGCACCCTGTACCGCCGCTTCCCCTCGAAGGAAGTGCTGATCGAGGCGATCTACCGGCACGAAGTGCAGAGGCTCTGCGAGTCGGCACCCCACCTCGCGGCCACGCTGCCCCCGGTGGAGGCCCTGCGGACATGGATGGAGGATTTCATCGACTTCATGATGGCCAAGGACGGCATGGCCGACGCGCTGCGCGTGGTGCTGACCGACGACAGCGAGAAGCTGCACACCCGGGCTCTGCTGGCCGACGCCGTCGCCCACCTGCTCGCCGCTACCAGGGAGTCGGCCGCGCAACGCCCGCACGTGGACGCCGAAGTGGTGCTCATGGCGCTGGGCGGGATCAGTCTCATGGCCTCGGGCGAGGGCCGGCGCGACCTCGCCACCCGGCTCGTCGACCTGCTCCTGCACGGTGTCGTGGGCACCTGACAGTCCGACGCGTGCCGCCCAGCGGCGGTGAAACGCAGTCAGGTCACAAGGACACGACGACCCAGGTGTCGGTGAGCCGCTCCGCCTCCGTCGGATGGCCGGCGATGGCGATCATGTGCCAGGTGCCGGAGTCGTCCCGACGGACCTCGAAGTGGACGGCCACGCGCTCGATCTCGCGCTCGTCAGCCGCGCGACGTGACCAGATGGCGTCGATCCCGACGGCGCGTGAACTGTAGGCCGTGACACGGCAGTCGGGGACCTCGGTGTGCGTGTAGCCGGCCGCCTTCAGCGGCGCCTGACGGGCAGCCAGGTAGCTCAGCACCGATTCCGGGTCGGGGCACCAGTGGTACCTGGCGCGCGCTGGATCCAGGTCGTCGGAGGAGACGTGGAGCGGAGGACGCCAGTACTCCAGGACGGATCGGGGATCGGTGGCCGCGTTCCTGGCAGCGGCGACCCAGGCGGGGAAATACGCGTCGAAGAACCAGCCGCGGGCCTCCTCCGCCGCGCGTGCCAGGTCGTCCCGGTGAGATGCGGAGTGCATGCGCTTTCACCCTCTCTGCCGTCCATGTGAAGCGCAGCCCGCCTGACCGTTTTGGGGTCTGTGTCTGCGTCAAGGCGTCGGCTGCATGTGCAGGGCGATCATCGGCCGGGTACTCGCGACCGTACCCTTCGGCGCAGTCGTCCGCGCGGCGTGGTGCACGGTGCCTGTCGGGGGAGTGGCGCCGGAGGGTCCTTGCATCGCATAGGCTCTGCCCGAACTGATGACCGTTCCGCTGGGCGGGGTCGGCCAGTTCCTGATCAAGTCGCATGCCGGAGCACGTGAGAGACGCCGTGATTTCTGAGCCGGAAATGGTGGAGGACGCCCCTTCCTTCGGGGCGCATCGAGTGGTCGCCGATCCTGGCAGTGAGCCGGGGCAGCACCGCAGCGCACATCGGTGGCTGTGGGCCCTCGGTGGCATGCTGGTGGCATCGGCGGTGTGGTCGGTTGCGGTGTTCCGTCCAGGGTTCGGTGTGCCATGGTGGGAGACGCGCGACTACCAGCTGACGCAGCGCGCCTGCCGCACCGTTCAACTGCCCTCCATGAGCACGGAGATCGCGCCCATGGACAGCGTCAGCGTGATGTCCTCAGGGCTGACACAGGATCCCGCCCTCGATCACCTCCAGTGCTTCATACACCTGCGCCCCGACGCGCCGGCGGTGGGAGCCGGTGGAGGCTGGTTCGTCGACTACACCGTCAGTGTCGGTGTCACACTGCACAAGGAGACCGATCCCGGCGTCGAGTTCGACGCGCAGCGGCGGGTGACGGGCCTCGGGGTCGTGGCCGAGGAGGAGGTGGAAGCCGTCGCCGGCCTCGGGGACGGTGCGTACCTGATCACCTCGGATCTCAGCACCACGGAGCTGCGGGTTCGGGACGGCGGTGCGGTGCTCTCCCTCGGACTCTCGGCCGTGGTCAGCTACCTCGGCGACGACTCGGAACAGTCGGCGGACGAGGCCCCGGAGACCCCGGACGTGTCCACGTATGAAGAGGCGATGGTCAACGACATGCGTGTCCTCATGTCCCACCTGAAGAGGTAGATGTCGGGGGACTCAGGCGGTCCGCGCGGACATGATCCATCCCACGAATGGCGGGCTCCGACAGGCCGGTTTTAGTATCGACGAATAGCGCTTCGGACGTCGAGGTGCTCTGTCATATCGCCCTGGCCGGGATCGATCGAATCGAGGCGCTATGAAGCATGCCGAAACCACGACGCGCCCGAGCGCAGACACTCCAGAGCTCCCGAGCGTGGACGTCACCCTGCGGGTCAACGGCGAGTCCTATCGACTGCGCTTCGACTCACGGGTCACGCTCCTCGACGCCCTGCGCGACCACCTGGGGCTCACGGGCGCGAAAAAGGGCTGTGACCAGGGAGCCTGCGGCGCCTGTACCGTCCTTGTCGACGGGCGGCGCATCGTGTCGTGCCTTGCCCTGGCGGCCCAGTACGACGACTGCGAGATCACCACGATCGAGGGGCTCGGGGACGACGACAATCCGCACCCGATGCAAGAGGCCTTCGCCCGTCACGACGCGTTCCAGTGCGGTTACTGCACGCCAGGACAAATCATGTCCGCGGTGTCCCTGCAAGCCGAGGGACGCGCAGGCACCGACGAGGACATCCGTGAATTCATGAGCGGAAACATCTGTCGCTGCGGGGCCTATCCGAATATCTGCGCCGCGATACGCGAAGTCGCCGGGGAGGGCAACGATGCGTCCCTTTGAATACGTCCGGCCCACCCGGACCGACGATGCGGTAGCCGTCGCCACCGCGGATTCCCAGGCATCCTTTCTCGCCGGTGGCACCACGCAGCTGGACCTGATGAAGGACGGCGTCCTGCATCCCGACCGACTGGTCGACATCACCAGGCTGCCGCTGCGGGGCATCATGCACTCCCCGGAGTCCGTGCATGTCGGTGCCCTCACGACGATGGAGGACCTCGCCGCGGACTCGGTGCTGCGCGAACGGCTGCCGTTCGTGCGGGAGGCACTCCTGCTCGGAGCCTCGACCCAACTGCGGAACATGGCCACCATCGGCGGCAACCTCCTCCAGCGCGCGCGGTGCCGTTACTTCCGCGACCCCACCGTGGGTGCCTGCAACAAGCGCGACCCCGGGTCGGGTTGCGCGGCGATCACCGGTATCCAGCGCATGCACGCCATCCTGGGCACGAGCGAGCACTGCATCGCCCTGCACGCGTCCGACGTCGCGGTTCCCTTCGTCGCCCTCGACGTGATCGTCCACGTCCAGGGTCAGGACGGGCCCCGGTCCGTTCCGCTGACGCAGTTCTACCTCCCACCCGGCACCACGCCACACATCGAGAACGTCCTGAACCACGGTGAGCTGATCACCGAGGTGGAGATCCCGCTGCTGCCGGAAGGCACGCGCTCGCACTACATCAAGGTGCGCGACCGCGTCTCCTACGAGTTCGCCCTGACCTCGGCGGGCGTCGCCCTGGAGCTGGACGGCGACATGATCCGCGAGGCCAGGATCGGCCTCGGCGGAGTCGGCACCATCCCGTGGCGGGCCTGGGGCGCCGAAGAGGTGCTGCGCGGAACCAGGGCGTCCGACGGCACCTTCCGGGAGGCCGCCGAGGCCGCCCTCGAAGGCGCCCGCACGCTGCCCGGCACCGCTTTCAAGGTCGAACTGGCCAAGCGCACCTTGGTGCGCACTCTGGAGACCGTCGCGGGAGTGCCGTCATGACGACCGTGGAGACTCGCACGCCGGTGGTCGGCGAAGGCATCGACCGCGTCGACGCCCCGCTGAAGGTCACCGGCACGGCGAACTACCCCAACGACTTCAGCTACCCCGGCATGGTGCACGCGGCCCTGGTCGGCAGCACCGTCGCCGCCGGGCGCATCCGCAGCATCGACGCCTCCGACGCGCAGTCCGCACCGGGCGTCCTCACCGTCATCACGCACCTGACCGCCCCGCACCTGGAGCGCGGGCCGATGACCCTGCTCGGGCCGTCCGTGCCGGCGCCCATGCAGGACGACCGGATCCTGCACTACGGCCAGCACGTGGCCGTCGTCGTGGCCGACACCCCGGAGCAGGCCCGGCACGCGGCCTCCCTGGTGCGCGTCGCGTACGAGACCACCGAGCCCTTGCTCGACACGGAGGACCCCCGCGCTCAGATCGTGGAGGACCCGTGGGGCATGGACCACGAACGCGGCGACGTCGAGGCCGGTTTCGCCGAGGCCGACGTGGTGATCGACGAGCGGTACACCACCCCGGACAACACCAACAACCCGCTCGGTCTGATGGCCACCGTCGCCGCCTGGCACGGCGACTCGGTCACCATCCACGACTCCACGCAGTGGCCGCACAACGTACGCACCTCGATCGCGCACATCTTCGGAATCCCCGAGAGCGGGATCCGGGTTCTCGTCCCCTTCATCGGCGGCGGGTTCGGTGCGGGCCTGCGCGTGTGGTCCCACACCATCCTGACGGTGCTGGCGGCCCGCGAGGTCAGGCACCCGGTGAAGCTGGTACTCACCCGGCCGCAGATGTTCACCTCCGTCGGGCACCGCCCCGACAGCGTGCAGCAGATCAAGATCGGCGTCACCCGGGCCGGCGACCTCACGGCCATCGAACACCACAGCCTCTCGTCGGTGACCATGGAGGACGACGACTACGAACCGGTGGCCTCCGGCTCGGCGGTCGCCTATGCCTGCCCCAACGCCCTTACGCGGGACCGGCAGGCACGGCTGAACATTCCGTGCCCCGGCTCCATGCGCGCACCCGCCGAAGCACAGGGCAACTGGGCCCTGGAGTCCGCCATCGACGAGGCGGCCCACGCCATCGGCATGGACCCGCTGGCATTCCGCCTGCGCAACTTCGCCGAGACGAACCCGGTACTGGGACTGCCCTGGTCGAGCAACGCGCTGCGCGAGTGCTACACCCTCGGCGCGGAACGCTTCGGCTGGTCCCTGCGCACGCCCGAGATCGGCTCGATGCGGGACGGGCGGTGGCTCGTCGGGTACGGGATGGCGGCCGGGGCCTTCCCCTTCTTCCAGACCCCCTGCCAGGCACGGGCGTCGCTGCGCCGCGACGGCTCGGCCTATGTGCGCAGCGCCGCCGCCGACCTCGGCACCGGCACCTACACGGTCATGACGCAACTCGCGGCCGAACTCCTCGGACTGGAGATCGGCAAGGTCCGCTTCGACCTCGGCGACTCCGACATGCCGTACGCGCCCATGGCCGGCGGGTCCGGACTCACCGGAGCCCTGTCGGGCGCGGTCCGGATCGCGTGCGAGAAACTCGTCCACGAGTTCCTCGACGTCGTCCGGGACGACGAGGACTCCCCACTGCGGGGTGCCCGACCTGAGGACGTGGCGGTCGGCGGGGGCCGGCTGTACCGCATCGACGCACCGGACCAGGGGGAGGCGTTCGTCGACATACTCGCCCGGCACGGCCTGGAGGAGCTCAGCGCGGACGGCCGTAACACGCCGCCCGAGGCCGAGAAGATCGGCATGGCCCCCGCCGGTGCCTTCGGAGCGAAGTTCGTCGAGGTCCGTATCGATCCGCAGCTGGGGCTGTTGCGAGTGGCGCGCGTGGTCACCGCCATCGACGGCGGCCGCATCCTCAACGAGAAGACCGCCAGGAGCCAGATCATCGGAGGCACCGTCGGCGGTATCAGCCAGGGCATGTTCGAGGAGACCGCCACCGACGCCGGTACCGGACGTGTCGCCAACGCCACCTTCGGCGACTACCTGATGCCGGTCAACGCGGACATCCCCAAGATCGAGGTCATCTTCTGCGGTGAACCCGACCGCGCCTCCAAGACCGGCACGAAGGGTGTCGGAGAAGTCGGCCTGGTCGGTCTGGCGGCGGCCATCGGCAACGCCATCCACCACGCCACCGGCCGTCGACTGCGGTCCCTGCCCATGACCATCGACCAGCTGATGCTCTGACCTCGGCCCGAGCCGGGCCGCCCACCGCACCAGCTCCCCTGCCCACCAACCGGTTTGACCTGTGCACGCGCCGGAGTTGGCGTCTTTCAGCCTGCCCATCCGATCCGGAGAGCTGCACACTGGCAGGTGCATGGCAGGGGAGGTACTGGTGAGTCCGACGCATCGCGGAAGCCCCGTCCGAGGAGTCGTCCGGGCCGTCGTCGTGCTGGCGCTGCTCTTCGGCTGGTCCACCGCCTTCGGATCGGCGTCGCATGCCGCCGCGCCGTCGGCGCGACAGCCGGCCGTGTCGGTGCGCGGGGGTGACACCCTGTACAGCAACGGCACCCGCTGCACCGTGGGCTTCAACGCCCGCTCCGGCTCCGCGATGTACGCGTTGCTGTCGGGCCGGTGCGCCCAGGGCGCCCACACCTGGTACGCCGACGCAGCCCTGACGGTAGCCGTCGGCGTCACCGCGGGAGTGAGTTTCCCGGGCAACGACTACGCGAGCGTCCGGTACACCGACACGGCGGTCGCCTACCCGGGCGAGGTCTCGCTCGGCGCGACAGGTACCCGCGACATCACCGGTGCGGCCAACCCCTTCGTCGGACAGTCGATCTGTCACGTCGGGCGGGCCGGCGGATACCGCTGCGGGACCGTCCAGGCCGTGAACGTCACCGTCACCTACGGCGGGGGCACCGTTCACGGCCTCTTCCGGTCCACCGTCTGCTCCGAGCCCGGGGACACCGGTGGTCCCGCCTTCTCGGGCGGGACGGCCGTCGGCATCATCGTCGGAGGCAGCGGGAACTGTGGCTCCGGGGGCTCCACTTACTACCAGCCGGTCGTCGAGGGGCTGTCGGCGTACGGCCTGAGTGTCTACTGAGCTCCTTCCGCGAGCGGGTCACGTCGAGGAGGCCGGAGCTGCCCGAGTCGTGACCGCTGGAGGCGCGACGCGAGACCAGTTTTGAACGTGTTCAATCAGGGGCGTACGCTGGCCGCCATGAGCGACAGAGCCGCCCTGCTCAAGGGCATCCGCGTCTGGGTGGTCGTCTTCGTGGTCTGCTTGACGTTGAGCGGTGTCACGGCCTTCCCCTTGGTGCACGAACTGCGCCTGGCCGAGGACCTGTTCCGGTCCCTGTCCGTGCCGGAACACCTTCCGGGACTCATGGAGTGGATCGAGCGGGTCCGGCGCGGACTCGACACCGCCGACGCCGAGTACCCCTTCCTGCTCTACGGCACCGACTGGCTGGCGTTCGCCCATCTCGTCATCGCCGTCGCCTTCTACGGCCCCTATCGCGATCCCGTACGCAACATCTGGGTCGTCGAGTTCGGGATGATCGCCTGCGCCGGCATCGTCCCGCTCGCCCTGATCTGCGGGCCGATCAGGGGCATTCCCCTGTGGTGGTCGCTGATCGACATCTCGTTCGGGGTGTTCGGCGTGATTCCGTTGTGCATGGTGCGCAACAAGATCAAGCGCTTGGAGGCCATCACCTCAAGTCCCGTACCGGCGTGGGCTTCGAGCCCTCACGGCGTACGGAACCCGCGGAAGGTCACCTGCTTGCGGGGGACGAAGCCGAGTCGCTTGTAGAGGGCGATCGCGGTGGAGTTCGCCTCCGCCACGTGGAGGAAGGCTCCCTCGTCGCGGGCGGCGATGCGCGCGACGAGCGTGCTCACCAGACGGGCGGCATATCCGCGCCCCCGGGCTTCAGGGGCGGTGCAGACCGCGCTGATCTCCGTCCAGCCAGGAGGCCGGAGCCGTTCACCCGCCATCGCCACCAGCGTGCCGTGCTCACGAATGCCGAGATAGGTGCCCAGTGCGTAGGTGCGCGGCCAGAAGGGCCCCGGCTGGGCCCGCGCCACGAGGTCGAGCATCTCCGGCACGCTGTCCGCGCCGAGTTCGACCACATCGGGGCCTGCCCCCTCATGCGGCGGACCTGCCGGACCGTCGTCCGGCCAGACCATTTGCTGTCCGTCGAGCACGAAGACCGGTTCCCAGTCGGACGGCGGGGTCGCCGGACAGCTGAACATGTCGGCGAACTCGCCCCGGCCGAGGAGGCGGGCGAGGTCCTCCCACCTCGCCGGGTCCGGATCGGAGGACACCGAGGCGAAGGTGGCGACGTCGGGCAGATAGACGGCAGCTCCACCCAGGCTGCGGGCGAGATGCCGGTGGCGACCGCGCAGCGACTCACCCACCGGGTCGTCGAGTACGAAGTCGTCGCGCTTCACCATCGTGCCGTACCTCTGATGTCGTGTGCGGGGCCAGTTCAACGACACGATGCCATGCCCGCCCCATCGCCTCCGCCGCGGCATCGACGGCCCGGTCGACCGGGACGTCGCACAGCGGTGGTGGCGGTGCCGGGCACCTCGTGCGGGAGGAAGCCCCGCGTCGCCCGGCGCCGGCCCGCTCATCCCGCCTCGTCGGTCAACGAGGGTACGGCGCACGGCCGAAGGACCATGAGGGAGTCCTCGGGGGCCGCCACCATGGCGAAGGGGAACCGGTCGAGTGCGAGGCAGAGCGCGACGTCGTCAGGGTGGGTTCCCTGACGCACGCCCGTCGTCAACTCGGCGGCGGCACGCGACTCGCGGGCGCGGCGGAGGAACGTGGCGGCATCCGTCTCGCGCCCAGCGGCCCTGTGGGCGATGTACTGCGCGCACGCCAGATCTTCCTCGGCGCGCCCGTCCTCACCGGTGACCACGAAGGTGACACTGTCGCATCGGCGTGTCCGCAGGAGTCGTGCCGTCGCCTCGGCCACCACGAAGCCGGCGCACAGCACCAGTGGCGCGTCCTTGACCGCGAGAGCCCCGACCGTGCCGGCTGTGGTCTTCTGGACGACGGTCCTTCCGGCGAGGTCGAAGGACCGCAGCAGACCCGGTGAGTTGACGGCGTCGAACCCGATGACGGGCGGACCGTCCTTGAGCGCCACCCAGTCCGGGTGGCGCGCCTTGATCGACAGCGCCTCGTCCAGCGACTCGGCGAGGACGATCTTTTCCGCCCCCTGGGCGAAGGCCCAGGCGGCCACGGTGAAAGCACGCATGACATCGACCACGACCGCCGCGGGCGGGATGTCGACCAGCTCAGCCATGCCGAGGAATCGGGCGTCCATCCGGTCATGTTCGCGTATCCCGGCTCAAGGGAGCCAGGAATACGGTGGAGGCCCCAGCGGCTCAGTCCCGTCGGCCCCAGTCCAGGCGGTCGGTCAGACCCGCGGCGGTGAACGCGGCCAGCAGGTCGTCGCGCCCTTCCGTGAAGTGGGCCCAGCTGTCGTAGTGGACGGGGACGACGCGCCGGGCTCCGAGGAGCCGCGTGGCCTCGGCGGCCCGGACGCTGTCCAGGACGATCAGCTCGTTGTCGAAGAGCTCCGGAAAGCGGGGGGCGCCGGCGAAGAGGAGGGCGGTGTCCACGGGGGCGAAGCGGTCGGCGATCTCCGCGACCACGTCGAGGGAGGCGTTGTCCCCGCTGACGTAGACCGTCGGCAGACCCGCTCCCGCCAGGACGAAGCCGACGACCTGGCCGGTGATCGACTCGACCGTCTCCCGCGGGCCGGGGCCGTGGACGGCGGGGACACCCGTCACGGTGAGCGTGCCGCCGTCGGGGCGGTCCAGCTCGACCGACTCCCAGTCGGACAGGCCACGGGCCGCCCGGACGCCCCTGTCCTGGAGTCGCCGTCCGCCGCCGGGGGTGGTGAGGGTGAGCGGCACGTCGGCGAGCAGGGCCCGGCCGGAGGTGTCGAGGTTGTCGGGGTGTTCGTCGTGCGAGAGCAGGACCACGTCGACGGCTCCGAGGTCGGAGGGTGCACCGGTGGCTGGAGCGGTCTTGGTCAGGAACCGGCCGTCGGGCCGGGGGTAGTCGCCGGGGGCGTCGAACGTCGGGTCGGTCAGGAACCGCAGGCCGCCGTACTCGAACAGGGCCGTCGGACCGCCGAAGACGCGGACGGGAAACGAGTTGGTCGTCGCGGGAAGGGAAGACATGGCCAGACCTCACGGATGGAAGAAACTAAACCGTGATACGACCGTAGACGCATCTCACGGATACGTGCAAGCCGTACCATGAGGAACATGAGGGAGCCCTTGATCGAACAGCCCGGCCTTCCGCCCGCGCAGGGCGAGGAGGAACACCTTTCTCTCGCCCTCGCCAACAGTGCGATCGCCCTGACGAGCGGGCACACGGTCGATCTCCTGGGCACCCCCGCGCAGGCCAACCACTGGCTGACGGACCGCGGTCTGGCGCCGGCCGACGCCGGTATGCGGGAGATGTGCGTGACGCAGTTGCGTTCCTTGCGCGAGCAGATCAGATCGCTCTTCGCCGCCCGTGCCGAGAAGGTGCCCGCTCTTCCGGCGGCGGTGAAAGCGGTCAACGACGCGATGACCCGCGTCCCCACCGCCCCGTTGCTGCTCTGGGACGAGACCGGCCCGTACCGCGCCACCTCACACCCCACCACCGCCATCGTGGACCACGCCCTGGCCACCCTTGCCGCCGACGCCTCCGACCTTCTCACCGGCACCGAAGCGGATCGCCTCACCGCCTGCGGCTCCGCCCCCTGCAACCGCTACCTGCTGCGATACGGCCGCCGCCAGTGGTGCTCCACCCGCTGCGGCGACCGTGCCCGAGCCGCCCGCGCCTACGCCCGCCGCACCGCCGCTACCCCGTGACGCCTCAGCCACCCGAGAACGGGCAGCAGACAGGCTCCAGACGCCTTGAGCTCACCGAGTTCTCGAGACGGCCGTCCACCCCGTACTTCAGGCCGCGGCTCGACCTCGACGGTTCCGCCAGGTGAGCCGCGCGAGCAACTCACCGGGGAGGGGCGCGTCGAAGCGCGTCGCCGCGTCCACATGCACCGGCGCCGCAGCCACCCGCGCCGAGCATCGACCAGTCGTCGTACCCGGGATCATGCCTGCCGCGCGGAGCGGTGCTCGCACCGGGGACGAGGTGTCAGTACCGTGCCCTGCGTTGGGCGGGCCGCGTGGGCGAGCGACCGCCGGTCGCCTTCAGCGGCGTTGACTCGTGGGTCCACAGAACGCTGAAGGCATCAGGCATGCAGTGATCCTATGGACGGGGTCCGACAATCTCCCGGCCTACGGGCGCCCCGGGCGTGCGCGACCGGCTCGGTCAGGCAACTCGTAGCGCCTCACCGTGACTTCCCGCGGTCCGTGGTGTCCTTCTGCTGTTTGTCCTCGCCCTTGGGAGATGCGGGGGACGGGTCGGGGCTCCCAGCCCCGAGCGTGGGGGCCGCAGGCGTGCGCGTCGACTCGGCGAGCACTCCGGCGCAGTACGAGGCCACGTTCTCCGGAGAGCCCGCCGCTTCCTCCAGACGCTGCCGTACGGCGTTGTCGGCAGGGGTGCCCCTCTGCGCCTGTCGGGCATAGGCGCGGCAGTGGGCCTCCTGGTCCTGTGCCGTGGGCGGTCGTTCAGTGGCGGCTCGGTCGTGGCGGGCCCCTGGAGTCGCTGCTCCGGCTCCGCTCCCGGGCTCGGTCGAAGGGGGCCACGAGATGTGGGGCGCGGGTGATGTCCGACCTGGCGGTGAGGGGGCGGGTCGCGGGGAGGGCGAGGGGATGGCTCCGGTGGCGACGGCCACCCCGCCCAACAGCACGCCGCCGACCAGAGCACCGGCCCCGACCCTGATCCAGCGCCTGCGCCGCGGTGGTTCGACAGCGCGCCAGTCGTCCATGGGACGGGTGGGCAGGCCGGCGCCGTGTCCGTCACGAGCCGCGCGGAACGCGGCCAGGACGTGCTCGGGCGTCTGCGGAGCAGCGGGTGCCGTACGAGCGGCGGCGGCCAGGACGTCGTCCACGGTCGCGGACTGCTGTTCCTCCTCGCGGCGCACGGCGTCTCCAGATCGGTCGGCGGTCATCTTGCCTCTCCCAGCGGTCGGGAGTCGGAATTCGTCACGTGCTCGCTGCCGGGCACGGCGAGTTGTCCGGCGAGCCGTTTCAGGCCGCGGTGCACGGCGGAGCGGACCGCGCCGGGTCGTTTGCCCATGACGCGCGCCACGGAAGCTCCGTCGAGGCCGATCACCGTCTGGAGGAGTATGGCCTCTGCCTGCTGGCGGGGCAGGGTGTTGATCAGAGCGAGGGCCCGTTCGGTGGAGAGTCTCTCGAAGGCCTCGGTCGCTGTGTCCTGGCGGGCCGGAAAGCCCACGAGGTCGTCATGTTCCAGAGGGGACGCGCGGGGGCGGCTCTTGAGCCGACGCAGGTGATCGAGTGCTCGGTGCCGGGCGATCGTCGCGGTCCAGGCCCGAAAGCCGGCTCCGTCGCCGCGGAAGCGGCTCAGGTCGCGTGCGATCTCCAGCCATGCGTCAGAAGCCACGTCCTCGGCGTCCTCGCCGACCATCCCCCGCAGGAACCTCAGCAAGGGCGGGTGAACAAGGCGGTACGCCGTCGAGAAGGCAGCCTCGTCACCGCGCTGTGCTCGCGCGACCGCCTCTCCCAGTTCGTCGTCGTACGCCTCTGGCCTGCGCCTGCTGTCCCCACCCTTGGCCACGCTTCCCTCTTCGTTCCGTTCGCACGGCACACGGGTGCCGTATGTAACCCCCATCCATGCCAGCGACAGGAGCGAACAGAATGTCACGCCTCACATCAGCGCCCGTGGTCGGCGGTGCCCGGCCGGGCAGCCGTCCGCCGCTCCGGGGCGGGGGCGCGGTCGATCGACGGCCCCTCGCGGCGCACCCACCCCGATAGTGATCTACGTCACCGCGACCCGGTCCCGCGTGACGGAAAGCGGCTGAGGCGCGCTGGGACGTGCGGGCCGCCCCGAGGGGTGCGCCTCGTGTGACGTTCGTAAGTGGCCCTGGCGGGCCTTCTGTGGGGTGGGATACATCGTGAGTCGTCGTACATCGCATGCGTACAGACCGCTGAGCTTGAAACGGCGGACGTGGCTGACGCTCGCCGCGGTGGTCGTCGGGGGCGGAGGCGTGGTGACGTACGCGGTCGCCAGTCCGACGGGGCCGGGCGCGGAGGGCCGGGCGAAGCGACCGGTCAAGGTCTACGACCTCACGCTGCAGGGCACCGGAGCCGGCAAGCGGGAGCTGCCCCGCACGGAGACGGAGCAGTTCTCCCTCGTCGGCGTCTCGTGGACCGGAGCGGTGAAGCGTCTCGACGGCACGGCCCAGGTCCGTACCCGTGCTCTGGAGGGTGACGAGTGGAGCGCCTGGCGGGACCTGGAGGTGAACGTCGACCCGCCGGAGGATCCGAAGGCCGGGATGCGCGGTGCGTCCGAGCCGCTGTGGGTCGGTCCTTCCGACGCCGTCCAGGTAAAGGTCGTTCATGGGGACGGCACGACGGGCGCGCTGCCCAAGGGGCTCAAGGTCAGCCTGGTCGATCCCGGTGTGGTGACCGATGCCGAGGCGCGGGCGCCCGAGCCGGCGGCGTTCGTCGCCGAGGGGAGCAGCCCGGCGGCCACGGGCACCGAAGACGCGACCGCGACGCCGACGGACGGCCAGACCACCACGCCCCCGGCACCGAGCGACCCGGCGTCCCCGGCACCGAGCGACCCCGCGTCCCCGGAGCCGACCGACGCGACGCCCACGGCGGTACCCACCGACTCGGCGTCCCCCTCGGCCCCGCCGAGCCCGAGCCCGACCCCGAGCCCGTCGGCCACCAGGCCCACCGCGCCGCCGTCGACCGTGCCCCGGCCGCCCATCACCTCGCGTGCCGGCTGGGGCGCGGACGAGTCGCTCAGCCCGGACCCGTCCGAGTACAACGCCGACGTGAAGGCCGTCTTCGTCCACCACACCACCGGGGCCAACGACTACTCCTGCGCCGAGTCGGCGTCCCTGGTGCGCGGCATCTACGCCTACCACACGCAGGTCAGCGGCTGGAACGACGTCGGCTACAACTTCATCGTCGACAAGTGCGGCACCCTCTTCGAGGGCCGCAAGGGCGGCGTCGAGCTGCCGGTGCTAGGCGCCCACACCTACGGCTGGAACCGTGAGGCCACCGGCATCGCGGTGCTCGGCGAGCACACCTCCCTCAGCGCCTCCAACGCCGCGCTGGCCTCCGTCGCCCGTGTCGCGGCCTGGAAACTCGGCCAGTACGGCGCCGACCCGGCGGGCACCGTCCAGCTGAACGCCGGGGCGACCCAGAAGAACTACACCGGCACCAGTTTCACCGCGGGCACCAAGTACACCTTCAAGCGGATCTCCGGTCACCGCGACGCCTTCAACACCGAGTGCCCCGGCAACTCGCTGTACCCCCAGCTGTCCACGATCCGCGCCTGGGCGGCCGGTCCCGTACAGGGCCTGAAGGTCACCTCGATCACGGGGGCGGGCCTGTCGGGCTCGACGTACTACACGAAGGGCGCCATCACCACACGCTGGTCGGCCACCACGCCGGCCGCCCTCGTCTCCAAGTACGAGCTGCTGGTCGACGGCAAGGCCGTCGCCACCGCCGCCGGCACCGCCACCTCGGCGTCCGCCACCGTCGCCGCGGGCAGCCACTCCGTCGCCGTACGGGCCGTCCACCAGTCCGGCAGGACCACGACCACCGCCGCGCTGACCGTGGTCGGCGACACCACGGCACCCACCTTCACCACGACCCCGAAGATCTCCTTGCGTACCGGCACGGTCAGCACCACCGCCGTTCCGGTCACCCTCGGCTGGAAGGCCGCCGACGACAAGGCGTTGAGCTCGGTGAAACTGCTCTCCCCGACCACGGCCACCTTCGGCCCCACCACCACGGCCTCCAGCCGCACCGCGAAGTCCGGCACCGCCGGCATCTGGTCGATGCGTGCCTACGACGCCGCGGGCAACTACCGCACCACGTCGCCCTCCTACACCCCCATGATCCTGCAGGAGAGCTCCGCCGTCAGGTCCGGCACCTGGACGACCCGGTCCTCCACCAGCTACCTGGGCGGCACGTCGTACTCCAGCGCATCCAAGGGCGCGAGTCTCAGCTGGACGTTCACCGGCCGCTCCGCCTCCTGGGTGGTCTCCCGGGCCGCCACCTCCGGCCAGGCCTACGTGTACGTGGACGGCGTCAAGGTCAGCACGGTCGACCTGAAGTCCGCCACCACCCTCTACCGCCAGGCGATCTGGACCAAGACCTGGTCCAGCAGCGCCAAGCACACCGTCAAGATCGTCGTCGTCGGCACCAGCGGCCGGCCCACGATCACCACCGACGGCCTCGTCCACATCAAGTAGCCCCGCACCGTTCCCATGAGGAGAAGCGTGATGAGAACCAGGATGCTGGGCCGTTGTCTGGCCCGTACGGCGGCCGCCCTCACGGCGGCGGTGGCCCTGGCGGTGACGGCGGCACCGCTGACGGGCACGGCGCAGGCCCACGAGGCGGTCACGGGGTCGCTGAGTTTCAGTGGTGAGCCCGGCGAGTACATCTCCGGTGGCGAGTCCCACACCTACACTCCCGACACGACCGAGATGTTCGACATCTCGGGCCCGGTCTCCCAGTCGGCCGTGGGCGCGACGGTCGTCACACCGCAGGGCGAGCGCTGGTTCCTGCACATGGAGGCTCCCTACGGCCAGAAGCTGACCGCGGGCACGACCTACACCCACGCCTCGAGCTGGCCCGACGCCGGGCCGGAGGACCCGAAGTTGCAGTTCAGCGTGACGGACAGGTACTGCGAGAGCGGCACCGGCTCGTTCACCGTCTCGCACATCGCCTACGGCCCCTACGGCTACATCCGGGAGATCGACGCCACCTTCGAGCGCTACTGCAGCGGCTCCACGCTGCCCGTGCGCGGCGAACTGCACGCCCGGATGCCCGAGCCGCCGGCGGAGCTCGCCATCGGCATGGGCCTGAACACCACGGGGACGGTGGACACCCGCACGGGGCAGATCACCGTCGGCGGCACGGTGACCTGCAACAAGCCGACCCGCATCACCCTGACAGCCAGCGCGTACCAGGTCCAGAAGCGTGACACCGCGACCGGCTCGTACGAGGACCTGGTCGTGCTCTGCGAGCCCGGCGCACCGGTGCCGTGGACCGTCTCCTTCCCCAGCAACATCGACCCCACCGCCTCCTTCCAGCCGGGCGAGGCGGTGCTCCGCGGGGTGGGCAGGGCGGACGATCACGACTACCCCGTGAGCGTCGACACCGGCTTCCCGAGCGCCGGGATCACCCTCGTGAGGTCCTGATCCCCGACGGCCCGGCCGCGAGCGGCGGCCGGGCCATCTGTTGCAGTCGGTTCCGCCGTGATCAGTCCGTCCCTGGCCGGCGCCTCACGCGGCACAAGCAGCGCTGGATGGCGGATGAGCCAAGTTCGCTTCGGCCCAGACGACCTTGTGCCCCGGCACCGGACGGGAGCCCCAACGGCGGGAGAGCCGGGCGACCAGGGCGAGGCCACGGCCGTTCTCCTCCGTGGTGCGGGCGCTGCGCATATGGGGGGCGCGGGGGTCGGTGTCGGACACCTCGATGGTCAGGACCTGATGCTGGATCAGGCGCAGGCCGATCGGACCGGTGCTGTGGCGGACGGCGTTGGTGACCAGCTCGCTGATGATCAACTTGGTGGAGTCCTCAAGACCTTCCATGCCCCATGCGGCCAGTTGGACGGCGGCCAGGTTCCGGGCACGGCACGCGGCGGTCTCGTCATGGGGCAGGGTCCAGGTGGCGACCTGGGCCGGAGCGAGCGCGCGGGTACGGACGAGGAGCAGGCTGGCGTCGTCGCAGGCAGTCTGACTCCGGACCGGCTCCATCGCGCGGGTGCAGAGGTCCTCCAGGGACATGTCCGGCTGCGCGAGGTCGGCGCCCAGGCGGTGCATGCCTTCCTCGATGTCCTGGTCGCGGTTCTCGATCATGCCGTCGGTGTAGAAGGCGAGGAGAGTTCCCTCGGGCAGTTCCAGCTCCATGGACTCGAAGGGGACTCCCAGACCGATGCCCAGGGGCGCTCCGGTGGGGAGGTCGGGGAAGGTGACCGGACCGTCGGGGTCGATGATCGCGGGCGGCGGGTGTCCGGCCGCGGCCATGGTGCACCGGCGGGTCACCGGGTCGTAGACGGCGTACAGAAGCGTGGCACCCACCGGCGCGGCGCCCGGTTCGGCATCGTCGGCGTCTCCGTCAGCCTCTCGCTGGACCGCCTCGTCGATGTGCGCCAGCAGTTCGTCGGGGGACAGTTCCAGTCCGGAAAGGGCGTGGACGCCGGCCCGGAGCCTGCCCATCGCGGCGGCGGCGTTGATGCCGTGCCCGACCACGTCGCCTACCACCAGGGCCACCCGGGCGCCGGACAGCGGGATCACATCGAACCAGTCACCTCCGACACCCCTGTCGATGTCGGCGGGCAGGTAGTGCGAGGCCGCCTCGACGGCCGCGCCGCCGCGCAGTCGGCGCGGGAGCAGGCACCGTTGGAGGGCGAGCGCCGCGGTCTGCTCGCGGCGATACTGGCGAGCGTTGTCCAGCGACACCGATGCGCGCTCGAGGAACTCTTCGGCCAGGAGCACGTCGTCCGCCTGGTACGGTGCCGGATTCTCGGTGCGGACGAACACCGCCGCACCCAGCAGCGCACGCCGCCCGCGGATGGGGACGACCATCGCGGAGTGCATACCGTGCTCATCGATCTTCTGCGCCCGCTCCGGGTCCTGGTCGAGCCAGGAGCCCCGAGCGGCGCCCAGGGGTGCCTCCAGGCAGGTCCTCCCGGTACGCAGGGCCTCGGCGTACGGCGAGGCGGGACCCACGGGCACGGGCTCACCGTGCACCCACAGTGATTCCGGGATTCCTTGGACGACGGAGGCCAGGCCCGCGCGGCGGAGCACGGGGAGGCGCTCACCCACGGTGCCGACGCGGATCGGGGGCCCCTCGCCGAGAAGGACCGACTGCTCCAGGTCGACGGTGACGAAGTCGCCGAACAGCGGCACTGCCAGATCGGCCAGCTCCTGACCGGTCTGCATCACGTCCAGGGTCATTCCCAGGCGCGTACCCGCCTCCCCGAGGACCGCCAGGCGCTCGCGCTCCAGCCGGCTCCCGGTGAGATCGACGCTGATGGTGCACACGCCCAGCGCCTTGCCGTCAACGCCCTGGAGGCAGGAGAACGAGACCGCGTACGGGCGTTTCTCACCAGGACTCGCCGGCAGCCATGTCCGGTACCCGTGGACATTGGTGCTGCCACTCCTCAGGACCCGTCGCATCACCGCTTCCGTGGCTTCGGTCTCGACGCCCGGCCACACGTCGGTGAGCCCGCGACCGAGTCGCTGCTCCGGGGGGATGCCGTCATGGCTTTCCATCGTGTCGTTCACCCAGGCACACCGCAGGTCCAGGTCACGGACGACGACACCGATCGGCGCGCGGTCAAGAACGGACCCCCGCACCAATGCGTTGACCACGTCCCCGGACGGAACGCCGATATCGGTCGCGGACACAAGCCACCGCGCTGCTCCGTCGCGCCCCCGCAGCGCCGAGATCCGCATCCCGACGTCGATCATGCGGCCGTCCCGGTGGCGCACCGCCGGTACGCCCGACCAGCCGTTGCCTACGCGGCACTGTTCGACATAGGCCGGCATCGTCGGCGCTGCCTCGAAGAACGGGAGGACGAGTCCGGCGGATCGGCCGACCATCTCCCGCGCGGAGTACTCGACGAGGTACTCGGCGGCCTGCGTCCACGCGACCACCGTCCCCCGGTCGTCGAGCAGCGCGAACGCCGTGTCGGATATGTCAGATGCGAGCATTCGCTTACCGAGTGTCACTCGGTCGATGCTGGTCGTGTTCTCGGGCATCGAACTGTTCCGTTCTCGGGTGGCCGTGAAGCGCGGCGGTATGAGTAAAAGAGTGGAGTTTATCTCTTTTCGAATAGTTGACCGGACGGCGCT
The DNA here is from genome assembly GCF_055657325.1 of Streptomyces sp. NPDC107562. Lineage (NCBI taxonomy): Bacteria > Bacillati > Actinomycetota > Actinomycetes > Kitasatosporales > Streptomycetaceae > Streptomyces > Streptomyces sp. NPDC107562. The sequence continues at coordinate 255,272 of NZ_JBVKBE010000011.1, read as the reverse complement.
CCGCCCTGTGACAACGTGGCGCGCCCTGGCTGAGATGGCTCGGAGGGGCCTGACCCGGGTATGCGCGGCGCCTGCCCCTCCTCCCCGGCATTCCACCCATAGGGCCCTTCTCGTGGACGGAGAATCGGCTCAGGTGCCGCGCCGCATCGACAACGGGAGCGCCGGCCGGCCAGGCTCTGGCGTTCCGTGTCACGGCATCGACCTCTTCCTTCGCCTCACGGCGCAAGGCGGCCTCGATGCCCTCGCTGAGCCCCTGCCGCCGGGCCAGGGTTGTTCGCCTATGCCCGCCCGCTCAAGTGCGCGGCAGAAGGTACTTCGCCATCCCGACTCTTTCGCCGGCCCAAGTCCACGTGCCGCCCCGTCACCCCGCGGGTTCGATCCGCAGGACGGCTGCGTCGTCGCCGGCTTCGACGACCTTCAGGCTCATGGCGTCGTTGACGGTCGCGGCCGGTCCCTCCTCGCAGGTGAGCGAGACACCGCCGCCGCCCGCCGAGGACACGCCGCCCCCTCCGGAGCAGCCCGCCACGCTGTAGCCCGACCCCGTCAGCGGCGCGACCATGGTCACTTCTCCGCCGGTGATCGCCGTCACCTCGATCGGGCCCAGGCCGTAGGAGTCCGGCACTCTCACGACATCCCCCACGACCACCTCGATCTCGCAGGATCCATCGGCGCACGGCCCGGTCGGCGAGGGCGACGGTGTGGGGGTCGTACTCGGGACCGACGTCGACGAACCGGGAGCGGAACGAGTGGGGCGGTCGTCGGCGGGCGCGCCTCCCGAGGAATCCGAGGAACAGGACGTGAGAGCGGCGAGGACGACAGCGGTCAGAAGGACGGTGGATGACGTGCTACGCATCATGGCCCTCATCTTGCCCACCGCGTACGCCGGTTATGGGCACGCCGACCGCACGGGCCCGCTCGGGCCGACGCGGGCGGCGGCTTCGTGGAAGGCTCGGCGGACGCCGACGATCCCGTCCCCGGCGCGCTGCGGATGGACGCGGTTGGTGAGCAGCACGGCGTAGCGCGCGGTGGCGGGGTCCACCCACAGGCTGGTTCCGGTGAAGCCGGTGTGCCCGTAGGAGTCGGGTCCGAAGGAGTTGCCGACAGGCGAGTCCACAGGGTCCTGTCCTTGCCAGGCGAGGGACCGCCGGAGCGCGAGATGGTCCGTGTGCGCCGCCGTCATTCGGGCGAACGTGTCCGCGTTCAGGAGCTTTCCGCCACCGGCGGCGAGCGCCGCGCCGAGCAGTTCCATGTCCCCGAGCGTGGAGAACAGCCCCGCGTGCCCACCCACGCCGCCGAGCACCGCCGCGTTCTCGTCGTGGACCTCGCCGACGATCGTCCGGCCGCGCCAGGGGCAGTCCTCGGTGGCCACCGCTCGGGTGCGCCACTGCGCGCCCGGACGGAACAGGGTGTGCCGCATACCGAGCGGTGCACTGACCAGGCGGTCCACCAGGTGGTCGAGCGGCTGTCCGGCAGCTGCCTCGGCGATCAGGCCGAGGACGATGAAGCCCTGGGAGGAGTACTCGACGCGGACGCCTGGCCGCGCGGTCACCGGAAGCAGGCGGACCGCCTCCAGCAGCGCCGTACGTGTGGGGTGGTCGCGGTACAGCGGAACCCGACCCGGGATGCCCGACGTGTGGGTGAGCAGGTGACGTACCGTCAGATTCTCCTTGTCGCCGCCCCGGTAGTTGGGCAGGTGCGCGCCCACGGTGTCGTCCAGGGCGAGCGCGCCCCGTTCCACCAGGGCCATGACGGCGAGTCCGACGATCGGCTTCGTCACCGACGCGAGGTCCCACAGCTCTGTTCCGTCCAGCTCGGGGCCGTTCCATGCACGAGTCCCGTTCCAGCCCCGCTGCACGGCGCCGTTCGCGTCGCCGACCGACCAGGCGGCGCCCGAGTAGACGCGTTCCTCGCGTCCACGAGTGAGCACACGGTGGACGGCGGTCATCACTGATCGCCCTTCGGCGCGGTGTTCAGCGGGCCCGGCGGGGGAGTGGGCGCGCCGAGGCCCGCGGAAACCGTGCGTGCGGCGGCGCGCACCATCGGCCCGAAGACCTCCAGGCTGCCGGAGTCCATGGTGAACGTCAGTCCGCACACGGCGATGGCGCCGACGGCGTCGCCGTGCGCGTTCAGCACCGGCGCGGCCACCGACCGGACGTCCGGCTCCTCGTACTCGTCCTCCACCGCGTAGCCGCGCAGCGCGGCCCGGGCCAGTTCAGCTCGCAGCGAGGGGGGGTCGGTGAGGGTGCGGGGCGCGCGGGCCACCAGGTGGGACGCGTGGAGCACCGCGGACACCTCCTCGGGCGGCAGGGCGCAGAGCATGGCGAGCCCCACCCCGCTGGCGTACAGCGGTGCGCGATGACCGGGCCGTGCCGTCATCCGGTACTCGCGGGCCGGTTCGGACTGCGCCACGTACACCGCGTCGGCATCGTGCCGCACGGCGTAGAGCGCTACGTGGCCCGTGCGCTGCCGCAGGTCGGCGAGGACGGGACGGGCAAGCGCGAGGGCGGTGCTGTCGTCGAGGGCCGCGGCCGCCAGGCCCAGCAGGCGGGGGCCGGCGCGGTAACTGCCGCCTTCCGCGGGCTCGGCGAAGCCGTGTTCCGCCATGGCGCGCAGATGCCGGTGGACGGTGGGCTTGGTGAGCCCTGTCCGTCGTGCGATCTCGCCCAGGCGGTGGGGGCCGCCGGGTTGGACGAGTGCTTCGAGCACCTCCATCGCCTTCTCCACGGGCCCCTTGGCGGGCTCCTGGTCGACCGATCGGGTGTTGACCGCTTTCACCATGTCGCTTAGCTTAACCCAACCGCATTCCATCTGACGGAACGGAGATGCTGTTCAGTGGAACGAATTCGCCAGGGGCGCACGGTGGACCGGAGTGATCCGACCCGGCGCGGCGTCCTGCGGACCGGTGGTCTGCTGCTCGGTGCGCTCACCGCTCCCGCGCTGCTGAGCGGTTGCGGCACCGCGGCGGCAGACGGCGCGGGAAACGTGCTGCGGGTCTCCCAGCCGGGGGACCCCAAGACGCTGGACCCGCACAAGCAGGGCGACATGGTGTCGATGAACGTCCTGATCAACATGTTCGACACACTCACCACGCGGGGCCGGGACAACCGACTGCATCCCCGTCTCGCCCTGTCGTGGAAAGCCACCGACGCGCGCACCTGGCGCTTCGCCATCCGTCCGGGCGTCACGTTCCACAACGGCGAGGTGTGCGACGCGCGGGCCGTGGCCTTCAGCATCAAGCGCCTGCTCGACCCCGCGACGCAGTCACCCATCGTCGAGTTGCGCTTCGTCGAGGACGTCACCGTCGTCGACCGGCTGACCGTCGACATGCACACCACGGTGCACGATCCGATCCTGCCCGCCAAGCTGTCCCTGTTCGGCGGTGTGGTCGTCCCGCCCCGCCGTCTGGCCGAGGTGGGCGACGACGGATTCGCCGAACACCCGGTGGGCACGGGGCCGTTCACCTTCGTCAGCTGGCAGCGCGACCACGAGTTGCGCATGCGGGCCCACCCCGGCCACTGGAACGGACGCCCGAGCATCGACGGCCTCGTCTTCAGCCCCGCCCCCAACGCCTCGTCCTCCCTGGCCGCTCTGCAGAGTGGTGGCGTCGACCTCGTCGCCGGGCTCACCCCCGACGCCGCTCAGCAACTCCAGGGCTACGCCGGGGTGAGGATCGACGGCCACACCGGCATCCGCACCTCGTATCTCTCGCTGAACACACTGGAGAAGGGCCCGCTCCAGGACCGCCGGGTGCGCCGAGCGCTCAACCACGCCGTCGACGTGCCGCTGCTGATCGAAGCGGTACTCGACGGCAAGGCGACCGAGACACCCGCGCTCGTCCCCCGCGGCGCCTTCGGATTCGACCCCTCCGTCAAGCCGTTCACCCGCTCGGTGAAGACCGCCCGCGCGCTGCTGGCGGAGGCCGGATACCCGAGCGGCTTCGAGACGACCCTCACGGCCTCCAACGTCGACTCCAATGTCGCGGAGGCCATCTCGGGGCTCCTGGCCCGCGCGGGAGTACGCGCGACGGTCAACCTCCTCGACCCCGGCACCTACTCCACCCGGCTCACCTCCGACAACCGCGGAGCCCTCGGTCCCATGTATCTGGCGGCCAGCACCGTCTGGACGCTGGACGGGCAGAGCATCGTCCAGTCGAACGTGCGCAGCGACCGACGCCAGAGCCGCTGGCACTCCGCCGAGGCGGACCGCCTCATCGACGCCGAAGAGCTCTCCGAGGACCCCGCCAGACGCGAGCAGGCGTTCTCCGACCTGCAGCGGCTGATGCGCGAGGAAGCGCCCTTCGTCTTCCTGTACCAGACGGACAACATCTACGCCCGCAACGAACGGCCCCGCTGGCAACCGGGATCCGCCGGTGTGCTGGCCATGGAGAGCGCGGAGGTCTCCCGATGAGCCTCACCCTCGACAAGCCGCCCGCGGCACCGGCGGTCCGTCCCCCGCGAAGCGGCGGCTCACGCGTGCCGCGCATGGTCCTCCACCGCCTCGCCACCGCCCTGCTCGTGCTGTTCTGCACCGCGACAGTTGCCTTCTTCCTCGTCCGGCTGTCCGGGGACCCGGTCAAGATCCTGCTGCCGCCCGACGCGACCGCCGCACAGGAGAGCACGCTACGGGCCTCGCTCGGCCTCGACAGGCCGCTGCTCATCCAGTACCTCGACTACCTGTGGGGGATCTGCCGCTTCGACTTCGGCGACTCGCTCGTCTACAACCAGCCCGTCGGCGAGATCCTCCTCGACCGACTGCCCGCCACCGTCGAACTGGCCGCCGCGGCACTGACGGTGACCCTCGTCGTCGCGATCCCCGCCGGCATCTTCGCCGCCATGCGGCGCGGCCGCGGCTCGGACCACACGGTGATGACCGGCGTTCTGATCGGCCAGTCCACGCCGCCCTTCTGGGTGGGCATCCTGCTCATCCTGGTCTTCGCGGTCTGGCTGCGGGCCCTGCCCGCCTCCGGGTACGGCACCTTCGCCCACCTGATACTCCCCGCGGTCACGCTCGCCGTCTACTCCGTCGCCGTCGTCGCCCGGCTGCTGCGGTCCTCACTCATCGACGTCCTGTCCTCCGACCACATCCGCACCGCCCGCGCCAAGGGCTTCGGACCGCTGAAAGTGGTCCTCACCCACGGCATGCGCAACGCCTCCCTGCCCGTGGTGACCGTGGTCGGCCTGGAGGTCGGCAACCTGCTCGGCGGAGCGATCCTCACCGAACGCGTCTTCTCCTGGCCGGGCGTCGGACAGCTCACCGTCGAGGCCATCTCCAACCGCGACTTCCCGCTCGTACAGGCCACCGTCCTGTTCTTCGCCGCCACCTTCGTCGTGGTGAACCTCCTCGTCGACCTCTCCTACAGCTTCCTCGACCCGAGGGTGAGGACGTCCCGATGACCGTCATGTCACCTGCCGCGACCGACAGGACGGCCGCACAGGCCCCGGCCGGCGACTCCCGCTCCGCCGTGCTGCGCTCCCTGCTGCGCAGCAAACCCGCCGTCGCCGCACTCGTCGTGCTGGCGCTCCTGCTCGCGGCGGCCGTGTTCGCCCCGCTCGTCGCGCCCTATGACCCCAACGCGCAGAACCTGCTGCTGCGCCTGCGCCCTCCCGCCTGGCAGGAGGGCGGAAGCACCGCCCACCTTCTCGGCACCGACCAGCTCGGCCGCGACCTGCTCTCACGGGTCGTCCACGGAGCGCGGGTCTCCCTGCTGGTCGGCGCCGGAGCAGCGCTGCTGGCCGGCGTGATCGGCACGATCGTGGGTCTGTCCTCCGGATACTTCGGCGGCTGGACCGACCGCACCCTGATGCGACTCGCCGACGTCCAGCTCGCCTTTCCCTCACTGCTCCTCGCCCTGGCGATCGTGGGCTTCGTCGGCTCCGGCCTGTGGATGGTGATCCTCGTCCTCGGCTTCACCGGCTGGGTCTCCTACGCCCGTGTGGTGCGGGCCGAGGTGATGTCGCTGCGCTCACGCGACTTCGTCACCGAGGCCCGGGCGATCGGGGTCACCGACGTCACGATCATGCGCCGACACCTGCTGCCCAACGTGCTGGCGCCGCTGGCCACCATCGGCACCCTGCACGTCGCCGCGGCCATCGTCGCCGAGGCGTCCCTCAGCTACCTGGGGCTGGGCGTGCCCAAGGAGACGGTCACCTGGGGCGGCATGCTCGCCGACGGCCAGCTCTACCTCGGGACCTCCTGGTGGGTCGCCGTCTTCCCCGGCATCGCCCTGATGCTCACCTCCCTCGCCATCAACATCACCGGCGACGCCCTGCGCGACGTCGCGGACCCGAAGGCCTACCGCCGATGACGACGAACCGACCGACCACCGCGCCGAGCCGCCGCCCGGCGCACGACGAACCGCTGCTCCAGATCAAGAACCTGCGCGTCGACTTCCGGCTGGAGACCTCCGTCGTGCACGCCGTCCAGGACGTCTCCTTCGACGTCCGCGCCGGTGAGACCCTCGCCGTGGTCGGCGAGTCGGGCAGCGGGAAGACCGCCACCGCGCTGTCCGTCCTGCGCCTCAACCCCAGCCCGCCGTGCGTCTACCCGGCAGGCGAGATCGTCTTCGGCGGACGAGACCTGCTCACGCTGTCCGAGAGGGAACTGGGACAGGTGCGGGGACGCGAGATCGCCATGGTCTTCCAGGACCCGATGACGTGCCTCGACCCGCTGCAGCGCGTCGGTTCCCAGGTCGCCGAGGTGCTCAGGCACCACACCGGCATGTCCCGTGCCGAGGCCAAGGAGGCCGCGCTGGCCGCGCTGGAGGAAGTAGGCATCCCCGACCCGGCCGCGCGCTACCGGCAGTACCCCCACGAACTCTCCGGCGGCCTGCGCCAGCGCGTGATGATCGCCGCCGCACTGGTCTCGCGGCCCCGGCTCCTCATCGCCGACGAACCGACGACCGCGCTCGACGTGACCGTCCAACGGCAGATCCTCGACCTGCTCGTCACCCTCCAACGCAGGCACGACATGGCGGTCCTGCTCATCACCCACGATCTCGCGGTGGTCGCCGAGACCGCCGACCGCGTCGTGGTCATGAACAAAGGCAAGGTCGTCGAAACGGGCGACGTCCTCGACGTCTTCGACCGTCCGGCCCACGACTACACCCGCGAACTGCTCGCCGCGACACCGCGATTGGAGGCGGCATGAGCACAAGTACAGGTACAGGTACAGGCGCCAGGACGCCCGCGACCGCCAAGGCCCTCCTGGAACTCGTCGGACTGCGCAAGGAGTTCGGCACCGGCGAGGTCCGCGTCGCCGTCGACGACGTGTCGCTGGAGGTCCACGAGGGCGAGACCCTGGCCCTCGTCGGCGAGTCCGGATGCGGCAAGACGACCCTGACCCGGCTGCTCCTGAATCTCGTCGAGCCCACCGCGGGCAGCGTGCGTTTCGACGGACGGGACCTCGCCGCGCTCACCGCGGCCGAGATGCGCGGCGTCCGCCGTCAGATGCAGGTCGTCCTGCAAGACCCGTACTCCAGCATGAACCCGCGCATGCGCATCGGCGACATCGTCGCCGAACCCCTCGTCACCCACGACCCCTCCGCCCGAGGGCGGCGCGCCAGGGCCCGCAACCGCGAGCGGGTCGGGGAACTGCTGGAGGCCGTCGGCCTGAGCGCCGGCATCCAGGACCGCTATCCGCACGAGTTCTCCGGCGGCCAGCGCCAGCGCGTCTCGATCGCGCGGGCCCTCGCTCTGCGACCGCGCCTGCTGGTGCTGGACGAACCGACCAGCGCCCTGGACGTCTCCGTGCAGGCCACGGTCCTGGACCTGCTCGCGGACCTTCAACAGCGCCTCGGGCTCACCTACGTCTTCGTCTCCCACAACCTCGCCGTCGTACGCCAGGTCGCCGACCGGGTCGCGGTCATGCGCCACGGACGCCTGGTCGAGGTCGGGGACGCCGCGACGGTGTTCCGCACCCCCGAACACCCCTACACACGGCAACTGCTGGACGCGGTGCCGGACCTCGACCCGCGACGAGGCCGCCGCGCCGCCGAGCGGCTGCCCGCAGCGAGTGAAGAGAGCCGATGACCGACCGCGCGCTACCCGTGCGACAGCACCAGCCCGGCACCACCGAGGAGCGCGACATCGTCGACCGCGGCCTCACTGACCAGCACCCGCGGCTGCTCGGCACCCGAGAACGCGACAGCCGCCCGCAGCCGCTCCTCGACCACCGTACGGAATCGCTCGCCGCCCTCACGCGCCTCGCCGTGCAGGATGAACAGCCCCGGAGCGAACAACTGCTGGACGTTCACCAGCCCCAGCGCGAGGTTGCGCGCGTACTCCTCGACCACCCGGCCGGCAGGCCCGTCCCCTTCGCGTACCAGCGAGGCGAGCGAGACGCCGTCCCCGACACCCGCGGCACGTGCCCGCGCGCGCAGCCAGCCTGTGGTGGCGAGCGTCTTCCAACAGCCACGGTTGCCGCAGGTGCAGCGCTCACCGCCCGCCGAAACGGTCATGTGGGCACCGCTGCGGCCACCTGGCGGCGCCATCACGTCGCCGTCGTAGAGGACCCCCACACCGAGGACCTCACCGGTGGAGACCGAGGCGAAGGTCCGCCGCCCCCGGCCCGCACCGAACCAGCGGTCGCCCAGCACCTGCAGGCGCGCCCGGTGCTCGACCCGCACGGGCACGCCGGTGAGCGCGCCGAGCCGCTCCGCCACGGGATACCCGTGCAGCGCGGGGACGTCGTTGACCTCACGGATCAGACCCGTCAGCGGGTCGACCAGCCCGGCGGCGGCCACCCCTATGCCCCTGAGGTCCTGACCGTCGAAGACCGTGGCCGCCTCGCCGAGGGCGGTGTCGATGTCGGCCGGGGTCGCGCCCGACGCGTCGTACGCGGTCTCGACACGTTCCAGGATCCGGCCCGCCCCCGACAGCACCGCCGCCCTGATGCGACCCGGCACCAGTTCGACGGCCCCCAGCGTCTGCGGCGCACGGGGAGCTGCCGGTTGCGTGTCGGCCGCGGTGACCAGTCGCAACGGAGAACGTTTGTGGACCATGCGCCGACTCTGCCATGGGCCCGATTCGGAGAGGTAGCACCGTGAGCCAATCGAGACTCAGCGAACTGACCTGCCACGAAGTACGGCGGGCCGGTGCGCACGGCATCGCCCTGCTGCCCATCGGATCGCAGGAGCAGCACGCCACACACCTCCCGATGGGTACCGACACCTACCTCGTCGAGGAGGTCGTCGACCGGGCGCTGCACCTGCTCGGCCAGGAGGCATCCGCGCCCAAGGTGGTGCGGCTGCCCGCGCTGCCCTACGGGCACAGTCCGCACCATCTGTTCGCCGCCGCCGTCTCGCTGTCCGCGGCCACCCTCGGCGCGGTGCTGGACGAGATCCTGGACTCCCTCGTCACCAGCGGCTACCGCCGTGTCATGGTCGTGAACGGGCACGGCGGCAACGACGAGATCATGCGGCTGGCGGTGAAGCGGTTCGCGCTGCGTTCCGAGGTCACCGTCGCGGCCTGCTCCTACTGGAACCTCACCACGGGCCAGGACGACCCCGGCCGACCCGAGGTCACCCCCGGCCACGCCGGATGGTTCGAGACGTCCCTGATGCTGGCGGCCCACCCCGGCCTGGTGCGCACACCGGTCCCGGCGCGCGCCCCCGTCGAACCGCCGCCCCTGTTCGACCGTCCGCCCCACCCCGGCCTGACCGTGGAGCGACACGGGGAGTGGGCCCGGGTCGGCGGCGCCACGGACGACCCCTCCGGCGCCGACCGCGTCCCCGGAGAACAACTGCTTCAGGACCGGGCACGTGGACTGGCCCACGCCGTCGCGGCCTTCGACGCGGCCACGCGCTGACACCGGTCGTCGTCCCGCGCGCCACGGACGCCGCGCGGGCCGCCGCCCCCGCCCCTTGCAAGGAGAGAGAATGAAGATCACCGATGTCGACGTGTGGGTCGTCAACCTCCCACTGATCAATCCCTTCACCAGTTCCTTCGAGACCAAGACGGGGGAGACCCGCACCGTGGTGCGCGTCCGCACCGACGAGGGCGTCGAGGGCTGGGGCGAGACGATGTGGGGCAGCCCGGTGGCCGCGATCGTGCGGTCGATGGCCCCGGACCTGATCGGGACCAGCCCGTTCGCACTGGAGAGCTTCCACCGCAAGCAGCACATGGTGCCGTTCTTCTACGGCTACCTCGGCTACGCCGCGATCGCGGCCGTCGACGTCGCCTGCTGGGACGCGATGGGCAAGGCCACCGGGCAGTCCGTCACCGACCTGCTGGGGGGCTCCGTCCGCGACGAGGTGCCGATCACCGCACTGATCACCCGGGCCGACGCACCGGGCGCCGAGCGGGCCGACCTGCCGGCGGCCCTGGCGGAGCACGCCGTGCGGGTGGTGGGCGACGGCGGATTCCAGGCCGTCAAGCTCAAGGGAACCCGCGACGCCGAGGGCGACGTCGCCATCCTGCGCGCGGTGCGCGAGGCACTGCCCGAGGTGAACCTGCGCGTCGACCCCAACGCGGCCTGGTCCGTACCGGACTCGGTGCGTGCCGGCATCGCGCTGGAGGAACTCGACCTGGAGTACCTGGAGGACCCGTGTGGCGGCATCGAGGGCATGAGCCAGGTGAAGGCCAAGGTCCGCATCCCGCTGTGCACCAACATGTGCGTCGTCCGCTTCGAGGACTTCGCGCCCGCCATGCGGCTGAACGCCGTCGACGTCATCCACGGTGACGTCTACAAGTGGGGCGGCATCGCGGCGACCAAGGCCCTCGCGGCACACTGCGAAACCTTCGGCCTCGGCATGAACCTGCACAGCGGCGGCGAACTCGGCATCGCGACCGCCGCGCACCTCGCCGTCGTCTCCAGCACGCCGGTGCTCTCCCGGGCGATCGACAGCATGTACTACCTGCACGCCGACGACATCATCGAGCCGCTGCATCTGGAGAACGGCAGGCTGCGTGTGCCGACCGGCCCCGGCCTCGGTGTCACCGTGGACGAGGACAAGTTGCGGCACTACGCCGCCGTCAACGAGCGAGAAGGCGACCTGACCGGATGAACGAGCCGACGGTCAAGCAGCCGGTCCACACCCCCTCCGCCCCAGGCCCCGCAGGGGCCTACTCCCAAGGGGTGGTGGCAGGCGGATTCCTCTGGACGGCGGGCTTCGGCCCCCAGGACCCGGCCACCGGTGAGACCCCGGAGGGCGTCGCGGCGCAGACCACCCAGGTACTGCGCAACATCGGCGCCGTGCTCGCCGCACACGGACTGACGATGCGGGACGTCGTCAAGGTCACCGCGCACCTGCAACACCTGCAACGGGACTTCCGGGAGTACGACGCCGCCTACCGCACCTTCTTCGACGTGCCGTACCCCGTCCGCACCACCGTCGGCTCGGACCTGATGAACATCCTCGTCGAGATCGACGTGGTAGCCACCCTGCCCACCCCCTGACGCCGACCTGCTCCGTTGCCCACGCCGACCACGGGGCAGAAACCTGTCCCTTGCGGGGCACTGCGGCCGATCGGCAGTGCCCCCACCGGTCCATCAAGGCGACAGAGCACCGACCGCGAAGGGCGAACAGCGGCGAGGTCCTCACGCCCTGGGCACCAGGTCCGACATCGCGGACGGCGGAAGCGACGGGTTGGCGGCTGCGGCTTCCACCACTCGCCAATCGCTGTCGGTGAGCAGCTTCGAGAGGGCCGAGGGAGGCAGCGCCGGATGGCTCGAGGCTACGCGCCGTGCCTTGGTGTCCGCCAGGCAGGCGAGCAGCGCCGGGGCTGTCGCGTTGCGATGCCTGGCTACCTCGCGGAAGGACTTCTGCACCGATGGTTCGTGCCGGGTCAAGTCCTCCAGCAAGGCCCCGCTGGCGCCCGGGTTGGCCGCCACCTTGGCGACGACCCGGACTCCGTGCCGTTCGACCATGGCGCGCAACTGTGCTTCGGAGAGGCCCGGATGCGTGGCGATGGACTTGACGACTTTCGCGTCGGGGTCGGTGGCCAGCGCGTCGCGGATCTCGTTCGGGAGATCGCGTCGCTGGGCCAGGAGCATCCGTAGGGTCGGGTTCGGGGAATGAGCCAGATCTTCAACCTCGGCGGCAGTCGCCGCTGCTAGCCGAGGCAGCAGAGCGGCGCCGATCTTGGTGGCGCCGGCCAGGTCACGGAGCACGTCGAGTGGCACGCGCGGGTTGTGCGCGAGCCTGCGCCGCACATCGTGACCGCGGTCGTCGGCCAGAACCGACATGAGGGCGTCGTCGATCGCCGGATTCTCGGCAAGGGTGGCTCGGACACCGGGAACTGGGTCCGCGGCGAGTCGCCGGCACACCTCCGAGGGAAGATCCGGGCGGGCAGCGAGTGCCGAACGCAGAAGAACGGAAGAATGGTCGACGAAGCCCGAGGCGGCCTCCGTGGGCGTCGCCCCATTCCGTAGTGCCGCCTGTTGCATGTCGTGGACGGTGGACTCATGGGAGCCATCGCAGGCCGCTCCCGGCAGGAGATCGCAGTTCGGCCGTGGGCAATCCGGATCGTGTACGAACGGCGTTTCTTCGCGGTCGCAGACCAGACACCACCGCGCGGGAGGCAACCCCATGCCGGTGATCAGTGCCTTCAGGATCACCGGAGGTGTCGCCTCGTTGGCCGCCACCGCGCGGCGGACCTCGGCGTGAGGATGCTCCGCGAGCCTGCCGGCCACTTCCGGCGTGGCCCACCACGCGAGTTCTGTGACCACTCGCACGTCTGGGTCCGCCGCGAGTGTCTCCACCACATCGGACGGGAGGCCGGGGCAGGCAGCCAGTTTCTCCCGTCGCCCAACGACCGGGTCTGTGGCGAACAGGCGCGCCCACTCCGGGCTGCCACCACCCTCGTCCAACAGTGCGAGGGCCGCATGAGGTTGTGTCATCGGGTCGATGTCAGCGGCCTTCAACCTGCCCTCGTGGACGAGCCGTACAGCGCTCTCCTCGTCGCGCGAGGCCAACGCCACCGCCTGCGCATGGCTGAGGTGCGGGCGACCAGCGAGGTGCTCAGCGATCTCGGCGTCCGCGACCGCGATCAGCCGGTCGACCAACCCCGACGGCAGTGCCGTGTTGGCAGCGAGCCCGCACAGTATGTGGTGGACGTTGTTCACGGAGAACATCCTGTCCGGGCCACGGCTCGGAAGCTCCTGGATTTGCCGCTCCTTGCTTCCTGAGGGGGGTGGGCGGAGGGAATCAGCGCCGGTCAGAGTAGGTCGCGCGCGATGCTTGGCCAGGGCTCATTTCTTCTTCACGCCCTCGTTCCAGATCAGCTTGGCGATGCTCGGCTTCACTGCCGTAGTGATGACGCCCATGGCCGTCCGGACGTACCGCCGCTCCTTCAGCTCGAGCAGCATGCTCGCGGCGAGGTCGGCGCGGGCGGTGAAGACGCCGTCCGCGCTGTTCTCGGCGGTGTGGAAGTCCGTGACCGCCGGATGCTCGAAGAGGCCCGAAGGCCGGACCAGGGTCCAGTCGAGGTCCGACCGGCGAATGACGGCTTCCATGCGGCGCATGTCCTCGTGAAGGGTGCGGCCGAGGCGTCGATTCACCAACGGGTCGAGCACATGGTTGAAGAAGTGCGCGCCGGTGGGACGCCAGTTCGGGTCGGCGATGCTGGAACTGACGGCCAGCAGCCGCTTGATGCCATGGCGCGCCATGGCCCCGGTGATGACGGTCGCGCTCGCCGAGTACGTGCTGACGGTCTCTTTGCTGAAGCGCGCGCCCAGTGCCGACAGGACGGCCTCGGTCCCGTCGACGGCGGCGTCGACGGCCGCCGCGTCGGTGGCATCGGCGACGGCCACGGTGAGCCCGGGCCGCCGGGTGAGTGAGCCGGGGCGGCGGGTCACCGCGACGACCTCGTGTCCGCCGGCGAGAGCCTGGTCGGTGAGGTGACGGCCGGTCGGCCCGTTCGCGCCGAAGACTGCGATTCGCATGGTGTCGGGCAATCCCTTCGTACGGATCTCGGAACGCCCTTGACGGTGCCGGTCACGAAACGCACGCTCAATGCTGATGAATATCGCCGTCGCCGCGCCTGCCCGCACCCGTGGCCGCCCTCGCGGCAACCCGCCGACCCGCGAGTCGCTCGTCATCGCGGCCCGCGCGCTGTTCCTGGAGCGCGGCTACAAGCGCACCACCGTCCGCGCGGTGGCCGGGGCCGCCGGGGTCGACCCGGCGCTGATCGCCTACCACTTCGGCTCGAAGAAAGGCCTGTTCGCGGACGTGATGCGAGTCCAGTGCGCCCACGCGCTGGCGGCGGACGACGTCCTGGGCGGCGACCCGGCCACCCTCCCCGGCCGACTGATCGACGCGGTGACGGGCCTGTGGGAGGACGCCGACTTCCGTGAGCTCACCGCCCAGGGCGACGAGGCCGCCGACGTCATACGGGAATACCTCGAACGCGAGCTGCTGGCCCGGCTCGGTGAATTTCTCGGCGGCCGGGACGCGACCGCACGCGCCACGGCCGCAGTGACCATCCTCGGCGGACTGATCTACACGCGCTACCTCAATCCCCTCCCCACGCCCGCCGCCCTCACCCCGTCCGAGGTCCGCCGCGTCCTCACCCCTGCGCTGCGCGCGGCACTGGCCCCGCGCCCGCCCCGGCACCGCTCCGGGAGGCCCGGCGGGGGCGGGTCAGCGTAGCCCGGCGAAGAGGTCGTTCTCGGGTGTGGCTGCTCCGGTGGTGTCCTGGACTCGCAGGAAGGTTTCGACGCCCATGAGTTCGGCGAACCGCTCCTGACCCATTCTGAGGAAGAAGATGTTGTCACCCTGACTGGCGTGTGCGGCGAGCGCGTCGAGTTTCTGGCCGGCGAACGCGGTGGTGTCGACCCAGGTGGTGATCTCCTCGTCGGGGAGTCCGATCTCGACTGCCGCGGTGTCCGCGGCCGTCGCAGTGTCATCGACGGCCCCGGCGGTCGGCGTCGCGTCCGACGCCGGCTCGTCCGTGCCGAACTCGCGTATGGCCTGCTCGAAGCGCCGCATCATGGAGTGGGGTGCCGTCGTCCAGTACACCTTGGGTGTCAACGTCGTCATGCCGAGCGCCGCCATGGTGATGCGGTGGGTCTGGATGTGGTCCGGATGACCGTAGAAGCCGTTCTCGTCGTAGGTGACGACGACATCCGGCTGGTAGCGGTGCAGGAGTTCTGCCAGTCGGGCGGCGCCCTCCTCCACGGGGGTCCGCCAGAAGGATCCGGGGGCGTCATTGGTCGGCCAGCCCATCATCCCGGAGTCGGCGTAGTCCAGGGTCTCCAGGTGGCTGACGTTCAGGATTTCGCAGCTCGCCTTGAGTTCCTGACGTCGTATCAGGGCGACAGCCGCCGGATCGTGCCCGGGATCGCCTGGCTTGACCCCGCCTGGCCCGTCTCCACAGCCGCCGTCGGTGCACGTCACCAGGACCGTGCGGATGCCCTCGGCCGCGTATTGGGCGAGGACCCCTCCTGTGCCGGTGGCCTCGTCGTCGGGATGGGCGTGCACCGCCATGAGCGTCAAGGGCCGGTCATTCATGAAGCAGTCTCCTGTGAGAAAGGGCGTCGTACCGGGTTTGCAACGAGTGCCTGAGTGGTCCGGTCCCCAGTATCGATTGCCGCACGACCTGACGTATCAGAGGCCCCCAGGTCGACCGGATCGCCCACGTCTTCCGTCGGTCAGCCCGCTGGCGCAGACGAAACGGCCTGGAGGGAGGCGTCGTGGTACTTGCGCAGCCGCGGGAGCGCACGGCAGGCAGCCCGACCAGGGGGTCGTCGAAGGCGCGGCGGTCGGGTGTCAGCAAGTACCAGGGCCGCGGCGGCAGGGGGTAATCGTCGCGAAGGACCCCTTCTGGGAGGCTCCGGATGGGCAAGGTACGCCCAGACCCCGCTGTCGAGCGGCACCACGGGCCCTTCAAAGCCTGGCTCGCGCCAGGGCGCCCCCGTGAGGGGATGACGCGGGACCAGGAGGATGTCAGGACGAGGCCGTGGTGACCGGCCGGCCCTACGGACCTGGCTCCCGGGCCGGGCCGCCTCCCAGCGCCGGCTCCACGACCCGTCGGGCTCGACGGGTGGGACGCGATGCTCCGCGTGTTCCAGATCGTCCCAGTCCGGAGGAGGAGCGGCCGGGAGCCCAGAAGGGCGGCGTGTGACCGCGTCGGGTTCGAGCCACACCGTCTGCCACGTTCCGCAGTCGTCCATGCGCGTGGCAACAGCCCTCCCGCACCCCTGGCACGCCAGGTCGGGTCCGTCCCGACCGTCCACACCCCGGCAGTAGCCGTCGCACTTCTCGGGGATCAGGCGCATGGACCGGGAGTCGCCGGGAGCGAGGACGATCCTGTTCCGCGCGCCGAACAAGCTCCTCCTCGGCCCGGTTCACCGGGATCTTGCCTCGCGGAGGGGTGCGTGCTGTTCCTACGCCGCCCCGGCGGATGCCCGCGCCGGTCCGGGCCGCCGGTGCACCACCGGAGACCGGCGGGCGGATATCTCGGACAGCGGATGCGCTCATTGCTGCCCTTTGTTTGTCGGCCGCTCCGAATGCGCCCGTTTATCGAAGTTTGAAAACGCGGGACGGTTTACGGAGAAGCCCATTGGACTGTGCCAACGGCATACCATATCTGGTCAATCTGCCATGCGTGAAAGAGGTGCCCGGTTGACCGTGTCTGACGGTTTCACGCCCTTTCGTGCGCGCCCCCCGATCGGCTGACTGCCTCTCGTATCCGCAGAGTCTCAGCCGTACCGCATTGCACGACAAGCAGTCGCACCTGAGGTCCTTTAAGCGGCCGGTTTCCTACGGGATAACCGGTCGGGCGGACCTCTTCCGCTCCACCCCTATTTCTCGGTGCCGGTGGATTCCCCTACCTTACGGATTAATCCCGAAGGTCCTCTTCCGGGATTTCCGCTCACCTAGGAGGAACAATGAGGCGTCCCCTTCGTGCTCGACTGGCCGCGGCGGCCGTCGCCGCGGTGGCGATCGGTGGCATGACCGTCGTGGCCGCGCCCGCGGCGCAGGCCACGCCCAGCGACTGCACGGCCTACCTGGCCGCTCTGGGCTTCTCCAGCACCGACACCAACCTCGCCTGCACGGTCGGTGGTTCCGGCCTGCCGGCCGACCGGCTCCTGTGCCGCGTTCTCCTCATGAACGTGTCGTCCGTCCCGCCGCTCATCGCCGACAACGCCTGCCGCCTCGCGGCGGCCTAAGCACCACCGCACCACCGCATCACTGCACCACCAGAACACCTGGGAGGAATTGACCGGAGAGTCTTCCTCCCAGGTCGTTCGCGTGCGCCCGGAGAACCGGCCGCACGTTCGAGCGCGCACGTCGAAGGCGTGCGGAAGGAAAGAAACCCCCGCATGCCCCCGGCGCGCTCCCATAATGCGCCGGGGGCCACTGCTTTTGAAAGGACGCATTTCAGGGACAGTTCTCGGTGGCTTCCGTTTCCGTTCCGTCCTGGATGCGAAAGAACGCAACGAGTGCCCCCGCGCCCCCGCCACTGCCGACATGCGGACTCCTCCCTGTCGAACTAGCATTTGAGAGTGGGAGCGGGTAAATCTCGCGCTCCGGCGTCTGCCCTGATCGACATCGCACACCAAACGGACCTCTCATGTCCCATCATCTCGACACCCCCCTCGCGGCTCAGAGCGGCCAGCTGTTCATCGACGACCTGTACGTCTTTCCTGGCGAGAACAGCACCGTCTTCGTCGTCGACGTCAACTCGAACATCACCGGCGCCTACGCCGAACCGGGCTTCCACCCCGAGGCGCGCTACGAGTTCAAAGCACACTTCGACGGCGCCGAGTTCGAGTCCCTGACCTACCGGCTCTCCTTCGCCGAACCCGACGCCGACGGTCGTCAGCCCCTCCGCCTGCACATGCTGACCGGAGAAGAGGCGCGTGAGGACGCCGCCGACGGCGAAGTGCTGCTGGAAGGACGCACCGGCGAGACGGCCGAGGCCGACTCCACCCGAGTCTGGGCGGGGCGTGTCGCCGACCCGTTCTACATCGACCTGTCGCTGCTGGCGGTCGTCAATGGCGCAGTTGCCACAGGGGCCGCTGCGGACCTGTCGGCCTGGCACCCGCAGGAAGCCCAGAACAGCTTTGCCGGCACCACCGTCGAGACGATCGTGCTGGAGGTCTCCCACGAGCACGCGCAGTTGCGGCCAGGGGCCCGTGCCGGGGTGTGGTGCGCCACCAAACTGGCCACGGACGCCGGCGGGTGGCGGCAGATCAACCGCGCGGGACACCCGATGATGTGGCCGATCTTCTGGCCCGACGACACGGACTTCTCCAACCCCGCCAACACCCGGCATCCCTCCGAGGACGCGGCGGCCGACGGTCGGCTCATCGCGGAGCAGGTCGCCGCCGTCGTGGCGGCCACCGGGACCTCGGCCGACCCCTCCGGCTACGGCCGGACCGTGGCCCGGCAGCTGCTTCCCGACGTCCTGCCCTACGAGATCGGAACCCCTGCCAGCTTCGGTTTCGCCACCCGCAACGGCCGTACCCACGCCGACAACGCACCCGAAGCGATGCTGTCCCTGGTGACCAACACGGGCGTGCCCTCCGGACTCACCCCCGCGGTCGCCGACGACCAGCGGACCGACGTCTTCCCCTACGTGGTCCCCGCCTGAACCTGGGGGAGCTCGCGAGCCCGCCCGACGCCCGACCAGCTCAGACGGACGACGGCAAACCCCCGCTGACCGCGCAGTCCAGGATCCGCCCGTCCACCGTCCCCACGACCAGCCGCTGTCGGTCCGCCCGGTACGACGCGGACACCGGCGTGACCGGGTGGCCGTGGGCGCGCAGGGTGTGGCGGGCTCGCACCTCGCCCGTCGCCGTGTCGAGGACCTCCACCTCACCGGTGAGGTACACGACGTACAGCCTCCGCTCGTCGCCGTCGAGATCGGCGAGCGGCTTGTCGGTGCCGTACACCCAGCGTGCCTCTCCGTCCGGCAGCCGACGGCTGACGACGTAGGTGCCCTCACGGGCGTCCTGGTAGGTGGCGCCCTGCTCGTACGCGCGGCCCGCGTGGATGAGCGTGTGTGTCAGCTCGACGGCGGGGCCGTACGAGGGCCGGATCGGGGACTCCGGGTCCCAGCGCAACGGGAAGAGGGGGCGTGCGGCGGCGGGGCCGTGGGCGCCGGGAGGATCGATGACGTGGATCCACGGCGCGTCGTCGCCCGGGCCGGGGCCGTCCACGTACAGCAGACGGGCGCTGTGTCTGACGCGCGGTGCCGGGACGTTGGAGTGGCTGGTGGCGATGTCGAGACGTGCCGCCTCACGGTGCGTGGGGGAGAGGAGCACCGCGGCGTGTGTGCCGGTCCCTTGCGGGCGCAGGGCGAGCCAGCCTTCTTCCGTCGCGCACAGGGAAGGGGCGGCCGGCACGTCCACGGAGTCCACCCCACGGCCGTCCGCCGTCGCTATCCGCCGAACAGTGGTGGCGCGGTCGATGAGGCGACCCGCTTCCTCGTCGCGCCGGTAACCCCGGTACGTCACCCACGCCGACATGTCGTCAGGGGCCGCCTCGACCCGGACGCTTCCCTCCCCGTCCGCAGGAAGAGCCCACGTCAGGGCGCCCGAGGGATCCCAGCACTCGAGGTCCGTGTGCCGGCCGGTGGCGAGCACCCGGCCGTCGGCCAGCACCGCCAGGTCCCGCACTTCCGCCCGCCGCCGCCACCGTCCCTCCGTCAGCCGCGCGAGCGTGTCCTCCACGCGCGGGTCGTACAGGAGCCCGCTCTCGACCATCGGATGGCGTGCGTGGTCGGGGTCGACCAGACCGGCCGGAGCGGACAGCCAGTCGTCCGCCTCGACGGCCCACTCGAACCCCTTGCGGAAGCCGCCGTCCTTGTCCTCGGGGGACAGCATCATCGCGAGCCTGCCGTCCTCCAGCCAGCGCAGATGGCGCACTTGGCGGCTCTTGCTCAGCAGGTTCGTCACGCGCCCGGTCTCCAGGTGCAGCAGGAGCAGCTGTCCCTCGAAGTCCCACGTGCCGTCGTAGCGGCCGGTGCCGACGGCGACGAGCGGCAGCTCGGGGTGCGGCTCGATGGCACACACGGAGTAGCGGGAAACGACGACGTGGCGCGGACGGAGCGTGCCGGCGTCGTACACGCCGATCCGGTGACTGAGCCAGTGGCCCGTCCCCCGCCACATGACGTGTCCGAGGTCACCGGCCGCGACGACACAGTCGTGACGCGCGTCGGACACCGCCCACACGGGCCGGCCGATCTCGGCGAACGGCTGGTCCCCGAGTATGCGGCGGACGGTCAGCTGATCCGGCACCACGATCTCCCCCACCCCAGGTGGCGCACAGTCTGCCAGTCACGGCGCTCCCGCCGCAGCCCTGCAACCCGCCCTAAAACGTGCCTTCGCAGACGCGATCGCCCAGGCCAGGGAAATCGCAGCGAAGTCGGTCATGAAGGGATCATGAGGTCGTATATCGGAGCGCCGATCGGGAAGGGCTCCGCCGGCGCCAACTCCTCGGCGCAGGTGTGGGGAACCGGCAGGCGGCGACTCGCCGCAGATCGCTGTGTAGTGCGGGTGTTGCTCCTTCGTGCCTGGTGGCAGGCGGCCGTGAGAGTGCGTCCCGGAGCGTCTCTTGACGCGACGTCAGCGCCGGGGCCGAGGGCTGGTGGGCCCAACTGGCAAAGTTGCAGACGGAATCGTATCGAGTGATACGGTTGCAGTTGTAACGATGATCGTGCTACTCGAGCAGGAGATGTTGTTCGTGGATGTCTATGAGGCGGTCGCTAGTCGACGGGCGGTACGCAGCTTCACCGATCGTCCCGTCTCCAGACAGGTGCTGGAACGCGTGATGTCGACCGCGGCGTGGGCCCCCTCCGCGTCGAACCTCCAGCCGTGGAACGCCTACGTGCTCACCGGCAGCCCCCTGGAGGAACTCAAGAAGCGTGCGGGGGAGCGGCTGGCTGCCGGCGACGAATGGGACGAACCCGAGTACGAGCAGTACCCGTCGGAACTCAAGTCGCCTTACGCCGAGCGTCGATCGGCCTTCGGCAAGCAGCGCTACGGTGCGCTCGGCATCCGTCGCGAGGATCTCGAAGCGCGCCAGAGGGCCGCATCGGCGAACTGGGAGTGCTTCGGTGCTCCCGCCGCACTGTTCTGCTACATCGACCGCACCCTCGGGCGACCGCAGTGGTCCGACGTCGGCATGTTCCTGCAAAGCGTGATGCTGTTGCTGCGCGGTGAAGGACTGCACAGTTGTGCGCAGATGGCGTGGGCGAAGTTCCACAAGACCGTCGCAGAGGTCGTGTCCCCGCCCGACGACCAGATGCTCTTCTGCGGCATGTCGATCGGGTTCGAGGAGCCGACAGCACGCGACCCGCGAACGGGCCGCGCGGAACTCACGGAAACGGTCACCTTCCTCGACGACACGTCAGGCTGAGGCAGTGGTCAGGGCACGCGCCGGCGCCGCCGGCGCGTGCCCGTGCCATGTCCGTGTGAGGCCCTTCACAAGCTCACGGATGTGGCGCTGCCGGCCGCTATGATGCGGGCCATGGAATGTTTTGCCGCCGCGCGTACCCGCCTCTGAGGGACCCGCTCACCGCCGACTGACGGACTGAGCGGGCCGGTCATGCCCTGTTCTCCCTCAGCCTGAAAGGCACACTTCCATGCCCATTCGCGCGTTCGTCCCGGACGACCTTGCGACCCTCATCGCACTGACCACCGAGACGTTCCGGCCCTTCTACGAGGACTCCTTCCGGCCTCTGGTGGGTGACGTCGTCTTCGCCGGCCTGCACGACGACTGGCGCGGCGACTACCGCAAGCAGATCACCGAACTCCATGCCCCCGAGCGGCACGCCTACGTCGCGGTCGCCGAATCCGACGAAGGCATCGTCGGCTACGTGGCGTGGAGCGTCGAACCGACCCGCGGAACCGGCAGCGTCACGCACCTCGCCGTCGCCGCCGGACACCGCCAGCACGGCCTCGGTACGGAACTCTGCGAGCACGCCTTCGCGCAGATGCGGACGCTCGGAGCCCGGTCCGTCGAGATCGGGACCGGCGGGGACGCCTTCCACGCGCCCGCCCGAGCACTGTACGAGAGTCTCGGCTGCACCCCGTTCCCGGTGACCTACTACTACCGGGAGCTCTGACCCGGCACGGGGCCCCGATCCGAAACCGCCGCGGGGGATGGAGATTCGCCCCCCCTCCCCCCGGCGGGGGGGGGGCCCCCCCCCATCCCCCGCCGGACTCCATCAGCGGCTTCTTCTAAACGGT